>NZ_JAUSTT010000005.1 GCF_030812995.1 Bacillus chungangensis | reverse complement strand
TTTATAGTGCTATCAAACTCCATATTATATAGACCAATCATAGAACAATCTTTTGGCTTATGCCAACCGAAAATTCATCTCCCACTTTCATTGGGCTATGCCCTTCACATTTAGAAGTGGGAGAATTCTTTTCGGAGATCCAGTTAAAAAGTATTACTGCGTTTTTATACAAGCAGCAGTTTTCTCGGTGAACATAATTGTATGCATACTTTTTTAAACGCCCACTAGTAAAGGAGATGCTTCACATGGATATCCATATGAATCAAGCTCATCTTTCACGTGAAAAAACAGCGCGAAGGAGACATGTTCCAACAGTAAAAAAACGAAAAGGAAGAAAATTGCTCTTGGGTCTAGTATGTTTTCTCGTTGTTGTTTATTATTTTTCAGCATTTATCGGGAGTGCCCTTGTAGATAAAAGCAAATTTGCTGCCTTTGAAGACAGCTTGAATAAAGAAAGTGTTGTGTCTGTACAGCAAATGCCGGCTTATGTAGAAGATGCGTTTGTGAGTATAGAAGACCACCGTTTCAATTATCACTTAGGTGTCGATCCGATTGCTATTGTACGTGCAATTAGCAAGGATGTCATGTCAAAAGGCTATGTCCAAGGCGGCAGTACCATTACGATGCAGCTTGCAAAAAACAATTTTTTAACGAATGAGAAATCGCTTGAACGCAAATTGAAAGAATTGTTCATTGCGGTTCATTTGGAAAGAATATATACGAAAGAAGAAATCATGACTGCTTACTTAAATACCATTTATTTTGGACATGGCATATATGGCATCGACGAAGCAGCTCATTTTTATTTTGGAAAAACAGTGAAGGAAAATGATCCAAACTTAGAAACGATTACTTTAAGCGAGGCTGCGATGCTGGCGGCACTGCCGAAAGCACCAGAGCATTATTCGCCAATCAATGATCCAGAGTTGGCGATTTCAAGACAAGCAGTTGTGTTAAAGAGAATGGAAAAGCTCCACAAAATATCAGAAAGTGAACGGCTGGCAGCAACGTGGACAACAATTGGAGAAATGACAACTGTCGATCGCAGTGCATAGCCATATATGAATGTGCAATGTTCTTCTATAAAAATGAAAAGTGGCCTACTTACGAAGAACCCGCTTTTCATTTTTTATGATGTGGTTCTTTTTGTATTTTAAAGTTGTACGATAAGAAAAACTAGTGACAACTAAATGATAGAAAGAAACGATAGAATGAGTGAAGGGGAAAGTTATTGTAAAAATATCAAATATGGTGGAGCAGCACCTCCACCTATTTTTGTACTTGTTTCAAGAACATATGTTTGCTATAATGGTGGAAAGAGGATCATGAACGCGTTTACATATCAGCTAGACTTATCTTCATTTTTCTTTTTATCTGCTCTCATTTCTGCTTTTTTGACGACCCACTCGAAGTGATTTTCTAATTCTTGTATATCTGCTTCTGATAACAGTTTCCATTTTTCATCTTGCAAAAAGTACGGTTTGATTCCTTTATCCATCAGCTCTCTTATAACCAACGAATGAATGTCATTGTTGAAGGCATTGTTCTGGTATTGATATTCTTGTCCACGAATGAGGTAGTCCAATGAAACATGGAAGAAGTCAGCCATTTTCACTAATGTTTCTAATGTTGGCCTTCTTTCTTCTCTTTCATAAGTGCCAAAAACATTCGCCGTAAAACCAAGCTTCATACTAATCTCTTTTTTTGAAAGTCCACTTTCTTCTCGTAACTTTGCTAATCTCATTCCAAAGCTTTCCAAACAGATCCCTCCCTATTCTAATATAATAACACACTTCGTGTGAAATATGTTTATAAACACTCTTTTTGTGTTGACTTTTTCCTCAAATAAAATTAACATAGAATGTGAACACACAAATTGTGTGCGTGGAGGTGGAGAAATTGAATAAGCAGTTTATTGCTAAGCGTTTAATAAAGCTGCGAGGGCCCAGATCACGCGAAGAAGTGGCAGAAGCACTTGGAATCAGCGTTAGTGCATTGCAAATGTACGAAAACAGCCAGAGAGTTCCACGAGACGATATAAAGATAAAAATTGCCCGTTACTACAAAAGAGACGTTCAGCAGATTTTTTATCAATAGCCTTTATATTTTTCTTTAGCTATAGCCTCATGCTCTACATAACAGCGCAGCCTAAGAAAATTTCTTGTTTTTTATTTCAAAGCAATTGGATCGCAACCCCTGCCATTATGTCAAAATAAGAGAACTTTGTTTAGGTTGTTTCGCTGTTCCATACTAACTGTCGGCATCCATTTATTTAGGATCACCGACAGTTAGTGTCCACGTATAAATGATATCTGAATAAAAGGGAATATGAAGGTGTATTTTTGTAAGGGATTATAACTTTTTATCTCTCATTTCTGCTTTTTTGACGACCCATTCGAAATGATTTTCAAGCTCTTTAATGTCAGCCTGCGACAATTGTTTCCATTTGTCTTTTTGTAAAAAATATGGATGCTCAATTCCTTTTTCTAAAAGCTCTCTCACAACGAGTTGATTCAATTGATAGGACAAGGGTTGATTTCGCTGTTGATATTCTTTGCCTCTAATTAAGTAATCCAAAGAAACATCAAAAAAATCTGCTATTTTAATAATTGTTTCTAAAGATGGCCGCCTTTCTTCTCTTTCATATGTTCCAAACACATTCGCAGTAAAGCCCAGCATGATACTAATGTCTTTTTTGGAATATCCACTTTTCTCACGAAGATTTGCTAAACGCTGTCCAAAACCTTCCATATATCGTCATCCTTTCCATGATCAAACATTTTAACACAATGCGTGTGAAATATGATTATTTACACGCTAATTGTGTTGACTTTTGAACAAAATGATTCTAAAATGGATCTTGACATTCAAATTGTGTGTCGGAAGGAATAAATATCATTACATGTTGATTCAAAGCATGCGATTAAACATTATGTAAGCGTATTCATAAAAGAGATAAAAAATTGATATTCGGTAATATGGAGCTTTTCAAGACATAAAAGTTCATTTGGTAGTAGGCTGAGAGGTTTATTGTTTATGTTTCGGAAATGGAGATTCTAAGAAGTTCAATATGAAAGCGATGAGAAGCATGTATGACATTTCATATACAATACTAGCAAATTATTTCAAACTAAAAAAGAAGTTGTTGAAAAAATGTAAAACGACTAAAGAATTGAATTCATGGCGTTCTTGAAAACGACAACAATAGCTTACATATGCATGTGTAATCAAAATAGTGATGTCGCTCGATAAGTGATGCATTCAATTAACACATTAACGAAACGGTTTCACTGAGAGGAGATCATAAGGTGAAGATTGGTGTTATTCAAATAAATTCAATCGATCATAAAAATACCAATATGAAAAAAATAATAAAATATATTGAGGAAGCAAAAGCCGAAGGTGCTGATTTAGTATCGATGCCGGAATATGTAAATCATTTAAGCGAAGATGAACATAAGGTTGCTTATGCAGAAGAAATTGAAGGGGAGACGATTAGTATGCTCGCTGCAAAGGCAAGAGAACACCGCATGTATATTCATTGTGGAAGCATCCTTGAAGAAGGAGATGGAGAAAAAGCATATAATACGAGTGTACTCATCAACCCACAAGGTAATGTGATTGCTAAATATCGCAAGCTGCACTTATTTGATATTGAGATTGAGGGGAGAGTGTCAGCGAAAGAATCGGACACGATTATTCCAGGTGATCATGTTGTTTGCGCTAATACGTCTTTTGGCAAGGTCGGCCTGACAATCTGCTATGATCTTCGTTTCCCAGAGCTTTATAGACAGCTTGCTTTAAGAGGAGCATCGATTATTTTTGTTCCTGCTGCTATTACGATGTATACGGGCATGAACCATTGGGAAGTGTTGTTAAGGGCCCGTGCAATTGAAAATCAATGTTTTATTATTGCCCCTGGGCAGATTGGCTCTCATATACCGAATCGGATCCATTATGGCAACAGTATGGTAATTGATCCGTTTGGAACAGTCATTTCAAGGTCGCCAGAAAAAGAAGGCGTTACAGTCACGAATATTGATCTGAAACATATTGAAGAGGTTCGCAAAAACATTCCTTGCTTTTCACAGCGGCGAACGGATATCTATTCTATTAGATAACAAAGAATGTCTGTTATAATAGCCATAATTGGCTGATCAGGAGGTGGACTCCCCCTAGTATTATTTATATGGCTATCTATTGAATTGAAATATATAGCGATTTGTGATCCTTTTATATAAGCAAGGAGAATACACAATGGAAAACGAATTAATGAAAATATTTGATGAGGACAGCAACCATATTGGAGTTGCTGCTCGTAAAGATGTACACACAATTGGCTATTGGCATGAGTCCTTTCATTGTTGGTTTATTAGTAATGAAGACGGAAAGGATTATATCTATCTACAACTTCGCAGTGAAGAAAAAGAGGATTATCCAAACCTTTTAGATATTACGGCTGCTGGACATCTAGTAGCTCATGAAACGATAGAAGATGGTATCAGAGAGGTGAAAGAAGAACTTGGTATTGATGTTACTTTTGATAAACTCGTGCCATTAGGTGTTATAAAGGATAGTATGATAAATGAGGGGTTTATTGATAAAGAATTAGCTCACGTTTTTTTATATCATAGTAAAAAGGCTTTTGATGAATTCCATCTACAAAAAGAGGAAGTTTCTGGATTATTTAAAGCGAAACTTGAACATTTTTATGATTTGTGGCTAGAAGAAAAAGACGAAATAAGAATCGAAGGCTTTAAAATAAATAAGCGTGGAGAAAAAATTTTCTTAAATAAGATCGTAGGTAAAAATGATTTAGTGCCACATGAAAATTCATATTATGAGCGGGTTGTAAGATTCATTTATAAGAATATAAATGATTAGAGACGTGCACGAGGAGCAACTTGTGAGACGATAAAATGAACCAATAACATAAACGAAAGTTCTGAAAAGTTAGATTTGACTAACAATAGCTGTTGGAATATAATGTACTCATCATGTGACTTCACTTAAAACAGTTTGCCCTGTTTATTCCCGTGAAGCAACCCTTTATTTGGGATATGATCATGGTTTTAATTCGAAATAGCTTAAGACTATTACATATACGAAGACATTTTCTTCTTGATAAAATAACTGTGAACCTACTGAATGTGAAAGTAGGTCGTAGCCAGTTTTATTATTCAATGACAGTTTGGATAATACAACTGGTTTTATTTATTTTGTCTCCTTTTCATGGGGAATGCACAGATAGAAAGGAGATGCAGGTTAAAAAGCTGCATGATCCAAAAAATGAGAATGTTCAGTCTATAAAAGGAAACGATTTTTTATTTTACCAGAATCTTTTAAAGCATCATTCATGAATTTATCAGAAGGAGAGGATTGTATTGTCAGAATATCGCGTTGCAGTAGATGTTGGAGGTACGTTTACGGATGTGTTTGTTTTTAACGAAAAGAATCAAGCAACTTTTATTGCGAAAACGGCGTCAACGCCTAGCAACCCAGAAAAAGGCATTATTCAAGGAATAAAGAAGGCGAATGTAGACGGTGGGCGTATTTCACTATTTTCTCATGGGACGACGGTTGGAACGAACGCTTTAATCGAAAGAAAGTTGCCCAGAACCGCACTGATTACAACAAAAGGGTTTCGAGATGTACCTGAAATACGGAGAGGAACAAGATTGAATCTTTGGGATGCATATGATGATGTTGCACCTCCATATATTAAGCGCCGTGATCGCTTTGAAGTATCGGAGCGCATTGATTATGCAGGCAATATTTTAGAAATAATCCAACCTGAAGAAGTGAAAGCGCTAGGGAAAATATTGAAAAAAAGAAATGTCCAATCTGTTGCTATTTGCTTCATGAACGCTTACGTAAATGCCGAACACGAATTAAAAGTGAAGCAGCTGCTTCAAGACGTTTTAGGAGAGGATGTATACATTTGTACATCTAGTGAAATACTTCCGGAAATTTTTGAGCATGAGCGTATGAGTACGACGATCGTGAATGCTGTATTAGGGCCAACTATAAGCCATTATATTCAAAAATTAGAAGATGAGATGAAGGATCTCGGTTATGATGGGGATATTCTCGTTCTTCATTCGGGCGGGGGTGTTATGACATCTGAAACTGTGCCGCGTTATGCAGCTCGATTTGCTAGCTCTGGGATTGCAGCTGGAGCAATTGCGAGTAAATATATTGCACAGTTATGTGGCTATCAACATGCAATTGGCTTTGATATGGGAGGAACAAGTACAGATATTTCGTTGATGTATGAAGGAAATTTGCGAGTGACGACCGATTGGTATATTGAGTATGGCTACCCGATTGGTTTTCCTAGCATTGAAATCTTAACAATTGGTGCTGGAGGAGGAAGTATTGCTTGGATTGATGAAGGAGGTTCGCTTCGTAATGGTCCGCACAGTGCAGGGGCCGAGCCGGGTCCTGTCTGTTATGGAATTGGCGGCACTGAACCGACAAATACTGATGCAAACCTGGTGTTAGGGAGATTGAATACGAAGCTGTTAGGCGGCCAAATGCAGCTAGATAAAGAAACAGCGATCGAAGCAGTGCGCAAACATATCGGGAAGCCATTTCAGTTGGATACAGCCGA
This sequence comes from Bacillus chungangensis, assembly GCF_030812995.1. Classification (GTDB taxonomy): domain Bacteria; phylum Bacillota; class Bacilli; order Bacillales; family Bacillaceae_C; genus Bacillus_CF; species Bacillus_CF chungangensis. Next base: position 192,465 of record NZ_JAUSTT010000005.1, on the reverse strand, counting down.
AGCTGCAAATTCGATTCTGAAAGTAGCAAATGCAAATATGTGTGATGCGCTTCGTTTAATTTCAGTCCGTCGAGGCTACGACCCGCGTGAATTTGCTCTTGTAGCCTTTGGAGGAGCTGGGGGGCTCCACGGTGCTTACTTGGCAAAAGAAATGGGGATTCCGACTGTAATTATTCCTCCTCATTCAGGTGTTGCTGCAGCAATGGGCTGTTTACTCGTTGATGTACAGCATGATGTGACGAGAACCTATTTTGCTCAAGCCGATGAATTAAACGCCGAAACATTAGAAGCAGCCTTTATGGAAATGGAGAAAGAAGCGCATGCACTATTAAAAGAGGAGGGGCTGTCTCAAGAACAGATGCAATTTGTTCGTTATATTGATATGCGGTATGCTGGCCAATGGCGTTCATTAGCTGTCACAGTAGGCAGGCCCATTCGCACGATGGAGGCTGCACTTGATTGTTTTCATCAGGAGCATGAGAGAGAGTTTGCTTTTTCTGATGTAAAGCAGCAAGTAGAAATATACGGGCTGCGAGTCGCTGCGATTGGTACAGTTGCAAAACCGGCGCTTCCGAAGATCATAAAAAAGGGTTCATTAGCTGCCGCAGTAAAAGAAAAAAGAAGTGTCTTCTTTGAAGAAGCAGGAGGGTTTGTCGATACGTCCATTTATGAGCGAGCATCGATACCTACTAATCTTCCAATCACGGGCCCAGCTATTATTGAACAGCTTGATTCCACTGTTGTCGTTCCACCTGCATTTTTTGCTAAAGTCGATGAATATCAAAATATTTTAATGACGTACGAATCATTTTGAACGAAAAAGGATAGGACGTTTATTTTCCTTATTCAGAATAATCGATTTTTTTATAAAGAAAGGAGCAATGTTCATGTCTACTGCGACACCGGCATTTCAAAGCAAGTTAGATCCTGTTACGTTTGAGGTTTTGAAAAACGCGTTTGTGAATCTTGTTGATCAAATGTCTGAGCAAGTGCTTCGTACATGTTATTCTTTCGTTATTTATAACCGTGATTTTAGTTCAGCTCTCTGTGATGCGAAAGGCAATACTGTGATGCAGGGAACACAGGATATTTCCGTTCATGTCGGGACACTGCACTTGACAGCACAAGCAGTACTCGAAGATTTCCCTGCAGATATTCAGCCTGGGGATATTTTTCTTATTAACGACCCGTACAGAGGCGGTACTCATTTTAACGATACAAGAGTAGTGAAGCCTGTATTTTACAACGAGAACATGATTGCGATGATGCAAGTAAATGGACATTGGGCTGATGTCGGCGGTTCTGTACCGGGATCGTTTGATATTAAGTCAAAGGATCATTATGGGGAAGGAATGAGAATCCCACCGATTAGAATATACCGGAAAGGTGAATATTTGCAAGATGTAGCGAATCTTCTCGTTTCGAACATGCGGGTGCCAGCAGAACGATTAGGTGATTTGCGTTCGCAAGTAGAAGCGACAAAAGTAGGTGAACAGCAATTAATCTCGTTAATTGAAAAATATGGCCTAGAAACGGTACTCATTGCTTTTGAAGAGGTGCAGGATTATGTAGAGCGTTTAACGAGGGCGAAATTAAGAGAACTTCCTAATGGCACGTGGGAATCCGAAGATTATATCGATATGGACCCCGATATAGGAGACGGGTTAATTCCAATCAGAGTGAAAATGACCATAAAAGAAGATGAAGTCGTTTACGATTTAAGTGATTCTCATCCATACATTGGCTGCTTTTTAAATGCTGGCTATGGCGCATCTTTATCTGCAGTTTACGCTGGAACGAAAACCTTTTTCCCCGATATTCCGTTGAATTCAGGTTTTTATCGTGTCGTCCATGTTCATTTGCCGGAAAATTCTGTTGTAAATGCGCCATGGCCAATTGCAGTGACGGGTTTTTGTTCTGGCGCCTATGAAAAGGTGATGAATACTTGTTTTGAATTATGGTCTCATCTTATTCCAGATCGTGCACTTGCTTGCTCCTTTAATCTTGAGTATCTATTAATCGGTGGCTGGGACACAAGAAAGGCGCAAAAAAAATATTTTATGTGGTATGACTGGATGGCAGGCGGCCATGGAGGCAGACATGACCGCGATGGAGCGAATGCACTTTCCCCAGTATTTGGTGTCGGTTTAAGCATTCAACCTTGTGAAGGGCAGGAACGTTTGTCTCCCGTTGTGACGACAAAGCATGAAATGATGATTGACTCAGGGGGGCCTGGCCAATATCGTGGCGGCTGCGGTGTCGAAAAAGGCGGCACACTGACAAAGATTGAAAATACAGTCATGTCTTATTGCTGTGATCGTGCGAGGTCTGTGACATGGGGACTATTTGGCGGGCTTCCTTCTTCTCCAAATGGCGCTTGGTTAAATGCAGATAGAGAGGATCAAACATTTTTAGGAGCGATTTTTTCCAATGTACAAGTGAAATACGGTGATTCTTTCACACGTCCATCTGCGGGCGGCGGGGGACTAGGCGATCCACTAAAACGTGATGTTAATGCGGTGTTGGAAGATGTGATAGATGAATATGTATCCATCGAACGAGCAGAAAAAGATTATGGTGTCGTCATTCGTGAAATTGATCGTGAAATAGACTTGTTTGAGATTGATGAAGAAGCAACAAAAACTGCTCGTGCATATATTCGGGTCAATCGCAAAAAATGGTTGGAAGAAAGAGTGGAGAGAATAGAGGATATGTATTTGAACGGTGAAATTGACGAACTCGACTTAATTCGGAAATACGGTGTCGTCTTCGATCATAAGACGAACAAAGTGCTGCCAAAATCAACGGCGCAATATCGCAGTATGATGAAAAGGCGGACGGTTGCTTATTGGGAATGAATGATTCTTTACAAAGATAAGAACAAATGGATAAACCGGTTTTCTTCCAAAGTAAAAGTGTTTTACTATGTATTTTGGAGAGGCTGGTTTTTTCTCATGCATAACAATCCAGTTTTAAATTCTTTTCTTTAACAGCACAACAAGATAAAACCTCGGACAATAAACAGCTTGATTTGGCTTATGCATTACTCATTTGGTTTATAAACCAATGAATTTAGCTTATACTTCGCTCATTCCGGCTTATCAATTGATAACTCGCTTGCTTATTTCCTTTCATCACTCGCTTAAAGTAGCTAAATCCAATTAAACCGGACGCGGCCGCTTTTATGTCTTTTGTTGTGTTCTTGGCGTACTATTTATTTTTTTTCCTGTCACATTTTCGTGTAGCTCGTTCGTTGTATAGGGTAAAGGGGGTGAATAATTTGGATGATGCTGATCTACGTCAGATTATTGCTGATGTATTAGATGGTGATATTGAAAAATTTGAGAAAATCATGCAAGTATATCAAAAATCGATTTTTCTTTATTGTTATCATATGCTAGGCAATTATTCTGAGGCTGAGGACAGCGGACAAGAAGTGTTTTTAAAGACATTTCGCAACTTAAAGAAGTATAACCAAGATATCCCGTTTGGCGCTTGGTTGTATAAGATTGCCTATAATCAATGTATTGATGTGATTCGAAGGCGAAAACTGGCAAAATATCTTCCTTTCTTTTATCGCGATGAGAAGGAGAATAAACCCGTAGATCTACAGATTGAAGCCAATTATTTTGATGAATACGTCCATCAGGCAATGTTGAGATTATCAGCTGAAGAGCGGAACTTGTTAATTTTACGCTGTGTTGAGGAGAAGAGTTATCAAGAAATTAGTTTAATTCTTAACCAAAGCAACGCCAATCTGCGAAAAAAATACGAGCGGTCGGCGGCAAAATTCCGTAAGTACTATGCTCAAGTGAAGGGAGTGGAACAATATGAGATTGGACGATGATAAGGACTTAAGAAAACTTTTTTATGACCAACAGCTCCCCGATGTTGACTTGACTGGAAAGGTAATGAAGAAACTATATGCGGAACAGAAAGAAAAAGCGCGATTTTTTGTGAGATATAAAGTAAGTTTGGTGGTAGTAGCAGTAATGTTGTTTACGGTATCAACAGGTTTAGCAGCAGTTCACTATAATATATTAACAAACAAGCAAGGTGAAGTAGTCTATGAGGTAAAACCATCGAAAAAGGATCAATTTTCATATAATAAAGAAGAAATGAACCGCGTAGCGATGAGCCATCAATTAGCGGAGGAGTTGTTACAAGCTGGTTCAGCAGCTATGTTTTATATCGATTTACACAATCCAACAAAGCAAACAGATATTAGACGTAAGCATGAAACCTTTACCGATGTGTCAGCACTCCGTACCAAAATGGCAGACCATTCGGCTAAGATTTTGGACAGTGTGAAAGATTTTAAATTTGAAAATGCAAATGTCTCCTTTGATCCAGTGCTTCCTAAAGACAAGGAGGCTGCAACTGAAGAGCTGCGAAAGCAAGCAGAGGAATCAAATGCAGGTTATGCAATGATGCCTTTAGAACTATCAAAAGATAATTGGAATATTGTTAGCTCATATGAGAAGGAAGAGAAGAGAATATATGTTAATATCGCCAAATCTGATGAGTTAACTACGGTATACATGCCTGAGGAATTTGATGTAAAAATGGAAAAAATCTCTGTAAAGGGAGTAGAAATGCTTTACGGGGAATCCAAAGAAGCAAAAAGTATTACATTTATCGATAAACATAATATTCAATACTATATCGACGCTCAAGCAGGTACATTAAACAAAGGTGACTTAATTAAGTTAGCCGAGACATACCTGCAATAATCGTTTAGTTTAGGAATGGGGACAAGTTACAAATCCTGGGTTACTGACATGTAAAACGATGATAAACGAGCATAATCGTCCGTTTTTTTTAAAGTAGACAATTTATGTATATTATTTCATTGCAATTTTTTAAAAGGTATTAATAAAGTAGTTATCAGTTGAATGATAGATGTATAAGTCCACAAAATAAATAGGATCAAATTTTCATAGTAAAAAAATATGATGGAAATGATATAAATTATCTTTACGTGATAGTTGATGTGTATTCCCTTTTCGTAGTAAGGAGAAACAACTACAAACATGATTCTTTTTTTATTTTTACTGTCACATTTTAGTGTACATGATTCGTTATATAGGGTAAAAGGGGGTGAATAATATGGATGGATGTTGATCTACGTCAGATTTTTGAGTTGGCGCTTGGTTGTATAAGATTGTCTACAATTAAATGTATTGATGTGGTTGCAAGTGTAAACTGGTAAAAATATTTCTTTCTTTTATCGAGAAAAGAAGGAAAAATAACCCCGTAGATCTACGGATTGAAGCTAATTATTTTGATGAATACGTACATCAGGCAATGTCTTATATTATCAGCAGAGATATGCTGAACAAAAAGAAAAGGAGCGATATTTTTATGAAATATAAAGTAGGTTTGTTGGTAGCAGCAGGAATGTTGTTTACGACATCAACAGGTTTAGCAGCGGTGGACTATCAATCATTAACAAACAAGCAGGGTGAAGTAGTCTATGAGGTAAAACCATCGAAAAAGGATCAATTTTCATATAATAAAGAAGAAATGAACCGCGTAGCGATGAGCCATCAATTAGCGGAGGAGTTGTTACAATCTGGTTCAGCAGCTATGTTTTATATCGATTTACACAATCCAACAAAGCAAACAGATATTAGACGTAAGCATGAAACCTTTACCGATGTGTCAGCACTCCGTACCAAAATGGCAGACCATTCGGCTAAGATTTTGGACAGTGTGAAAGATTTTAAATTTGAAAATGCAAATGTCTCCTTTGATCCAGTGCTTCCTAAAGACAAGGAGGCTGCAACTGAAGAGCTGCGAAAGCAAGCAGAGGAATCAAATGCAGGTTATGCAATGATGCCTTTAGAACTATCTAAAGATAATTGGAATATTGTTAGCTCATACGAGAAGGACGAGAAGAGAATTTATGTTAATATCGCCAAATCTGATGAGTTAACTACGGTATACATGCCTGAGGAATTTGATGTAAAAATGGAAAAAATCTCTGTAAAGGGAGTAGAAATGCTTTACGGGGAATCCAAAGAAGCAAAAAGCATTACATTTATCGATAAACATAATATTCAATACCATATCGACGCTCAAGCAGGTACATTAAACAAAGGCGACTTAATTAAGCTAGCCGAGACATACCTGCAATAATCGTTTAATTTATACATGATCTGGAATGAGGACAAGCTACTTCCTTGGTCACTGACATGTAAAATAAATTATAAAATAGCATAAAATTGTCAAGGTGGGGACGTTGTTTAGTAATTGGAATAATCCATTGGGTTTTTAAGAGGCGGGTAAAAGTGAATGCTTGCCATCTTATCGGGGGTGATCGATTACATCTGGATTATTCTTTCATTGGAGCCTTAGAAGGAGTGTTCTCGTATGTGTAAAATACTCTATGATAATTTTATGCTTCCAGGCATATATCATGAAAAGAGACCTTCTTATGGATAAGATTAGATAATAATTTTTTAGTAGGGCTCTTTAGAGCCTTACTAAAAAAGTGGAGGCCACTAATCAATACCACGGTAGTGGAATAAGCGTACATCAGTAGAGCACTGAAAGTATTGGTTTTATCACTATGTCGAGAAGTTCTTACATAAGTTGAAAAAATTTGCTCATTTCGTGTATAATAAAGATACAAGAATGAATATACTAAAAAAGGCTGCCAATGTTGTCGCATAAGCAGCCATGCAATAGAAAGTTCCCTTCAAAGGGGATCGACCTATTTAAAGTGAATTGCAAAAAATCCACCCGAAATTTGAGTCGTGACCTCAAGGGTGGATTATTTCTTTTCTTTTATGACTAAGACGAGCATTGTAAAAGTAATCATAAGTTGAAGAGACTCGTATATAGTCATACTAAGCACCCCCTTTCTTTGGGGAGTGCCGATCCACCGATGAGGCATCTTTCTATTAAGCTGATAATATCATAGAAATAGAACGAAAAACTAGCTCTCCGCATAAAAAAACAAAATTTTTCAACAAATTAATTTACAAACGGGCGATCATTCGCTACACTATACATATCATCGTAAAAAGTAATTTGTGTTCTGCCTGAACACATTTTAAAGCGCTTTCATTATCATGTATTTTCTTCTAAAGTACAAGTGTTTTACTATGTATTTTGGAGAGGCTGGTTTTTTCTTATGCAATAACAATCCAATATCAAAATTCGTTTCTTTAACAACAAAACAAGATAAATGAACCTCGGACTATAAACAGCTTGATTTGGCTTATACTTCGCTCATTTAGTTTATAAACCAATGTAAAATAAATATAAAATATCACTAGCGTTGCATAAATATTGTTATAATATTTCGTCAATATCTTTTCTTCATTTTTTGCCAAAAAGACAAAACCTAAAGAAAAGGTGACACTGTCCATTTGGTAAATATATACATTTACATACTGAGCAACTACGACATTTGCATGATTAAGGGGCTGCTCTTGCCGAGACTCGACGCAGCCAAATGTAATCTGGCTTCCATATTGCTGCTTTCAGTCAACGACTAATTTGCAGAATGGATTTATTGCTTTTCATTTTTAAACGGATGAGCACGTGTAAACAATAAACGATCAGAGCCAAGAAGATTTGATTTTGAATAGCCGTTTCACTCATACCATAAAATTTTTTGATCCTAACATGTTGCTTTAACCATTTGAAAAATAACTCTATGGCCCAGCGTGAACGGTAAATTTGACTAATCTTTTCGGCAGGAAGATCGAATCTATTCGTGATTAAAAATAGAATCGTTCCTTTCGTGTCTTTAACTTCAAGAATACGAAACACATTTTCAGCACGATTCTGTGAAGTGCCTAGAACAACCATTTTATCTGATAAAACAGGACTTTTCTTTAGGAAGAGTAAAGTATTCTATTTCACGAAAGACTGCGTTTTTCTTCAGTCTTGAAACGAAAAAAAATCCATCATCCATCATTCTATCGAAACGCTCATAGTCTACATATCCACGGTCAAATACATACATCGCTCCTCGCTCCACAAGTACTTCCAGCTGCCTGCGATCATGTTCATTGGCTGTAGTGATAACAGCTTTATCGGGATATTCTGCAATAATTAATGCAATTCTAGTGATAAAATATATAAAATCGGGGACATATCTTTACTATCAAACTAGTAAATGGCATAAGCCAATGGGGTTATTTAAGACTGGGTAAAAGTGAAATCCTACCATCTTATCGGTAGCGATCGATTATGTGTGGATAAAAGATGTGGTCTCCCTCCCTATCCGAGAGACCACATACTTCATTATTAAGCTATCGTTCCTAATTAGTGGACACGTTTGCTTCTTTTATCATAAGGTTCCCAGTTATCTATATATATTACTTTAAATGGATCGGGTGCTGACACCGCTTAAAGTTATTCGAAACCGGAAAAGGAATTGTATCATATACATATCCCATTGAAGGCTTATGTTCTTTGGTATCATATAGGTCACATTTCATCGATATCGATTACTGACATCCCGATAAGGTTTCAACTAACCTATTCTCTCTTCTTATTCAATTCTTTCAATCCACAAACCTAGATTTTCGGCTTCAACAAATTCTTCTATTCTTTTCTTCTCTTAGTACTATTAATGTAACAAGCAATTATTTAAAAATGATGAAGATGTGATGGAGATGTGATGGAGATGTGAAAAGGATTTAATTGCAGTGATTGTGGAAGGAAAAAAACAGAAAGAGGGAGGGTTTTGAATGGGAATTGAGATGTTTCAACAAATTGAAGAAAGTGAAACTTCCATATTGGAATAATAACAATAGATACAGATCGCTTTTATGTTTTTCCTGCCTAATGGTTGTATTTAACTGGGTTTCCGAAAAGAATTCTCCCACTTCAATCAGACCGTAAGGTCGATAAGTGGTGAGTAGTTCACGAATGTTTGGAGTTTATTTATTTTATTTTACTGTCTCATTTTATTGGGTTTTCATTTTTTAATAAGAAAAAACCGCGCTGAGGCGGTTAATCAAGCTTTATGGATTTGTTTTATGCAATTCTTGGTGATTAGTATCATCTGAAATTTGTTCATTAGGACCAATCTTTATTGAAGTCGCTACATTTAAACCAAGTATTACACTAGCGATAATGAAGGTACCTAGTAAACCATATCCAATTGATTTTTTAAGCTTAGAATTTCCTTTTATGATCAATGCAATACTTGTAATACCAACTAATAAAAATATTAACACCATGTTTTTATCTCCTTTCGTCTACGAACGAAAAACTTAAGTCACCACTACTATTAATATGTTCGGGACGAAAAAAAGTTATTATGAAATTTATTAAGGCGATAATTTATATTCTGAATCTCCATCATACCAGGCTTTAAGCCAGATTCTAGGGTAAAGATTCTGAAAATCTTGGCCAATAATAGCTAATCTAAAATGTCCTTGAACATCTGATTCATAAAAATTATAATTTTTACCGCCCCTTTGATTATCTTTAGTTAAACCTTTAAATTCCCAACCTACACCATATACTGATTGATGATAAGTTCTATTTGCGGCTGTTAAGTATCTACCATCACTTGTCCAGTAAATGTCATGCTCTAATCTGTATAGTTCATTACCCAAAACTCCTGCCCCAGCAATAAATTTCCCAATTCTATAGCTTTGACCTGCAGTAGAGACATCATCTTGAACAAAATCTCCAACTACTGTATCTACTTGAATAAGAGAAACTTTTAGAGCTAGTGCTAAATCATTAGGAAGTACAGCAATCTTTCCAACCAGCTCATCGTTACTTAATGCCTCTTGCTCCAAATGTTGAATAATTTGCGTAGCCTGACTGGCAAAATCTTGAACACTTTTTCTCTCTGTATCAGATAATTCTTTCCATACAGCAGTTGCGTCCTCACTCTCAACTAAAACTCTAGCTAAATACTTCCCCTGATCTTCAGGTTGAGCAAATACCGTCGCAGCAGACATAGTCATTAACAAAGTAACTGATAATACAAATGAAAAGACTTTTTTTCATTATTTGTTCCTCCTTTAAGTTTTTGGGAATAAACAATAACAACTACTAACATGTATCACAATTAGAGTTTAAATATGATCACCTCCTGCTACACTTTCTATTTGCTGATAAGATGCCTTCATTAGTATATAACGAACTAACACCATAAAATATAACGAAATAAATTGAAAATAGTATTTTAGGGCTAAGAAGAACATATAACTTTACAAGAGTGTCTGTCTTTTATATAAGATTCAAAATATAAATGTCTTCTCACTAGGAGATAGTTAGAAGTACGTTTATGACAACTTGATTTGGACAAATCCTCTCTGAGGAAAAGCTGTCAATTACATTTTATTGTTAAACATTTACTATTTAAAACAAGATTTATTGGGAAGCATCTTAGCCTTACTTCACCACGCTAATTTAATTTCAATGCCCTATTTTCAAGAAGGTGTTATGTAATACGACTAGATAGAATGAGGAAAGTAGAACAAGAAACTATATGCTTTTCCTGACTAACGAAGATGGGAAATTATAGTGAAGCAGTTTACAAAGGATAGAAGAATGTATTTCTTGTCATTTATGCTCCGTATATAGCTTTAGGAGCAGCGTTCTCACATCAGTTGAAAAAATTTGCTCATTTCGTGTATAATAAAGATACAAGAATGAATATACTAAAAAAGGCTGCCAATGTTGTCGCATTAGCAGCCATGCAATAGAAAGTTCCCTTCAAAGGGGATCGACCTAATTGGGGATTAAAAATCCACCCAAATTGAGTCATGACCTCAAGGGTGGATTATTTCTTTTCTTTTATGACTAAGACGAGCATTGTAAAAGTAATCATAAGTTGGAGTGACTCGTATATAGTCATACTAAACACCCCCTTTCTTTAGGGAGTGCCGATCCACCGATGAGGCATCTTTCTATTAAGCTAATGATAGCATAGAAATGGAACGAAAAACTAGCTCTCCGATTGAAAAAACAAAATTTTTAAACAAATCAGTTTACAAACGGCCGATCATTCGCTACACTATACTTATCATCATAAAAAAGTAATTTGTGTTCTGCCTGAACACATTTTAAAGCGCTTTCATATCATGTATTTTAAAGTATTATTTTAACAACGCGGCATAGAGATGATGATAACGAGTTTAATAATAATTAGTCATAACTGTTAAATCTGTTTACAATTCACGCCAGGATTGTTCCAGCAGATTACAAGCCAGTTTTCACCCAATGCAAGCATCTTCAAGATGCTTAATGGGAGAGGACTGGCTTTTTTGTTATCTCATCACTTCATGCAAGGTTCTTGTGGTTTCTTAATGTGTGTCAAATCCCGAGCTGGCACGGGCGCTGGATTACGAATGGGGAGGGAAGAGAGCTGTTAGGAGCATTAGAAGGAGTGAGAGTATTAGATTTATCAAGGGTATTGGCTGGGCCTCTTTGTACGATGATTCTAGGGGATTTAGGGGCTGACATTATAAAGGTAGAAGCTCCGGGCGGCAGTGATGATACCCGAACGTGGGGGCCGCCATTTAAAGAAGGTGTTAGTGCTTATTATTTATGTGCAAATCGCAATAAAAAGAGTATTACCGTTAACTTAAAAACCGATGAAGGCATTCGTATTATTAAAAAGTTGGTTCGAGAAAGCGATGTGGTCGTCAATAATTTTAAAGTCGGTACAATGGAACGGCTTGGTCTCGGCTACGAAGTATTAAAAGAGGTTAATCCTGGTATTGTTTATTGCTCGATTACAGGTTTTGGTGAAAGTGGCCCTTACAAAGATTTGCCTGGATATGACTATATTATTCAGGCGATGAGCGGATTAATGAGTATTACAGGTACGGATGAATCTGGGCCGCAGAAAGTAGGCGTTGCCATCACCGATATTTTAACAGGTTTGTATGCATGTATTGGCATTCAGGCAGCTTTACTAGAAAAAGAACAATCTGGTGTTGGCCAATCAGTAGATATTTCACTTTTTGATGCAGGGATTAGCGCATTAGTGAATATTGCCAGCAATTATTTGATGTCAGGCAAGATTCCACAAAGACTTGGAAATACCCATGCAAATATCGTTCCGTACCAAATGTTTTCGACCGCAGATGGTGAAATGGTCATTGCAATCGGAAATGATCGGCAATTTGCCGTCTTTTGTTCACTTATCGGCAAAGAGGAGCTGGCAAGTGATCCACGGTTTCAAACGAATGCAAGTCGGGTTGCAAACCGCCAATTATTGATTCCAATTCTACAGGAAGTGCTGGCGCAAAAAGCAACCGCAGATTGGCAGCAGTTGTGCCATCAGCACGGCATTCCTTGCGGTCCGATAAACAATTTGCAGCAATTATTTCAAGACCCGCAAGTGCAAGCAAGGGAAATGGTTGTCACAAGCGAGCATCCTGTTGCTGGAGAAATCAAACTAGTTGGAAGTCCATTGAAACTATCAAAAAATCCCGTACAGGTAAGGCATCATCCGCCTTCTCCTGGGGAGCATACAGCGTCTTTGTTAAGCAAGTTGGGGTATACCGAACAGGAAATAAAGAGTTTACAAGCAAATCAAACGATATAGGAGTGGTGTTACATGATGAATTTTGATCTTTCAGAGGAGCAAGTATTACTGCGGAATACAGTAAGAAGCTTTGTTGATAAGGAAATAATGCCTTACATTAGCGAGTGGGATTCGAAAGGCCATTTTGAACCTGCCATTATGAAGCGGTTAGCTGATCTTGGGTTAATGGGCGTCTGTATACCAGAAGCTTATGGCGGCAGTGGGATGGATTATAATTCGCTGGCAATTGTCTGCGAGGAGCTTGAGAGGGGAGATACAGCATTCAGAACAGCAGTTTCTGTTCACACTGGGTTGAATAGCATGACGCTGCTGCAATGGGGGTCTGAAGAGCAGAAGCAAAAATACCTGGCACCGCAAGCAAAAGGAGAAAAGATCGGCGCCTTTGGACTGACAGAGCCAGGAGCTGGTTCAGATGTTGCCGCTTTAGCATCAACTGCTGTTAAAAATGGTGACCATTATGTATTAAACGGTCAAAAAACGTGGATTTCCTTATGTGACGTTGCTGACCACTTCATTGTGTTTGCCTATACAGATAAAAGCAAAAAGCATCATGGTATTTCAGCATTTATCGTTGAAAGAACAATGCCGGGATTTTCTTCTAAAGCGATAAAAGGCAAGTTTGGGATCCGTGCTGGAAATACCGGTGAGATTTTCTTTGATCATATGAAAATACCGAAAGAGAATTTACTTGGCGAAGAAGGAGAAGGCTTTAAAATTGCGATGTCTGCACTTGATAATGGCCGTTTTACAGTGGCGGCTGGTGCATGTGGTTTAATTATGGCTTCGTTAGAGGCAAGTGTGAAATATTGCCACGAGCGGCAAACTTTTGGCAAAGAGATTGGGAGGCATCAGCTTGTCCAGCAAATGATCGCAAACATGGAAGCTGGCTTGCAAATGAGCAGACTCCTCGTATATAAAGCAGGAGAACTTAAAAATAAAGGGAAGCGAAATACACGAGAAACGTCGTTAGCAAAATGGCAGGCTTGTGACTTTGCCAACAAAGCCGCTGACGATGCTGTGCAAATCCATGGAGCTTATGGGTATTCCGATGAGTATCCAGTTGCTCGTTATTTGCGCAATTCGAAAGCACCTGTTATTTATGAAGGCACTCGGGAAATTCATAAGGTCATGCAAGCGGAATATGTGCTTGGATATCGTGCTGACAAGCAGCTCAATCAGATGCTGCCTGCATGGCCATTTGAAATGGAGTCAGTTGTTCCACAGTGATGATAGATTCCGCTGTGACAGAGCAAATTAAAGAAAATGAAGCAGCATTCAGCAAGGAGATACCAATCTATGTACAATCAGGTAGGGAAAGCCCCCTATCTGATTCCTCTCATTTTAAGAGAAAAGGAGAATGTAATGTCACCATCACAAAATCTAAATAAAGTTTTATCAAGAGTAGACGTACTTGTCTTAGCATTTGGTGCAATGATTGGCTGGGGCTGGGTTGTACTTTCAGGGGATTGGATATTAAAAGCTGGTTCGATTGGGGCGATGTTTGCATTTGTTGCTGGAGGCATTCTTGTCATATTTGTAGGGCTAACATATGCAGAATTAACGACTGCGCTGCCGAAAGCTGGAGGTGCTCATCACTTCGTCAAAGAAGGACTTGGACGAAGAGCAGCCTTTTTTGTTTCTTGGGCGCTATTGTTTGGGTATATTTCTGTTTCAGCGTTTGAAGCAGTTGCACTTCCGACTGTTATTGAATATATTTTTCCCCATTATCAAGTTGGCTACATGTGGACGATCGCAGGCTGGGATGTATATGCATCGTGGGCAGCAGTAGGCGTGATTGGAGCGGTTCTTGTCACCTTTATTAATTGGATAGGGGTAAAGCAAGCTGCTGTTTTACAAATCGTTCTTACTGTTATTTTAGCTTTAGTAGGCTTGATGCTTATATTTGGCGCGGCGGTTGGCGGAGACGTTCAGCATATGAATCCACTGTTTATAGGAGGGGCAGCTGGTTTAATGGGGGTCATGATTATGACGCCATTTATGTTTGTTGGTTTTGATGTGATACCGCAAGTAGCTGAGGAAATGAATATACCGATGAAGATGATTGGCAAGATTCTCCTAGTATCAGTTGCCTTGGCTGTGATCTGGTATATGTTGATTATTTTAGGCGTTTCTCTCTCTCTTCCTCCGCCATTTCTGTTAACAGCTAATTTGGCAACAGCCGATGCAATGGGGGCAGTTTTCGGCTCGCCATTTTTTGCAAAAGTCTTAATATTCGGTGGTGTAGCAGGAATTTTAACAAGTTGGAATGCATTTATGATTGGTTCTAGCAGAATTATCTATGCAATGGCTAAGGACGGCATGCTGCCGCAATGGTTTGGCCGCATTCATCCAACATACAAGACACCTGGAAATGCCATTTTGACTGTCGGCCTGCTTTCAGCGTTAAGTCCATTGCTAGGTAGACCTGCACTTGCTTGGTTTGTCAATGCAGGAGGATTAGCAATTGTTTTTGCTTATTTGCTTGTCGCTTTGTCCTTTATTGTTTTGCGAAAAACACGAGCTGATTTAGATCGCCCCTTCAGAGCAGGAAAGACGAGGGTGATTGGCTGGATTGCACTTTTACTAAGCATCGGTTTTGTTGTGATGTATATGCCTGGGATGCCAGCATCATTAATTTGGCCCTATGAATGGATGATCACTCTTGCATGGTGGATAGTTGGTCTAATGCTTTTTGTTAAGAGCATTTTTTCATCATTATCACCAGCAAGACTGCATAAACATTCAGAGAAAACACATTAGGAGTGATTGATAATGATTGAAACAAAACGAAACACACAGGAATTAATTGATTTGGATCGCAAACATTTTATTCACCCAACTTCTTCTTTAAAAGAACAACAAGAAAATGGGCCAGCAATTATTTTTAAGGAAGGGAAAGGTGTCTATGTAACAGATGTAAATGGGAAGACATACATCGAAGGAATGGCTTCCTTATGGAACGTCAATCTTGGCTACGGGCGCAAAGAACTGGCAAAAGCAGCGAAAAAACAAATGGAAACACTCGCCTTTTCTTCCTGTTTTTCGTCGTTTAGCAACGAACCAGCCATTAGACTAGCAGCCAAAGTAGCGGAAATAACACCGGGAGATTTAAGCGGCGTTTTCTTTACTTCAGGTGGTTCGGAATCGAATGATACCGCTTACAAGTTAGTGAGGCATTATTGGAAACTGAAAGGCAAACCTAGTAAGAGGAAAATTATTTCGCGAGAGAAAGGCTACCATGGAGTGGCAGTTGGTTCTACAAGTGCTACAGGAATAGCTGATTTTCAAAACATGACGACTTCGCTTGCACCTGATTTCCTTCATGTTGAACCATTTTCAACTGCATCTGTACGTGCTGTCATTGAAAAGGAAGGAGCAGATACGATTGCTGCTTTTATCGCAGAACCTGTTCAAGGTGCTGGCGGCGTGAATATCCCGCCTCCAGGATATATGGAGGAAATTCGCCGCATTTGTGACGAATATGAGATTCTCTTTATAGTAGATGAAGTCATTACTGGCTTTGGCCGAACAGGTAAAATGTTTGCCTGTGAACATTGGGGCATTACACCAGATGTGATGTTATTAGCGAAAGGCATTACAAGTGGATACATCCCATTAGGGGCGGTTGTAGTTAGAGAGCATATCCACCAAGAGTTAATTGATCTTTCTGAAGGTGTTTTTCTCCATGGCTTTACGTACAGCGGCCATCCGACATCCTGTGCAGTTGGATTGAAAAATATTAGTCTATTTGAACAAGAGAATGTAGTAGAAAACGCACGGGAAATGGGAGATCTATTATATAAAGGTATGAAAGCACTTCAACAAGAATTTGAAATAGTAGGTGAGGTGCGAGCATTGGGGCTGATTGCTGCAATGGAGATTGTGAAAGATAAAAAAACAAATGAACGTTTCTCGAAAAAAATGTCAGCTAACATCATGGACGAAGCTCGAAAACGTGGCCTTATTTTACGTGTTGTCACTTTTGATGAAGCCGATACGCTTGTTATTGCTCCTCCGCTTATTATTAATAAGGAAGAAATGGCTGAATTGTTGGAAATTCTAAAAGCATCCATTTTGGAAGTAGAAAAACAAATCGTTGATTAGGAAGGAGTGGCAACATGGAATTAGATGGCCGTCTAGTGAACAGTATTTTTATCAATGGCGAGTGGCAAGCAGCAGCTTCAGGCAACATAAAAGATGTCTATAATCCATCAACAATGGAAAAAATCAAGGCATTTTCATATGGCGGCAAAACGGAAGCGAACGAAGCCGTCGAGGCAGCAAAGGCTGCATTTCCATTATGGTCAGCGAAGACTGCTAGAGAACGATCGACCCTATTATATAAAGCATATCACACGATGTTAGAAAGGAAAGAAGCAATCGCCACGATCCTAACGACAGAACAAGGCAAACCACTTGCTGAAGCGCGAGGGGAAATCGAATCGGCAGCGAGCTACTTATTATGGTATGCGGAGGAAGCGAATCGTTTATACGGGGAAACGATTCCTTCCTCTCATCCACATAAGCGCTTTTTTGTTATTCCACAGCCAATCGGTGTCATCGCAGCGATTACTCCTTGGAATTTCCCAGCTTCGATGATTACACGTAAACTTGGCCCTGCATTGGCAGCTGGCTGCACCGTTGTACTAAAGCCAGCAAGTCAAACACCGTTAACGGCGATCGCAATTGTAAAAGTGTTTGAAGATGCAGGCTTTCCAAAAGGCGTTCTTAATCTAGTAACAGGGGACGCAGCGGCTATCGGCGATGCGTTTATGGAGAATGAGGATGTTCGGCTTATTACCTTTACTGGTTCAACCGCAGTTGGCAAATTATTAATGCGAGGCAGTGCAGCCAATGTGAAAAAGCTTTCTCTTGAACTGGGTGGGCATGCACCGATTATTGTATTTGCGGATGCTGATCTTGATTTAGCTGTAAAGATGTCGCTGTTAAGTAAATTTAGAAATTGCGGCCAGACGTGTATTTGCGCTAATCGCATTTATGTTCACGACTCTATTGAAAAAGACTTTAGGGAAAAATTAATCAAGCAGCTAAAATTAATGAAGCTTGGAAATGGATTAGAAGAACAGGTGGAAATCGGGCCGCTTATTGATGAGCATGCAGTTCGTAAAGTGAAAGAGCAGGTGGACGATGCGCTAAGCAAGGGAGCGATACTGGAATATGGGGGAAAAGCTTGGAATGGCGAACTCCAGGGCCACTTTTTCGAACCGACTGTCATTTCAAATGTAACGGATGAGATGAAAGTGATGTCTGAAGAAACGTTTGGACCATTACTGCCTATTCAAACGTTTGATCAAGAGGCTGAAGCAATTGCAAAGGCCAATGATACACAGTATGGTTTAGCAGCATATTTGTTCACGGAAAATATCCATCGGGCACTGCGAGTGATGGAGAAGCTAGAGTATGGGATCATCGGCATCAATGATGTTTTCCCAGCTGCTGCAGAAGCGCCTTTTGGTGGTATAAAGCAATCGGGTCAAGGGAAAGAAGGTGGAAGAGAGGGCATCATTGAATTTGTTGAAATGAAATACGTTTCCATGGGCATAAAATGAAGATGATGAACAGCGATAGATGTAAAAAACCCTGCCATGATTTTGGCAGGGTTTTTTGTATAACAGACGCTTATATGGTCATTGATCTTATCTTCCTTAACTATATCAAATGGTATTTAAGCATTTTTTAGACATCCTTGCCTATAAAAAAGCAAAAAATAATATTGTTTAATAAATCTCACAAAAAATCGTTTTTGAGGTAAGTGTATGGTGCTATAAATAGTACGACTAGTAAATTTAGTCTCCTGTTAATATGGTCAAACGATAAAAATAGAACTATTAAACAATATTTTTTTCATTTATACTTAAAAAAACTCTAAGTAAAATACGGGAAGTGCTTGATCATGATTGATTCTTTAAAATCGGATTGTAAGAATTGCTTCGGGTTGTGCTGTGTAGCATTGCCTTATGCTAAATCAGCAGATTTTCCATTCAATAAAGACGGTGGGAAACCTTGCCAACACTTATGTTCCAATAATCGCTGCAATATACATGAACAATTGAGAGAAAAAGGTTTTCGTGGTTGTGTTTCTTATGAGTGTTTTGGAGCTGGGCAACATGTGTCACAGTTTATTTATAACGGCAATGATTGGCAAAATAACTCTGAACATGCCAGAGAAATGTTTGCAGTATTTCCTCTCGTTCAACAACTGCATGAAATGCTCTGGTATCTCAGTCAAGCTTTGGGTTTGAATGAAACAAACTCATTTCAATCGAGCTTGCAAAAAGTCTACGATGAAACGCTAAACCTAACGAAAAAAGCACCCAAAGAAATTTTAAAGTTGGATATACCCTCACATAGAAGAATTGTTAATGATTTACTAGTGAAAACAAGTGAAGTGTATCGCAAAGATGTGGTTAAAAAAAATAAAAAGAAAAAATTAAAGATAAGAATGGATTACTTAGGAGCAAATTTAAAAGGTGCTGATTTTAAAGGTGCCAATTTTAGAGGTGCACTATTAATTGCAGCTGATTTGAGGCATGCTGATTTAAGAAAAGTGGATTTTATTGGTGCCGACTTGAGAGATGCCGACCTAAGCAATGCAAACCTTGCAGATTGTCTCTTTTTAACACAATCTCAGGTAAACGCAGCTAATGGGAGTGTCAATACGATAATCCCAAGCTATTTAAAAACTCCAGCCCATTGGCTAAACTAACGCTAACTGAAGTTGTCGCACAGGTTCGTCTTTAGCCATAACCGCTTCTGGACGGATATGATTGAAAAAAATAAAGGGTCATGCATCTATCAATCAGCATGACCCTTTTATACGTTTATTTGCAAAAATAAATGTTTTAAAGCTAGTTTCTTTCTTTAAAAGCTTTTAATGTATTGAGTTTATGCATACGTGCGAAACTTTCTAATTCCTCCATGTCTGTTTTCTGTTTTAACATATTGATAATCGTATCGTGCTCATCAATGGATTTAGGCGTACGTTGTGGAAAAAAGGTGAAGCCTGTCCTTCTTACAGCGTCCATTCGGTCCCACATTTGCGTAATGTTTTGAATGAGCAGCTGATTTGGACAAAAAGTGTAAATCGTAAAATGAAAATCTCTATTTAACTCTCCTATTTGTTCTAACTCATAATTTTTTAGGAGTACTTTCATGTTGTTGTTTAGTGCCTCCAGTTTTTCAATCCCTAAACGCGTTATGTAAGGAGCACTTAAAACTGTGGCATAACCTTCTATTAATGCCAACACCTCAAGGATTTCCATATAAGCCTTGTCATTAATCCCCCGAACAACAGCACCAGAATTCGGTTTGTATTCAATCAGTTGATCCGATTCCAATTGGTGAATAGCTTCTCTAACCGGAATGTGACTTGAGCCAACCTCCTTTGCAATTTGGTCAATAATGATTCTTTGTCCAGGGACATATGTGCCATTTAATATTCTTTTACGTATCACTTCATAAGCATATTGGCGTTTATTTAACTTTTTATTCTCATTCATACTTAAAAATATATACGATTTTATATATTATTTCAACAAGATCAATGCCAAATCTAACAAACGCACTATATTTCAGTGATAACAACAATTTTAAATCATTTGATTTAATAAAACTTTCGGAATAAACGCTTGTAATCATATATAATTTGATATATGATAATCGGTAAGAAATCGCTTACATAATAGGTGTTAAATTGATAAACAGCAACTTTGTCTGAGCTTGCTATCGTATTTTAGTTCATTTCGGGAATTGTGCTCCTCGATCATTAGAGTCAAACACAAACAGCAGCTTGTAAGCATATTCATAAATTTCAGAGAAACCTATTAAAGGAGTGAAGTTCATGAACCAGAAGCAGAAAAGATTTTTCATCTATTTGCTGACAGCTTTAGGAATACTGCTTATGTCGGCTTGCGGCAAAGATGTTAAGAAAACAAACTCAGAACATAAGATTGAGCTTGATTTATCTCATCATTTTCCGCCGAATCATGAGCAAGAGACCGTTGTCGTTCAGGAGTTTATTCAAGAAGTGAGAGATGCAACAGATGGAAAAGTGCATATTACATCATACCCAGGCGCATCATTGGCTGCCCCTGATGCAACCTATGATTCAGTGGCAACTGGAGCAATTGATGTTGGTTTAACGGTACATAGCTATACACCAAATCAATTTCCTCTTACTTCTATCATGGAGCTTCCGTTTATGAGCAAAAGTGGGGTCGAGGGTTCAACATTGTTATGGAAGCTGTATGAAGAGTTTCCAGAATTGCAAGAAGAACATGCAGAAACAGTCCCATTATGGCTGGCAACATCAGAACCAGGGCAGTTGTTTACAGTTCACAAACAAGTGAAAAGCGTTGAGGATCTGAAAGGAATGAGAATACGTTCTCCTTCTCCGGAAGTGAATGAGTGGTTGACAGCGTTAGGAGCGACACCAGTTTCTATGTCAATGACAGAAGTGTATGAAGCGCTTGAGCGGGGTGTTGTTGATGGAACTTTGGGCCCTTGGCATACGCTGCTCGATCATAGTTTGCAAGATGTAGTCAACTATGTTACAGTTGGTGATTTTTATATGAGTACATTCTTTTCCGTTATGAGCAAAGAAGGATGGAACTTATTAGGTGCTGACAATCAACATGCGATGACGGAGATAATAGGAGAGAGAATGGCGATTGCTGCAGGTGAAAACTTTGACAAACGTGCAGAAGAGGCAAGGAAAGCGGCTGCTGAAAAAGGGATTCGCTTATACGAATTGGATGAAGCTGAAATGGCAGAATGGACTTTGCTTATGGAGCCAGTAATAGAAAAATGGATTAAAAAGATGGAAGATAAAGGCTTGCCAGGGCAAAAAATGTATGATCGTGCTTTAGAATTAAGCAAAAAGTAAGCTATTTAACGTAGTCTCGTTTAGTGAATTTATTGTTAATTTTCAGAAATATAACCTTGTAATCATATATCTTTTTATATATGATTATCTTATATCACTATTTTCACAGTGGAAAGTTGGTGTTAAAACAGAAAATAGTTACAAAGAGCCATAAATAAAAAAATGAATGTAAAAAGCCAGCCGCTATCACTGAAGAAAATGTATACGGGTAAATCAAGGAGTTGAAAAGTATTGAAACAGAACAATTATTCTCAAAAGATGCTCACAATTCTGTTCATGGCAGGAATGCTTCTACTCACAGCTTGTAGCAATAACGGCAGTGATCAAAGCAATAAAAAAGCAGCTACAACGTCAAAGCAGAAATCTAATCTTGATTTTTCTCATTTTTTTCCGCCTAATCATGAACAAGAAACGGTAGTTGTACAAGAATTTATTTCGCGAGTGACAGATGCAACTGATGGAAAGCTAAAGGTTACTTCCTATCCAGGAGCGTCATTGGCAGCACCTTCTGCCCAGTTTGATTCTGCTGCAGCAGGAGCCGTTGATATCGGGCTTAGTGTACATAGCTATACACCGAATCAATTTCCTTTATCATCGGTAATGGAGCTTCCATTTATTAGTGATAGTGGCGTACAAGGTTCTAAAGTTTTATGGCAGCTATATGAAGAGTTTCCCGAAATGCAGCAAGAATACGCGGAAGTCGTCCCATTATGGCTATATACATCAGAACCAGGTCAATTATTTACGGTTGGCAAGCCGGTAAAAAGTGTTGATGACCTGAAAGGAATGCGGATTCGCTCCCCATCCCCAGAAGTAAATGAATGGTTGACAGCACTTGGAGCAT
The DNA here is from genome assembly GCF_030812995.1 of Bacillus chungangensis. Classification (GTDB taxonomy): domain Bacteria; phylum Bacillota; class Bacilli; order Bacillales; family Bacillaceae_C; genus Bacillus_CF; species Bacillus_CF chungangensis. Next base: position 170,175 of record NZ_JAUSTT010000005.1, on the reverse strand, counting down.
CACCTGTCTCGATGTCAATGAATGAGACGTACGAGGCATTAGAAAAAGGCGTCGTGGATGGAACAGTCGGCCCGTGGCACACGTTGCTCGATTATAGTCTTCATAGTGTTGTTGACTATGTAACCGTTGGAAATTTTTATATGAGTACTTTTTTTACTGTTATGAATACAGACAGCTATGATGCCTTAGGGGCAGAAAACCAAAAAGTATTGAAAGACATTACTGGAGAAAAAATGGGGGAAGTTGCTGGCGGCAATTTTGATAAACGTGCAGAAGAAGCAATAAAAACTGCCAAAGAGTCTGGAATTAAAATATATCAATTAAGCGATCAAGATATAGAAGAATGGAAGATATTGATTAATCCGACAATCGAAAAGTGGATTAAAAAGATGGAAGATAAAGGCTTGCCAGGACAAAAAATATATGATCGCGCATTGGAATTAAGTCAGAAGTAGATAGGGGATGTTACGAATGATACGGACGATAAAGACATTTGATCATTGGCTGCAAGTACTAACGACATTCCTACACTATGTGTCAAATGGTTTACTTTTTTTTATCATGCTGATGATTAGTTTTGATGTGATTTGGCGCAATATTTTTAATCGTCCTTTAACGGGTGCATTTGAAATGACAGAATTAGGGTCAGCATTGCTCGTGTTTTTTTCCCTAGCGATTACACATCAGTATAAAGAACATATTTCGATTGGTTTTATTGTCGATAAGATGTCTGCTAAAGTAAAGGGGCTTGTTTTAGGAATAATTGAAATCGGGATCTTCATCATCTTAATTGTGATGTCAAATCAGCTATTCTCCAATGCTGCCCGTGTGATGGGAAGAAATACAACTACAAGCGACTTGAGTTTGCCGATTTATCCTTTTTTATATTTATCAGCTTTTGCAGCAATCGTCTTTGCTTTTGTTGCCTTATCAAGCGGTCTGAAGTATTGGATAAAGGCGGTGGATAAATCATGAGTGTAGAGATGATTGGTGTTATTGGCGTTATTGTACTATTAGTGTTGTTCCTTCTGAAAGTTCCTGTTAGCCTTTCTTTATTGATTGTCGGTACAGTAGGGATTGCGATGATTCGAGATTGGAATGCAGGCTTCGTTCAATTGGGAAACACGCCTTTCAATACAGCTAGTTCGTATTCATTAAGCGTGATCCCACTTTTTATTTTGATGGGAATGTTCCTTTCTTATAGCGGTTTCGGCCAAGATTTATACCGTGCTGTTGATTCTTGGATTGGCCAAGTAAAAGGCGGGCTTGCCATAACGACCATTGGAACGAGCGCTCTTTTTTCTTCCATTTCTGGATCGGTAAATGCAACGACAGCAACGATGGCGCGGATTGCACTCCCTGAAATGAATAAATACAAGTATGATCCTGGTCTTTCGACATCATGTGTTGCGGCAGGAGGAACATTAGGCATTCTTATTCCGCCAAGCGTTATTTTGATTCTTTATGGGGTATTAACGATGGAGCCGGTCGGAAAATTATTAATTGCTGGCATTATTCCAGGAATATTGCAAATGGTTATTTTTATGGCGGTCATTTATTTAATGGTTGTGAAAAATCCTTCGCTTGCCCCAACGAGTACGAGAAAATCTTGGAGTATAAGATTTAAATCATTAGGGAAAGTATGGCCTTTTTTCTTGCTTTTCGCACTTAGTATTGGCGGAATTTATCTTGGATTTTTTACACCTACAGAGGCAGGCGGGGTAGGAGCTTTTGGCGCGTTTATAATTTCAGCAGCAACAAGAAGATTAAGCTGGGAAGATTTTAAAAAAGCCCTTAGTGAAACGACTCGTCTTACTGCGATGATTTTTCTCATTTTAATGGGGGCAGATATTTTTAGTAAATTTCTGGCGATGAGCAGAATTCCGGTGATTGTTACTGAATTTGTAGGCAATCTTAACATGTCGCCATATATGATTCTTGCTTTTATTCTATTAGCATATTTTATTCTTGGTCTCTTTCTTGAGGGAATCGCCATTTATGTGTTGACATTGCCCGTCGTCTACCCGCTTATTATTCAGTTAGGGTTTGATGGCATTTGGTTTGGCGTCATTATGGTAATGGTGATGAACATTGGGCTGGTTACACCGCCGCTTGGTATTAGCGTATATGTCATAAGCGGTGTAGCAAAGGATGTACCTATTGAAAAGATATTCCGCGGAGTTGTTCCGATGCTATGTGCGATGATTCTTTGCTTGCTGTTAATCGCTGTTTTTCCACAAATTGTAACCTTTTTACCGAACTTGATGAAGGGCTGAGTTGTGCGGTGAAAGGACGCTGAAGCGTTCTTTTCACTGCTTTTTATTTTTCCGTAGAGGGAATCTCACTCTCAAGCAGAAAGGACATCTCCTATTATCCATTCAACTATGTCATTAGCTGAATCTTTCTAAAAGATGAGTTTATTTATTTGTTTTATTCTAGCATCGCTAGTATGTATAAAATACAATCAATCATTGAATAAAGATGACAATTAATGAAACTATTAAAAAAAATGAATGAAACAGAAAAAAAGAATGCAGCTAAATCAGCTGAAATTGCTTTTTGCTTTTATTCCATTATCTTACTCATTCATTCTCTGTATTCCTATTTTGTAAAAGGGACGTTTGGCGCTTCATTTACGTTTTAATTTTAGGTCTGATTGTATTCTTTAGTAGTGCGTTTATCCCACATCTAACTGGCAGTAAGACCTCTAAGCGCTTCATCTTCTTTGGTAGGTACGTATATAGATGTAAGCTCTCCGGCTCTAAATAATTGTGCTAAACGGAGTGCATCTCGACGATCTGTTTTTACTCGATCTCCTGGTTTTTGTGGAATAAGTGAGGGTGCAATGACTGCACATTCTACTCCAATGCTTACGAGCAAACGGTATATACCATATCCCGTTGGACCTGTTTCATAACAAAATTTTAATTGATCTAGATTACCCAGTTTTTTAACTAACTGTCTGATAGCATTTGGTGTATTAGAAATCATCCCAAGATATCTTGGTTCATTTCTTCCTTCATCTGCGATCGCAACAGCAATTTTTTCCTTTGACACGTCTAAACCTACGTATTTTGTGGTATCCTTCATATTAATGGCTCCTTTCGTAATGCAGCTCTAATTTGGTTTTCTATTTAGTAACAAGTCTAACCAAGTTAACCTGCGATATTACGAGTAAGGGGCCAGTTTCGTTCATGATAACTTTATTTTAAATAAGATAATAAGGGTTAGCAGCATATCATTTCTGCTAACCCTTATTATCTATTCTTTACGGTAACGAGCATGAATGTTGTTCTGTTTATAAGTGCCTGCTTCGCTAAATTCGATTAATTCCATTGATAATGCTAGGTAGCGTTTCGTAAATAAAACGGCAAAATGATCTTTAATGACATCGAAAAGTTCATCACAGGCTGTTTTTTTATCGGTTTCCGAGCGGCCGGCTCCAATTTTTAAGGCGACATGTACGAAGGCATCATCTTCTGCACCATCTGCAACGCGGTAATCTTGAAGCTCAATCGCTCTGGAGCGGATACCGCCAATAGGGAAAATGGCGCTTTTTGAAATAAGAACATCATTGATTTTTTTCAGCAGCTCCGGCATGTTTGCTTCGTTTTTTATGTTGGCTGTGTATTCCACAATAATATGCGGCATGAGCATTTCCTCCTCTCTTATTCCTAGTGAAGACTCAAGACTATTTCAAAAGGCATCATCACCGACAATCGTGTTTACCAAACGGCCAATGCCATCAATTTCTGTGATTACCTCATCACCAACCGCCGTATCAACAGAGCCCTTCGGGGTTCCGGTTAAGATGATGTCGCCGTCATTTAGTGTCATAAAGCTGCTAAGGTATGCTATCAGTTCGTGAATGCTAAAAATCATATCTTTCGTCGTACCCTCTTGCGTCAGTTTTCCGTTGACATATGTACGCAGTGAAAGATTCATAGGATCGCTAACGTCCTTTGCATCGACGAGCCAAGGGCCAATAGGAGTACAAGTGTCACGATTTTTCACTCGCAAGTTAGGACGATAATAGTTTTCTAAATAATCACGAATGGCATAGTCGTTTGCAACGGTGTAGCCTTTAATATAGTGATAGGCATCTTCTGCTTTCACATTGCGTGCCATTTTGCCAATGACGACAGCAAGCTCACATTCGTAATGCATAAATGTTACATCAGACGGTCTTCGTGTATGAGCGCGATGTCCGATAAACGTATTCGGGCCTTTTAAGAAAACAAGTGGTTCAGTTGGCGCGTTGAAAGCAAGTTCTTTTGCATGATCTGCATAGTTCAAGCCTAAAGCAAAGACTGTACGCGGTTGAATGGGCGGCAGCCATACGACTTCTTCTTCCGCGGCAATCCGCCCATCTGCCAGCTTTAGTTTGCCCTCAAATTCAAAAGCATCATGAATAGCGCCATCATATACAACTCTCGCTCTTTTCATTTCGCCACCCCCAAAACGAGCTCCTGTTCTCGTACAACGGTATTTTCGAGCATCCCTACACAATCGATTTCAATACGGACAATGTCACCTGCTGCAGCTGAAGGTGCTTTTTCGGGCACGCCTACTAGCAGCACATCACCAGGATGAAGCGTCATAAAATCTGTTACATCAGCAATTAAACGGGCGACAGGGCGAATTAAGTTTGCGGTCGTATTTTCCTGTTTCAGCTCGTTATTTATGTAGACACGTATTCCCAATTCGTCAGGGTTTGAGACCGCAGAACGATCTATAATCCAAGGGCCAATCGGGCAGAAGCCATCTCGCGCCTTGTATTGAACAGCAGGACGATATACGCTGTCATGTGGAATGCTGACATCATTTACAACTGTATATCCTGCTGCATAAGACAGCGCTTGTTCTTCACTTACACGTGTCGCTTTTTGTCCTATTACAACGCCTAATGCAGCGCCAATCTCTAATGCTTGTGTATGAGATGGCAGCGGAATTGGCATGTTGCAGCTGCTAAATGTATTTACTGGTTTTATATAAAGAATAGGTGCTTTTGGTGGCTCATGATAAGGAGACTTAGTCATTGCTTCATTGAGAGCAGCGAAGGCACCTTTATAATTTAATAGGGTTCCGTAAACAGTTCCTGAAATTGGAACATCTACTGACAATTCGTTTGTCTGAAAACGCTGTCCATTCAAGTTTACGATGTTGCCTTTAGGATCAACGTCTGCTTCGATAAGCTGTGGAATCCCGTACAGCTTCATTTTTGCTTTTGTCATTATGTCACTCCTCTGATAATAGAATATTTATTGTGTAGAAAAAAGAATCATAGAGATATCATATATCATATAATATATTATCTAAAGGTTCAAATAATTATTTATTTGTTTTAAAGGAGTAGGGAGTACCCTGTCATTACTTTTCTATCAAATAAAGATGCCCTGAATAAAGGAATTTTTCAAAAAATTACTTGAAATCATATATGATTTAGTATATGATTAAAACGTGAAAAATATTTAAAAAGATGAAGTCATTCATTTTAGTGAAGGTGTAAAACAGTTTTCATTTCAAGTTCCCAAAGGAATAATGAATGAAGAAAGGATGAGGAGGAGCTAATAAAGGAAGCAACATAAGAATGTACTCATTAGATTAGCCAACGGTTTAATACTAAGTGCACGTGTACTGCGCAGGTTTGGATTTGTTTTTATATTAAAAGTGCCTAGTTAATGATTGAAAACGAACAATAACATATATTATCAGAATATAATTATTATTCAAGTTGTAAGCGTTGACAAAAAACATGTTGAGGGGGAGAAATCATGCCAGCACGTACAGGCAAAGAATACATTGAAGGAATAAAAAGTCGGAAGACAGAAGTGTGGATTCATGGGGAAAAGGTGGACAACATTCCTGAGCATCCTGCCTTTAAAAATGTTGTTCAAAGTGTTGCCGGCCTTTATGATCTTCAATATGAGAAACCAGACAAAATGCTCTATACTTCTCCTACATCTGGAGAAAAAGTAGGTCTTTCTTTTATTGCCCCGAAGACAAAAGAAGATTTATTTAGAAGAAGAGAAATGCACAGTGAATGGGCTGCTTTTTCTGGTGGAATGATGGGAAGGTCGCCTGATTATTTAAATACGAGCATCATGGCTTTCGGGACGGCTAGCTCTTTTTTCGCGCAATCTGGCGGAGGCGATCCCCGCTTTGCTAAAAACGCGGAAAATTATTATGAATATGCTCGTGAGAACGATATCAGCTTAACACATACTTTGATTCATCCACAGGTGAATCGTTCAAAGCTGACACAATCTGAACAGAAGGACCCTTTCCTTTCTGCACGGATTACGAAAAAAACAGCAGATGGCATTGTTATTAATGGGTGTCGTCTCCTTGCAACTTTAGGCGGCATTACCGATGAGCTCGTTGTCTTTCCGTCTACGGTAAATAGAACACCTGGAAATACAGATGATCCGTATGCGTTTGCTTTTGCAATTCCAAACAATACGCCAGGTTTAAAGTTTCTATCTCGCGAATCATTTGATTACGGTAAAAATCAGTGGGATCATCCACTAGGCGCTCGTTTTGATGAAAGTGATGCGATTATTTCGTTTGAGGACGTACTTGTTCCTTGGGAAAGAGTATTTGTTTGTGAAAGTACAGATATTTGCAATCGTACATATGCGGAGACGAATGCCGTTGTGCATATGACTCATCAAGTCATCGCGAAAAACACTGTAAAGACAGAATTTGTACTTGGAGTTGTCCTTAGTATCATAGAAGCAATTGGCATTGAACAGTTCCAGCACGTCAAAGAGAAGGCAAGTGAGATCATGATTATTTTGGAAGTGATGAGATCACACTTATATCGTGCAGAACATAATGCCAAGATTGACAAGTATGGAAATATGACACCTGATTTTGAACCTTTGAATGCAGCACGCAACTGGTTTCCAAAAGTTTATCAAAGAATGGTAGAAATCATTAGGATACTGGGCGCTTCTGGCTTAATGGCTCTGCCAACACAGGATGATTTTAACAATGAAGATATTGGAAATCTCGTTCATCGCTATACACAAGGAGCTAATATTGACGGCTATGATCGAGTACAATTATTCCGTTTGGCTTGGGATATTTCTATTAGTGCATTTGGCAATCGCCAATCGCTTTATGAGTACTATTTCTTTGGCGACCCTGTCAGAATGTCCAATGTATATTATGATATGTACAACAAAGCGCCATATAAAGAAATGATAAAAACTTTTCTAGAAAGAGCAAAAAGTCCAAACAAAACGTATACGAATATATGAGTGAAAAAGAAAATAACATTCTTTTCTTGTCAGTTTACGATTTCGTATAATCGATAACACTTCTCACTTGCCTAAATGATGCAAGTTGCTTCATGATTGGAAGTAGAGGTGGAACCTCTACGATCCTTAGGTCGCCCTCATGATGGTAATAAAGAGTGTCTAGCGATACACAGCTTCTTAGCTTTACGATCATCTGAACTGAATAAAGGGCCTTCCTGTTCGGGAAATATGGAAGAAAGGAGGAGGAAAGATGGAAAAAATAGAACAAACCATCGATGATCGTTTGTTTCGTCAAGCGATGGGAAGCTTTGCATCAGGTGTGACCGTCATTACGACAAAATCTAATGGCGATATTCATGGAATGACTGCGAATGCTTTCATGTCTATATCATTACAGCCTAAGCTCATTGCCATAAGTGTTGATCATCGAGCGAAGATGCTGGAGCATATCCGTGAAGCAAAGAAATTCGCTGTTAATATTCTTTCCGATCAACAGAAAGAAATGTCTATGTATTTTGCAGGACAGCTGAAAGAAAAACGGGCGATTTCGTTTGAAGAACTTCAAGGCGTTCCAGTGCTTCCAAAATCAGCAACATCTATTGCTTGTCAATTATACAATGAGCATGAAGCAGGAGATCATACGATTTTTATCGGCGAGGTATTGGGAATAACATTAGAGAAGGAAGCACCTTTAGTTTTTCATGGGGGGCAATATAAAAAAATTGTTCCCGCTATAAATTAACGGATTGCGCTATTTTTATACTCATCTCTATTATACCTTGGGCTTAACAGTCAGGTGAAGCAGCCGCTTCACCTGCTAAAAGTCCGACGATCTAAGTGAATGTGTGATGCTTGTCTACGTAATCGGTTTATTAGGAACTAAGTTTTAGTCTCCTATATATTTTTACACTAAAAAATCATATATGATTTTATATATAATTTACATGTTTATTTAATATAATGTTATTGATAGAAGAGTAAGGGGATAATTTGCAAATAAAAATAAGAGGAGGCAGATTGTATTGGCTTATGAAGATGTAAAACAAAGATTAAGAGGTTCGATTTGTCCAGTTATTACACCGTTTACAGAGCAAGGAGAAATAGATGAGGAAACCTTTAAGCAATTAGTAAATTGGCAAATTGAAAGCGGCAGCCATGGCATATCGGTAACAGGAACGAGCGGCGAGCCAAGTTCTTTAACAGTGGAAGAAAGAAAACGAGTAATGAAATTAGCAATGGAAACGATTGATGGGCGTGTTCCCTTTGCACCTGGTACGGGTTCCACGAATCATAAAGAAACGATGGAATTAACAAAGTATGCAGAAGAGCTGAGTGCAGATGCAGCGATGGTTATTGTTCCTTATTATAACAAGCCGAATCAGCAAGCTCTATATAATCATTTTAAAACGGTTGCTAATGCAGTGAAAATACCGATTATTATCTATAATATTCCAGGACGTACTGCTGTTAATATGGAAGTTTCAACGATGAAACGTTTAGTGGAGGATTGCCCTAACATTATCGGGGCTAAAGAATCAAATAAAGATTTTGAACATGTTAATCGTGTACTCCTTCATTGTGGAAGAGATTTCTTGTTGTTTTCAGGCATTGAGCTGCTTTGTTATCCAATGCTGGCAATTGGCGGAGCAGGTTTTATTAGTGCTACAGCAAATGTGGAGCCAAAGAAAGTAGCTGCACTTTATAATGCTTGGGCCGATGGCGATGTGAAACGTGCACAGGATCTCCATTATGAGTTAATGCCGCTGAATGATGTACTCTTCAAGGATACAAATCCGGCTCCAGCAAAAGCAGCGCTTGGAATGATGGGCAAAATATATCCAAAATTGCGTATGCCAATGGGGCCGCCATCAGAAGCATTGAAAGCAGAAATCCGAGAGACATTAGCGCATTGCGGTATTCTTGCGTCAGCAGGAAGCAAGTCTTAAAAGAAAGGGAAGATGATAAACATGCTTCTTAAACACCAAGCACAAAAAGATATTTCCTTATATATCAATGGTGAATTTACCAAAAGTATAAGCGGCACTATGTTTAACAACGTGAATCCTTTTACAAATGAAGTAATCAATCAGGTAGCGGAAGGCCGTTCAGGAGACATAGAGCAGGCTGTAAAAGCAGCGAAGCAAGCATTTGTAGAAGGACCTTGGAAAACAATGAAAGTGAAGAAACGGTTGGCATATATCAATCGGATTGCTGACTTGATTGATGAAGAAGTAGAAAATATTGCTTATTTAGAATCTTTGGATACAGGCTTGCCTATTAGTCAAACGAGAAAAATGGTGAGCCGCGCTTCGGAAAATTTTCGCTTTTATGCAAGAATGGTAGAAAGCCGTCTCGTCGGAGAAACATATCAAGTGGACGATGAATTTATTAATTACACTATTCATCAACCCGTTGGCGTTGCTGGTTTAATAACACCGTGGAATGCGCCGTTTATGCTGGAAACGTGGAAAGTAGCTCCAGCACTTGCTACTGGAAATACTGTCGTTCTAAAGCCTGCAGAATTATCGCCGTTAACAGCGAATAAGCTTGCGGAGATCATTCATAAAGCAGAGCTTCCTAAAGGCGTTTTTAACATTGTTCATGGGTTCGGAGAGACAGCAGGTGCTGCACTTGTAAAGCATCCTGATGTTACACTCATTTCTTTTACTGGTGAGACTATTACAGGTTCTACTATAATGAAGAATGGTGCAGACACATTAAAACGCTTTTCAATGGAGCTTGGTGGGAAATCGCCAATCATTGTTTTTGACGACGCTGATCTTGACCGTGCTTTAGATGCTTGCGTCTGGGGCATCTATTCCTTTAATGGAGAGAGATGTACAGCGAATTCGCGGCTATTTTTACATGAAAATATAAAAGAGAAGTTTATTGCCGCATTAAAACAGCGTGTAGCAAATATTAAAGTTGGCGATCCGCTTGCTGAAGAAACGCAAGTAGGTCCACTTATTCATAAGGAACACTGGGAAAAAGTAAAAGGCTACTTAGAAATAGCGAAAGAAGAAGGGGCAGAAGTGATCACAGGGGAGATTCCGGCAAGCCTTCAAAAAGGAAATTTTGTATCCCCGACGATTATTTTAAATGTCGATAACAACATGCGCGTCGCACAAGAAGAAATTTTTGGTCCTGTGCTGACAGTACTGACTTTTAAAGAAGAAGCAGACGTCATTAAAATGGCTAATGATGTAAAATATGGTCTTGCCGGCTATGTTTGGACGAACGATATAAAGAGAGGACATAGAGTAGCGCATCAAGTTGATTCAGGTATGCTTTGGGTAAATGCGCAAAATGTCCGTGATTTAAGAACGCCTTTTGGCGGTTCCAAACATTCAGGAATTGGTCGTGAGGGCGGCCACTATAGTTTTGAATTTTATACAGAACAAAAAATCATTCATGTGGCAATTGGTGAACATCATATCCCTCAATTTGGCAAGTAAATGATGGGTGGGAATCAGGTGGAGATATTGCCTCCGCCTGTATTCCATATATTGATTAATAAATATTCTTAAAAATCAATCATTTGATAGGCAGTGTACACTATTTAAATCGTACTTTGATTTAACGTATTTTTGAATAACACATGTATATATTAGAAAAAATTATTTGTTTCTTTATGTTGATAAAAAATAGAAAGATAGGGTGAGAAACATGACATTTTCTATCATTCGTGTAGCCAGAACGGTGCTTCATGTAACTGACTTGCAGGCATCACGAGATTTTTATGTAAATGCGCTAGGCTTTATTGAAACAGAACATGATGAAGAGCATATTTATTTGCGAGGGCTGGAAGAACATGTCCATCATAGTCTATTGTTAAAAAAAGCTGACAAGCCAGTTGTTGAAGTGTTAGGATACAAGGTAGAGAAAGAAGAGCATTTGACAAAATTGGAAGCGCTTTTTCAATCGCAAGGCTTGAAAACTAAATGGGTGGAGAAAGGGAAACAGCGAGCAATGGGCAGGGCACTGCGCGTCCATGATATATCTGGGATTCCATTAGAATTCTTTTGTGAAATGGAAACTGTCGAACGCATGCTGCAGCGCTATGATTTATATCGAGGAGCAAGAATTCAACGAATTGATCATGTTAACTGTGCTGTACCAGATGTTCAAAAGGCGTATGACTTTTATATTGATCAATTGGGCTTTGCTTGTTCTGAATATACAGCTACTGAAGATGAGAAAATTTGGGCAGCATGGCTTCATCGTAAACCAACCGTCCATGACCAAGCCTTTATGAATGGCAAAGGCCCAAAGCTGCATCACTTTGCCTACTGGCTATCAGAACCAATGAGTTTGATTCATTGCTGCGATGTGCTGGCAAGCATGGGATATGCTGATGCCATTGAAAGAGGGCCGGGGCGGCATGGTTTATCGAATGCCTTTTTCCTTTATTTAAGAGATCCGGACGGCCATCGCATCGAGCTTTATACAGGTGACTATTTAACGAGTGACCCAGACTTTAAGCCAATTCGTTGGGATTTAAATGATCCAAGACGCCAAACCTTCTGGGGACACAAAGCTCCTGACAGCTGGTTTAACGAAACAAGTACATTTATCGATATTGAAACTGGTGAAGAGATTGCTGTTCACGAACCGCTGCTGGAGCAAAAAAAGCCTGAATTTATCATTTAAACACGAGGTCACAAGCTGTAGCAGTTATTAATCTTTCCTTCCTAATAAATGTAGCAGAGATGATTGTTTTTGCGCGCTGCGATAGTGGGTCGCAGCGTTTTTCATTTGTTGATGCTGCTCTTCTTTAAAGTGAAGTCTTTTCTAATCCATTTTTATGCGAACACAATAGGGGGGATGAACTTGAAAACAGTATTTTTATCTGAAGAAGAACAACCTATATCAATCGTAAAAACGGATACTTGCGTCATGGCTCTTGGCTTTTTTGACGGTGTCCATCTCGGCCACCGCAAAGTCATTCAGACAGCTTCTGAAATTGCTAAAACAAAAGGATTGACCACTGCTGTGATGACTTTTTTTCCTCATCCAAAAGAAGTGATTAGTGACGGTAAAATGAAAGTTGACTATCTCACTTCTCTTGCACAAAAAGAAGATATATTGAGTCGTCTAGGCGTTGATTGCTTATATGTCGTTGCATTTAACCGACGTTTTGCCATGCTTTCTCCAGAACAATTTATTGAACGGTATGTAACTAAGTTGGGAGCAAAACACGTTGTTGCTGGCTTTGATTTTACATACGGTTATCGTGGACAAGGGAATATGGATAGGATCGCAGTTGATGGCAAGGGAGCATTCTCTGTTACGAAAGTCGAAAAAGTAGCGTTAAACGGAGAGAAGATAAGCTCTACATTGATTAGATCCCTCATTTTAGCAGGAGAAGTAGACAAGGTATTGGCATATTTAGGGAATGAGTATCAAATAGCTGGTTCCCTTCAATTTAATCAGTATGAAATCACTTTTATCAATAGAGACAACAATTTATTGCCAAAACCAGGCGCCTATCATGTATCTGTTTATGATGGAAAAGAAACGCACTCTGCGATCGCTCATCGAAGAAATCATCATAACAACATATTGTTGCAGTTTACGAATAGTATCGCTCCATTTCCAGAGAACGCTTGGTTAACAATAACGTGGCACAAACAGTTTGTTCAAGATAAACAAAAATTTAGAGAGCATATGGACGTACAGATCCATCAGTAGAGGAAGAACCCCCTGCTGATGGACAGTTACTTGATCATGACAACTCATTCTGCGTATACATTCATCATTCAAAAACGCTTCTAATCTGCTAATCTAGTTCCTGCTTGATATTTCTGATTTCTTCGACACTTAATTCGGTGAGGCTCGCAATGACTTCTTCTGTATATCCTTTCTTTATCATATTAGAAGCGATACGTTTACTACTCTTTTTCATTCCTTGTTTCATACCTTGTTTCATTCCTCGTTTTATTCCTCTTTCAATCCATGAATTTGGCAGTTTTAAGATTCCTTCTGTTTCTTGAGGCTGAAGATGTTTGATTTCTTCCATTAGTATTTGTTCCTCCTTTTGGTCGAGTTTTAAATATGTTTCAAAGAAGCCATTAATCAATGCCATTTTTGCTGGGTTCAGTTCCATACGGACGAGCATGCGCAAAAATTCCAGCTTCACTTGAATCCGTTCTTTCGCAGTGTAGTCCATTTTACTAAGCAAGGCAGCAGCAGCGGGATTATTAGCGTACACAAAGCTGCGCCAATTCATTGTTCGCAGCTGCAGTTTTAAAAATTGAAAAGTGAGCACCTCTTGAAAAGGAAAAGACATTGAAAATGTCGTTGGTTCTTTCCGCTTTTCATCGTAGCTAAAGACAGCAATCGGTAGAATTGGTTTTCGATATTTTTCGTATAACCTGCTAAAGTAGATAAACATCCGTTCATGGAAATAAGGCTGTGTGTACGATTGGGGTTCAATGTGAATGATAATAATCGTATTTTTTTCGCGTAGTTTTGTTTCCATGAGGATGTCGACTCTCCTTCTTTCACCGACAGTTACATCTGTAAAAACTTCTTCTGATAGCAGTTTCAGGTAGGAAAAGTCAATGTGGCTGTGAATGTGTGGGAAAAAAGCTTCCAAAAATTCTGCGAAAAATGTCCGAATGAGCTCTTTAAACAAACGGTCATGGTCTGTATATTGCCGCGGCTCCTCACGAAGAAGCGCTGTTGACAACATTGTATCACATCCTTATTGAAGTAATGAAGATGACAAGGGGCGTTGCGGAGGTCTATAGGTGAGGGTTTCATCTTCATCATAAATATAACATAAAAAACAAACAGGAACAAGTGTTCTTTTTGTCGTTCATCTTTTTTGATCTAAACAGCTTCACTTCCACATATCATAAAAAAGACTTCATATCTTTGGTTAAAATAAAGTGAAACTTCCATGAGTGGGGGGGTTTCTTTTATCCCACTGATAAGAAGTAGAACAAAGGCTAAGATCGCAACGTCCTCGAAAAGGAAACCGCTTTTCTTCGTGCGATGTATCGCTGCCGAAGCTTTCCTTGTCCTGTTGCAACGCCTTTGTGACCGACATCCTCGAAAAAGAAAAACACTTTTTCTTCGTGCGATGTTGATTCAAGAAGCTTTCCCTTGTCCTGTCGGCCCGAACCAATCGGACATTTGACTTTCAGTTATCCCCACCTAGACTTCTTCGATTTCTCTTACTCTTGAGGTGGAGGTCTTACTGCCAGTTAGATGTGGGATAAAAAATAGTATTAAATGGACATATATGATAAATTTAGAATAGAATCTAATCGGACTTTCATAGCATCATAGAGTGATAGCGGAACAGCAAAGAGGAGGATGGCGATGAAGAAAATAAATTCTTTTAAGATTGTTGCTGCTGCCACAGTTCTTGCATTAGCGTTGCCTGCAGTTGCCAATGCTGCTGGAAACAGTGAAAAGATGGTGGAAACAGCTAAAGTATCTCAAACGAATTTGAAAGATGCAATCGTTCCTGTTCGCATGATTGCAGAGGCGATTGGCGCACAAGTTAAGTGGGAGCAAGGTGCAAAAACGATCACTGTTTTACGTGGTGATACAACACTTGTATTGCAAATTGGAGAATCGACTGCAACAGTGAATGGAAAGACGAAAGATATTGGACAGAAATTAGAAACAAAGAATGAACGGGCGATGATACCGCTCTCCTTTATGAATGAGGTGTTCACTACTCAGCTAGGCTGGAATGAAAATAAAATCATCTTTGAAGCGGATGATTATATTGGACGGGCAAGTTTTTTTATCCATGATGTCGTTCATGGAACTTTTTCTGCTTCCGATGCAAATTTGAGTCCAGAGCTTCAGAAGCTTTTTCAACCGCAAATTTTTCAGGAAATGTGGAAAACGTATGAGCAAAACATGTATGGGGAAATCGGAAAGCAAATTTCCGCTCATGTAGAGGAAAATAATGTTCATATTAATGCGACGTTATTATATGAAGCGAAAAATATGCCGTTTGAAGTTGTCATTCGCTTTAATAAACAGGGGCAGATTGATGACTTTATGATATCGCCGTTTGGTCCATCAACATCAACTATTTACCAAAAACCTGATTATGACCATAAAGAGAAATATATTGAGCAAGAAATAACTGTTGGTGAAGGGCCGTTTGCTCTGCCTGGGACATTAACACTGCCAAAAGGGGAGGGGCCATTTCCAGCTGTTGTGCTTGTTCAAGGTTCTGGTCCTCATGATCGAGATTCAACAATGGGTGGTATGAAGCCTTTTCGAGACATTGCTGTTGGATTGGCAGAGCATAACATTGCAGTCCTTCGCTACGAAAAAATTACGAAGGAACATCATTTTAAATCATTTGATCCAAAAATGACATTGAAAAGAGAGACAGTAGACGACGCTTTGAAAGCTGTTGCTTTATTGAAAGATCAAAAAGCGATTGATCCTTCCAAAATTTTTGTTGCTGGCCATAGCCAAGGTGGCTTCGCAGTGCCAATGATGATAGAAAGCGATAGAGATAAAAGCATTGCGGGTGCGATTTTATTAGCAGGGCCAAGTCAAAAGTTTGATGCACTACTCGTTGAACAGCAGGAAGTGGCCTTGGAACGAATGAACCAATTGAAGATGCCTACGGAAGCGATCAAACAGCAAGAGCAGGCTGCCGCGATGTGGAAAAGCATTGCTGAAATGATAAATGATCCGCAATATTCTATCGATCACTTGCCAGAGAATTTCCCGGCTGGCCACCCTTATTGGTGGTTTGAAATCCGAGATTATATTCCAAGTGAAGCAGCTAAAGAACAGAAGACGCCAATGCTGGTGATGCAAGGGGAAAATGATTGGCAAGTGTCTGTCAAGCAATTTGAGGGATGGAAAGCAGCTCTAAAGCATCGTCAAGATGTTGAATACAAATTATATCCAAAGGTAAACCACTTTTTAACGGAGTATGATGGTATATCTATTGGGATGGAATACAGTGAGCCTGCGAATGTCCCATCACAAATTATTGACAACATTGCTGCTTGGATCAAGAAAGTAAAGTAAGAGGAACAAAGAGCTAATGTCAAAAACATTGACGATGTTTTGACATAGCTCTTTTTCTAATAAAGCTTTAGAATTGTCCTGTATCAAAAGGTCTTTTATACCATATTTGACAAAGGTAATAGGATTGTTTACAATTATGACTGACGGTCAGTTTTTATTTTAATAGGTTAAGCCCTGCTGCTTAGGGAAGGAAGAACCCCTTTGATTCTCTATGTTCAAGCCGGAAGCTTAAATGAGGCTGTTAGAGGGATGTGAAGATTTACATGAGCAAAAAAGAGAAGTTATTGAATGCGGCCGTTGATATTTTTTCTGAGAAGGGGTTAGAAAAAGCAACGGTATCTGATATTACTGCAAAAGCTGGTGTTGGGAAAGGAACTTTTTATTTGTATTTTGCGTCTAAAATGCAAGTCGTTCCTGAAATTGCAGATGCACTGCTGCAAAAAATTATGCAAAAATCGAAGGAAAATATCTCTTTAGACGAACCATTCGACCAAAAAATAGAGAAACTAGTGGATCTTCATTTTCAAGCAACGAAAGATTACAAAAAAATATTAAAAATTTGCTATTCTAGTCTTGCTGTAGCAGATGAATTGACAAAATGGGAAAAAATATATGAACCATATTATCAATTTATTACGGAACTGCTGGAAGATGCGAAAGCAAAAAACGAAGTAATTTCTACAATTAACACGAAAATCACTGCTAGACTTATCGTTGGCTCAATTGAAGAGGCAGCTGAACAGTTATATATTTTTAATGATGATCTGCTTGAAATTGAGGAAACTAAAAAAGAACTAATAGATTTTTTAAGGAGAGCACTTCAATAAGCAGGTGCATCGGTATTATACTATTATGACTGACGGTCAGTCATTGAGTAGAGGAGCTTCATTATGAATAAAGGTTGGATTTATGTATTATTAACAAGTTTATTTGAGGTTGTATGGGTTACATTGTTAAAGACAGCTGATAGTGTTTTAGATTGGGTGATCATTGCCTTAATTGCTGTCGTTGATTTTAAAATTCTTATTAAAGCGTGTGATCATTTGCCGACAGGAACTGTTTACGCAGTATTTGCCGGTTTTGGTGCAGTTGGTGCGGTTTTAATTGATTGGCTGTTTTTTGATGGTCAAATAACAGTTCCTAGGTTATTTTTTGTCTTCTTAATGGTTTTAGCAGTGATAGGATTAAATTTAATTGAAACGAAACAACAAAAAGAGAGGAAAGCATAATGGGTTTACTAAGTGTATTTTTTGCCGCATTTCTTGAAATAGCAGGAGTAACGAGCTTGAATCGCTATAGCCGTGACAAAAAATTATTGGATTTAGCTGGTATTTTCGTATTTTTTGGCCTTAGTTTCTTCTTATTAAATATTGCTTTCCAGTACTTGCCTCTTAGCGTTGCATACGTTATTTGGACTGGAATTGGAACAGCAGGAGGCGTCATTATCAGCATGCTTTTCTTTGGAGAGTCAAAAGATTGGAGAAGAATTAGCTGTATAGCGGTTATTATTATTGCTGTTATTGGTTTGCAAATATATTAAGGATAGACAAATATTTAAAGCAAAGCAGCTAAGAAAAGTGCAACATTTTTCTTAGCTGCTTTTTAAAACCGATTTTATATCCCATATCTAACTGGCATTAAGACCCCCACTCATGGAAGTTTCATTATAGGAAAGTAGTGAGTTAGAAGCCCTGCTGCTTTGTAATCAATCCAAAGTTCACATAAGGAAAACGATTGGAAACAAACTGATTTCTTATTTATACTTTGTGCTGGCGTAGATGGCCACATTCTTCTTCAAGTTTAAATGCTGTTTTTTCCATGCTTTTAATATTTCGATCCATACTTAAAACAGTAAGTGCTAATGTATATTGACAGAAAAATATAAATATGTTAATTTTAATGAAAATTAATTCAAGAGCTTCTTATCTTCACATCAACTAGCCGAAGTTGATGCGCTTATTCCAGGTCTTGACGATTATAAGTTTTATTCAGAAATGAGATACAACCATCATTATCGAGGTTGGTTAAGCTTTTAATAAAGAAACAGATTTTGGCAATCTTGTGTATTACCGCGGTTTATATAGAGACCCTATACCATACCCAAGCCATTTGGTGGTCCGGCTGAATCTGAATAATTTACTATAAAAAAAGGCTCTTCCTTCCCTATAAATGGAAGTGAAGCGCCTTTTTTATATAAATATAGTCTTGATTTATTAGGAGGTCGAACGATGATTCTATCAGTCAATCAAATCCACAAATCGTATGGAAAAGAAAAAGTACTGAAAGGTATTTCTTTTACGATTGATCAACCGCAAATTGTTGCTTTAGTTGGTCCCAACGGTTCTGGAAAATCAACACTTTTAAACATTATCACTAATCTAGTCACCGCTGATCAAGGGACTGTGACGATTTTGGGCAAAAATAATAAGAATCCTCAGATTTTCAAGGAGATTGCTTTTATGCAAGATAACGCTGTCCTCTATGATTATTTAACGGGCTATGATCATCTTCAATTTATCAGTAACGTCCAAAAAATTCCGAAACAACAAATGTTAGAAACTGCAGAGCGAATTGGAATGACCGACTACCTACACAAAAAAGTAGGAAATTATTCTCTCGGAATGAAACAGCACTTATTATTAACAATGGCTCTTTTAAATCAACCGAAATTGCTCATATTAGATGAACCTTTAAATGGTCTTGATCCTACAAGCGCCATAAAAATAAGGAATCTATTACGAGATTTATACGAAAAAGGCACAACGATTATGCTATCTTCACATCAACTAGCTGAAATAGACCTTGTTACTTCCGACATCTTATTCTTGAAAGATGGCAACATCATACAAGAACATATCCCTCATGATGAAAAAATTGGTTACCAACTAACCGTTGACAATGTCCACCAAGCAAAAAAGCTCTTAGAAGCAAACAATATTCCAGTAAAAATAGAAAACAATCAACTATTGCTCTATATGAAAGATACTGCTATTCACGATATGCTTCAATTGTTCTTCGAGCAAGAAGTAAAACTATTAGATATCGAGAAAAAAATGCTCGGTTCTGAAGATCGTTATCAACAAATTTTTGGGGCGGATGTATCATGAGATTTCTTCAATTCGAACTAAAGAAAGTATGGCGGGAAAAACGACTTCTTTGGCTATTTGTAGTCATCCTTTTAAGCACAGGTGGTATGTTCTATCACCATTATTCGCAAAAGACTCTCATGTCAGAACGGGCTACAAAGAAGATGGAACCGCTTAACCGTGAAGTAAACCGTTTGAAAGAAGAACTGGAAATGCTGAAAGAAGGAAGCGGTTTCGACGATGTACAAGCAAAACAATTTGCACATTTGCAAGATATGGGAGTTTCATTGGTGCATTGGAAGGTTGCAATTAATCATGAAAAATGGGGTGAGATTCCCGCACATGAAGAGGATTTCTTGATCCATTTACAGGAGCTTGAACAGTCTGGAGGCACATTTCCTTTATTAGAAGGAATGGAAAAAGAAAAAGCAATCGCAAAAAATGCTTGGCTTCGAGATTATAACCTACCTTATGAAGATGAGGAATTTCCATTATCTCCAGTCTTGTTTTTAAAAGCAAATGCAACGGTGCATGTTGGTTTTTTCGGTATCCTCTTATTACTACTCTTCTTTGGTGCTACGATCATCGCAGAAAAAGAACAGAAAACATGGTTAACGTTAAGTACGCAACCAATTGCTAAATGGCGGTTGTTAGGCGGAAAATATGTAGGCTTATTAGCGATGTTGTTCCTTTTTCTCATCATGGTTACTGCTTTAGGGATCCTTATCCCTATCCTGTTTGGTTATAGTCAAATTCACTTTCATTATCCACAAATTGTCCCTGCTGGAGACAGTTTTGACCTGATTTCTACTTTTGAATATTTGATAAGAGGGGCAATGCTCTTTCTTAGTGCCAGTCTCTTTGCTTTTAGTCTTATCATTTTCTTTAGCACAAGACTCACAACGACTTTCCGAGCTTTATTATTTATTTGTACAACGGTTCTTTTTGGTTATGTCGTGACAAATAAGTATGAGGTGTTACAAACGCTTATTAATCCTTTTCAAGTTTTGCATTTATTATCAAAGATAGAAGCAATGTCTACCAGTACGATTATGTTATCCTTTCTCTCTGCAGTGGCATGGAGTTGTTTGTTGCTGGCAACCGCCATGGTACTACCTGAGAAAAAAGCTGGATTATCACGGGAACATGTCTATCGACCTTTTCGACGCGGGGCCATTCAACCGCAGCGCTCCACGTGGCGGCAGTTTACTATATTCGAATGGCGAAAAATGAAACGGAAGAAGCTCGTCAAGCAAGTGTCGATCTTTCTTGTTGCGCTGCTAGCGCTCGGATATGCGCTTATTTACCAAGAAGCAAAAGAAAAAGAAGCTGCCTACTTTAATAAGTTAAAAGACTCTCAAAAGCTTATTGATCTTTTGAAAGAAGATATGTCTGAAGCAGGAGAATTCGTTGAACTAATGGCCGATTTAGAAATAGCATTGGCCTTTGCTGAAGAACGATTAGCTAAAAGCAATCTTGCTATTGAAGGCTACAAAAAGGGAGATTGGCGTCCATTATATGAGTATCAGCTTTTCGAAAATCGGTTTGCGAACAACGAACTGGATACTGGTAATATTGAAGGTTCGATGGAGCATAAAACGGGGAGAATGGCAATAGCTGCTAGTTTGTTAGAAAAACAATGGTTGATGGAACGTCATATTCGACCTGTATTTCCAGGAGAGGACGTTCTCACTATATTTCATTATTGGAAAGAAAATGAGGCGCATTATCAAAAAATGTGGGAAGAAGAGAATCGGAAAGTAGATAGCAGTGGACTTTTTTCGCTATTTCTTTACATAGATCGGCATTACTTTTTTGTGCCCCTCGTCTTGTTTTTTCTATTATTAGGAGGCGGCTTGGCAGCAGAAAGAGGAAAGCGTCCAACACTACATTTTCTATTCACACAACCACTTTTGCGTACGCAAATTTTTAATGGAAAATGGCTATCATCGTTCATGGCAGCTATTGGAGGTAGTGTCGGGCTTGTTTTCATTTCTTTACTCATTGCGACGATCTTTAATCGCTTTGGAGATTGGATGTATCCCATTTTCGTCTATGATAGTGCTAGTTTAGCCAATTCACCAGCCTATACAGGAAATTATGCACAAGGAATGGGCTTTCACTTTATCCCAATTGGTGAATATGTAGTCCAAAGCATTGTCTTATTTTTAATTGTATTGATGTTCTTGCTTACTTTAACTATTTTTTGTTCTGTGTGGATAAAAAATCAATTCAGTTTGGTTACGTTCGTTACCATCCTTGTTATTGCTGGCTACTTCATAGGAACGCAACTATTTCCGCAATTCGCCCATTTGTCGCCGTTTACTTATTTTCATATTGCCAAGATCATGAATGGTGAAACGCAAGCGTTGCTAGACAATCAGTATGTACAGTTTACAACAGGCAGTATCGTGTTACTGCTTTTGACAGCTAGCTTGATCGTGATCGGGAACATCGTTTTGCATAGAGATAAAAGGAATATTAAGATGGACAAAGACACTACAAAGCAAATAAGGATATAGAATGATGTTTTAAGATGATAGGAACATCCCTTACCACCTTTATAATAGGGGCCAAAGAGCCCCTTATTTTTAGAAAAATGTACGTTATCATTAAAGACAAAGATATGATTTTGAGTATAGGGGTGAGGTTATGAAGATCATCATAGAAAATGCAAGAGTTGATGAGGCAGAAAGTTTAGTAGACGTTTACCGTGATGCTTACGAAGAAAATGAAAAGTTAGGGCTTCCTGCGAGCGCGCCAAAAGTATCAATACAGGAGTTCAACATTGGATAAATGAATCGATATTAGTGACGGCCAAAGAAGCAGGTTCTTTCCATATTTTAGGTACAGTTAGGTTAAAGTATCATCGTGATTGGCAGTGTTATGTTTTAAGTAGGTTGGCTGTTAAATCTGCTTATAAAGGGATAGGGATTGGGACAAATTTAATGAAAGATGGAGAAAAGAAACTGTCAAAAATGGGTGAAATAAAGATCAGGCTGACAGTCGCTCAAAGCCACCCTTATTTAGTTAAAATGTACGAAAAAAAGGGCTATGAAATCGTAGAAGAACGTTTCCTCCCTGACTTGCCGTATGATAAATTTGTCATGGAAAAATCATTATAAAAAAATCCTTGACTCCCTCGTTACGTGATACTTTAGATTAAAGGTATCTTAGTGAAGGGAGAGAAGGATAATGGAAGCTTATCCGATGCCGTTGTTTGTTAAACTTTCAGTAAACAATATGGAAAGTTCTCTTAATTGGTACAAAGAAGTACTTCATTTTGATTCCGTATTTGAGCTGCCGGACGGAGATGGTAATACGATAATGGCTCATATTCGAGGGAACAAGTATCAAGACATCATGTTGGTGTCAGAAAAAATCGATCAGGAATCTACTGGAAAAGGGATTGTTCTCAACTTTACAGTAGAAGATATTGAAAGTTATGCTGAAAGAGCAAGCAAGATGTGCGCAAACGTAATAGAAGGGCCTATCGAGCGGCCATGGAATGCTCGTGAACTTTTTTTGTGTGACCCTGATGGTTATGTCATCACCCTTTCGATGCAAATAGATCAGACCAAAACGATGAATGATATCGTGGATCAGGTTAAAGCATAAAGTATGAACAGTACTTGATGTTTTAAATATACGAAAAATAGTGCTCCGTTTAATTGGAGCACTATTTTTGTTACCCTGCTTGATTGTTCGGCTGTCCTTGCTGCAATTGATACATTTGATAATATTTTCCTTTTTTATCCATCAGTTCGCTATGATTGCCGCGTTCGACAATTTGTCCCCGATCTAAAACGAGAATTTGATCAGCATTTTTAATGGTGGATAGGCGATGGGCAATGATAAAGGTAGTTCTGCCTTTTTTAAGCACTTCCATCGCTTCTTGAATAATCATTTCTGTTTCTGTATCAATGCTTGACGTTGCTTCATCTAAAATTAAGATCGCTGGGTTAAAAGCCAACGCACGAGCAAAGGAAATGAGCTGACGCTGTCCAGAAGAAAGCGTACTGCCTTTTTCAACGACTGGTTCATCATAGCCATTTTCAAGATTTTTAAAGACTTGATCTGCACCAACCGCCTTCAAAGCTTCATCTACTCTTTCAGGGGTGATCCGAGGATCATTTAAGCTCACATTCGAACGAATTGTCCCTGTAAATAAATAGGGATCTTGCAGTACAATTGCCATATGCTCACGCAATGTTTGCTTTGGAATATCTTTAATGTTTCGTCCGTCAATGCGAATCTCGCCTTTCTTACTATCATAGAAACGAAACAATACATTCATAATCGAGCTTTTTCCTGATCCAGTATGTCCAACGAGTGCAATCGTTTCTCCTTTTTTCGCTTCAAAGTGAATATCTTTCAAGACGTAATCGTCTCCTTTGTAGCCAAAGTAGACGTGGTCAAAAGTAACGTTGCCTTGATAACGCGTTATTTTTTCGTCGCACACGTCTTCACCTTTTTCATCAAGTAAACGGAACACACGCTCACCAGCAACGAGGGCTTGCTCTAAGTTACTGAACTGATTGACAATATCGGTGATTGGGTTCATCAAGCGATTAATATATTGAACATATGCGTAGAGGACCCCAATTGTGATTGCTGAGTGCGCTTCAATTGCACCACTTCCGAAGTACCAAATAAATGCTACGAAAATCAGATTTTTTAATATCCCAACAATATTATGGGAAGACAGCGCATTTAAGGATAACAGCTTATTTTGGTACTGAAAATGCGTCTCATTTACAGCTTCAAATTCCTTCTGCATTTTTTCTTCACGGCGAAACGCCTGAATAATCGTCATTCCTTGAATCGATTCATTCATCATCGCGTTCAATTCACTTACTTTCGAACGAATCACATGATTATACTTTGATGCATATTTACGGTAGATAATCATCCAAGTGGTTAATATTGGCAGCAATAGCAAACATAGAAGTGCCAGCTTTACATCTAAGATAAACATCCCCGCAAAAATCCCTGTCATGGAAATAACGCTTGTAAAAAAGGTCGATAAGACAGCAACATAAAGATCACGGATTGCTTCTGTATCGTTTGTAATCCTGGCAACGACTTTTCCAGCGGGAAGATTATCAAAATAACGAATTGGCAATCGTTGAATGTGGCCGAATACATCGATGCGCATTTTTTGAATGATGCGATTAGCGGCTTTTTGCAAGTAAAAATATTGTCCATAATGAAAGACTGCCGCAATGATAAATAGGCTAAAATAAATGATCATCAGCTTCACCATATGAGGAATTTCCGGCTGATAAAACGCAAGTGTTTCCGATATGGAGAGCTTATCAGCATCATATGCCGTAGTTTCACCACGAAAAGCAACGATGAGTTTT
Source organism: Bacillus chungangensis (assembly GCF_030812995.1). GTDB lineage: Bacteria > Bacillota > Bacilli > Bacillales > Bacillaceae_C > Bacillus_CF > Bacillus_CF chungangensis. The sequence continues at coordinate 145,437 of NZ_JAUSTT010000005.1, read as the reverse complement.
CCATTTTTGATAGAACGATTTCCCTCAAAAGGCACTTCTTCATGAACAAAATAAAAGCTGCGTTCTACTTGAAGAATTGTTGCCTTTTCACTTTTTACCGCTTGTTGCTTATCGAGATAGGACTGTCTAACATAGTTTACTCCTTGATAGGCAACGGAAGCGTCTGTTTGACTTGTTTGCATCCAATGGTCCTCAATGCCCAAAATATGATCATCTATCACTTTTTTTGCAATGAATGGCCCAAGGACATCAGCGCTAACGGATATTGCCAGCATTACGAGAGCAGCGATAATGAGCCCCTTAAAAGCGAATGCATATTGACATAATCTTTTTCCGACCATTATGCATGCACCTCCTCTGTCAATTGCTGGCGATCAAATTGTTCTTTATACCAGCCATTCTTTGCCAACAATTCAAGATGCATGCCTTCTTCTGCCACTTTTCCATCCTCTAATACAATAATCCAATCGGCATGTTCTACAGCCGATAAGCGATGTGTTGTAATAATGGTTGTTTTTTCTTTTCTTTCCTCGCGAATGTTTTGAATAATGCTTGCTTCGGTTTTTGCATCTACAGCAGACAATGAGTCATCTAGGATGAGTAGCTCAGGATCTTTAATAAGCGCTCTAGCGATAGAGATGCGTTGTTTTTGGCCTCCTGACAGCGCTACTCCTTTTTCACCGACGAGTGTTTCTACTCCTTCAGGAAGCATTTCCAAATCTTTATCAAAAGCAGCGAGCTTGATCGCTTTTTTTAATTCTTTGTCTGAAGCATTCTCATTTCCGAATAAAATATTTTCTCTAATGCTTCTTGAAAAGAGAACGTGATCTTGTGGTACATAGCCAATCCAGCTTAGCACTCGATCTTTTGGCAATTTAGCAATGCTATGTCCAGAAATCTCCAGCTCTCCATCACCTAATGGATATTCACGAAGAAGCTGTTTAATAAGGGTTGTTTTGCCGCTGCCTGTTTTCCCTACAACACCAATCGTATCGCCTTTCTTTATGTGCAAGGAAAGATGAGACAGGTTATCGATTTTTGCTGAAGGATATCGGAAGCTCAGATCAGCAAATTGTATCGCATCTAATTGATCTACTATTTTTGGTGATGTAGGCTCCTTCACATCCTCTTTATAATCCAATGTTTCCTGTACACGATCTAATGATGCATTTCCACGCTGCATGACGTTCATTAATTCACCAATAGCAAACATTGGCCAAATAAGCATTCCTAAATACATATTGAAGGAAACGAGATGGCCGAGCGTAATCTCTTGGTGAAAGACTAAATATACTCCGTACGAAAGTCCAATCATGTAGCTCAATCCGGTAATGACTTTTGTCAACGGATTGAATAGGGCATCGATTCGTTCGACATGAATATTTTTCTCATACACATCTTCAGTCATTTCTCGAAAACGTGCTTCATCTGCTCTTTCTTGTACATAGGCACGAATGACACGTACTCCAGCAACCGTCTCTAATACGTGGTCATTCAACTTTCCGAACGCATCTTGTGCTGTCATATAGCGTGTATGAATTTTCTCTCCTAATAGCCTCATAATCCAAGCGAGCAGTGGCAATGGAAGAACAGCCGCGATTGTGAGCTTCCATGAAACGAGAAAACCCATCGTCAATAAAATCGTAATCATATATAAAGTTGAATCAAATAGGGTTAACATCCCGAAACCGGCTGTCATAGAAACTGCTTTTAAATCGTTTGTTCCTCTTGCCATTAAATCGCCTGTTCGATTCTTTTCAAAGAAGGTTGGCGTCATTTTTAATAAATGTCGAAATAAGCGGGAACGCAATGTTTTTTCAACGATAAATGCACCGCCAAACAATTGGTATTGCCATACGAACGTAATCCCATAATTCATAATGGCGCCGCCAAGTAAAATACCAATATATAAGAGTAACGTTTGCATTGTTAGCGAGCTAAGAAATATGTGATCAATCGCTGAACCGAGAATGAACGGTGGAATGACCTCAAGTACGTTTGCAATACCTAACAATACAAGCGCAATGATATATCTTTTCCAATGTTTTTTAAAAAACCAGTTTAATTTTTGTAATACAGTAAACACGGAGCAAATCCTCCTTTTTCGTTAAGCTCAAAAAAGCAGTTGTTGTACTTTACAACATCGCTTTTTTGAAGATTCCTCGTTTTGCTATCCACTCTCTAGCTCCATCGCTTCCATTAGCAGCACATACATTGGTCTCATTGTACCTTCCTCCTCTATGAATAAAATGATCTATGAGAAACAGCATGTTCGTGTGCTTTCACTGTCAGCAGGAAAGGGGGGGACCCCGCTGCAGAACAGCTTGCACGTTATGCTGTTATCCCCAAAAAAAGGATAAAAAAAGAAGGATAGTGCGCCAACTTTATGTGTACGCAACTATCCTTCACACAAAAAAGACACAGATTGATATTAGGCAACCTGTGTCATTATTTTCCATAAAAGTAAAACATGATTCAATGAAAAAGAAAGACTTATATCGACAGGCTACGTTCATATGTAATTTGTTTACGGTTTACAAGCAAATGCAGTAATTTTTTCATCATCGTAGCCTCCCTTTCTTAAAAATTGAATATCGTATGGACATAATGTTAGCATAGTACAATTTTTAGTGTCAATAGATATTTGGAAAATAGTGTGTGAAAAAAATTGTTTAATGATAGATCGTATGACTTCCGTGTCATTAAATTTAATTACTAAAAGTTTCATTAAAGAACACCAAAGTACGATCATACGTGTCTGATTCTATATTAATTTTATAACAGAATTCCGCACATTATTTGTGCGGAATTCTCGTATTATGGAATCGGATGCCAGTTTTCTACCGTGCTAATACGTTCGCTCTTTATCAAGCGTTCTTCCACTTTTTCTCTGTCCACTTCAAAACCGATGCCAAGTCCAATAGGTACTGCAATCAACCCTTTTTCCATTACGACTTCAGGAACGATAATATCTTCATCCCAATAATGGGAGGAAGGTGCAGTATCTCCTGGAATAGTAAAGTTGGAAAGGGCGGTCATCGCAACGTTATGTGCGCGTCCGATGCCAGTTTCAAGCATACCGCCGCACCATACTGGTATCCCATTTTCTTGACATAGATCGTGTATGCGAATCGATTCTCCAAGTCCGCCAACTCTACCAATTTTAATATTGATAATGCGGCAGCTGCCAAGTGACAGTGCTTTTCTAGCATCCTCCAAGCTATGAATGCTTTCATCTAAGCAGATCGGTGTTGCCATTTCTTTTTGTAAGACAGCATGGTCAATTATATCGTCATGTGCCAACGGTTGTTCGATCATCATTAAATCAAATTTGTCCATATCTTTTAGATGAGCAACATCTTTCAGCGTATACGCGGAATTGGCATCTGCCATTAATGGAATAGATGGAAAGCGGCTGCGGACAGCTTCTAAATAGTCAAGGTCATAGCCAGGTGCAATTTTCACCTTGATTTTTTTAAAGCCTTCTTCGACATATTCGCCTACTTTTTCTACCAGCTCTTGAGGAGAACGTTGGATGCCAATACTTTTTCCAACTTCAATCGCAGTGTTTTTGCCGCCAATCAATTGTGCCAGTGATTGATTATTTTTCTTAGCAAATACATCCCAAATTGCTGTTTCTAAAGCAGCTTTTGCAATGTTGTGCCTTCGGACAAATGTAAGCATGTCGTGTACGTCGGCAGGGTGCTGAATGGTTTGATGCATCACTTTTGGTATCAGAAATTCTCTTAAAATATACGTTGCAGTAAAGGTTGTTTCCTCGTTGTAATAAGGCTCATCGCTTGTAACCGTTTCTCCCCATCCTGATAAACCTGATTCATCGATCACTTCAACTAAACAAACGTGTTTTTCGCTCATCGTACCAAAGCTTGTTGTAAATGGTGTTTTTAGCTTCATTTTAATCGTATGAAGAATGACTTCTTTTATCTGGATAGGCTTCATGCGTCAACAGCTCCTTTTTTGGTCGTTAAATGAATGATTTCAGTTAAAACATCAATACCGTTGAATAATGCTTCGCGATCGAACGTCATTTTCGGATGATGCAGTCCAGGTTTTAAATCACAGCCAAGCCCGATCATTGTCGCTTTTAATGTAGGCTTCTTAATGGTGTAAAAATGAAAATCATCGCCTCCAGGTGTAACGAGTGGAGGAGTCTGCTTATCTTGGCCGAGAACATGTTGAATAGCTGTACTTGCAATGTCTTCCGCTTCTTTGTTCACTTCAGCAGCAACGATTCCGTTTTGGTCGATAATAGAAATCGGTGATTGGAAGAGCTTTTCGGTCGCTTTCAGTATGTCTTGGACTTTTTCCTCCAACTGTTTCATTAGTTGGTTTGTTTGAGCACGAAGGTCGATTGCTAATGTCGCTTGCCCTGGAATGATGTTTGTATTTTTTCCTCCTGCTTGAAACTTTGTCACTTTAACGGAATGTGGAACTCTTGGATCCAAGTGAATCATATTTATTGCATTTACGATATGCGTACCGACTTCAATCGCATTGCTCGTTAGGTGTGGTCTTGCCCCATGGGCATCATCGCCGGAAATGGCGATTTCCAAAGAACCGGTTGCGCCATGAACAATACAAGGGGCTGCATATCCATTTGGTGTTTCTTGGGCAGGACGCAAATGAATGCCAAATAAATAGTCGACATCATCAATAACGCCTTTTTCTGTCATTTTTAACGCTCCTGTACCAACTTCCTCTGCGGGTTGAAAGATGAAGCGGACAGCAACTTTTTCTTTAAGGGATGGATCTTCCGCAAGCTTCCAAAGGACGCCAAGCACCATTGTCATATGCGCATCATGTCCACAAGAATGATTCCCTTGAAATGTTCCGTCAACTTCTTGCCATAAAGCATCCATATCAGCGCGAATGCCGATAATCGGATTTTGGCCATTAAAGTTTCCAAAATCGCCTATCACTCCTGTGCAATCAGGAAATGTTTGTACTTTACATCCCGCTGCTTCAAGATGTTGTTTGATATATGCTGTTGTTTCTGTTTCTTCCCAACTAATCTCCGGATGGGTATGGAGGTGTTGAAATGTTTCTAAAATTCTTTCCCTAAATGAACTCAAGTGGTTTCATCCTTTCATTTTTCGTTAAAAATTTCTTCACCATTCCCTAAATCTACTCGATATAGTATTTATTCGTTGGATTGACGAAATCGAGCTTTTGCACTTTTTGGGCAATATGTAAAATAAGTGTGTTCAGAACAGAAAAGGTAACTGGGCCTTTTTCTAAAATAGATTTTTGAGAAATTTGAATGTTTAACACATAGTCCCCGTATTTTGCGACTGGCGAGAGCTTTGAATCGGTAATGACAATAATCGTATTTCCGTTTTGTTTAGCCTCTTCTACAAGACGTATCGAATCCAAAGCGTAGCGATAATAAGAGAAAATGACAAGACAATGTTCTTTGCCTTTTTCTCCAATATTCATATCTGTCTCGGGTCGATATAAATACGTATTTTTTAATAAAAAGTGTAAAAGAAAAGAGAACCAATGCGCATATGAAAAAGAGTGATAATAGCCAACCACTTTAATTTGCTTTGCTCCCACGAGCGCCTCTACAATTTGTGATCCTATTGTCCAATCGATAGATGCAGCAGTAGCAGCAATATTTTTTTGATCCATTGCCATAATTTGTGCGAATGTATTGTTATTTGTGTCAGCTGCTGGTTGATCAATTGATCCGTATAAAGATAGGAGTGTCTGCTGAACATCTTTTTGCAGCTCACTATAGCCATCGTAGCCAATCGCTTTGCAAAACCGAATAACCATCGTTTCACTTACATCCAATAACGAGGCGATTTTTTTTGCAGAGAAAGTTGCAAAAGGGATTGGATCAGTTAATAATGCTTCTGCTACTTTTTTTAAACCTTTTGTCAATTTATCGTGGTGAAGCTCCGTCCTTTTCATATAATTCATCGGCAAACCCCTTTTTAAAGTTTTTACAACATTCCTATTGAAATAAATTATAAGCTTTAATATAATGATCATCAACTAAAAATTCTTTATTTTTAAGAATTAAAGGGGGAAAGCCATAAATTGTAAGATATTAACGTTTTAGATGCTGTCGAATGATACGTGATGATTATTATCTCAAGAATGTTCAGATAATTTACTATCCTTTGTCCATTGGCATGGATCAGGATAGGCACTTATACTTTTTTTATGTGCTTTAGTACGGCAGCAAGTTAATACAGAAAACAAAAAATTGGAGGAGAAACGATGACAAAGGCTGAAGAAGCAAAAGTAAAAAAGAAATGGGGGATACCAGATGCATACGTCATTTTATTTGGCATTTTAGTACTCATATCGATTTTGACGTATGTGATCCCTTCTGGTGAATTTGAGAGAAAAGAAGTAGATGGGATTACGACTGTTGTCCCAAATAGTTATGCGAAAATAGATGCAGAACCAGCTGGAATAATGGACGTTTTTCTAGCAATTCAGCAAGGGATGATTGATTCGGCACCTTTGATTTTTCTCGTATTAATCATTGGTGGTTCGTTTGCAGTGATAGAATCAACAGGAGCGATTGATGCTCTTATCATGAAAACAATTCAAAAATCAAAAAATAGAGAAGTCTTTTTAATTACAGCAGTATGTATTCTGTTTTCTATCTTTGGTACACTTGGTATCATTGTGAATGCTGTTATTGCATTTATCCCAATCGGGATTATTTTAGCAAGATCAATGAAATTAGATGCAATTGTTGGTGTTTCTATCATTTATCTAGGCGCATATGCAGGTTTCAATACCGCCTTTCTTGACCCACTTACGACTGGAACGGCACAAAGAATAGCGCAGCTGCCGCTATTTTCAGGAATTGGCTTTCGGGTGATTATTTATATTGCAGTCCTATTATCTACTATTATTTACATTGTTTGGTATGCAAAGAAGATTAAGAAAAATCCTGCAAAGAGTGTGCTTGGAAATAATCCATTTCCAAAAGTTGATGAAAAGAATGATTTGAATAAGGAAGTAGCCCTTACAAGCTTGCATAAATTAGTGCTTGGTTGGCTTGTGCTAGGCATCGGCCTTTACGTTTTTGGCGTCTTTAAATACGGATGGGCATTAAATGAAATGGCGGCTATTTTCCTTATTATCGCAGTGGGAACAGCTTTTATAGGAAAAATAACGCCGAACAAACTTGTTCAAGAGTTTTTTAACGGTGCGCGGGGATTGGTCTATGGCGCATTAATTATTGGAATGGCACGTTCAGTCGTGGTGATCTTGGAAAATGGGAAAATACTAGACTCCATCGTTCAAGCAATGGCGATTGCCATGGAACCATTTTCAAGTGTCAGCGGAGCCATTGCGATGTTTATTGCGAATGAAATTTTTAATATCTTCGTATCGTCAGGCAGTGGACAAGCAGTTATTGTGATGCCGATTATGACGCCGCTTGCCGATATTATGGAAATACCAAGGCAAGTAGCCGTACAGGCATATAAAATGGGAGACGGCTTTACAAATGTGATCACACCAACGTCTGGTATTTTAATGGCGAATCTTGCTATTGCAGGCGTCCCATGGCCAAAGTGGATAAAATTTGTGATGCCATTATTACTTATTTGGACAATTATAGGGATTATCTTTTTAGCAATTGGCGTCATGATCAATTGGGGGCCAATGTAAGGAAGAGGGGGCTGTCTGATAAGTCCTTAAAACGAAAGCAGCTAAGAAAAATGAAACAAATTTCCTTAGCTGCTTTTTTAAAAAAATGATACTTTTTCTTATTCTTCCTCCTCAAGTAAAATAACACTTTCTAAGTTATGTACAAATCTTCTTAATTCTTTTGCTAATTCATTATTTATATTACCAGCTTGATACCATTCATTGATAAGATTTCTTTGTGCTTCAATTGCTATTAATGCTAAGTATTCTTTTTGTTCTTCCTGTTTTGAAGAATCCATTTTATAAGAAGCATATTGTAAGTGACGATAATACATCTCCACTTTTTGCGCAATATCTAAAGAAAATTCATTCGTTTCACGAACATGCTTTACAATTGAGGATGACACATATTTTTTTAAATCTTTTTTTACAGTAATCATTTGTTCTACAACATTGGCAGGTAGTTTGCTCATCTTCCGTTCATGTAAAAAATAACGTAAACGACGTTTTAACAAAGTAAATGGCTGATTATTCAACATATCTTTTCTTTCTTTAAGAATATACTCAATTTCATGTTGAATTGATTCATTTAATTCATGCTTAGCCATATATTGATTCGTATAAATTGTTTCTAACTCCATCCCAATTTTTCTAGCTTCCAGTATTTGTTGCTTGTACGCTTGAAGTGCTTCCTCTGACTGTTTTCGCTCAATATTCAATAACATTGTGTTATATTGATTCATTAACCTTAGAGCTATAGGAGCATTTTCTTCAACCGTTTCACGTTGAATACTACGAATCGCATGTTTTATCATTTTTCGTTTTTCATCAATTAAATTTGACTGTTGGGCTGTTTCTTGAGCGTTTAATAAAGGTAAAAATATGGTGGCCATTACCAAGGTAAATAAAATAACACCTGCAGCTAAAAAGATGAGTAATTGACGGTCCGGGAATAATTCTCCTTGATTTGTTATTAGAGGTAATGATAATATCCCGACCATCGTGATAGTACCACGAACTCCAACAAGCGTTGTCACAATATGATCTTTCATTGTCACTGTTTCTTTGCTCTTAAATATTTTTTTATCCATTACATGAAAGAACATCATCCAAGCAAAACGGATTACGAACACCATCAAGCCAATTCCTAGCACATATAAAATAAGGATACTATTGTGAATTTCTTCGCTTACCAGTATAGAATTTGTGGCAGAAGGTAACATCAGTCCTAGTAAAAGGAAAATAACGCCATTTAATATAAAATTCACAATTGACCAAACATGTTCTGTCACCACTTGTTCTTGTGCAATGATACTTTCGGTCTTTTCTTTAATAATTGCTGAAATAATTCCTCCTGTTACAACGGTAATTACCCCTGATGCATGAAACACTTCTTCTGCTATCAAAAATAAAATAAAGGGTGTTAGAACTTGTAGCAGGACGTAAAATGTTAAATCTACAATTCCTATACGACGAAAATGAAGACGTATCAAAAATATTACTAATGCACCGAATATCCCAATAAATACACCAACAAAAAACATATAAATAAAATCATTTGTTGCTGATTTCAATGAAAAGTAACCTGTTACAATCGCCGCAACTGCATATTTAAATGCGATTAACCCCGATGCATCATTGATTAAAGATTCCCCACGAACTAAATTCATAATACGATCTGGAATATGAACCCGTTTAGCGATGACATTTACCGCCACTGGGTCAGTAGGCGATAAAATAGCCATTAAAGCAAAGGCACCCGCTAAAGGAATCGACAGAATCATCCAGTGCACAAATAGACCGCCAACAATAGTCGTTAATAATACTAATATAATAGCGTTTCCTAAAATGGGTAATCGCATTTTCCATAATTGTTCACGAGGAAAATGTGCTCCATCATAATAAAGTAACGGTGCAATAAACAATAGCAAAAACCATTCCGCTTCAACTTCAATGGTGAAATTCTTTGCTGCTAAAGCAACTATCATTCCAACTGCAATTTGAATGAGAGCAATCGGGATGAAAGAAATATAATGTGCTAGGACATTTGTCACTAATAATAATACAAGTAGAATCAATATCGATATTAAGATCTCCATGTACGGTCTCCTTTATAAGAAATATGCCCCCAGTTTTTCAAAGTCAACCAAATTATATCCCACATCTAACTGGCAGTAAGACCCCAACCTCGGGGAGTAAGAGGAATTAGAAGCGCTAGGTGGGGGATAACTGAAAGTCAAATGTCCGATTGGTTCAACTAACCATCAGTGGGGGATAAGAGAAAACCCCCACTGATGGAAGTTTCACTTTATCCGACTAATTCTCCCTAAGTTTAAATATGTTTCACAAACTTTCGCTTTTATAAATAAATACACATATTTGTTCTGCTGTTCCCAACAACAAGAAATAGCCATTTCAACAGTTAGTATTTGTTCACGGACTCAATTTACACCCACATTCTTTCAACGAGTGAACAATACACTAGGACAGGTATAGTAAAAAGCCGTTTCTCTAATAGCGAAACGGCTTTTCTTTAATAAAATATCAGCAAGGATTACTCTTTTAAATCAACGGTGTTTATTCAAGGTCATTAGAACGTTTCAGTGTCAGTATGTTTGTTAGTAATATGCTATGTTAGAATCTGAAAACGATTAAATAATTTTTTCGATTGAAAAGAAAAATAAAAAATAATAAAAGCCAAATGCTCTCCACGTTTGTCTAATGTATGAGACGGAAAGAGAGTTGAATCAACTACATGGATATCGAAAAGCTTGTGAAGAAAGCGCAAAAAGGCAACGATAAGGCATATCTTACATTATTTCAACATTATGAGGAAGCAATCTATCGCACTGCCTTTGTATATGTGAAAAATCAGGATGATGCGCTTGATGTCGTGCAGGAAACGGCGTATCAATCTTTTAAATCTATACAGAAGTTAAGAGAACCAGCTTATTTTAAAACATGGTTAATTAGAATTACGATCAATTGTTCGATTAATTTGCTGCGGCAAAAAAAGAAAGTGATTGCGTTTAAACCCGAGTTAATAGAACAAATAGATAGCAGCAGTGACGATGATATTCTCCTAACTATTACGCTGCAAGATTTGCTAGATACGTTAGAAGATAATGAAAAAACTGTAATTATGCTAAAATACTATTTTGATTATACGCTTCAAACGATTGCTGAAATTATGGAATTGCCTTTAGGGACGACAAAAACTACTTTGTATAGAGGATTAAAAAAACTCCGTCATTGTGTAAAGAGAGGTGAAATCTCATGAGTAAAAAAGCAGCGAAAAAAGTGACTCAAGAAATAGAAACCATCGAGATTCCTTCAGAATTACAGCAGCGAAGCAAGTTAGGCATTCAACAAGCAAAACGAGAGATGAGAAAAACAACCCGGACGAAAAGATTCTTAAAGAACATCGCAGTGGTTGCTGCAGGAATTGTGCTTGCCGTTGCATTAGGAGCAGCTACATCGCCAACATTTGCCTCGTTTGTAAAATCGTTAGTAAGTGCAGTTGATGCGATTAAGGAGGTGGACTTCGAAGAAGTAGATCAAAAATATGTGGATGCAGCAAAGAAAGCAATTGAGCAGCATAGCAACGGGAAAGCTTTCAAGCTGGATAAAGTACAAAAACATGATAATCACTATGTTTTTGAAACGAAAATGAGTGAAGATTTCCTACGAAGCGATGTCTCTGTTTATGTAGATGCTAAAACGGGAGAAGTCTTTCATATTAATTTGAGATTTAAGGCTGATGAAGTAACAGGATCTTATAAAGAATATGTAGAATCGGCACAATCCGCAGTAAAACAAATCAATAGCAAATCAACATTCCAAGTGAATGAAATGCAATATAATTGGTTTAAAGGGGGCATAGAGCAGTTCAGATTTTATGGCGATGATAAAGATAATAAGTATCAACAATATATCGAGTTAGAAGCAGAAACGAATAAAGTCCTCGGTTATCGAATCAATTTCAAACCAGCGGATGTCGATGAAGCAATCATTTCCGCTGCTGAAAAAGCAGTGAAAAGTATACCAAATACAACATTAGAACCATTTACGAGAGCAATAAAAGTCAAATTTAATGAGTCGGAAGAAGAACGTTGGGTTGTTGGTAAAATTACTGAACATACCAATAATTACGGAAGCACATATGTTAACGAGAAGGAATCGACCTTTGCCACTATCGGAGAAAAATCCGGGAAAGTTTACGAAGTGAATGTTCCTCGAGAAACACAATATGAAGAGAACCAACTAACAAATGAACAAATTGTTGCTATTGCAAAGCCTGTTGTGCAGGAAGTATTGGGAGTCGACCTTTCTAATTATGAGCCTAAATCCGATAGCCAATGGGGGGGTTATCAATTCAGTAGTCCAGGAAAAGAAACCATTAGAATAGGCATTCATAATAATGGCCACTTACATTCAATTGAATTAGCAGGTCAATCAAATTGGAGGTAATGATAGAATAGAAAGGAGTTGCCCACAAGTTTTTTCCTAACTTGTGGGCGGCTCTTTTCTATAAAAAAATTGCCTCATTGTTATCATGCAAACGTCGACATTTTAGAACAAATGTATAAAAAAAGTGATATGAAGGATACCTACCATGTTTAAAAGTGAGGAACTTTCTCAGAATATCAATTGCTTCCAGAGGAAGAAAAATAAAGATTAATGTTAAACAATACGAACAATCAGGAGCTTCCTGCCCCATCTGATTCGAGTTATTGACCTTTTATATAAATTTTTTGAAAAAGTGAAAGCCAAGTGTATCCTTGGCTTGTCTAATAGATGAAAGAAAAAAACAAAATGAAGGAGAGATGGAAAATGAAACCAACAAAGAAAATCTTGACATCTATTCTAGCTTTAAGCGTCCTTTCTGCTACACCAGTGCTAGGAGCTGAACTTGAAACAGGTGCGACAGTAAATGCAGTTGAGGCGATTAAGGAGCTGGAAATCGAAAAAGTAGATCAAAAATATGTGGATGCAGCAAAGAAAGCAATTGAGCAGCATAGCAACGGGAAAGCTTTCAAACTGGATAAAGTAGAAAAAATGGATAATCGCTATGTTTTTCAAACGAAAATGAGTGAAGATTTCCTACGAAGCGATGCCTATGTTCATGTAGATGCTAAAACAGGAGAAGTTATTCATATTAATTTGACGTTTAAGGTTGCTGAAATAACAGGAAATTACAAAAAATATTTAGAATCGGCACAATCTGCAGTAAAAAAAATCAATAGCAAATCAACATTCCAAGTGAATGAACTGAATTATTTCTGGAATAAAGGGGAAAAGCAGTTCAGATTTTATGGCGATGATAAAGATAGTAAGTATCAACAATCTATCACGTTAGAAGCAGAAACGAATAAAGTCCTCGGTTATCGAATCAATTTCAAACCAGCGGATGTCGATGAAGCAATCATTTCCGCTGCTGAAAAAGCAGTGAAAAGTATACCAAATACAACATTAGAACCATTTACGAGAGCAATAAAAGTCAAATTTAATGAGTCGGAAGAAGAACGTTGGGTTGTTGGTAAAATTACTGAACATACCAATAATTACGGAAGCACATATGTTAACGAGAAGGAATCGACCTTTGCCACTATCGGAGAAAAATCGGGGAAAGTTTACGAAGTGAATGTTCCTCGAGAAACACAATATGAAAAGAACCAACTAACAAATGAACAAATTGTTTCTATTGCAAAGCCTGTTGTGCAGGAAGTATTGGGAGTCGACCTTTCCAATTATAAGCCTAAAGCCGATAGCCAATGGGGGTTTTATCAATTCAGTAGTCCAGGAAAAGAAACCATTAGAATAGGCATTCATAATGATAGCCACTTACATTCAATTGAATTAGCAGGTCAATCCAATTGGAGGTAATGATAGAATAGAAAGGAGTTGCCCACAAGTTTTTTCCTAACTTGTGGGCAGCTCTTTTCTATACAAAAATTCCTCATTGTTATCATGCAAACGTCGACATTTTAAAATAAATGTATGAAAAAAGTGATATGAAGGATACCTACCATGTTTAAAAGCAAGGAACGTTCTGGGAATAAGAAATAAAGATTAATCTTAAATAATACGAACAATTAGGGGCTTTTTGCCGCTCATCTGATTGAAGTAATTGATCTTTTATCCCACATCTAACTGGCAGTAAGACCCCCACCTCAATAGTAAGAGGAATCGAAGAAGTCTAGGTGGGAGATAACTGAAAGTCAAATGTCCGATTGGTTCCGGGCAGACAGGATAAGGAAAGCTTCTTGAATTAGCATCGCATGAAGAAGAAGTGCGCTTCTTTTTCGAGGACGTTGCGATCTTAGCCTTTGTTCTACTTCTTATAAATGGGGATGAGAGGAAACCCCCACTGATGGAAGTTTCACTTTATATTAATTTTTTTAAAAAGTGAAAGCCAAATGCATCCTTTGCTTGTCTAATAGATGAAGAGAAAAACAAAACGAAGGAGAGTATTGAAAATGAAACCAACAAAGAAAATCCTGACATCTATTCTAGCTTTAAGCGTCTTATCTGCTACACCAGTGCTAGGGACTGAATTCGAAACAGGTACGAGAGTAAGTGCAGCTGAAGTGAATAAGGTGCTGGACATCACAAAAGTAGATCAAAAATATGTGAATGCAGCAAACAAAGCAATTGAGCAGCATGGCAACGGGAAAGCTTTCAAACTGGATAAAGTAGAAAAAATGGATAATCGCTATGTTTTTCAAACGAAAATGAGTGAAGATTTCCTACGAAGCGATGCCTATGTTCATGTAGATGCTAAAACAGGAGAAGTTATTCATATTAATTTGACGTTTAAGGTTGCTGAAATAACAGGAAATTACAAAAAATATTTAGAATCGGCACAATCTGCAGTAAAAAAAATCAATAGCAAATCAACATTCCAAGTGAATGAACTGAATTATTTTTGGAATAAAGGGGAAAAGCAGTTCAGATTTTATGGCGATGATAAAGATAGTAAGTATCAACAATCTATCACGTTAGAAGCAGAAACGAATAAAGTCCTCGGTTATCGAATCAATTTCAAACCAACAGATGTCGATAAGCGCATCATTTCCGCTGCTGAAAAAGCAGTGAAAATTATACCAAATACAACATTAGAACCATTTACGAGAGCAATAAAAGTCAAATTTAATGAGTCGGAAGAAGAACGTTGGGTTGTTGGTAAAATTATAGAAATTACCAACAATTACGGAAGCACATATGTTAACGAGAAGGAATCGACCTTTGCCACTATCGGAGAAAAATCCGGGAAAGTTTACGAAGTGAATGTTCCTGGAGAACCACAAAATGAAAAGAACCAACTAACAAATGAACAAATTGTTGCTATTGCAAAGCCTGTTGTACAGGAAGTATTGGGAGTCGACCTTTCCAATTATAAGCCTAATGCCGATAGCCAATGGGGGGTTTATCAATTCAGTAGTCCAGGAAAAGAAACCATTAGAATCGGCATTCATAATAATGGCCACTTACATTCAATTGAATTAGCAGGTCAATCGAATTGGAGGTAATGATAGAATAAAAGAGCTGTCTACAAGTTTTTAACTCACTTGTGGACAGCTCTTTTCTATACAAAAATTCCTCATTGTTATAATGGAAATGTCGAACATCTTAAAATAAATATATGACGAACATCTAAAATAAATAGAGGATATAAGGCTGTTCCTTTATATTAAAATATCAGTTCATCGATAGACCGCGGACAATTTGTCAGCATTTCATAGCCATCTTTTGTGACGATAATTGTATCGGAATGACGAAATCCACCTATTCCCGGTACATAGATGCCTGGTTCGACTGTAAACGCCATTCCCTCCTGCAAGATAAAGTCTTCATCAAAGCGGAAGTATGGCGCTTCGTGAAGGCTGAGTCCGATACTATGCCCAACTCCATGGATTGCGAATTTACCATAGCCTGCTTCATGTATCACCGAGCGTGCTGCTGCGTCTATTTTACTTGCTTTCACACCAGCTTTTATTATTTGTAAGGCTGCATGCTGTGCTTTCAGCATGATATTAAATAGCTCTCTTTGCTTTTCAGTCGGCTCTCCGACAAAGCATGTACGCTCACACTCTCCTTTATATCCATCTAGCGAAGAAATTCTTGTAATAATTAAAACATCACCAGCCTCTACTTTTTTCAAATTTGAAAACACATGAGGCATAACCGTACGCTCTATACCAGAAGGACACATACCGCGAGTCATCACGGCTGAGTTTGGAAACAACTTAGGAGCTTCCTGATATAATGCTTGTGAACCAATACTTTCTATTTCTAATTCTGTCATACCGACTTTAAGTGCTTGCAACGATGCCTGTATCGAATAGGATGCTAATAAACTAGAATTCCGCAGCTTTTCCAATTCTTGGTCGTCCTTAACAGAGCGCTGGTGAATCATTTCTGCTGTTATATCTAGCAGTTCCCAATTTTTTGCTTGCAGATAGCTGGCTAAACCAAATGGCATCGAGAGGAATTCAATGCCGATCTTCTTGTTTCCATTTAGTGGTCCTAAGCAACGTTCAATTAATTGCATCGGATCAATACTTTCCTCCGCTTTTTCAGGATGTTCGTAATAAACTAACAAACGATCATATACTGCGGTTGCTTTTGCGTGCTGTTCCTCTAGTCCAGGAACAATCAATATCGATTCATGCTTTGTCACAATAGTAAAGATTGGTCGTGAATATGTAATAATCTCAAATCCCGTCAGATAGCACTGGTTATACGGGTCTGTTACAAGTACCGCTTCTACGTTCTCTTTTTCCATATATGTTTTTAATTTGTTTAATCGTTTTGTCGTGTTCACCTTTTATTCCTCCGATCCTTTACGATAGGAAAACCCATACCTTAATAGGCTGACTAGTCTTCCAATCTTTTTAGCATTTTTCAATAAAAACAAGAGAAGAACCAGCCTAAAAAAAACAGCACAAGAATAAACCCTTTATTTTGTGAACATGTTGAATTCAAAATCATTTTTCCCATCCAATCTGTTCTTCCCGTTGACTATTTTTCCAAAATATGCATTTGTCTGCTCCTTTTTCTATCATGAATAATCAGTAAACATAGTATGGTTAGTTATTTTTCTCTTCATCTATTAGACAAGCAACGGATGCATTTGGCCTTCACTTTTTTGAACAAATTAAATAAAAGTGGAATAACTCTAATCAGATTAGATTAAAAGATCCACCTGGATTTATATAACAGATGGAGGAGCACCCTTGAATATGTTTATCCTACATCTAACTGGCAGTAAGACCCCCACCTCAAGAGTAAGAGGAATCGAAGAAGTCTAGGTGGGGATAACTGAAAGTCAAATGTCCGATTGGTTCGGGCCGACAGGATAAGGAAAGCTTCTTGAATCAGCATCGCACGAAGAAAAAGTGTTCTCCTTTTTCGAGGATGTCGGTCACAAAGGCGTTGCAACAGGACGTTGCGATCTTAGCCTTTGTTCTATTTTTTATGAGTGGGGGATATGAGAGAAAACACCCACTCATGGAAGTTTCACTTTATTTTGTTCTTCGATAATGTATAGAAAAGGAGCTGCCCATCAGTTAGTTTAACTAACTTGTGGGCAGCTCCTTTCTACTCTATCATTACCACCAACTTTTAGCATGATCTACTAGTTGAATATCATATAGTTGGAAAGGTCGACTCCCAATACTTCCTGCACTACAGGCTTTGCAATAGAAACAATTTGTTCATTTGTTAGTTGTTTATTTTCATGTTGAGATTTTTGAGGAACATGAACTTGGTATATCTTCCCTGATTTTTCTCCAATAATAGCAAAGGTCGATTTCATCTCGTTAAATATTTTACTTCCAGAGTGAATCCGTTCATCAAGTACTACCAATTACCCAATGTCAAGTCAGTCTCTTTGTGCTGCAGCTCTTTCCCAGGCCTGGATTGAAGGAGATACTATGATCACATACCCTTCTCATGATGAGAAGAGCGAGGTGCTTGCATCTCCAGTTTTTTAGCGCGCAGGAAGCCGAACATAACAATGGATGTCAAAAAGCAGAGACAACCTGCTAAGAGAAGGACATTGCCGACACCAATTTTTTTAGCCAAAAGAGCGCCTAAGGAAGGAGCAAGCAGCATCATCATTGTTTGCATACTTTGGGCAGCTGAACTGACACGACCCATCTTTTCAGCAGGTGTTTCGACTTGCAAAATGTATCCATATGGAATGTTTTCTCCACATGTTAATATTCCTGCAATAAATGCACTAACGAACCATACATAGATTGGGAGCTGCAAAAGTTGAGAGGCTCCTATTCCCATCAGGGCAATAATAAAACCACTTCCAAAAAAACTATATAACATCGTTAATAACGGTTTTTGTTTCCAAAACTGCAGCTGCCCTAAAATAAGTGAACCGATGACGGAGCCAACGCCTACTAAGGAGACAAATAATCCAAAGAGGCCTTCATGAAATCCAATTAATTGAGAGACGAACACAATCAAGCCATCGTATAAAAAGATAATAAATAGCGAGATGCTTGCTGCAATAATCGCTGTAGATAAAATGGGGTTCTGTGTTATGTGTTGAAAACCTTCTCGTAATGCTTGAAAATAAGATAACTGATCCTGTTCTTTTTTATCGTCAAAAGAAACCGAAGAAGTATCCTTATTAGGAAAAGATACAAAAATCAAACAAATAGCAGCAAGGGAAAAGCAAAGTGCTTCAACAATAAACGCGATCGAAACATGAGAAACTGCAACCAATGCGCCACCTAAAGCCGGTCCGATGATTTTCATCGTTTGGTGAGAGATTTGCGACAGCGTGACCGCTTCGGGAAGCAATTGTTTAGGTACTAGCGTCCGAATGCTCGCTTGGCGAGCAGGATCGAATATCGAAGCGAAAACGCCTTTACAAAATACGAACAAGAGTAGAACGACTAAATTAGGTGCGGAAATGTAAGCTAGAACGACCGCAATTCGCAAGATTAATGTCATTGCCAGCACTTTTTTGCGCGGCCATCTATCAACAAAGACGGAGGCAAATGGTCCAATAATTACCCAGGGAAGGCCATATACAATGATGAATGAAGCCATGGCTGACTCATCTAATCCCCAGTTGTACGTAATAAGTACCGTTAAAATCGTAAAATCAAGCCAATTTCCTAAATCTGAAAATAACTGAACAGTATAAAAAAGTCGATATTCCTTTTGTTTTAAAGGAGCGATAAGCGTATGCTTCATCCATTATCCCCCTTCTTTTCTGCTTCTAATGCTTGCTGGTAGCGTTGCTTGCTTTTAGCGATCAGATTATGTGGATCTTGTACAGGAGGTTGGGCAGGACCTTTTAGTTTTTCAATCGTTTCATCGATCCAGTCTAATTCTGCTTGCAATTTTTTCGTTACATAATCAATGACAAACATACCATGTTCTCCTATAGAAGAAATGCCGTTTGTAGGCCATGCTTGATAAAAAGCAAGGGTCGCTTCTGAATGCTGCTTTCTTTCTAATAAATGATTCATTAATCCTTCTCGATCATCTTGGAGAATGGTTGCCCAAAAACTAACTTTGACGAGTAATTCGTCTTTTATTATTGGAGAAGACGGTTTTTTCTTAAGCCAAGTTTGCAATTCTCTCCACCCTTTTAACGTAAGTTCATAGACTTTCTTACCGCGACCAGATGATTCTTCAAATAATGTCGTGATATATCCGTTTTCTTCAAGTTTTTTTAATCGTGGATAGATGCTCCCAAAGCTGATACCCCAAAACTGGCCTGCACCAGGATGTTCAAATTCCATTTTAATGTCATAGCCAGTACTTGGCATGGTACTAATTGCACACATAATATAATGATCAAGTGACATCATGTTTCACCTTCTTTTCATAATATATCATCATGATATATCATTATGATATATCTACAATTGGGAAAGATGCAAGAAAAATATAAAATGTACCACTTTTTTCAAAAAGGTACTGTATGTTGTTCCTTAGTGAAAATGTAATATACTTAAATAGATGCAACTTTAGCTAGTTCGGTGAAATAGTTAGTGTATGTACATGACAATAGAAAGTTAGAATTAGATCATGAATGAAGAGATGGCAGGTGAAAAGCATGACCCATATTTTATATATTGAAGATGATTCGGAAATCGGAGAATGGGTGGCATCAGAACTAAAGGGAAATGGGTACGAGGTAACATGGCTATTATCAGGTGAAGGTGCACTCACTTTGATGTCGGAGGTAGATGTGGTCATTCTTGATGTGATGCTTCCGGGATTGGACGGCTTTTCAGTTGGAAAAAGATTGAAGAAAGTGCAACCAGATGTCCCTATTCTAATGCTTTCCGCTAGAACTTCTGTAGACGACAAGCTGCAAGGACTGGAATTTGCTGATGATTATTTAACGAAACCATTTCATCTGGAGGAGTTAGTAGCTAGAATTGAGGTACTGCTTAGAAGATTTGAGCGAGAGAAGCCAAATGTAATAGAGTTAGGGCATTTAACTGTTTATATAAAAGAAAATCGGATCGTTCATCGCTATACGGATGAAGAAATTATGCTAACTGGTAAGCAGCACCAAATATTTCATTATCTATTAAGACACCCAAATCAAATTTTAACAAAAGAGCAGCTTTACGAAGGTGTATGGGGGGAACCTTACTTGGATGGAGATAAAACCTTAATGGTACATATTCGTCATTTGCGTGGGAAATTAGAGAAAGATCCTTCTAAACCAACGATTATTGAAACGATTCGAGGAATTGGCTATCGGGTGAAGCAATGAAACGGCGCCATTCTTTATTAGCAAAGTACTTGATCATTATTGTGTTTGCCTTAGTTTTAATCCCGATATCCATCCCTACTATATCGATTCTTTATTATACTTCTATGGAGTCGATTCATGGCGGAGATGAATATCTATATAAAAATGGGACTGATCTGGAGAAGATGTGGCACGAAGAAGCTAGTGCATTACGTTCCTCAACAAAAGAGGAGATCATGACAACATTACAAAGCTTGCATGATGCATACAAAGAGGCGGCGATCTTTTGGGTGGACGAGCATGGCAAAAAACAATGGCAATCATCTAATAGTAAAGATATTCCCTCTATATGGGATGCTGCAGAAACGGTAGCTTTTATGAAAAAAAGCTACAATGGCGACCCTTTTACAGTCGTTGCTTTTGTTGGGGAAGATAAAAATAATGGGTTTATGGTTTTTCAATTGCCAAGGAAGTATTTAGATTATGAAGGCAAGACAATGGTAGAACGTTATTCTAAGCTGATGATTGTAACTATTCTATTCATATTATTGTTATTTATTTTCTTTTCTTGGCTTTTTTTCAACCGGATTCGCAAACGGCTTTTAAGGCTTCAATTAGTAATGGAAGATAGAAGCGATGATGGCATCCCTGAGCATGTACTTGTTGATAAAACGGATGAAATCGGGCAACTTGAATCTTCCTTTAATCGAATGGTTGATCAATTAGAAGAAAGCAGGAGGCGTGAGCAGGAAGAAGAACAGCTTCGCCGAGAACTAATCGCAAATTTGTCACATGATTTGCGAACCCCTTTAACGACGCTGCGCGGTCATGCATCTGTTCTAAAGAAGGAGCCGCTTACTGAAAATGGAAAACAAACATTAGCAGCATTAGATTTAAAAGTTACCTATTTGGGCGACCTTATTGACAATCTCCAATCTTATACACTCTTAAAAGCAGGCAAGTATCCTTTTCATCCACAAAAAACCGATGTTGTCAGGCTTGTGAGACAAGTTTCTGCATCGTGGTATCCTTTGTTTGAGAAGGAAGCTTTTGTAGTAGATATTGACTTGCCAAATGAGAAAGTAGAGTGGATAATTGATATCCAATGGTTTGAACGTGTGTTAGATAATTTTTTTCAAAATATATATAGACATGCGAGAGGCGGAAAATATATCCGAATCGGTATGGAAAAAACAGTGAATGGGAGGCAATTATGTATAGAAGACCATGGGCCAGGCTTTAAACAAACTTCGAAAAACAAAGGGGCTGGCATTGGTTTATCGATTGTATCATTAATGTTAAAGGAAATGTCGCTTGCTTGGGAGATTACATCTACTAAAAAGGGGACGTTGATTACAATAATGGAAGCACATTAAGCCGAGCGTTGCAGCTCGGTTTTTATTTGTATAGGGTCGAGAGGCTTTTTTTCTATTAGTATCAAATATTTTTTAACCTATTTTTAAACTTTCACTAGCTCTTCCTTTAACCATGTGCAGATAAGATGGACATTGAGGTGAAGGAAATGAGCGAATATATCGTAAGAACGAATCATTTAACGAAAAGATTTGGTGCAAGAAATGTTGTGAATGGTGTCAACCTAGAGATAGAAAAAGGTGAAATTTACGGTTTTTTAGGGCCGAATGGTGCGGGGAAAACAACCACCATTCGCATGCTTTTAGGGCTGATGAAACCGACCCATGGCTCGATTCAGTTATTTCAACAAGATTTTAGCAAGAATAAGCTTTCAGCATTGCGAAAGATTGGTTCTTTAGTTGAATCTCCTTCCTATTATGGGCATTTATCAGCGGTAGAAAATTTAGAAGCATTAAGAAAAATTTTAAGTGTGCCGCGATCACGTATTAGTGAAGTGTTGGAGACCGTTCGTTTGTCGAAAGAGGCTAATCGTCCTGTTAAAGGCTTTTCTTTAGGGATGAAGCAGCGTTTAGGTATTGCTGCCGCTTTATTAGGAAATCCCGAATTGCTTATTTTAGATGAACCAACGAATGGGCTAGATCCTTCAGGGATTCAAGAAATTCGTGAACTTATTAAAAATATGCCGCGTGAATATGGGATAACAGTACTTGTTTCTAGTCATTTATTAAGTGAAATCGATCAAATGGCAACAAGAGTCGGTATTATTTCAAAGGGATCTATGATTTTTCAAGATTCGATTGAAAAGTTGCGCCAAAAGGCAAAAAGCCAAATTCGCATCTCTGTAAATGACGGAGAAGCTGCATGGAAATTTTTATTGAACGAAGGAATAACAACGATGTATGAAGATGGTTCTCTCTTTTTGGACAAGGTTGAAAATGAACAGGTGGCAAGCGTTGTTTCTGCTTTGGCTTCTGAACGATTCTCAGTGTATCGCGTAGAGGAGCAGAAGATGTCTCTAGAGGATATTTTCCTTGAGCTGACAAAGGAGGAAGTCAGCTTATGATGATAAAAGTATTAAAGGCTGATTTATTAAAAATGAAGCGCAAGTGGATTTGGTTTTTGGTTTTTTTAGGACCTCTCGGCATCGTAGGTCTACAGGCAGTAAATTTCGGTCTTCGCTATGATTATTTAGTTGGACAGGCAGAAGATGTTTGGCAAGAGCTGCTGCAAAATGTGAACGTGCTTATTCCTATCACGCTATTGCTTGGCATTGCTATTCTTGCTTCGATGACTGCAAATGTGGAACATCAGCAAAATGCCTGGAAGCAGCTGTTAGCTCTACCAGTATCACGAACAGCCGTTTTTACGGCAAAGTTTATTGAAAATGTGCTGTTGTTGCTCGTCGCTTGCTTTCTATTGGTTATCGAAACCATTATACTTGGGATCGCTTTAAGGTTTGGCTTTGATTTTCCTTTGTTGCAAGTGATAAAAAATAGTTTTTATCCTTTATTTGCGGCACTGCCGATCATGGCGCTTCAGGTTTGGCTTTCAATTACAATGCGAAATCAGGCGCTTCCTTTAACCATTGGCATCTTTGGGGCAATTTTTTCTCTTTATTCTGTTCGTGGGCCAGATTGGCTTATTTGGAAATGGCCGCTTTTAATAAGTGACAAGCATCAACCTGAGTGGTTTGTGATGGTAGGTTTGGCGGTTGGATTGTTGATCTTATTGTTTGGAATATTTGATTTTGAGAAACGGGATGTGAAATGAATGTGGTGGAAACTTGTTCGTTCAGAATGGCTAAAGCTGCGAAAAACAAATATATGGCTGCTTATATTTATTAGTCCAGCGCTGGCAAGCTTTATAGGGTTTTTGAGTGAGAGTGAATTGGGGTGGCTTGGTACACTTGGAATGATGATCCCAGCGCATGGTCTGCTATTTTTACCTTTATTGTCTGGTGTTTTTTCTGCTTTCGTGTGTCGATATGAGCATCAAGGAAATAGCTGGAAACAACTGTTGGCGCTTCCGGTTTCAAGAAGGCAAGTATTTTTAGCAAAAGGCTTTATTGTCATTGTCTTTCTTGCTTTCACTCAATTGCTTTTATTATTTGGCTGGGTTTGTGTTGGTACATTAAAAGGATTTTCAGGGCCATTCCCTTGGGAATTGATGACCAAAAGTATTGTTGGTGGATTGATTGCTAGTTTGCCATTGGCTGCTTTACAGTTGTGGGTATCGTTTGCGTGGGCCAGCTTTGCAGCTCCTTTGGCATTAAATGTGATCATGACGATACCTAATCTTCTCGTCGTAAATTCCGCCAAATATGGTCCATGGTATCCGTGGGCACAGCCTTTTCTTATGATGATGCCGCAAACTGGCGACACATTTGGTGTCTTTTTCATGCCGATGGAGACACTTATCTATGTTGTTTTGGGAAGTTTTGTCTTGTTTTTAAGTGGAGGTTTGCTTTATTTTCAAAAGAAAGCTGTCTAAAGGAGATAAATAGGCTGGGTATCGAATGGTATCCAATGATTAATAAAAAGTTGTGACCTTAGGAATAAAGGGAATGTCTTTACAGAGATCGTTTACAAAATATGTTCCATCTAACGTCCTTATGAAAAAATGCAATAAAACCATTATCACTTTCTTCAGAAATGTATGTGATATGTGAACTATTGGCATTTCAGAAGATATTTGTTCTTTTTTCGCATAATTCGTTTGTTTTTACTCAAACTATTTAATGTTAAATGACAATAGGAGGGTTTAAACAAATGAACATGAATATGAACAATATGAATCCTAATCAACAAAACCAACAAAATCAAAACAATCCACAAATGCATCAGAATATGCAAACAGGCAGTGTTCCTCCCAAATTTAATCATGGCGGTCATGAAGTTTTTGACGTCAAAGAAGTATTGACAGGAGCAATTGGAACACTTGATTTGTATACAATGTGCAAGCAGTATGTGAAAGATCCAGAGCTTCAGGACATCCTTCAGCGTCAATACCAGTTTATCTTAGACGAGTACAATATTACGCTAGAGTGTTTCCAAACAGGCAAAGATCCATCAAAGCCAACACAAAGCTATCAAATGAAACAAGGAAATGATTTCATTTTTGGGCTTAAACCGACTCAGCCTACAAAGCCAGTCCAATCACAAAATGAAATCAATGATGCTTCCGCTTCTGGTTTTATGCTCAGTTCGCTAAAATCAATGGCATCAGCAAAAACATTGGCTGCACTTGAATCGACGAACCCAGTTGTGCGCCGCGTCCTAGCTGACAGCATTCCAAACTGTATTGAAATGGCGTATGAATTATCGATTTACCAAAATAAGCATCATTATTACCAAGTTCCACAGATGAATACAAACGATGTGCAGCAAATAATGAATTCATTTGCTCCAGTACAAGGAAATAATCAAATGCTTCAGTAATAAACTAATAAAATGGGACTGAACCAATCGTCTTTTGACATTTGGGACAGTCTCTTTATTTTTTAAAAATATCTCTTTCAGCAAAAAATCAATGAAGAAAAGGATTGAACCGAAAAAAGTGAACCATATCTTAAAAAAAGGCACTTAGTTAATGAAAGATGATAGTGTTAAAATTCAAATAACACAGAAAAATTATTGTTGAAAGTTGTTCCTACCTTACATCAACACAGATACTGCAAGGATGACCGTGCAAATTTCAATGCTGCATAAGAGGAATGGAGGGAAATCCACTGATGTATTGTGGATGGTTATTTTGAAGGAGGAAAGTGACGATGAATATTGTGGATGTCTTCATCATTGTTGTTTATTTTATCGGAATTGCATTGGTTGGTTTTTTGGGTGTAAAGAAGGCGAAATCTTCAGAGGATTATGCGATAGCCGGTAGAAATTTGAGCTTCTTTATGTACTTTGGATGTCTTTCTGCTCTTACACTTGGTGGAGCAGCTACAGTGGGTACAGCAAAATTAGGCTATCAGTCTGGCTTATCAGGGATGTGGTTTGTTTTTTCACAAGGGTTAGGCTTAATAATCATTAGTATATTTCTTGCCAAGAAGATATTTAACTTAAAAGTTTTAACGATCGGGGAAATGCTTGAAAAACGTTTTAGCGTGGAAGCAAGATTAATCAGTTCCCTTGTGTCAGCTACTTATACGACAATGCTGACTGTTACACAAATTATTGCTATTGGAAGCGTTTTAAATGCATGGGTTAAGTGGGATTTTAGCGTATCGATTTTGGTCGCAGGAGGAATCGTCATATTTTACACTGTTCTTGGTGGAATGTGGTCCGTGACGATGACAGATATTGTACAATTCATTGTGATGACAATCGGCATTTTCTTCATCATGCTTCCATTAAGTCTCAGCAAGGTTGGGGGTTGGTCAGGTTTACAGGACAGCATTCCTTCCTCCTATTTTGACTTCAGTGTGATGGGGGGACTTGATATGATGAAAAGCTTCCTCTTATATACATTAGGAATTGTGGTAGGCCAAGATGTCTGGCAGAGGATTTTTACGGCTAAGAGTTTGAAAGTTTCCCGTATTGGTATGGCGGCAGCTGGAGGCTATTCGTTCTTATATGCAATCACAGTCGCCATTATTGGAATGTGTGCCTTTGCCGTTGTCCCCAATATAGCTGATCCTCAACATGCATTTGCGAGTATTGCAATTGCCGCACTCCCCACTGGCGCATTAGGTATTGTATTGGCAGGTGTACTATCAGCTTTAATGTCAACCTCTTCTGGAACGTTGATTGCATCATCAACGTTAATCGTTAATGATGTCATTAAACGATTATTTCTTCCAAATATGAGTGAAAAACTTTTTTTAATTGTTTCCAGATTGGCTACTTTATGTATCGGATTATTTTCAATCACTTGTGCTTTGTGGGTTCAAGATGTGTTAGCTGCTTTAGACATAGCATTTGCTGTATTATCTGGTGCACTATTTTTCCCAATCATTCTAGGTTTCTTCTGGAAAAAGGTTACGGCACGAGCGGTTTTTTATTCGATAATAATTAGTACAGTTGTAATCGGAATTAGTCTTGCCTTTGAAGGAACAACATCGATTGTTCCAATTTTATATGGATTATTCACAAGCTTTATTACGATTGTAGTCATTACCTTAATCGAAGGATTAGGGAAATCTACGACCAAGAGTGTTGAACTATAAGAGAACATAAAACAAAGAATGTGCACTATTTTCAGAAATATCGTAAAATAATGCACTAAACAGTAGAATATCCCTCTTGTTATGAAATGCTAGACACATGAAAATGGAATTAATATAGAAAAGTGTGGTTGATTACAGAGAAAGAAGGGACGCCAAGTAATGAGGCTATATGATACAAAAAGTAAAAAGAATCTTGGTTCAAGGCAAATGCCCTAAACATTCATAAAAGAGGAGGAATCACCATGAAACAACCGCTTGCTAATGTAAAAGTACTTGACTTTACAAGAGTATTAGCTGGTCCATATTGTACAATGCTGCTAGGAGATATGGGGGCTGAGGTCATCAAAATTGAGAAGCCCGGTATAGGGGATGATACGAGGAGCTTTGGCCCATTTAAAAACAATGAAAGCGGTTACTTCATGTTTCTTAACAGGGGAAAAAAAAGTATTGCCCTTGATTTAAAGCAACCAGAATCGATTGGAATGATAAAAGAGCTTGTGAAAGAAGCAGATGTCATTGTTGAAAACTTTCGGCCAGGAGTGATGGACAAACTAGGATTAGATTATGACAGCTTACAAACAGTGAACCCTCGTATCATTTATACGTCCATATCCGGTTTTGGACAATATGGACCTTATAGTCAACGACCGGCCTATGATCTAGTTGCACAAGCGATGGGAGGCTTAGCAAGCATTACTGGGCATCCTGATCAACAACCGACTCGCGCGGGAGCGTCACTTGGAGATATGAGTGCGGCTCTCTATGCTGCATTTGGGATCATGGTAGCGTTATTCCATCGGGAGCAAACAGGAGAAGGCCAATACATTGATATTGCAATGGTTGATTCGATTTTTTCAATGCTGGAAAGCAATGTGATGCGGTATACGGCAGAAGGAATGATACCTGAACGAATCGGCAGTCGTCATCCGATTAGTTCACCGTTTGATATATACGAAGCGCAGGATGGGTATATTGTCATCGCCGTCGCTAATGATTCATTATTCAAGCGTCTATGTGCCGTTATGAAGCGTCCAGAACTTGAAGAAGATGAAAGGTTTCACACTGACGCACAGAGAACCCACAATGAAGCAGCGTTAAAAGTCATCATTGAAGAATGGCTGCAAGGGCATACTGTCAAAGAAGCTGTTGAATTAATAAATAACGGAGGAGTTCCAAGTTCGCCAATTTTAAATATCGATGAAATTTGTGAAAACAAGCATACAAAGGTAAGGGAAATGCTTGTCGAAATGGATCATCCAATTGCTGGGAAAGTGAGAATACCGGGGAATCCTGTAAAACTATCAAAAACGCCTCCTGTCATCGATCGGCCGAGTCCTGGATTAGGGGAGCATACAGATGAAATAATAGAACAGTTTAAAAAGGTTAGAAATTAAAAATCGTTTATCTCACTGGCAAGTCAAGACCTCTACCTCATTGAGTAGGAGGAATCAAGAAGCGCTAGTTGGGAGATAACTGAAAGTCAAATGTCCGATTGGATCGGGTCGACAGGATAAGGAAAGCTTCTTGAATCAGCATCACACGAAGAAAAAGCGGTTTCCTTTTTCGGGGACGTTGTGTCTTAGCTTGAGATTCTTTGTATAGGGGATGAGAGAAAAAGTTTCACTTTATCCCACATCTAACTGGCAGTAAGACCCCCACCTCAAGAGTAAGAGGAATCAGAAGCGCTAGGTGGGGGATAACTGCCAGTAAATGTCCGATTGGTTCAACTAACCATCAGTGGGGGATAAGAAAAAACCCCCACTGATGGAAGTTTCACTTTATCACATTAGAGGAGGCATAAGAAATGAATTTTGAATATACTGAAGAACAGGAAAGTATTCGCAAAATGGTACGCAACTTTAGCCGTGAGGTACTACAACCAAAAGCGGCGGAGCTTGATGAACAAAATCGATTTCCAATCGAACATATTTCTAAATTAGCTGAATTAGGATTAATGGGAATTGCTTATCCCGAAAAAGATGGAGGTGTTGGCGCAGATTCGATAGCCGAGGCGATTGCTGTGGAAGAAATTACATACGGTTGTGCGGCGACTGGCTCTATATTAACAGCTCATTACTTAGGGATTGATGGACTTTACCTCGCTGCTAATGAACAACAAAGAAAGAAATATTTAATACCTGGATGTATGGGAGAATCATTATTTGCTTTTTGCTTAACCGAACCGAATGGTGGGACAGATGTTTCTTCGATGAAAACAAACGCTGAGCTTGTCGGAAATGAATATGTTCTCAATGGTTCGAAGATTTTTATTACAAACGGTGCTTATGCGGACACGCTTATTGTCTATGCAAAGACAGATACTGAAAAAGGAGCTAAGGGAATTAGTGCATTTATTGTTGAAAAAGGAACACCAGGATTATCATATGGAGTTGGCGATGACAAAATGGGGATTCGAGGGGCAAGGACCCATGAAGTTATTTTTGAAAACTGCCATGTACCTAAAGAAAATCTCATTGGTCAAGAGGGAGAGGGCTTTAAAATTGCGATGACAGTTGTAGACCGTGGCCGCATTGGAATTGCATCTATGGCTGTAGGATTATCACAAGCCGCTTTAGATGCCGCCATTTCATATGCTAAAGAACGTATTGCTTTTAATCAATCAATCTCTCATTTTCAGGGTCTCCAATGGATGTTAGCAGAAATGGCTGCTGAAATTGAGATTGGCCGTTTATATACGTATTATGCTGCTAGTTTAAAAGATAAGAAAGGCTATCGGTTGTCAAAAGAAGCGGCGATTGCAAAATTATTTACCTCGGAGGCATCCAATCGCGTCATTCACAAAGCACTCCAAATTCATGGGGGTTACGGCTATATGAAAGAATATCCTGTGGAGCGATTTTATCGTGATCAGAGAATACTTGAGATCTTTGAAGGCACGTCTCAAGTGCAAAAAATGGTTATATCCCATCATTTACTAAAATGAATACTTTTAAAGCTGGACTAAAAAACAGGGGATTGGGAGAGAGTCTAGCTCTTATAGATAGGCCAGAACAAAAACGATTACTCATAAGTGGTCATGAATAAATGAAGAAAACGATTACCATCTTGAAAAAATAATAGGTTAGAAAGGAGAAAGATGAATGGTACATGCCATTTATTCTCCAGTTGGAAATAAACTTACGTGCAAAAACTGGGAAACAGAAGCATTATTACGTTTATTTTTAAATAGTTTAGACCCGAGAGTAGCTGAAAATAGCAATGAATTAATTGTATATGGAGGAAGAGGAAAAGCTGCAAGAGATAAACATGCCATGGAAGCAATTATACGTGAATTAAGACAACTTGATACAGATCAAACGCTATTAATTCAATCCGGAAAACCTGTAGCGATTTTCCGGACTTTTCCGTTTTCGCCACGCGTTCTTTCATCAACATCCATGATTGTTCCGAAATGGGCAAATGATGAATATTTTTCAATGCTAGAAAAAATGGGGTTAACGATGTATGGTCAAGCAACAGCTGCTTCTTGGGCATACATTGGGGTGCAAGGTGTTCTTCAGGCTACATTTGAGACGATGAGCGAAATCGCCAATCGGTATTTCAACGGCTCCTTAAAAGGGAAGATCGTCTTGACCTCGGGTCTGGGAGGAATGGGCTCTGCACAACCTTTGTCAGTAGCGATGAATGGCGGCGTATGTATCGTTGTTGAAATGAATGAGAGCAAAATAAATAAGCGATTAGTTAATAATTATTGTGATATCAAGGCGAATACTGTAGATGAAGCATTACAATTAGCGAAAGAGGCTGCTAAAAAAGAACAATCATTGACCATTGCACTATTAGGGAATGCTGCTGATGTGTATTGTGAAATGGTTGAAAGAGGATTTACTCCACACATTGTCACTGATCAAACAGCTGTTCATGATTTATTAAACGGATATATTCCGAGTGGCTTATCGTTGGAACAAGCTTATATTCTCAGAATGAAAAAACCTAAAAAATATATAGAAATGGCTCAGGAAACGGTTTATGCTCACGTACAATCGATGTGTATGCTTCAAGACCGGGGGGCTATTGTGTTTGACTATGGAAATAACATTCGTGGTCAAGCATATAAAGCCGGGTATGAGCAGGCTTTTTCGTTCCCAGGATTTATTTCTGAATTTTTACGTCCACTTTACTGTGAAGGCAGAGGCCCATGCCGCTGGATTGCACTATCAGGAGATCCTAGTGACATCTACAAAATTGATGAGGTTATTTTATCGGAATTTAATCGTGATGAGAGAATATGCCGCTGGATTCAATTTGTCCAAGAAAGAATCTATTTTTATGGGTTGCCTGCTCGTACTTGTTGGCTTAATTATCATGAGAGGAGACAGCTGGGAGACATGATTAACAGTATGGTTGCTTCCAATCAACTGTCCGCTCCGATTGCGATTACAAGAGATCACTCTGAAGGCAGTACAATGGCGGCGCCTACTAGAGAAACGGAAGACTTGTTAGATGGGAGTGATGCAGTGGCTGACTGGCCAATATTAAATGGATTGCTGAATGCTTGTTCCGGTGCTGCAATGGTAACCATTCAACATGGCGGTGGTGTAGGGATTGGGAATTCTATTCATACTGGTATGACTGCAGTTGCTGACGGCAGTTTGGAGGCAGCGAAAAAATTGAGCGGTTTGCTTACGATAGATCCAGGTTTAAACATTATTAGACATGCGGATGCAGGATATGAAAAAGCTGAATCTATGTTGCACAAAATAGGACTAAAAAAACCTTTATAGCTGTCTAGCAACGTACACTGCGCCAATTTTTCAAGACGTGCTAAATAAACGCGTACTTATAACACAATAGAATTTCTTAGCGAAAGGTTGTGTTAAAAATGAAGAAAGTAGTTTTGGTTGTAGCAGGAAATGATTGTTTCGTTAACATGCTTGAAAAAATAAAGAAGAACACCCGTTTTCAATTTCGGGTCAAAAGACTTTTATCACTAGATGATATAACATGGCATAAGGATACAGAATACGGGCCTTTTATTACATTTTTTGACATGGATCATTTAAAAAATGAATCGCGAGTTGTGATCGATTATATGAAACGGCATCATAAAGCAAAGCGATTTGTCATATTAAAGGATTATTTTTTAAATAATGAAATAAGACATTTTTTTAAAAGTGGTGCATTTGATTGCTTACAAAAACCAGTAGGCAAAGAGAGTATCTATCATTTAATCCACGAAGCGATGAATTCAGTTCAAGATCACTCGAATTCGAGACAAAATCAGCAACTAATGAAACACTATCAATCTTCTGTAAAAGTAAGCCTTGCTTACGACTTGATTTTTGGGAATGTAAAACATGCGAAGAAGATATGGGAAAGAAGTCAACTTGCTGGATTATCTAGAGTTCCAAATATTGCGATTGTTATATGTATTGATGATTTTTATCGATTAATGAAAAACAAAAGCAAGCTTTGGGAACAATCGGTTCGGAATAGAGTGATTGAAGCAATCCGAAAGTACTTTTTGCATGAAAAAGTTCGGGAAATGCTAGTCATTATTACTGGACCTGAAAAAATCGTTGTCCTGCTTTCTATTCCCGTAGAAAACAATGTACAAACATATAAACAAGCATCTATCAAATATTCCCAACAAATAAAAAAATATATAAACAAGATGATCGGGTACACGGTGACGATTGGAATCGGAAATTATTATGAAGATGCGAGGAATCTGCATCTTTCTTATCAGGAGGCACTGCATGCCCAATCATATAAATTTTTCACAGGAAATGATGCCATTATCCATATTGATGATATCGAACCTTATACAAATGAAATAAACTTTTTACCAAATAAGGAAATACTAATAATGGCCAATAAGTTAACTGTAGGTGATGTTGAAGGTGTAAAAGCACATGTAGAAGTCATTTTGCAAATAGTATTTTCACAGACGAATATGAACCCAAAATCGTTTAGACTAGTGATGTTAGATTTGTTATCTACTTTATCTCGCTCAGCCGTTAGCGGGGGAGCGAAACCTAGTGAAGTTATTGCCATTCAATTAGAATATGCAAAGGAATTATGCTTACTTGAGCATGTTGAGCAAATTCGTCAATGGTTTTATGAAGTGATGAATCATTTACTTGAACAATTGCTAACGAATCATAACGAACAGGTACTCAAATCTGTTCAGAAAGCACTGCAATATATAAACACACATTTTACAGAAGATGTTACCTTAGAAAAAGTTGCTCAATATGTGCATTTAAGTCCTAATTATTTCAGTCATATTTTTAAAAAAACGACAGGTTCTTCTTTCATTGAATATCTTACTTATTTACGCATAGATAAAGCAAAAACAATGCTGATGGATTTGAATTATACCATTTATCAAATTGCTGGAGCGGTAGGCTATCATACTCCTCGGTATTTTACTAGGGTTTTTAAATCTCTAAATGGAATGACCCCAAGTACATATAGAAACTCTATGCTCGTGACAAAAGTAACGAATAAATCAAAGTCGAGTTGAATACGTTCAACAAGAATATTTTTTTAATAAACGCTTCTAGTCATTTAGATTTTACTTGATTTGATTGGAAGCGTACTATTCTGCAATAAAGTCATAAAAAAGGTTTGCCCTGTAGCTTCAGTCAGTCAATTTCACAGATTTCCTCTAATATCCAATCATCTGTTTATTGTCATATATGTAAATAGTTAGGATTCAAAAGCATTTATTAGTCATCTTGACGCTTTAATGTTATTGTAATATAATTATATGTTGAAAATATAATAGTATTCAGACATTTTTGGAAGGGATGATTTTTTGAGTAAGAAAATATTGTTTGGTGGCCTGTTGATTACTGGCGATGGTGAATTGATAGAAAATTCCTATATCGTGATTGACGGGGAAAAAATTAGTGCAGTTGGAGTTGGAAGTAAAGATAATGTACCTTCAGATGCCGAGTTTATTGATGTAACAGGAAAAACGGTAATGCCGGGGTTAATTGATGCTCATTTGCACATTATTGGCGGCAAAAGCTTAAATTTAGCGCAAATGGCACTGGAACCTCGTGAATTACAAATGGGAAGAGCTTTAAAAGATTTAGACAAATTAATTGATGCTGGCTTTACAGCAGTTCGTGATGTTGGAAGTCCGATTGCAGTACATATTAGACAGCTGATTCAAGAAGGTGTTTATACAGGGCCGCGCATTAAAACGTCAAATCTCATGTTAAGCCAAACTGCGGGGCATGGTGATATGCATATGCTTCCTCCGTCATTTAATCTGTTTAGAGTATGCGATGGTGCAGATGAATGCCGAAAAGCAGCAAGAGAACAATTCCGTGCTGGTGCTGATTTTATTAAAATAAGCTCATCTGGCGGCGTTTTATCAGAAAAAGATGACCCACGTTCTCCGCAATTTACGATCGAAGAAATCGAGGCGATCGTTTATGAGGCAGAAGCTGTCGGCTCCTATGTTGCTTCTCATGCTCAAAGTACCATTGGTATTAAAAATGCACTGAAAGCTGGAGTAAAAACAATCGAGCATGGGATATTAATTGACCAAGAAGGCATTGAGATGATGCTGGAAAGAGATGCGATCCTTGTTCCTACCCTTTCGATCGTAAAAAGAATTGTAGAACAAGGCCATCTATATGGAGTGCCTGACTTCGGATTGCGCAAAGCAAAAGCTTACTATGAAATCCATAAAGAAAACATGTATAAAGCATATGAAGCTGGTGTGAAAATCGCTGCTGCTACTGACTTTTTAGGTTGTCCTCCTGTAGAGCATGGAGGGAATGCAGAAGAGCTTCAGATTTTCGTTGATGATCTTGGCTTTAGTCCAATGGAGGCTATCGTCAGTGGCACTCAACATGCTGCAGATGCGTTGGCTATCGGCGGCGAAGTTGGATCAATTAAAGAAGGCAAGCTTGCTGATCTGATCGTTGTGGACGGCAATCCTCTAGAAGATATTAATGTGCTTGTAAAGACTGAAAATATTGAAAAAGTATTTGTGGGCGGGGAATTATTGAAAGATAAAGTGAAACTTCCATGATTGGGGTTTTTCTCTCATCCCCTACACAAAGGATCTCAAGCTAAAAGCGCGACGTCCTGTCGCAACGCTTGAGTGACCAACATCCTCGAAAAAGAAGATCACTTTTTCTTCGTGCGATGTTGATTCAAGAAGCTTTCCTTATCCTGTTGGCCCGAACCAATCGGACATTTGACTTTCAGTTATGCCCCACCTAGCGCTTCTGATTCCTACTACTCTTGAGGTGGGGGTCTTGACTCGCAGTTAGATGTGGGATAAATAAGAGTTGTATATTGAAAGTTTTGTGAGACAAGTATCACATCATTAATTTTCAGATTTTTTTATAAAATAAAAAATGACTAGGAAAAACAGCTTCTAGGAACGTGATGCTGTTGATCAGGGCCCTTTTTATTTCAAAAGGGCTTTCTAAGTGCTTTCAACTTTAACATGAACACCGATGTTTAAGACAGAAAAAGGAGTATTGAAAACAGATGATGAATGAACCAATTGTTGCAGCTGTACTAATCTTTGCCTTGCTGATGGTCGGTGAGGTATTATCGATTGTTACTCGGGCTCGTGTACCGATGTTATTTGTTGTTTTTTTTGGTTATTTAATTTTACTATGGACGGGCTTATTTCCACTTGATATTATTGATCGCACCGGTCTATCAACGTTTGGAGCATTGATGGTTGCACCGTTAATTGTTCATATGGGAACACTGATTCCACTTAAAGTAATGAAGCAGCAATATAAGGCCGTTTTTATTTCATTAATGGGGATTGTTATTACAACAATAACGGTTTTACTAGTTGTTACACCAATCCTAGGCTATGAGATAGCAGTATCAGGAGTTGGTCCGTTAACTGGCGGAATCATTGCTTTTATTATTACTTCAGAAAAATTACAGATGTTAGGATTAACGACTTTAATTGTGATTCCTGCATTGGTTTTAGCACTACAGAACTTAATAGGGCTGCCGCTTGCAATTAATTTCCTTAGACGATATGCATACAAAATTCGTGAGCAAGCTCCAGTGAATGGAAGTGCCGATGACAATGAGGAAGGTCAACAGTTAGAAGAGAAGCAGGAGAAAAAGTCACTCATGGGTGAAAAATTCTCGACTCCAATTATTTTACTGTTTCAATTATTCTTTGGGGGAGCTTTAGCTGTTTTACTAGGAAAATGGACAGGCATTAATTATAGTTTATGGGCTTTAGCTATTGGTTTTAGTGGTATGCTAATCGGGTTTTATAAAGATAAGATGATGGAGCGTGCGAATTCGTTTGGCATCGCCATGGCTGGACTTATTTTTTTCATTATTCCTTCGATGAATGATGTAACATTTAGCAGTTTTATTCAATATCTTCCTAGTATTCTATTGATCCTTGGTATCGGTGCGGTTGGCATTATCGCAGGCGGCTATATTGGCTCTAAACTTTTCAAATGGGACCCGTTTCTTGGTATTCCCGTTGCACTGACCGCGATGTTTGGCTTTCCAGGCGATTATATTATCTGTGAAGAGATTAGCCGGACAACGGGAAGAAATGAAGCAGAGCGCAAGTATATTTTTGATCAACTCATTTCACCTTTATTAATTGGCGGCTTTACAACGGTAACCATTGCTTCCGTTATCGTGGCAAGTGTGCTCATGGGAACATTAGGGTGAGGAGGCTTATCACTTTATAGGCAGAATTTTTTAACTATTCTTATCTTAATTGTTTAAAGAACGAATAAACTTGGAGTACCATTATGATGGTTTCGCTTTTCTTGTCAATATTCCTTTATAGAAGTTTCTTCTCAGCATACTTGACTTTCAAAGACCGATGAGACAAGGTAATACTAATAGTCTGAAGAGTTTGAGCAAATATTTGTCCACGTATGGCTTGTTCTAATAAATAAAAGGGGAGGACTAAGTTGGGGAAAAAGACAGCAATCATTACTGGTACTTCGAGTGGCTTCGGGCTGCTGACAGCAATAGAACTTGCAAAAAACGGATTTTATGTCATTGCGACAATGCGGGATGTAAGCAAAGCTGCCAAATTAGAGGAACTGGCTGAATCACACAATGTAAAAGATGCCATTCAAGTACAGCCGCTAGATGTCACTTCTAGTGAATCAATTGATCAATTTCAAGTATTTGTCAATACTTTGACAAGTGTTGATGTTTTAGTAAATAATGCTGGTTTTGCGATGGGGGGATTTGGCGAAGAGGTTGCCATTGAAGAGTATCGGCGGCAGTTTGAAACAAATTTTTTTGGGACGATTGCTGTAACGCAAACTGTACTTCCATCTATGCGTCAACAAAGGAGCGGAAAGATTATTTATTTAAGCAGCATAAGCGGGCAAATAGGTTTTCCAGGATTGTCCCCGTACGTATCTTCAAAATTTGCACTTGAAGGATTCAGCGAATGTCTTCGGCTTGAGCTAAAACCACTCG
The DNA here is from genome assembly GCF_030812995.1 of Bacillus chungangensis. Classification (GTDB taxonomy): domain Bacteria; phylum Bacillota; class Bacilli; order Bacillales; family Bacillaceae_C; genus Bacillus_CF; species Bacillus_CF chungangensis. The sequence continues at coordinate 108,079 of NZ_JAUSTT010000005.1, read as the reverse complement.
GAATAGATGTGGCGTTAGTCGAACCAGGCTCTTATAAAACAAACATTTGGTCAAGTGGAAAACAAATAGCGAAAAAATCAATGCTTGAGGATTCACCTTATTATACGTATATGAAAAGTTTTGAACAGCAGATCGAAACAGAGAAAGCTAGATTTGGCGATCCTTTAGAAGTTGCTCAGCTTATTTGTTCATTAGCAATAAGCGATGAAATAAAAAAGCTTCGCCATCCAATTGGAAAAGGAGTAAAGCTAGGAATCTCTCTTCGAAAATGTATTCCCTGGAGCAGATGGGAGAAGCTCTTTTTTCATAGGCTTGGTCAAAAGGGGTAAGATCATTAACTTTTAAGACGAAGGCTGGAAGTATATTCTCTTCATCTTCGTCTTATTTAACTGGCAGGCAAGTCAAGACTCCACCTCACAGGGAGTCAGAGGAATCATGGGGGATAACTGAAAGTCAAATGTCCGATTGGTTAGGCCGACAGGATAAGGAACGAAGAAAAATTGCTTTTCTTTTTCAAGGACGCTTGCGATCTTTTTTATTCTACTTCTTATCAGTGGGGGATAAGAAAACCCCCACTGATGGAAGTTTTACTTTATCTAAGCAGCATCCGAAGGCCAAAAAAAGCAGCCCATGGGGTATTGCTATCTTTAAAAAAGAATCGGATTGGTTTTTGAAGCTGTTCAATCACTAGTGTTCTCTCATCACTTGCCCGTAAAGTATATGTTTTATTGTCAATTGTTGCCTTTAGTGTTTTTCCATCTAAATAAATATGCATATCTCCTCTTTCAGCAGACCGATAAGTTCCTGTCAGACGCTGTAATTGTTCTTCTGTTGCCTCGTAGGTTGGCTCTATACTTCTTTGCTGTTCAAGTGGCAATCCTAATGCCGTATTTACAGCAGCGAGCCAAATGGCATGTGCACGAACGCCAGTAACATTTGTTAATACAGCAGCAGCTAAGCCTTTTTGTGGGACAAAGCCAAAGTGAGAGGATACACCAGGCTGATTGCCGCTATGCTCTACTAAAGAGACTCCAGCATACGCTGGTGTCGTTTGCAGTCCGTATCCGTAAAAGGAATTTCTGCCAATTTGATGGACAGGACGATACATTTGGGCCACGGTGTCTGCTTTAACAATATTCCGTTCGTGAGGTTTGATATACATATTTCCATATTTCATTAAATCTAAGACGTTGGAACGGATGCCGCCGCCTACTGCATAGTTTCCTAATGTTGGCCATGGACAAGCCTCTAGTTCACCATTTTGGATGACATAAGGAGTAGACACATTGATCCATTGCTGTAATTGTTCGAGATGAAAAGTAGTTCTCTTCATTTGCAGCGGTTCTAATATGAGCTTTTGGATATAAGATTGATAGCTTTGTCCGGTTATTTTTTCAATAATAGCACCAAGCAGAAGGAAGCTATCATTACTATAGCTTAAATATGAGCCGGGCTCGCCCAGCCACTGAAGCTCTTGTTCGGCTAGATATGCGATATGCTCATTGAAATTGATTAAGTGTTCTTTTCTTTTTAACGGCGCTAAGCCTGTCGTATGAGAGAGGAGGTGATGAATCGTCATCTTCTCTGTTTTTTCTAGCTCTTTGAAGCGCAACTCAGGCAAATAATGAATCACCTTATCTTGAATGGTTAATTTTCCTTCCTCTGCGAGCTTCATGATCGCTAGTGCGGTAAATGATTTTGTAATAGAAGCAACGCCAAAAATCGTTTCTGGTGTAACTGGCTCGCTTGTTTTTATATCTTTTACTCCGAATCCTTGTTGATAGATCGTTTCTCCATCTTGTGATACTGCGACAGCTGCTCCTGGTATTTGTTCCTTTTCGATTATCTGCTTGACCATATCTTCAAATCGTTTCCACTGATTCATGAAATCCAACCCTTTCTGTTCACGATACATCTATTTTATACCTTTTTGCAGCATCATTCTTTTTTTTTTAATATCCATCACATTTAGTGGAGATAAGCTGTTTTTTCTCTCTTGTTATTCGTTAAGGGTTATACACAAATCTACCCACAATAACAGAGCATATATGAGTATGATATTTTTACTTATCCACTTTATCCACAAATAAACAGGTTTTTATCCACATTATTCATGTTGTTGTGGATAAGTTGTGGAGGCATCCATTCTATTTACCCCACACCTAACTACTCTAGAGGTGAGTGATAAGAAGTGAGAAGGGAACTTCTTTATCTCCTCTTCCTTCTATTTTAGTAAATGTTCGATGGTTCCGGTCGACAGGATAAGGAAAGCTTCGGCAGCGATACATCGCACGAAGAAAAGCGGTTGCCTTTTTCGAGAACGCCTGCCCATCTTAGCCTTTGTTCTACTTCTTATCAGTAGGGGATGAGAGAAAATCCTTACTCATGGAAGTTTTACTTTATCCTTCATTTATTTTTGCTTGTTAGTAACGCTGTTATTTTCAAAAGAGTGTGTTCATAACATATTAGTTATCCACAATTTGAGCTAACTAAAAAGGCGATTCAAAGTAGGACTTGTATTTCAGCGAAATGTTGAAAAAAATCTTAGTGAAATTTGAGGGGGGGGGGGAGATCACGAAGGAGTTTGTGAAGTTATCTAGCCATTCAACGGTAATGAAATAAAAGGGGGGATCTAGCAGTCTGTTAAACTGCTAGGATCCCCTTGACGTTCGACTCTTTATTATTGAAAGGCGTCAGATACTTCTTTAATCATTGCATTAACAGACTCAAGTCCACCGCCAGATAGGTACCAGTAGCCAGGGTCTAAGTAAATGACATTGCCTTCTTTTACTGCTTTTGTATTACTTACTAATTCGTTTTCTACTACTTGTTTCGCAGAAGATTCACCGCCGACTACAGCGCCTCTGTCGATAACAAAGAGATAGTCTGGATCTTTTTCAACGATATACTCAAAGGAAATGCTTTGACCATGAGTAGTTGCTTCAATGTTTTCATCAGCTTGTTTAAGACCGAAAACATCATGGATGATACCGAATCGTGATTGTGAACCGTACGCACTAACTTTACCATCATTTGCAAGGATTACTAACGCTTTTTTATCAGATGCAGATGCTTTATCATTTAATTCTTTTACTGCATCGTCAATTTTTGCTAGTTCTTCTTTTGCAGCATCTTCTTTTTCGAAGATTTCAGCTAACGTGTTTACATTTTCCTGGAAGGATTCCATATAATTTGTTGTATCTACACCCATATAGATAGTTGGTGCAATTTTTGTAAACTCATCATAAGAATCTGATTGTCTGCCAGAAATAATGATTAGGTCTGGCTGCAACTCGTGAATTTTTTCGAAATCAGGTTCCTTCAATCCACCGATATTCTCATATTTATCATCTTCATATTTAGATAGATAGGAAGGAATATTTTTCTTAGGAATACCAAGAACTTCTACTCCTAATTTATCTAAGGAATCTAATGTCCCAAAATCAAATACAATTACTTTTTCTGGGTTTTTCTTCACTTTTGTTTCGCCAAGTTGGTGTTTAACCGTTACTTCTTCATTCTTACTTTCTTCTTTTTGTGCATCTCCAGAAGATTTTTCTTCAGTAGTAGTGGATGCTGGTTCTGTTTTTTCCTCTTTTCCACTGTCTGAGCCGCATGCTACAGCGATAGCTGCGAAAACGGCGATGATAAACAGCAATAATGTTTTTTTCATTTTCTTCACCTCTAGAAAATTTTTATGATAAACAATAATGATTTTCATTATCATTTAGTTGTCAAAAGTAATTATAGCATCAGGAAAAAAATAGTCAATCAATTATTTGTTTTTTCTGAGCACTAAATGACTTGTTTGACACAATCAGTTGAAAAAAATACAAAAACTCTATTTTCCACTCCCACCTTCGTACGACAAGGAAAACAGACAATTAGAAGGGGGAATTATGAAAAGTAAACACATATTTTCCGATTATTAATATTTTCGATTTGAATGTCCATATCGTAAATATCTTTTAATATCGAACTGCGTATCATATCATCTGTCTTGCCTTGACTGACGATTCTTCCTTCTTTTAGCGCCACAATTTCATCAGAGTAGCAAGAGGCAAAATTAATATCATGTATCACAATAACAATCGTTTTGCCCAATTCATCCACTAGTCTTCTAAGAATCTTCATGATTTGCACGGAGTGCTTCATATCAAGGTTATTAAGTGGTTCATCTAAAAGAATGTATTCAGTATCCTGGGCAATGACCATCGCAATATAAGCTCGTTGTCTTTGCCCTCCACTTAATTGATCTAAATATTTATCTTTCATGTCGTCTAGTTCCATATACCGAATCGCTTCATCAATAAAATGCCAATCCTCTTTAGAAAGCCTTCCTTGTGAGTAGGGGAATCGGCCGAAAGAAACGAGCTCTTTTACTGTCAGCCGCAAATTAATATGATTAGACTGTTTTAAGATTGAAATTTTTTTCGCAAGCTCATTGCTTTTACAACGACGGATTTCCTCATCATCTATAAATATTTCTCCCTCATCTATCGAAATAAGGCGGCTCATCATCGAGAGCAGGGTACTTTTGCCAGCACCGTTAGGACCGATAAATGACGTTATTTTTCCTTTAGGAATACTGACAGAAACATCCTCAACTACTTTCTTGCTGCCATATGTTTTTGACACATTTTTTACAACTACCATGATTTATTCTCCTTTAATAGCAGATAAATAAAGTAAACGCCGCCGACGAAATTAATAATTACACTGAGCGGTGTTGTAAATTCAAAAACTCTTTCTACGATCAGCTGCCCGCCTACAAGTGCAACGATGCTAATGAGCACCGAACCAATAATCAAATACTTATGTTGATATGTTTTTAAAAATTGGTATGTAACATTCACAACGAGCAATCCTAAAAATGTAATCGGTCCTACTAAAGCTGTCGAGATAGAAATGAGGATAGCTACAACAATTAAGAGTCTCTTTACGACATAATCATAATTGATGCCGAGATTAATAGCATGATCTCTGCCAAGTGATAGAACATCTAAATATTTCATATACCTTGCGAAATAAATTGTAACAAGGACAATTAAAATGGCAGAAATATAAAGCAAATCGGTATTAACGTTGTTGAAACTGGCAAACATTTTATCTTGAACGATTTGAAATTCATTCGGATCAATTAAAACTTGCATAAAAGAAGAAAGACTGCCAAATAACGTACCGAAAATAAGTCCGATTAACAATAAGTAATAAATATTTTGCCCTTCTCTTTTAAAGAGCACTTTATATAAGATGCCAGAGAAAAGGACCATTAGGCCAACGGTCATTAAAAAATGAACGTTATGATTCATCATTGTCAGTGTTCCTGATCCAAACATGAAAATAACAAATGTCTGAATAAGCATATATAAAGAGTCCAGACCGAGAATGCTTGGGGTCAAAATTCTATTATTCGTAATGGTCTGAAATACCATTGTCGAAAAGGCAATGGCACCTCCGGTTAATATAATCGCAAATATTTTCATTGTTCTTCTTGGCAGCACATAGTCCCAATTAGAACCTATGTTCCAAAACATGAAGAGAGCAGTCAATACTAATGCGATTACTGCAAGCAGCCCTAGTTTAGCTTTATTACCCATATGCCCTTCTCCTCATCAATAAATACACAAAAATAGCACTTCCAATGACCCCTACTGTCAAGCTAATCGAAATTTCATACGGATAAATGATAATTCTTCCAAGAATATCACAGAAGAGCAAAAAAACAGCTCCAAGCATTGCAGTATGAAATAAACTATTCTTTAAATGATCTCCTTGATAAATCGAGACAATATTAGGAATGATCAATCCTAAAAATGGTATCGTTCCAACTGTTAAAATAACGGATGCAGTAATAAGTGCCACAATAATTAAACCGATGTTAACGATGCGTTTATAGTTGAGTCCTAAATTTTTGGAAAAATCTTCTCCCATCCCTGCTACTGTAAATTTATTTGCAAAAAGATACGCAATGATTAATAACGGGATGCTGACATACATCAGCTCATATCGACCTTTTATAATCATGGAGAAATCCCCTTGCAGCCATGAGGAAATGTTTTGAATTAAATCATATTTATAAGCAAAAAAAGTAGAAAGAGAGCTAATAATATTACCAAACATTAAACCTACTAAGGGGATGAAAATTGTATCCTTAAACTTGATTCTTTCTAAAATTTTCATAAAAACAAACGTGCCAAGCAAGGCAAATATAAACGCGACAATCATTTTTTGCAGTGGACTCGCAGTTGTAAAAATCATGAGAGAAACTAAGATTCCTAGTCTGGCAGAATCCATCGTACCAGCTGTTGTTGGAGAAACGAATTTGTTTCTGCTAAGCTGCTGCATAATCAATCCACAAATACTCATACTCATTCCTGCAATGATAATACTAATGAGACGAGGCAGCCGGCTAATCACTAGGATTTGTGCTTTGTCGTCAGTTAAATCAAAAAGGTCTAAAGGGGATATGTCCTTTACACCAACAAAGATTGAAACGATGGAAAAAACAATGAGTGCAATAAACAAGTATCTTTTTTTCATGATTTACTTTCCTTTGTTATTTTAGAAAATACAAATAAATCCCAGTATTTTTGCCAATGCGAAACAATAATGACATTCATTATCAATTAGTATTATAACACGCTATAACGGTCTGTCAATGAATGGCTATAAATAGAGAAGAGGTTGAATTACATTTTGAGTCTTTTCCTTAGAAAGAAAATGAATGTATCTATTTAGTAATATCGATGTAAAACCGAACCATAGCAAGATGTTTCGATGTTTCACTTTATTAATCAAACGTTTGATTGAGACTTTTTGTTCCTGAGAAAGATGAATTCGAGAGGAATAGAATCACTTTACAAATATATCGATGTTGTTTATTTTTTCATAATTGTTCTTTTCGCTTTCTTCACAATTCTGTTCGTTTCTTTTGTTTGAGAGGTCCGCTGCCAATCATTTTTTGTAGCTTTGTTCATTGGCTTTTTTAGGATTGGTAAAAAGAAAATTACAACGGATTGATAAGGTTAGGTATAATGAGGGCCTATTCGCGTGTTATAATAGAAGTTGTTCAAAAAGTCCGCCAGTAGCTTGCTTCTTCGCCTCCGGTGTTGAAGTCTCGCTTTCTAAAACTTATATACTCTTTTTGGACACGACAATATTAGGGAAAGGATTCTTTATATGAAGCTGATTTTTACAGGAAAAACGAAGGACGTTTACTCGCTGGAAGACGGAAATTATTTACTTCAATTTAAAGATGATGTGACAGGCGAAGACGGGGTATTTGATCCAGGGGCTAATACTGTAGGGCTAAAAATTGAAGGAGCAGGACGAGCAGGGCTGCGTATGACGAAGTATTTTTTTGATATTTTACAAGCAGAAGGTATTCCGACACACTATATCGGAGCGGATATCGAAAAGGCAACGATGACTGTGCGGCCTGCAGCAGTATTTGGCAACGGTCTTGAAGTCATTTGCCGCTACCGAGCAGTAGGGAGCTTTCTTCGCCGTTATGGCATGTATGCAAAAGAGGGTCAGCCACTAGATGCATTTGTAGAGGTAACTTTGAAGGACGATGAACGTCAAGATCCGCCAATTAGCGAAGATGCACTACATATGCTGGGAATCCTTTCGGCGGATGAATATAAAGTGTTAAAAGCACTCACACAGCAAATTGCTGGTATTGTGAAATCAGTTCTGGAGAAAAAAGGAATTGATCTTTACGATATTAAGTTTGAATTCGGCCGTGTTGGAGAGAACAAGGAGATTATCCTTATCGACGAAATTTCTGGCGGCAACATGCGAGCCTATAAAGATGGAAAATATATTGAACCTTTACAATTAGAGAAATTAATTCTAAATGATTGAGTCATATAAAGGATAACGCTTTGCATCAGACAGGGTGCAAAGCGTTGCTTATTGAAAAAGTGTGAAACATGCTGTTTACTCAATTGGAAAATGGCCCATCCAGACAATATTCTGATATTGATTAGAATCTGTGTCGCCTTCCGTGTTGATGAGCAGCACACGCGACTTCTCATTAAGTGATAGGTGTGTACAAATCATTTTTCAATCTATTTAAAAAGGAACAGACAGGAATAATAGCATTTTTTAAGCATATGTTGTCTTGATGATGTAGAAGATTGTTCATACTAAATGGTGAAAAAACTTGCAATGATTTACAATGATCTCTATAATAATAACTAATTATTCTGAACATACCAACCAGTTAGTATTTTTGCCATATACGGCAAACTCAAGAGTTGGAATCAGAATCATTTAGTGTTTTAGAATACCAGAAAGTTAAATGTCCGAATGGTTCGAACTTACTGGAAAAGGAAAGTTTTTTAAATTATCATTTCTTGTTTGGGGACGGTGCGATCTAAGCCATTGTTCGGATCTACTGGACGTCGTGTTTAATTGAAGTTCTTCAAGGGAGGCCGTTTTACGGCTTCCTAATAGTATGACTTATAAGGGAAAAGCAAGGGAGAGTTGAAAAATGAATTTTTCATTTTCTAGTAAAGTAGCTGCACTACAGCAAAAGCTAACACAATTTATGGAAGAAAATGTTTATCCGAATGAAGCCTTGTTTGAAAAGCAATTAAAAGAGCAAGAAACGCGATGGTCGGCAGTGCCGCCAATCATGGAAGAGTTGAAAAGGAAAGCGAAAGCACAAGAACTGTGGAATTTATTTTTGCCAGACAGTGAATATGGTGCGGGACTGACGAATCTAGAGTATGCGCCATTGTGTGAAATAATGGGGCGTTCTCTCATTGCTTCTGAAGTGTTTAATTGCAATGCTCCTGATACAGGAAACATGGAGGTCCTTGTTAGATATGGAACAAACATGCAGAAGGAAAAATGGCTGAAGCCGCTGTTAGCTGGTGACATACGTTCGTGCTTTTCAATGACAGAACCCGATGTTGCCTCAAGTGATGCGACAAATATTCAAGCGAGCATTGTAAAAGATGGCGACGAATACGTGATAAATGGGAGGAAATGGTGGTCATCTGGTGCTGGCGATCCTCGCTGTAATATTGCTATCGTAATGGGAAAAACCAATCCAGAAGCACCGAGACATGAACAGCAATCGATGATTCTTGTGCCGCTTGATACACCAGGAGTGAAAATCGAAAGAATGCAAACTGTTTTTGGCTACGATCATGCACCTCATGGCCATGCCGAGATTACATATGACAATGTTAGAGTGCCTGCGTCTCATATCATTTGGGGAGAAGGAAAAGGCTTTGCAATCGCACAAGGAAGACTTGGACCTGGCCGCATCCATCATTGTATGAGACTGATTGGCGCAGCTGAACGAGCGCTGGAAGATTTATGTAAACGTGTTCAAGAACGCACAACTTTTGGTAAAAAGTTGGCAGAGCAAGGAGTCGTGCAAGAATGGATTGCACAATCACGCATCGAAATTGAACAGGCTCGTTTGTTAACATTAAAGGCTGCTTATATGATGGATACAGTCGGGAATAAAGAAGCGAAAGCAGAAATAGCAATGATTAAGGTCGTTGCACCAAACATGGCCTTAAAAGTGATTGATCGTGCTATTCAAGCGTTTGGCGGTGCTGGCGTAAGCGATGATTTTACGTTGGCTTCACAATGGGCTAATGCACGAACGCTGCGGCTTGCTGATGGTCCTGATGAGGTGCACCGAGCTCAAGTCGCAAAACTAGAATTAAGAAAATATTCTTCATGAATGAAAGGGAAGTGACAAGATGCATGTACTTGATTTATTCAAGCTTGATGGGAAGACAGCTATCGTAACGGGAGGTGGGAGAGGACTCGGTGCTCAAATTGCTGAAGGTTTTGCAGAAGCAGGGGCAAATGTCGTGCTTTGCTCAAGAAAATTGGAAGCTTGCCAAGAGGCGAGTAAACGTTTAAAGGAAAAAGGTGCAGGTGCTTTAGCGATTGCCTGCGATGTCACGAAACAGGAAGAGGTTAAGAATGTTGTTGCAGAAACAGTGAAGCATTTTGGCAGGATAGATATCTTGGTCAATAATAGTGGAGCGTCATGGGCAGCGCCTGTAGTAGAGATGTCGTTAGCAGCATGGCAGAAAGTGATGGACGTAAATGTGACAGGTACTTTTCTAATGAGCCAGGAAGTTGGCAAGGTGATGATCAAACAAAAGTATGGAAAAATCATTAACATTGCTTCTATTGCGGGATTTGGCGGAACTGATCCAAGTGTGATGGACACGATAGGCTACAATACAAGCAAAGGCGCAATCATCACCTTTACGAAGGATCTCGCTGTTAAATGGGGACAGTACAACATTCATGTCAACGCGATTGCACCGGGGTTTTTCCCAACGAAGATGTCGAACGTATTAATTGAAATCGGGAAAGAAAAAATTCTCGAAGGAACGCCGTTGCAGCGATTAGGCAATCATTCAGATTTGAAAGGTGCAGCCTTATTTCTTGCTTCAAATGCATCTGATTATGTGACAGGAGATATATTAACAGTGGATGGCGGAGCACACGCACGATAAAAGGAGTCTTATCATCCGAAATTGGCGAATTATAAGTCAATGATAACTATTTACGAGCCAACCTTGCAATTGATCAGCCAAATGCTGCATTATCGAAATAAATGAAAAATGGAGGCGCCATGAAAGAAAAAATTACAGAACAAAGCGTGCTTCTCTTTGAAAAGAAAGGCTTTAGCCAAACTTCTATTCAAGACATTGTTGATGCTTTGAACGTCACAAAAGGAACATTTTATTATTATTTTTCTAGTAAGGAACAATTATTGATGGAGATTCACTTTCATTATATTGCTGATCTTTTACAAAGACAAAGAACCATCATAGCAGATGACACATCGACATATAAAGAGAAGCTGAGAAGAATGATTCGTCTCTTAATCTTTGATATTCGCGACAAAGGTGCAAGCGCCCGCGTTTTTTTTCGTGAAATGAAGCACTTGTCAGATGCAAATGCAGAAAAAATAAAACAAAAACGAGACGCATTTCGTTGTAATATCGAAAAACTAATTAGAGATGGAGTCAGCAATGGAGAATTTTCTAAAGAACTGCAAGCTGATATGATTGCATTCGGCATTTTAGGTGTAACAAATTGGAGCTATCAGTGGTACGATCCAAATGGAAAAATTTCAGAAGATGCATTATCCACCATTTTTGTAAATATGATTTTAAATGGGATCGCAGCCGACTCCATCCACAACTCCACTGTAATGAACTGACGTTTTCGTCAAATTATCATGATGGAATCGTTCCAAAATGTGTAAGAGAATAATTGTTTCATAAAAAAGAATCATGACTCAAAAGTTTGGAGGAAAGGGGAAGGAGCATACAAGAAAATGATACAAATAGAAAAAGACACAATCAAAGTACGAAAGGGAGAGGAATTAAATAATGCGGCATTAGAGCAGTTTTTACATAAAGAATTAGTTGAAGTGCCAAATGGAAATCTGGAAATAGAGCAATTTGGTGCTGGACATTCGAATTTAACCTATTTGTTGCGAATAGGGGAGTGGGAGGCAGTATTACGCAGGCCCCCTTTAGGCCCAGTCGCTCCGAAAGCACATGATATGCAAAGAGAGTACGAGATTTTATCGAGTTTGCATCCGGTTTTTCCAGCAGCACCAAAGCCGTATGTTTTTTCCAGCGATGAAAGCATTGTCGGGAGTCCATTTTTTTTGATGGAAAGAAAAAAAGGGATTGTCGTCGATGATGCTTTCCCAAAAAGTGTTACGTATACGAGTGAGCTTGGCCGCCATCTTTCCGAATTAATGGTAGATACATTGGCCGCGCTCCATGACATTCACTACAAAGAAACGCGGTTAACAAAGCTAAGCAAGCCTGATGGGTTTTTAGAGAGGCAGGTAAGCGGCTGGATTGGCCGTTATGAACGTGCAAAAACGGATGAAGTGAAAGAGGTTGGCGAATTGACAAAGTGGCTGGAGCGCCATCTGCCACAGTCCCCGGAACCGACTATTATTCATTACGATTATAAGTTAAATAATATGATGTTTTCAAAGGATTTTTCTAAAGTAACAGGCTTGTTTGATTGGGAAATGACGACTGTTGGCGACCCTTTGGCTGACTTGGGAGCTGCAATGAGCTATTGGATTGAAGCCGACGACCCTGAGCTATTAAAAAATGGGCTTGGGAAACCGCCCGTTACGATATTAGATGGATTTTTCACAAGAGAGGCTTTTATTGAGCGCTATGCAAAGAAAAGCGGCCGTGATGTCTCGAATATCCATTTCTATTTAACATTTGCTTATTTTAAGCTAGCTGTTATTTGTCAGCAAATATATTATCGCTATCAAAAAGGCCAGACTCGCGATCCACGATTTGCTCACTTTAACCAATTTGTAAAGACATTGATTCAATACGCACTGTTAACAGCAAACAAACGATAAAGGCAAAATCGGAGTGTGAAACGATGCCTACCATTCATCTATTGTTTAAAAAAGAAGAAATCGATGCAGTAAAAATGAAGGAAAATAAAGTAGCTGTTATTTTGGATATTTTACTGGCGACTTCCACAATAACAGCTTGTTTATACGGGGGAGCTAAAAAAATCATTGCTGTTCGTCACAAGGAAGAGGCTTTAGAAGAGATAAAACACCTTAAAAAAGGAAGCTTCTGTCTTGTTGGAGAGTATAAGGGCAAAACAATGGAAGGCTTCCTTGATCCAACTCCACGGCAATTAGAAAAATTAATCAACGGAAAAACAGTCGTGCTATCGACAACAAATGGGACGGTGGCCATACGAAAAGCAGCAAGTGCTAAACAGGTGTATATCGCTTCGCTGCTAAATGGCTCTGCAATTGCTAAGCACATCGCCTTCGCCCATCAAAAAGAGACAATCATCGTCGTTTGTGCAGGTTCCCAACATCAATTTTGTCTGGAGGATTTTTATGGAGCAGGTTATTTTATTGATCAGCTTGTAAGCGCTTCTTCTGGTCATTGGGAATTGACGGATGCTGCAAACGCAGCTTTGTTGTTTTTCAAAAATTCAGAAGCGCCTACAGCCATCTTAAAAGCGTCAAAAGTCGGAGAAATGCTTATCCAGAACGGCTTGGAAGAAGAAATCGCTTTTATATCACGTCTTGGCATCATGCCGATTGTTCCTTATGTATGTGACGGAAACATGATAATAAAGACTGTTCAAGGGTAGGGAGATGAGAGGTAGGAAGTAGATGGACGAAGAAAAAGCCTCTATTGATGGATGTATCATTTTATCCCACATCTAACTGGCGAGTCAAGCCCCCCACTTCAGGGAGTAAGAGGAATCAGAAGTCTAGGTGGGGGATGACTGAAAGTCAAATGTATCGATGGTTTGGGCTGACAGGAAAGGAAAAGCTTACTTAATCAACATCGCACGAAGAAAAGCGGTTTCCTTTTCGAGGACGCCTGCGACCTTAGTTTCTACTTACCCCACTGATGGAAGTATCACTTTATTGCCTAACTTGATGTCGACTCGCAGCAGCCAGCCTTCGTTCTTTTTGCATAGCAAGTAAAAAATTTTTGAAAGCGGGTGTATAGATGATGAAAGCAATACAATTTACACAATATGGCGGCCCTGAGGTGCTGACATTAGTGGATAAAGAAAAACCAATACCAAAAGCTCATGAGGTGCTTATTGATATAAGAGCGATCGGCGTTAATTATGCGGATACGGCACGCCGTGAAGGGAAATATGTTGTTCCAACTGTTCTTCCTTTTATCCCTGGTTCAGAAGTAGCAGGAATCGTAATAGAAACGGGAAAAGATGTAAAGAACATCGAGAAAGGCATGCGCGTTGCAGCATTAATCGAATCAGGCGGTTATGCAGAGTATGCTTTAGCTCCTGAAGCGGCACTTATTCCGATTCCCGATGATGTTGATTTTAACAAAGCAGCTGCCCTTCCGCTCCAAGGCTTAACTGCTTACCATATTTTAAAAACGATGGGAAGGCTTGAGGACGGAGAGTGTGTGCTTGTTCACGCAGCAGCAGGGGGAGTTGGCTCGATCGCAGTTCAGCTTGCGAAACGTTTTGGGGCAGGGAAAGTGATAGCCACAGCTAGTACGGCTGAAAAATTAGCATTTGCTGAGAAGCTCGGGGCTGATCATCTTATTAACTACACAGAAGATGGATGGGAAGAACGTGTTCGTGAGTTGACAGATGGAAAAGGGGTTGATGTCGCACTGGAAATGGCAGGGGGCGATGTGTTTCAAAAAACTGCTGCATGTTTGGCTCCGTTTGGAAGATTAATCATTTATGGTGTCGCGAGTGGGGAGCAAGTACCTTTTTATCCATCATCATTAATGCGCTACAATCAATCAGTTATTGGCTTTTTTTTGCCGCAAATGATGAAAAAGCAAAAAGAATTCCAGAGCAGTTTGCAAGAACTAGTCGCTTGCATGAAAAATGGCACGTTAGAATTAACAGTTGGCGGTGTTCACCCGTTGTCTGAAGCAGCACAAGTTCATAAAATGCTGCAAGGCAGAAAAACAAAAGGAAAACTGATTCTAGTACCTTAATACTGGACCATAAAAGGAAAAAAATAAGAGGTGAAAAGCGATGAACAAAGCTCATTTTCAATTTTGGCCAAAACGAATTGCGAAAACGTTGACAGTACCAGAGACGACATTGTATGAAAATCTTGCGATGACAACAAAAAAGTATCCTTCGAAAATCGCGCTTTATTATTATGGCAAACAATATTCATACGAACAGCTATTTCATGAAGTAGAGGCGTTTGCTGGCTACCTTGAACATTCTTTAGGCGTTCAAAAAGGACAAAAAGTATTATTATTTATGCAAAATGCACCGCAATTTATCATTAGTTATTTTGCACTTCTCCGTATTCGTGCTGTCGTTGTTCCGATTAATCCAATGAATACAACAGATGAATTGGCTTTTTATATAAATGATTGTCAAATAAAGCATGCAATCGTTGGCCAGGAGCTGTATGATCGCGTTGCACCGCTTCGGCATAGTACAACACTAGAACAAATAATTGTTGCCGCCTATTCCGATTATGCGCTAGTAGAACAGGAAGAGAATAAACTTCCAAAAGAAGTAAGTTCTCCTCGCCACTCATTTCCAGAGGCAATTTTGTGGACGGATGCCCTTGCCTTAGGTCATATGCCTTCCGTTTATGAGGGACATAAAGATGATATCGCAGTCCTTCCTTATACATCAGGGACAACAGGTTTGCCGAAAGGATGCGTACATACAAATGCGACAGTGCAGGCAAACACAGTTGGTGCATATCATTGGATGAACATCACTTCTGATACTGTTTCGCTGGCAACGCTGCCACTTTTCCATGTAACTGGCATGCTTCATAGTATGCATACACCTATTTACGCAGGCGGCGCGATTGTGATGATGACAAGATGGAATCGCGATGACGCTGGAAGGTTGATAGAATCTTTGCGCTGCACACATTGGATAAACATTAGTACGATGCTGATCGATTTTCTCTCTAATCCTCGTTTGGAAACATATGATATTTCTTCCCTTCAAGCGATTGCAGGCGGAGGTGCGCCGCTTCCGGCAGCTGTCGGGGAGAAGCTGTACCAACTAACGGGTCTGCATTTTGTAGAAGGCTATGGTTTATCAGAGTCAATGTCGCATACGCACTTTAATCCGCCTGATCGTCCAAAGCTTCAATGTCTTGGAATCCCTGCTTTTGATGTCGACGCACGCATCATTGATCCAATCACTAGCGAAGAACTCGGTGCAGGCCAGGAAGGAGAGTTGATTGTGAACGGGCCGCAATTGTTTAAAGGCTACTACAACCGAGATGACGACAATAGACAGTCTTTTATGAAACTAGGGGATCGAACATTTTTTAGAACGGGTGATATTGCCAAAATGGATGAAGAAGGATATTTTTTTATCGTCGATCGCGTGAAACGGATGATCAATGCTTCAGGCTATAAAGTTTGGCCAACTGAAGTAGAATCTCATCTATATAAGCATCCAGCTGTTCAACAGGCCTGTGTCGTCGGTGTTCCTGATTCGAGAAGAGGAGAAACGGTGAAAGCATTTATCATCTTGAATGATCCATATATAGGAAAAATATCTGAAACAGAAATCATTGAATGGTCGAAACAGCAAATGGCAGCTTACAAATATCCAAGAATCATTGAATTTCGCGACACGTTCCCGACAACGAGCAGTGGAAAAATCTTATGGAGAAAAATGCAAGCAGCAGAACGGGAAAGAGAACCAGAAACGCGCTGAACAGAGGAGGCGAATATTTCCATTAGTGGGATGAAGCAGCTCCCACTAATGGCAATAAAGGTGTAACTAAGTTACGAAATAAGAAAGATCATCATCTTTGAATGATAGATTAAAAGTGTGAGGGTGGAAACGATGTGGGTTTTTCACATAGAAGTATTTAATTAGAAAATGCAACGAGATCATCTCAGTCATATATTCTAAAAAATGCTATGTGTTGAAAATTTTAACGCTAAGATAGGAGAGGGCACTTGTGCCATATTGCCACGAGCCTTCGTGAGTTGGTAAGAGTAAATCACAAGTTGTTATTAATCAGCAAAAATGCGCTTTTCAAACTTTGAGATTACTTTAAAGTGTAGGGTATATTGAAGAAATTTAAGAGCCTTGCTTGAAGCAGTACACCGAACTTTATTGATTATACTGCAAAAGAAAAGCTAACCTATAAGTTATCATATAAATAGAAGGTCAGCCTTTCTTTATTTCATCCTTGCTATATCATGAGAATTGGTTGTCGATCGATCCATCACTTTGCTCCTTTATCTTTTGTTTTTCTAATTTTGCTTTTAGTTCCCAAAAACCGGGAGTTGCGTCCACATCGTAACCTTTGATGGCCTTGATGAGATGATATTTTAATTCTTGGGCTAAATCATCTCGTTCGTTATAGCTAGTAAGTGTTAAAGTTTTTCTTAGTTTTGGTTCAAACAAATTAATAATCGTTTCCAATGCCTGATTGCTTTCCTTTGACTCTTTTACTAATTCATACAGTACAATGGTCACCACTATTCATTCCTTCCTGAATTTTTTGCTGTTTCACCTAAATGGTGAATGGATTCCTCTAGCTTTTCCAATTTTTTTTCAAAACGAATAAAAAGGTAAATGGTTATTGCTATCGGAAAACCAACATTGCTTAGGATTGTGATAAATTGAGGCATTTCTGCAACAGTCATCTTTATTTCACCTCCTTATTAGATTTTAAAAATTGATACATATTTTGCAGTGCTTTTCGGTGTGTTTTGGAAATTGATTGTTGGGTTTTGTTTAGAAGAGTAGCGATTTCTGTATCAGTAAGTCCCTTCACATAAGTTAAAAAAATGATTTGTTTCTGTCTCGCCGTTAAGGTTTCAATTGCTCGATATAGTGCAGGGTCAATGATGTAATCAGATAAACGATCGCTATTTAAAATGTCATCAATCTTAATTTCCGATTTAGAATCGACGATAAAATCTTTAAAAGTACTATCTTCATCTTTTTTTAGCGGCTTATCAACTGTTAATGGATGGCGATACAATACTTTGCGATGTCTCTTATCAAAATTGATTGCATTATAGTATAAGGTGGAAGAGATAAAGGAAGTAAATCTAATGTAAAAGTAGAATTTCTTAAACGCAATATCTAATGCTTCATTGTTTTCTTTTGTTGGATTGCAAATCGCCTTAGTCAAAATAACTCGATGCTTTTCATTTTGGAGAAAAGATTGAACAATGTTGTTCTCGAACAATTCCTTGTTTTTTTCTTTGAACTTTTTGATGCCTTGCAAGCAGACTGTATCCATTTTATTAAATATCAATGCGCTCTCCCCCTTTCCATCAGAATAATCGTTCCAGTTTGGCGATGAAAAATGACCACTAAAACTCATTCAAGAAGCAGGGAATCTTTGTCTTCAGCTGATATTGGTAGTGAACTATCTATTATACCATTTATTTCATTATATTTTACAAAATTTAAAAAATTCTTTAAACCCCTCCTTTTTCTTATTTTTTCCGTAAGAAAAATTCATGATTATCCAAGCCTAAACATGATTCTTAACATTTTTTCTCATCCCTCCTTTCACTGTTATTATTAGTATGTAGAAAAAGAGCCTTGGTTAATAAAAAATACAACCTAATTTTTAAAATAGTAAAATAGGTATATTTTTTATAATAGAATATTACATGACTTTCTGTTGTCGAAAAGATGGTTTTATCAGCAGTATGAATCATTTTTGCAGGGATTTTAGCAATTAGTCACGAAATTAGGTAAAGAGTACACAAATTGAGGTGATAAAATGGGAAAATTTTCATATATGAGTAATGATGCGGTCGGTTTAGCTTCAATGGTAAAGAAGAAAGAGATAAAACCGCAGGAACTGGTGGATGCTGCCCTTAAGAGGCTGTACGAAGTAAATCCGAAACTGAATGCTGTTATCCATGTAATGGAAGAAAAAGCGAGACAGCAAGCAGAGCAGCAGCTTTCTGGACCGTTAGCTGGAGTGCCGATGCTATTAAAAAATATTTCACAGGCGATTGCAGGAGAGCCGTTGACATCTGGAGCGAAGCTGTTCCAGCACCACTTGGCACAGTCCGATTCTCATTTTACTGCGAAGCTTCGAGACGCTGGCGCTATTTTTCTCGGATTTACGAATGTACCGGAGTTTGGATTAATGGCAATAACGGAGCCTGAATTGCATGGATCTACGAGAAATCCTTGGAATGTAGATTATACACCGGGCGGTTCAAGCGGTGGCTCTGCTGCGGCAGTAGCGGCAGGGATAGTACCTGTTGCTGGCGCTAGTGATGGCGGTGGTTCGATTCGGATTCCTTCTGCTTATTGCGGCTGTTTTGGTTTAAAACCAACACGTGGACGTACTCCAGTAGGACCGGGTGTTGGTCGGCAATGGCAAGGAGCCTCCATTGATTTTGTTATTTCTCGTACTGTACGGGACAGTGCAGCAATGCTTGACGTGCTTCAAACAGTGCAACAAGCAGCAGCCTATCAAACACCTCTGTACGAAGGGAAATTTTTAGATGTTGTTCAAGCACCATCAACGCGTAAATTTCGCATTGCTTACACTACTGAATCGCCAGTAGGAACACCCGTACATGAAGAAGCGAAGCAAGCTGTCCACAAAATGGTCAACTGGCTAGCGGCGGAAGGACATTATGTAGAAGAGAAGCATGGTCCAGTTGATGGACATGCTGTCATGCATAGCTATTTTACAATGAATAATGGGGAAATTGCCGCAATGATCGCTTCGATTGAGAAACAGATTGGCCGCAGCATCACAGCTGAGGACGTTGAAGTAATCACGTGGGTATTAAACGTTGCTGGCCATAACGTTAGTGCAAAGGATTTCGTCTTAAGCTTGGAGCAATGGGATGTTGCAGCAGCGCAAATGGCAGCATTCCATGAAACATACGATTTCTATGTCACTCCAACAAATGCGTTCCCGCCAGCTAAAGTTGGAGAATTGATTCCGAACGAGGAACAAAGGAAGCATTTATTAACAATCAGTGAATTGTCTACAGCAGAACAAACAGAGATGATTAATCAAATGTTTGAGGCAAGCTTGAAGCGGACGCCATTCACTCAGCTCGCTAATTTGACTGGCCAGCCGGCTATGACAGTTCCAACACATGTGACAAAAGATGGGCTTCCGCTTGGGGTGCAATTTGTTGCACCAAAAGGAAGAGAGGATTTATTATTGACGATTGCAGCACACATTGAACAAGCTGATATTTGGGAAGGGATGAAGAAAAACCCGATGATGAAAAGCTCAGGTGAACTTGTTTAACTAAGCAAACATAGGAATTTTTCAATTTAATAGAATGGAGATGATGTTTTGATGGATCCATTTATGCAGCGAGCGATTAAACTGGCGGTCAAAAATGTGAAAGAAGGCGGGCAGCCGTTTGGGGCGGTGCTTGTGAAAGACGGAGAGATCATTTCCGAGGGTGTAAATGAGCTTCATCTTCATTATGATGTAAGTGGTCATGCAGAAATGCTTGCAATTCGCAGAGCACAAAAAAAGCTGCAAACAGCAGATTTACATGATTATGTTATGTACGCAAGTGGAGAGCCTTGCCCGATGTGTTTAACAGCGATGTATCAAATCGGTATTAAAAAAGTATATTTCTGGGCATCTATCGAAGATGCTGAAAAAGTTGGTTTAGGAAAGTCGAAAGTAATTTATGAGGAGCTTTCTAAAAACCGGGAAGACCGGTCAATAGAAATGATTTATCTATCTGAAGAAGAGATTGAGGAGAATCCGCTTAAAATGTGGGAAAAGAAAAACCGTTCATAAGACAGCTTGGGGATGCTCCCCAAGCTGTTTTTTAAAGGAAAAAAGAAACGATTGGGAAAATGGAAGTCAGCGTTCTTCTCGATGTATTATTGGCATTCAGCTTTTTATTTAATTCGTTTTCCAATAAAAATTTGTCGTGACTGCTACAGGCTTAAAACATAGGTTTTAGATGAAATAATCGGTAAATTTTTTGGAATGAAGTCGCTTAAAATTTGGAGAGGGAACGAAAAACGATGAATCTTTATCCATACTTTCTTGTAAACGTGTTATTAATCTCTAGTGGCAAACATTACTTTATTACCAATCTGTAACAATAATCTGATGAAATAAAGGAGATAGTTGACGATATAACAAATGATTACCAAAAACAAGGCTCTTAAAATTACGAAAGGAGAGAATTTATATGTACATTTCTTTTTCACCGCAGCAGCAGATAGGTTTAGCAAATGTAAGTTATCAGTCTCATCATCATTTGCCCAAAAATACTATTGATAACAATGGAATGTCTGGAAGACGTGAAGCTGTAAACAAAGGTATGATATTCGGAAATAGCATGGGTACATCTTTAGGAGGAAAAGCGAAGAAAAACAGTATGTTGGACAGTCTCATCCAACAGAAAGAAAATTTACTGGAAAGTAAAAATGCCCTTATTGAGAAAAATCTTGAAAACGGCGGCAATTTATTATCTATTAAAGAAAAGCTGGAAAGTATTGATAAACAAATTCAAGAAGTGAATGAGCAGATAAGTAAAATTCATTTTGAAGAACAGCAGAAAGCACTTAACATGGAAGGCAAAAGCAAGAAAACCGAAAACACAAACCAAACTGCAGATAACGATTCCTCTCACTGGGTGCAGACAGACGACTCTATCAATAAAATGAATGGTGTTGTATATCTTTCAAGTCAATTATCACAGGTTAAAGCTTTATCTTCGCAAAAGACTTCATTATCTGGTGAGGTGCGAATATTAAACTATGAAATAAAATTGGATGAGTCAAGGAGAGTTAATCCTGCCGCGAAAAGACAAAAAGTCGCTAAAATAGAGGATAACATTAAAAAAATGGATGAAATAATCGGTGACAGCTTAAAAAATGTAAACACGAAAATCAAAGACAGCACGTTGACTAACAAAGTTGATAAAAATGAAGAGAGTAAGATTAAGAACAGTAATAAAAACATTGAGGATACAGATAAAAGCTTGATGAAACTAGCTGAACAAAAATATCAGAATGATAGCGACAACATCAATAATCATGAAAATATGAATATAACCATTTAAATATGATTGGTTTTCAATAAAGGATGTAGGCTCAATTCTCACAACCTAAGCTGGTCAGAAAGTAATAACTGATTCATCACCATCGCCCAGTTTTGGATGAGTCCATTTTTCTATTGATTTCTAATTATTTTATACTTTTTAATAGAGCGTTTTCGTTAGGGAGTGTTCCTTTTTGGCAGCTTTCCTCTATCCTGCCGATAAAAAAACGATACTGCGAAGGAAGAGCCGTACACTCTCTTACTTACACAGTTTCGTTTACACTCCCAAACTGATTTAATGATTACGAATCAATAGGAATCTTCGTTATGTTTG
Organism: Bacillus chungangensis; assembly: GCF_030812995.1. Classification (GTDB taxonomy): domain Bacteria; phylum Bacillota; class Bacilli; order Bacillales; family Bacillaceae_C; genus Bacillus_CF; species Bacillus_CF chungangensis. Next base: position 86,207 of record NZ_JAUSTT010000005.1, on the reverse strand, counting down.
CAGCTTGATGCTTGTTTTGTTCCGTGCCATCTAGACAAGCTTGCAGCTCCTCTTGCAAAATTCTCATCGCCATTTTTCCTGTGTTTTCAATAGGTCTTGGCATGAATTCTAAAAGTTTTACTCCTAAATCCAGCTTCATTCGGATCATTTTCTTTAAAAGGTTTTCATCCATGTTCTATCCCTCCAAACTGTATGTTAAGTTTGTCTTCTTCGAACTTTGCGCCTTGAATATGAAGGTGGGCCAATGTTCTTGGCAGTACTATATTCCGTTTTATGGAGCCAGCACGTATAATCAGTTCATCTCCTTTTTGACTTAATGACAAATCTTGTTTATCCGTAAACGGAAGATGGAGAGAAAGACAGTAATGATCGCCATCCTTTGTAATTTGTTGGGTACGCAAGTTGAATTTTACAGCGCTAGGGTTGTCATCATTGTTAAAAAGGGCGCTTCCCATCCGTTTTAACATGTTTATTCCTACCACCTCATGATCGAATAATGGTGCATAATAGATAGGTAGCGGCTGAAAGCTATCTTCAATGATGATCTTATACTCATGCTGTGTTTCTTTCCATGCATGAAAATATGGATCAGTAACACTATCAGGGATTAAGCGATTAACCATAATGGCATCGACATTGTAATCATATAAATTCAAATACGTAAAACTGCGCTGTGCCTCTTTAATAACCATTTTTTCAGGATTGACAACGATTCGTACACTAGTAATCTCTCGATTGGAAAAGATTTTTCGCATTTCATCTAGCTGATCCAAAATATTTCCAAGTTCACCCATGACGTCATCGGTTGGGAGTGGAATTCCCAAAAGCGGCTGTGCAACAGGTCGAAGAACCTTTAACGCTTTTCGCTTCATAGGGAATAGCTTTTCCATCCACCACCTCAGCATATCTGGAAAGCTTAGCATCGCTAACGTTTCCCCTGTTGGAGCACAATCAATAATGATGACATCGTATATTTTTTCTTTATAATATTGCAGAACCCGAAGCAGGCTCATTAAATCCTCCATGCCTGGAAACATTGTCAGCTCTTCCGTTGTAATATCGTCAACCGCTTTTGAAGTGAAAAGAAGAGTAATATATGATTGAATTTTTCCCCAGCCTTTTTCCATCTCGTAGGTGGTGTCAATTTCTTGCGCCCAAAGATTTTCTGCAACTTGCTGCGGTTCTGAAGTCAGCTTCATACTAAAAGAATCGCCTAAGCTGTGAGCAGGATCGGTGCTCATCACTAATGTTTTTTTGCCTGCCTGTGCACATTGGAGCGCAGTAGCTGCTGAGATGCTTGTTTTACCAACGCCGCCTTTGCCAGTGTATAGCATGATTCTCATAAAAACGCCTCCTTTAATTGTTCACTAACCGAATAGTACGAACATCGTAATATTCATCGGAATAAAAGCCTGCGAAGAGGCTCTCATTGAATCGGAATATGCTTGATCTTAGGTGAGGGTGCTTGTTTCTTGCCCTCTAGCTCCTTATCTGCTATCTGTTTTACTATTTTCTTAAAGATTTGAAGCAAGAAAACTTTCTCCTCTTCTGTCAACATTTCAGTCACAAGCTTAAAATAATGAGCAGCAGCAGCCCTCACTTCTTTTACAAGCTGATGGCCTTCCTCGGTTAAGGCAATGAGAACAATTCTTCTATCTGTCTCGCTGCGATATCGTTCTAAATAGCCTTTTTTCACGAGACGATTGACAACTCCAGTTGTCGTGCTCATCGGGATATCAAGAAACCCAGCGATGTCGCTCATGATCACTTCATCATTTTTACTCATCCAAAGAAGGCAAAATATTTCGGTTTTCGATAAGGAAAGATCGATGCTAATCCATTCTTCAGGAGAAAAAAGTTTACGGGCATGATTCAGTAAAAAATCTAAAAAATCCTCATATTGAACCAAGTATTTCATCCTCCGTATATTTCGATGTTCATAATATTATCGTTTAGATTAACGTATTTTTGCTGTCCTGTCAATCTGTATGGAGGAGATAGGGCTATTTTTCATGAAGTTAGCCGCTGTTTAAAAAGAAGTTGTAGAAAAAAGCCGAACATTAAGATGCTATGAGCATATACTCTCCAATAAATATGAAACAAACAAAAGCTGCATATTTTTTTATCGCCTTTTTACTTTAGTCTCTGATGTCTGCTATACAAACGATTTTCAATAACAAAAACATATGCAGTATCAATCATTTCGATGAAAGAGGTGAACTTGTTGAACAAATGTTACAGCGAATCCTAATTATTGAATAAAGAAAGGAGAAATATTGTATGAACAAAATAAGATTAATGCTCATGATGAGTATTTTATTCATTTCAGTTGTTATGTTTGGCCATACAGCTCATGCGGAAACATCGCAAAACATAGATGTTTATGAACAATTGCAGCTTAGAGAAGATTTTGGCTTTCCTGTCGATGAAAAAACAGTAGAAAGAATGCTTTCTTCAAATGAGTTTAGTCAAGATGAGTATGGAATTCTTTTGACAAAAGCAGAACAAATCATGATGAAGGAAAAGTTTCGTATGCAGAATGAGGTTGTACCGAGGTTAAAAGAACTGCTTCAGTTAAATCATATCGAACCAGCCGGTATTATCATTAATCAGAAAGAAAATAATATTATTGTCATGGTAAAGGAATTGGATAAACTACAACACATCATAGACAATGAAGCACTTTTTTCTGTTGATCATACTATAGTGAAGTATATAAACGCACAATACTCTGAAAAAGATCTGGACGAATTTTCTCATGCTATTTGGGAAGCAGCTGATCACCTATTAACAGAGGGAATAGAAATTGTTTCAACATCTATTGAATTAAAAGATGAAAAAGTTCATATTGGTGTTTATGATAAAACGAACGCTACAGAACAGAAAATCATCCAATATTTTTCATCATTTCCGGTTGAAGTGATGGAAGTCGAAGAACCTACAGATTTTGCGTCTCCTTATGGGGGAGAAAAAATCGTATCTGAAAGAGGTGCAGGCTGCAGTGTTGGATATTCCGCTAAAAGCAGCTCAACATATTATTTAGTAACAGCGGGACATTGCAGCCTTGAAAACGGAAAGTTTCTCTCAGGAGAAGACTGGTACTACAAATCAAAATCTAATAGCAACTATTTAGGTACAGCATATGATTATCAATATCGAGGCGCAGTAGATGCTATGATCATAAAAGTATCATCAAGCAAGACAAACAACAAAATTAATATTAATGGCAGCAGTAGAACAATGACTTCATCAGAGGGAAGAAATGCTGACAATGTAGGTCAAATTGTATGTAGAGTAGGGTTTGCTTCTGGCAAAGCTCAATGCGGGGAGCTAAAAAGTAAAAATGTTTCATATAGAATTAATGGCGTTCAATTTAATAATCTAAGAGGGGCGTCCGTTACCTCTACAAACGGAGACAGTGGAGGAACCATATACGCAGATTATAAATATATTGGCATCACAAAAGGCAGGGGAGGCGGTTATAATACAACCTATTCACAAATTGGCGAAATCAATTCAAGTTTAGGCATCTCTACTATTATTAGATAATATTTGAAAGGAACAGTTCGAAGCTGTTCCTTTTTATCAATAAATGAAACGAGAGCGCCCGCTGTAACAGGTTTACGGTTATATCTAGTCAACATTCTATTTGATATAATAGGCTATAAAAATGTAAGATCACTATATGAAAGGGGGAAATGATACATGAGCATCATTTATCAACAGCCTGTAGATGTCGGCGCATTGGCTGCATTTATTGCAGAGTTGAATACGGACAAGCAGCATCATGTTGGTTATTGTGGGGAGAAAGCGTCTGAAATTGCTAATACTTTAACCACTAACTTTTCTGATGATGATTTAGATCGTTCATTCGCTGTTGCCTATAAAGATGGAAAAATGATTGGGGCACTTGGATTTGATGTTGATACGGAAGAAGCGGAAGCAGAGATATGGGGGCCTTTTATTAATAGACAAGAAGATTGGCTGCAAATCGCTGAAAATCTATGGGACACAAGCATGTCCAAATTGAATGGCTCAGTTCATACTTTTTATGGGTTTTATCATGAAGAGAATCAAAGCGCTCAAAAATGGATGAAAAAACTGAATGCAGAGCAAAAGGGAACACATGCGATTCTAAAAGCGGAACGTTCCTCTTTTGTCCATAAACCGAAACATCGTTTACAAGAAATTACTGCTGACTACTATGCTGATTTTATTAACTTGCATGATACTGTATTTCCAGATACGTATTATAACGGGGAAGCAGTTATTCGAAGATTAGGTGATGAGCATAAGCTATTTATAATAATTGAAGAGAAGCGAATGCTTGGATATGTATATGTAGAGGGTAGTTCTGAATTTAAAGAGGGCAATATAGAATACATTGCAGTTTCACAAGATGCGAGAAAGAAAGGCATTGGAACAGAGCTTTTACATGGTGCTTTGCATTATTTCTTTCACAAGCTTCAGATTGATAAGACATATATTTGTGTTCACATTAACAATGAAAAGGCGATCAAACTTTATCGTAAGGCGGGTTTCCGTGAAGTGAGTATTTTAAATAACTATATTCTCCGTTTGTTATGATTATCTTCAAACATTGCGATCTTATCCTGGTGGACTTTCTGTTCAACAGGTTATTTTTTGTCGGAAATTCGTCATGAAACCTATTCTAAATGCCTGCTACTTTTCGATTAAGGCCAATGGTAATTTTATCTAGTGTATGATAAAATATGACTATCTTTTTATAGTAAAAATTTTCGAGTTTAATTAACTGAAAATTTATTTAACGGGCGAAAATGAGAGCATTTCCTCTACTTTGCCTAGTCAATAGAAATCTTATTTGTTTGGAAAACAAAGTGAGGTGGTCTCTATAAAATAAAAATCTCCATACTTTACGAAGTTGGAGATAAAGGTCATTGTTTAAAAAACAAAACGAAGAAGCTATTTTATCCCACATCTAACTGGCAGTAAGACCCCCACCTCAAGAGTAAGAGGAAACGAAGAAGTCTAGGTGGGGGATAAGAGAAAACCCCCACTGATGGAAGTTTCACTTTATCCCACATCTAACTGACAGTAAGCCCCTCAGTAGAGGAGTCAAAGAAGTCTAGGTGTGGGTTAACTAAGTCAAATGTCCGATTTCGAGGACGTTGCGACTTTAGCTTTTTTACTATTTTTATAAGTGGGGGATGAGAGAAACTCCCACTGATGGAAGTTTCACTTTATGTTCATATGGAGGAATTTTTTATTATGTTATTTTTGAGAAAAGGTTTTAGTTTAAGATTACAATTAATGATGATGATCTTTTTAATTTTATCAGGAGCTCTCATTACTACATTTATCATTGCTTATGAACAAGCAAAACAGCAGGTGATTGATGTAGGCGGGGAAATGTTCAGCAATGTTTTAAAAGATTCTGTCGGCTTTATGGATGCAATGAATGAAAGGGTAATAGCTGGAGACCTCACGTTAGAAGAAGCGCAGGAAATTGCTAGAACATATATTCTTGGACCGAAGCAAGCAGATGGAACAAGAGACATCTCTAAAACAAAAATGTCTACGAATGATTATATGTATGTCTGGGCAGCGAATCCTGACAACGTCTTTACAATGCATTCATTTGATGTAGAAGGGCATGATTTATCAGATTACAATATTAATGGCAAATACACAGTGAAAGACAGCTGGGCCAATAAAGAGAAAATCGGCCATGTTTTTGAAGAGCTTTGGCAAAATGAAGGGGAACCAGTCTATACCTTTATCGCTTACCAAGATTATTATGCACCATGGGATTGGGTAGTAGGCGCCGGCGGCAGGAAAGAAATTATTTACAAGAATCGGTTAGCGGGGATGAAACATATGTTTATGATCGCCAGTGCTGCTGCATTGGTTATTTCTCTTGGCATTGCATACTTTTTTGCAAATAAAATTGCAAATAAAATGGCACAAATCAATGTTGCAATTGGTAAAGCAAGTACGGGCGACTTTACAGAAACTGTACAAATTACGTATAAAGACGAGTTTGGGCAATTATCTGATAACTTCAATAAAATGACTGATGACTTAAAAAGTATGATCAACCAAGTTACACTAACAACGAATTCTGTTGCTTCAGCGGCTGAGGAATTAACCGCCAACACTGAATCAGTCAGTGTTGCTACGAAACAAATTGCTGAAACGGCGCAGACTGTTGCTTCGGGAGCGGACAATCAAGCACGAAGTATAGGGGAATCAAGCCGAACGATGGATGAAATATCTTCAAGCATTCAGCATGTTGCCTCCAACACTGAAGAAATGGCTAATGCTGCGGTTGATACAACTACGTTGGCTGAAACCGGAGATGAAGTGGTGAACAAGGCTGTCAGACAGATGGATTCGATTACTGCAACTGTCCATACAACCGAATCAGCAATCGTTGAGCTTGGCAATCGCTCGAATGAAATCGGTGAAATTGTCAATGTCATTACGCAAATTGCCTCTCAAACAAATTTGTTGGCTCTAAATGCTGCAATTGAAGCTTCACGAGCAGGTGAGCATGGCCGAGGATTTGCAGTAGTTGCCGATGAAGTAAGGAAGCTTGCCGAACAATCGTCTGCATCAGCGCTTCAAATTACGGAGCTTATTTCTCATATTCAAAATGAGACCAACTTTGTCGTTCAAAAGATGAAAACAAGCACCAGCGAGGTTGCTAATGGCATGGAGTTAGTGAAGCGAGCTGGGGAAATGTTTGAACAAATAAAAGAAGCAGCTAATGTCGTAGCGGCTCAGGCTCAAGATGTATCTGCTTCTGTGGAAGAAGTGACTGCTGGAGTTGAACAAATTGTAGTTGCTGCTGATACATTACATGAGATCGCCCATACATCGTCTGAAGGGGCGCAGGGCATGTCAGCAGCAACAGAAGAGCAGCTTGCTTCAATGGAAGAAATATCATCCTCTGCGGCATCATTGGAGAAGATGGCTGAAGAGCTTCAATTATTTATGAATAAGTTTAAAATTTAACTAGTTTGTTAATAAGATGGGGCTGTCTGATAAGTCCTTAAAACGAAAGCAACTAAGGGAAAATGAAAATTTTTCCTTAGTTGCCTTTAAATTTAAATGTCACAATCATATCGAGGAATATTTTTTGTATTACAATGAATGCCACCACCGTATAAATTTAATGCAAGTGTATGAATAGGAATGACTTGCTTATCAGGAAAAACAACTTGTAAGGTAGCAAGAGCTTCCTCATCTTTTTCTTTTATAGAAAGTGGCAGACCGGGTTCATAATAAGATTGAGCCAACACAACTTCATTTAGAATAAGAAAGTTACAATAGCTTAAAGCAGGTAAAACTGTTATTTTTTTTGTTGGAAAAGATGACCCGTCTAATAACGTTTCCTGTTCATTAACAGGCTCCCATAAATAATAAGCGTCATCCTCAGGTGTCAATTCAATATAAATCGGTTCTGGCATAGGTAATGTTACTATTTTAAAAGGTTCACCATTACTTTGAGTGGCTTCTTTTAGTACGTCAAATGCTGCATCCATTCTCACTTTATTGTATTGATGAATGAGATTATCCTTAGCTTCCTCTTCTGTAACACGAGCTAACACGATTGTGTCTTCACTAGCAAAACGACAAATTTCATCAATATGCCCATTGGCAGAGGCGGAACGATAAGCATCAAATTTTCCTGTTGGACCTGGAATGGGCCCCATTAGATAGTGTTCATCTTCATATGATCCGTGAGGAATCCAAATAATTTTTTCTAAACCATAGACATTTTTAAAGGTTTGCTCAATTTCTTCTTTTGTTTTATGACTGTTTCGTTTTTTTACTTCAGTATCTTCAATCGCCATCATCACACCGGCACTATTAAATTCATGGTTCCCACCTTCTGTGATTAAGTCAGTCTTAATACAATTTTTTATACCTAGACATTCAGCTTGAAATAGAGAAAATTGATTAAGAACTTGACTTGTTTCATCCTCCAATCCATAGTACCCGTAACTATCAAATAGATGATGAACATGAGCTAATTCATTTCCAGATTGAATAACATCAATCCCAAAATCTCTCGGATAAATAATAGGTGCTGGATATTCTACGTAATGAATATGATCAGTTTGACGTAAGTTCTTTTTTATTAAATTGTTAGCTCGTGTTTTTACATTAGCATCAAAACACACAATATGAATATCGACATCAGTTGGCATATTTTTTACCATTTCCAATGCAACTCGGTCTACATTTAATTGACGTGTTGCCCATTCTCCTATCGGCCAACACATCCAAACACTTTTTTGTGGAGAAAACTCTCCAGCAACATAAGGTTTCATCAGCTACACTCCGCGTATTATATATTTAAGAACTAATGTTCTGGATAATAGAATTGGAACGGATCCAACTGGGAATATGTTGAATCCTCCTGTAGATCAACTACAATTAAAGACTGTAACCCAGACAATTGTTGTACTCTAAACGCACAAGCTGTATCCAAGCTTATTCCAAAATCACATGTAAGGAGGTCCTTTCCTTGAAATGATTTGCAGGTATTGATGTTAGCTCTCAATAACTTGATATATGTTTCCTTTCCAGCAATGATACACGTTTGGATCATAAAAATTATTAAATCAACTTTAATATGTTAGACTCCTAACATATTAAAATAAAATACAAAAAAAGTCAAACATAAATAAGTTAATGTATAAAGTGATAAATCGAGGTTTCAAGAACAAATGAAATGTTAAAAAGACAGTTAGTGCTTATTGGATTTTTTTCAAAAATGAATTTGTTGGTGATTGTAAAGTTTAAAGGTTAGGAGTAAGTCGTTTTGTCATTTGATAAAGGGGCTCCAGAAAGTTAGATTACTGACTTTCTGGAGCCCCATTTTTTTCAGTTCGTATTACGATGAAACAATGCCAGCTGTTTCTTCCATTCTTTTTGCAACAGCCTCTGAAAACTCCGTCGTTGTTTTTGGTACGTAAGATTTTAAGACAGCATTGATCATTGGTGCTTTTGCTCCTTTGGCTGTTATATCAAGGCAGCCAGTCATTCGCGTCTTTTTTTCTTCCAATGCCTCTGCTTGAAAATAGCCGTGTCCAGCGAAATTTTCATTGATTCCAGTAAGGTCAAAGGTTACCTTTGTTGGTTCTTTCCATTCTTTAATATTCACTTGAAGATGAATGGTTTTTTTAATAATACCGAGATCACTTTTAAATTTCCAAGTAGAAATGCGTTCGTTAATCATCTCATGTTCGATATATCCAGGGATTAATGGAGCCCAGTGATCCATGTCACTAACGAAGTTCCAGATTGTATAGATAGGTAGGTCTAAGTCAATTGTATGAACACCATTTGACATTCCTTTTCCTCCTTTTCTACATGCTAGCAAGTCGTACTGCCTTCATCCATATACTCAAAAAGCAAGCTCTCTCCAGCAAGCGAGGGTAGAGTATTTATCCCACATCTAACTGGCGAGTCAAGACCCCCACCTTGGGGAGTAAGAGGAATCAGAAGCGCTAGGTGAGGGATAACTGAAAGTCAAATGTCCGATTGTTTCGGGCCGACAGGATAAGGAAAGCTTCGAGAGCGAATACATCGCACGAAGAAAAAGCGGTTTCCTTTTTCGAGGACGCCTGCGATCTTAGCCTTTGTTCTATTTTTTATCAGTGGGGGAAAATCCCAACTGATGGAAGTCTCACTTTATCTGATCCCTCCGTTCTTATTACTTCACTAAAATTATGACAATAAAATAAAGCATCATCAAGCTTAATCCGAGCGGAAAACCGAAGCGTGCCCATTCTTTACTTGTGATCTGAAGTTTGCCAGCTGCGATAATATTCGGTATGTTTCCAGGAATGAGCATGCCTCCGCTGATGAGGAGACCTAATAAAATGGCTCTAATCGTCGCATGATCCATTACTGGACTAATTTCAGCAGCAGTAAGAGTAGCATTATCCAATATCGCGGAGACCATATTTACCCAATAAAGAAAAAGAGGACTCAATCCAATTATGTAGCGATGAATCAATGGCTCAAATCCTGCACCTAATAAAGTCAATCCCATGACGAAAAGATAAATTTTACCTGTTCGAATAAGAATTTCTTGATAACTATCCTTTATAGATTTGGATGATCGATGAATGGCTCCCTTTGGCTTAACGAGAAATATGGTTAGGACTCCTAAGAGAAGAATTGCCGCCATGACATCAGGTCCAATTAAGCGCAGAAGGAAGAAAAAATCCTCATTTAATTTACTTGTTGCAATGGTGGAAAGCGGCTCTCCAATAGGTGTAAGTGCTGCCCCAAGACCAATGGAAAAGCAGGCCAAAATAACGAAACGCTGCTCAGATTTGTTATCCAACCTTAATGTCGACGCAATCATGACCAGGATCAATGCAGAAATAATCGCTGTAATGATACTGGAAATGAATCCTAATATGACTACAAGTAGTGCCATAAAAAACCTTGTAGACAATTTTTGATTAATGGCATAGATGCCTTTTTCCAGAGGTGTTTGAAACCACTTGAATAAGAGTCCTGCTATGAGAACGGCAAGAGAAAGATTAATGGGATCTTCTAAAGCCTTCAAAAATAAAGGCCTCTGCAATTGACCACTAACGGTAGCTGCTAACAATCCCATTGCAAACAGAAATATTTCCAGATGCTGTTCCACAGCTTTTGATGAAAATGGTAGGAAGAGGACGAGTACGAAAATAATGAGTAATCCAATAATCATAAGCTAGTTCCTTTGCGTATTTTTAGTGTTATTTTATAGTGCGATTCATGATGGAAGTGAACTAGATTTAGTATATGCTTCACTCTTGAGAAATATTATTTTTTTACCGTAAGTTATTTTGTATGCTGAAACTCAAAATAAGAAAAGTAAACAACATTTCATTTCATCAATAAGAAGGAGGTTCCTAGCAAATCAAAGTTTCAAAGATTATTAGAAAAAAATGTAATGCAGCTTCTTTAAAGACGTGGAGTGTATGTTATTTGAATTCATCATGAATAAAGGAGTTTTCGTTTCTCGCTTCTAATCTATTAAAAGTCTTCGTAAAAAATATTTAAAATATATCGAAAATAAAATCAAATTGTGCTTAAATGATATGTAACAACTGGTACGGACGTCACGATATCATCATGAGATAGAAAAAACTAATAAGCATCTATTTTCTTTAATAAAATGTAATGACAAGGAGGGATCAGTGTATGACAAAGGTTAGAGTCGAGGATAAAGAAACATTCATCCAACAAGATCAAGACCATTTATGGCACGCAATGTCACGTCATGTAGAAGGTTCAAAACCAATGATTGCTCACTCAGGGGAAGGTGCATGGTTTACGGATTATGATGGAAATCGTTATTTGGATGGAGTTTCTGGTTTATGGTGTTTAAATCTAGGACATGGAAGGAAAGAAATTGTAAAAGCTGCTGCGGATCAAATGATGCAGCTGTCCTATTTTCCGCTTACACACAGCCATATTCCAGCAATTCAATTATCAGCAAAAATCAGCGAGCTGCTTGGCGATGCTTACGTTACGTTTTTTTCAAATAGTGGTTCGGAAGCAAATGAAACCGCATTCAAAATTGCGAGGCAATATCATCAGCAAAACGGCAATCCTGGCAAATATAAATTTATTTCTCGATATCGAGCTTACCATGGCTCAACATTAGGAGCTTTAAGTGCAACAGCACAGGCAAATCGAAGAATGAAATACGAACCAAGCATGCCCGGCTTTTTACATGTTCCACCTCCATATAGCTATCGCTGTCCTTTCGGTGAAAGTGTAAAAGACTGTGATCAGGCAGCAGCAAATATGATCGATGAAATGATTCGTTGGGAAGGTGCAGACACTGTTGCTGGGGTGATCATGGAGCCATTTATATCTGGCGGCGGTGTCATCATTCCATCTCCAGCTTATTTGCAGCAAGTTGCGGATATTTGCAAGAAGCATGATGTACTGCTTATTGTTGACGAAGTAGTCTCAGGTTTTGGACGAACAGGAAAAATGTTTGGTTTTATGCATGCTGAAGGTGTTCAGCCAGATATCGTGACGATGGCAAAAGGTTTAACAAGCGGCTATTTGCCATTAGGAGCAACTGCTGTATCTTCGCGAATTTATGAGAAATTTAAAGCAAAAGGCAAGGATAATCATTTTCGCCATATTTCGACTTTTGGCGGCCACCCAGCTGCTTGTGCAGTCGGATTGAAAAACATTGAAATAATCGAACGGGAGCAAATAGTGGAGCGTGTCGCAAAGTTAGGAGATTCCATACTTGGCAGGCTTCGGCAGCTTGACGATCACGAACATGTCGGTGAAGTTCGCCATGTTGGATTTCTTTATGGCATCGAAGTTGTGGCAAATAAGAAAACAAAAGAACCAGCTTCAGATGCATTTATGTCTAAAATAATTGAAAATTGCAAACAAAAAGGGCTGATAATTGGCCGCAACGGCGACACGGTTCCAGAATTTAATAATGTACTCATTATTGCACCGCCGCTTTCCTCAACAGAGGAGGATCTGCATTTCTTAGTAGACGTTGTGCAAAGTGTCTTTCGTGAACTTGTTTGAATCTTGCATAGTAAGTAGTGTTTTTAATGCTGATTCGACTTTTGCCATATTTTCCGCTCCCTTTCCTATATCATTAAAGTACAAACAAGGAAAATCAAAATGACACCGAGTGAGGCAATTGTAGAAACGTTATTGGCAGAAGGCATCGATCAAGTTTACGGTATTTTAGGATCAGCATTTATGGATATGCTTGATTTATTTTGCAATTTCTCTATTGCACAGGATTAAGCGCTAAAAACAGCGGAGGATTTGGCTGCTTTTCAGTCCGAAAAAACCAGTAAAAGGGCTGCGGGATACTTGAACATTGCATGATTTGGGAACAGGGAAAAAGGAAAAAATCAATGATGCAAAGTGAGATAGTGACGTAAAGATTAACATTGTCACGACAAGATGTTTTTTGAAGATTGCTCAAGAAAAAAGTGAAAAAAAAAGACATTCAGACATTGGAGGTAATTCATTGAACAGACTGTAAAAGTAAAAAACACAAAGATGAAAAGGGAAAAACTAACGGAATGAAGATGGGATGTGTTAGGGAACGGCAAAAACATCCGCGCTGATAATAGCAAGTGGATGTTTTTGCATGCTAATTATAGGAGTAACACTATTTTTTAGGGCGCGCATTTTTCAATTTAAAGTGAAAAATGATGAGTCTAAAGCCGGCGCCTAAGTCAATCGTTGCAAGGATGACGAGGAGATAGGAAAAAAATCCCCATCCGCTCATGCTCACTTGTTGAATGGCGAAATATGTGAATAACACTCCGAGCAAACAGTATATGAATCCAGAAAAAAGCGGCGATTGTTTCATGAAAAGAATCCTCCAATAAAGCTTTGCACTTTTTCAGCTTCTTGTATATATTTTTCTAAATCATCCTTAAATAGATATTGCATGAGAACGACTAGGGTGTTCATCATGACATGTGAGATAATCGGGACGATAATTCTTTTCGTCATGGAGTATAAAAAGGCAAACGTAAAGCCCATCGCAGTATAAAGGATGATATGGGTAAAGTCCATATGAGCAATTGCAAAAATGATGGAGCTAATCAGTGCAGAGATAACAAACGAAAACTTGTTATTTAGTCCACCAAAAATAATTTTCCGAAAGACGATTTCCTCCAAAATCGGCCCGAAAATAGAGCTCACAAGCATGACCAATGGCAGAACAGTAATGATTCCGATAATAGCTTCTGTATTTTCTGAACCTGGTTCAATACCAAGCGATGTTTCTAATAATACAGCAAAAATCTGTGCAAAAAATGCGAGGAAAATACCACCCACTGACAATAGGATAGAAAGCCCTATCGATAATGGAGGTTCTTTATCTATTTTCGTTACTGGTTTTGCATTTTTTAATAAAAGCAAGATAATAATTAACCCTACAGTAAAGCTAAACACAAGCCAATATGCTTTTGCTAATGCTTCGATTTCTTGGGAAGGAAGATCAGAGATCGACATTCCGATAATGTAAAAAATCGGCATACCAACAATTCCAGACAGTTGCATGGCAAGATATGTAATTAAAATAAACATATACTTTTTACTCACAATTTGTATCTCCTTCTCTGATCAATAAACACTATCCATTCTACTAATAATTGCAAAAGCATTCAAATCATACTGCTCATTTATACCATATTTTTGTCTTTCTTTTTTAAATTACTCTATTAACGAGCCTTTTGTTCATTAAGTCATTGTCTCTATTTCGTGTGCATATACTCAAATATTGATTTTTTTACCGAAAGATACCTTGGAAGAACATATGATGGCTTGTCCGCTATTCATTTTGATAAAGCATATGGAAACACATAGAATAGAACGAAGGATAAAAGATTTTTAAAAAAATGAAGCATCACTCTTGCAAAAAGAAGTTGAATTCATTATTATAATAATTGTGATTAGCACTCCATTGAGGAGAGTGCTAATATACCAAAACATTACATATTATTTTTGAGGAGGTTGTTTCACTTGTTAAAACCACTAGGTGATCGCGTTGTCATTGAGCTAGTAGAAAGTGAAGAAAAAACTGCGAGCGGTATTGTACTGCCGGATTCAGCGAAGGAAAAACCACAAGAGGGTAAAATAGTTGCTGTTGGAACAGGACGTGTACTAGAGAGCGGTGAACGTGTTGCACTTGAAGTGTCTGAAGGTGATCGTATTATCTTCTCTAAATACGCAGGTACAGAAGTGAAATACCAAGGAACTGAATATTTATTATTACGCGAAAGCGATATTTTAGCAGTTATTAACGAATAAAACAAAACGTTTTTTGAAATATACGATTGTAAACAGGAAGAGTAAATAAGGAGGTAATTTAACAAATGGCAAAAGATATTTTATTCAGTGAAGATGCACGTCGTGCAATGCTTCGTGGTGTTGATCAATTAGCAGATGCTGTAAAAGTAACGCTTGGACCAAAAGGACGCAACGTGGTTCTAGAGAAAAAATTCGGTTCTCCATTGATTACAAACGATGGTGTTACGATTGCAAAAGAAATCGAACTTGAAGATGCTTTTGAAAATATGGGTGCGAAGCTTGTCTCTGAAGTTGCTAGCAAAACAAATGATGTTGCTGGGGACGGTACAACAACAGCAACAGTACTTGCACAAGCAATGATTCGTGAAGGTTTGAAAAACGTAACTGCTGGTGCAAATCCTGTTGGTGTTCGCAAAGGAATCGAAAAAGCAGTTCAAGTGGCAGTTGAGGAATTAAAAGTTATTTCTAAATCTATTGAAGGCAAAGAATCAATTGCACAAGTTGCTTCTATCTCTTCAGGTGAAGACGAAATCGGACAATTAATTGCTGAAGCAATGGAACGCGTTGGAAACGACGGTGTTATTACAATTGAAGAATCTAAAGGATTCAGCACTGAGCTTGATGTAGTAGAAGGAATGCAGTTCGACCGCGGATATGCTTCTCCATATATGGTAACAGATTCCGACAAAATGGAAGCTGTATTGGATAACCCATATATTCTCATTACAGATAAGAAAATTGCTAGCATCCAAGAAGTTCTTCCTGTACTAGAGCAAGTAGTACAACAAGGAAAATCACTTTTAATAATTGCTGAAGATGTTGAAGGTGAAGCATTGGCAACACTAGTTGTGAACAAGCTTCGTGGTACATTCAACGCAGTGGCTGTAAAAGCTCCTGGATTTGGAGATCGCCGTAAAGCAATGCTAGAAGATATTGCGATTTTAACTGGCGGTGAAGTGATTACAGAAGATTTAGGCCTTGACCTTAAAACAGCAACAATTGACTCTTTAGGACGTGCTGCTAAAGTAGTCGTAACGAAAGAAAATACAACAATCGTTGAAGGCGCTGGCGACACTGCTAACATTGCTGCTCGTGTCAACCAAATTCGCGTTCAATTAGAAGAAACAACTTCAGAATTTGATCGTGAAAAATTACAAGAACGCCTTGCTAAACTTTCTGGCGGCGTAGCAGTAATTAAAGTTGGAGCTGCAACAGAAACAGAATTAAAAGAGCGCAAACTTCGCATTGAAGACGCATTGAACTCTACTCGTGCGGCTGTTGAAGAAGGTATCGTTGCCGGCGGCGGTACAGCACTTGTGAACGTATACAGCAAAGTTGCTGCAATCGATGCAACTGGCGACGAAGAAACAGGAATCAGCATTGTTCTTCGTGCATTAGAAGAACCAATTCGCCAAATCGCAGACAACGCTGGCCTAGAAGGATCAGTAGTTGTAGAACGCTTGAAAAAAGAAGAGCTTGGCGTAGGCTTCAACGCTGCTGACGGTGTATGGGTCAACATGATCGACGCTGGAATTGTCGACCCTACTAAAGTAACTCGTTCTGCACTGCAAAACGCTGCATCTGTAGCTTCCATGCTCTTAACAACAGAAGCTGTTGTTGCCGACAAACCAGAAGAAAACGCTGGTGGCGGTGGAATGCCTGACATGGGCGGCATGGGTGGAATGGGCGGTATGATGTAATAATCTGCCCGTAAACCCTATACCAAGGTTTTGGAGGTCACGATTAATAATCGTGGCCTTTTTTGACTTTATTTAGATTCTATTTATCAAAATTGACCCCATTTGGTTTCCAGTTAATTATGCATCCATATCTATTATTCTATATTTTTGAAATATTATTAATTATGCGGTTAATTTGATTCACAACTTCCTCTGTATGTTCATTTATGAAAAAATGTCCACCTTTAAATGAATAAAAATTACATTTTTTTTTTGCGACTTCTTGCCATTGTAATAAGTCGTCCCAATCAACTGTACGATCTTCAGTTCCTCCAAATACTGAAATATCACAGTCTAGGCGGTCATCTGTATGATCAAATTTATACGTTTCTACAATTTTAAAATCAGCTCTTAAGATAGGGATAAACAGGGAGGCTAATTCTTTATTTTTGAATACACTTTCATTTGTTCCATTGTATTTTAAGATGTGATCTATAAACTCATCTTCAGGTAAATGATAAAGTTTTAGATCTTTAATTGCGACCTGGGGGCTTTTTTTACCTGAAATAAACATATGAACAGGAGCTGGGTACCCTGCCTTCTTTAATTTTTTATAAAGTTCATAAGTAATAAGCGCACCCATGCTATGGCCGAATAAAGCATAAGGTGGTTTAATTTCATTTTTCATCTCCTTAAAAATATTTTCAACCATTTCAGGCATATTATCTAAAAGAGGTTCTTTCATTTTATAGCCTCTTCCAGGTAATTCAATTTCTTTAAGTTCAATTAAAGGATTAATAAGTTTTTTCCATTTTGAATAGACTACTGCCGAGCCTCCTGCATAAGGAATACAAAAAAGCTTTATTTTACTCAAATTTTTCTATCCTTTCTGATTAGATGAAGATCAACTTAATTATCTACAAACTTTCTGAGGCGTGTCAATAACACCTATGTAATATTAATATTATGTAAAAATTGATATAAAACAACAATATTTGGTTGCAAATTTGATATTTTTGTCTTACAATGTAAAAAAATACTTAAATATATTTAAATTAATAATATAACAAATATTGTTATTTATCTAACTAACCGAAGTGTCGGGGGTAAATGAGTGTAGTCTAAGTACCAAAAACCACGTCCTTGGGTGACCTTAATTATTTATTATTTGTGTTTTTTATGATGCTATTAAAAGTGATAAAAGAATCAAATAATTGTTTTTCAAGTGTAATTAGAGTAATGAAGGATTTAGCATCTTTTGAAATAGTACTATAAATTGTTGTACAAATCTCCATGTTCAACCATTTATTCTAATTTTTTTAAAAAATAAATCTTCTTTGTTTAAGCCTCTTAAAGTAGCAATTCATACAACTTACATCTTTCAAACATCACCACAGAATATTACCTTATCCGTTATTGATCTTACTGCCAATCTCATTTAAAAAACTACGAGTGTTACAATGGGCCAATTGCTGATTAAACGTATACCTGACTTATTTATCGTTTACAAGAACTAAGTTATGTCCCTTCATGATACGTCTATGTAAATAAGTTCTTGATGATAAACTTACTTATACTTCTCCCTTGTTCAAAGACTTTATATAATATGTTCATTCAAAAATGATAGAAGTATATTCTTTTGTTTTAGTTACAGTGCTTGTCCTTTAATAGAGAACATGAACAGAAAATATTTGAATCTATTTGTAAAAAATTTACATAAAGAAAATAAATAAAAAAGGGGAGATGACAGTGGGTTTAAAAGGTGTTCAACTTATTAATAATTCGCAGATGAAAACTGGAACTGATGTTAATGTCGTAGGCATTTCGTTTGGCTATCATGATTCCTCATGTTGCATTATTCAAAATGGTAAGTTGGTAGCGGCAGCTGAGGAAGAGCGCTTTACTCGCAATAAGCATGAATTTTCAATTCCTCAACAAGCTTTTTTATATTGTCTTCAGGAAGCAGGTATTTCAATTTCCGATATTGATTATCTCGCTTACTATGAAAATCCCTCCAAAAAGTTAGCAAGACAAATATGGATGGGACTACTACCTAATACATCTACTCACCGCATTCAGGCACTGGCAAATAGACTAAAGGATCCAAATCAATATTTGAGAGAAATTAGAGAAAAATTAGGCTATACAGGAGATATTGAGTTTATTGACCATCATTTGTCTCATGCAGCTAGTTCTTATTATTTTTCGGGATTTGATGATGCCGCAGTTATGACTATTGATAGTGTCGGAGAATGGGCCACCATGACATATGGATATGGAAATGGTAATAACCTATCGATTGAAGAGGAGGTAAACTTTCCAGATTCAATAGGTCTTTTGTATAGTGCTGTAACTGGGTACCTAGGATTTGATGTGAATGATGGTGAATATAAAGTTATGGGTCTAGCCCCTTATGGAAAACCGAAATATGTTGATAAAATTTATAAATTAATTGAAAGTTCCCCAAATGGTCAGTTTCGCTTAAATATGGAATATTTCTCTTTTTTAACTGATGACAGAATGTATTCAAATAATCTGTCAGAGCTTTTTGGTCAGCCGCCGCGCGTCCCGGAGAGTGAGCTGCTTGATTTCCATAAGGATCTTGCTAAGAGTCTGCAAGTAGTTGTAGAAGAAATATTGCTCCAAAAGGTAAATTATATCCATGATAAATTTCCAAGTGATAATTTATGCATGGCAGGCGGCGTGGCACTTAACTGTGTTGCTAATGGACGGATCTTAAGAGAAGGTCCTTTTAAACGATTATTTATACAACCTGCTGCAGGAGATGCAGGCGGTGCACTTGGAGCAGCTGCTGTTGCATATTTAAAATTAAATCGCGCCCAATCAATTAAGCCAATGGAGAATGCGTACTTGGGACCTAGTTTCACTTCGGATTACATACATAAAGTATTAGAATCGACATCTATCAACTATTTAGATTTCCGCAACGATCAAGATCAATTATTACAAGAAGTAACTTGTAATTTAATGGAAGGTAAAGTGGTTGGTTGGTTTCAAGGGAGGATGGAGTTTGGTCCGCGTGCATTAGGATCAAGATCAATCATTGCGGATCCTCGCGATTCTGGTATGAGAGACCTCATTAATGCATTAGTGAAGAAAAGAGAAAGCTTTCGGCCGTTTGCCCCTTCTGTTCTTGAGTCAAAATCAAAAGAGCATTTTGATATTGATCATGCATCACCATATATGCTTGAAACATGTCAAGTAATATCCGATCTTGATTTGCCAGCTATTACCCATGTAGACCATTCAGCAAGAATCCAGACTGTTAATTCAAAAACTAATCCTAAATATACGGCATTGCTAGAACGTTTTTTCGAGAGAACTGGTTGTCCTATTTTATTAAATACTTCATTTAATATGAGGGGAGAACCAATCGTTTGTACACCTTTAGATGCTATTAAATGTTTCGTTAAATCTAAGCTTGATGTCCTAGTGTTAGAAGATTTTGTGATCTTTCAAGAAGATGTACCTGAAATATGGGAGTATTTTATTAATCGAACTGAAGATGAACAAAAAGTTTCAGTCAATAATCTCGTTTACACTCTTTTATAACTGGAGGGAAAAAAGTGGATAGGCCTAACGAGCTGATGAAATTGTATACGAACCGTCTAGTAAACATGTTAATGGATAAAGACAATGCAGAAATAATTAATTTAATGCATCAATTACAATTAATAGGAAGTCCTAGTCAATCGGAAGTACATTCTAGCGTCGATTTGGATGTGGAAAAACAAACAATGATCGGTATTTGGGAACAAAAATCGGATAGTGAAAACAAAACTTTTGTCCGCAGTCCAAAAAAATATTTAGACTGGAATTTTTGGTCGAATATTTCGCAAATAGAACCAAAAAGAGCGAAAAAACGTATTGTCTTATTAGGAGAGTCAGTAGCAAGAGGTTATTTTTATGACCCGATCTATAATCCGTCAATAGAATTGGAAACAATTTTAAAAAGATATTTAGATGCAGGAAGTGTTGAAGTTTTGGATTTAGCTCGAACAGATCTAAATATGGAACAGCTGCTTGAATTACTTAAATCGGTTCCACTTGTAGAGCCAGATGCTTTAGTGATTTTTTCGGGGAACAATTGGCTTCCATTCGATTTCTGGGAAAAGCCAAATAGTGAGGCTTATCTTGAAGCGGCTGTTCGGTTGAAAGAAGCGGGAATTAGTGGATTAAAAGCGTATTTTGAAAATGAAATTAAGCAAAAAGTTAAGCAGCTTTTTCGTTCGGCAAGTGAAATTTATGAAAAATTAGAAATTCCAGTTGTGTTTATTGTTCCTGAATTTAATTTAAGTGACTGGAAGGACCCTTGTATGTCCGCTCTTTGGC
Source organism: Bacillus chungangensis (assembly GCF_030812995.1). GTDB lineage: Bacteria > Bacillota > Bacilli > Bacillales > Bacillaceae_C > Bacillus_CF > Bacillus_CF chungangensis. The sequence goes on along the minus strand of NZ_JAUSTT010000005.1, from coordinate 65,358 downwards.
TACTCGATGGTGGAAATAAGGAATGGATAGAGGGTGTGGAAAAGGCTTTAAAGCTATATGCTGAGGGGGAATGGGATCAAGTAATTGAAATTGCAAAACATTTAGTAAGTCTTGACCATGGAACTTGCGGGACAGCGTTATATCTGCTTTCAAAATGTTACAGTCATAAGGGGCTTGATAAGAAAGCTAGATACTACGCCGAAAGAGCTAGAGATTCTGTTATTGTTTATCCTAAAGTTAATACTCCGCGTGTGTTATCGGTTATTCAAAAGACGATGTACGAGGAAGCAACACGATATAAAAATATAACTTTAGTTGACTTACCAAGTATTTTTAGCGAGTTTTTAAAAGGAGCGCTTCCGGGCAGAGAACTTTTTATGGATTATTGTCATTTAACAGCACGAGGTATTAAATTAACGATGCAACATACCGCTGCCTATTTATTACCGCTATTAGGCTATCAAAAAGTTGTTAATGATGAAACTTTTTCAAATATGAACGTGATAAAAGATACATATGTAGAGGGGGAAGCACATTTTTTAGCAGCAATGCATAATGCACACTGGGGACAGGATTATGAGATTATTTTTTATCACTGTCATGAAGCGATAAAGAAAGCTCCCGAGATTGCTGAAACGATGATGCTTTATTTAGAACTTCAAGATAAAAGAGTACCAGTTTGGATGAGAAAAGCATTAGAAAAAATAATTAAAAACATTTCACCATCAAGACAAAGATACCTTATGAATAATACCAGTATTTTCCAAGATAAATTGTTATTTGATGCAATTAAGAAAGCATTAGGGGAGATAAATTCTAATGTTCCAGAGCATTATGAGTTAAATTGGAATAAAATACACAGTGTGAATGATCAAAATATTAATTTATTAGATCGATATTATTCTATCCGCTCCATTTCTCATCCTGAGTCTAATTGGAATTTAGAATCTCTAGCGGATCATGTCAAACGAAAAGGCTTCTATCAAGCATTTACAAGGACATCATCCTTTTGTTTTATAGCTGAGAAAAATACGTCTGTTACTTTTCATTTCACGTGTAGATTATTAGACAGCGGAGATCTACATAAAAAAATACGGTTACAATGTAATGGCATTGAAATGATGAATGAAGTGGTTCATGATGTATGGACAGATTTCGTATTGAAAATTGACGAATCCTATATAAACGAGGGAATTAATGAGTTGCATGTTATTTGGCCGAATATAGAAGATAAAGGGCAGCACTTTATTGAAGAGGCTGTACGAGATTTAGAGTTTGGTCTATATCCAGAACTGCTTCCTGTATTTGGTGAAATACATCAGCTCACTGTAACGACACAATTTAAAGAAAGAGGACAGTTAGTTGAAGATGCTGCTCTTATTATGTTGAAAGGGTGATGTCATGAATAAAGGAACATATTTTGCGTCTGTATTTATAATAATAGGCTTTTTAATGTTAATTCTTCGCTATATATTAGATGTGAAGTTTTTGGATCTAAAACCTGAGGAACTTTGGCCTTTTATTGTTATTGGAATTGGTTTAGCATTTGAATCAATTTATTTTGTGACATCAAGAAATCCCAGCTTTTTAATTCCTGGAGGGATGTTAACTGTTTCTGGTATTGTCCTGTTATTTGAAGTTTCAACAAATTGGGAATATGCAAAATATACTTGGCCAATGCATATATTTTCTGTTGGTATTAGTTTGCTGCAATATTATTTATTTGGTTTTAGAAATAAAGGTATCTACATCCCTGCAATTATATTAATAATGATATCTTTCATATTTGGAATAACATCAATCCTTCAAGTGTCAAATATACAACTGGATTATGGGCTCGCTGCGTCTATAACGATCATATTACTCGGTGTCTTTATTCTAATAATTTCGAAAAACAATAAAGTAACTAATAAAGAACAATAATAGTCATGACGGATAAAAAAAAGAATATTTAGATACAGTTTTAGAAATGCTAAACTAATATTTTTTTATTATTTTGCAAATAATCCGATGAATCATAGTGGGGCTATCGAACAAGTAGAAAAAAATAAAGGCAGTCCTTCTTATGCTATTCATTATCGGTAAATTTAACTGGGAGGGTAGAACTTGGAGAAAGTTGCCTTACTATTTCCGGGACAAGGTTCTCATTACGTAGGAATGGGAAAAAATTATTACGATTCGTTTCTTACGGTTAGAACAGTATTTGAAGAGGCAAACGATACATTAGGCTTTAACTTAAAGAAGCTTTGCTTCGAAGGTCCACTAGAAGAGCTTTCGAAAACAAATATAACACAGCCTGCTCTATTAACTGTTAGTGTCGCATACTACAAAATGTATATGCAAGAAATCGGAATTATTCCTAAATTTGCTGCCGGCCATAGTCTAGGAGAGTTCTCTGCATTGACTTGCAGCGGGGTGATTTCTTTTTCCGACGCTTTAAAAATGGTTAGACGAAGAGGGGAACTAATGGCTGATTCAGCAGGATTAAATCGAGGTGTAATGGCTGCAATCAATGACTTAGAGCAAATTTCATTACAGAAACTGTGCAGCCAATATTCTCATGCAGACAATCCTGTTGTTATCGCTTGCAATAACTTATCAATACAAAATGTCATTTCTGGAATGCAAGATGCAGTGGATATCATCGTTAAATACGCAATGGAAAAAGGCGCCAAAGTTTCTTACTTGAATGTAAGTGCACCATTTCATAGTCCATACATGCAGCTAGCAGCTGATAAATTTAAAAAAGAACTGCAACAATATAAGTTCAATAAACCAGAGTGGCCCATTCTTTCAAATGTTACAGCCTTGCCTTATAAGGAGAATGAAATATCTGCAATATTAGCAGAGCAAATAACGATGCCTGTTAAGTGGAATGATACGATGAGTTATTTGGAGAAACAAAATATTGACGCTGTGATAGAAATGGGTCCTAATATGATCCTAAAACATCTATGGCAGAAAAAAAGAAGTGAAATCGATGCTTTTGCGATCGAAGACTACCCTGATTTTATGAAACTTTATAAGAAGCATAAGCCGGGAAAACATAAAGAGATAATTAATCAATGTATTGCAACTGTAGTTTGTACGAGGAACCGTAATTGGAATGAGGAAGAATACGAAGTGGGGGTTATTAAACCGTACAAAAAAATGCAATTAATTCAAAATAAAATAGAAGAAGAAAACCGCGGACCAATGTTGGAAGAGATAAATGAAGCAGTAGCACTGTTACGGACGGTGCTTAAAACAAAAAAAGTACCTTCTGCCAAAGTTTCTTCTATTTTTGAACAAATTGAAAAGGCCATGGGAACAATTTAATACCATTTAAGCATAGGAGGTAACAAATATGCTAAAATACAAAACTTTAGTAGAAGCTATCGAATCTAGAAAAATGCTTGATAATAAAGGGATTCATTTTATCACTGGTGATAAAAATGAAAAATATATTTCATATAAAAATTTATATAACAAGGCAATTAAAGTTTTGTACAACCTTCAATTAAAAGGAGTTAAGCGTGGGGAAGAATTAGTTTTTCAAATAGATGATGAGGAGTATTTTCTTTATGTATTTTGGGCTTGTTTATTAGGTGGCATCATTCCTGTCCCTATTACAGTTGGAAATAATGATGAACATAAACAAAAGCTATTTAATGTATGGGAGGTTATGAATAACCCTCATTTAGTTACAACAGATAAGGTAATGAAAAAACTGAATGATTTTTCTGAAAAGAATAATTATAATCGCATTTTCAACGAAATGAATAAAAGAGTAATGATGATTAATGAAATGGATGAAGTGTCTAAGCGTGGAACGATTTACGTGCCAAGTCCAAATGAAATTGCATTTATTCAGTTTTCTTCTGGTTCAACAGGTGATCCTAAAGGGGTAATACTTACGCACGAAAACTTATTGACAAATATATATGCAATTATAAACAGATCTCAGTATAGATCATACGATTCTTTCCTAAGCTGGATGCCTCTTACTCATGATATGGGTTTAATTGCATTTCATTTGCTGCCGTTTATATCTAATGCTGACTCATATCTATTACCAACTGCTCTCTTTATTCGTCGACCGACTTTATGGATGAAGAAAGTAAATGAACATAAAATAACAGTAATTGGTTCACCTAATTTTGGATATAAATATTTTTTATCGTTTTTTAAGCATAAAATTGCAGCTGAATGGGACTTATCTCATGTTCGAGTTATTTATAATGGTGCAGAACCGATTTCTGTTGACGTTTGTAATCAATTTTTAAATGAACTATCTCCATACGGGTTAAAAAGATCAGCTATGTACACTGTATATGGTATGGCGGAAGGTTCTGTAGGAATTTCCGTTCCTCCGGTTCAAAAAGAAAATGAAGAATTTCATGCTGTTCATCTCAATAGGGAACATTTAAATGTTGGTGATGTTGTACAGGAGGTTAATAAAAGTGATTCTAGATGTGTCACTTTTTTAGATGTAGGATCTGCAATCAATGATTGTTCTATCAGAATATGTGATGAGCAAAATAAACGTCTACATGAAAACACTGTTGGTCATATTCAAATAAAAGGAAAGAGCGTTACGAAAGGGTATTACAATAATCAAAAAGCAACAGCAAAAGTCATCACTGAGGATGGATGGCTGCAAACAGGGGATATAGGATTTTTAAGAAACGATCATTTAGTCGTCATTGGGCGTTCGAAAGACATTATTTTTATTAATGGACAAAACTATTTTCCTCATGATCTGGAAAGAGTGGCAGAGGAAGTTGAGGAGATTGAGCTTGGCAACATTGTTGTATGCGGTGTACCAGACTTACAGACTCAGGAAGATCAAATTGTTGTATTTATTCGATTTAAGAAAAGTATAGAAGAATTTATTCCTCTTGCAAAAAAAGTAAAGAAGCACCTCAATATGAAGGGCAGCTGGAATCCGACAGATATTATACCGATAAGAAAAATTCCTAAAACAACAAGCGGCAAAGTAGAACGTTACAAATTAAGAAAAAATTATCAAAATGGCGAATATTTATCGCTTTCTAAGCAGATTAGAGAATATTTAAAGGCACCGTCACAAAGAACGGGGGACGTTTCAAGGATTGCAGCAGAAGAAAAGCTAATCAACATTTGCAAAGAAGTGTTACTAACAGACTCTATTGGAGTGCATGACAGTTATTTTGATATCGGAGCAACTTCCATCCAGCTCGTGCAAATTGCAGACAAAATTGAAAGCCAATTTAATATTTCATTATCCGTTACGGAGCTTTTTGCCTACCCGACACTTTCCAAATTAGCTCGGTTTGTAACTGAGGAAAAGAAAGGTCAATTAAGTGAAAGTACAAGCAGTGTGAAAGAACAAAAGGAAAATAGCATAGCGGTTATCGGCATATCGGGAACGTTTCCTATGGCTCGTAATACCGAAGATTATTGGAATCATATAATTAAAGGAACGGACTGCATCAGTGCGTATCCTAAAGAAAGACAAAAAGATACAGAAAGTTATCTTGCTCATCTCAAAATCAATAAAGATCAGACTGAGTTTGCTGAAGGCGGTTATCTTGAGGAAATTGATAAGTTTGATTATGAATTTTTCAAAATAACTCCAAAAGAAGCGGAATTGATAGATCCGAATCAAAGATTATTTTTACAAACTGCATGGCATACACTCGAAGATGCTGGTTATGCCGAAGATGAAATGTCTATTAAGAATATCGGGGTTTATGTAGGCTTTTCCAAAACCAGCTTTGATTACGAAAGGTTAGTGTCAGAGGTTCAACCTGATACATTGTCAGACCACGCAGTTGGGAATTTACCATCGACTTTATCAAGCAGAATTTCATACTTTCTTGATTTAAAAGGGCCTGCTGTAACAGTTGATACAGCTTGTTCCTCCTCGTTAGTGGCCGTTCACATGGCATGCAAAGGAATCATTAATGGGGATTGTGAGATGGCTATAGCAGGCGGAGTGAAAACGACGTTATTGCCATTCAAATCTGGGCTTGGGATGGAATCATCTACCTCCAGAGCCAGAGCATTTGACGATGACTCAGATGGAACAGGCTGGGGAGAGGGAGTAGCGTCTATTTTACTCAAGCCTTTAGATAAAGCCATTCGTGACGGTGATCAGATATATGCAGTTATTAAGGGAAGTGCGATTAATCAAGATGGAACAACAGTAGGGATAACTGCTCCAAATTCGTTGACCCAAGCGGATGTCATTACGAAAGCATGGAAGGAAGCCGAAATTGATCCAGAAACAATTACTTATATTGAAGCTCATGGAACAGGGACGAAGCTTGGAGATCCGGTTGAGGTAGATGGTTTACGAAAGGCTTTTGAAAAATATACGACTAAAAAACAATTTTGTGCCATTGGCTCTGTTAAAACGAATATTGGACATCTGTATGAAGCAGCAGGGATTGCCAGTTTAATTAAAGCGATTTTGTCTTTAAAAAACAGCAAAGTCGCACCCATTGTTCATTTTGCTAAACCAAATCGTAATATTAAGTTTGAAACATCTCCATTATACGTTAATCAACAGCTAGCGGATTGGGAAACGGATCAGACGCCACGCAGGTGCGGAGTGAGTTCATTTGGCTTTAGTGGAACAAATTGCCACGTTGTCTTAGAAGAATATATAAAAGAACATCAGGATGCCATGGAACCGCAGCGTAATCCATTTAATATGTTGACACTGTCTGCTAAAAGCGAATGGGCATTAGAACGTCTTATTCGTAAGTATATTACCTTTTTAGACGGGAAAACAAATAGTGATTTACCTAATATTTGTTATACCTCTAATATAGGTAGAGCACATTTTAATTATAGAATAGCTCTCGTTGTGAATGATATTGATGAGTTAAAAGGCAGATTACAGGGTATTGCAAGCAGCCGTGATTATCTTTCAGCCAAAGGAGTATACACTGGCTCCTTTCGAATAGTCTCTGCTGCTTGGCAAGATTCAAAAGATTGGGAAGTTACCGAAATGAAATTGCAGCAATTAACGGAAGAAGCCAATTTTCGAATCTTGGAATTTATTACCGATCGTGGAGATAAACAAGAAATTTTAGATGATATTGGCCAATTATATGTAAAAGGAGCACGAATAAATTGGGCTGAATTACATCGGTTCAATCAAGCATCTAGAGTAAGCATTCCCCTCTATCCTTTTGAAAAACACAGATGCTGGATCAGCGTTCCAGAAGTTGCACCAAAACCAGTGAGTGTGACACAGCAAAGTACTATGAATAGGGAGCCTGCAGTTCAAATGAATGAGAAAAACGAGTACCTGATCAATACGTTGAAAGAAATGATATATAAAACAACTAGTATTCCGATGAACAAAATTGATATTCATGCACAATTTTTAGAGATGGGGCTTGATTCTATCTCGTTGACACAAATGAAAAACCTTATTAATGAGATATTCCATGTAGACATTCCTTTAAGTGAGTTGTTTAGTGATCTGTCAACGATTTATTCATTAGTTGAGTACCTTAGCCATACTATAGATATGCCTTTCCAAGAGACTATCGAAAAAGCAAAAGAAACCGAACCAGTGATGGATTCATCACATCAGTCAGACGTTCCTGAGGAGAAGCATGTGAATGTACAATTAAGCACGTTTATGGAACGAATGATTGAACAGCAGTTGTCCATCTTACAGAAACAGCTTGACCTTGTTCAATATAGCCATTCTCCTCAAGAAATGACTATGTTGAGATCGGCTCAACATATCCACAATGAGGGCGGTGCTGCTTTAAAACAAGGCCATGCCGAGGTGGCGGCAACTGTTAAAGCAATTTCAAACGATTCTTCCGCAGGCCAAAGCTTTGTTCCTTATCGACCGCTATCCTTGAATCAGGCAGATCATTTAACACCAAGGCAGCGAGAGCATTTAGAACATTTAATTAAACAATACACTGAGCGGACAAAGGGTACAAAGTCACTGACGCAATTATATCGTTCCGTCTATGCAAACAATCGAAATGTTGCAGGATTTAGGCCTTTTTTAAAGGAAATGGTTTATCAAATCATTGCTGATAAAGCGAATGGTTCGAAGATTTGGGATGTGGATGGAAATGAATACATTGATTTAACAATGGGGTTCGGAGTGAACCTATTCGGGCATAGTCCGGATTTTATAAGAAGGGCATTGAACAAAGAACTGGCATCAGGAACGCCGATTGGTCCTATGTCAAAATTGGCTGGAGAAGTAGCTCAAGCCATTTGTGAAATGACTGGAGTAGAGCGGGCAGCATTTTATAATTCCGGTACAGAAGCGGTTATGGTTGCTTTGCGTCTAGCCCGTGCAGCTACTGGGCGTTCGAAAGTTGTTATTTTTTCGGGGTCCTACCATGGGACATACGATGGTGTGCTTGCGTTAGGCGGAGTAGGAAATGACAAGAGAAAATCTACACCTTTAGCCCCAGGTATTACGCAGAGTATGGTTGATGATGTCATTGTGCTTAATTATGGAACAAAAGAATCTTTAGACGTCATTAAAATGCTTGGACAAGATCTTGCGGCAGTTCTTGTGGAACCTGTTCAAAGCCGTAGACCTGATTTCCAGCCAAAAGCATACTTGCATAAGTTGAGAGAATTAACAGTTCAACTTGGAACGGCCCTTATTTTTGATGAAATTATTACCGGTTTCCGCATTCATACCGGAGGCGTACAAGCTTGGTGTGGAGTGAAAGCCGATCTTGTTACTTATGGAAAAGTAATTGGTGGAGGGATGCCGATTGGCATTGTAGCGGGAACGGCAAAGTATATGGACGGAATTGACGGGGGCATGTGGAGGTTTGGTGATGACTCTTATCCTCCTCATGAAAATAGGCGCACATTTGTAGCCGGAACATTTTGCCATCATCCTCTTGCCATGTCAGTTACTAAGGCTGTACTAGACTATTTAAAACAAAAAGACGTTTTAGAAAGTTTAAATAGAAAAACAGAGCTGCTTGCTAACGAGCTTAACAGATTATTTGAAGAATCGGGAGTGCCGATCAAGGTAGTTTATTTTGGTTCACTCTTTCGTTTTGTATTACACGGCGACTTAGAATTGTTTTACTATCATTTAATTAACAAAGGAATTTATATTTGGGAAGGAAGAAACTGCTTTTTATCAACTGCTCATTCAGATGAAGACATCATCAAAATTGTCAATGCGGTAACAGAGACAATTCATGAAATGCAAGACGGGGGTTTTTTACCTGACCCGCCTCCTTCAGCATCGAAGCGCAATAAGGCATCTAACATAAAATTACTTAACGCATTACAGCAATTGTCGGTTCATACGATAGATGATAGCTCTCAAGATTATCCAGCATCTTCCTTTCCTTTAACTGAAGAACAAAGGCAAATTTGGATTGCATCGCAAATGGGGGAAGAAGCTTCTGCTGCATGTAATGAGTCTGTCCTTTTTGAACTAAATGGTTTACTTGACATAGATGTATTAGATAATGCTTTTCAACATGTGGTTACGCACTATGAAGCTTTGCGAACTTGCATTCATGAAGACGGTGAGCTTCAAGAAGTGATCTCTGAATTTCCAGTGAAAATGGAAGTGTGCGATTTTTCTCATTTGTCACCTGATTTGCAGGACCAAAATCTAACAGAATGGTTTGAACAAGATAAGAGCCGGACATTTGATATAATACACGGTCCTTTAGCCAGGCTAAGCGTATTGAAACTAAGTGATCACAAGCAGCTGTTAGCTTTTACGGTCCATCATATTATTTGTGACGGGTGGTCTATCGGAGTATTAATGGATGAACTGGCAAAGATATATACAGCAAAGATTCGGGAACTTCCATATGAACCTGCCGCCCCTGTGTTATTTAAGGAATATGTAGACTGGAACCGAAGTATTCGCAGTGACTCTGATATGAAAAAAGCTCTGTCTTTTTGGGAAAAGCAATTGGCTGATTTAAAAAATGTCGCACAGTTGCCGAGCGACTTCCCAACAAGTCAATTAAAGACGTTCCGAGGCGCAAGAGCCAGTGCGGTATTAGACACTGAATTATGCAACAAATTAAAAACAGTCAGCTTACAGCATAACAGTACATTGTTCATCACGTTATTAACAACATTCAAAACACTGCTATTCCGTCTGACATCACAAAACAATATCGTAGTAGGAATACCGTTTGCCGGTCAGCTTTCAATGGGAGCCCATCATTTAGTAGGGCAGTGCACAAATGTGCTTCCGGTATGCAGCCATTTGCTGGCTAATACGTCTTTTGTTGATTATTTAACTGCAGTAAGAGAACAAATGATGATGCTGAATGAGCACCAGAAGGTTACACTTCCTATGCTAGTTGATCAATTAGACGAAGAGCATATTCCAAACTTGGATATTATATTTAACATGGACCCTGCCATTCAGCTGCCGAATTTTGCAGGAAACAAGGCACGTTATGTTGCGTATCCAATTAGCTATGTAAACTATGATCTGTTTTTAAATGTGATGGAAGTAGAGGGCAGATTACATGTTCATTGTGATTACAATACCGATAAATTCACCGCTGAAACCATTCAGTCATGGATGGGGCATTTTGAAATATTATTGCATGCCATCGTTGACAATGCAATTTTAGCTGTATGTAATCTTCCTTTATATTCAGAGGCCGATCTTATTAGAATGTTAGGTTCAGAGCAGGAAAAGATTCAGCAGAGCTTACTAAGTGAGCACCCTGAACTATTAAATGATTTTGCGCTGTCTGACAGGATTGAAGTATCTGTATTAATTGCAGATGAACAAATGAATCCTGTTCCAGTCGGCTCGATCGGCGAGATTTGTATCAGTAAAAAGGAGACAATAGAGAAAGATGCATTCGTTCATACAGGGAAAATGGCTAAATATCTTTCGGGTGGACAGGTGAAATATTTAGGGACTGCAAGTGAAGTGAGCTCATTTGATCATTGTAGCAATTCTGTCCAAATAACAGATAAGCTTGATCATAGCGAAGGGCCGAAAAATAAGACAGAAGAACGTTTGCTTCACATTTGGCGCGACATATTAGGGGTTAATCGGATTAGTGTTAACGATGACTTTTTAAAGCTAGGAGGCAACTCTTTAAAAGTTGCAGCACTTGCATCCAGAGTAAATAAAGTTTTTCAAGTAAAAGTTCCTTTAAAGTTGGTGTTTGAGAATAGAACCATTAGAAGTTTAGCAAACCGTCTTCACACAAATAAGCAAGAGAACATCGATAAAATTCATTCTGTTGAGAAGAGAGAGTATTATCCGTTAACGCCCGCACAAAAGAGACTTTTTGTCTTGCAGAAGACATATGGGGCCACAACTGGCCATAACGTATCAGGTGCAATCGTTATTGAGGGAAAGCTTGAGAGGGAACGGCTGGAGGGTGCGCTGCATTCTTTAGTGCAAAGGCACGAATCTTTCCGAACCTTATTTGACCTGATAGATGGTATTCCAATGCAAAGGGTTTGTGAAAAAGCAGAATTAACTATTTCTTATGTAAAAGTAGACGAGGAAGCAATAGAGCGGACGATTAAAGAGAACCTGAAACCATTTGATTTAACTAAACTTCCGCTATTGAGAGTAGTTCTTATGAAAATAAATCCTGAAAGACATATCCTTCTTTGCGAATTCCATCATATTATCGCTGATGGCTTATCGGGAAGTTTGTTCCTTAAAGAACTGGTTGAGCTGTATGATGGGCGTGCTTTACCAGATCAGCAAATACAGTACAAGGATTATTCTGTTTGGTTTGATCAGTTTCTCCAAACTGATGAAATAAAAAAGCAAGAAGCTTATTGGTTAAATGAATTTAACGATGGGGTTCCTTCGTTTCATTTTCCAACAGATTTTTCAAGACCGCCAATCAAGGACTTCGAAGGAGATACAATCTATTTCAGTATCGAGTTACATCTTGCCGATCGTTTGCACAGCTTAGCGTTACAATCAGGATCCACATTATATATGGTCCTGCTGGCAGCTTATAAAGTATTGCTTGCTAAACATAGCGGTCAAGAGGATATTGTTATCGGTACACCAGTTGCTGGGAGAAATCATCTCGAAACAGAGGATGTAATCGGGATGTTTGTCAACACTTTAGCAGTGAGAAGCTTACCTTCAGGTAACAAGGCCTTTATAGATTATCTCATAGAAATAAAAGATAAGCTGTTTCAAGCAATTGATAACCAAGATTATCCTTTTGAAGAACTGATTCATCACTTAGGTATTGATAGAGATGCTAGCAAAAATCCAATATTTAATCATTTATTTGCCATGCAAAACGACGATGATGAAGTATTAAAGTCGAATAGACTAACGATGAAAATTTATGAATATAGCACTGGTGTTTCCAGTTTTGATCTCGCGTTAAATGCAAAAGAGAAAAACGGTGAAATTTACTTTAGTCTGGATTATTCTACCTCTCTTTTTAAAAGAGACACGATGATTCGCTTAATAGAGCATTATATCCATATCCTAAGATTCATTACTGATAAGCCAATGTCACGAATTTGTGACATAGATATGTGCAGTCTATCGGAGCGACAGCAATTATTGTTTGAATTTAACAAAGCCGCTTCAGATGATAGTAACTCTGCCAGTCTGCATACATTGTTTGAAGAACAAGCAGCAAAGATACCTGATTTACCCGCTATCACTATTCATTCTTGTGAAAGGGACGCAGAAACTGGTCATTCATTTACTTCCCGAACATTGACATATAACGAGTTGAATATGGCAGCAAATAAACTGGGCAGAACCCTTCAAAGCATAGGTATTCAAAAAGAAAAAATTGTTGGTATCCTTGCAGAAAGTTCATTTGAGCTAATTATTGGAATTCTTAGTGTTTGGAAGTCAGGGGGGGCTTACCTTCCGCTGCACCCAGAACAGCCAGCTGAAAGACTTGCTTTTATGATTAAAGATTGCAATATATCCCTTCTATTAGTCGAGAACGGGAGCTTAGCTAGACAAGTATTAGATCAACTGATAAAAATTGGAATCGACTGTTCAGTTAGAATGATCAATGAAATCGATGATTCGGCTGATGATTGCAACTTAGAATATTCCCATGGTCCGAAAGACTTGGCTTATGTCATTTATACATCCGGCACGACTGGAACACCTAAAGGAGTGATGATTGAACAAGGAAGTATTTCTCGTGCCATTCAGTGGAGGAGGAATGAATATAAGCTGAATAGCGAGGATGTTGTACTACAAATGTTTTCTCACACTTTTGACGGTTTTCTAACCAGCTTTTTTACCCCTATCATCTCAGGCTCTGAAGTCATTCTGTTAAGCTCAGAAGAGACGAGAGATGCCCTGCGTATAGTGGATTACATTAAGAATAAAAAAGTGACACATTTTATTGCGATTCCTACATTTTATTCTACATTGCTGCAGATTGCAGAACCGAGTGATTTAAGCAGTTTAAACGTAGTAACACTTGTTGGAGAAAAAACAAATGTCCGTTTAGTGAATGAAAGCAAAAAGAAACTTGGCTGCGTAGAGCTGGTTAATGAATATGGACCTACAGAAAATACGGTTGTTTCTACCATTTATAGAGATATGCAGCCAAACAGCGAGGTTCTTATTGGCAAGCCCGCGGCAGGAACGAAGGTCTATATTCTTGATTCGTTTGGTAACTCTCAGCCGATTGGGTTTCCTGGTGAAATATACCTAGGTGGTGAAAGGCTGGCAAGAGGATATATCAACCAGCCAGATTTAACAGCTGAAAAATTTATTCACAATCCATTTGTGCCAGGTGAGAAAATGTACAAAACTGGCGATATCGGAAAATGGACTGAGGATGGTAATATTACTTATATTGGAAGAGTTGATGACCAAGTTAAGGTAAGAGGGTATAGAATTGAAACTGGAGAAATTGAAGCGGCTTTATTAAAAAACGAACAGATTAAAGAGGCTCTTGTTGTTCCCGAATCATCTAGTCATTCTCTTTGTGCGTATATTGTTGCCAATAATGACATAACGGTGCAACAGATAAGAGAGGATTTATTAAAGGAATTACCTGTTTATATGATTCCTGCTTACTTCATTTTGCTTGAGCAAATGCCGCTTACACCTAACGGCAAGATTGATAAAAAAGCATTGCCTAAACCGAATTTACAGAGCGAAGTAGAGTATATCGCACCGCGAAATGACATAGAGGAAAAGTTGGTTGAATTATGGCGTGAAGTATTAGAGGTCGAAGCAATTGGGATAAATGACAATTTTTTTCATCTTGGAGGCGATTCCATCAAGGCCATCCAAGTAGCTGCCCGCGCAGTGAAATATGGATTGAATTTGAGCGTAAAAGATTTACTGAGACATCAAAAAATATCAGATGTTAGTAAATATGTCACAACATCTGCAACAAAGATCAGTCAGGAGCAAGTGTCAGGTAAATGCCCATTAACGCCTATTCAAAGTTGGTTTTTTAAACAACAGTTCTCAGAATCACATCATTTTAATCAATCTGTGTTACTTTTTAAAAAGGATCGGTTTGATCATGTTCAATTACATGAGGCCATACATCAAGTTGTTATACATCATGATGCGTTACGGATGATCTATACGGTTAATGGTGAGGAAATTATTCAGCACAATCAATCTGACTGTATATTTGGGTTTGAAGTGTGTGATTTACAGAAGGCAGAAGACGTTATGGAGAAGATGACACAAAGAGTCAACGAGCTTCATTCAAGTATGTCACTAGAACATGGACCGCTATTTAAGGCCATTTTATTTAAAACTGAACAGGGCGACTATTTAGTGATTGTCATCCATCATTTAGTCGTGGATGGGGTTTCATGGAGAGTGATTCTAGAAGATTTGGCCGCTGCATATGAGCAGCTGGAAAATCGTAAAAAAGTGTCTCTTCAAGATAAAACTCATTCATATAAAATGTGGTCGGAAAATCTTCAGCGTTATGCAAATTCACCACAGCTTTTAAGTGAAATCAATTATTGGGAGGATATGGATAATAAGCAGACAATTCCAATTCCTAAAGATGGAAATATTGATGATAATTGTATTGTAGATGAAGTGGTTGCTGTGGCTTCACTCTCAAAAGAAGAAACAGAATTACTGATAAAAGATGCGCATCAGGCATTTAACACGAATGTAAATGAACTGTTACTTACTGCTTTAGGGCTTACTTTAAAAGAATGGGCAGGCAGAGGAAATATCGCCATTAATATGGAAGGGCATGGCCGAGAAATAGTGGCAGAAGGTATACATGTGTTGCGGACTGTTGGCTGGTTCACATCCCAATATCCGATAGTGCTGGATACTTCACAAATGGAAGACATTTCTTATGCCATTAAATATACAAAAGAAAGCATCAGACGAGTGCCGAATAAAGGGATTGGCTATAGCGTTTTGAAGTATTTAACTGCAGAGGAAAACAAACGCAACCTTGAATTTAAATTAAATCCAGAAGTCAATTTTAATTATTTAGGACAATTTTCCGAGGAATCAGAAAATGATTTGTTTACAGTTGTGACTATTAACTTTGGACAAACCGTAAGCTTAAAGCAGCGTCGGCCATACACATTAGATATAGATGCCATCATTATTAACGGAGAGCTTCGAGTAAATATCCATTATAACAAGCATGAATATCATCATTCTGCGATAAATAAACTGGCGAATATTTATAAAAATTATTTAATTTTAATAATCGAGCACTGCATAACAAAAGACCAGCCAGAATTGACCCCGGATGATTTCGGAATACACACATTATCAATAGAAGAATTGGGCAGCATTATCGATAAGTATGGAGAAGAAATCAGCAAAGTTTATCCGCTTTCGCCAATGCAAAATGCTATGCTGTTAAACTGGCTGCGAGATCGCACTTCGAGTGCCTATTTCCAGCAAGTTTTATTTAAAATGACAGGGTTAGTAGATATTAAATTGTTGGAAGACAGCTTTAATCATTTAATCAAGCGTCATGATATTCTTCGCACAGTTTTTGAATATCGTCATTTGAGGCAGCCTCATCAAGTGGTCATGAAAAATCGCTTAATCAATATCCGTGTAAAAGACTTGACTCATCTCAAGGAAGAGAAGCAAAAGCAGTATATAGCTCAGTATAAACAAGAGGATTTGAGGCAATCCTTTGATCTTTCCAAAGATTTGCTGATGAGAATAACCCTTTTTAAAACATCAGTTAACACGTATCAGTTTTTATGGAGCTTTCATCACATCCTAATGGATGGATGGTGTATAGGCATTTTAATAAGAGAGTTATATTCATTTTATCGTTCTTCCATGGAAAAGGAACAAGTTCAGCTGGAAGCAACAGTCCCTTATAACTATTATATTAATTGGCTGGAAAGACAAGATAAATCGGAAGCATTGGTCTATTGGGATAAGTACATGAGAGGTTATATATCTAATTGTTATTTTTCTGACAAACAAAATACTTTTAGTAAAGATTTAGATAACAGACAAGAAGTGAATTTTGTTATCCCCCAAAAAGATAATACGTTACTAAAAGACATTGCAAAAAAGAAAAAAATTACAGTGAGTACTGTTTTTCAAACAATTTGGGGGTTACTCCT
The DNA here is from genome assembly GCF_030812995.1 of Bacillus chungangensis. Lineage (GTDB taxonomy): Bacteria > Bacillota > Bacilli > Bacillales > Bacillaceae_C > Bacillus_CF > Bacillus_CF chungangensis. The sequence goes on along the minus strand of NZ_JAUSTT010000005.1, from coordinate 48,822 downwards.
GCAAAAATATCATCTTCTTGATGATGTCACCTTTGGAGTCGTTGTGTCTGGAAGGCCGTATGATCTTCCCGGTATAGAAAATATGGTAGGGCTTTTCATTAATACAATACCATTGCGAATACAATGCAACCTAAAAGAGCGTTTTAGTGACCTCTTAAGCAAAGTCCATGAAGATATGATTCATGGAAATAAATATAGCTATGTGTCACTGGCAGAAATACAAGCTGGCGTAAATGGAGGAAAAGCATTATTTGACAGCGTCATTAGTTTTGAGAACTATGCTCATCGAGATGAATTCCAGAAGATCATCAGTCAAAAAGACGAGCGGAGCTTTACAATTAGTGACATTGAGGAGCTGGAACAGACCAACTTAGATTTGACAATCGTTCTGGAGCCTGAAGAGGAAGAAATAAAAGTGAAGCTTATTTATCACGCAAATGTTTCCAGTCAAGATTTTATTAATCGTATAGAAGAGTATATGAAAGAAATGATTCAGCAAATTACTGACAATCCTGATATCCTCGTATCAGAAATTTCAATTTTGCCAAAACAAGAGCTGAGCCAAGTGCTTCAAGATTTCAACGAGGAATTGTAATTCATGTTTGAAAGCTTGATTAAAAACGGGAGAGAGTGGAGTATATCAAGATAATCATAGAGATGATCGAGGGAGTCGGGCCTTATTCGGAATCGATTTAGTCAAAAAAATTTTTGATAGTACAAAAGCTGATAAGGATCAAGATCATTTATCTACTATCCTAATGTCATTGCCACATAAAATAGTAGACAGAAGTGATTGTATTAGAATGGTAGAGATTTTGCTTTAGAGCAAAGTGAAGTGGCGGACATTATTTAGTAGATGCGACTTTAGTACTCGCCTGATCTTTAATTAAAGCGGCTTCTCCAGACAAGCTTAATCGTAAGATGCGTTATCAAAATGGATGTAACAGTTAGAGGGGTTCATATGTGCGGAATAGTTGGAATGTTAGATATGAATAATGAAGGCAGGATCAATGAAACGATTATCTGTAATATGACACAAAAGATACGTCATCGGGGACCAGATGGATTGAATTATTTTGTGAAAGATAATGTAGGATTTGGTTTTGCAAGGTTAAGTATTATCGATTTAGAAGGCGAGATACAGCCGTTTTTTAATGAAGATTATTCGATCGTGATGATTTGTAATGGAGAAATTTATAACTATAAAGAGCTTTGCGAGGATCTCCATTTAAAAGGGCATAAATTAAGGACAAATTGTGATGTTGAATGTATCGTACATCTCTATGAAGAGTATGGAGCTGAATGCATCAATAAATTGAATGGTCAATTTGCCTTTGCAATTTACGATTTTAAAGAGGAAACACTGCTTTGTGCAAGAGATTATGCGGGAATTGCTCCTTTTTTTTATACGGTTGTTGACAATATGTTTATATTTGCGTCTGAAATTAAAGCTATATTGGAGTATCCAGCTGTTAAAAGAGAAATTGATTTAGTAGGGCTCGATCAAATTTTGACTTTTCCAGGGCTAATTAGTCCGCGAACAATGTTTAAAGATATTTCTAGCTTAAAAGCTGGTCACTATATTAAGATCAACCATTTTGGCAATATGAAAATGAATGAATATTGGGATTTAGTCTATCCAAAAATTGATGAAATAGAGTATAGAAAGGATGAAACATTTTATATTGAGCAGCTGGATGAATGGCTCTCTAGAGCTGTTAAATATAGGCTTCAAGCGGATGTGCCAGTCAGCTTTTATTTAAGTGGCGGCTTGGATTCCTCTATAATTGCAGCAAAGATAAACAAAATAGATCCGACGCGGCGTCATTCTTTTTCCATCGACTTTACTGATAAAGAAATATCGGAATCTAAGTATCAGAGACTAATGTCACAGCATGTAAATTCTATGCATCATGAGTATTTATTCAGGTTTTATGATATCGAGCAAGAGCTGCGCAAAGTGGTTTACCATTCTGAATGTGCTCTAAAGGAGACATATAATACAGCCTCAATAAAATTATCGAATTTGGTAAAACAATATGGATTAAAAGTCGTGCTAACTGGCGAAGGAGCAGACGAACTATTTGGGGGCTATATTGGATACAGATTCGATAAGCTTAAACAAATGCAGGGGCAGCAAGCGACTGCTAATGATGGGATTGAAGATCATGTAAGAGAAAGTATTTGGGGAGACAAGAGCTTTTTATATGAAAAAAATTATTTTTCCTTTCAACAAATAAAACAAGATCTTTATTCAGATGACGTCAATCGGATGTATGAGGATGTTAATTGTCTGAATCATTTTATAGTAAATAAAGAACGATTGCGAAACGTTGATGTATTGCATAAAAGATCATATGTAGATTTTAAGCTTAGGATGAGTGATCATTTACTTTCCGATCACGGAGATCGGATGACATTTGCTAATTCAGTTGAGGCAAGATACCCATTTTTGGATAAAGGTTTGATTGAATTTGCGACTAAAATTCCGCCAAGCTTGAAGTTAAAGGAATTTGAAGAGAAGTATATTTTAAAAAAGGTTTCAGAAGGGCTTATACCTACAGACATTGCCAAGCGGCCGAAGTTTGCGTTTACTGCTCCAGGAAGCCCAGAATTACTGAAACAAAATATTGAATGGATAAATGACTTGCTTTCTTATGATCGTATTAAAAAGCAAGGTTTGTTTCGGCCTGAAAAGATCGAGCAATTAAAAAACAGTTATTCTCAACCTGACTTTAGGCTAAATGTCCCTTATGATAACGACTTCCTAATTACAGTTATAACGGTCGGTCTTTTGATGGAAGAGTACAATATGAAAGGGTTGTAACAAACAGTTTTGTCAGTTCAATGATTCGAAAGGCAGGGTGATTAAAGGTGAAGAATCAAGAAAAAACGTTGCAAGCCAGAATCTTTGAATGCTTGCAGCGTTACAGAGAAAACGTTGCATTAGAATGCGGAGAAGAGAAAATATCATATGAAGAGCTGGATCGTCATTCAAATTGTATAGCCAACATGATCCTATCTTCCAATGGCAACAAAAAGTTTGCAAACATTTGTATATTGCTTAATAGTAAGACTCGTTTTATTACAGCAATGATTGGTATCTTTAAAGCAGGCTGTGTGTTTGTTCCTCTCGATCCTGCCTACCCAGATAAGAGAATAAAAAAGATGATTGAAACAGTAGAACCAACAATGATTATTACAGATCCCGATAATATTTATAGACTTAAAAATTGCAGTTTAAATGAAAATACAAAAGTCATCGCCGTTTCTAACCAATTTTATAGCGATGATAAATCACAGATGCATCAGCCGAATGTATCGTATTCCATCGATGACCCTATTTACATTTACTTTACATCCGGTTCAACTGGGGCTCCGAAAGCGATTGTTGGAAAAAACAATAGTTTAGTGCATTTTATAGAATGGGAAATGGAAACATTTGGAGTGGATGAAACATTCCATATTAGTCAATTGACGACTCCTTCTCATGATCCTTTGCTTAGAGATGTATTCGTTGCTCTATTTTCTGGAGGAAAAGTATGTATACCAAAGACAAAGGAAATGATATTAGATTCCGAGCAATTAATTAATTGGATTGATCAGTCTCGTATCAGCTTAATTCATTGTACTCCTAGTCTTTTCCGGATGTTTAACTCCTTAAATTTGAGCAAACAGCACTTTTCACAATTGAAATATATCCTATTAGCAGGCGAACGGATTATCCCATGGGAATTAAAAAGCTGGTTTGAACGGTTTAATAATCGAATTCAATTAGTTAATTTATATGGTTCTACCGAAACAACGATGGTTAAGACATTTTATTTGCTTAAACCTGGAGATGTCAACAGAAGGTCTATTCCAGCAGGAGTGCCAATGAAAGGAGCCAAGGTCATTATTTTGGATAACAATATGGAGGTATGTCCTTCAGGAGCTTTAGGAGAAATTATTATTCGCACACCTTATCGAAGTCTTGGTTATTACAACCATCCTGAATTAAATAAAAGCAAGTTTATCCAAAATCCGTTTAGTAATAATCCAAACGACCTTATTTATAAGACTGGTGATCTGGGGAGAATCTTGCCTGATGGGAATTTAGAGTTTTGCGGAAGAGCTGACAGACAAGTGAAAATTAGGGGGATTCGCGTTGAGCTGGAAGAAATTGAAAATGAAATTTTGAAATACGCTCCGATTAAAGAATGCGCCGTTCATCTGATTTCAAGTTCTGTGAATGACGAAATGCTAGCAGCTTACTATGTATCAAATGTAGAAGTAGATGAAGCTGAGCTAAGAAGTTTTTTGGAGGATTCAATTAATCATTATATGATGCCGGCTCATTTTATTAAACTCGAAGCAATGCCGCTGACACCGAACGGGAAGCTGGATTATGATGTCTTGCCTCATCCAGATAGGGTCACTACTCAACAGTCTGATTCTCCACGAGATGAAATAGAGAAGAAGCTCGCTGAAATTTGGCTTGAAATTCTAGATATTTCAGAAGTAGGAGTTAAACAAAACTTTCTTCATATTGGCGGTCACTCTTTGAATATTATGACTCTTATATCAAAAGTAAATAAACAATTTGATGTAGAACTGCCACTTTCTGAAGTGTTTAAGGATGCTACGATTGAGGGAATTGCTAATTATATTCGTAAGTCTAAAAGAAGAGAGTATATACAGATCGCACCTGTTTCTAGAAGAAGATTTTATCCTGTTTCTTCTTCACAAAAAAGAATGCTTGCTCTTTCACAGTTTGCACCTCAAGCAACAGCATATAATATGCCTTGTACAATGTGGATTGAAGGAGATCTAGATAAAGACCGATTTGAAAATACTTTTGCAATGATCCTAGCAAGACATGAAGTACTTAGAACGTCCTTTGAATTAGTTAATAGTGAGTATGTTCAGCGAGTGCATGAAAAAGTAGATTTCAAAATTAATTATTTTGATGTTTCGTTAGAACAAGCTGAGGATATGATTTCATCGTTTATTCAGCCATTTCATCTGGAAGAAACTCCATTGTTCAGGGCTGCTTTAATTCGTGTTTCTCATCTTAAGCATTTATTCATTTTTGATATACATCATGTGGTGGCGGATGCGGAGTCTATGAGCATTATCCTTCGCGAATTCGTTCAATTATATGAAGGGAATTCTTTGGAGGACTTAACTGTACAATTTAAAGATTATTGTATATGGCAAAGCAAGTTTAGAGAAACCAATAATTATAAAAAACAAGAGCATTACTGGCTTGAGTTATTTAAAGGAGAGCTGCCAACTTTGCAGCTGCCTTTGGATTTTGTAAGACCTGAACTAAAAAGTTTTGAGGGCGATAGGGTTAAATATACATTGTCTTCTGATTTAGCAGCGGATATTAGAGAGGCGGCATCGAATGGAAATGCCACTGTTCACATGTTTTTAATGACAGCCTTTTATGTACTGCTTCATAAGTATACTGGGCAAGAAGATATGATAGTCGGGACTGTATCTAGTGCAAGGCGTCATGAAGAGATAAAGGATAATATCGGGCTTTTTATTAATACATTACCGATGAGAAATTATCCTTATAAGGAAAAGTCCTTTACTCAATTGCTGAATGAAGTAAAGTCAAATGCGATAAACGCATATGAAAATCAGGATTACCCATTTGAAGAGTTAATTGAAAAGCTTGAAATTGAAAGAAATACAAGCCGCAATCCTCTATTTGACGTAGCTTTTGATTTACAGAGTGAAGATAACGAGCAAATAAAAACAGCAAATTTAAAATTCACGCCGCATTTTTATGAGGAGAAAACATCTAAATTTGATTTATGTATACGCAGTTTAGAAATAAATCGGGAAGTACAGTTTGAAATTGAATATTGTTTGAAGCTGTTTAGAAGAGAAACGGTAGAAAAATTATTGCAGCATTATTTAAACATTATTAAAGAAGTTTTAGACAATCCGGCAAAGAAAATAGCAGATATACAAATGTTGTCACAAGAAGAAAAGAGACAGCTGTTAATTGATTTCAACCCAAAAAGGAGCTTAACAAATAAGACAACTATTCATGAACGATTTGAGCAAGTTGCCAAGGAAAACCCTAAAGCAGTTGCCCTTGAGTATAAGGTTGGGGAGTCGCTCGTTCAAATACATTATGAAGAGTTAAATTGTAAAGCCAATCAATTAGCTTGTTTATTAAAAGAAAAGGGGATTGGGCCTGGAAAAATAGTTGGTATAATGACAAACAATTCACCTCACATCATCATTTCAATTTTGGGAATTTTAAAAGCAGGTGGAGCATACCTGCCGATTGATCCGAGTTATTATCCAGAAAATCGATTACTGACACTTATTAATGACAGTGAAATAAATATACTTTTAACGGAAGAATCGTTCAGACATAGTCTTTTTACTAAAGCAACCAATTATGATCAATTTAAAATATTATTCTATGATGAAATTGTAAGTCAATTACAAAATTATTCCCAACATAATTTAAAAAATATGAATCAGCCAGACGATTTAGCCTATGTGATTTATACATCAGGTACAACAGGAAACCCTAAAGGTGTTTTAATTAAACATAGTGGGGTTGTGAATTTATCATCTTCTGTAAGTAAACCGCTTGGAATTAGTATAGATAGTAAAGTGCTTCAGTTTGCTTCATGCAGCTTTGATGCGTCTGTATGGGAAATATTCACTACTCTACTAAATGGGGCAACCTTGTGTTTGGTTCAAAGAGATAATGAGTTTATTAACAATTTATCAAATATTCTAAGAGAAAATGCTATAAATGTTGTGACATTACCGCCAACCATTCTTAAAAGTATACAAAGTGACAATTTGCCAAATTTAAAAACTGTTGTTTCTGCAGGGGAAAGCTGTACTAAAGATATTATTAACAAATGGTCATTAGGGAGATATTTTTTAAATGCATACGGTCCAACGGAATCAACTGTTTGTGCAACATTAACAGACTGTCTAACACCGAAAAGTACAATCACAATTGGTAAACCTATTAATAATATTAATATTTATATTGTGAACTCAGCAATGCAACTAGTACCAGTTGGCATACAAGGTGAACTATGTATTGGAGGAGTTGGAATTGCTGCTGGTTATTTAAATAAACAAGATTTAACATTAAAAAAGTTTGTGCCGAATCCCTTTATTCATGGCGAAAAAATGTATCGAACTGGTGACTTAGCAAGATGGCTACCTGATGGAAGTATTGAATTTATTGGAAGAGCTGATCAACAAATTAAACTTAGGGGATTTCGTATAGAAAAGGACGAGATTGAATATCAGTTAACTAGGCATGAAGCCGTGGAAGAGGCAGTTGTAATAGATATTGAAGATGAAAGCGGCGAAAAGAGTTTATTTGCTTTTATCGTATCAAACAGTAAATTGGATGAACAAGAGATAAAAAGATATTTAGCACCAGAGCTCCCTGCTTATATGATCCCATCCTTTTTCATTCAAATCGATCAAGTTCCTTTAACAGCAAATGGAAAGATAGACAGGAAAGCGCTAAAGGAACTGGCACCTAATATGTATATGAAAACAAGTAATGAACTGCCACGGAACGAAATCGAGCAGGCGTTGATTGAGATTTGGAAAGACGTTCTGCACCTCAATAATATTGATATAAATGATAACTTCTTTAATATAGGAGGCCATTCTTTAAACGTTATTGAGATGGTATCGAAGGCGAAAGAAGCAGGGCTTGTATTAAGAGTTAACGATTTGTTTCAATATCCGACAATAAAGCAATTGATGGATCATCAGCTTGTTGAAAAAGCTGCTGAAGTTAAAGGAGGAATACTGTGATGAGGGATTACGTAAAGTCCCTTTCATCAAATATTATTTACTTTGATGGTAATGAAGCAACAGTAGAAAAAAAACTCGTAAGTGTGATGAAACTTCAAACAGAGATTTCAAAACAATTAATTGCAGGAAAGATTGAAAATGAGTATCCTCTTGCACCAATTCAATATTATTATTTAGATCATATGGACTATTCTGGGATCTTTATTCCTTTTCAAGGAGAGTTAAATAAAGATCAGTTGAATAAATCAATTTTACAATTAATCAATCGCCAACAATTACTAAGAAGTGTTTTGTACTTAGAAAAAGGACAAATAAAGTGGAGAGTTTATGAAACACTTCAAGAAATCAACATTCCTACAATAGATATGTCGCTACTTTCTCCTGATTTACAGGAGAAAGCTCTTGATAAGATCATTAAAAAGGTTTATTTAAGGGAGTATAAGAAGTTTAACTCAATATTTTACAGAATCATACTAATTAAAAAAAGTCCACACGATTTTCTATTAATCATGCCTTTTTCACATATTATTTTTGATTTTTTTAGTAGTGAGGTTCTTAAAAATGAATTGATGAATCTTTACTTTTCTTTTAATCAAGAGGAGAGTCCTATGCCACAAAAACATTATTGGAATTACGTACAGCAAATATTACAGGGACCTCAACTATTGAGTGATCAAGAATTATGTGATGTTTATGAGCTAGCAGATCTAAATAAACTTACTAAGGCGATATCACTTACTATTAATCAGCAACCTGATAGTGGAAAAAAAGTAAATGTAATAGAGTTTAATATGGATTATTTAGTAAAAGATACAAACTCGGATACATTTTTGAGTGATATTTTTTACTATAGTGCAGCAGTGTGTAGGATGCTATTAGATCTTAAAACTTCAAAAATACCAATATGGTGTATTAGCCTTGGGAGAGTTTACCAAAACGAAGTTTATTTTGATTTAGTTGGAGAGTTTATCGATTTTATTCCTACGATCATTGACCTTGATAATCGTAAAGCTCCAATTGCTCAATCAATAAAAAAGAAGATTCAGATTGCACAGCAACACAATATTAACTTTATCGGTATGATTTACAATCACAAAGTGAAAGAAAAGAATGTCATGTCAAGCAAGTTCATTCGAACTTGCTTAACAGAGAATTTAATTATTTTGAATGTCTTGGGAATGAACGATGAAGTGAATGGGTCTCTAGAACAATTAATTATGAAAAACAGCCATTTCAAACCAGACAACAAGATCATCATTGAAGCACGATACAGCAAGAACAAAATTAACTTCAAACTATTTTTACCTTTTGAAGTCGATAATACATCCTTGAAGGTATGGTTAGGCGAAGAGGGATATGTCCATTTCTAGACTAGTTGTACCGAGAAAAAGGAGAGGTGACAATGAAGGAAAGTATGATCTTAAATAACATGCCACAAAAACAAACCAACAATCAATTCAAATTAAACTTTGCGATTTTTACTACGTCACGATTAATTTCAGAACTAGGTACTTCTGTTTTTAAATTTGCATTGAGTCTTTTTATTCTTGACTTAACAGGCTCAGCTGCCCTATTTTCAGTAGTTTTAGGATTCACTATTCTTCCAGGAGTGTTTATTAATATTTTTGCAGGTGTTTTTATTGATAGGCACAATAAAAAGAAGATTATTATCATATGCGATTTTTTAAGCGGTATTACCATGTTAACCTTTTTCTTGGTGTTTATAAATTTTCAACCTAACATTGTCATGTTTATTGTAATGGCAGTTATATTAAGTGTTATTCAAGCATTTTTCTCAATTGCACTTCAATCATCAATTCCTGAATTAGTTGAAAGAGAAAATGTTACTAAACTTAACTCTAGCTACCAAGCATTAGGGGCTATCATCAATGTAATAGGTCCTATTTTAGGTGCGATTGCCTATAATTACTTAGGACTTAAATATGTATTAATTATTGAGGCAATTTCTTTTCTTTTTGCAGGTGTCATTCAAGTGTACCTTAAGTATAGGGTTAATGAAGAAGAAAAGAAGTTAAAAAGTTATAAGGAAAGCCTAAAGGATGTATTTAAATATTTAAAAATGCAAAATTCTATTGTTCAATTAATAGGTCTCGTTGTAGTAATCAACTTTTTATTAGTACCGCTGCTTTCTGTTGCCTTGCCGTTTATTGCATATAAGGGGATTAATGTTTCTGGAGCGCAACTTTCTCTCATGCAAGCCATGTGGTTTTTAGGGATTATTGTTGGAGCTGTCACTGTCTCAATGGATAAAGTGAACAAAATTGTAATTGATAAATTGTTTATTCTTTTACAAATACAAGCTCTGTTTATTGCTTTTTGGATTTTTCCTAAATTACCATTCTTCAGTACACTTTCATTATTTATAATAACGGGGGTTTATTGTGTTATTTTAATAATCGGAGGAGTCTTTAATGCAATGACAAATATACCAATGTTGAGTTATTTACAAGTAAAGATTCCTGAAAAAGTGAGGGCAAGCGTATTTGGTGTTGTCAACACTGCTATTCAAATTGCAATACCTTTTGGGTTTTGGATTTATGGGCTTGCATTAGAATATATGGACTGGATGTATGTAATTGTGGTTCCGGGTGTTTCCCTTATTATCATAGGTGTTTTTGCACATAGTAATAAGCCTCTAAGACAATTTTTTAGTAATCCAAACTAAACAAATATATAATAAGTCAGCCCTGTCTAAAAATTGACCTGCCCCCTGTCAAGTAGACAGTGGAAATAATAAAAATGCTTAAACGGCTTGAGCCCTGTATTCCAATGGACTTAAGCCGTTTAATGTCATTATTGTAAAACTGAATATAATCAAATATCGCTGGTTGTAACGCTTCAAAGGTCTCATGCTTATGTACAACGGATACCCGCTGCTTTATTCCGTATATGGAAAAGTTAAAAGGTTCCTGCCTGCCAATGCCGAAAACAATCATTATGAATTTCGGATACGGCAGTGAAAGCAACTAAGTATATGCTACAGAAAAAGAAATAGACTACCTGCCCTCTTATCATACCTATTTGAAAAAACAAAAGCGCGCAGAGAGAAAAACAGGATGTTTTTTCTCTCTGCGTTCTCATTTTAGGGACTTATGAGTCAATCCCACTTCTCGGCTATGCTAGCCCAAATCAATATTGAGTTACATAACATCATCTTAATAAAAAAGAAGGGGGCGTATATCCTGAAAAAACGGAATTTACAAATTTATCTTGACTTGTATATATTTTCTTTATATAGTTAATTACATAAGTAACTAACTAATGAGGAGTGTGTAAATGAGCGGGTATGTTTAGGGGAGATGATAGTATTGAAGGCTAGTTTTGATGATACTCAGCCAATATTTCAACAAATTGCTAATATGACAGAAGATCATATATTAAACGGTACGTACGGTGAAGATGAACAGGTCATGTCAACAACGCAAATAGCTAAAACCTTTCAGATTAATCCGGCAACTGCAGTAAAAGGCATCAATCTGCTTGTCAATGAAGGGATTCTTTATAAGAAGAGAGGGTTAGGCATGTTTGTTGCTTCTGGCGCTAAAGAGAAAATATTAACGAAAAGAAGAAAGATGTTTTATCAAGAATATGTTGTGAAATTGCTTGAAGAAGCAAAAAAAATCCAATTGTCTGCTGAAGATATTGTAAACATGATTAATAACGATAGAGAGGGTGATTGAATTTGGGGGAAATTCTAAAATGCACAAATTTAGAAAAAAGTTATGGAAAAACCAAAGCTTTAAGGAATATTGATTTCGCTTTGGAGGAAAACACAATTTATGGTCTTTTAGGACGAAATGGAGCAGGAAAGACTACATTATTAAATATAATAAGTGGCAGTATATTTCAGGATTCTGGAGAAGTTGAAATTGCTGGTAAAAAGATAAATCGAACTCAAGGTATTGAAGACCTTTGTTACGTAAAGGAGAAAACTTTATTTTTTAATCATGTAAAGGTAATGGATTTGTTAGAGATTGCGTCTTCCTTTCATAAAACCTGGGATTGGGATTTTGCTAAAGAATTGTTAAAAATGTTTGAATTAAATCCTGAAAAAAAATTTAGACAACTATCTAGAGGAATGGAATCTCTTGTAGGGATTATTATCGGTTTGGCAAGTAGAGCTCCTCTAACAATTTTTGATGAACCTGTGCTTGGCCTAGACGTATTTATGAGAGAAAAGTTTTATTCAATAATATTGGAAGATTATTCAAACTGCCCTCGGACAATTCTTATGTCAACCCATTTAGTTAATGAGATAACTAAAGTGATTGAAAAATTTTACATTATTGATTCAGGAGAGATTTTATTGCATGAAGAAATGGATGACTTTAGAAGCAAATCTTATTATGTAACTGGTAATAAAAAAGCTGTTGAAAGTTTTATTGAAGGAAAAAATGTTCTTCAGTGTGAATCACAAGGTAATATTATGATTGCCGCTTTGTTTGATACGATGAATGACCAGGAAAGGCTTCATGCCAAAAGATTGGATTTGTCCGTTGATGGCATGCCACTGCAAAAATTTTTCACTTATTTTGTAGATGGGAGGAATCACATTGAGTAGGCTATTAAACGTTGTTAAAGCAAGTTATGGAGTTTTAAAAGTTTATTTAATGATCCTTGTAGGCCTGGTTGCAATAGCTTTTTTCATTAATTTATTGTTAGGCATTGTTGGTGTAAATCGTACTACTGAAGTTTCATCTGGAAATATAGCAACTGTTTTTTTATTAATGATTGCAGGAGTTTTACCATTATACTTTTTTAAACGAATCATCAATTTAGGGGCGTCACGTAAAGCGTATTATTTTGGGACGATGCTTTCATATGTTTTATGGGTTGCTGGCTTTTCGGTATTTAATATCATTTGGTTTTTACTCGAACAAAATATCTTCATTAAATATAAAAGTTATTTTAATATTATTGAGATATTCGGCTGGGACAGATATGGTGTTATAGGTATGTTCATATATCAATTTTCTGCTTATTTATTTATCGTAGCTTTTTTCAATCTCGTTTTCTCATGTATTAGGGATACGATGGCGTTAGGGCTATACATTTTGCTTGCGGCAGTCATTTCAGTTAGCATGTCTATTTCTTCTTTAAGGGAAGCTGTATTTAAAGGGATTGCTATTCTTTTCTTTAACCCGAATATATTGCCTAGCACGATGTTAACTTTAGTATTGATTGTTTTGTTGTTCATGGCAGGTTGGTTTTTTACAATGCGGAGAGAAATTTATAAATAATTATTTCAAGTGTGAAGAGGGGGATATGATGAAATTTATTATTAAAAGTATTTTAAAAAATATGTTTGTAAAGAAATTTCGCATCTTTTTAATTGTCCTTTCCATCACAGTCTCTACATCATTGTTTTTTGCCTCAATGACGATACCTGATACACTGGGAAAAATCTATACGGAAAAGCTAAAAAGTTCTGTAGGCAATGGAGATATCATTATTGCTAATGGTAATAAAGCGGCACCACCTTTTTTTCATACTGATAAAGCTGAAGAGTATGAAGATCGTACGCGGTATATTGTTGGTGAACTGCTGGGAGAGGCAGTATATACGACACAAGATCAAACGAATGTATGGGTTAACTTACATGGAATCGACCCGTCTGATATGAATAAGGTGAATCCTTTTAAAATTGATCAAGGAGCAGACGCGGAAAATCTTAGTGGTGATGAAATTATTTTAAGTTCGAACGCAGCTAAAAAATATAATTTGGACATTGGAGATCGGTTTACGTTAGAAGTAGGCGGCGAAAAACACAATTTTGTGTTATCCGCTACATCTTATCCTATGGGCATTTTTGCTGATGAAGCACGTTATCTATCAGCTATAATACCTAAAGAAAAGTTAAGTGGTATTTATCAAGCGAATGATGCTGTTAATATTATTCATGTAAAGCTGAAAAACCCTGATGATAAAGCATACATGCTTAATAAGTTATCACAAACGTATAGCGAATATTCTGTACGAGAACCAATAACACAAGAGGACATTAACAACCAAATTGGTGTCATGTCAACCGCTTTTTTAGTTGTGATGGTTGTCGTATCAATGATGAGTATTTATATCATCTATTCTAGTTGTAAAGTTGTAATACTGGAAAGATTACCTTTAATCGGTACTTTTAGAAGTATAGGTGCTACGAAAAGTAAGACTAATTTTATGCTTATAAGTGAAATCTTTTTATACGGTATAATCGGTGGTTTAACTGGCAGTTTGTTAGGTATTGGGATTTTATACGCAATGTCAGTCATTTCAACACCTGAGTATTTAAAGGATCTAAATAATGTCATTCAAATTACTTATTCAGATGTTATCACAACTTTTGTATTTGCTGCACTATTAAGTTTAGTTAGTTCAATCCCTTCTATTATAAAAATGTCAAAAATTCCAATTAAAGAAATTGTCTTAAACACCATTGCTAACAAACCTGTAAAGAGAACAATTCGATTTGTAGTTGGAATCATTTTGCTCATTCCTGTCTTTATTTTGCCGCAATTTGTTACGGGGCAGCTGGCAGTGGTAGCTGTTGTTATGAGTGTTTTGTTAGCAGGGATTGCTATTGCTTTATTAATCCCAGGTATTTCAGAGTTTTTCATCTCATTTTTTCAGCCTATTTACAAATTGATTTTTGGTAATGTAGGGACGATAGCAGTTAAAAATATTAGACAAAATAAAAATATGTTAAATACTATTTCGTTATTAGCCATTGGAGTTTCCAGTCTTATTTTTATTATCTCTGCAAGCAGCAGTGTATTAAGTGCAACTACCAATCTATATTCCGAAACGGCCTTTTTTGATATTGAGATGTCTGTCGCAAAAGCGGATAAGGAGTTTGTACAACGTATAAAAGATGTGGATGGCGTTGAGGATATATATGGAACGTTTCGGGCTATGAATATTGATGTAGTCGGAAAAGGCAGCATCGTAGCTATTGATAGCGTCGATAAAAATAAGCTTAATCATTTTTGGGATTTCGAGTTCCGATCAGACAGTAGTAAAGTTTTAGAAAAACTTGATTCAGGAAAAACTATTTTGCTTGCAGCACAAACGAAAGAAAGATTAGGTGTAGAGGATGGCGATGAAATTACACTTGAATTTCCAGAGGGGGAAAGAACATACACAGTTTTAGGAGATTTTTCTACATTACAGTTTACGGGGAACTATGCATTAATATCTGAACAGAATCTAAAAGAGGATTTAGGAACCCCATATTACTCTAATATTTATATAAAAACAAATAAAGATTCTAATCAAGTTATTAAGAATCTTGAAACAACGTTAAAAGAGAGCCGCCCTGATATCATCACAACAAAACAGCTTGAAGAAAATAATGTGAGAAGCAACAATCAGATTTTTACGATTATAAAAGGATTTGCTCTTTTCTCGATGCTTATCGGTATTATTGGAGTTTTCAATAATTTAATTGTAGGGATTATAGAGCGAAGGAAATCTATCGCAATGTTTCGTTCAATCGGAATGAGTAAGGCGCAAATAGTTAAAATGATTTTTCTCGAATCATTAACATGCGGTTTAATTGGCGGAATCATTGGATCCATTGGGGGATATATCTTTGTTTGGATAATCCCGTATATTTTCAAAGCTATTTACATTCCTCCTATCTCAGTAGAATATCCTCTTAGTCAAGTCATCTTATTTATTCTAGCAACAGTCATTATCACTATCATTGCATCGATTAGTCCAGCTATTCAATCACTAAGATTTAATATTATTACAGATATTAAATATGAATAAGCAGTTTGTTTCATTGAGTTATGAAAGGATCTCTAGAAAAATGACTGTCGATGCTGATTTTGACAGCCTTTCTGTAGACTCTTTCAATCATATTAATCTAATAAAAAGGGGTCATGATAATGAATTCCGTCATTCAGGTTGAGAATATGACTAAATCATTTAAAATAGGATCAGAACAAGTAGACGTATTGAAAGGAATTAATCTTAGTATTGAAAAGGGAGAGTTTGTCTCTATAATGGGGCCATCTGGGTCTGGTAAAAGCACACTTTTATATTTGATGGGCGGTCTTGATAAACCAAGCTCTGGACAAGTAAAAATAAAAGGAAAAGAAATTTCAATAATGAAGGATAAAGAGGAAAGCTTAGTTAGAAGGAAAGATATCGGCTTTGTATTTCAATTTTACAACCTTATTCCTAATTTTAATGTAGAAGACAATATTATATTGCCTATTTTACTAGATGGAAAAAAACAAAAAAACTATCGGAAAAAGCTTGATAAAGTTATTGAGGTTGTCGGTCTTTCTGAAAGAAGAAAGCACACTCCTAAAGAACTTTCTGGAGGACAGCAACAGCGTGTTGCAATCGCACGAGCATTAATGAACGATCCGGAAATTATTCTTGCTGATGAGCCTATTGGGAACCTGGATAGTAAAACGGGTTATGAAATTATGGATTTATTCCGGGAAATCAATAAAGAAAAAGGTCATACAATCATTCAAGTAACTCATTCAGAAGAGGCTGCTGCATACGGAAATAGAACGATATTTTTAAAAGATGGCAAGTTACAGTAGAGAAAGTGAAACAACGTGAATGATCCAATCTAGAACGTTAAAAGTCTCCACCGAGAAATATACTCACTAACATTCTTTTAAATGCTTTCTTTTTTAACAAGTAACAATTAACCAAGTGATGATGAAATTGAAACTGGCTTGGCAAGAAGTCACAAAATATAATGTACTTCATTGAAAGTACGACATGAAAAACACCTTCAAACTGAAGCTCAGGTATGCTACTACTTGAGTAGGGCTTGCAGGTGTTTTTTCGACGTGAAAGACAATATACATATATTTTGGTGTGCAGTTTCTTTCTTTATAACATTTATCCCACATCTAACTAGCAGTAAGATCCCACCTCAAGAGTAAAAGGAATCAAAGAAGTCTAGGAGGGGGATAACTGAAAGTCAAATGTCCGATTGGTTCGGGCCAACAGGACAAGGAAAGCTTCTTGAATCAACATCGCACGAAGAAAAAGTGCTCTTCTTTTTCGAGGATGTTGGTCATTCAAGCGTTGCGACAGGACGTCGCGCTTTTAGCTTGAGATCCTTTATAGGGGGGATAAGAGAAAACCCTCACTGATGGAAGTTTCACTTTATCATCCTAGTCGTTTCCGTATATTTTACATTCAATGTCTAATCAGTTGTTCCCAAAGAGAATCGGATTTGGTATATTGCAATATATATACTGCGGCACGCGATACATGCCGAAGGGGGTAAATATCATAAAAGAACAGTTTTACCAAGCATCTGACATTTTAGATATTTGTATATTAGCAGGTGAATTAATGTTAAAGAATGGGGCAGAGACGTATCGGGTAGAAGATACTGTTACGCGTATTGCTCGCAGCTATAGTATTTCACATGTCAATGTATTTGTCACACCTACCGCGATTATTATGACGATGCAGGATCCGGAAGGGACAATTGATCATACGGAGCTCCTTCGTGTTGTTAATCGTACGATTGATTTGCATAAAATTGCGTTGGTGAACGATTTGTCCCGTCGAATTGCAAATCATCCTCTTCCATTGGAAACAGTGAGGGAGCAGCTGGAGCAGATTGATACGTCAACTCGTACTTATCCATACTGGTTTCAAATTTTATCAGCGGCCTTAGGAAGTGGCTGCTTAATGATGATGTTCAATGGTACGTGGCCGGATTTTTTGCCGGCTTTTATTACTGGAGGAATCGGATACGCTGTTTTTTTAAAGGTGCAGCAAGTGATCAATGTTAAATTTTTCTCTGAAGTCTTTGCATCATTTTTGATTGGATTGCTTGCGGTTGCTTTTGTAGCCATGGGAGTCGGGCAGGAGTTAGATAAAATTATTATTGGCTCAGTTATGCCTTTAGTACCTGGGTTGGCAATTACAAATGCTGTTCGCGACTTAATGGCCGGACACTTATTGTCGGGGTTATCTCGAGGCGTGGAAGCGTTGCTGACAGCAACTGCGATTGGATCGGGAGTGGCGATCGTGATTACTTTTTTATAAGGAGGAAACAGTGAATGTGGCTTGATATATTAAAACAGGTAGAGCCTTTCGTAATAAGCTTCTTTGCGGCCGCGGCATTTGGCATTATTTACAATGTGCCACACAGAACCGTGTGGGCTGGCGGATTAGCTGGCATGGTAGGGTGGAACGTATATAAAGCTTTAGTGACGGTGGGCAGCTTAGATGCTGTTATTGCGACGGTTGTCTCTTCTTTCATTGTTGCGATGATCTCTCAATTTTTTTCCCGCCGATATAAAATGCCTGTCATTGTTTTTAGCATTGCCGGTATTATTCCGATGGTTCCTGGTGGGATGGCTTATAATGCGATGAGACAGTTTGTTGAAAAGGATCATGGGTTAGCGTTGCAGTACGCTTCTGAAGCATCAATGATTTCCGGTGCCATCGCATTTGGCTTATTATTAGGAGGTGTGTTTACACAAATTATTAAGAAGCAATCTGAGCCGGTAATGCGTTAAATCCATTTTTCTGCCTTCTCTATGACGTTTGTCATCTAGTCTTGATTCCGTTTTTATAGGATAATTAACTATTTGGAAACTACCTAAGAAGTAAATTTCAACATGTTCCTTAACATTCTTAAACATAAAAGGGGCATCCAATTGTCAAAAATTTGACTTGTTGGAAGGCCCCTCCATTAACTTAATGAAGAATATTCTTTTTTATTATTTGGATTATTTTATAAAAAGCATCCTCCGTATTTGCGGCCTCAATGATGATTTTTTGCTGATCGGGATATTGTCGGCTCGAATATTCATATTTCGGATCGTAATAATATTCAAGTAACAGCCGGACGGCAGAGGCAAAGTCCCGATTCTCTAAATCTGTTTCAATTTTTTTAGCAACAGGTGTGTGAATACGCTTTTTAATCAATTGAAACGCCTCTTCAAAGCGCTGCGGATAATTCCAAGGCTGATAATCCTCTAAGATAATCTGCACTCTTTCTTCAATAGGCAGTTTGAGAAAGATTTGCAGGCTGTTCTCTTTTTTCTCATTTAAAACAGGAGGAAGATATACTTTACCAATACGCTTGCTTTCTCCTTCAATAAAAACGAAAGGTTCTTGCTGGTAACGACGGATTTCATGAAGAAGCAGAGCATCAAACTTTTTCTGGTTGCTTGGCTCGAGGCCAATTTGGCCAAAAATCGATCCCCGATGGCCAGCCATTTGCTCCAGATCAATAGCAGGATAGCCATTTTGGGATAATCGCCGCAAAATAGCAGTTTTTCCTGAGCCGGTATAACCATTTAATACAAATAGTTTTGGTTTGAACTGTTGATTTTCCAGTTCATGGACAACCCATTGGCGATAGGAACGGATGCCTCCTGTCAACCGGTTGACACGGATATCCGCCAAATCTAGCATCGTGGCTGCTGTTTTGCTGCGCATGCCTCCGCGCCAGCAAAACACAGTTACAGGGGTTTCAAATTTTTTAAAGGCCGCAATAAATGCCGGGAGCTTGCGAGAGAAAATTTCTAATCCTCTCTCCTTGGCAGCCTCTACACCAACTTGTTTATAGATCGTTCCTACTTCTGCACGCTCTTCATTATTAAAAACCGGAATATTTATACTTCCAGGGATAGTAGCTTCGTTAAACTCTTTCGGGGAACGGACATCAATTAATGTGTGCTTCTTGTTTTCATATAACGTCAATAAGTTGGATAACGAGATATCCTGAAACATCTATTTCACCTTCTATGTTTAATTCAGCGTACAATAATACAGCCTTTATTCTCTTCCGTTACTTCTCCGATCATTCGCGCTTCAACTCCCTGCCCTTGAAGCTCTTTCACAAGCTGTTCAGCTTCACCGTCCGCTATAGCAATTAGCAGTCCGCCAGATGTAACCGCGTCACATAAAATCCAGCGCTCCACTTGATCGAGTGACTCCGGATAAGTAACAACATCTTTTACGTGCTGAAAGTTATTTTTTGTTCCACCAGGTACGGCACCTGTCTCAGCCAGTTCCTTTACACGTGGTAAAATAGGTACTTGATTATAATGAATACATAGTCCGACGCCACTTGCTTTTGCCATTTCTGAAGCATGACCTAACAGACCAAAGCCAGTAACATCTGTAGCAGCATGGACATCGTAGCTTGCCATTACTTCAGCCGCTATTTTATTTAGTGTTGTCATTACTTTCGTAACACGGGCAATTTCTTCTTCTGATAATAAACCTTTTTTGAGTGAAGTTGTGAGGATGCCGACACCGATTGGCTTCGTTAAAATTAAACGATCACCAGGTTTAGCACCCGCATTGGTTCTTACTTGATTCGGGTGAATGACACCTGTGACGGCAAGGCCGAACTTTGGTTCTTTGTCTTCAATAGAATGGCCCCCAACAAGTGCAACCCCAGCTTCTTTCAATTTATCGCCGGCACCTCGCAATATTTCACCCAAAATACGCTTATCTAATGTAGCAATCGGAAAGGCGACAATATTCAGCGCCGTGATCGGTGTGCCGCCCATTGCGTATACATCGCTGATCGCATTAGCAGCAGCGACTTGTCCAAAGTCATATGGATTATCCACAATCGGCGTGAAAAAATCTACTGTTTGAACGATAGCTGTTGTGTCATTTAAACGGTACACTCCTGCGTCATCACTTGTGTCAAGGCCAACGAGTAAGTTTGGATCAGAAACAGTCGGTGGCAATGTATGTAAAACTTGCGCCAAGTCAGCAGGACCTATTTTACACCCACAGCCACCTTTTGAAGATAAGGTCGTTAATTTGATGGAATCATCTTTCTTCATGTCGAATCAGCCTTTCATTCATGTATATACCCTCTATTTTAACACAGGAGCAGAAAAGTCATGCGGCAGTGAACTCGGCAAGTCCCCCCCCATGCTTTGGAGGGAGAACTTTGGCAATGGGTCATCGAAAGAATTGTCAAACGAAAAAAAGTGTCTTGACCAGTTCAACGAACCATTCATGAGAGAGGAAGAAACTTGGCTGATGGAAGGGGATATTTATATTCTAAAATAGTTTACTAATTTTTATGAAAAATTGTTTTTATTACAAAATGCAAGATTGGACAAAGTATAAGTGAATTTAAGTAGATATAAAAATTGAAATAAAAGTAAAACTGAATATAAATATAATTATAATATTTTTGTAATAAAGTTTAATATGTTGAAAAACAAAAAAAGTAGGTGTATATTCTAGGTATATAGTAATAAATTATTTCTGGGAAACAACCTATCTTTATTTCGGTTGATTTCCCAAATAAAAAAAATTAAAAAGGAGAATGAACATGACACAGAACCAATTTTCCATGCCATCTATTAATTTATTCGGACAAGGTACAATTCAAGAAACAGGATCCCGTTTAAAAGATGTCGGAGCTAAAAAAACACTGCTTGTGACAGATGAAGGCTTATTTAAGTTAGGGATTGCTGATCAAATTGTGGAGATTATTAAAGCATCTGGGATTGAAGTGGAAGTCTATCCGAAAGCGGAACCAAATCCTACGGATAAAAACGTTGCGGATGGTGTGAAAGCGTTTAAATCAGCAGGGTGCGACTCACTTGTTTCGCTTGGTGGCGGATCTGCTCATGATGCCGCTAAAGGAATAGGTCTTGTTGCTTCAAATGGAGGGACCATTCACGATTATGAAGGCGTTGACAAGTCAAAAAATCCATTAGTTCCATTAATTGCAATTAATACAACTGCAGGTACAGCAAGTGAGATGACAAAATTTACAATCATTACTGATGTAGAACGTCATGTTAAAATGGCAATTATCGATAAACATGTAACGCCATTAGTTTCCATTAACGACCCAGCTTTAATGGTCGGTTTGCCACCGGCACTGACTGCTGCAACAGGTCTTGATGCGTTGACGCATGCCGTGGAAGCGTATGTTTCAACTGCTGCAACACCAATGACAGATGCCTGTGCTGAAAAAGTATTTGAATTGATTCCTGAGTATTTGCCTCGTGCGTTTGCCAATGGACAGGATATCGAAGCGCGTGAAAAAATGGTGTATGCTCAGTTTTTAGCCGGCATGGCCTTTAACAATGCATCATTAGGTTATGTTCATGCGATCTCACACCAAATGGGCGGTTTTTACAACTTACCGCATGGAGTATGTAATGCGCTTCTATTACCGCACGTTTGCCGTTACAATTTAGTGGGAAGTGAAGACCGTTTTGCAACCATTGCAAAATACTTAGGAGAATCTGTGGAAGGCTTAAGTAAACGTGAAGCAGCAGAAAAAGCAATTGCTGCTATTGAACGGTTATCTAAAGACTTAAACATTCCATCTGGCTTTAAAGAGCTAGGTGCGAAAGAGGAAGATATTCCGACACTTGCTGAAAATGCAATGAAAGATGCTACAGCTGCCACGAATCCGCGGAAGCCAAAACTTGAAGAAGTAATGGAAATTATTCGAGGAGCGATGTAATATTGCCTAGGTTTGTTTGAAGGAGATACTCTCTACCCTTGAATTATTTTCAACCTACACCTATCTGATGAGCCGCTATCTGAGCTGTTCATTAGATAGGTTTTTTATCCCACATCTAACTGGCGAGTCAAGACTCCCACCTCAAGAGTAAGAGGAATCAGAAGCGCTAGGTGGGGAATAACTGAAAGTCAAATGTCCGATTGGGTTCGGGCCGACAGGATAAGGAAAGCTTCTTGAATCAACATCGCACGAAGAAAAAGTGCGCTTCTTTTTCGAGAATGTCGGTCACAAAGGCGTTGCAACATGACAAGGAAAGCTTCGGAATGCAGCGATACATCGCACGAAGAAAAGCGGTTTCCTTTTCGAGGACGCCTGCGATTGTTAGCCTTTGTTCTATTATTTATAAGTGGGGGATGAAAGAAAACCCCCACTTATGAAAGTTTCACTTTATCTTATTAATCAGTAGTGAGAAAAACTGTAATGAAATGATGGAAGATAAGCAAAGGGCTTTGTTATTCATACAAGGTTATGTAAGAGAAGTAACTTAAGAGAGGACACCCATACAATCATTTCCTTCAATCAACGAATAGGATAGTACGGTAATGATTCTATTTTAGAAAGAAGGTAATTGTATGACAAACCCAACTTCTGGTTATGTTACGGATAACCGAAACATAACAGGGAAGGGAACGCCAAATCTATTTTTTGATATTAACCAAAATGTGTTGTTTGAAAGAAATCCAGACAATGTTGCTTATATGTTAACTTCAACACAGAACCCAACAATGATTGGAGGGGCTTGTGTAAGTTTAAATTTGAACAAAGATTTTATACGTGAACCTCACTGGCATCCTAATGCTTGGGAATTAGATTTTCTTATTTCCGGAAAAGCTACGGTTTCTGTATTAGATCCTGATACACCACAGTTGGTAACGTATACGCTAGATAAATTTGGTCAGACCGTATTTATACCGATGGGTTGGTGGCACTGGATTTCAGCAGAAGAAGATGATACTAAACTAGTTTTATTTTTTAATAATGATCAATTTGAGTCTGCTGAAGGATCTGTTACACTTACAAAAACCCCACCCGAAGTATATAAAGAAGCATATAATATCGATGCTGACTTAATTGCTAAGGTGCTTGCACCAATTAAAGGTACCGATGATGTGATCATTGGGCCGCCAAAAAAAGAGTAAAAGATTGAACAAAACTTACCATATTACTAGGCTTCCATGCTTAGTAAATGCAAATATAACTTCATAAAAAGCTATTATCAATTATCATACGCTTACATTTTTTTCAGAAATATGGAAGAGAAGGGGGATTCCCTTCCCTTTTTTAGTAGAATGCATACATACTATATGAGTGATCATTGAATGAACTCATCTCAAAAAACAGCCTCTCATCTATCGACAAAGTCTTGAGAGGCAGTTTATCTTTAAAGCTGCTTTCCATTTGTTTCAATTACTTTTTGATACCAATAAAAACTATCTTTTTTGATTCTGCGCAAGTCTTTTAAGTCTTCATCTGTTCTGTTAACGTACACGAAGCCATATCGTTTGCGAAATCCGCTTGTCGTACTTAATAAATCCATGAAAGACCATGGACAATATCCAAATAATTGAACGCCATCTCCAATTGCTAGCCGGCATTGTTCAAGGTGTTTTCTTAAATAATCAATCCGATAATCATCGTGTACTTTCTCATCAGCTGTTAATTCATCAACAGCACCCATGCCGTTTTCGGTAATGATGATTGGCAAATGATAGCGGTCGTTTAATTCATTTAACAGTGTACGAAGGCCGATCGGATCAATTTCCCAATCCCAATCAGTTTTTTCTAGATATGGATTCGTACTTCCTTGATAAATGCCTGGAATAATTTCAAATTCTGTTTCACCTTTTTTGCCGTTTGCATTGATTTTCATTTCTTTATTCTTCATTGTATCTGGAGCATATTTTACGACACGGCTTTGATAATAATTAATGCCTAAAAAGTCAGGCTTAGCCGATTGAAGCAGTTCCATATCACCTTTTTCAATCGTTGGAGCGACACCATTTTCCTTCATATATCTCCATATGTTTAGTCGATATATTCCATGAACATATAAATCGGTGAATAAATAGGAACGGAAATCGTTAGCATTGCGAGCTGCTTGAATATCTTCAGGATGACATGTTTTTGGATAATTGGGCGATAGACCAATAGCAGGTCCAATTTTAGCATCTGGGATCATTTCGCGGCACAGCGTGATTGCTTTTGCGTGTGCCAATGTCATGATATGATTCATTTCATATTTTTGTTTTTCAAGGGGAGTGTCGGCATCAAATTCCATTAAATATGGTAAAAGAAACATATTGCTTTGTTCGTTAATCGTGAACCAATATTTCACTTGATCTCCTAGGTGTTCAAATAAAATCTTGCAGTAATAGGCAAAGTCGTCAATAATTTGCCGAGAAGACCAACCGCCATATGCATCTTGCAAAGAGGCAGGTAAATCAAAATGATAGATCGTAGCTAACGGTTCAATACCATTTTTTCTTAATTCCGAGACGAGATCTTTGTAAAAATCAATTCCTTTTTTGTTCACTTTACCACGGCCATTTGGTAAAACCCTTGGCCACGAAATCGAAAAACGATAAGCAGTCATCCCTAATTCTTTCATCAATGCTATATCCTCTTTGAAATGATGGTAATGATCCGATGCAACACTTGTATCGGCATAATGAGGATTGATATTTTTATCAACAACGGAGAGCGTTTTTCCATCTTCTACATAAGCACCTTCATATTGGTATGCAGCAGTAGCAGCCGACCAAAAAAAATCTTTTGGGAATGAAACGGCTGTTTTATATTCCATTGAAGTATACTCCCTTCATAAACATGATTGAAATGCCAGATCATACATTTATCCCACATCTAACTGGCAGTAAAACCCTACCTCAAGAGTAAGAGGAATCGAAGAAGTCTAGATGTGGGATAACTGAAAGTCAAATGTCCGATTGGTTCGGGCCAACAGGACAAGGAAAGCTTCTTGAATCAACATCGCACGAAGAAAAAGTGCTCTTCTTTTAAGAGGATGTTGGTCACTCAAGCGTTGCGACAGGATAAGGAAATGCTTCGACAGCAAAACATCGCACAAGAAAAAGATGATTTTCCTTTTTCGAGGACGTCGCGCTTTTAGCTTGAGATCCTTTGTATGGGGATGAGAGAAAACCCCCACTGATGGAAGTTTCACTTTATCTGGCATGTCAATAAACACTTATTTTTCTTCAAGCTTTTTCAATCGTTTATCAAATGTTTCAAAAAGTTGGATTAAATGCTTAGCTGTATTCCATTCGCTCATAATAGTCATTAAGGTGTCTTGTGCGTGAGCGAATAATAAAGAGAATGTTATTTTTTCCCCGCGAGCTTCTCCTTGAATAGTGTCTGTTTGCACAGAGTGAGCAGCAGTAATTTTCTTTTTCGCTTCGATTAATTTGTTATTTGCCTGATTGAAATTACCTTTAGCAATGCTTTCAAGCGCCTCGCTAATGATTGCTCTTGCATCGCCGGCATTTAAAATAATTTTCATGGATATTTCATTCATATCCTTTTCTTTTAAGCTATCTCCCGTCATTCTATTTACCTCCCTATCATGCTAATTTACTGTTGTTCCTTTTTCAGTTGCTGCATATCATACACTTTAAAGAATGGGAACCAGATTATCCAAGAGACGACTAAAATAATCGCTAATAGTATTAAGCCTTTAAAGTCAGAGTTGACTAAGTACGTTGAAATTCCAGCTGGGAAATACCATAATTGAAGAATTTCCGCAGGGATTTTAACCATTCCTATATTTAAAACGAAATAGGTAATCGCAGGAATAATCAGCCCATTTAACCACATTGGAACCATGAGGATCGGATTAAATGCTACTGGAGATCCGAAAATAACCGGTTCATTTATATTAAATATCGATGGTGCAATGGTGACTTTTCCAATTGCTTTCAAGTGGTTAGATTTAGCTAAAAATAACATCATGATGACAAGCGGCAAGGTTGTTCCCATTCCACCAATCCATACCCAACCCATAAGCGTTTCAAATGTATGGATATTTTGCGGCGCCAATCCTTGAGAAACGTTTAAACTGTTCGCTTCAATACCAGCCATCCACATCGGAAACACGATTGGATATAACGCCCAAGGACTGATCCCAAATGAATACAAGAATACACATAGGAAGGTAATCATGACAAAACCAGCAAAACTTTGACCAATGAGAGACAGTGGTTGAAAAAGCGATAAAATGAAATTGTATAAATCATATTGTAATTGAAAGGCGAATAACCAGCCGAAAAGTAGTAAGATGGCGATTGGTATAATCGTATCAAACCATACAATAATAAAATCGGGAAGCGAACTTGAGTCTTTAAAAAATGAGAATTTACTAAATAAATACATAACAGCGCCGACAATTAATCCGACAAATAAAGAGACAAACATACCGTTGCCGCCAAAACGTTCAAATGTAAAAGTGATGCTTGTCCCGTCTTCGGAAAATACCGGCATTACTAAGATGAAAAATAAAGCTAAGCCAGTTAAACCAGCAATTATTTTTCTATCATTTTTCTTCTTTTTTTCCATAATGAAATAGGGTGTTAAAAACACAATGAATACACTAATTAATCCAAATGAGAAAGAACTAATCGGTGATAGATCAGGCATTTTTGGAAAATACTCATTCAATATTGAAATCATCGTAATAAGAGAGCCTACGAGAATTAAAGGCAAAACTGCCATAATAGCATCCTGAATAGCTGAAACCCATGGATTTCTCGTTATCTTATTCATCTTAGGAGAGAATTTCTCGTTCATCCATTTAATAAACGTATTCATGACACTAACCTCTTTTCAATTAAAGTTATTTTTCAAGAAGTTCTAAGATGAGGTCCAAACCTTTGTTGCCATCTAAAAGTCCATAGACAGATTGATCAATAACTGCTGCTGGAATATGATACGGTTCTACTTTTGCTCTTAAATCAGCCTCCATATATTTCAAATGGGGGCCGATGAGTAAGACATCGATTTCATTGATATAATCTTCAATTTCAGACTCGCTTCTAGCCATCACATCAATGTCAATGTTTCTTTTTTTAGCCGCTTTTCGAATATTTTGCGCCATAAAACCACTAGAAGCACCGCCGCCACAAACGAGTAAGACATTTTTTTTATCCATCTTGATTTCCTCCTTGAAGGTCATTTTAAGTAGTATTTCCTAATATCATTTTTCTACAAAATCAAACTCTTCGCCAATAGAAAAAGTTCCGCACAGCGGAGAAAAACTTACTTTTATATACATAATGATAAGGATATAATGATAGGGGAAAATAGAACGAGGGAGGTGTCAGATTTGAAAAAAGAGAGAGAAACCGCTTTTATCAAGCATTTATATCATTTGAATAAATGGGTGAAAACGGATGAGCTTGCTGCTTATTTTTCTGTTTCTACACGCACAATTCGACATTATATTAGTGAAATCAATGCGCTTCCCTACCCCGAACCACTCATTATGTCGTCAAATAATAACTATAAAATAAATGAAGCAATGTTTCTAAAATACAGAGAGCAAGAAATGCAAGAGAACGATATCCCAGAAACACCGATTGAACGCACTCATTATTTATTAAAAAACTTGATTTACAACCAAGAGGGTCTTAATATTTTTGATGCTAGTGAAGAGTTATGTGTAAGCGTTGCATCGATAGAAAGCGACCTGAAAAAGGTGCGTGCCTACTTAAAAAAATACGACCTCCATTTGCAACGGAAAATGGATGAGATTCAATTAATAGGTACAGAAATGAATAAACGGAAGCTAATGAGCCAAATATTTCAAGATGAGTCTAATGAAGAATTTCTCCATCTTGCCGATATTCAAAGTGATTTTTACGGTTATGATTTATCGTTAATGAAAGAAAAAGTAATCGATATTTTAAATCGCTATCATTTATTTATCAACGGGTACACGATTAATAATATTTTGCTTCATCTTGTCATTGCCATTGAACGAATTAAAAGTAATCACGTACTCGAACATATAAATCTCAAACAAATTAAAGATAGGTACGAGTATGATGCGGCTTTGGATATTGCCGCAGAGATCGAAAAGATTACCGGTGTAACATTTGATACGACCGAACTGTATTATTTAACTTTGTTGCTCGCCAGCAAAACAACTACTCTCAAGTACAACGATATTACCACTGAGAACATCAATGATTTTATTGAACCTGAATATACGAGATTAGCTAATAGGATTATTCATAAAGTAAATGAATATTTTTTTATCGATATTTCTGATGATGAGTTTATGATCAAATTTACACTTCATCTTCGGAACTTAATTACGAGAGCAAAATTCAATCGATATTCCAAAAATCCGATGACCAAAAAAATAAAGTCATCTTATCCACTTATTTATGATTTATCAGTATTTATAGCGAATGAGATTCAGGAGGAAGAAAATATTAGGATAATCGAAGATGAGATTGCCTATATTGCGTTTCATATTGGCGCCTTCTTTGAACGAAAAAAAGAACTTAAAAATAAAGTCCTTTGTGCAATCATTTGTCCTGAATACTACGGCATGCAAATGGAAACTGTGAATAGATTGACGCAAACATTTAGTGATTCATTAGAAATTACGAGGGTATTATCAACGACAGATACAAATATCCCACAACTAAATGTCGATTTGGTCATCTCTACTGTAGAAGTTCCACCAATTGCCGATATAGAGCTTATTCAAATTAATCCTTTTCTGACAGAAGCTGACCAGAGTAAAATCATTGCTAAAATAAGTGAAATGAAAAAGCGGCGTTATTTTACTAATATGAAATCCTACCTTGGCCAATATTTCGAACCAGCCCTTTTTAAGAAAAATATTTATTTTGATGATGAAATAAAAATGATTCGATTTATGGGCGAAGAACTGGTTGAACTCGATCGCATTGATCAACACTACGTTGAATCAATCATTGAAAGGGAAAAAATATCTTCTACCGCATTTAATCATATTGTTGCCGTCCCTCATTCAATGAAGATGAATGGGAAAAGAACGTCTATTTCAATCGTCATTAATGATAAACCTGTAAAGTGGGGAGAAAGCACTGTTCAGATCATTGCCATGATTGTCATGAATAGAGAGGAACGAAAAGAATTTCGCTCTATTTTTGATAGCTTCATTGAAGTGTTATCCGAAAGTAAAAATGCGAATAAAATTATCGAATCAAAAAACTATGAAGACTTCATTAGGATCTTGTCAGAATTAATGAAGCATCATAACTAAACTGGGACTTGCGGCAGTTGGCAAGTCTTTTTTTATTAAGAATTGATTATGTTGAGGCATCAAAACACTGGGAACACTCATTTATGGAGTGTTTCTTTTTTTTCAATAGATGTTGATAAAATATCAACACTAGCACTTACGTGAACACTTTTCGTATCGAGGTGCAAAACATTTTATTCATTTTCTAATGGAAAAAAATAAAATAATGAATACAATAAAGTATTGATTAAATATCAACACTTGTTTGGCATATGAGGAAAGATATCGTTATTGTGAACAAATTAACTAACAAAAATAAAAATCACCTGATAGCTCCTCCCCCTTATTTTTGCTTTGGCATTTTAGATCATTAGACTAAAGGAACTGAAAGGAGTCGAATTAGAATAAGTTTCGCTTAGTCAACTCAAACTCCAGTAAATGTAAAAGGTTTTCCAATTCTTTTATATGAACTTTACCTTTAGATTCTAAATGTCTTCTGATACTTAGATGCATGTTAATCAATGTGTAATCAGAAAAACTTTTGAGTTTATCTTTATTTACCAAATCCTTCACCCCCTTTCTTGGGGGAGGATAATCAAAAGTTTACAGTTAATATTGGAAGACACAACTAAATGAGCATAATCGAATGTCTATTGCAAAAAAAATGCTCCTTTCATGAACGATGATTCTAATGTTGAATATATCTAACATAAGACATGGTCAGTGAAATGAGGGATGCTAATTATATGACAAATACATCTATTTAGGCAACAACTAAGGACGTGTGGCAAATGGATCCGTATATCCCGTGGATAGCTCCAACAGGAACAATCTTGGCGGCAATTGGAAGTTCACCTTCTAAGCGTTTAGATAGTCAGAAGCGATTTTATCTTCAATTATGGGGTAATGAACTACAAGCAGTTGGTAATGCTTTGGAAGCTGAAGAACAATATGGACTTGAACGGATTGGTACGGAACTGCAAGCAATTGGAAATGTTACAGTTATCGGTGCTCTCCTTTTATTAGAAGGAAAGCAGGAAGTGCAGTTAGCGATCAAAGGGAATTTGATACAGGCTTTAGGTGGGGCGGCAGCACTTGCAGATGAATTGCAAGACGATACCGTATCTGATCGAGCACAAAGGGTGATTGGACATTTATTGCAGATTATAGGCAATTCTCTACAAGCAGTTGGTGGTTTTTATGAACTAAAATATGACTCAAAAGAAGGTTTTTATAAAAATAACATCAAAGCAGAAGAAGGGAAGCTTATTGTATTTAGTGGCAGTTGGATTCAGGCAGTCGGTTCTGTTATATTAGCGCTTGGAGAATCGCAAGGAAATAAGTGAGATATAGTTATTCAGATGATCGGCAAGTGATGTTAATATGAAAAGAAACATCATGGCGGTTAGAAGTAAGAAATGGGAAGTGGGACTCACTTCTCATTTCTTACTTCTAATAAATGTCCGATTGGTTAAAAACTAGACCCATTGATGAATGTTACTTTATTTATCTTTTGAAGGAATTATTTTTTGCGAATTAAGACACAAAGAGAATGAGAATCTTGTAAGCAAAAGCGGCTTTATGAAGATTCGTTATTTTTTAAGTATGAAACTTCTCTTGGTACACCGTATATTTCAGCCACTTCGTTGATTGTTAGGCTCGTGTCTTTATATTCATAAATGGCGTCATCTGGCATTAACAGCTCAACTGCAAAAGTGTTTGCCTCCACCTCGATTTTTTCTGGTGAAAAAAACGTATTCGCTTTCAAAAATTGAGTGTTAATATCCCGATGCAAGATGGCATGGCCAAGTTCATGGGCACATACAAAGCGCTGCATCTCTTTATCGAGTTTATTATTAATATGAATAAACTGAATTCGTCTGTAGGAGCTATAAAAGCCAAAAGTGCTGCCTAGCTCTGCAAATACAAATTCGATGCTGCGGGCCTTTCCAATTTCAAATGGGTCGTTCGTTCCGTATTTATCAATGATTTTTGCGACAATTTCTTTCATTCGAGACATAAAATTGCACTCCTATTTACGATATTTTTTAGGGGTGAATTTTTGTTTAGCTATCCGTTTTGCTAAGCGCATAGAGTTTTCAAGCGATGCAATAAGCAATTCACGATCCTCCTCGTCCATATCATCCATGCTCTGTCCATCAAACTGTGAGTAACCTTCTTTTTTTTCTAAATTGCTAATCATTTTTTCTAAATCTTTGGCGATATCTCGTTCGTCCTTTTCGGTTAATTCTGGAAGCTTTGAATCCCAATCGTTTTCTTTTTTTGCTGATCTGCCAAGAATGTAGTCAGTGCTCACTGCAAAAAAATCAGCTAGTTTAGAAACAGTTTCAAAATCTGGCTGTGTTTTTCCTAATTCATAGCGGGCATAAGTAGAACGATTAATCTTTAATCTATTAGCTAACTCTTGTTGAGATAATCCTTTTTCTAATCTTAACTGTCTAAGGCGTTCTCCATAATTCATCATTCAACGCTCCTATTAATCGATTATCTATATTATACGTGAAAAAAATGCACAAAGCAAAATAATGTGCTCAAAATGAACAATGACATTGACAGTGCAAAAAATGCACGATATAATTGGTGTATAAATTGCACAATGAGTAATGGGAGATTAATAGAATGTCTAGTACTATAAGGATAAACACTGTTTTTAAAAAGATTTTTGAACGATCGTATTTTTAGTGTATAAAATACACGAAGAATGAAAAGAACCAAACCGCGATTTTTTTTTCATTTAATTTGTGCAAAAAGTGAACATAAAATAGTAAAGGAATTGAAAAAATGAGTCCAACGTTACAAAGCCATCCAAAAAAGCAGCATCGCATAGATAAAAATAGAAATGAAACCGATTGCAAAAAACCGGCACTTAACCGAGTGCCTTTAAGTGAAGCAGAGATTAAAAACTTAATGGGAATAAATAGACCGACATATAGGCGCTACAGAGGTGCCTTTAGGCAGCGGTAGGACAAGTAAAAAGTAGCATAATAGTTTGATAGAAAGGTGATAAACATAATGAACAAAAAAGAAATAGAAAGCATGATAAAAGATTACCATTGGATGATCAATACTGTTCAAATGATGCACGATTCACTTGGAGCAGCTGGAGAGAGGCTTGCTGCTCAATATGGAGTCGAAGGTTCACTCCCGAAAGCAAAAGGTGCGATGAGCGATCCTATTTATCGAGAGTACTTGCGCAGGGAAAAAAGATGGAAGAAGTTAAATGAATACAAGATGAAAATAGAAGCGATTCAAGAATGTGCATGTTTAATAGAAGAAGAACGAGAATTGGAAGTGCTACATTGGTTGTTGGAAGGGAAAAACTATTCATGGATCGCTCGCCATATGGGATTATCTGAAAGGCATATTCGCCGTCTAAAAGATGCGATTGTCGAGCAAATGTCGAAAATGCCGAATTTGCCGAAAACGACGGGAAAGTCGAGAACGTCGGAAAAATGCATGTGTTAAATCGTAAAGTGTAAAATAAAAAAGCAATCATTCTTTAACTTCATACCAGCAGTTTTAACGCCATCCGCTGCGATGGCTTTTTTTATCCCACATCTAACTGGCAGTAAGACCCCCCACCTTAAGAGTAAGAGGAATCAAAGAAGTCTAGGTGGGGGATAACTGAAAGTCAAATGTCCGATTGGTTCGGGCCTACAGGACGTAGGTCACAAAGGCGTTGCAACAGGACGTTGCGATCTTAGCCTTTGTTCTACTTCTTGTCCATTGGGGGATGGGAGAAACCCCCCCACTGATGGAAGTTTCACTTTATGATAAAAAAATTCTTTCCAACTATTGGAGGACACGAAATGAACGATCAACGTTCGTTTCGTGTCCTTTTTTGTGCTTAAAAAAATGAACATTGGAGCTGATAAGGATGGAGGAACTCATTCAACAATATGATCATGCGCTTGCTGATATGGTAAGGCGGCAAAAAAATGTATGTGAAAAAGACAAACTATTGGTGTCGGGGATGGTTTCTGATTTGGAGTATGCACTGGAATGGATGAAAACGGGCCGTCAGCCTGGCAACCGCAGAGGCATTGAAAGAAGAGCCGCTTATCAACGGGAGCGTCCGTTTGATCCAGTGCTGATGCAAAGATATTTTAGAAGCGGGAAAGAAGATGTCTATGAATGGGATGACCATCAGGAGGAAAATTTAATCACGGCTCGCGATCGCAAGCGGATTGATGATGTGTTATCTGTGTTGACGAAAAGGGAATTAGAAGTGTACTTGATGTCGAGAGGCCATTGTTTGTCATTTGGCCAAATTGCGAACCAATTATGTGTATCGAAAGGTACTGTCCAAAAGATGATTGAACGCGCCGAAGCTAAAATTACAAAGAAGAAAAAAGAACAAATGTTGCATTTATGTGGATAAAAAATGAACTTGTCTTACGAAAGCCACCATATAGTGAAAGGCAAAAAACGAGAGAGGGGAGGCAAAGACGATGCTGGATACAGGGAAAGGAAGGCGGTGCCGAAAATGAACACAACTGAATCGCAAATCAAAAGACTGCGAACGATGGTGAATGACCCGATTCCTGATAGCGGAACAGATGCCGATGCGGCATTTTCCAATGCAGAGCTGGAAGAAATTTTAACCGAAACAAACGATATGTATCAAGCTGCTTCAGATATATGGATACTGAAAGCAGGCATGGTTCAGGGAGGAATTGAATCGTATGCTGTCGGCAGTGAACATTACGAGCTTACCTCAATGAAAGATCAATACGATCATGCGCTGGCAATGGCTAGCATGTATGTCGAAAGAGCAGGCCGATCATGATTCGCATACGGAGCAGCTTCAGGACAAAGGATGTGAAGCCATGGAAATTGGAGCAATGAGGCGCAAACATGTACAATGGGTAATCCAGCAAAATCCAGTTGAGGTCACGATCAAACGAACAGAAAAGACGAAAGCAGCAGGCCGCCTAGAGGAAACAAAAAAAGAGGCAGGCCCTTTTACTGTGCGGATTTTTGCCGCAAAGTCCACCTCTCCAGAAAAAATCGCAACGCTGGCAGGAGAAAAACTTGTTGATCGCAGTTATGAGATGCTGGCAACTAGTCAAGCTGATATCCAAGCAAGCTCGATTGTAAGAGATGAATTTGAGGCGCTTGGGATGCATTATATTGTGAAAACAGTCTCTCCGCAAATCGTGCATAGTGAGGTCATTGGCTATCGTTGTGAATTGGAAAGAGTCATATGATGACGAAAGAAAATCTTCAATACAAGAAGAAGGAAATAACAATGTTGGAGGGCCTATCAATGAGAGAAGCAATCAAACAACTGCTTGTCGCACATGTCCCAACAATAAATGGACATGTATGGGAGCCAACAGCCGCAGGGCCGCAGCTTGAGATGCCTTATCTCGTGTTAAGAGCTGGAAAACAGGAAAATAATGAATACGAAGTGCATGCTGCATTTTATGAAGTATGGCCATATGTAAGGCGGAGAACGTTTCAAGAAGTCGATCAGATATCTAAAGAGGTCATTGCTGCCCTTCACCAAAAAAGCTTTGCATACGATGGGACGCCTTATTATATCGAATATGTCGGCACTGTCAGCGATGACATGGTGGATGAAGATTGGGATGCCTTAACGCGGGGCTTGCGTTTTAAAATTTTTTCACTCGCTTGGCTATTGCATACTCCGATTGAACCAGATCCGGTCGAAGCGATGAAAAGATGGACGACAGCAAGATTTCCTCACATTAATACTGATCCGCTCGCATTGCTCACCACAGATCATCTGAGTCTCTTCTGGCGGCAAACAACGATTACATCTGTTGAGGAAATGCATTGGGGCGCTTGGCTTACTGTTAAAATGCACGGCCATCTCCTTGCTGCAGATGCATCTACTCGCAGACAGTGGGTTGAAAAGATTACAAGGCAGCTTGCCTTAGATACGGGCGCATCTTTGTCAGACAAGTCAAAGCTGACTTTTTTAACTGTATCGGCAAATCATGACCAAGATCCATTCAAAGCGGGGCAAATTGAATTAGAAGTTCGTTATGGCATCCTTCATGGCAAAGCAGTGTATGAAAAATTAAACAGGGTAGAAGTTGATCCGAAACGAGGAGGTGTTATATATGGCAAAAAATAAGCAAACAACAACAAACATCCCCCCTGTATCAAATGAACCGAAGTACAGCCGTTCTGAAATCATCGGGGCGGCTGCTTCTTTTGGGGTGATGCCTGAATTAATGGCAGGTGCAATGAAATTAGCAGGAAAAAATCACTTAACTCGTTCGGAAATAGAAAAGGCAATCCGACAGTTCAAAAAAAGGGAGGCTTAACACATGATTGGAGAATTATTTAGACTAGGTGAACAAAAAGTTCGCCCTGGGGTATATGTACGTTGGTTTAACGATGGAGCATTAGCAAAATATTCGCGGGCGATTGGCATCGCAGCGGCAGTTATTAAATCTAACTGGGGGCCGCTCGAAAAAGCAATCACGATTGAGGATGAGAGCGACATTCTCGATAAAATCGGTTCAGGCTATGGCGCTGAAGTGGTAAAAGAAATTTTTCAAGGCGGCGCTTATACTGTTCAAGTCGTACGAGCTGGTACTGGAGGAGCGCTTGGCGAAATCGTCTTAAAAGATGAAGAAGGAACTGACACGCTTCGTCTCGGAACGAAATATCCAACTTCCCGCCAATTTACGGTGACAATTCGGACAGCACTTGATGTGTCTGAAAAAGAGTTTATTGTCTTTGAAGGCGATCGTCAAATTGAAAAATTAACATTCAAGAGCGGCGAAAATGAAGGGAATCATCTTGCCTCACTTCTAAATGAAACGAGTAAATATTTCGACGCTGTCGTACTAGAAAACGAAGGAAGCAGCATTGCTGCGATTTTAAATGAAAGTGTAAAAGGCGGAGAAGACCCAAAAGTAACCGCTCAAGATTATGTAGATGCATTCGGAGTTATCGAAAAGCGCTTCTTTGATGGGATTACGGTCGATTCTGAAGACCCGATCATTCATGCTAGTTTACAAGCTTTTGTCAATCGCAAATTGCGTGAAGGGGCAAGGTTTACTGGTGTTGTCGGTGAAAAGATCACGGTCCCATTTGAAACACGAAAGAACAATGCTCGTTCGTTTAACGACTTTGCAATGATTTACGTCGGCAATGGTTTTGAAACGAAGACCGGAGGCGTAGATGGGGCAAAAGCTGCCGGGCACGTATTAGGGAAGATGGTTTCTGCTTCCTATAAATCTAGCTTAACGAAGAAAACCGTTAGAGGCTCTGTTGGCGTATACGGTGAATTATCCTCTTCACAATATAATGAGGCAGCGAAGAATGGAATGCTCGTGTTCTCCTTAAATCCAGATGGACTGGCGCAAGTAGATTACGGCATTAATACCCTCGTTTCCGTTGCTAGCGAAGAAGATGATGGCTGGAAAAAAATCCGCCGCGTCCGCACTCGTTTTGAATTAATTGACCGTGTGGCCTTTACGCTTTCTAAAGCAATGGGAAGCGGCGACGGCATTGACAATTCCAGCGATGGACGTCAATACGTGATCACTGTTGCCAATGGCATTATTAATGACATGATCATGGAAGGCGGACTGGAAAGCGGCGAATTGATTGTGGACGAGCAGAACTTGCCTAAAGGAGATGCGGCATGGTTTAAATTCCGTGACCTTGTCGATCTTGATGGCATTGAGAAGCTATATTTGGCATTTGGCTTTCAATATTAAGGCAGGTACTTTTTCTTTTTATAGCAGAGAAAGGGCTTCCTTCTCTGCTCCCAAGATTAGAAATTTGATAGGCAAAACTGCCGATACATTGTCACCATCAGTGAGGAATGAGAAAGCTCACTGATGAAAGTTTCACATATTACTTAAATAGGAGTGATCAGTATGTCTGATGGAAGATACGTATTTAGGAATTGTATTCCAGATGGTTCGATCGATGTTGTCAATGTGCAGCCGGGTGAAATCCTTAGTCGTGAGTGGAGTTTTCGTGTGAATATGCCGCCTGAATTGCAAGAAGAATTGGATGGCGGCGAATGGGATCCAAGAAACATCCTTCATGGAAAAGACGGAGAGCTTTATGATGAGGAAGGAAATTTCCTCGCCGAAGTGAATACGTTCCAAGCGCAAATGAATTTCAACACGAATGACTATCAAGCAGCAGGAAACATGGTCGTATGGGGTATTACGACTGGCTATACATTCACACTTACTTTTACAGAAACGATTGTTAGAGACAAAATGCTCGTCAAAATCTTAAATGGCTTCAAAAAAGGCGAAAAAATGCCGCAGCTAAACTTTACTGGTGTATTAAGAGCACACGATTAATGGAAGGAGAATGCATATGTCTACTGAAAAACGAACGAATGAAGAATTATTGGCCGTGGAGGAGGATGTCCTTCGCGGCCTCCTTGATGCAGCCGCTGACAATAAAAATGACACTGTCATGATTGAAATTGCCCGCAAAGGCAAAGTGCTCTTTCAATTCCGCATCCATGGTTTAACAGAAAAAGAATATAACGAACTGCAAGACCAAGCAACGAAATTCAAGAAAGCGAAAAACCTTGGCGGCGTAAAAGTAGCAGAAGAGACAAATATTACAAGATTCCGTTCTCTATTAATCTATCATGCGACAGCAGCTGAGGATCGCAAACGACTATGGAACAACAAAGAGGCGTGGAAAACACTCGGTGTCTTAAATGGGCCAGATTTAATCGATAAAGTCCTAAAAGCTGGTGAAAAGAAAGCGATCATTGACAAAATCGATGAGATGAGCGGCTATAGCGATGATACGGAAGAAATAGTAAAAAACTCATCGGAGCAGGAGGAAAACTAACCCTCCTGCATGAAGTCTTCCAACGAACGGGCAGAACGCCTGATGAAATCATGAACAAGCCTGAGGGCGTTCAGTCGTTCGTATTTGCTTCGATGATGTATCAAATGGAGAAAGAATACAAAAATGCCAAGCTCCATAAACAGCCAAAGGGGTGAGATAGTGGCAAATGAACAAGTATTTAGAATAGAAATTCCCATCGAAGTAATTGATTCGTTTTCTCCAGGTTTAAAAAAAGCAGAAAAAGAAGTCACTGCTTTTCAAAGAACGATCATGAATATGCAAAAGCGAATGGACCAGCTCACCAAAGGAAGGTGGTCCATGACAATTGGCGCGATTGATCAAGCTTCAAAAGTCATCAAGACCGTCGGTGGCTACGCAAAAAAGGTCGCAAATAGAACGTACAACATCGCGTTCTGGGCGATAGATATGGTAACCAAACCTTTAAAGGGCATCATCGACACCGCCATTTCCCTCCTTGGCAAGATTGGTCCCGATGCGATGGGCACTCAGCTTCCTATCCTCATTGCCGATGTCAAATCGCTTTTTAACGAAACAGTCTTTATGAGCTGGGGAAGAGGGATGGATAAAGCCCTGTCGCCGGCGTTAATAAAGTTTAGAGAATGGAAAAATGAAAATAAAGATATTCTCGATGAAATGAGCAGCAAAATCGAACAATATGGGGAAAAATTTGCCTCCTTTATGATCAAGCACGTAGAAACAGCGTCATCTTATCTAGCTGATTTATTTTTATCGGACAAGTACGAAGATTTGTCCTTCGGTGCAAAAGTAAAATTAATGATCGATGATGCCAGTAATTCGTTTTCTGACTGGTGGGATCGTATCGGACATGATCAAGTAACAGGATTGACTGGAAGAATGGGCACTGCTTTTGGAGACTTAATCAAAGGAGCCGTACTTGGTGCTTTAGGAGTAGACTCGGAAGGCGCTAGTGCCTTTACGAAAGCAGGAGCAGATGCAGCCTCTAGTTTTATAAAAAACTTCATCGAAAGCCTTGATATCGGAATGTTGGCAACTGAAATAGCAAAAAAATTTGCCTCCATCAATTGGAATGCGATCACGGGAAATGGCTCGATAGCAAATGCGATTATTTTTGATTTACTGGCATTAAATGCTGCTTCAAAGCTATTGAAACCATTCGACAAAGTGAAAGAATTGTTTGGCGGGAAAGGCGGTAAAGGAAAAGGGAAATGCGCGCAAGTAAAGGCTTCTGTTCAAGCGAATAAACCTCCTGCCCCGAAAGAGGATTCTTATAGTAAAGCAATGAAAGAAATGGCTCAACAACGAAAATCAGAAAAACCGAAAAGCAGGTTTAAGTTTCCCAAACTTCCCAAACTCCCAAAATTACCAAACATGGCAGGAGCAATAGCAGGAAAAATACCAGGACTCGGTTCATTGTTGGGAGCGGCAAGTCTCTTGACAATGTCAAAAGAAGAGTTGCCTGGCGGCGTAGGCTCATTAGCTGGCGGCGTAGGTGGAGCAGCAGCTGGGGCTGCAATTGGCTCGGTCGTACCTGGAATTGGCACAGCCATAGGCGGCATCGCCGGAGGTGTTATCGGTTCTCTTGGCGGCGGTGCGGTTGGTGATTGCCTTGGCAGCTTAGATTTTAAGGCGATCGGAATAAACATCAAGGAGGCTTTTAGCAGTGCTTTAGATTGGATATCCGATCAGTGGAGCAGCTTTAGCAATTGGTTCAACGAGACTGTGTGGACACCGATCAGTACAGGGGCTTCCATTGCAGCAGATTGGATTAGCGAGAGCTGGAATACGCTAAGCAATTGGTTTATGGAAAACGTCTGGACACCGATATCCGACTTCGGAGTAAATACGCTAAACTTTCTTGTCGGTCTTTTTGATATGGGAAGAGAGTGGATTGCAGAAAGATGGCAGGCTTTAAGCAGTTGGTTCATGGAAACCGTCTGGACGCCGATCTCGGAAGGTGTTGGTACAGCCGTTGATTTCATTATTGAGCGGTTCACTGAGACTTATAACTGGTTGTCCGAGGTCTGGGGGGCTGTAGCCGAATGGTTTATGGAAACGGTCTGGACGCCTCTTTCGGAAGGCGTAGGTCTAGCAGTTGATTTCATCATTGAGAGGTTTACTGAATCCTATAACTGGTTGTCCGAAGTTTGGGGTGTTGTAGCAGCGTGGTTTGAAGAAACTGTTTGGGCTCCTCTCCAAGAAGCTGTGGGAGTAGTGACAGAATGGTTTACTGAGCACTTCTCTAGCGCAAGCGAAGGCATCATGGAAGTCTGGGGTGCGGTAAACGAATGGTTTACAGAAAACGTATGGGGACCGATTGAACAAGGTGTAGAAGCCGTAACAGGAGTTATCACAGGAGCCTTTGAAACTGCCTGGGGAATTGTTTCAGATATATGGGGCGGTATAAAGGACATGTGGAATGGTGTCAGCGGCTGGGTTTCCAATCGATGGGACGG
This sequence comes from Bacillus chungangensis, assembly GCF_030812995.1. Taxonomy (GTDB): domain Bacteria; phylum Bacillota; class Bacilli; order Bacillales; family Bacillaceae_C; genus Bacillus_CF; species Bacillus_CF chungangensis. The sequence continues at coordinate 7,937 of NZ_JAUSTT010000005.1, read as the reverse complement.
CGTTACAAGTTTTTTTAGTAAGACGACTAAAAGAGGCGAGGATACAACTGGTTTAAAAACAAGCAAGTCTTCATCCGGCAAGAAAAAGTATGCAAACGGTGGCTATATTAATCGCCCGCATCTCGGTCTTGTCGGTGAAGCAGGGCCAGAGATGATCATTCCTCTTTCAAGCAGCAGAAGAAGCCGTGCTATGGAATTGTACGAGAGAACAGGACGAATGCTCGGGGTAAAACCATTCGCAAGCGGCGGTCTAGTTGGAAAAGTACCGTTGGCATCAAATGATGCCACAGTCGTCGGAAATGCTGGCGCTGTATTTGGTGATATTCATGTCAATCCGAGTGTCAGTGTTATCGTACAAGCGGAAGGAAACGATATCGATGCCAACAAGATCGCGGAGAAAATTGCAGATGCGGTTGGTTTGAACTTAGCAGAAAAAATGCGGGAAGTGGCAGGAAATATGCCGCTTGCGACATAAGCAAAGGCGGCATCGCGCCGCTTTTTTTTTAGGAACGTGTTCTTTCAATCTTCTTATATCAATTACTTTAGGAGGTGTGCAATGAAAATATCGTTAATCGATATGAACAATAAGCAGACATTGGTATTCCCTGTATCTCCAGAGGAACTTCGTGTGCAAATGGGGCCTAAAACGTTATCATTTTCGCCGATTACAATTGGCGATATTGAGATGCCAAGAGGAATGACGTCTGTCAGGGTGAGCTGGGAAGGATTTTTCCCTGGTGTCAGACAAAGCGTTCCTGAAAGGCACACAGATTTGCCGCCAAATGATATTGTTCGCCTGCTGGAAAGGTGGATGGGAGCAGAAGGAGACGATTATCAGCTTCGGCTCATTATTACCGAATCTTCTTGGAATATCCCTGTCTTTTTGTCGTCATTTGAACCGAGTTATCGGGGTGGATTTGGCGATATTTATTATGCGATTTCTTTTACCGAAAAGCGATCCTTTTCCGTTCAAGAGAAGAAGCCTGAGCAAGCAAGCAAGCCTCCGGAAAAAAGACCCGATCCGAAGCCGCAGCCCAAAACACATACGGTTGTTAAAGGCGAAAATTTATGGAATATTGCGAGGAAATACGCAGGACATGGCGGCAAATGGCCGGAACTCTGGGAAATCAACAAAGATAAAAGCAAGAGTAAAAACCCTGATTTAATTTATCCTGGCGAAGTGTTTACTTTGCCTTCTGGGTGGTGAGCAAATGGCAATCGATTTATCAAAAGTAGCTTATCGCCTTACTTTGGTGCCGCCAGATGGCCGGCAAATAACGGTAGACCATCTGATTTTATCTGCGTCTCTTGAGACATTGCCGCAAGAACTTGCTGCCCGCTTAAACGTTCAGCTTAAAAATGTGAAATTGAAAGACGGCTGGATTCATCAACATGTTTACCTTGCCAAAAGACTTATTTTACAGGCAACAGATGGCAGCGGTTGGAAAGAAGTTTTTCGCGGGGCTGTCTATCGTTGGAAAACGAATGCGTCTGATCACACGATTGAAATAACAGCGTATGATCCACTGTTCCCGCTGCAGCAATCAAAGGAACATTGGTATTTCGGATCAGGCGAGACAGGGGCATCTAGTATTAAAAAGATCGCTGAAAAAGCAGGAGTTCCCGTTGGGCGCATCGATGGACCGACTGTGAAACTAGCAAAAAAACCTTACTCAAATGGAAGTCTAGGCGATATTATCGCAGATCGTTTAGAAGAATCGGAGAAAAAGGGCGCAGGCCGCTTTCTTGTGCGGTCTACACAAGGCAGTTTAGAAGTCGTCAAAGAAGGGTCTAATGAAACGATCTATGTGTTGGACGATCACTTCGTCGAAGATAGCGCTGACGAGCATAGCATCGAGAACTTGGTTACTCGTGTGAAAATCTATGGCAACGAAGGGAATGAAGGCAGAGCGCTTTTAAAAGCAGTGAAAGATGGGAATACGAAATTTGGCATCATTCAAGAAGTGTTGTACAGCGATTCTTATGAAAGTGTCTCAGAAGCTCAAAAAGCAGCCGATGAAATGTTAAAAGAAAAAGGCAAGCCAAAAATCGAAAGGTCTCTCAATGGCCCAGATATTCCGTGGATTCGCAGAGGGGACAAAGTCGAAGTGAAAACAGGCACCATTGGCGGACGCTATATCGTTGAAGGAATTTCTAGAGATATTTCTTCATTGCGGATGAGCTTGAATCTAAGGGGTGATTAGGATGGAAGGAAGCAAGGGAGCCAACGCTTTACTGCAAGTAATGCGAGAAACAACAGCCAAAACAATCGGTTTTCAAGTAAAGTCAGCGATCCTTGGCACGATTACAAGCAGCGGTCTTAAATTAGACCATTTTGAACATCCAATTCCGTTAACAGATTGCAGCGTAATGGAGGAAAAGGCAACACTGATTTCCGAATCAACCGGAACGTCACACGATTATATCATTCGATTAAAACTGGAAGAAGGCGATCGGGTTCTTTGCGTCCCGATAGACGAGGGAAGAACGTACATCATCATAGGGCAGGTGAAATAAGATGGCAGAAACATTATATCCTGCTTTTGATACACCAATCATCATTGCAGAGGATGCTTTTGATCAACAGCCGCTCGATGTTGTTGCCCCAGTTTTTAATATGGAAACCGTTCAGCTTGACATCAATGGTGTAGGCCAAGCGGTAATCGGCGATGAAAAAGACGCCTATCGTTTTTGGGTGATGAAATGCCTGCTTACAGAGCGCTATCAATATCCAGCTTACAGCAGTGATTTTGGCGTAGAATTAGCGAATATTGTCCGTTCCTTTCATGATCGCGGCATTGCCGAAAGTGAAATCAAACGAACCATCACCGAAGCATTAATGGTTGATGCACGAACGAAAGCGGTCGATTCCTTTGCATTCGAATGGAAAGGAGACAATGTGTGGATCACTTTCCAAGTGGAGTCTGTATACGGAACGGAATTTTACGAAATGACGAAAGGCGGTGAAGCAATTGGAACAGTCAACATTCGCCCTGCCTGACTTTTTGCAAGTAAGCGAAGAAGACATTCACCAACGCATGTTGAAAAGCTTGCCTCGCAACTACGACCTTTCCGAAGGTGCGTTAATTTATGACGTAACAAAACCTGTTGCGATGGAAAAAGCGAAGATGATTGAATACGAACTAACACTGACAATGATGATGATGTTTCCACAGTTTGCGGAAGGGATATTTTTAGATTGGCATGGTACACCGATTGGTGTGACGAGAAGGCCGGCTGTTGCTGCTAAGGGGTCGCATATGGTTTTCATCGGCAAACCTGGCGTGACGATTCGGGCAGGTACAAAAGTAGCAACGGTCGCGAGCGATCATACTGCTGCGATTGTTTTTAAGACAACACAAGAAATAACGACAGACGAAAACGGGAAGGCAGTAACTTCTATTGAAGCAGTTGAACCTGGGGTGGTCGGAAATGTGCCGGCCGAATCGATTCGTATTCTCATGGAACCGATACCGGGAATTGTCGAAATCATCAATGAAGAAGCGACAAGTGGTGGAGCAGATATTGAAAGCGACAGCTCATTCAGGGAGCGGATTATAGACCGTGATCAAAATAAATCATTAAGTGGTGCCCGCCGAGATTATGAAAGATGGGCAAAGGAAGTTCCTGGAGTTGGAGAAGTGATCGTCTTGCCAGAATGGAACGGAGCTGGAACTGTCAAAGTGATGATAACAGACAGCAATGGAGGCGTCGCCACTCCAGAATTAATCGCCGCAGTTCAACAGCATATTGCTCCTGATGAAAGAAAGGGTGGAGGACTAGCGCCAATTGGAGCGCTTGTTACTGTTGATTCGGTTGAAAGGATGACCGTTCATCTTTCCTTCTCCTTAGAATTAGAAGATGGGGCAGATATAGAAGAGATACTCGCTTCGATTAAACAAGCGGTCGCTGCTTACTTTTCCGACGTTTCGATTGGCGGGCTGATCCGTTATGCGCGAATAGGATCGTTCATTATCGAAACGCAAGGGGTAAAGGACTATGACAATTTATTACTGAACGGGCTTGCGGAAAATATCCAGCTCGATAGCGGAGAAATCGCTGTTGTTGGTGAGGTGAAGGCATCGTGAAAGACCGCATGATCACCTCACCAACTGCTAAAGAGATGCTATCTGCTATTCTTCCAATCTATCACCACGATGCGTATATGCTTCATATTTTTGAAGCAAATGGGAAAGAGCTTGATGATCTTTGGAAGACGGCCAAAAGTGTCCGTGAGCAGGTTTACCCGCAATTTGCATCATGGTCTCTTTCCTACTGGGAGCAGCGGCTTGGTTTAAGCAACGGGAAAGGATTAAGTATAGAAGAACGCCGCAAACGAATCATCGTATTTTTAAATACTTATTTTCCTGTTAACAAAGAGCGTGTTGAAATGGTTGCTTCTGCGGCAGCTGGAGTAAAAGTAACAATCGAAGAAAATATCGATGATTATGTATTTCGCATCAATTTAGACAAAACAGCTGAAAACGTAGATTTTCCAAAACTTATTCACGAAGTAAATAAAATCAAACCCGCTCACCTTGGGTATCGCATCACCCAACACTTAAGTGGAAAAATGCATTTGGCATCCGCAATGCTTTTCGGGGAGGAAGTAACTGTCTATCCTTGGCGGAACACCGAGCTAGAAACAAAGGGCTATGCGCGATTTGGAACCGCATCACGATCTTTAGAAACAATTTCTATTTATCCCACATCTAACTGGCAGTAAGACCCCCACCTCAAGAGTAAGAGGAATCGAAGAAGTCTAGGTGGAGGATAACTGAAAGTCAAATGTCCGATTGGTTCAACTAACCATTAGTAGGGGATGAGAGAAAACCCCTACTAATGAAAGTTTCACTTTATCCCCTCTCTAGCTAACAAGAAAATTCCCGTTAAGAATAAAAAAAGAAGAAGTCTGACGGGGGAACTGTTAGTAAATGACCGATTGATTCCAACCATTAGTAGGAGATAAGAGATTCCCACTAATGGAAGGTTCACTAAATCCGATAAAATTTTGATAGAACGGAGTAAATGATCATGGCAGAAAAATATTATACGATTCTAACTGCTGTTGGAAAAGCGAAAATAGCAAATGCGCAAGTACTTGGAAGAAAAGTCGATATCACACATCTTGCAGTTGGTGACCGTCAATATAATCCGTCTGAAAATCAAACAGAACTGCAAAGCGAGGTCTGGCGTGGAAACATTAGCTCTATTCACACTGACGAGGAAAATTCGAATTGGATTATCCTCGAAGCTGTTATCCCAGCTGATGCAGGAGGATTCAATGTCAGAGAAGTTGGAGTATTTGACGCAGAAGGCGATTTAATTGCAGTCGGAAAATATCCTGAAACATACAAACCGATTTTAACAGAGGGCTCAGCAAAAGACCTATATCTTCGTATGATCATTGAAGTAACAAACGCATCATCAGTTCAATTAAAAATCGATCCGACCATCGCCATGCCATCACGTAAATGGGTAGAAGAAGAAATAGGCAAACACGCTAATACAAAAGCTTCTTTAACACAGGTAGGGCATGTTCAATTGTCTGACGCTGTCAATAGCACAAGCACAACAGAAGGAGCGACACCAAGTGCGGTTAAAAAAGTAAATGATCTTGTTATTGCGCATAAGGAAAAAATAGCGACAAATGAAACGAATATTACAGGTTTAACAAATAGAATGAATTCGGCAGAAGACCAAATTGAGCAAATCCAACAAAACGTAGGAGAAGAATTTGAGCAGCTGCCTAATATGGTAGACTCTGTGAAAACTACTGTGGAAGCTGTTAAGAAACAAACAGATTTGATTCCGACAATCAAAACGAAAGCGGATTTGATTGGGATGGCGAATCCATCTACAGCGGGGACAGATTCTTTATTTAAATACTTAAAGCGAATCGAAGGGAAAATTGAGTCTAACAATATCTTTACTGGGACTCCTAAATTCGTATCTTCTAGACATTATTCAAATTCTTCGAATGCAACAATTGTAAATATTACCGGAAAAGGTATTGTAACATCATTTAACTTAGCATCTAACACCTCCGCGCTTGGAGAAGTTGAAATTACAATCGAAGCAGATGGACAAGTTGAAACCTTCAATATTGAAGGTAGTTCCATTTCACATGGGACTGGACTGTTTTCTCCGATGATAGAATTTACTAATAAACTAAAAATTAGTCTTTCTTTTAAATCTTCAACTTCAAACTATTTGTATGTGAGTGCGAGTTACATTTTAAAATAATAATTCAAAGGAGGAACTTAAATGTTAGAAGTTTTACGTGAATATGTTGAAAATGATAAACAAGTTACTGAATATACACGAGACGGAGAAACTATTTCCCATCGGGTTGAAGTGCCTGTAATGTCGGAAATTCCCGAGGATGAGGTTATTCCTGTACAACCAACTTTTAACCAAAGAATTGAAAAATTACAAGAAGAAAATTTGCAACTATCTTTAGCTCTAGCAGAAATGTTTGAGGAGCTAACTAAGCTGAAGGACGGTGAAACGGAATGATTTATGTTTATGTACGACTTATTCAAGCGGGATTGAGAGAGCTGCAGCAAGTACCAGTTATAATTCGTAGCGATGTCCAAAAAGCGTTAGTTGCGCATAAGAACGATGATGTGCAACATAAAGAAATGATTAATCATGTTTGAAAGTGAAAGAATTCTCGTTCTTAAACACATCACATATTCCGAAAAATAAATAAACACCCAAGAAAAATGTTTAATCTACTAAGGAAGAAGGTTAATCTACTAAGAATGTAGAATAAACGATATAGATTATTTTTAGGGGAGAGTAAGATGGAATTAGTTCATTTCTTAGATAACAGTCTGTTTGATGAAAATGCAGAAAAAACTTTTTTAGCTCACAAAAAAATCATGAAAGAAAGCCTGCCTGAGGCTGATGTCCAGCACGTTGGAAGCACAGCCATTCCTAATAGCCTAACAAAAGGTGATTTAGATATACAAGTACGTGTTATCTCTGGACAATTCTTTGAAGCAGTTGACTCACTTTCAGCATTATATGAGCTTAATGAAGGCAGTATAAAAACAGACAGGTTTAGGGCTTTTAAAGATGATTCCACTATTCCACCTCTTGGAGTACAATTAACTGTCATAGGTTCAGAACACGATTTCTTTTGGAAGTTTCGTGATGTTTTATTACGAAATGATCATTATAGGAAAGAATATGACGAGTTAAAAAAGAAGTATGAAGGGAAGGCTATGGATGATTATAGAAAAGCTAAAAATGAATTTTTCCAAAGATTAATGAAAACTCCAGAATATAAAAAACTATGACATATGAATTTCTTTAGTAAAATTCTCCTTTTTTATTGAATAATCTATCATCTAATAATGAGTGTTGGGAGTTTTGACCTGGGTAGCTTTTTTTGTTGTACGAACGTATAGTTCAGTTAAGAAAGACAGCTAATAATTGAAATAGAAAAAACAGTCACACCTACACCTTCATAAAGGTGTTTTTTTATGTGCGCCAGGCATGGCAACTATCTAGGTGGTGAAAGTCCGCTGTGGGGGTACACATCAACCAACCACTAGAGAAGCGCAAGGTACTTATTTCGAGGTAAGGGCTGAAGGAAGCGCGTATCAAAATCTTGGCTCGACGAACAGAAATCTGATACGAGGCTCTATGGGCGGATAAGACTCCATAACAAGTCAAAGTCCAAAAAGATGTGCGTAATCCTATAGAGTAAATCAGGCGAGTAAAAGAGGAAAGCTAGTTGTCTTACCCTGGGAGGTCTCACGGACAGCTGAGGAGTCCCCTAAGAAGAAAGTTGGTCGAAAAAGGTTTATCGTGAGAAGTCAGCCGATGCCGTAGTGCGTGCGTGGCAGCACGCTCATCAGGTGGGTTAAAGTCCCACTGAATCTCGGACTAGGAGATTCATATCCAAACTTGGGAGTAACGACTCA
>NZ_JAUSTT010000004.1 GCF_030812995.1 Bacillus chungangensis | reverse complement strand
TCATAACAAGTAACACATGGGTAAGCCGTATGCCTTAGTAGGGCACGTACGGTTTGATGAGGGAGTAACCTCGAAAGAGGTTACTCTACTCTATGGTGCAGATTTTGGAAAGAATCTTCTTCTGCACTTCATCATAAAAGTAATAAAAAATAATAGTAAAATCTGCGATTGTATATTATAATAAAAAATTGTGATTAAAATGTATAGAAATCATGTTTATAGTAAAGCTTTTAAGAATAAACTAATAACTACTATCTGTCAAGTAAAGATTGAAAAGCTTTACAAAAGTGATGTTGTAAAGGGAATGCCAATTTCAAACACAATTGTACTGAAAGGTAAATTTACCCAAAAGATGTAAAGTATTCTTTCTATATCTACAAGAAGGATTCTGTGGAGGGATGTAGAATAGTTACTAATATTGACGAAAAAAAACCGACAATCTATATCGATGCAGATGCATGTCCAGTAAAAAAGGAGATTGTCGATACTGCGTCAAGCAAGCAATGGCAGGCGATTTTTGTTGCGTCCTATGCTCATCACATGCAGCAGCCAGATGAAGAAACTTGGGTTTATGTAGACCCAGATCGAGAGTCAGCAGACCTTTATATCCTCAATCATGTGAAAAGAAGTGATGTAGTAATCACACAAGATATTGGCTTAGCAAGTTTATTGCTGCCTAAAGGGGTATATGTGATTTCTCCTTGGGGAACAGCTTATGATGAGTCAACAATTGCAACATCGCTTGACATTCGCTACTTAGCCGCTAAAGCAAGGCGGCAAGGAATATTTGGCAAAGGGCCGGCTCCATTTAAAAAATCAGATAAAGAGCGGTTTAGAAAAAATCTTTTAAAGTTTTTGTCGAATATTGCAGGAAAATAAATATTTATATAGAAAACATACAAAAGAGAATAATGTAAAATGGGGATGTTTTCGTGGCACGAAGAATTCCTGATGAAAAAATTAAAGATATTCAACAGGCAACAAATATTGTCGACATTATAAGTGAATATGTGCAGCTGAAAAAGCAGGGAAGGAATTATTTTGGATTATGTCCATTCCACGGAGAGAATACGCCATCTTTTTCAGTATCAATGGATAAACAAATTTATCACTGTTTCGGTTGTGGAGCTGGAGGCGATGCCTTCTCATTTTTAATGGAGATAGAAGGGCTCTCTTTTCGTGAAGCTGCATTAAAGCTAGCCGAAAAGAACAATATTGCCATTGAAATGGGCGAAACGATACAGCATCAGCCATCTCCTGCTTCATTAGAGCAAACACAGATGATAGAAGCACATGAATTGCTTAGTAAATTTTACCATCATTTACTTATGCATACAAATGAAGGGCAACAAGCGTTAGAATATTTGTTAAATCGAGGGATGACGAAAGAAAGCATCCAAACCTTTCAAGTTGGCTATGCATTGCCAACTTGGGATTTTGCAGTGAAGTTTCTAAATAAGCGAGGTTTTTCTTCCCGTTTATTAGAAAAGGCTGGGCTCATTATAAAAAAAGACAACCATGAAGAATATTTTGATCGTTTTCGAAATCGAATTATGTTCCCTTTGAAAAATGAAAAAGGTGAAACGGTCGCATTCTCTGGCCGTGCTTTAGATGGGGAGCAGCCTAAATATTTAAATAGCCCTGAAACTGTTATTTTCAACAAAAGCAGTATGCTTTATCACTATCATCAGGCAAGAGGGGCAATCCGAAGAAAGAACAAAGTTATTTTATTTGAAGGATTTATGGATGTTATATCCGCTTATCGCGCCGATATTCATCATGCTGTTGCAACGATGGGGACAGCGTTAACGGAAAAACATATTCAATTGCTTCGCAGGCTTACAGATACTGTTATCATTTGTTTTGATGCAGATCAAGCAGGAATGGAAGCAGCTCATCGCGCTGCTGATTTATTAGCTCAAGACGGCTGTGAAGTACAAATTGCACTCATGCCATCTGAATTGGATCCCGATGACTATATCCAGCAATATGGAGAAGCAAAATTTCGCCAGGATATAATAGGGGACACGCTCACATTGATGGCTTTTAAAATGCGCTACTATCGTCATGACAAAAACATGCAAAATGAAGGGGAAAGACTGCAATATATAGAAAATATTTTGAGGGAAGTCGCTAAACTTCCGAAAGCAGTTGAGCGAGACTATTATCTTCGCCAATTAGCTGAAGAATTTTCGCTCTCTTTGGAAGCAATGAAGCAGCAGCAGCGACAGATTTACTTTGCTGACAAAAGAAAAAATAATTTACAGCATACTCCAATTCATTTAAATGCAATACCTGCAGAGACAAGCAAAAAACTGCCTCCAGCCTATCAAACCGCGGAGCGCCGCTTGCTTGCTCATATGCTCAGAGATGAGGATGTAGCGTATAAAATAAAGGACTTGCTCAATGGCGAACAACTTCATTCAGATGAACATCAGGCTATTCTTACCTACTTATATGGGTATTATGAAGCTGGTAATACAGCAAATACCCGCTTATTTTTACATTATTTGCCTGATGACAGTCTTAGAAGAATCGTGATTGAAATTGAAATGATGCCATTAAACGAGGAGGAAATGGATCAGGAAATTGAAGATTATGTAAAACAGGTGTTGAAACATCAAAAGATGTTAAAAATAAAGAACATGGAAGCTGAACAGAAAGAAGCGGAAAGGCAAAAAGATTATGAAAAAGCAGCAATGATACTGAAAGAAATCGTTGCGATTAGGAAGTCTCTTGCATAGCGGAGAACACCTTCTTATTAAAAATTTCACCTAAAAACAAACGAATGAGAAGGAAGCTGTGAAATATTAAATAACAGTTTTTCATAAATATGTACTAACTCACCCAGGACAAAAAGACATGCATGCGCATCATTGTTCCGATCTAGCGACAGAGCTTTATTATTACAAATCGGAACATGGTATGATTGCTTGAATAGTTGGAAGGAGGGGGACAAATGGCTGAAAAGTCAGCTCGTTCAAAAGAAGCAGAAACAGAACAAACATTAGAGCAAGCAAAAGAACAATTGATTGAACAGGGTAAAAAACGTGGTGTTTTAACATATGAAAGAATAGGTGCAAAATTAGCTCATTTCGACTTGGATTCAGACCAAATGGATGAGTTTTATGAATATTTAAGTGATCAGGGTGTTGAGGTCCTAGAAGAAACCGAGGATGAGGATCCTGATACATCAGAACTAGAAAAAGAAGAGGAAGCATTCGATTTAAATGATTTAAGTGTACCCCCTGGAGTGAAAATCAATGATCCTGTTCGTATGTATTTAAAAGAAATTGGCCGGGTGGATTTGCTTTCCGCACAAGAGGAAATAGAACTCGCAAAACGCATTGAAGAGGGCGATGAAGAAGCAAAGCGCCGTCTAGCTGAGGCAAACCTGCGCTTAGTTGTGAGTATTGCAAAGCGATATGTTGGCCGCGGAATGTTATTTCTTGACTTAATACAAGAAGGCAACATGGGTCTTATGAAAGCAGTGGAAAAGTTTGATTTCGAAAAGGGATTCAAATTTAGCACGTACGCAACGTGGTGGATTCGCCAAGCGATCACCCGTGCGATTGCAGACCAAGCAAGAACGATTCGTATTCCTGTCCATATGGTTGAAACAATCAATAAACTAATACGGGTTCAACGTCAATTACTACAGGATTTAGGACGTGAACCATTACCTGAAGAAATTGCTGAAGAAATGGATTTAACTCCTGAGAAAGTACGAGAAATATTGAAAATTGCCCAAGAGCCAGTGTCTTTAGAAACACCAATTGGCGAAGAAGACGATTCTCATCTAGGTGACTTCATTGAGGATCAGGAAGCGACATCCCCGTCTGAACATGCAGCGTATGAACTTCTAAAAGAACAGCTGGAAGATGTGTTAGACACGCTGACAGATCGGGAAGAAAATGTCTTGCGGCTTCGCTTTGGCCTGGATGATGGACGCACTCGAACACTCGAAGAAGTTGGCAAGGTATTCGGTGTTACTCGTGAAAGAATTAGACAAATTGAAGCCAAAGCACTTCGGAAATTGCGTCATCCAAGCCGCAGTAAACGTCTTAAAGATTTCTTAGAATAAATATGCCTCCATTCATCACCTGTCATCTGATAGTTTACTTCTATTAATGGAGGTAAACTATTTTTTTGTTACTGTCAAAGCATAGCCGCTTTTTTAGTGATTGCAAAGCGGCATCTTTTGTAAAAGTAGTAAAATAAGACAGCTTGCTGCAAGGATAGGATGTGTTTGAAAAATGAATAAACTTCGAAAAGAAACATTGATTAATGAAATTTTATTTTGGAAAGAACACAATATGCTTCCGGGTAATTACTGCGATTTTTTACTGGCGCATTACCAAGATGAGGAAACCATACTTGATGAAAACATGAACAAGTCCCAGCATGTAAAATGGCATTGGAAGCAAATCTTTCCCTATTTTTTTGCTGTCCTTATGTTTCCGCTCTCTTTTGTTATCATCTATTTTACTGAATTTTCTTTCGTTTTGCAAACATTGATTTTAACATTATTTATCATTATTTCATTTTTATTGGGAAGATACTATACGAAAAAGGAAGTTTGGCATCCGATTTTTTATATAATGGGAACAATGATTGTTTTGCTTTTATCCATCCATATAAATGCCGTTTTATTTCAAAATGAGCCAATAAGGCTTTATACGACACTTTTTTTAAATTGTGGTTTATGGTTATTACTTGGAAGAGTTTTTTCACTCATCTTTTTTTCAATTTCAGGCGTACTCGGCATTCTCATATTAATTGGTGCACTCATTTTTTAATGAATGAACAGAAATAAAAAATAAGAAGATGCGTTACCTTCTATTATAATGATAAATGTAAGCGTATACAAGTTTTAGGGGGATTAAGATAAAACAAATTGCTGTAGGATGAATAAAAAAGTGAAACAATATAAAGCAACAGTTTTATACTATTTTCCCTATGTTTTTGTCTAAATTCCGAAATTCTAATGAAACATCGCCGTAAGGGCTTTCCCTTCCTCTCTTTTTCAAGTAAAATAAGATGTGTTTGTATTGTGAAGAATTGTTTTACATAAGGGAGGGTTAAAAGATGAATCGCAATCCTGTCATTCCTTACATTCTTATTATGATCTTTGGCCTTGCACTCATTTTCTTTTTGGCTGTCAAAGGTCTAGGGGACAGTAAAGAACTTGCAAAAGAAAGAGATCCTGAAGCACAACAAGAGGAAGCTGGAGCGACCGCTGGGGAGTTCGATCCAGAAGGCTTTGCTAAAACATCATGTATTGGCTGCCATGGGGCAGATTTTGGAGGGGGAATGGGACCTCCATTAAAAGGGATGGATCTATCAGCAGATGAAGTTGAAAAAATCCTTGTAGAAGGAAAGAACACAATGCCGGCTGGGCTGGTGCCATCAGAAAACATGGATCAAATGGTAGAATGGCTGCTAAGTTTAGAATAAAGCGAAAGTAAAAAGTCTTTGCATTTATGCAAGGGCTTTTTTTCGCGGCAAAAAATCAGTACAATGAATAAGAGAAAAAGATGGGAAAAGAGTGGACAAAATGAATAGTGAGCATTTATCGAAGCGTTTGGCTTGTGTGGCCTCGTTTGTTCCGAAAGGATCTGTGCTGGCGGATATTGGCTCTGATCATGCCTACCTTCCATGCTTTTTAGTTAAAGCAGGCATGATACAAGCAGCCATTGCCGGCGAAGTTGCAAAAGGACCATATACATCTGCATACAATGAAGTAAGAAGATTACAGCTGGAGAAGCACATCTCGGTTCGCATGGGAGACGGTTTAGCTGTTCTCGAGAAGGACGAAGGGGTTAGCTGTATTACTATTGCTGGCATGGGCGGAGCCTTGATTACTTCCATTTTAGAGAAAGGCGAACAAAAATTAGCAAATGTAACCAGGCTTGTCTTACAGCCAAATGTTGGAGCTCAGCATGTACGAAAGTGGTTAATAGATCACGATTGGCTAATCATTGGTGAAGCAATATTAGAAGAAGATAACTGTATTTATGAAATAATTGGTGCTGAAAAGGATGGAAAAAGCGAAGCTGAATTAAATGAAGCCGAACTTTTAATGGGACCTTTTTTATTAAAGGACAAACATCCTGTTTTTATTAACAAATGGACAGAAGAATGCCGCCATTGGCAGCAAATATTAGCTCGCCTTCAAGAAGCTAAAGCAACACCGGAAATTGAAATGAAAAAACAAACTTTATTGAAAAAGATTCAATTAGTAGAGGAGGCTTTATTATGAAAGCGATCAATGGATTCGAGCTTATTCAATTGTTTGAATCGTTTTCGCCAAAGCAATATGCTTTAGAGGGAGATCCGATCGGATTGCATGTTGGTACGTTAAACAAACCAATTCAGCGTGTTATGATTGCTTTAGATGTGTTGGAAGAAGTCGTAGATGAGGCAATCAAAAAAAGTGTTGATCTTATTATTGCCCACCATCCTCCAATTTTTAGACCATTAAAAAAAATTACAACTGATCAGCCAGCGGGAAGAATGATAGAGAAATTAATCAAACATGATATTGCCGTATATGCTGCCCATACGAATTTAGATGTTGCTGTTGGTGGAGTAAATGATTTGCTCGCAGAAGCTTTACAGTTAAAGCAGACAGAAGTTCTGGTTCCGACGTATGAGGAGAAACTTAAAAAACTGGCTGTGTTTATACCTGAAGAGCAAGCAAATGATCTTCGCAAGGCGCTTGGAGACGCGGGAGCAGGGGCAATTGGAAATTATGGACATTGTTCCTTCTCTAGCACCGGAATCGGCCGTTTTCTTCCCGGAGATGAAACAAACCCGTATATTGGGAAAAAAGGAATGCTTGAATCGGTACAGGAAGTAAAAGTGGAAACTGTCTACCCAGAGCATCTAGAAAAGCGAGTGTTGTCGGCGATGTTTAAAGCACATCCATATGAAGAAGTTGCGTTCGATGTATATCCACTTGAAAACAAAGGTGAGATGCTGGGACTGGGTAGAATAGGTATATTAGAGGAGCCAATGACGTTAAAGGGGTTTGTCGACCATGTTAAGAAAACCCTTGATGTAGAAGGCGTCCGTGTTGTTGGAAATTTGAATGAGATGGTGAAGAAAGTAGCCGTATTAGGTGGAGACGGAAATAAATATTACTCACAAGCGAAATGGAAGGGGGCTGATGTTTATGTTACAGGTGATTTTTACTATCATACAGCCCATGACGCAATGAATATTGGTTTGAAAGTCGTCGATCCTGGCCATCATATTGAAAAAATAATGAAAAAAGGGGTAGCAGACTTACTGGAGAAAAAATGTGCGGAAAAAGGCTATCATGTGGCAATTACTGCATCTGAAATTAAAACGGATCCTTTTGTGTTTATGTAAAATTTGAAAAAGGGCGGCTCAAAAGATCACAAAAAGTGTTCTTTTGGGCCGCCCTTACTGTATCAACAAGATAGTTTTTCTAGGCTTGAGCCTTTAAGAAAAAAGAAAGCTTCTTTTTTCATTACTCAAGCGCTGCGAGTATGGTGTTCGTAGCATGACTTGATGCGAGAACACTCCACTCTGAACGTTTTACTTATCTGTTTACAGGCATTTTCTGCATCTTTTTATTTCTGACTTTTGGTAAGATTTTATTTAAAGGCACTTGCTTTTCTCGCGCCCAAGTACTTGAATCATCTGGGTCAAATTGTTCTAGAAAAGTGATTACTTCTTTCACAATTGGTGTCGGGGTAGACGCGCCTGCTGTAATCGCCACTTTTTTAGCCTCTTTAATCCAGTCGATTTCGATTTCAGAGACGTCTGCAATACGATATGCTTTTGTGTTTGCAATTTCTTCGGAAACTTGTGCAAGTCGATTAGAGTTATTGCTTTTTGGATCACCGACAACGATTAATACATCTGCTTCTCCTGCTTGCTCGGCAACTGCTTCTTGGCGAACCTGTGTTGCTAAGCATATTTCTTTATGTTTTTCAGCATGGGGATATTTTTCCTTTACTTTCTCCATAATTGCAGCAACATCCCATTGGCTCATAGTCGTTTGATTTGTAACGATGATTTTATCATTTTTAACGTTGAGATCAAACACATCCTCAACGGTTTCGACAAGATGTACGATATCCGGAGCTACTCCAACTGCTCCTTCAGGTTCAGGATGACCTTTTTTTCCGATATAAATTACTTCGTAGCCTTCCGCTTTCTTTTCGCGGATTAAATCATGTGTCTTTGTTACATCAGGGCATGTTGCATCAATTGTAACCAATCCCTTTTGTTTCGCTAGCTCGCGAACTTCGGGAGAGACGCCGTGAGCTGTAAAGATAACCGTTC
This sequence comes from Bacillus chungangensis, assembly GCF_030812995.1. Taxonomy (GTDB): domain Bacteria; phylum Bacillota; class Bacilli; order Bacillales; family Bacillaceae_C; genus Bacillus_CF; species Bacillus_CF chungangensis. Next base: position 197,541 of record NZ_JAUSTT010000004.1, on the reverse strand, counting down.
CTTCGTTTACCTTTTCGAGTATTTCTTTGCGATTATTTCCATCTAAGGTGATAATGCCATCTTCAGCAAAAGCATCTGTTACATGCTTGTTATGAACGATCATTCCAAGTATATAAATAGGGCGGGGCAGCGTTTTATCCATTGCTGCATTGCGAGCAATCACCATCGCATCAACAACACCGTAACAATAACCGCGCGGGGCGATTTTGATAATCTCCACGAAAAATACCTCCTGACTGTAGGCGATAATACCTTCAATCTCATTGTGTACCAATATTATTATATAAGACATTTGAAGATAATACAAAAAGGAGCCTTTTTGGAGGTGGCGGTGTGTTTATTCGCCCAATTTACTTGACAAGAATCCGGCTGCTTATGTGAAATCAGTTAAATATAAAGTTTTGGCTTTGATGCCCCTTTTTCCGTTTTCGTTTTTTGTTCAGAAAGTTTCTCATGCTTTTTTTGATTGTCGTTTGTTTCTGTTTCAATTTTATCTTTTGACTCTTCGGTTTTCTCTGTTGATTCTGTTGTGTCTTTTTTGTCATCAGCACTATTTTTTAATCCCCGATATAATTTCCACATAGATGGAATGTTTTTTACAATTGGTCCATATTGTTGAACCATTGGCCCAATCTGTTGAGCTGTTTTTAGGACTTGCTGTGTATTAGTGAGGAAGGATTGAATCTTTCCTGGATTTGTCAACCCTTTTAACAGAGAACCACCTTCTGAAGCCCGCTGAAAGCCGGCAGCAATATTTGATGCTTGATTTGGAGCTTGGCGTTGAAATAATCTTGCCAACATGTTGCCAGCCCCCCCACCACCTCCTTGACCTCTAGGCAAAGAAAATGGATTTCCGCCCATTGGCTGCCTTGGCATTTGAAAAGGTGAGCGAGGCATGGATCTAGGTGAAGGACTGAATGGATTAGGTGGCATAATTTCTTTCCTCCTTTCTTTCTTCATCCGCCTGTCTGTATTACAATATGCATAGGAAGGAAAAACGTCTAGTTAAATGCGGAATTTTTCGGTTTGGAGAACTGATAAAAATTTGCTAAACAAATGAACAGATTGTTAGCTGGATGTTTTCAAGATTGTTCTATATAATAACAAAACGAGAAGTATTTGATGTGTGCGTGTTAATAGGGGGAAAGAACCCCTCTTCTCTTAAATCTAGCTGACAGTAAGACCTTCACCTCATGAGTTAAGTAATTTAGAAGCGAAGAAGGTTCTATTCTTTCTGATCTACTGGATGTAGGTTACAAAGGGGTTGCAAGCTTCGACAACGATACATCCTTTGTGCTACTTTTTATCAATGAGGAAATAAGAATTGATTTTGTGGGATAAATCAATGAACAAAGAAAGGAGTGAGGAAGATGGCTGAAAAACATCCTTTTTCCCAATTTGGATTTAAGCCTTTTATTTATAAAGCAATTACGCAATTAGGTTTTCACGAGCCGACAGAAATACAGAAAAAAATGATTCCTCTTATTCTCAAAGGAGAAAGTGCGATCGGACAATCACAGACTGGGACAGGCAAGACTCATGCTTATTTGTTGCCTATTCTAGAAAAATTAGAGCCTGAACGCGCAGAGGTGCAAGCAGTTATTACAGCACCGACGAGAGAATTAGCAGATCAAATTTATCGTGAAGCCCTGAAAATGACTAAGTTAGGAATTGAAACGGAGCAAATAGATGTTCGCTGCTTTATTGGCGGTACGGATAAAAAACGAACGATAGAAAAATTAAAAAAACAGCCGCACATTGTAATCGGTACTCCTGGGCGCATTCACGATCTTATCCTAGAACAGGCGCTATACGTCCATAAAACGTCCAGTTTTGTTATCGATGAGGCTGATTTAATGCTGGAAATGGGCTTTCTATATGATGTCGATCAAATCGCAGGGAGAATGCCGAAAGACTTGCAAATGCTTGTTTTTTCAGCGACAATACCCGAAAAACTAAAACCTTTTCTTAAAAAATATATGGAAAATCCAAAATATACCCATGTTCAGCCGCAACAGCTTGCAGCGGAAAACATCGAACATGTTTTAGTTCCGCTTAAAAGTAGAGAGAAAATAGATCTTCTTTCCGATATGCTGCGTGCCTATAATCCCTATTTGGCAATTGTTTTTACAAACACAAAAATGAATGCTGATGCAGTTGCTGACTTATTATTGGAAAAAGGCTTCAAAGTTGGGCGCATCCATGGCGATCTTCAGCCTCGTGATCGAAAAAGAATGATGAAGCAAATTGCTAATCTTGATTATCAGTTTATTGTTGCTACCGATTTAGCGGCAAGAGGAATTGATATTGAAGGTGTAAGCCATGTGATTAACTATGAGCTTCCGAGTGATCTTGATTTCTATATTCATCGCGCTGGCCGCACCGCACGAGCGGGGAGTTCAGGGATTGCAGCAACGATATATGAGCATAGTGATGAGGACAAGCTGAACCAGCTGGAGAAGGCAGGGATTACATTCCTGCATATGGATCTTAAAAACGGTGAGTGGATTAAACAAGATGATCGGAATAGACGAAAAAAACGAGTAAAGCAAGTTGATGATTTAGAGCGAAAAGCCCGGTCGCTTATACAAAAGCCAAAAAAAGTAAAGCCAGGCTATAAAAAGAAAATAAATCAACAAGTAGAAAGTTTTAAAAAACGAGAGCGCAGGCTTCAGAAACGTAAATAAAGTATGTAACAAGCCTGTGGTGACTTCAACTAATCAAGGAGCTGAATTCTTATTAGTTGACCTCTGAAAAATGAAATCGACGGGGGAGGAAATGTTAGACCATGTTAAAAATCGGTTCTCATGTTTCTATGAGTGGGAAAAAAATGCTGTTAGGGGCTAGTGAAGAAGCTGCTTCTTATGGTGCAAATACGTTTATGATTTATACAGGAGCTCCACAAAACACACGCAGAAAAAAGATTGAAGACTTAAATATCGAAGCAGGACAGGCACATATGAAAGAAAATGGGATTGAGGATATTGTTGTCCATGCTCCTTATATCATTAATATCGCCAACTCAGTCAATCCCAGTACATTTGAATTAGGTGTCAATTTTCTTCGCTCAGAAATAGAGAGAACAGAGGCGTTGGGAGCAGATAAAATTGTCCTTCACCCTGGTGCTCATGTTGGAGAAGGAGCCGAAAAAGGCATCCGAAAAATAATTGAAGGTCTGAATGAAGTGCTTACTTCTAATCAGAAAGTGAAAATTGCTCTAGAAACAATGGCTGGCAAAGGTTCTGAGTGTGGCAGAACATTTGAAGAGCTTGCTTTGATTATCGATGGCGTGCATCACAATGATAAGTTATCTGTTTGCTTCGATACATGTCATACACATGATGCTGGCTATGATATTATCAATGATTTTGATGGTGTTTTGGAGGAATTTGATAAAATAATTGGGTTAGAAAGAATAAACGTGCTTCATATTAACGATAGTAAAAATGCATGCGGCGCTGGAAAAGACCGTCATGAAAATATCGGTTTTGGGCATATTGGTTTTAATGCATTAAAAGATATTGTACATCATCCACAGTTGCAAGATATTCCTAAAATCTTGGAAACGCCATACGTTGGAGAAGATAAAAAAAATAAAAAGCCGCCTTATAAATTTGAAATTGAAATGCTTAAAAAGAAAGAGTTTGATAAGACATTACTTGAGAAGATTGTCAACCAAGCGTAAAAGGAACAGAATGAGGGAGGGAGCAAACTGCCTCCCAATCTGCTCTTCTTTAGTTTCCCTCCCCAATTAAGTGCTAAATTGAACGATAATACGGTTGATTTCTTTCGCTATGTGCGGACCTGCTATTTTTGCCACATCTTTTATTAAAGCCGCACGCTCTTGATGATCAAAAATATTAATATTTTTACCGCGGATATGAGCGGCGATTTTTTCAGCATCCTCTTGTTTTAAAGCAACATTAAATTGTTTTGCATACTTTAATAGTTCATCTGCAGTAATCATATTCATTTTGTAATTGACCATATTTTGTACCAACTTCATGCATATCCCTCCTCGTTGGAAAGATATGATGCGGACAAGAATAATGTGACAGTAAATGCAATGAAATTTTGCCAATCTGGTTAGTCGGTTTTTTTCGTCTTGACGTAAAATGTCTTCTTCCTGATTCAAGAAATGGGGAATGTTTCACTCTGAATCGACGTGTTCTCTTATAACAGGATAAATCCAGTACACTATTTGGCGAAGCATACTTATTTACTTTTTTGCCAATGTCATGTATACTACAAAATGTTCTAAATCGTAATCATTCTTATCAAAAGGTGGAGCTTTCACATGAACGAACAACCAGCTATTGCTGTTAACCAAGTATACTTTCGTTATGAACGCGAAAATGTGTTGGAGGATATTAACCTTGTTGTTCCGAAAGGAGTATTTCTTGGCCTAGTCGGACCGAATGGATCTGGAAAATCAACTTTATTGAAAATAATACTTGGGCTGTTAAAACCACAGCAAGGAACCGTTTCTTTGTTCGGTTGTCCTCAGGAGAAATTTAAAGATTGGGATCGGATTGGTTTTGTTTCTCAAAAGGCAAATTCTTTTAATACTGGATTTCCAGCAACAGTATATGAAGTCGTTGCCAGTGGCCTAACAAAAAAAGTTGGGCTGTTTCGGTTTATTGGAAAAAAATATAAATCAATCATTATAGAAGCTGTTCGATCCGTTGGCATGGAAGCATTTCTTTACCGGAATATAGGTGAACTATCAGGAGGACAACAGCAGCGAGTGTTTATTGCACGCGCTATAGTCAGTGAACCAGATGTATTGATTCTCGATGAACCGACTGTTGGAGTTGATGCGAAACATGTGCAAGCATTTTATGATATGCTCGAACAATTGAACAAAAATTTAAATTTGACATTAATTCTTGTCACCCATGATATTGGAACAATTACGAATAAAGTTACTCACGTCGCTTGTTTAAATAAGCATTTGCATTTTCATGGGAAGACGGAGGATTTTGAAGAAATGACGCAAGGAGATTTAGCTTCCTTTTACAATCATGATATCCATTTGTTAAAGCATCATCATGAGGAAAGAGGGTGAAAATGATGATCACAGCAATTTTCCAATATGAGTTTTTACGAAATACATTTTTAACTGGTATGCTGATCGGTTTGATCGCACCTTTTTTAGGGGCTTTTATTGTTGTACGCCGCTTATCATTAATTGCTGATGCGTTAAGTCATGTTACTTTGTCTGGAATTGCTGCGAGCCTCTTGTTAAGTAAAAAAGTTGCACTATTTGCAGGTTTAAACCCTGTCTATATTGGAACAGCTTTTTCCGTAGTGGGAGCGGTATTTATTGAACGGCTTCGGATGATCTACAAGCATTATCAAGAACTGGCCATTCCTATCATCCTTTCCGCAGGAATTGGGATAGGAGTGATCTTTATCTCGCTGGCAGATGGTTTTAATACAGATTTATTGAATTATTTATTTGGAAGCGTTAGTGCAGTAAGCCGTACTGATTTATATGTTATTATTTCCATTAGTGTACTTGTGGTTGCGACCGTAGTATTATTGTATAAAGAGCTTTTTTTATTGTCCTTTGATGAGGAACATGCAAAAGCTTCGGGAATCGCTGCCCGAACCATTCATTTTCTCTTTATTATTTTGGTCGCTTTAGTCATTGCAGCATCTATGAGAATTGTTGGTATTTTGTTAGTTTCTTCTTTGATGACGCTGCCTGTAGCAGCAAGTATGAGAATTGCAAGAGGATTTAAACAAACATTATGCTTGTCTGTGCTTTTTGGGGAAGTGTCTGTGCTTGGCGGCTTAATAAGCGCCTTTTATTTAGATCTTGCACCAGGCGGCACGATTGTGATGATAGCTATTTTCATTTTATTGCTTGCTATTGCCTATAAACGTATACGCAGCGGCATTTCTGTAAAAATAAAACGAGGTGTGGAGATATGAATGTTTCCGAAGCAATTGAAACACTGAAATTAAATGGCTACAAACAAACGAGTAAACGTGAGCAAATGCTTGAACTTTTTTCTGATCACAATCGTTATTTAACAGCGAAAGAAATTTTAGAAGAAATGAGAAAAGATTATCCTGGTTTAAGCTTTGACACCATCTATCGGAACCTGTCTTTATTTTCAGAGCTTGGAATTTTGGAGGAAACAGAGCTTAGCGGTGAAATGCATTTTCGATTTACTTGTGGAACGAACACACATCATCACCATTTTATTTGTTTGAAGTGTGGTTGTACAAAAGCGATTCATACGTGCCCAATGCCTTTACTAGAAGAAGATTTAAATGGATATGATGTTTCGGGACATAAATTTGAAATTTATGGGACTTGCCCTGCTTGCGTACATTAAAAGCCGTATGAAAAATATGTTCATACGGCTTTCTGATAAATATCTATGATATAGACTGGGCTTCAAGCAGCCGAGTAACCCACTGATTCGCTTGCTGCCAATTTTGCACGCGGATAACACCGTTTGGAATTGGATCGCGATTGTAAGGTGTATCAAAGAGAATAACAGGGATGTCTAGTGCTTCATGGATCGCTACTGCATTATCATGTTTATCCTCTAAAAATAAATCTACTTCATGTTTTTTGGCAGTTGAAATCTTATCGTGCGTCCCAATTAACTCTATATGGTGGTATGCAATATTATGGTGCTTAAACCAATTTTTTGTGACTTCTAGCAATTGGCTGCTTCTTGCACTAATATAATACAGCTGAAAAAGATCCTTCCAACTATCTAAAATTTGCTTCGCCCCTTCAGCCAGAGGAGATTCTTTATATATGGTAGGCTCCGCCTGCAGGAACCAATCCTGAAATGTTTCAGGAGATACTTTGACTGCTTTTGTTAAATCGTATTCAACGATATCATTGAGTGAAAGCTGTAATTTAAATGCTTCATTGATGAATGGCAGCAGAGAGGTGGGGCAAGTAACCGTACCATCTATATCAATTCCTACTCTTTTTAACATGTATATCTACTCCTTCTCTTTTAAAAAAGCCACCGATTATTTGTTCATAAAATGAATGTAAGGCTTTGGGCTTTAGCAGACTATTTCATACATAATTAAATTGTAGCATATTTATTGCCTGTTGACGCGAATAGTCAAAAAGGTGTTAAACATTAACATCTTTATTTTACGAAAAAGACGTACACAATAATAACGCTCCCTACTTTTGAAAGTGAGGGGATTGTATGAATAATAACTCGCGTTCTAACAACTCAAAAGAGGACTCGCCTCATCGTAATGAACAAGAAGAACTGAGACGAGATCGGCAATATAATGAAGAAATGGCAACAGAAATGGCACCACCGCCTACTTCCATTCGTGATAACAACGATCGTGAAGAAGTAGGAGACGAAGGCAATGGCCGGGTAATGGGCTATACCGGCTTGGTCATTTCTATCCTTGCCCTCTTTTTTTGGCCAGTATTTTTGGGAGCGATTGGCGTCATCTTAGGGTTCTTTGCTCGCAGAAGAGGTTCGGCCACATTAGGAGTCTCATCAATCGTAATCGGTGCATTTGCATTGATTCTCGGCTTGTTTATTCTCCCTTTTCTTCGAACATAAAATAGCAGAAAGTGTTTTTTTCAAAACTTGGGAGCATTTTGAAAATAACAAGAGGCTGGGGCTGTCCTGTAAGTCAGGTTTACTGCCTTATAGGCAGCCCCTTCTTGTACTGAGTAACAAAATGCATCCCCCGCCTTATATATGAAGCGTAAGAAGCAGAAGCGCTAGAAGGAGATAACTGAAGGATTAAGAAAGCTGTGACAAACAATATATCGAACGAAGAAAAAGTGCTCTTTTTTTAAAAAAATCGGATAAGGGCCCCTTGATTGAAAATTTACTCTATAAAATACATTCTTTTAATTTATATACTGATCGAAAAATCCATCAAATGGGAACTTCTCTTCTTTTATATGATGTAATAAATCATCTAAGGATTTTTGGGCATTTTCACTTATATATTTGGGGTATTTTAACTTAACAGAATTAGTATTGAATTCGTCTTCATCTACAACAGACCAAGTCCCTTCTACATTCCGTATGATATCTAAGTCTAGATCAACAAAGCTTATATGTTGTTTTAAAAATGTAGGCGGCATACAAATATTACAATAATATTCACTTGCACCATTTTCATCAATATCAATATGTACTGTAAACCATTTTTTAAAAGGGAAAAATTCTATTGAGTATGAATGACAATGGTACACCTCTCCATTAGTATGATGTACTAACTTTCTTCCAGGTTCTCCATAGCCAATGATATAATCATCTGTATGTCTTATGATGGAAACAGCCCATTGGTAATGCAGCTTCCCACCATATTTATAGACCAAGACATTTGTTGTCTCCATTTGCTCCTCCATTTCTATGTCATTAAATTTGAACAAAAAACCACAGAAGATGCATTTCTCTCTGTGGTTTTTCGTTTAGGACTGTGCCTCAGCTTCTTCAGCTGCTTTTTTTTGAAAATATTCTTCTGCAAGGATGTCAATTTCTTTTTTCAATTCTTCTACCATAATCTCCTCAGGGACTTTACGCACAATTTTTCCATGGCGGAAAAGCAATCCTTCTCCTCGCGCGCCGGCAATCCCAATATCTGCTTCTCGTGCTTCACCAGGACCATTCACAGCACAGCCGAGCACTGCAACTTTTAATGGGGCTTTGATTTTTTGAATGTATTCTTCTACCTCATTCGCAATGCTGATAAGATCAATTTCAATTCGTCCACATGTAGGACAAGAAATCAATGTTGCGGCATTTGATGAAAGACCAAAAACTTTTAATAATTCTCGCGCAACTTTTACCTCTTCTACTGGGTCAGCACTTAATGATATTCGCAATGTATTGCCAATGCCTTTATTTAAAATAACTCCGAGTCCAGCCGCACTTTTCACCGTTCCTGCAAACAGTGTTCCAGATTCGGTAATTCCAAGGTGAAGTGGATAATCAAATGCTTTTGCTGCTTTTTCATATGCTTCAATTGCCAAAGATACATCAGATGCTTTCATCGACACAATAATATCATGAAAGTCCAAATCTTCTAGTATTTTGATATGATAAAGAGCGCTTTCCACCATGCCGTCCGCAGTAGGATAGCCATATTTTTGAATAATTTTTCTTTCAAGGCTGCCTGCATTAACCCCTATACGAATCGGGATGCCTTTTGCTTTTGCGGCTTTGACTACGGCTTCTACTTTTTCCCTGCTTCCAATATTTCCTGGGTTAATCCTAATCTTATCCGCTCCGCCTTCAATTGCTTTTAAGGCAAGTCTATAGTCAAAATGAATGTCGACAACAAGAGGTATGTTGATTTGTTTTTTAATATCTGCTATTGCATCAGCCGCTCGCACATCAGGGCATGCCACACGGACAATTTGACAGCCCGCTTCTTCTAAGCGTGCTATTTCACGCACAGTTGCCTCGACATCATGTGTTTTTGTTGTTGTCATACTTTGAATAAAAAGTTCATTGCTGCCCCCAATTGTCAAATTTCCGACTTTGACAGGGCGTGTTTTTGAACGATGTATGATTTCACCCACGGGTAGTTCTCTCCTTCTACATGTGAAGTAATGGTTCTTATTTTTAAAAAATAAATGCACCAATAAAGTCGTTATATAGACTAAAACCAATAGACAGCTGAAAAACTTGGTGCAATGCCATTGTTAATACAAATTTTTAAAATTGTTTTCAGCTGCAATGATTGTGTGGTACTTGGATATTTAAGGCTGTTGGGCAACCCTTCATGAGTATTGTATCAATAGTAAGGTTCAATTGACAAGGAAGATGGAGAGAGAGAGGAGCAAAAACAAACAATAACATCAATCTTCTTCATTCAGATAAACTGGAAAATTATAGGTTTTTCCGACTTGAATATCTTCTGGACGCGTCCCTTTATTTAACTGCATAAAATCATTTGTGACTTGAGAAATCGAAGCAGAGAGCGGAGCTTGCTGTAATTGTTCTACAACTGAAAGCACCGTATCCCCAGGTTGAACAGCAATAGCAATGAAAGGAGAGGTTTCTATTTCTGTATTATCCTGCAGTGTTTTATTTGTTGAATGAACTTCCAGCGTTCCATTCGTAATATCATGATAAATGCTATAGCCAATCGTTGCTGTTAGCAGAAAAGCAATGATTTTTTTCATCATAGACACTCCTTACTTTTTTTGTAAAAAAGGCACAGTATTTTTTTACGAGTTCTTTATTTAGTAAAGTCAGGATTTTTCTTTTAAAATAGAAGTGTTGAATGGAAGTGGCTTTTTCTCGCCACAGCTGAGTATTTAAGAGATTAAATTAATGGAGAATGTTTTAGATTAGAGATTCTTCTATTTATACATGCATATGCTTGTCCATTTATGAATATGACAAAAAGGGACTGTTTAATAAGTTCCTAAAATAAAACAGGTGGAGGCGATAATGATATTCGGTCAATAAACCGACGCAATGGGTTTATAACTTGCTCGTTCGGCTTATAGATCAAGTTAGCTGAAGCCAATGAAACCGAAAGGGGCTGATCCCAAAAGCCATAAAAATGACTTTTGAGATCAGCCCCTTCTTCATTAATTGAACTTTTTTATCCCACATCTAACTGGCAGTAAGACCCCCACCTCAAGAGTTAGAGTAATCTAGAAGTCTAGGTGGGGGATAACTGAAAGTTAAATGTCCGATTGGTTCGGGCCGACAGGATGTCGGTCACAAAGGCGTTGCAACAGGACGTTGCGATCTTAGCCTTTGTTCTACTGCTTATCAGTAGGGGATGAGAGAAAACCCCCACTGATGGAAGCTTCACTTTATCAATAAGCTGGAAACATTCTTTACCTCTTGACTTTTGGGCTTGGAATTTCCCGAATGGATAAGTACATCATAATGGTAATAATAAACCAATCTAAATAAAGATGGAAAGGAAAGACAATTTGCATAAATTCCATTATCATAAAAAATACTGTTGATAATGTCATGCAATATGCTGTAATTCGCCAAGCATGACGATATACAAGCTGCTTTGAAAATAATTTTGCTAATAGCAGGGCAAGATAGGAAAAAATAGTAATTTTAAGAAAACCTATACCAGAAACCAAAGTATAAAAAACAATGAAAATAATTGGTATAATAATCCAAATAGCTCCTTTTGCCGAATCGAAAAAAGAAACAATCGTTTCATTCGACATCTCTCCGATGGTTGTATAGGAGAAGGATTGCGTATTAGCTCCGGTAGATGTCACCACTAATTCATTTTTTAATAAGGCGATGACATTTGTTTTTCTTTCCGCAGCTTCTTTTGTCATTGTCCCAGTAGAATCAAAAATAAATGTAATCTTCTCTTTTCGTATTGTTAATGGTTCCTGTAAATCAGAAGTTAACTCTCCATTGCGAATGTAGAAAGGCGGCAGCTCTTCTTCGACAACTTCTCGACCTTCATTTACAATTTCTAATGTTAAAACACCAAAATGATAAACAAATGGGATAACAGAAATGAACATGAGAAAGAAAACATAAAGGATTGTTTTTCCAATTTTTTGATAGCGATATTTTGCAATATCATTAGGTGAATAGAGACTTTTGATAAACTGTTTGAAAATACTCACGATAACACACCCTTTAAATAAACTCCATTTTAATCATAATTGTTTCCATTTGTAAGTCAATGAAAAGATATCGCTTTACTCTTCTCTTGAAATTCATCATAATAAAAGATGTTAAAAAAATCCTGTCGAAAAAAGTTGCTTGGAGGCGAAAGCAAGTGGAACTAGATGTCCAACAAATGCTTTTTCAATTTTTGGGTGGGCTTGGTATTTTTTTGTACGGAATTAATAGGATGGGGGATGGGCTGCAAAAATCTGCAGGCGATAAACTGCGTGATATTTTAGACAGGTTTACGACAAATCCAATTATGGGTGTGTTTGCCGGAGTTGCGGTTACGATACTGATTCAAAGCAGCTCGGCTACAACGGTAATTACGGTCGGTCTTGTTAGTGCAGGGTTTATGACATTGCGACAAGCAATAGGTGTTATTATGGGGGCGAATATTGGAACAACTGTTACTGCATTTATTATCGGCTTCGATATTGGCGCATATTCACTTCCAATTATTGCAATTGGTTCCATTATATTGTTTTTTGTCAAAAATAAAAAGTTGCAACATTTTGGTCAGATCATATTTGGATTTGGCGCTCTTTTTTATGGCCTTGAATTAATGGGAGATGGCATGAGGCCGCTTCACTCTTTGCAGGCATTTAAAGATTTAACGGTTAGTATGAGTGATAAACCTTTATTGGGAGTTGTTATTGGAACAGTTTTTACAGTTATCGTTCAAAGTTCGAGTGCAACGATTGGAATTCTTCAAGGTTTGTATCAACAGCAATTAATTGATTTGAGTGCTGCTCTCCCAGTCTTATTTGGGGATAATATCGGAACTACCATTACCGCGATCATTGCGGCGATTGGAGCCAGTGTCGCAGCAAAGCGGGCGGCTGCTGTTCATGTATTGTTTAACTTAATTGGTTCGATTGTTTTTATTATCGCGTTGGTTCCTTTTACTGCTTTTATTGAATTTTTACAGCGGATTTTCCACCTGGTGCCAGCAATGACGATTGCGTTTGCTCATGGTACATTTAATATAACAAATACTTTGTTGCAATTGCCTTTCATTGGTGTGTTGGCTTTTCTAGCAACAAAGCTTATTCCTGGGGAAGATGCAATCGTTACATATAAACCGAAGCATTTAGATCCAATGTTTATCCACCAATCCCCTTCTATTGCCCTTGGACAAGCAAAAGAAGAAGTGTTTCGCATGGGGGAATTCGCGGTTCAAGGATTAAAGGAATCAAGCTTGTTTTTAACTACGAAACAACAAAAACATGCCGAAATGGCTTATCAACTAGAAGATGCACTCAATAATTTAGATCGAAAAATAACAGACTATCTTATTTTGCTTTCATCAAGTTCTTTGTCCGCTTCAGAATCAACTTTACATAATACGATGTTGGATACTGTTCGTGATATTGAACGAATTGGGGATCATTTTGAAAATATATTAGAACGTGTAGAATACATACAATCTCACAAAGTAAAAATGACAGATCATGCGATGCAGGATCTTAATGAAATGTTTTCTCTCGTCATTGAAACGGTTGAGTATGCTATCGAAGCGCTGGATCAGCAAGATATATTACTGGCGAAGGAAGTAATGGAAAAAGAAAAGTTAATCGATCGGGCAGAAAGAAAGTTGAGAAAACAGCATATCCAACGTTCGACCGAAGGGATGTGTACTGGCCATGCAGGGATTGTTTTTGTTGATATCATTAGTAATTTAGAGAGAATTGGCGATCACGCCTCTAATATTGCGGAAGCTGTTCTTGGTGTCAGGCATATTGATTGACACTCCCACGTCTAAAGCCACAAGTAGACTAACGTCTGTGGGATCCTTGCTACCAGAGACCGAGTGCATTTCTACTACGGTTGACGTGCAAGGTTGCGGTGTGTCATCCAGTGCATATAGCAGATACGGGACTCGTTCTGTTACCAAACGAGTTAGCTTATTGCGTGTTCTAAATATTTTCACGTCTTGTTCTTGATGACACATATCGTTTTACAGATAGCGTGAGTTCGGCTATCCAACCTCATACTATATCCAGGTTTTCAATGAACACAAAGGCGTTTTAGCGTTTTTGACATGACGGGTGTTAGGGACTGTATCCTTATCCTATTTAAAATATAGCACATTTTCAGACAATTGCTAATCCCGTGTCTAAAGACAGGCTAATGCCCTTTATGGGCTTTCTCGTTCGGAAAATCTGTCACTAGAAAAAGTGAGAGATGCAAATTTGAATCCCGCAAAATTTTTAGATGCATAGGAGTTTGACATTCAAAAAATAAGATGGAAGGAGGACAAATCATTTGCTTGGTTTGTTCAATTTTGATACTGTAGATAGTGAAAAATACTGAATCACGCTTGATTCAGACGTTTCGATAAAAATATAAAGCAGGGAGGAACATTTAATGGCATTTGAATTACCGCAATTGCCTTATGCATATGAGGCATTAGAACCACATTTTGATAAAGAGACGATGAATATTCATCACACAAAACATCACAATACTTACGTAACCAACTTAAATGCAGCACTTCAAGGACACGATGAGCTGCTAAATAAATCTGTTGAAGAAGTAATTGCAGATTTAGATGCGGTTCCTGAATCCGCTCGTACTGCTGTTCGCAATAATGGCGGCGGACATGCAAACCATTCATTCTTCTGGACTATTTTATCTCCTAATGGCGGCGGCGAACCAACTGGTGAGCTTGCTCATGCAATCAACGAAAAATTCGGCAGCTTTGACAAATTTAAAGAAGCATTTGCTGCTGCGGGAGCTACTCGTTTTGGTTCTGGTTGGGCTTGGCTCGTTTTAAACAATGGCGAATTAGAAATCATGAGTACTCCAAACCAAGATTCTCCTATTATGGAAGGAAAAACACCGCTTGTCGGCTTAGATGTGTGGGAGCATGCGTATTACTTAAAATATCAAAATCGCCGTCCTGACTATATCGCAGCTTTCTGGAACGTTGTCAACTGGGATGAAGTTGCAAAACGCTATGCTGCGAATAAATAAAGAAATGATACGAGACGAATTGCCAATTAAGGCAATTCGTCTTTTTATGTATAAACAGAGTCCTTTTTCAAACGATAAGAAAGAATGAAAAAGGGGAGTTCATCATGACGATTTTAAGAAAATGGCTAGGAGAGATTGAGCAAACAAAAGGCTTAGGTTTATTGTTATTAATTGGTGGATTGTATGCTTTCAGTATTGCGCTTTCTAATACATTCGTCAATATTTATTTATGGAAGCAATCGGAAAATTTTTTAGATTTGGCAATTTATAACTTAACCATTGTTATTTTTCACCCGCTTACCTTTATTCTTGCAGGCAGGTGGGCTAAAATCATTGACAGAGTCATTGTTTTGCGCATTGGCGTCATTTTTTTGACGCTGTTTTATTTATCTGTTTTGTTGGTTGGTACACATGCTTCACAGTTTTTAATTGTGCTAGGAGCTTTGCTAGGGATCGGCTACGGTTTCTATTGGTTGGCTTTTAATGTACTTACTTTTGAGATTACGGAGCCGGAAACGAGAGATTTTTTTAATGGTTTTCTTGGTACATTAACTTCTGTAGGTGGAATGATTGGACCAATTTTAGCAGGTTTTATTATTTCAAGATTTGCTTCTAACACTGGTTACACGATCATTTTCGCCCTCTCACTAGTGCTATTTGCCGCTGCAGTGTTATGCAGCTTCTTTCTCAAGAGAAGAGGAGCGGATGGGAAATACTGTTTTTGGGATATTTTAAAAGAAAGGAAAAGAAACGCCAATTGGCGCTATGTGACAACTGCTCATTTTTTTCAAGGCTTGCGTGAAGGAAGTTTTTCTTTTGTTATTGCCGTCCTTGTCTTTCTTTCAACGGGGAGTGAATTATCGCTTGGGACATATGGGCTCGTTCATTCAGCTGTAGCATTTATTTTCTATTTATTGGCTGCAACATATATTCATAAAAAAACAAGAAAGAAAGCAATTTTGTTTGGAGCGCTTCTTTTATATGCAGCTATATTCATGATTATTTTTGAATTAACGTATACGCGCTTTTTGCTGTATGGCGTCATGATTGCCATCGCATACCCCATTTTTTTGGTTCCTTATACTTCGATTACGTATGATGTGATCGGCAAAGGGTGGAAAGCAGCAGAAATGCGCATTGAGTACATTGTTGTTCGAGAAATGTTTTTAAATCTTGGCAGAATTATCTCCGTTCTCACATTTATCGTTTCCTTTTCCTTTTTTCATGAAGAGAAAAGCATCCCTATATTTTTGCTTATCACAGGCATTGGCCATATCATCGCGTTTTTATTCATTCGCAAAATTCATTTACCATCTGTTTGTTAACATTTGTTCAATAAAGATGCAGCTGCGTCCTTCTATCTATAGAAAAATACTTTCTTTTCTTTTACAATAGGAAAAGAAGGTTTTATAGGAAGGACTGTCTGCATTGAAAAAAAGCAAAAAAAAGAAAAAAAACCATGTGCCATTTAGGATGAACATGCTGTTTTTTGTTGTATTTATTTTGTTTTCATTGTTAGTGCTGCGCCTTGGTGTTGTCCAAATTGTAAAAGGCGAAGATTATAAACGACGTGTTGAGCGAACAGAAGATACAACCGTAAATATCCCAGTGCCGAGAGGAGAAATCTTTGATCGAAATGGGAAGCTCGTAGTTGGCAATTCACCATTGAACGCAATTACGTATACGAGGCCAAATAACATTAAAGCTGAGGATATCAGAAAAGTTGCAGAAGATTTGTCAAAATATATTACACTTGAAACGGATAAAATTACAGAAAGAGATAAAAAAGATTATTGGCTGCTCATCAATCCGGAGGAAGCCAAGAAGAAAATGACAGCTAAAGAAGAGCAGAAGCTAAAAGATCAAGACTTAAAAACGGGAGAAATTTATAAAATCAAAGCGGATCGCGTGACCGAGGAAGAAATCAATACTTTAACGGAAGAGGATTTAAAGGTGTTGGCCATCTATCGTGAATTTAATAGCGGCTACCCGTTAACACCGCAAATTGTCAAAAATAAAGATGTAACGGCAGAAGAATTTGCAATCGTAAGCGAACATCTCGATGACCTTCCTGGTGTGGATGTCACGACAGACTGGGATCGCTACCATCCGTTTGAGAAAACATTACAGACTATTTTAGGAAGTGTGTCGTCTTCAAAGGAAGGTTTGCCGAGAGAAATGGTCGATTATTATTTAGCACGCGAATACAATCGCAATGATCGGGTTGGAAAAAGCTACCTTGAGCGGCAATATGAAGATGTACTGCATGGACAAAAAGAAAAAGTGAAAAACGTCACGAAGTCTGGAGATGTATTAAGCACTGAAGTTGTCCATGAAGGAAAAAAAGGCAAAGACCTTGTTTTAACGATTGATATGGATTTGCAAATTGAGGTCGAAAAAATCATTGAAGAAGAATTATTGAATGCGAAAAGCAAAGGATCAGCTCCATTTCTAGATCGTGCATTCGTTGTTTTAATGGATCCGTATACGGGAGAAATATTAACCCTTGCCGGTAAGCAGTATGCATACAATGAAGAAACAGGAAAAATGGAATTTTTCGACTTTGCGACTGGGAATTTTACGACCTCGTATGCAATTGGTTCCTCGGTAAAGGGTGCCACGATCTTAACTGGTTTTATGACCGGTGGAATTAAGCCGCGCGATGTGATCGTTGACCAAGCGATGAATATTAAAGGAACACCAACAAAGAGTTCTTTGTTTAACAAAGGAGCTGCATACTCTTTAACGGATTTAGAAGCGCTTGAGCGTTCCTCCAACGTGTATATGTATCAAACAGCGATCCGCATCGGAAAAGGCCAATACAGACCAGGACTTTCTTTAAAAGTCGAAGAAGACACACTGACAGTCATGCGTTCTTATTTTAACGATTTTGGCCTTGGTACATCTACTGGTCTTGATCTCCCAGGAGAACAGACAGGTTTTCGCGGGCCATATGATATCGGGAAAATCCTTGATTTTTCGATTGGCCAATATGATACGTATACCCCGCTGCAATTAGCGCAGTATATAGCAACGATCGCCAACGGCGGCAATCGGATGCAGGCGCACCTTGTAAAGGAAATCCGGGAACCGACGAACTCAAAAGATGAGCTTGGCCCAATTGTGCAAGAAATCAGTCCTAAAGTGTTAAATCGCCTTGATGCTCCCGATGAATGGGTGGAGCGTGTTCAAGACGGACTGCGCCGTGTCGTTA
Organism: Bacillus chungangensis; assembly: GCF_030812995.1. Lineage (GTDB taxonomy): Bacteria > Bacillota > Bacilli > Bacillales > Bacillaceae_C > Bacillus_CF > Bacillus_CF chungangensis. The sequence goes on along the minus strand of NZ_JAUSTT010000004.1, from coordinate 179,709 downwards.
CTGGTTCAAATGGAACAGCAAGAAATTGGTTTAAAAAAGAAGTCTACAACAATCCAGCTGGCAAAACTGGAACGGCAGAAGCATTTTACGATGGCCCGAAAAAAGACCAGTATAAAGGACTAGTAGAAACGAATAACTTAACCTTTGCTGGCTATGCCCCATACGATCAGCCAGAAGTTGCGATTTCGGTGGTTGTGCCATGGGCTTACCAAGGGAGAAATAATAATCGCATCAATCAACATATTTCTGAAAGGGTGCTGGAAGCGTATTTTACGCGCGGCAACTTAGGACAGGAACAGGTAGAAGAAGCAGAATAAACTTAATTAAAAACGGGAGCTATTACGGCTCCCGTTTTTGCTAAGAAATAAATTATTCCGCTTTTTTGCCAATAATCATATCAGCTATTTCCTCCATGCTCATCTCACTAGTCAGCTCATATTCACCGATTTGAATTTTGTGATGGTAATTCTTTTCCCCAAGAAACGTATTAAATGCATCCGCATCTTCGATTATTTTTGCTTTCGCCAACAGCTCACTAATATCCGATGAATTCATTCCTTTTGTTATCAGGAGGTGATATTTAAAAACACTTGTGATTTCATCTTCTTTTTCTAATTTATCCTGCTCCTTCGCTAACGCTTCATATTTTCCCTTCCACTCATTCACCTGTTTTTTTAATGACTTGATCTCTTTTTGTGCAGAAGTTTGAATGGCTGGGTCTTTCATATCGGCTGGTTTTTTTTCAAAAAAATATTGATAACTTAATAAGACAATGACAGAAAATAGAATTCCTGCCCCAAATGCTCTCATAGCCGTTTTCTTCATCATTTAACGCTCACTTTCTAATCAGCTTATTGTTCACTGCTCATATGCATCGAGAATTTGTGTCACTTCCGCAAGTGATAAGGATGATTGTTTTGCAATTTGTTCATAGTCTAACCCTTGGTGATATAAAGCAATGACTTGATTTATTAATATTTGATTGATTTCTTTTTTTTCTCTACGGGAAGCTCCTTTCAAAAAAATTGGATCATCTAATAGGAGCTCTTCCTCTAATACTTTCATTCTTTTTTTTAATTGATAGTTTTCTTCTAAAAATTTTAGCGATAATTCCTCCAGTTCATTCTCAATCACTTGCACTCGATTTTTTTGCAGAAAAGAAAGCAAAAAGCATAAAATAGCAATACTTATTAATACGATAATGACTGTGTTCATGTTTTTCACCTCGAAGTATATTAGGTATCTTATTTATAGCATAAAGATACAATATCTTCTAGGTAATCTTGAGCAAGCGTTTTGGCCTAATGAGGTTATGGAGTGCATGGCGCTTGTCTATGCCAATGATTTGCTCTTATCTTGCAGTACAGAAGTGATGAAAACAGACTAGCATTTACTAAATAAAAATGCTATCATAGAAAAGTCGTATGTGAAGTTTAATAAAGCTACAGTTTGGAGGGAAAGACATGCGTGTGAATATTACATTAGCGTGCACAGAATGTGGTGAGCGTAACTATATTTCAACAAAAAACAAACGTAATAACCCAGATCGCCTTGAGTTCAAAAAATATTGTCCAAGAGAAAAACACGTGACATTACATCGCGAAACGAAGTAATAAGGTCGATAAAAAGCCAGGATGCTTGTTATTACTGCTCCTGGCAAGACCTGCACTTGCTTTTTTTAATGAACTTAACTAAGTCCTAAATGAACACCAAAACGAGATTAATTATCAGATTAATAAGAATAGTTAATCGATGGAGTTAAATATAAGATTTAATGTATGATAGTGATGGTAGGACATGTTTTTGAAAAAATAAGGAGGAAAACCGTTTGCCAAAGTAACATAATAGGGAAAGCTAGACTAGATAGAATATTTCCTTATAAGTGGTTGGCAACGGCTGATACTGATGAAAAAAATAGATTTGCGTAATGAGATGAAAGAGAAATTAGCTGCTCTTGAACAGCCTGAATATGAACAATATTCTTATATGATTGCAAATCAGCTTTTTAAACAGTCAATGTGGATGGATGCGGAAACGATTGGTATTACGATCTCTCGGAAGCCGGAAGTTGATACGTGGCAAATTATTCGCAAAGGCTGGGAGTTGGGGAAACGGATCGTTGTTCCGAAATGCGAGCCATCTACAAAGGAGATGACTTTTCGCGTTTTGACTGCATTTACTCAGCTAGAAAAGATTTATTATCATTTATTTGAACCAATTGAAAAAGAAACAGAGGCTGTTGCTCAGAAAGAAATTGATCTATTGCTTGTTCCTGGCTTGCTTTTTTGTCAGAATGGATTTCGGATCGGTTTTGGAGGCGGTTATTATGATCGATATTTAACCACCTTTACTGGAAAGACAGCTTCTTTAGCATTTTCTTTTCAAGTCGTGGAAAAGCTTCCTGTTGAAGACCATGATATCCCTGTACAAACAATTATGACAGAAAAATCGATTCTTTATCCTACATCTAATTAGATGAAAATAATTTATTATAGCTGGATAAATTCCTTTTTGTTTCACAAACTAGTGACAGGAGGGATGACATCATGAGAAACAGCTGGACAAAATGGATCATATTAATCTTATTTCTCTCCACTGTTTATCGATATCGTTATCGTATATTAAACAGTGTATTAGGTTTTTACTGGTTAAGAAATATCGCAGTTAGGGCAGCGATGGCGATTCCAGGGATGAGAAATTTATTGATATCGAGAACATTTGGCTAATCTTTGTCGTACAATGAAGAACGTTGACCATTTAGTTAGTTTTTTAAGCACACACGAAACAACCTGCTGCATCAGGTCGTTTCGTGTGTGCTTTTCTAGCCATGGTTAGTGATGCAATTTTCTACAGTATTCCTAAAAAGTTAGCAGACGTTCCTCTTTACAGTGATTGTTAAGTTTAGATATAGTAAAAAATAAGTATCTGCTGCATGAATAAAATATTTGATTCCAATCTGATTTCTTGGAAAAGCAACTTTAAGTGTTCGGTGATAGATGAAGGAAATAAAAGGAGAAGGTAGGGAGCAGGGTGAGCTTTCGAGAAGATTATGTCTTTTGGAGATTGGCCCATTTCTTTTCAGTAGAAAATAACTATCGGCTTATCAATTTCAACGAAGAAAAAAAAGAACTATGGCTAGAAAATCTCTCAAATAAAAAAATGCCGGTTATCCGCCTTTTAAGGCACGATCTTGATTGGGGAAACAGGCTAAAGCGAGATATTCAAATTGTCGGATATCAAAGTGATAAGTTGCGAAAGCATTTGTTAAAAAGAGAATTAAACATCATGAATATTTATATTAGTACATATCCTCCTGTTGATGAATATGAACAGTATCTTCATAGCCCTTTACTCATTAATAAAAAAACAAAACTATACAATGTATTAGTGGATCGTGCAAACACCGACGAGAAGCTTGCAAAAGTAGCAGAATACATACAGCGGCAACTGGAATTCGAATGGAAAATGGATTATGAAGAGTCAGAAGTACAGGTTGTAAAGCAAGCAGTCTTAGCGAAGGCAATCTCTGAGTCTAAGCAGGAGAAACAAGTGTTTGAATATGGGAAACCTTTTTTCACCTATGTGTTTATTGCGATTCAACTGCTGATGTTTGTATTAATGGAAGTAATGGGTGGAAGTCAAAACATAGAAACATTAATACGATTTGGAGCCAAATCTAATATCGCAATTGTAGAAGGAGAGTGGTGGCGCTTTATCACTCCGATGTTTTTGCATATTGGTCTGCTTCATCTCGTAATGAATACACTTGCCCTTTTTTATTTAGGGACAGCCGTTGAGAAAATGTTTGGACGTGTACGTTTTTTAATCATCTATTTTTTTGCAGGCATCATGGGTACGATTGCAAGCTTTGTTTTTTCAAGTCAGTTATCTGCTGGAGCGAGCGGAGCTATTTTCGGCTGCTTTGGAGCACTCCTTTATTTAGGTGTCGTATATCCGAAGCTATTTTTTCGAACGATAGGGATGAATGTCATTGTTTTGATTATCATTAATTTATTTTTCGGTTTTACAGTTCCCGGTATTGATAATGCGGGGCACATTGGGGGATTAGTTGGTGGTTTTATCGCAACTGGCATTGTTCATTTTCCAAAAAAACGGCGCTTCCGTATGCAAATATCTTTCTTGCTGCTCGCAATTGCGACAACGGCAGCCCTGTTATTTTTAGGCTTCAATGGCTGGAAAAATGGAATGGTGTATGCACTTGCTGATAAGCAGATAAAAGAAGCCAACTATGAAGAGGCTTATGACCTTCTCACCAATTATTTAGAAAAACATGAAGGAAATTCATTGGCTTATTTTTATTTGGCTCATAGCGAATATCAGCTGGAGAAAACGGAGGATGCGAAAGCCCATTTAATGAAAGCAATTGAAATGGAGCCGGGGTTCCATGAAGCATACTTTAGTTTAGCGTATATTCATTTCGAAGAACAACAATTTGAACAGGCGAAAGCCTATGTTTTAAAAGCAATCGAACTATCTGATAAAGAACACTATAGAGCATTATTGCGTGACATAGAAGCTTTGGAGACGAAAACATTAACAGAAGACCATGTTTAACAGGTAGCATGCCCCTACTAGAAGTAATCTCGTTAAAAAAGTGAATCTAGTTAAGCTTGGATGAATAATTGTCATTATATATCCAAATACAAGTACATTGTTCAAATTAAATGAGGTATGGTACATTGACAATAATGATTACAATTATTCAGAAAGACTGTTTGAAAGGGATTGCTATGAAAAATTTTTATGATGTTCAACAACTTTTAAAAAGATACGGTATTTTTATTTATATTGGCAAGCGGCTTGCTGATATTGAATTAATGGAATCTGAGATAAGAGAGCTTTACGAAGCAAAGCTGTTGGAAATCGAAACATTTCAACAAGCAATGTTGATTTTGCGTGCAGAGCGTTCTAAAGAGACAAACATAATTGGAGAGAAAAAAGATGGATAAATGGCTAATCGGAATTGATTTAGGGGGAACAACGACAAAGTTAGCATTTTTAACAGAAGAAGGTTTCATTTTGAGAAAATGGGAAATTCCTACTGATATTACGAATAATGGCGAGAGAATTGTCCCCAATATTACTTATTCACTACAAGAAAAGTTAGCAGAAATGAATCAAACTAAAAAAAATGTCCTTGGAATTGGAATTGGTGCACCAGGTGCGATTGATCATGAAAATGGAATCGTTTTTGAGGCTGTGAATTTAGGTTGGAAGGAAGGCTATGCACTTAAAGAAAATTTAGCAAAGGCTGTTGGTTTGCCGGTTATATTGGATAATGATGCAAACTGTGCAGCATTAGGCGAAATGTGGACAGGAGCTGGAAAAGGTGCCAAAGATCTAATCTGTGTTACCTTAGGAACTGGTGTTGGCGGTGGAATCATTACAAATGGACAGGTTGTTCATGGCATCAAAGGTGCTGGAGGAGAGATTGGTCATATGACAATTGACCCATTCGAAGGCTATCAATGTAATTGTGGAAAAAGAGGCTGTTTAGAAACAGTAGCATCTGCAACAGGCATCGTACGTATTGCTAAAGATCAACTATCTTCATTTAATAAAGCTTCCGTATTAAAAACAATCATGATAAATGAAAGGGAAATTAGTGCTAAAGATGTATTTGATGCTATGAGAGCAGGAGATGAACTGGCACGAGAGATCGTAAATCGCTTTGCTTTTTATTTGGGACTTGCGATTGCAAATTTAGGCAATGTGTTAAACCCTGAAGCGATCATCATAGGCGGGGGCGTTTCTAAAGCAGGAGATACTTTGTTGAACCCTGTAAAAAAATATTTCTCTGCCTTCACTTTTTCAACAGTTAGAGAATCGTCTCATGTGTCGATTGCTAGTCTTGGAAATGATGCTGGCGTCGTTGGAGCTGCTTGGTTAGTACAGCATAGCTCCTGGTAAAAGAATTGGCTATCATTTCAATCTCTCACTTCTCATCTAGCTTTTGTTATTCGTTTTTAGTTCTTTTTAAGTATATTTTATAATAGAATAAGAAAGGTTTTCTTCATAGGTGTGAGAAAGCTTTTTTCAACTTTATTTTTAATAGAGCGATTTCATTAGAAAAGGATTCATTTCATCAATTTGTCACATTTTAGTTGAGATGCCATGGAGTACTTGCCAATACAATCTCACAAACTAGTTGGGCAAGTCTCTTTGAAATAATCAACCAACTAGTAAATAAAGTTGAAACTTTTTTTGGCATTATCCGTCTATTAAAGTAAGCAAAGTAAAGATAAGTTGATGTAAATGTTAAAAAGATGTTATTTCCAAAGTTGTAAATAAATTTGTTTCGACATTCTAAAAGCGCCTTTTTAAGCGTAGAAAAGCCCGTTTGCCAGATCATTCTACATATTTAGCAATGAATCTTTGTTTGCATTTTTGTTAAAAAAGTATTAAGATGATTCTTGACTGAAGTAGATAATCCTAAAAAATGTAAATTTAAAATTCTTACTATTGCTTTTCAAGGGGACAGTAAGAAGGGGGTTTAAATGAATGGGTAAGTTAAAAAGAGCAGCCATTGCCTTTCCACTACTGGCAGCAGTTCTGCTTTGGCTGAAAACGTATATTATTTATAAGACAAGTTTTAATATTAAAATAGAAAACAGTATGCAAGAATTCATTTTGTTTATTAATCCATTAAGTTTCTTGCTGCTAGTTTTTGGGCTTGCTTTGTTTTTTAAAAATGATAAAGTGCGCAGTAGATTTGTCATTATATTAAGCTTTATCATTACTTTTGTTATTTACGGGAATATTGTCTTTTATCGTTTCTTTAACGATTTTTTGACGTTGCCAGTTTTATTCCAAACAAGTAATTTTGCTGATTTAAAGGATAGTGCTGCGACAGAAATGCATTTGCTTGATATTTTATATTTTGCGGATGTTATTTTGTTGGTGCTGTTAAATAAATTTAAGCCGGCATTTATTCATTTCAAAGGGTTTTCAAAGATAAACCGCCGTGCTTATTTTCTTGTCGCAACTGCGATTCTGTTTTTAAATGTTGGCTTGGCAGAGACAGAGAGGCCACAGCTATTAACTCGGACATTCGATAGGGAAATGCTAGTAAAAAATCTTGGGACATACAACTATCATCTTTATGATATCTTTCTTCAGTCCAAATCGTCTGCACAACGTGCAATGGCCGATGGCAGTGAACTAGCGGATATCGAGAACTATCTACGTGCTCAATATGTCAAACCAAACGAAGATTATTTTGGGATTGCAAAAGAGAAAAATTTAATCGTTATTACTTTGGAATCTACTCAGAACTTTGTGATTAACGAAAAAATGAATGGCGAAGTGATCACTCCTTTTCTAAATGAAGTGATAAAAGATAGTCTGTACTTTGACAATTTTTATCATCAAACAGGTCAAGGAAAAACATCTGATTCAGAGTTTTTACTTGAAAATTCCCTATATCCATTAGGCCGAGGAGCGGTTTTCTTCACTCATTCAGGCAATGAGTATGCATCTATGGCAGAAAAGCTGAATAACAACGGCTATTTTACTTCTACGATGCACGCGAATAATAAGAGCTTTTGGAATCGGGATATTATGTATGAAGCGATAGGTTACCAACGTTTCTATTCTGCAACAGATTATGATATTAATGAAAACAATACTGTTGGCTGGGGATTAAAGGATATTCCATTTTTCCATCAGTCTGTAGAGCATATGAAAGAAATGCAAAAACCTTTTTACACAAAGATGATTACATTAACAAATCACCATCCTTTCAAACTTGAAGAGGAAGAAGATAAATTTATTGGAGAATATCATTCAAACAGCCGTACTGTGAACCAATATTTTGCGACGGTTCGTTATACTGATGAAGCGGTAAAAGAATTTTTTGAGAAACTGAAAGAAGCAGGTCTATACGAAGACTCTATCATCGTAATGTACGGCGACCACTATGGCATCTCTGAAAATCATAACGCAGCAATGAGCCAGTTTCTTGGGAAAGAAGTAACACCATATGTGAGTGCACAGTTGCAAAAAGTACCTTTCATTGTGCATATTCCTGGTGTAACTGATCAAGGAAGAGGACAGGTAATTTCAAAAGTAGGCGGACAAATTGATATTCGCCCAACACTTTTACATCTACTAGGAATTGATACGAAACAAGATATTCAATTCGGTGAAGATTTGCTTTCAGATGGACATCGTGACTTTGTTGCCTTCCGTGATGGACGTTTTGTGACAAAAGATTATGTTTATGCCGACAATGTTTGTTATTCTAAAGAAACGGAAGAACCTGTAGAAAATCAAGAGTTATGTGACCCGTATAGGGAAAAAGCGATGACTGAACTTGCTTATTCTGATAAGATAATTTACGGTGATCTTCTCCGATTCTATGAAAAGGATTCGAATGTAAACAGCAGTGAAGATTCGAAGGAATAGATATGAAATCTTACTGTGTATAAATAGGAGCGAATGCTCTAGAAATTCTAGCTTGAGTTTATGACAATAGCTTGTACAGCTTAAAAGTTTAATAGAGTAGGCAAAGAGACAATCTGCGATGAAAATCGCAGGTTGTTTTTCTGCTGAAAATCGCATCTTTTTAAATGTAAAGAAATGAGACCGTCACTTATAAAATAAATTAGACTTCTCATACTTTAACCAGCTTAGAAGCGTTCATTTGTCAATAAATTTGAAAAAAATTCTCTAATGGGATTCATTTTTTATCTATTTTTAATAAAAATGAAACATTTTTGACATATAAACGTACTAATAAGTGTGGAGTTTATAAGCGAGGTGGTGATGATGGGATGGAGAATACGTCAAAAAAAATAGTTTTTTTTATACTGCTGATTCTTTTTTTGCTGATTACCTCGGGATGCTATCGGCAAAAAAGTGAATTAGTCCACAAAGATTCAAAAGCAGAAGTAGAGAAAAACCAAGAGCTTAATGAAGAGAAACCGATCAAGCAGCTTCAATTGGACAAATCACAGTTTAACCGTATCGCAGGCTGGTTAAATAATGATACGATTATTTACATAAAGGAAGATGCTGCTCGTTCTGAAGTATATACTTACCACTTGTATAACGGAAAGCAAGAACTGCTGTTTTCAATTGATGAACCAATAAATGACGTACGGGTCAGTCCTTCCCATCATCGTGTTCTTATTCAGACAGCACCTTTGACATATACAGCGAATTTATATTTTCTCGATCTGGAAGGGAATATGATTTATTCTACAGAAGTTGAGTCAAGTGAGCTGGAAATTGCTTGGAATGCTATTAACGAAGACAACCTTTTTATTACGGCTTTTTATGAAGATTGGTCTTACGATGTGTATCACTTGAATCTAGCAACAAAAACGTTTGATTCAGTAGAAATGACGCAGCCGTTTCTTAAATGGTTTGGAAAAGATGTTTTTCTTTCACAGCGTTGGGATCAAAGCAATGCGCATCTTTTTGCTCCTCTTGTTAAATCATCGCTTCACGATATTCAAAAGGAAAATATTGTTTTTAAAGAAATTTACCAATTTGATACATTTAAAGACTTTCTAATGACTATCAATGTATTAGAAGAAGATCGAGATTATGCAGTGTATCGTTTTTATAATCAAGCTTACGAAGAAATTCGCCGTTGGCAAATTCCTCATTTAGCACAATATTCGGATTGGCATGTGCCTTTTTATGACCTGCTGTCTTCGAATGCTTCTTTTTTGACGTTTGTCCCTTATACGTCTGGATCTATTGATCATTATGATGGAAATTATCAACTTGTTATGTATCATTTACGAACAGGAAAAAAGAGCGTAATAGCCGAACAGCTAGAAAATGAGCCAATTTCTTGCTCACCTGATGGGAAGAAATGTTTATATGGATTTAAGCTGGAGAATTTAATACAATTAAAAGCAAAAAAAATAAAATCGATTGTTACTTTGTCTGAAGATATTGTCTAGAGAACATCATAAAAAAACGTATTATAGGTAGTTTTTCATAAGGAAGTTTTTATGAAAAAGCAATATTGACCTCATTGATGGTTATATTGCTTTTTTGTGTACACTAATATATTAAAATAGTAATATATTGAAACATTCATTTGCTCCCTACGTCAATATTAAAACTATAGGCGTATAAAAACAAGTTTATAACTATTACAAGCATGTTTTTGGGAAAAAGAAGAAATTCAACAAATAATTTTAGTAAAAAAGCCTTGACATTAAATATTATTGCATGATAGAATTGGTTTGAATCTAAGGGTGTTACTGTTTAATCAGGCATGACCTTAAGAAAGTGTGCGATTTCTTTACATTTTCTTAAGGTCATTTTTGTTATTTTGCAAAGGGGAGTTGTATAAGGTGGCATCTGTAATAAAAAAAATTAATTCTAATGCAATTTTGGTCGAAGATAATGGCATCGAGAAAATTTTGATGGGTAAAGGAATAGGATTCCATACAGACCCCAATAAAGAATTTGATGTAGTGTGTGCAGATAAAATTTTTGTATTAGATTCCAAAGAAAAAAGTAACCGTTTTATGCAGTTTGCTGCTCAGACTCCTTTAGAATATATTGAATTTGCTGAAAGAATGATTGAGTTTATTGCAAATGAAATAAACCAAGAACTAGACCCTTATATCAACATTGCATTGACAGAGCATATATACTTTGCAGTTCAGAGAAAGAAGGATGATCCACAAGTTACAGCAATTATGCTTCCGGAAATGAAGATGATGTATCCAAAAGAATTTCAGGTTGCTTCAGTAGTTGTAAATAAAATCAATCAAGAATTCGATACTGAATTCAGGGATAATGAGGTTGGTTTTATTACAATGCATATTGTAAATGCTGTACTTGGAGAAAGAGACAGTCAAAATAGCTTGAAAATGTTGGAAATTATGAGTAACATTTTAGACTTAATAGAAACAAAGCATCATTTGACATTTGATACAGATTCTTTCCATTATAATCGACTATTAATCCATTTACGTTTCTTATGCAAGAGAATCGTTTATTCGGAAAATTTGTCAGAGGAAAAATTTGCTTTTTTAGATAAACAATTTAGAGAGACTTATTGCTATCAGATTGCAAAAGACATAGCTGATATGATTAAAGAAAAATATAAAATCGTTATTAGTAATAGTGAGATTGACTATTTGGCAATACATTTAAATCGCATTCATTAAAATAACCTCTATATTAGGGTGTAACTATTCGGTAGGCATGACCTAATTAGAAGAACCTAAAATCTTCTAATTAGGTCATTTTTTATATTAGTAATAATATTTAAATCGCATTCAATTAAAGTAATCTCTATATTAGGGTGTAACTATTTGGTAGGCATAACCTAATTAGAAGAAAAAGTTTAGGAAAATACTCCTAAAAAATCTTCTAATTAGGTTATTTTTTATAATTTTTTACATTAGGAGGAAGTGAGTGAAGTGGGAAAAGTAATTTTCAATGCAGATGATTTTGGATATAGCGAGGGAGTGAATTATGGAATTGTTGATGCATATTCGAAAGGGATTTTAACATCAACAACGCTTATGGCTAATATGCCGGGCTTCGATCATGCTGTTTCTTTAAGCAAGGAATTTCCGGGGTTAGGAATAGGTGTTCATTTGACATTGACATGCGGAAAGCCATTGTTACAGAACGTAGATTCATTAATTGAAAACGGTAATTTTAAAAAGTTATCTTTTTATCAAGAAGAATTTCAAATTGATTTAGATGAATTGTATCAAGAGTGGGATACGCAAATTCAAAAAGTATACCGTTCAGGAATTATTCCTAGTCATTTGGATAGCCATCATCACACTCATACATTTTCAGACAATCAAAAGGTTGTTGTTGAACTGGCTAAAAAATATGATTTGCCTGTAAGAGGAAATTTTGAACGGAAAGATAAGGTCAAAAGCACTGCTTGTTTTGAACCATACTTTGATATTGTTGGAGAGCCGGAAAACTCAATGGAGTATGTAGGGACTTCCCTTGAAGAGTATCTCGATAAACTTATTGTAAAGTTAAAAAATACAGAGTCTATAGAAATTATGTGTCATCCAGCTTATATTGATGAAGCGTTATTAACAGGGTCTAGCTTTGTTATTCCTCGAGCTTATCAAACGACCTTTTTAATTCAGTCAAAATTTGCAGAAATGATGCAGTCTGATAAAGATATCCAATTAGTAAACTTTCATCACATTTAAAGATGATATTTAAGGAGGGGAAAAGAGTGAGTAGTTTTAAAGCAGGGATTCAAAAACTAGGGAAAGCAATGTTGCTTCCAGTAGCTGCAATGCCATTTGCAGGGTTAATTATGAGGCTGGCTGCTGATGATATGCTGAATATTGCAATTCTTGGAGCAGCAGGTAATGCAATATTTGGGAACTTAGATATTTTATTTGCAATTGGTGTAGCAATTGGATTTGCTAAAGCAAAGGATAAAGCAATTCCAGCACTTACTGGGTTTTTAGCAATTGCTACATTACAAAAAGGATTAGAAATTATGAATCCTGATGTAAATATGGGGATATTTGGCGGTATTATATCAGGTTTAGTGGCGGCATGGACTTATAATCGTTTTAAAAATCAAAAACTGCCAATGATTTTTTCTTTCTTTGCAGGAGAAAAATTTCCACTGACAATGGTTATGATCCTTCAAACAATTTCGGCAGCTATTTTTGGAATCATTTGGCCAATTATTCAAAATGGAATTGATAGTTTTGCAGCAATGTTAGTTGGTATGGGAGCGCTAGGTGTAGGTATTTATATGTTCTTGAATCGTATTTTGATTCCATTCGGTTTACATCATGTATTAAATACATATGTTTACTTTGATTTAGGTAGCTATACTTCACCAAGCGGAGAAGTATTTAGAGGAGAAATTACTCGTTTTATTAATGGAGATCCAAGTGCAGGGTTATTTTTATCCGGATTCTTTATTGTGATGATGTTTGGTGTTCCGGGAATCTGTCTTGCTATTTATCGTGCAGCATTTAAGGAAAAGCGTGAGATGGTAAAAGGTACAATGGGAAGTGGAGCTGCTACTTCTTTTGTAGCTAATATAACAGAGCCGGTAGAATTTAGTTTCATGTTTATTTCTCCATTGTTATATACAGTTCATGCGCTGTTTGCAGGATTAGCTGGTATTGTTACGTATCTCTTGGACATTCGAATTGGCTTTACTTTTGGGGCTTGTATCATTGACTATTTAATAAACTTCCGAATTGCTACAAACCCATTATTGATTATCCCAGTCGGAATTGCATTCTTCTTCTTGTACTATTTCACATTCTACTATTTGATTAAAAAGAAAAATATACCTACTTTAGGTCGGGAAGAAGAAAAAGAGTACGCTGATGAAGCTGATGAATCAGAAAAAGATATTTCTTTAGCAAGTAAAAACTATGCATATATGGCTAAGAAGTTATTGGATGCTCTTGGGGGAGTTGGAAATATTGAAGACGCATTTAGCTGTAACACTCGTCTAAGAGTAGAAGTGAAGGATCCTTCAGTTGTTGATGAGCAAAGAATTAAACAATTAGGGATAAGTGGTATGATTAAGCCTACTGAAACAAATTATCAAATTATTATTGGATTAGAAGTGACTTATGTAATGGAAGAATTAAACAAGCTAATACAAAGCAATTAATAGAAAAGGTGGACGAAAAAAATGACAAATACAACAAAAGGACTAGTAATTACAATCGCTGGTGGAGGTAGTACTTATACACCGGGAATTATTCAAGCAGTATTAAACAATGCAGATAGACTACCAGTAAAAGAGATACGTCTATATGATAATGATAAACAAAGAAATGATGATATGTTTCTTATTATTCAATATATGTTGAAAAAAGAAGGTTTTGCAGGCGTTCATTTACTTTCAACAGAGAATCCAGAAGAGGCTTTTGCTGGATGTGACTTCGTTTTCTCTCAAATTCGTGTAGGTGGTCTGAAAATGCGCGAACAGGATGAAAAAATCTGCTTAAAAAATGGTTTAGTAGGACAAGAAACTTGTGGATTAGGTGGATTTGCATATGGAATGAGATCAATGGGAGGTCTTTTAGAAGTTGTATCACATGTACAGAAATATGCACCAGAAGCTTGGATATTAAACTATACAAATCCAGAATCTATTATTTCAGAAGCGATAAGAAGAAAGTTCCCAGACATTAAAATGATTAATGTGTGTGACATGACAATTTCTATTGAAGAAACGATTGCTCACAACTATGGTTATAATCGAAAAGAATGGATTTGTGAATATTATGGTTTGAATCATTTTGGATGGTATAGAAAGATTTATGACAAGTCATTAGGTCGTGACATTATGCCTGAAATTATTGATAAATTAGTAAATCAGGAAATGCAGGTTGCAGACTTTAATGCAGGTGATAAAACTTGGCAGGAAGCATTTAGTATGATGTCTGTCATTACGAAAAACTTCCCAACTAATGTTCCAAATAACTACTTAGAATATTATTTATACCCTGATATGGTTGTAGAGCATGCAGATAAAAATTATACAAGAGCGAACATGGTAATGGATGGCCGTGAGAAAAATACAAAAGAAATGGCTGAAAAAATTCGCCAAGGTGTTGAAGATAACGTATTAAACTTCAACTTTGGTGAACATGGCCAATATATTGTTGATATCGCAACTTCAATTCTAAATGATGAGAACCGCAGATTTATGGTGATTGTTCCTAATAATGGTGCAATACCAAACTTACGTCAAGATGCAGTGGTTGAAGTACCTGCTTACATTGGAGCTATAGGTGCAGAGCCTGTTTCACTAAAACCAATTCCTGATTTCCATAAAGGATTAATGGAAGCACAAGTAGCAGCGGAAAAGTTATTAGTAGATTCATTCTTTGAAGGATCTTATCAAAAAGCTTTACAAGCCTTTACCCTAAATAGAACTTGTCCATCAGCAAGAGTTGCAAAAATTGTATTAGATGAAATGATTGAAGCCAACAAAGGTTATTGGCCAGAATTAAAGTAAAAAAGAAAAGTGGAGGCGGCTTATTCAGCTTAGGTCGGAAATTATTTTTCCACAGTAAGCTAGCCGCTGAAACTAGGCAAGGATAGTGATACAAATGTTTTTTAAAAAAAAGAAACCTACATTATATGCAGTAGCAAACGGTGAATTTATTCCGCTAGAGGAAGTTCAAGATGAAGTCTTTTCTTCAAAAATGGTAGGAGAAGGTTTTGCTATCGGCCAACATAATGGAGAAATAGTAGCTCCTATTGATGGGGAAATTACCAATATCTTTCCAACGAAGCATGCTATAACAATTACAACAGATCAAGGTGCATCCGTTTTAATTCATATGGGAATAGACACTGTTAATTTAAAAGGGGAAGGCTTTGAATTGTTTGTAAGTGAAAATGAGTATGTTCAAAAGGGTGATCGTCTAGCAAAAATGGATAATCAACTTTTAACGGAAAGAGGTAAAGATACTACGGTAATTACTGTGGTACCTGAGATAAAATCAGTGAAAATAGTTAACTCTAAAAAAATGGTAACATCTAAAGATAAGATTCTAGTAGTAGAGAAATAAAAGGTTATTAATACAATGAATCGGGGTGTGAGAAACCATTTCTCATACCCCTAAACAACGGACAATCATGAAAACTTCAAGTAAAATGAAGTTTTTATCAGATTGTCCGTTCTTACGTATAATCAAATATGAGAGGAAATTTTATTTATGTTGGCAAAAAGAATTATTTATTATATAGCAGGATATATTCTTTTATCATTAGGAGTAACTTTAACATTGTTAAGTGAGCTGGGAGCTGGAGGATGGGATGCCTTAGTACAAAACTTATACAAAATGACATCAATTACTATGGGGATTTGGCTATTCATCATTGCTGTTGTACTTGTTTTAGCAGCAAGTATGATCAAAAGACAATTTCCGGATATTAAAGTAATGTTTGTTGCCTTTATTACAGGAAAGTTTATTGATTTTTGGTACTATATCGTTTTTGATTCTATGGAGATTGAGAATATAATGGGAAGATTAACAATTTTGTTATTAGGGTTATTTATTATCGCTTTTGGTTCAGCGATGATTTTTGTTACACACCTTCCAAAAAACCATACAGAAACGTTTGTTTTCTCCATAGTAGATACATTTTCTTTTCAATATAAGAGTGTGAAAACAATTGCAGATACATGTGCATTATGTTTGGCATTAGCATTTGGATTTATTCTAAAAGATTTCTCTAATTTAGGATTAGGCACAATATTAAGCACATTTTGTATGGGAGCAGTCACACAATCTTTAATGCCTTTCGCAGGTAAAGGATTGAATTACTTTACAGGGAGACGTGAGCTTTCTCAATAAAGTGAAACTTTTTTCAGTAGGGGTTTTCTTTCATCCCCCCATACTAAGGATCTCAAGCTAAAATCGCGACGTCCTCGAAAAAGAAACCGTTTTTTCTTCGTGCGATGTTTCCTTATCCTGTAGGCCCGAACCAATCGGACTTTTACGGCCAGTTATCTCTCACCTATCTTCTTTCTTAGTTCTCAGAAGCTTGAGGTGGGAGTCTTACTGCCCCCGTATATGCGGGATAAAGGGATATATTTAGGGGATTAGAAGTATAGATAAATAGAAATAAATAAGAGGAATGATATGAGAGAAAAATGACAGCATTTTAGCGCTGCAATGGTTACGCCATTGTCACTATTAACATTTTCTGGAATTGTTATCGCACTGACATCTGTTTCTAAAAAGCCTTTCATCTTTCGCTTTGCACACCGCTGGCTCGTCCTGAAATTGTATTTTTTAAATTTACCTATTTATTATTACATCCTTTAGAAATATCTATTTATGCAAAAAAATAGGTATTGAAATTAAATTTCAATACCTATTTTCGATTCAATTTTTGTTACATAACTTTTTATGGCTATCCCCTTTATTTATCAGTGTTTTTGCGACACTCCTTATGAGAACGTTCCTATATGCGGTTTTTTATTATGCTGGAAATCCAGATTTAATGAAAGTCATCAATGAGAAAAAGCCAAATACTGCAAACGTACCAAAACCGAAAATAAATCCAAGAATATTTTTGTTTTTTAATGCACTAAGAAAACCAAATAATGCTAGTATCGCCACTAAAGCAAAAATAATTGCTGTCCCCATGTTTTATGTACCCCTTTCAGTTGCTTACTTTTAACTTATAATGTCTTTTATACATATACTCATATTTTACAGGTAGTTATAGTGTTTGTCGAGTATAATAAGTGACACTTATTTGTCGAACATGTTCAACTTCCTTATCATTGTTGATTTTCCATGATAAAATGAATCGAGAACGTGTTTTGGAAGAAAGAAGATGGTAGGAGGAAATAACAATGAACTGGAAGCAAGTTCCATTAGGGCCGTTGCAAACGAATTGTTATCTATTATTGAATGAACATAAAGAATGCCTTATTTTTGATCCGGGAGGGGAAGGGAATAAGCTTCTTACTTTATTGGCAAAGGAGGCGTTGCAGCCGCTCGCTATTCTTTTAACACATGCCCACTTCGATCATATTGGGGCTGTAGATGATGTAAGAGAGCATTTTAACATACCAGTCTATCTCCATAAAAACGAAGCAAAATGGCTGCTGGATGCAAATTTAAATGGCTCTTCCCGCTTTGGATTTGATGTGCAAGCAAAAGCGCCAGCTGATAAACTGCTTGATGCGGAACAAACCTTGCGTATAGGTGATTTTAAATTGCAGGTCTTTGAAACACCTGGGCACTCTCCTGGCAGTGTGTCGTATTATTCACAGGAAACAGAGGCGGTTTGTGCTGGAGATACGCTTTTTATGGAAAGCATTGGCCGTACCGATTTACGTGGTGGCAATCATAACCAATTATTACAGAGCATCCATGATAAGCTGCTCACATTGCCAGAAAATACGCTTGTTCTCCCAGGGCATGGACCGGTTACATCTGTAGAGAACGAAATGGATTCAAATCCTTTTCTACATGGCTTTTCATAGAGAAGAAGTATCGGCATGCTGGGGAAACGTGGAAAAGTAGATGAAAGGCCTGCTGTCACAACGCTGAAGGCAATAGCTAGTGATAAAATAGCACTTTCCCGAAAAGAAATGAAACTTCATCAGCGAGGGATCTCCACTCTCTCACTGGAAAGGAAGAGCGACCTCGAAAAAGGAAGCCGCTTTTTCTTTTTTAGTTCTCCCCAACCGAACGCTTCTGATCCCTCTAACTCATGGAGGTGGGGAGAATAACTGCCAGTTAAATGTGGGATAAAAAGAAACTGTCCAAAAACAATGGACAGTCCTAAATCTGTTATAGCTTTTTTGGCAATAATCAAAAGGAAACATCTCTTTTTTGAAAAAAGAAAAAGGTTAACAACATGAAAATAAAATAGTAGCAGCTTAATACGATGATAGAAAAGGTTAAATTCACTCCGCTAATCAACTCTGGCTGTGTCGCATAAACAGTTAAATTCATATGAGAGAAAATGAGAAGCTTGACCCAAGCGAATTTGTGCATTAGCAAAATTAAAAGGCTATTTAGAGTCGAAGAAATCCATAATACAAAAATTCCAACTCCTACTGCAAGCGCTTGGTTCCTAAAAAGTGTCGACAGCATAAAGGCGATAGCTGTACTAATGATCAAACTAGGAACGTAAAGCGCTGCTTTTTGAAAGAAGCTTTCACTAGCAGCGAATGCTGCTTTTTCAAACAGAATACTTCCGATTAAATAGCTGGAAAGGTAGAGCACGAGCAGTAGCAAAAACGAATAAATCGTAACCGCAATATATTTGGATAATAGAATTTTCCACCGGGCATGTGGGCGGATTAACAGTTGTTTAATCGTTCCTCTTGAAAACTCAGCAGCTACGTTTCCACTAGATACAATGACACTAAAAAGTGTAACAAGCATGCCAATCATAATGGAAATATGCATAAAGTCCCAAGTGGTTTCAGTTCCTTTTCCGAGAATGGGATCTCCTCTAAAGACGAGTCCAAAAAGGAAAACAACTGCGACAATAATGAGCATATAGATCCATGAACTGGCTCTGGAAAAGATTTTCATCATTTCATTTCGAATTAAAGAGATCATGATTTGACCACCTCTTTTTCTTTGTTTGTAATTTCCAGGAAGCGGTCTTCCAATGTTTTCTTTGTTACGGTTATTTCATAAATATCACAGCCAGCTTCTACTAACAAACGGTTTATTTCTGCAATGTCATGATAAGGAAGTGAGAGAGACATCTGGTTCTCATTAATAGACGTAATTATTTTATTGTTTGCAGCTAAAATATCGTTCGCTTTTTTGCTATTGTTTAACGTAAAAGTTACTTCTTGAAGTGTTTCTTCTTCCAATTCTGCTGCTTCATCGATCGCTTCAATATGAATCAGTTTTCCTTTTTCAATGATGGCAAAGCGATCGCACATGAGCTGCATTTCTGAAAGCAAGTGTGAAGAAACCAAGACGGATGTACCTTGATTGGCCAACTCTCGAAGATAATTTCTAAACTCTTTCATTCCTTTCGGATCAAGTCCATTTGTCGGTTCATCGAGAATTAAAATCGCTGGGCTATGTAAGATTGCTTGTGCAACCCCTAATCTTTGCCTCATTCCTAAGGAATAGGTTTTTACTTTTTGGTTCAATGCATCCTCTAGGTGAACGAGGCGCACTACTTCCGCTATTCTTTCTTTGGAAATGACCTGTCGCGCCATCCTTGCATAATGAAGAAGATTTTTGTAGCCAGACATGTAACCATAAAATTCAGGATTTTCGACAATGGCTCCAATGTTGTTCAATACCTCGTTATAATCGGAATCGAGATCATATCCATTGACATGCACTTTTCCTGAGGTGCGATTGATGAGTCCGACGATCATTCTAATAATAGTCGTTTTTCCGGCACCATTAGGGCCAAGCAAACCAAAAATTTCGCCCTTTTTAACTTGAAAATGAACATCATCGACTATTTTTTTTGCACCAATTCTTTTTGTAATACCTTCAACAATTAACGCATCATTTGACATTTTATCCCTTCCTTCTTTCTGAGTTCTTCCAATTTATACGAATAAAAAAAGAAAAAGTTTCAATTTGAAAGTGATAATGATGAAAATTGTGGTAAAAAAGGGGGAAGTGAGCGTATTTTACACTTTTAAAAAAATGAGACTTTTTGAACAGGCATTCTATGGTTTTCTGAGCCTAAAGAGGGAAAAGGTAGAAACAGAAAATGCTAATATTTTGAGTGATTTTTACAGAAAAAAACAAAAAAGGCTGTCCATTAGTCAGTTATACTGACTAATGGAGCAACCTCTTTTAAGTGATAAGGATCATTTAGAGTCCGCCACCTGGTGCCATCATAAAAGTGGTATAGTACGTAAATCCAGCGAAAAATACTGTTAAGTATGCGCCAAATACGTACATATACATACGCTCTGTTAATTTTAAATAGCTTAATAATACGAAGAAACCGGTTTGACCTAGAAAAATAAGAGATACGACCCCTTTATCACCTAAGTAGAACATTACTGCAAAAATTGCAGTCCAAAATCCTAATACTCTGTACATACGATCCAATTGTATCCCTCCCCTTCTCACCATAAGTCCACCTCATATTATAAAGCAGAGTAGCGCAATTTGTAAACAAAGTTTAATTCTCGTTTGTGACGATTAGATGATAAAGGCAATTTTCACAACCTTGGGAAATCTTAGTTACTTGCCGGAAACTTTGAATTTCAAATAAATATTCAAATGCTCCCCGCAAGAAAGCGTTGTGCCCTTGGCAAATGAGCGCGTTTTCTTTCATGCTTTCATAAAAAGGACAATTGTAAACCTCGAAAGAGAAATGCCCTTCTTCCTCGTGATAGGTTGGGAAATAACCAATTAAAGAAGAAACAACTGATAAAATGTTGATTTTTTCTTCATGTGACAGATTGTCTTTCCCTTTATGATATTTATTTACTTGCTCTTCAACTAACGTTTTTCCCATATTGTTCGCTGCTTCTAAGAATGCATCTTTTCCAAGCTTTTGAAGTGAAGCCAGGGCTTCAATTGCTATATTGGCTAATAATTGATAGTCGCGGTGTGGAAAAGAAAGTTGTACAACTTTCTCTGATAATTTATATACTCGTCCTGGACGTCCGCCTCTCCCTGTTTTCTTTAACGCAGTATCCACAACTTTTACATCCGCTAGTTTTGATAAATGCAGGCGAGCAACATTTGGATGAATATTAAATTCATCTGCAATATCTTGAACAGTCACTTCTTTTTTATTTTGAACAATATATTGATAAATGGTAAAGCGTGTAGGATCTGCCAATGCATTCGTTAATTTAAGTGTACTTTCCACCATTTTCACCTCAGATTTTCTTTTTTTGCTTCATTTCTTCGCTATAAAACTAAGCAATACGAGAGTAAAAAGCTCCTGTCGACCTTTCCATTTAATCTCTATGAGAAAACAATACATTTACTTAAATACTATTATATTATTGAAATTAAATAATTGATATGAAAAAACGCACACATTTATCACGTTCACAAACATGTCAATATTAATACGCAGAACAAGGGGGCAAAGTTAAAAACTGTGAAATCAGGATAAAACAAGGGTTCTGGAGTACTTTTTTAATAAAAAATAAAAGAAGGAAAATAAAGATTTATGTCGAAATAAATATTTAAGCAAAAAGAAAGGTGGTGTTATTTTTTAAAATGACAATAGAAAAAATTGCTGATATGCTGCTTACTCAAGCAGTAAAGAAGCAGGCAACTGATATTCATATCATTCCTCGCAAGGATGGATGCCATCTGCAATTTCGGCTTGATGGAAAACTTTTTCCCTATCGAAAAATTCCTCTAGAAGCAGGTGAGAGGCTCATTTCCCATTTTAAATTTATGGCTTCGATGGATATCAGTGAAAAAAGAAAGCCTCAAAGTGGTTCTCTTCCGTATCAAACTGCTGATACAATTGCCTCCCTGAGAGTATCAACACTTCCAACCGCACGTTTCCAAGAAAGTCTCGTTATTCGTATTTTAGCACTCGATGAAAATCTTTCAATTGAAAAGGCTGCTTTATTTCCTCAAAATGCAAAAAAGTTAATGGCACTATTTATGCATGCCCACGGGTTAATACTTTTTACGGGGCCAACTGGCAGCGGAAAATCCTCAACAATGTACAGCCTCGTAGAAAATTGTTCGACCTCTTTACATCGAAATGTCATTACGCTTGAAGATCCAGTGGAAAAACAAAATGATTATTTTTTACAAGTGCAGGTGAATGAAAAAGCAGGTGTTACTTATAGCGCGGGATTGAAGGCGATATTGCGCCATGATCCTGATATTATTCTTGTTGGCGAAATTAGAGATGCTGAAACAGCAAAGATCGCGATTCAAGCAAGTTTAACAGGTCACTTAGTCATTTCCACACTACACACGAGGGATGCGAAAGGAGCAATTTACCGATTAATGGAGCTGGGTATAAAATGGCATGAAATTGAACAAACATTGGTTGCAGTTACCGCTCAAAGGTTAGTATCTCTTCTTTGTCCTTTTTGTGGAGAACATTGCTCTCCGCATTGTTACTGCCAGCTTCGCCATAAGCGAGCAGCTGTTTATGAGCTGTTGCAAGGAAAAGCATTACAACAAGTTCTACTAGAGGCAAATGGCAAGCACGTCACATATTGTTACCAAACATTAAAGGATTGGCTCAGAAAGGGGTTAGCACTTGGCTATATTTCAAAAACAGAATATAATCGCTGGATATTTGAGCAGGAGGAAAAAAAGGCAGACATTGAAGCAGCAAGGGATATTCCTTAGTAGATTGGGGGATATGCTCAAGAATGGTTTTACACTTGCAGAAGGCATTCGGTTTCTTGGCAAAGTGGATGAACGCAGCAAGCAAACATATGAAAAAATGCTTGGCCAATTACAACGAGGCGATCAGTTATTCGAAGTACTTCATTATCACGGCTTTGACCGGAGAGCTTGCATGCAAATTAATTTTGCCGCTCAACACGGATATTTAGATGAAACGCTGCAGCATGCTGGTGATTATTTACAAAAGCGTTCAGAAGATCGGCGAACATTGTTAAAACTATGTCAATATCCAGTTGTGCTTTTATTCACCATCAGTTTTGTGATGGTGTTATTAAATCAATTACTGCTTCCGCGCTTTGAGCAAATGTATCAATCAATCTCCATTCGGCCGAATCACCACACACAATTGCTTCTTCACGTCATGAAAAACATTCCAACATATTTTATTTGTACGATGTTGCTGCTCCTGCTGGTTCTCTTGATGGCAATGTTTCTATTAAGAAGAAAAACGGCTTTGCAAAAAGCGCAATGGTTTGGAAAAATACCGTATATAGGAACGTACTACCAGCTTTATATGAGCCAATTTTTGGCCCGCGAGTGGAGTTTCCTCCTCAAAAAAGGATTTGCTGTGAATGAAATCTTATCCATGATGACCTTACAAAATCTTCGTCCACTTTTAGAGGAAACAGCTAAAAAGTTAAGAGAGCTGCTAAAACTAGGACACTCACTTTCCTCAAGTTTTTCTCATTTGCAATATTTAGAAAAAGAATTCGCTGTCATTGTGCAGCATGGAGAAAAAAGCGGGCTTCTTACCCAAGAATTGCTTTATTATAGTCATTATTGCATGCAAAGAATGGAAGAGAAAATAAAGAAGCTTTTCTTTTTTATGCAGCCATTGATGTTGGTATTCATTGGTTTATTAGTCATTGCCGTATACATGTCTATTTTATTGCCTATGTTTCAAATGCTTAACAGATTTTAATGGAGGGAAAAAAGATGAAAAATGAAAACGGCTTTACACTAATAGAGATGCTCGTCGTACTTTTGATTATTACGGTGTTGCTTTTTATTGCTATCCCGAATATTGTCAATCAAAGTAAATCAATTGGAAAAAAAGGCTGTGATGCTTTTGTTCATATGGTGCAGGGACAAGTTCAAGCTTATCAAATTGAAAAAAAGACTAGGGAAGTCCCTAGTTTAACAGAATTAGTTAGTGAAGGCTATTTAACGGAGGAGCAAAAAAGTTGCCCGAATGGTGAACAAATTATGATTGATCATGATGGAATGGTAAGTGCTGAAAGCAATGCATCATGACGAAAGATATTTTATCCAAAAATAACGGCTTTACTCTTTTAGAATTGCTTTTTGTTGTAGCCGTTACGGTAATGTTGCTTTCTTTTAGCGTAATTGGACTAAAGTCTATATGGGATTCGCTTGAGCGCCATCTCTTCTTTACCCAGCTGAAGTCAGATTTATTTTACGCTCAAAGCTATGCAATGAGCCATCAACAGGCAGTAAATGTAAAAATATTGCCTTTCTCAGATACGTATTGGATCAAACCATTGGGTCAAGAAATAATAATTGAGCGACAAATTCCATCATCTGTAACAGTTGGAAATTCATCACTTCATTCCATTTATTTTCGAGCTGATGGTAACATCACAAAATTTGGAACGATGACTTTTCATACACCTCGTGGTACGACGAAAATTATTTTTTACATTGGAAGAGGGAGATTTCGTGTTCAAGAATGAAAATGGTTTTTCTGTTATCGAAGCGCTGCTGTCTTTTAGTTTTATCATGTTGATGACTACCTTTATCTTCCCGCTGCTTTTTAAAATGATGATAAAATTAGAAGCTGAAAAAAAATCTATGACTGCGTCTCGCCTTCTTTATGAGCAAGTAGAAGCTTTTTTAGCAACAGGTGTCCCATTTGAATTAGAGAAGGAGGTTGAAAACACACACTACCAGTTAAAGATCGACAGCTATACAGGGATAGAATGGAGGGCGTGTGTTGTTTATGATAAGAAGCAAAAGTGCATGTCAGGACAGTAGTGAACAGGCTGGCTTTACAATGCTGGAAACCATTTTTACAATGCTGATTGTCGGCTTGATCATGTTGTTTTTCCCCCTTATCCTCAAAGCATATACTTCAATAGAACGGGCACTAGAAACAGACACAGATTACGAATGGCATATTTTTATTATTCAGCTGCAGAAGGAAACGAAACGAGCATCATACTGGTTTGTACAAACAAACCAACTGGATATAGAAGTGGATGGCCGTCTTGTTTCTTATGAAGGCTATGGAGAAGTGCTGCGTCGCAGAGTTGCAGATGCTGGTCATGAAATCGTTTTGCAGAATGTTTCTTCTCATTCTTTTACACTTGATGGCCATATGCTACACTTATTTGTAACTTTTACGAACGGTATCCAAAAGGATGCATCATTTGCTTTATCACCTCCGCAAACAGTAGAGAAGAAGGAAATAATAGAAGAGAAACAAGAACAGGAGAATAAAAAAGAGCAAGTGCAAGGAGAGAATGGAGAAAAGAAAGGGGGATCGGATACGTATGAATGAACGCGGAGGCATTTTTCCCTTTACTCTTTTCTTCTCGTTTATCATACTGCTTATTGTTGCAGCAGCAATAGAAATATATATAAACGATCTCTTATTTATTGGGGAAATCGAAGCTTATTATCAGTTGGAAACGATGGCTGCTCACGCTATCAAAAAAATACAGCTAGAAGAGGAGAGAGAGGGTGATCAGGTTACATTTAAAAAAGGAACGTTTTATTTTGAAGAGGGCTATGTTTTATTTGAGATGGAGCCAACTAACAAAGAAGCATACACAGTCACACTATTAATAGAAAATCAACTGGATCATACAATGACGAAACAATTACATTATAATAAAAGAGAACGTCGAATGCTGGAACGTTGAGAGGAGACAGAAATATTGTTGCAAGTATTTTTAATTGGTTTTATGGGGGCTGGCAAGACAACTGTTGGAGAAACTCTGGCAGATGCATGGAATTGTCCCGTTTATGATACAGATGCATGTATTGTAGAAGCAGAACAAAAGACTATTCCAGAAATTTTTGCAGAAAATGGGGAAGCTTATTTTCGCAGTTTAGAAAAAAATATGCTGAAAAAGCTTGTTCAGCAGCGGGGAGTGATTACAACAGGAGGAGGAATCATTTTATTAGAGGAAAATCGCCAGCTATTAAAAAAGAGTGGACGAACTTTCTTTTTAAAATGCGAGCCAAAGGTTTTTTTAGATCGATTAAAGGACGATTGTACAAGACCTATCATTAAAGAAAAAACACCAGAAGATATTATCGATATTTACAAAAAACGTCTGCCTTTCTATGAACAAAGTGCGAATATCATCATCGATACTACTTCACTAACGATACAAGAAACTGTACAGACAATAGAGGATATTACAAAGAGAACTTGTTGATGTTCGTATTTCTTCACTTTCAATGTTTAAATGAATAAATAGCGCTGCTTTCGGAAATGCTTTGAAAAAATAATGGTGGTGAAGTTTACATGTCTACAAATGATTATGTGAAGTTTATTACGGAAACCTTTATCAAGCATTTTGAGGTTTCAAAAAAAGATCGAAAGCAGCAGCGAATTCAGCGGAAAGAAGAACGAGCGCCATTTTTACTACGCTGGTTTGGCTTTCTTCCCCATTCACTTACGATGCTGTTTAAAAAAAGAAGCTAACTGTTCGCCAATTTCATTCGGTAGATAGAACACGTATCTTCAGGGGGAAAATTTGTAGCGTGGTTTTCTGCTAGAAAGGGGAAAGGGAGAATGAAGATAAAACAGATATTTGCAAACGACTATATAAACGTCGATTTAAAAGGGAACGATCGTCTCACTTTTGTCAGGAGAAGCCCGGCATCTATTGTTATATTAGTCCAACATCATGATCAATTTATTTTTATTAGACAGTATCGCCAACCGCTTGAGCAATACATTATTCAATTGCCAGGCGGGAAAGTGGAAGATGATGAAGAATTTGAAACCGCTGCACGTAGAGAGCTGTTGGAAGAAACAGGCATACGGTGCGGGAAGTTGGAGTATTATGGAAAGATTCATCCCTCTCCTTGGGTAACAAATGAAGAAACCCATGTTTTTTTTACAGAAGAAATTATTGATATTTCTGTTCCCATGTTAGAAGAATATGAAAAGATCGAAACAATATCTATTTCCATTAAGAAATGCTATGAACTTGTCAGAATAGGGGAACTGACAACAGACGCTGAGCTTCATTTTGCATTATTTCAATATGCACTAAGAAATCCAAGTATCCTTTCTCAAAATCATTTTCATTAAATCATAAAGAGGGAATGGTGATATAATTTCCACCATTCCCTCTTTCGTTATCCACTTTCTTTCATAGGGCTGCCGAGATAGAATAAGCCGCCATTTATTATTTCCAACTTAATGACAGGTTCGTATTGGTCGCGGAGTGCTGCTTTTTCACTTTCATATGCTTCAGGTTTTTCAACTGCATCTTCATAAAATTGCTCCAGCAGCTGAAGATCTTTCTCCCATCTTTTACGAGCATCTACAGCCCACTGGTGGTCTGTTTCTAGCAGACTGCTTGTGAGGGAATCCTCGATTCGCTTTAGCGCATTTTCAGGTTTGATAATTGGTGCGATCGTATAACATAGATCAGGGATGGTTGGCGTTAAAGATTTACTTAATAGCCAGTCATGGAAGTTTTCTATTAGACTGCCATTTGTTAAGCTATAACCCAACGATCGGAATATGTCTTTGTTGCGATCGCATTGATAAGAAATTCTCATATTTAAACAAATCCATGGGTACAAGGGTGTTTGTAATGTTTTAGGATTGATCAAATTTTCATATAATCTCATAAATCTAGACAGTTTTTTTGTTGTTTGAAAAATTTGATGAAGCCTTGGGGAGCCGAAATGGATGTACTCACCTTTCACATGATCGGGTGTTTTTTCACTGTCAGTGATCAAAGTAATTTTCATTGGATTTGGCGTCCCACCCATTTTCTCTAAGTAATGCCAGTAAAAAGGCCGATTCATTAACATCTTATCCAAAGCAGGCGTCAGTTGGATCACTAAGTAGCTTGGTGTATTTTCTAAAATATCACAATGATTTACTGTGAAATAATGCTCAAGAAATTGATGGATATGCTCCTGCTGCATGTTTTCCTCCTCCTTTTTGAACATCTTCAGCAAACTGAATCATTGCTGATAAATTCTCCATTTTGATTTTCATTTCACCTTCGGATTGAGAACGATGGAAAATATCATCGAAATGGTCTTCAAGTTTACCAAAATCCAACTGCGTTAAAATCGCATCAAGTTCTCCAACGACTCGTTCAAATAATTGAATTTTTTGGTGCAGCAGCTTTAAGATATGCTCTTCAATGGTATGCTGAATAGCAAAATTATAAATATGAACATCTTGTTCTTGCCCAAGTCGATGAATCCGGCCGATTCTTTGTTCCAGCCTCATTGGATTCCACGGCAGGTCAAAGTTAATCATATGATGGCAAAACTGAAGATTAATTCCTTCTCCACCTGCCTCAGTAGCGATAAGTACTTGCGCTTTCTGCTGAAATAGCTGGCGCATCCAATCTTTTTTTCCTCGTTTAAAGCCGCCTCGAAACGGAATAGCATAAATACCATGCTGCCGCAAAAACCATTGTAAATAAAGTTGTGTTGCACGGTATTCTGTAAAAATAATTACTTTATCATCTATTTCCTTAATTAATTCCAATGCCTTTTCGGCTTTGGAATTAACAGTGACAGCCTCTATATTTTTAACAATGGCTTTAATTTTTTCCTTCATACATGAATGAGCATTCTCATTTTCATACATTTTTTGTAGCGTGTAGAAAAGAGCCTCTTTACTGCTGCAAGCTTCACGCTGAAGGGTAATCATAGAAATAGCTGCTTGCTGCTCAAGATTTTTTAAGCTATTCAAGCTATCGTAAAGTGTTTGTTCTGCTTTAGTAAAAGAGATGGCAACCGTTTCAACTCGGCGTTTTTTCCATTCCATACCTGTTTCAGATCTACGGTTACGGATCATTACCTTATTAACTAATTGCCGCAAATGCTCGCTTTCTTGAAGGGAAGCTTTTTGTTTTTTATACTTTTCCAAAAAGGAAGACTGCGTTCCTAAATGACCTGGTTTTAATAAGGAGACTAGATAAAAGATTTCGTCGATCCGATTTTGAATCGGAGTTGCTGTTAACAATAAGCAAAACTTTTTTTTAATTTGCTGGACAAAAGCATAGTTTTTCGTTTGATGATTTTTTAGTTTGTGTGCCTCATCTACGATCACCATATCATATTGCTGTTCATAGATTTCCTCGCAATGCGGACTTCTTTTAGCTAAATCTAATGACGTGACAACACAGTCATACTGTTCCCAGCGATAACTTTTTTTATAGGGAGCTGCTGGTATATGAAATTTTGTATTCAATTCGTGCGTCCATTGGGAGACAAGAGACGCAGGGACAAGAATAAGGATTTTTTTTACTAGCCCACGAATCATATATTCTTTCATAATTAACCCTGCTTCAATTGTTTTCCCAAGTCCAACCTCATCAGCCAAAATGGCTTTACCGTTCATTTTTTCAATCACTTGTTTGGCTACTTCTAATTGATGAGGAAGAGGAGCAAGATTTGGCAAATAAGCAGGCGCTTGCAGCCCTTCGAAATCTGGGACTATTAAATGCTTCTCAGCCTCAATAGCTAATTGGTAAATATCCCAATGTCCCCATGGTCCATCCTGTTCCAACCTTTTGAAAAAATTATCTTTCCATTCATGATCAAAATCAATTTTCACGGTCATCTTATCACCCTCGCTTTCATGAAAAGTTGCTGGTTTTGTTACTATTTTCTCTCTATTAAGCGATTTCTTTACTTTGAAAATAGTGCTTACATTAAATGATTGCTGAAAAGTGTAATAAATGGTAGGATGTAGGTAGCTTTGAAAAAGAATAATGTAAAAAGGCTAGCGGTTCAAAAAGCTTGTACTTGTCAGTGTGTCTTCAAAAGCAGGACAAAAACTGTATACAAGGATTGGAGCGGATGTTGATTTAAAACAGAAGAAAGCATTGTGCACTTAGCCATTATTTTTCAATTTTTGAGATAGCATTTTTTCCTATCTATCCATTCTTGTCATGTTTGTTGCAGCTTTTCTAATCAAGTCCTTGTTTGAATGATAAGCAAGCATATTTGTTTTCTACATCTCATGTTACTTCTATTATGACCAAATTTTTAATTTAATATAGGCGAATGACAGCAAGAGGAGAGACCGCTATGGCGGCGCCGAAGGAGCAAGCAATCAAATTGTGAATCTCTCAGGCAAAAAGACTCTTGTTGGACGCAACTCTGGAGAGCGCTTCGTCTATTGCAGAAGCCACCAAAGAGGAAAACCATTGTGGTAAACTTTCAGGTGCCAGGACAGAGAATACTTATCTTTTCGGTAGGTTTTTCTGTCTTTTTTTTATGTAATGGAATAGATGTAGTAAAATGAATATTACCATATCACTAAGGAGGGAACTCAATGTCAGATTTAAAACGCACACCATTATTTAATGTGTATAAAAAATATGGAGCGAAAACGATTGATTTTGGAGGCTGGGATCTGCCTGTTCAATTTTCAAGTATAAAAGCAGAGCATGAAGCAGTGCGAACAAAGGCAGGTCTCTTTGACGTCTCTCATATGGGAGAAATCATTATAAACGGAGCGGACAGTCTAGCATTTTTACAAAAAATGATGACAAATGACGTTGCAAAGGTGAAAGATGGCAGAGCTCAATACACTGCTATGTGCAATGAGCAGGGTGGCGTAATTGATGATTTGCTTATTTACAAATTTACAGATGATAACTATTTACTTGTTGTAAATGCTGCAAATACAGAAAAAGATTTTGAGTGGTTAAAGCAGCATGCAGAAGGAGATGTACAAATTAAAGATGTTTCTGATTCCTATGCACAGCTTGCCATTCAAGGGCCGCTTGCAGAAAAAATTCTTCAAAAGCTGACACCAGATAAAGATTTACAGGAGATAAGGTTTTTTGCTTTTGATCCCCACGTACAAATCAATGGTCATGAAGCACTCGTTTCAAGAACAGGCTATACTGGAGAAGATGGCTTTGAAATTTATTGCCAGACGGAAGCAGCGGAGCCATTATGGGAAGCAATCATGGAAGCCGGAAAAGAGGAGGGGCTGCTGCCTTGTGGGTTAGGTGCTCGCGATACATTAAGGTTTGAAGCGAACCTTGTTCTATATGGCCAAGAGCTTTCCTCAAAAATTACCCCTTTAGAGGCGGGAATTGGTTTTGCAGTGAAAGTGGATAAAGAAGCAGATTTTATTGGAAAATCAGTATTAAAGGCACAGAAAGAGCATGGTATACCAAGGAAGCTCGTTGGTGTGGAAATGATCGATCGCGGTATTCCACGTCATGGCTACCAAGTGTATACTAACAATGAGTTAGTCGGTGAAATCACTTCTGGCACGCAATCGCCAACGTTGAAAAAGAATATTGGCCTTGCACTAATAAAAAGTGAAGCAAGTAAAACCGGAAACGAGCTGGAAGTTGAGATTCGTGGAAAACGTTTAAAAGCAATAATTGTACCGACACCATTTTATCAAAAATCAAAATAAGTAGCGTGGGAGTGAGACATTGATGGCCAAACACCGTTTTTTGCCAATGACGGAGCAAGATGAAAAAGAAATGCTTGAAGCCATTGGTATTTCTTCTATTGATGAACTATTTGAGGATATTCCCGAGCAAGTTAGATTTAAAGGGGAATACAACATAAAACAAGCCAAGCCTGAGCATGAGCTTGTAAAAGAACTGTCAAGCATGGCTGAAAAGAATGTGAATTTAAAGACGCATCCATCGTTTTTAGGAGCAGGAGTGTATGATCATTATATCCCAGTAATTGTTGATCATGTTATTTCAAGATCCGAATTCTACACTGCTTATACACCATATCAACCTGAGATTTCTCAAGGAGAGCTGCAAGCAATCTTTGAATTTCAAACGATGATTTGTGAACTGACTGGAATGGATGTAGCTAATTCTTCTATGTATGATGGCGGCACAGCATTAGCAGAAGCAGCGATGCTCAGCTGCGGCCAAACTCGGCGGAAAAAAGTGCTAGTTTCCTCGGCGATTCATCCTGAATCTCGCGATGTTTTGAGAACCTATGCTAAAGGGCAATATATTGAAGTAGTAGAAATACCAACGAAAAATGGATTAACCGACTTGGAAGCATTACAGCAAGCCATCAATGACGACGTTGCAGCAGTTATAGTTCAATATCCTAACTTTTTTGGACAAATTGAACCATTAAAAGAAATCGAACCAATCGTTCACAAATACAAAAGTTTGTTCGTAGTGTCTAGTAATCCACTTGCACTCGGTTTGTTAACACCGCCGGGACATTTTTCTGCAGATATTGTTGTCGGCGACGCACAGCCATTCGGCATACCAACTTCTTTCGGCGGTCCACATTGTGGTTTTTTTGCTGTTACAAAAAAATTGATGCGCAAAGTGCCTGGCCGTCTCGTTGGCCAAACAACAGATGAAGACGGAAAAAGAGGTTTTGTCTTGACCCTCCAAGCAAGGGAACAACATATTCGCAGGGATAAAGCAACTTCTAATATTTGTTCAAACCAAGCGTTGAACGCGTTGGCAGCATCTGTTGCAATGACCGCTCTCGGCAAAAAAGGGATCAAGGAAATGGCGATGCAAAATATTCAAAAGGCCCAATATGCGAAAAAAGCGATGCAAGCAAATGGACTAGAAATCGTGTTTAACGGCAGCCACTTTAACGAGTTTGTTGTCAAATTACGGGAACCTGTTAAAACAGTAAATGAGAGACTCCTACAAAAAGGGATCATCGGCGGCTATGATTTGGGTCGTGATTATCCAGATTTGGCCAACCACATGCTTGTTGCAGTAACAGAGCTGCGGACAAAAGCAGAAATAGATGATTTCGTGAAGGAATTGGGGGATAGCCATGAATAAACAGGATTTAAAATTGATATTTGAAATTTCCAAGCCTGGACGTGTTGGTTATAGCTTGCCTGCGTTAGACGTACCGGAAACGGATATCGCAGAAGTACTTCCGAGTGATTATATTCGTGAAGCTGAGCCAGCATTGCCAGAGGTTTCGGAATTGGATATTATGCGTCATTATACTGCATTGTCGAAGCATAACCATGGAGTGGACTCTGGTTTTTATCCACTTGGTTCTTGTACGATGAAATATAATCCTAAAATAAATGAGACTGTTGCAAGATTTCCAGGTTTTGCTCACGTTCATCCTTTACAACCAGAAAGCACCGTTCAGGGAGCATTAGAGCTCATGTATGATTTACAAGAACATTTAAAAGAAATTACAGGAATGGACGAGGTCACGCTGCAGCCAGCGGCTGGAGCACATGGAGAATGGACAGGTCTTATGCTCATTCGTGCATATCACGAAGCTAATGGCGACTACAAAAGAACAAAGGTCATTGTACCAGATTCAGCCCATGGAACAAACCCAGCCTCTGCAACCGTAGCAGGTCTTGAAACAGTCACTGTAAAATCTGGCGAAAATGGACTTGTTGATTTGGAGCACTTCAAAACGCTTGTCGGAGAAGATACAGCTGCTTTAATGTTGACGAATCCGAATACACTAGGTCTATTTGAAGAAGATATTATCGAAATGACAAAACTCATCCATGATGCAGGTGGAAAAGTATACTATGATGGAGCTAATCTAAATGCTGTCATGTCAAAAGCTCGTCCTGGCGACATGGGCTTTGATGTTGTTCACCTTAACCTTCATAAAACATTTACAGGGCCTCATGGCGGCGGCGGACCTGGATCTGGACCAGTTGGTGTGAAAGCTGATCTAGCTCCGTTCTTGCCGAAGCCAGTCTTAACGAAAACAACTGATGGCTATGTATTTGATTATAATCGTCCTCAATCAATCGGACGCGTAAAACCTTATTATGGTAATTTTGGGATTAATGTTCGGGCTTATACGTACATTCGCACAATGGGTCCTGATGGGCTAAAAGCTGCGACAGAATATGCGGTATTAAATGCCAACTATATGATGAGAAAGCTTGCTCCATATTTTGATTTGCCATATAATCGCCATTGTAAGCATGAATTTGTTTTAAGCGGCAAGCGCCAGAAAAAAATGGGCGTTCGGACGCTGGATATGGCAAAACGTTTGCTCGATTTTGGCTATCATCCGCCTACCATTTATTTCCCATTAAATGTGGAAGAGTGTATGATGTTTGAACCGACGGAGACAGAATCGAAAGAAACGCTCGATTCTTTTATTGAAACGATGATTGCGATTGCTAAAGAAGCAGAAGAAAACCCTGAGGTAGTTCAAGAGGCGCCGCACACAACGATTGTGAAGCGTCTAGATGAAACGAAAGCAGCACGTAAGCCAGTTCTTCGCTATAAAAAAGAGACGGAGACCGTTTAGTGAGAGAGAAAAGACAAGAGATGGGGATACCGTCTCTTGTCTTTTCATGTTCATTTCTATCCGATTTTTCTTATTTTGATTAGCAGTCCTTATTTTTTCTTTTTAATTCTACCTGTCCATTTTTTAAAGCCATTTTTAAGCAAATATAAGTCTCTATATCCATTGCGATATAGAAGCTGGGCAGCACGGCCGCTTCTCATACTTCCCTGGCAATACAGATAGACGGGTTTGTCCTTGCGAATCTCTTTTAGTCTTATTTTCATCTGAGATAAAGGAATATTCCGAGCACCTAAAATATGTCCGCTTTCAAATTCATTCGGCTCTCGAACATCAATAAGCTGAGCTTTTCGATATCCTTCGCGAAACTCTGTCTCATCCAGTGTTTTCACAATCTTTTTTTGCCGAAAAAAGTTAAAAAGGATGTAGATAATCAGTGCTGCTAATATTCCATAAAAAACGTATGACAATGATTTTTCCCCTTTCTACATGACACAGCGCTACTTTCTATTATATTCATCTAAACGCAGAGAATCAAAGATATTTGTTTTCCTTTCTTTGAATTTCTGGCTGATTTTGATAAACTGAATGAAGTTGAAAAGATTGATATAAATGGGGATGGGGAAAATGACAAAAGAAACATGGCGATTTATTGATTCCGGCGCTTGTTCGCCAGCATATAATATGGCCCTAGACGAAGCATTATTGGATTGGCATAGCGAAGGAAAAATTCCTCCCACCATTCGCTTTTATGGCTGGTCTCCTGCCACTTTGTCCATTGGCTATTTTCAAAAAGCTCAAAAAGAGATTGATGTTGATGCAGTACGCAAACATGGCTTAGGTTTTGTTCGCCGCCCGACAGGTGGAAGAGCCGTTTTACACGAACATGAATTAACATATAGTGTGATTGTGACGGAAGAACATCCACGGATGCCGAAAACAGTAACAGAAGCTTACCGTGTTATATCAGAAGGAATTTTAAAAGGTTTTCATGAGCTTGGACTACAAGCAAATTTTGCTGTTCCATCAACAGAGATGGAATTAGCACGTTTAAAAGCCCCTCGGTCATCGGTTTGTTTTGATTCACCTAGTTGGTATGAACTTGTTGTTGAAGGAAGGAAAATAGCTGGCAGTGCACAAACAAGGCAAAAAGGTGTTATTTTGCAGCACGGCGCTATTTTGTTGGATTTAGATGAGGAGAAATTATTTAGTTTATTTCGTTTTTCAAATCAACGTGTTAAAGAAAGAATGCAAAAGGCCTTTAAAAAGAAAGCCGTTGCCATTAATACATTAACGACTAAAAAAGTTGATTATGAAGAAGCAAAAATCGCCTTTAAAAAAGGGTTTGAGGAAGGCTTGAACATAAAACTGGAACCATCGGCGCTGACAAAAGAGGAACTAAATGATGTTCATCAGCTGGCGATAACGAGGTATGAAACAGATGATTGGAACTTTCGAAGATAAGAGCAGGAGGGTTCACATCCCTCGACTGAAGAGCTAAGGATTCGAAACGTCCTATCGGATTTGACATTCAAGTTATCCCCCACCTAACCCTTCTTTGATTCCTCTAACTCTTGAGGTTGGAGGAGCTTACTGCCAGTGGGGGGATAAAGTGAAAATCATGAGAGAAACGGTCTGCAGAGCCGTTTTCTTTTTTATTTTGAAATACTGCCACTAGTTGTTGTTTTGCGCAATTGATCTTCTTTCCGTTTTATCTCAAGAAAGTGGTGCGTTTCTGCAATCACGATTCCCGATAATCCGAGAAGTGCAATTAAGTTTGGAATGGCCATTAGTCCATTCATTAGATCAGCTAGTCCCCAGACGAATTTGCTGCTTTGGCTTAATGCTCCAAATAGGACAACAATAGTAAAGACTGCACGATAAAGAACAACCGTTATTTTGGAATCTTTAAATAAATAGGAGAAACATTTCTCCCCATAGTAAGACCATCCGAGTACAGTCGAGTAAGCAAATAAAATAAGTCCAATGGAAACAATCCATTCACCGTATGTCCCTAAGAAATGACCAAAAGAGGCAGAAGTCAATGCTGCTCCATCTAGGCCGCCAGTGTACATATTTGCCATGACGAGCGTAATGCCCGTAATCGCGCAAACGACAATCGTATCTAAAAACACACCTGTCATCGAAACAAATGCTTGGCGAGCAGGATAATCGGTTTTGGCAGCAGCTGCAGCAATCGGAGCTGACCCCATTCCTGCTTCATTAGAGAAGACGCCTCGTGCAACCCCATAACGTATAACAGTACCGATTGCTCCACCTGCGACAGCTTGTCCTGTAAAAGCATCAGAGAAGATTAAACCAATTGCGTCCGGAACAAGTTTAAAATTCAGAATAATAATGACAAGTCCACCAAGAACATAGAAGGCCGCCATAAATGGAACAATAATGGAGGTAATCCGACCAATACTTTTGATACCGCCTAAAACAACTAGACCAGTTAAAAAAGTTAAAATTAATCCAGTAATAAGAGGTGGTATACTAAATGTTGCTTTCATTGCTGATGCAAGCTCATTTGCTTGGACGATATTTCCAATGCCGAACGCTGCTAATGAACCAAATATGGCAAAAAGAACGCCAAGCCATTTTAGGCCTAATCCTCTTTCAATATAATACATCGGTCCACCGGACATTTCTCCCCGCTCATTCTTTACCCGAAATTTAACAGCAAGTAAACCTTCTGCATATTTTGTGATCATTCCGAATAATGCGGACATCCACATCCAGAGAACAGCCCCTGGTCCTCCAATCACGACCGCTGTTGCTACCCCGGCAATATTGCCAGTGCCAATCGTCGCTGAGAGTGCTGTCATCAGTGCTTGAAAGTGTGAAATATCACCTTCTGATTTTTTATCCTGCTGTTTGGGGCCAAAAGCCAATTTGAGAGCGTAGGGAAGCATCCTGAATTGTAAAAAAGCGAGGCGAAATGTTAAAAAGATACCAGTTCCCACTAATAAAATTAATAATGGAGGGCCCCATACAATTCCATTTAAAAAATCGATTATTTTCATCATTTTCTCCCCTTTTTCTACTCACTTTATATTAACTATACTTACAATCTTCTGAAAAACATTACTTTTTGTCAATAGATTTTTTGCAAAAATAGAAATTTTATGGAATTAGAAGGTTTATTTTTCATAAAAATTACATGAAGCTGCCAATTAACTACTTGTCGATCTTTGTTAAAAAATGTCCGTTTATTCCTATTAGCGGCGTTCTATTTATCCCACATCTAACTGGCAGTAAGACCCCAACTCAAGAGTAAGAGGAATCAGAAGCGCTAGGTTGATGATAACTGCCAGTAAATGTCCGATTGGTTCAACTAACCATCAGTGAGGGATAAGAGAAAATTCCCACTGATGGAAGTTTCACTTTATCATGCAAACGTCTTAAAGTATAACAAGGTCTTTTTAAAGGAGGTTTGACGAAGATGAAAATAGATGGTGTTTTTTCCGGAGGAGGGGTGAAAGGGTTTGCACTTATTGGTGCATATCAAGTCATGGAAGAAAAGGGCTTTTCTTTCCAGCGGGTTGCTGGTACAAGTGCAGGTGCAATTATTGCTGGTTTTTCTGCAGCAGGCTTTACTGGAAGTGAAATGCAAAAAATGATGGAAGAAACAAATTTGAGGGATTTTATGGATACTAGAAAAACATTGCTTCCACTGCCATTGGCAAAATGGCTATTGCTCTATTGGCGTCTTGGAATATATCGTGGATTGCAGCTGGAGGAATGGCTGGAGAAAAAATTAGCAAGCAAAGGCATATTTACATTTTTAGACTTGCCGGAAAAGTCTCTACAAGTTGTTGCATCTGATTTAACCAATGGGAGAATGCTGGTGCTGCCTGATGATTTAGAACGATACGGGATTCCGAAAGAGACTTTTCCAGTTGCAAGGGCGATCAGAATGAGCTGCGGAATTCCTTATTTTTTTGAACCTGTTAAATTACGTTCTGTAGATGGAGTTAGCGTAATAGTAGATGGCGGTGTTTTAAGCAATTTTCCAATGTGGCTTTTTGATCAAGGCAAAACAAAATTGCAGCGGCCAGTAGTTGGTGTGAAATTAAGCCATTATTTTGGCGAACGGCCTAAAACAAAGATTCAAAATGGCATCCAACTATTTGAAGCATTATTTAGTACGATGAGAGATGCGCACGATTCTCGTTATATTTCACGCAAGCAAGAAAAAAATATCATTTTTATTCCAACAACTGGCTTTGAGTCAATAGAATTTGATTTGACGGAAAAGAAAAAAGAAGAGCTTATCGCCCTAGGACGGAAAAAAACTTTAGAATTTTTACAAACATGGACATTTTAGTATGTATAAAAAAGTCTTGCCACTCTGATCTTTCATTGGTACACGAGGGTGATCAGAGTGGTGAATTGTCTTTTTAGTCAAACTTAAAAAATAGCACGATTTTTTTTCTTGTCTTTTTTTCCTTTTTTTCCCTCGATTACGGTAAGGTGAGCGTTTGATTTTTTACGAAATGTCTTCTTTCTTGCAGATATAGCAGTTGACGATTTTGCATTTTTTTTCTTTTTGAACCGTTTTTTTGATTGACGAGCAGCTTTTGCAAAGGCATTCTGATTACTATGATGGTTTGACTTTCTTGTAAAAAATCGGAAGAGAAAAAAGATCCCAGCTATAAATAAGAGGACAAACAAAATTTGCATCAACAACCCCATAGGATTTGTGAGCAACCGAGCAACGA
The DNA here is from genome assembly GCF_030812995.1 of Bacillus chungangensis. Lineage (GTDB taxonomy): Bacteria > Bacillota > Bacilli > Bacillales > Bacillaceae_C > Bacillus_CF > Bacillus_CF chungangensis. The sequence goes on along the minus strand of NZ_JAUSTT010000004.1, from coordinate 140,687 downwards.
TGCCTATAACTGCAAAAAGAACAATAGCGCCGACTACCCAATTTCGTGCTTTCATGAAAGCCACCTCCTTATGAGCATCATGAGCATATTTCTCTGTCTTTAAACCCTTTCACCAAAAAATAAACGAAGCAACAGACAATAATAATCAGCAGGGATTTAACTCCCCTCATTTATCCCACATCTAACTGGCAGTAAGACCCCCACCTCAAGAGTAAGAGGGATCGAAGAAGTCTAGGTGGGGGATAACTGCCAGTAAATGTCCGATTGGTTCAACTAACCATGAGTGGGGGATGAGAGAAAACCCCCACTCATGGAAGTTTCACTTTATCGTACATTTAACTAGCTATACGTTTTCCACCTCAAGAAGTAGAAGAAGTTAAGGTGGGGATTCAGCAGCAATATATCGACGAAGAAAAAGCGGTTTCCTTTTGGGAGGAAGTTGCAATCTTAATCTTCGTCATTGTTCTGCTCTTATCTAGAGAGGTGAAATCCCTTCATATGGAAGGTTCACTTTATTCATATAATTGAAAGCAGCTGCAATATAGTGAGTAAAAAATACTTAAATGCCATAGCAATCTTCACAAGCCTTTTTAGGAACAGGCGTTTTCACTATTCTTTTGCTGCTCATTCTCTAATCTTATTAATTCATGAAAAGAAGCGATTGCGACCTCTACTTGATCATTTCTCGGTTCTTTTGTTGTAATTAGCTGAAGCCAAAGCCCTGGATAACCTAAAAATTTAAGAATTGGGATCTCACGGAGTTTATTCGTAAGCTGTAATACTTCAAAGGAAATTCCAAGTACGACAGGAATTAAGGCAAGCCTGTTCAGGACTCGAACCCATAATGGATCGGTAGGAACTAGTAGATAGATAAAAACGCCGACGATAACAGTAAATAAAATAAAGCTGCTCCCACATCGATAATGAAGGCGAGATTGTGCCTGTACATTTTCCACTGTTAATTCGAGATTATTTTCGTAGGCATTAATCACCTTGTGTTCGGCTCCATGATATTGAAACACCCGCTTAATAATCGGGGTCAATGAGATAAAATAGATGTAACTTAATAACAAGATCAATTTAAACAAGCCTTCAAGCATAATTTGAGAAAAGTCGCCAGGAAACCATGATTTTAGTGCTGCTGCTAAAAACACTGGTATGAGTGTAAAGATGAATTTGCTAAATAAAAATGAAAGTACTCCTAGAACAGCGACTCCGAAAATTAATGTCAGCTTTGAAACTGGTTCGTGCTCTAATTTCTCGTCATCTTTTGGATCAAGATCATAGCGCTCTGTTGAGAAATTTAAGTGTTGTGAACCATTTGCACTTGCTTCAATGATGGCAACAATTCCTCGTAAAAAAGGGATTTTTTTCAGTTTTTGTAAAAATGGCCGCTGTTTCCTGGGCAAATGATAATACTCAATGGATTGATCTTTGCGGCGAATAGCTGTAACAGTTTGCGTTCTTCCGCCAAACATAACACCTTCAACTACCGCTTGACCACCATATACTGGTTTTTCGTTCGTTTTCATCCTTTCACCAACCTACTATATTATTAGCCTGACACGATCTGAAAATGTTACATGAAATTTTTCAATCACGGGAGCAATTTTTTTCTGATCATTAGCTTTCTCCTTTCATTTTACTAGAAAAAGCCTTACGTGCATAGACGTAAGTGATGAAGCTGTTAAAGATTGTATTGTCGGATATACTAATTGGAAATAATGTTTATATGGTATCTGAAAAAATGCTTAAGGGGCGAAGATAATGTCAACTGAAAAAGACGAACAACAGCAGTCAACTAACAGATATCTTTTCTTTTTCACGATTGCAATTGGTGCAATAGGAGGGATATTTTGGAGTGCAGTAGCCTTTATTAGCTATTACTTTCATTTTATTTCCATATCTCCTGCTATTATTCTGACTCCCTTTGCAGGAAAGTGGCATAATAGCTGGCTGGGAGTTTTCGGTTCTATCGTGATCTATGGAGGCATTTCTATTCTGGTATCGCTTGTGTATTATGCCGTGCTTCGCAAAAGAATGTCTATTTGGGCAAGCCTCTTGTTTGGCTTCGCTTTAAGCATTATTGCTATTTTTATATTAAGCGCAATAGATCCTAAGTTCCAGCCTGTATCTCGTTCATCTTTTGATACACTTAGCACGATTGTTTGTTTATATGTGCTATATGGGGTTTTTATTGGCACCTCTATCTCATACGAAGCGCAGCAGGTTCAATATCGTGAAGTTAAAAATGAATGATTACGCTGCTGCATCTTCCTAACCGTCTAGGACTGCAAGATTTTATAAAAAACAATGATACAATTCCATAAAAGAAGATAGAGAAAATATAACATCATGCACCATGGAAGCAAATACCATCTACATTTTAAATTTTAGCTTTCTATATTTATTCGATAATAAATGCATCATGATATCCATGTCAAAAAACCTTCACTAAAAGTAGTTGATGCTCTATAATAAAGAGGCATCATTACAGCGGAATTTGCAGCAGCTCCATGCACATCCCCGCTCGTGAAGTTAGGAAAACATCTATAGCGGCTACTTATAGAGATTGTTCAAAAAGTTCACTAAGTTATACCTCATAATCGTCTTTTTTTGAATAAGTTAATATGAAGTTAGTCGATGGAAAGAAGAGTCTTATTATTTCATGTAGATAGGTGCGAACAAGATGAAGAAAATATATGTTTTAAATGGCCCGAACTTAAACCTGCTCGGAAAAAGGGAACCGCATGTGTATGGGCAAGCCAGTTTACAAGACTTAATACAAGGGCTGGAAAAATGTGCAAAGGAATTAGGAATAGTGATTTCTTCTTATCAATCGAATCATGAAGGAGATATTATTGATAGGCTTCATGAGGCTAATGAAAAGAAGTATGAAGGCGTCATCTTGAATCCAGGTGCGTTTACCCATTACAGCTATGCGATTCGAGATGCGATTGCAGGAATTGATATACCAGTAGTGGAGATCCATCTTTCTAATGTGCATGCTCGAGAATCATTTCGCCGCGAATCGGTTACGGCGCCAGTCTCCATTGGTCAAATTTCTGGTTTCGGATTTTATGGGTATCATATGGCACTTCACGCATTACTAGAAAGGATAAAGGGGGAACAAATACATGAGTAAATTAGACGCATTACGCAATACATTTCAAAAGCACGGAATTGATGGTTTGCTCGTAGCGAGTCCTTACAATCGCCGGTACATAACGAATTTTACAGGATCAGCAGGTATTGCACTTATTACAGAAGAAAATGCTTTGTTTATAACAGATTTTCGTTATACAGATCAAGCATCGAAGCAAGCGGAGGGCTTTGAGATCGTTCAGCATACACTTCCTATCCATAAAGAAGCTGCAAAGCAAGCGCAAAGACTAGGTATTAAAAAACTTGGCTTTGAGCAGGACTATATGGCTTTTGCGACTTTTAAAGCATATGAAGAAGTAATGCAAGCTGAGCTTATTCCCGTTTCTAATATAGTCGAAGAATTACGCTTGATTAAGAGCCAAGCGGAGATTAAAATATTAAAGGTGGCAGCAGATATAGCTGATGCGGCTTTCAAACATATATTAGACTTTATCAAACCTGGTTTAACAGAACTGGAAGTATCTAATGAGCTTGAATTCTTTATGAGGAAAGCTGGAGCTTCTTCTTCATCCTTTGACATCATTGTTGCGTCTGGGGAAAGATCGGCGCTTCCACACGGAGTAGCGAGTGAGAAGGTTATTGAAAAAGGCGATATGGTTACAATGGATTACGGAGCGCTTTATAATGGCTATATCTCTGATATAACGAGAACTGTAGCAGTCGGGGAGCCGGCGCCAAAACTAAAAGAGATTTATAACGTTGTGCTGGAAGCACAGTTAAAAGGAGTAGCTGAAATCAAGCCAGGCATGACAGGGAAGGAAGCGGATGCCATTTCACGCAACTATATTGCTGAAAAGGGATATGGTGATTACTTTGGCCATTCCTTAGGTCATGGTATTGGTTTGGAAGTACATGAAGCTCCCAGCCTATCATATAGATCGGAAACAATATTGCAGCCTGGAATGGCTGTAACGGTAGAACCGGGCATCTATATTCAAGGTTTAGGCGGAGTGAGAATTGAGGATGATATGATCATCACTCAAGATGGAAATGAGCTGCTTACCCACTCTACTAAAGATCTCATTATTCTGTGAGTCTTTGTGTTCAGAAAAACGCAGAAGCTGGCATCATATTGAACTTGCAAAGGGTCGAGGCAAAAATGAACGACAGGTTGATTAAAACCGTTATCTGAATTCGAACTTCAAGCAGTCTCTTTGTGGGATTATGCTAGTGAAATTTAATTCGAATGTAGAATCAAAATGATAAGCAATGCTTAGACAAATCTTAAGTATAGACAGCTGCAATAGGAGGAAACACAATGATTTCTGTAAATGATTTTCGTACTGGTTTAACAATTGAAATGGATGGCGGGATTTGGCGAGTAATGGAATTCCAACATGTAAAGCCGGGGAAAGGCGCAGCATTTGTACGTTCGAAACTGCGCAACCTTCGTAATGGCGCCATTCAAGAAAAGACGTTCCGTGCTGGAGAAAAAGTTGGAAAAGCTCAAATTGACAATCGTAAAATGCAATATTTGTATGCAAATGGTGATCAACATGTGTTTATGGATAATGAGAACTATGAGCAAATAGAATTAAGTGCTGAACAGATTGAATATGAATTAAAGTTTTTGAAAGAAAACATGGAAGTGCATATTATCATGTATCAGGGAGAAACGATTGGCATCGAGCTTCCAAATACAGTAGTTTTAGAAGTAACAGCTACAGAACCAGGCATTAAAGGTGACACTGCTTCAGGAGGCTCTAAGCCTGCTACAGTTGAAACCGGCTTAAATCTACAAGTTCCATTTTTTGTAAATGAAGGGGATAAGCTTGTTATTAATACATCCGATGGATCATATGTTTCTCGAGCGTAAATGAAACTGATTCTTGTTCAGCTTCTGTTTAATAGAGAGGTTCTCCTGTAGATATCGTCATTTATAAGCAATTTTAGTAAATATTTCTTTTGAAGACTGATACGTCAACGTATCAGTCTTTTTTTTATCCCACATCTAACTGGCAGTAAGACTCCCACCTCAATAGTTAGAGTAATCGAGAAGTCTAGGTGGGAGATAACTGAAAGTCAAATGTCCGATTGGTTCAACTAACCATCAGTGGGGGATGAGGGAAAACCCCCACTGATGGAAGTTTCACTTTATAAAAGTAATGGCAGGTAGGATTTTAAGACTGGATGGAAATAGCTGAGAAGTCATGCATAAATTACTTTCATCCGAATACATTTAATTATGGATAACCTGTCCGAAGGGGGAAGTGTCATGGAGACAGTCTTGGCATATTTACCGAGTGGCATTGCTGATAAAATAAGGGAGTTTCCCGAATATTTAGCGAAAGAAATAGAAGAAATTCGTTTAAGAGTTGACCGTCCGCTTGAAATATTCACGAAAGGAAAAGCTTATTTCTCTCCATACTTCGTCACTCAGCTAGATGCAGAACAATTTATTCACAATCTTGCTAATCACTCGTTTTATACGTTAGAAGAAGAACTGAAAAAAGGTTATATAACGATTGCTGGCGGACATCGTGTTGGACTAGCAGGAAGGGTGATTTTAGAGAAAGGCGAGGTAAAGGCACTTAGGGACTTTTCCTCCTTTAATATTCGGATTGCCAAAGAAAAAATTGGCGTTGCTAATCCTTTTATTACTTATCTTATAGATACGAGATGGCTGCATACGATGATTATAGGAGCTCCACAGACAGGAAAAACGACCTTTTTGCGCGATCTCGCACGTTTAATTTCAACTGGAGTACCAGAAAGAAACATTCCACCACAAAAAGTAGGAATTGTAGATGAGCGGTCTGAAATTTGCGGTTGTGTACGTGGAGTTCCACAGCTTCAATTTGGCCCAAGATTAGATGTACTCGATGCTTGTCCTAAGGCGGAGGGAATGATGATGCTTATTCGTTCTATGAGCCCAGATGTTCTAATAGTTGATGAAGTTGGCCGCCGAGAAGACAGTGAAGCGATTATGGAAGCTGTTCATGCTGGCATCACACTTGTAATGACGACCCATGGCGATTCGTACGAAGACATTCGAAAAAGGCCGATCTTAAATGATATTCTTCACCATCATGTTTTTGATCGTTTTATCGAATTATCCCGCACAAATGGGAAAAACACGATTAAAACGATTCGAAATAAAGATGGAATCATGATGAACAGAATGCTTGGTGTTACATAAATGTTGAAAATGATTGGGAGCATCCTCATCATACTTGCGACAACGTGGGCAGGATTCGAATCGTCCAAGCATTTAAGCGAAAGACCGAGACAGCTTCGTTTATTAAGGACGGCATTGCGTGCATTAGACGCCGAAATTATGTATGGACATACCCCGCTTCATGAAGCAGCACAAAAACTCGGAGCTCAAATACCAAAGCCATTGTCATGGTTCTTCACTTCTTTTTCGAAAAAACTTTGCAAAAGCAACACAACTGTAAAAAAATCTTGGGATGAAAGTCTTCAAGAAACATGGCATTTAACTGCGTTCAATAAAACAGATCAAGAAATTTTAATACAATTTGGAAATACGTTGGGAAAACATGATCGTTTGACACAGCAAAAACAAATTCAATTAACGTTGACACATATAGAAAGAGAAGAAACGGAAGCGCGTGATAAACAACAGCGCTATGAAAAGATGTTAAAAAGCTTAGGAGTGCTATCAGGTTTTTTACTAGTTATTTTGCTTTTGTAGCTCAAGGAGGGTTTCGAGATGGGAATAGACGTCGATGTCATTTTTAAAATAGCTGGGATTGGAATTGTTGTGGCGTTTTTACACACCATTTTAGACCAGATGGGAAAAAAAGAGTATGCACAATGGGTCACCCTCTTTGGATTTATCTATATCTTGTTTATGGTTGCATCTATCGTCGGTGATTTATTTCAAAAAATAAAATCTGTTTTTTTGCTTCAATAGGAGGTGGAATCATATTGAAATCATTCAGATAGTAGGCATTTCACTAGTGGCTGCCTTTTTGGCAATGATTTTAAAAGAACAAAAGCCGAATTTTGCGTTTTTATTGGTGCTCTTTGTAAGTACAATGATATTCATTTTTTTAGTAGATCATATTCTAGCGATTATTCAGATGATCAACAAAATTGCGTCCAATACGAAAGTGAATATGGTTTATATGGAAACAATCTTAAAAATTATTGGCATTGCTTATATCACAGAATTTGCTTCCCATCTCACAAAAGACGCTGGAGAGTCAGCGTTAGCAGCGAAATTAGAATTTGCTGGGAAGATTGTGATTTTAGCAATGGCGATTCCTATTTTAACAGTTTTGATTGAAACGATATTAAAGATGATTCCAAACGGCTAAAGCCAGTGCCAATGAGGTGAAAATGTTGGATCGGAAAGCCTTCATAATCGCGATGATGATCTATTTATTTACAACAGCTGCAGTAGTACAAGCTGCTCCACAATCCAATGATAATCATTTACAGGATCAAATAGTAGAGCAACAGTTAGAAAAAATGGGATTAGATGATATAAGGCATTTTTGGAACCAAGTTATCGATGAATATGGAGGATTTTTGCCAGATATTCAACAAGATCATTTTCAAGATTTTCTACAAGTAAAGCAGAAATTATCCTTTACGAACTGGTTAAAGGGCATATTCAAATTTGCTTTTCAAGAAGTGCTTTTAAATGGAAAAATTCTTGTCTCTTTAGTGATATTAACGATTTTAAGCATGCTGCTGCAATCGCTTCATCATACATTTGAACAAGGAATGGTTAGTAAAATTGCATATAGTATTGTTTTTATGGTACTGATGATTATTTGCTTAAATAGTTTTCAATTAGCAATATCTTATACAAAAACTGCTATTGAAACGATGACTAGCTTCATTTTAGCTTTGCTTCCCTTGTTGCTTGCTTTGATCGCGTCTTCTGGAGGCGTTGCATCAGCAGCATTTTTTCATCCAGTAACTGTTTTTTTAATGACAACCAACGGTCTATTCGTTCAAAAATTGATCTTGCCGCTTTTATTTTTAGCGGCATTGCTCAGTATTGTCAGTACATTATCAGAGCATCACAAAATGAGTCAATTAGCTTCCTTATTAAGAAATTGGAGCATCGGTTTGCTTGGGATCTTGATGACGGTGTTTTTAGCTGTCATTTCGGTGCAAGGGGCTTCAGCAGCTGTCGCTGATGGGATTACGATTCGAACCGCAAAATTCGTAACTGGAAATTTCGTTCCAGTAGTAGGGAGAATGTTCACTGATGCTGCCGATACTGTCATCAGCGCTTCTTTACTCTTAAAAAATACACTTGGAATTGCAGGGATGGGGATACTAGTCATGATTGCCATATTTCCAGCAATGAAAGTATTAGTAATGGCATTCATGTATAAACTAGCAGCAGGCCTTTTGCAACCTCTTGGCGATGGGCCAGTGATTGCTTGTTTAGATACGATAGCAAAAAGTATGGTTTTTGTGTTCGCAGCCTTAGCAATTGTTTGTTTTATGTTTTTTCTCTGCATCACAATTATGATTGTTTCGGGGAATATCGTCATGATGATGCGTTAACAGATGATTTTATAAAGGAAGGGGGAGAATGTGATGTCTTATTTCACAGAATGGATCATGCAAATCATTATTTTCTTATTGTTTATGACGATTATCGAGATGCTTTTACCTAGCGGAACAACGAAAAAATATACGAAGGTTATTATGAGTCTACTATTAATATCACTTATTCTCTCCCCTCTGTACACTTTTTTTACGAGCGATGTAGAGAAGATATTGTCAGATATCTACCAAAGTGAGAGAAGCTCCCAAAATGCTGAAGTAGAAAAAACATTTGAAATGAAGAAAAAAGAAATACAAGCTTCATTACGTGCATATACATTAGAACAACTGAGTGTCCAAATGAATGAACTAGTAGAGGAGGAGTTGATTGCACAATTTAATTTGAAAATCGATGAAATAGATATTGAGATAGAGGGTGATTTAGTAGCTGTAGATCAGATTGCAGCAATCACTGTCTATCTTCGTGAGGTGGAAGAAGATGGCTTGATCGCTCCGGTAGCATTAGTCAACATCAGTCCTTCTCTTGAAAAAAATCGTCAATCACTAGCGGAAGAAAAACAAGTTGCACAAGTACTAGCAGATCAATGGGAAGTATCAGAACAGATTATTGATGTTCTGATCGAGGGAGGATGATGAAGTACAATGGCGGACAAACGAAATTGGCTTCACCAGCTGAAAACGAAGCTGATGCCTAATAATAAAAAAAATCAAAAAGTAAGATATTTTTTGATTTTATTGCTAGTAGGCATCATGTTCATGCTCCTTAACGACTTTCTCCTTAAGGATCAAAAAGAAGAAGATACAGCCATTGTTTCAAAACAAATTGTTGAACAAGAAGAAATAGAAACTTTTCGAGAAAAGACAGATAAGAAATGGACGATTCAGGATTACGAAGAAAAATTTGAAAATCAATTAAAAACTGCCCTTGAGGATATTACAGGTGTTGGTGAGGTTACTGTTCTAGTGAATGTTGAAGCAACAGAGCGGAAGGTGTATGAAAGCAATGCAGTTTTAAAAAACCAAATTACAAGCGAAACCGACAAACAAGGAGGGAAACGGACAGTAGAAGATCAATCAAAAGATGATCAGCTTGTTATTGTAAGAGATGGAGATAAGGAGATTCCAATTATTTCAGAAACACGAAAGCCAGACATCAAAGGTGTACTTATTGTGGCAAAAGGAGCGGAAGATATACAAGTAAAGAAGTGGATTATCGAAGCAGTGACGAGAGTATTGGATGTTCCAAGTCATAAAGTTTCAGTAGTACCAAAAAAGTAAAAGGAGGATCACTATAATGTTGCTAAAAAAACAAACAGTTTGGCTATTAACGATGCTCAGCCTTATCGTCGTTTTATCCGTTTATTATGTGATGCAAGATCCCGATGAAACGGCTGACGTAGCAATGGATCAAAAAGAAGACAAGCAATTAGAAGAGGATGCTGCTGTTGAAGGGGAGAATGATGAAGTAATTACCGAACATGTTGGAGATGATGCGTTTGAAGCAATGCGTCTAGAGATAAATGATGAACGAAGCAAGATGAAGTCAGATTTAACTGACCAAGTAGCTTCGTCTGAGCTGTCGACCAAGGAAAAAATGGATGTGTATGATAAAATTCAAAACTTACAAGAAACAGCAATGAAAGAACGTCTTCTTGAAAAAATGATCATTGCATTAGGCTATGAAGATGCATTGGTTAGAGCAGATGGATCTAAGGTAAGAATTTCCGTAAAAACGGTTGAAAAGGAGCATGATAAAGCAGCCGCTAACGATATCATTCGCCTTGTTCAAGATGAAATTGGCGATATGCAAGTTGGGACTGTAGAGTTTCAAGCAGCAGCTAAACAGTGAGATGATGCCCAAACTATATACTCTTACCTATTCGACTTTGAAGATGGTGTTAAATGACAACTATCTATTATACGTTAATAGAGAGTTGTTTTTTTTATCCTACATAACGATTTTAAAGATGAGAGGTAGGGAGAGTGAGATTTTTCGCAGTTCTAATCTTATATAAAGATAATTATCTTTCGAGGATAACGTAGATGCAGTGCTTTGTTTCTTTTAAAAAATAGGTGACATCAAAGAATTGGAACTCACTCCATTAGATAAGAAAGATAAAAAGTAATTCATAACTCGTTTTCTTTTAAAAAGAGAAATAAAAAATTTACTTTGTTTTTTTCAAAATGTTTCATACCGATCATTGAATTTACGCTAATTTTTATCGTATGATAGGGATAGGTGTAATGGTGAAAAGCAGGAGAGCATCTGTTTCATCCATTGTCCGCGTTTTTGGATATAAATTTGAAAGGCTTAAGGTGATCAGGAGCAGGAGTGCAACGCTTCTTTTTACGTAAGCGGATGGAAAATTGGAGAAAATGAAGGAGTGTCACACGATGTTTAAAATCCAAGAGATTCGTGAATTAATAAAGCTTGTTGACCAATCGAGCATCGATGAGTTTTGCTATGAATTTGAAAATGCTAAAATTAAATTGAAAAAAAATAAAGAAACAACTGCTGTACAACAAACGCTGCTGGAAACAGATGTCGTGAAGACGATTCCTGTCGTGCAAGAAACAAAGCAGGCAGAAGTAAAGGAAGGACCTGCTGCTCCAGAAAAAGCAGTTCAGCCAGTTGCTGCAGAAGAAGCAACTTTACATAAAATCGTTTCTCCGATGGTTGGTACTTTTTATCAATCTCCTTCGCCGGAAAGTTCACCCTATGTGGCTGTTGGTTCAAAAGTATCTAATGAGACCATCGTTTGTATTGTCGAAGCGATGAAATTATTTAACGAAATTGAGGCAGATACCGAAGGAGAAATCGTGGAAATTCTCGTAAAAGATGGTGAACTAGTAGAATATGGACAACCATTGTTCTTGGTGAAGCCTAATTAAGGAGTGAATATCCATGATTGAAAAAATATTAATTGCCAACCGGGGGGAAATTGCAGTCCGAGTGATTCGAGCCGCAAAAGAAATGGGAATTGAAACGGTTGCAATTTACTCTGAAGCGGACAAGGATGCCCTTCATGTCCAACTTGCAGATGAAGCATATTGTGTTGGGCCGACCGCTTCAAAAGATAGCTATTTAAATGTCACAAATATTATTAGTGTTGCAAAACTGACTGACTGTGACGCAATCCATCCAGGGTATGGCTTTTTAGCTGAAAATGCAGCGTTTGCTGATCTTTGTAAAGAATGCAATATTACTTTTATCGGTCCTAGTGCAGAAGCAATTGCAAAAATGGGGACAAAGGATGTTGCTAGAGAAACAATGAAAGAAGCTGGCGTCCCTATCGTACCTGGATCACAGGGAATTGTGAAAAGCCATGAGGACGCTATCGAGGTAGCGAATGAAATCGGCTATCCAGTTATTATTAAAGCGACTGCTGGGGGCGGCGGTAAAGGCATTCGGGTTGCAAGATCTGAAGAAGAGCTAATAAAAGGGATTAAAATTACCCAACAGGAAGCAGCCACTGCTTTTGGTAATCCTGGCGTTTATTTAGAAAAATACATTGAAGATTTTCGACATGTTGAAATCCAAGTGCTTGCTGATCAGGATGGAAATGTTATTCACTTAGGGGAGCGAGATTGTTCGATTCAACGTCGATTGCAAAAGCTATTAGAAGAAACCCCTTCTCCTGCTATTGATTCTGAGACTCGAGAGAAAATGGGAGCTGCAGCGGTTCAAGCTGCAAAGGCAGTTCAATATACAGGGGCAGGTACGATTGAGTTTATTTATGATGTTCACCAACGGGCATTTTATTTTATGGAAATGAATACGAGAATTCAAGTCGAGCATCCTGTAACAGAGATGGTTACTGGCATTGATTTAATTAAGGAGCAAATTAAGGTGGCTTCTGGTGAGCCATTATCATTAAAACAGGAAGACATTAAATTTGAAGGCTGGTCCATTGAATGCCGTATTAATGCAGAAAATCCTGTGAAAAACTTTATGCCATCTCCTGGGGAAATTAAGATGTATCTAGCACCAGGCGGACTGGGAATCCGTATTGATTCAGCAGCTTATCCTGGCTACAAGATACCACCATTTTATGACTCGATGATTGCAAAAGTTATCTCCCATGGCAAGACGCGTGAAGAAGCAATCGCAAAAATGCATAGAGCATTGAGTGAATTTGTGATTGAAGGCGTTCATACGACCATTCCGTTTCATTTAAAGTTGATTCAACATGAATCGTTTAGAAATGGGAATTTTAATACAAAATTCCTTGAAGAAAATGATGTAATGAAGTAAATCCGATACTTACGGAGGTGTATGTGATGGCAGAAATGAATCAAATGTTAAAAATGGAGCAAGGAAAAAATAGCTTAGGTAAGATAGAAATTGCTCCAGAAGTTATCGAGGTAATTGCAGGCATTGCAGCTTCTGAAGTCGAAGGCGTTGCACAAATGCGAGGGAATTTTGCTACTGGCGTTGTCGAACGTCTTGGCAAAAAGAATCATGGAAAAGGCGTAAAAGTTGACTTAACAGAAGGAGGAATTATTCTCGATATTTACTGTTTAATGATTTTTGGCGTCTCCATTCCACATGTAGCGAAAAAAATGCAAGACAACATTAGGCAAGCATTGTTGAATATGACCGCATTGGAAGTAGAAGAGGTCAATATTCATATCGTCGGTGTCCAGTTTGAACATGCTAAATCTGAGCCTGCTCATGATTCAGAATAGCGTGAGCTCCTTACAATAGGGAAAGCTTACTAGTAAAAAGCATAATTAAAACGATGCACACGAGCGGCTCACATCGATGAACCCGAGCAATTCGGAAACTAACAAGCGAGTCTCTTACATGCAGTAAAACGCTAAGTAGGAGTTGCCGCCTGTTAGATGTTAGGATGAAAACCTCCAACAGGCCAAAGGGCAGAACACCTTTGGCTTTTCCTATTGCGAGTTGCCTCTTGTTCAATATTTTATAAAATAAAGCTGTTTTAACTGGGCTTCCGAAAAGAATTCTCCCACTTCTAAATGGGGAAGGGCTTAGCCCAATGAAAGTTGGGAGATGAATTTTCGATTGTATTTTCTCTAGGGGCGGGGACTGCCCTTATAGCTTGGTAAATATAGATAGCTAACAAAAGTATCTAGTTCCCAAGAAGCTCCCACTTCAATCAGAACGTAAAGTCGATAAGTTCACGAAGGGGAATAACGTATCATATGGTATGATTTATGTGGTGCAGATTTGCGCTTTTCATCAAGTGAACAAAGGCTAAACTGGCCAACTTATTGGACATAGCGTTCGCTTCGAAGCTAAGTTCATCCAAGAAGTTGGATTTCTCTAACTTACAAGCGTTCATTTTTGAAGCACTGCTCCCCCTGCTAAGGTTGCTACGAACAAAAAATAGGATTACAGTCAGCACCTTACGAAAGTAGTTGTGAAATAATCATGGAATAAAAGGAGTAAAAAGAAGGATGAAGAGACGAACAGCACGCGAAAAAGCTTTACAAGCTTTATTTCAAATTGATTTTAATGAGGTCATGCCAGATGAAGCGATTACAAATATATTAGAAGGTCAGGAAATACACCCTTATTTAAAACAGCTTGTGCATGGTGTGGAAGAAAATAAAGAGGATATCGATGAGCTGATTCGTCAGCACTTAGAAAATTGGAAGATCGAACGTTTAGCAAAGGTTGATCTAACTATTTTAAGAATTGCTGTATTTGAACTGCAATTTTTAAATGATATTCCTAAAAATGTCGTTCTTAATGAAGCAATTGAAATAGCCAAACGATTTGGTGATGAGCAATCCAGCAAATTTATCAACGGAGTGCTATCAAAAATGAATGTTTCCGGCTCATTTGACGATTGATAGAAGAGACATTTTTCATAAATGAACAAATATTTTGGGGAGGATGAATATGACAGCTTATTTAATGGATGGTAAAAAACTTGCACAAAAACTTCGTGAAAGCATGAAAAAGGAAGTAGCTATGTTAAAAGAACAAGGGATAACACCTGGACTTGCTGTGATTCTTATCGGCAACAATCCTGCTTCTCGTACATACGTCAATTCCAAGCAGAAAAGCTGCAAAGCATTAGGGATGAATTCACTGCTCATTGAGTTTCCAGATACAATTTCAGAAGAAACAGTTCTAGACAAAATTAAGGAATTAAATGATGATCATTCTATTCATGGAATTTTAGTCCAATTGCCGCTTCCAGTTCATATTTCAGATATGAAGGTTATTGACACGATTGTACCTGAAAAAGATGTGGATGGCTTTCATCCGATTAATATCGGCAAAATGATGACAGGACAAGATGCATTTCTGCCTTGTACACCATATGGCATTATGGAGCTTCTACATGATAGCGGCATTTCTATAGAAGGAAAGCATGCGGTCGTTGTTGGAAGAAGTAATATCGTTGGTAAACCGATCGGACAACTTTTATTGAATGAACACGCGACCGTGACTTATTGTCATTCTCGCACAAAAGAATTAACTACTTATACAAAACAAGCCGATATTTTGATCGCTGCAATTGGGAAAGCAAACTTCATTACTGCTTCTCATATAAAAGAAGGAGCTATCGTGATCGATGTCGGGATCAACCGCGATGAAACAGGAGCACTATGTGGAGACGTTGATTTTGAACAAGTAAAAGATAAAGCATCTTACATAACGCCGGTTCCTGGTGGAGTTGGGCCAATGACCATTACGATGCTCTTACATAATACGCTGCAATCAGCAAAGAATCAGCTGCAGCATTCATAATAGAAATATCACCGAATTAGGGTAAGTACAAGGCGGCTCAAGCTGTAAACAAGAAAAGGAATGCTTGCTTGATACTTCTAATTGATCCCATATTTAATTGGCAGAAAGCTCCCAGCCTTAAGTGATAAAGGAATTGAAAAAGTCTCATTGGTTCTAGGTATAATTGAGGTCATTCTTTTAAAGGGTGTGGATTATGTCAAACGGAAAATACCTTACAGTGAAAGCTTTAACAAAATATATTAGTCGAAAATTTACTGCTGATCCTTATTTAGCAAATATTTATGTAAAGGGTGAAATATCTAACTTTAAAGAACATACGAGTGGACATATGTATTTCACCCTAAAGGACAGCAACGCGCGTATAATGGCAGTGATGTTTTCATCTGCTAATAAAGGACTCCCCTTCAAGCCGGAGAATGGGATGAATGTATTAGTTTGCGGCAGTATATCTGTTTATGAAGCAAGTGGACAATACCAGCTCTACGTAAAAAACATGGAACCTGATGGACTTGGAGCTTTGTTTGTTGCTTATGAGCAACTAAAAGAAAAATTGGGGAAAATGGGTTTATTTGATCCAGATAAAAAACAAGCCATTCCACCTTATCCAGAAACAATAGGGGTGATTACATCGCCAACTGGAGCCGCAATTCGTGATATTATTACGACGATTAAAAGAAGATACCCAATGGGGAAAATTCTTGTTTTTCCAGCTCTCGTACAAGGAGAACGTGCAGCAGACTCTATTAAATGTGCTATTGAAAATGCAAACGAAGGAAGGAAAGCGGACGTTCTAATTGTAGGACGAGGCGGGGGATCAATTGAAGAATTATGGGCATTCAATGAAGAATTGGTCGCATTTGCGATCCATCATTCAAAGATTCCTATTATTTCAGCTGTCGGACATGAGACAGATTTCACAATTGCTGATTTTGTTGCTGATTTGCGGGCTCCGACTCCAACAGCAGCAGCTGAGTTGGCTGTTCCGCATTTAGATGAACTCCTTGAACGACTTCTGAACAGGAAATCAAGGCTTGTCAGAAGTATTGGAGAAAAAGTAAGAATTGAGCGGAAAAGGCTTCATTTTATCGAACAATCCTATATATTTCGTAATCCACATAAGCTTTACGAACAAAAAATGGAAAATCTAGATAAGCTAACGGAAAAACTTCGGCGCGAACAAGTTTTTTTATATCAGAAAGCAACTGATTCATTCATGAATCTTGAAAAAAGATTAAAAAGAAGGCATCCGACAGAAAAACTAATGACAAGTAAGGAAAAATGCGAGCAATTAAAAAAAGCGCTTTATCAGCAGTTTGCCATTACTTTACGGCAAAAACAGCAAGATTTTGCTAAAACAGTGGCTACATTAGAAGCGCTAAGTCCATTAAGAATCATGGAACGAGGCTTTTCTCTAGCATATGCAGCAGATGGAACGATCTTAAAAAGCATCAAACAAGTGAAACAACAAGATGCAATTGAACTGGAATTAAGCGATGGCAAATTATTTTGTACGGTAGATCAAACGGAGGAAGGGAGAACCAATGGCTAAGGAGCTTACTTTTGAACAAGCAATGGAGAAGCTGGAAGTGATTGTGGAAAGGTTGGAAGAGGGAGATGTACCTTTAGAAGAAGCATTGCATATTTACAAACAAGGCATCGAGCTTTCAAAAATATGCCATGATAAATTAAAAGTAGTGGAAGAGCAGCTGACAAAAGTGATAACAGAAGATGGTGAAGAGCCGTTTCAGATGCAAGAGGGGGATTAAGCCATGAGTCACGCAACGTTAGATGCTTTTATGAAATCTTATAAACAGCGATTAGAGGAGGATATGCGATTAGCTGTGTCGCAGTTAAATGCTCCATCTATTATAAAGGAAGCAATGGATTACTCTCTTCAAGCCGGTGGAAAAAGAATCAGGCCTATTCTCTTATTTGCTACCATCCAGGCTTTTCAACGTGATCCCGTTATCGGGATGCCGATTGCAGCGGCGCTGGAAATGATCCATACTTATTCGCTTATTCACGATGATTTGCCAAGCATGGATAATGATGACTTTCGGCGCGGCAAGCTGACAAACCATAAAGTATTTGGTGAAGCATTTGCTATTCTGGCCGGCGATGCCCTGCTTACTTTTGGATTCCAACGAATAGCGGAAGCAACTGATCTTGATGCCGAACAAAAAGTCAGGTTAATTGCATTTCTTGCCAAGCATGCTGGTCCTGAGGGTATGGTTGGCGGTCAAACTGCTGACATTCAAGGAGAAAATAAGCAGCTGACTTTTGAAGAAATGGAATACATTCATCTCCATAAGACAGGAAAACTCTTAACGTTTGCTGTGTTAGCTGGGGCAATTATTTGTGAAGCGAGCAAACAGCAATTTCAATTATTTGAAACATTTGCTACACATTTAGGTCTAGCTTTTCAGATTCGCGATGATATTTTAGACATTGAAGGCGATCAAATGAAACTTGGAAAACCAGTGGGAAGCGATACTGGCAATCAAAAAAGCACCTATCCTGCTTTACTTACTTTAGATGGCGCCAAGAAACATCTTAATAAGCATTTAAAGGCAGCAAAGCAATCGCTTCAGAAAACAGAATTAAATACTGAGCTGCTGATGGAATTAACAGATTTGATTGGCGCACGAGACCACTAGCATGCATCGTAAACGTATGTTATAATAAGATTGAAAAACGCTATAGGATGGTGCAGTATTCTAGTCAATCTACCGGTTCTGAAGGTGGGGCTAAAAATCCACTAAAGGGCACATCGATGAAGTTTCTTGTTTTGGCTTGAGGCGCCCAGCCTTGGGTCAAAGCTGGGAGTAAGGAGTAAGGGCGATCCACAATGGCATGTGGGCGTTGACCCTTTCTCCGCGGAGGTTCTGTTTTCAATATCGAAAACGGAATATAACCTGTGATGTGAGCGGAAACGCCGCTAGCAGCGTAGCCTGCCTTGAGTGAAGTTTGAGAGGATTATGGTAAAAAAGAGCTTATTGGTTGGCCATTGATAGGTTCTTTTACGCCCATATGAAATCAGCTTTGCAAAAGAGGCTAGGAGCTTGGTTAAAGATTGTTGAGGAAATCTCCTAGACTGTTCTATCGGACATATAAAGAGGGTTAGAGTACGGACTAAGTGGTAATCCAGTCTAGCTTATGGCGACAAGGCTAATGTGGATTTAAAGGGAAACCGCCGCGGTGGCGACACTCGGTATCTACTTGGGAAAACCTACTGGACCTAAGCCGTAATGTTTACTTTTTATATGACCATCCATTTAAGTTATATCATGACGGGCAGTAAATCATTCACTGCCCTTAACTGCATTTTCCTGTATACATAAAAAAAGAAAATGGTGAATAATTTAATAAATGAAAGATTTTATAAAAAACTCAATAAAATGGAGTGTCAGCATTGCCGTTATCACTTTTGTGTTAGCGGCTCTTTTTTCCATTGCCTCTAATAGCATCTTGAACGGTGCATCTTGGTCATTTGGATTACTTGTTGTGTTATTTATCGTGCTAATTGGTATTTTTTTTGATATGCTTGGCATTGCGTCAACTGCGGCTGACGAAAAACCTTTTCATTCCATGGCTGCCAAAAAAGTATATGGAGCAAAGTATGCTATTCGAATTATTCGTAATGCTGACCGTTTTGCTTCCTTCTGTAATGATGTGATCGGGGATATATCGGGGATTATTAGTGGGACAGCTGCTACACTTGTAATTATTCAATTAGCACATAGCTACCAGATTGGCAACGGTACCATTTTAGAATATGGATTAAACGTGGCGCTCGCAAGTTTAATTGCCGCTGTGACAGTTGGAGGAAAAGCTTTTGGGAAGTCATTTGCCATTCGATATGCTCGTTCCATTATATTTCTCGTAGGAAAAGTATTGCAATTTCTTGAGGAAAAATGTCATATCGTTATAATTAAAGAAAAAAGACGCAAAAATAAAAAAGCGTTGAAAGTAACTAAGAAACGAAAGTGAGTTGTCCAAATTTGGATATTTTATCAATAAAAGATCCTTCCTTTTTGAAGAAAATGCCCATCTCAGAATTGAAGGAATTAAGTGATGATATTCGATGTTTTTTAATTGAGACACTATCCAAAACAGGCGGACATATAGGTCCGAATTTAGGCGTAGTCGAATTAACGATTGCTTTGCATAAAATTTTTGACAGTCCGAAAGATAAAATTCTTTGGGATGTTGGGCATCAATCCTATGTACACAAAATTTTAACAGGGCGCGCCAGCCAATTTGATACGTTAAGACAATATGAAGGTTTATGCGGCTTTCCTAAAATGCGTGAAAGCAACCATGATGTTTGGGAAACTGGTCATAGTTCGACATCGCTGTCAGCTGCAATGGGGATGGCAATTGCCCGTGATTTAAAAAAAGAGGACTCTTTTATTATCCCGGTTATTGGTGATGGTGCATTGACAGGCGGCATGGCACTGGAAGCTTTAAACCATATCGGAGATGAACAAAAAGATATTATTGTCGTTCTTAATGACAATGAGATGTCTATTGCCCCTAATGTCGGAGCACTTCATAACATACTTGGAAGGCTGAGAACAGCGGGGAAATACCAGTGGGTAAAAGATGAGCTGGAATACTTAGTAAAGAAGATTCCAGCGGTTGGCGGAAAATTAGCTGCTACAGCAGAACGAGTAAAAGACAGCTTAAAATACTTAGTTGTTTCAGGTGTTTTTTTTGAAGAGCTTGGTTTTACGTATCTTGGACCAGTTGATGGCCATTGTTATGAATCGTTGCTGGAGAATTTAAAATATGCACGTAAAACAAAAGGCCCTGTATTGCTGCATGTTATTACAAAAAAAGGAAAAGGCTATCATCCTGCTGAGAGAGACACGATTGGTACTTGGCATGGTACAGGCCCATATAAAATTGAAACCGGCGATATCATCAAACCTGTCGGAGGACCGCCTGCATGGAGTTCATTAGTAAGTGAAACAGTACGAAAAATGGCTCGAGAGGACGAACGAATTGTTGCTATAACACCAGCGATGCCAGTTGGCTCCAAGCTTGAAAAGTTTGCTGAAGAATTTCCAGATCGAATGTATGACGTTGGAATAGCAGAACAACATGCAGCTACAATGGCAGCTGGTTTGGCAACACAGCAGATGAAGCCATTTTTAGCTATATACTCCACTTTTCTACAAAGGGCGTATGATCAAGTTGTTCACGATATTTGCCGACCTAATCTAAATGTTTTTATTGGCATTGACAGAGCTGGATTAGTTGGTGCTGATGGCGAGACGCATCAAGGAGTATTTGATATTGCGTTTTTACGGCATTTGCCAAATATGACACTGATGATGCCGAAAGATGAAAATGAAGGCCAGCACATGGTGTACACTGCTTTGCAATATGACGAAGGTCCGATTGCTATGCGCTTTCCGCGTGGAAACGGCTTAGGCGTTCCTTTGGACGAAAAGTTAGAAAAAATTCCTATTGGTTCTTGGGAAGTGCTGCGAGAAGGCAAGGACACTTGTATTTTAACCTTCGGCACAACGATTCCAATGGCTTTGGAAGCGGCAGAATGCTTAGAAAAGCTAGGAATTTCAGTGAAAGTTATCAATGCCCGCTTTTTAAAGCCGCTTGATGAAGATATGCTCCAACAAATCATTGAAGCAACAATGCCGATACTAACTGTTGAAGAAGCTGTTTTACAAGGTGGATTTGGAAGTGCAGTACTTGAATATGCTTCAAAACATCATTATTACCACCCAGTCATTGATCGGCTCGGCATTCCTGATACCTTTATCGAACATGGAAAAGTAGAAAAATTGCTGGAAGATATCGGATTAACGACAGAAGGTATTGTGAAACGGGTGCAGGCAATTACACCAAAAAAACAAAAAAGGGCTTAAGAACATGAAAATAGACAAACAGCGCCTCGATCTTCTGCTAGTAGAACGAGGTTTAAGTGAAACGAGAGAAAAAGCAAAACGGGCGATTATGGCTGGACTTGTTTTTTCAAATGAAAACCGCCTCGATAAACCTGGTGAAAAGGTAAAGATAGATATTCCTTTGACGATAAAAGGAAAAACACTGCCTTATGTCAGCCGTGGCGGTCTAAAGTTAGAAAAAGCATTAAACGTATTTAAAATAGATATGAAAGAGCGGATTTTACTTGATATTGGTGCATCTACTGGCGGCTTTACTGATTGTGCTTTGCAAAACGGTGCAAAATTGTCCTACGCACTTGATGTCGGCTACAATCAATTAGCATGGAAGCTGCGCAATGATTCACGTGTCATTGTCATGGAAAGAACAAATTTTCGCTATGTAAAGCCAAGTGATCTTACGAATGAACAGCCAAATATTGCGACGATCGATGTCTCTTTTATTTCTCTTAAGCTTATCTTTCCACCACTAAAAGCATTGCTAATGCCCAATAGTGATATTATCGCTTTAGTCAAGCCTCAGTTTGAAGCTGGCAAAGATCAAGTTGGCAAAAAAGGGATTGTTCGAGATGCGAAGATCCATGAATTGGTACTTACAAATGTCATTGAGTTGGCATTAAAAGAAGGGTATTCTTTTCAGAACCTCTCCTATTCGCCTATCACAGGTGGAGAAGGCAACATTGAATTTTTACTTCATCTTCAATGGTTCGGGACAAGTCACTTGGATACAATGGAGCAGCTTAGTAACGTAATAAAAACAGTCGTAGCAGAAGCACATCAAAGTTTTAAATAATAATTTATGAGCGGAGAAGAGGAAAAAAAGCATCTTTTCGCTTACTCTTTTCCCTTCCTCACCAGCAGTTCTCTACAAATTAAAATCACCCCCACTAATAAAATCAAGTACAAAAGTATACTTTTTACAAAAATTAAGCTAGTATGGTTGTATTAAATAGAATAATGATACAAGATGCAGGTACAAAGTAGAGGTGGACAATGTTGAATAAAGGTCAACGCCATATAAAAATACGTGAATTAATAACTCATAATGATATCGAAACACAAGATGATTTAGTGGATCATTTAAAAAATGCAGGTTACAAAGTAACGCAAGCAACCATTTCAAGAGATATTAAAGAACTTCATTTAGTAAAAGTGCCGCTTCCAGATGGAAGATATAAATATAGTCTGCCAGCAGACAAACGCTTTAACCCGCTGCAAAAATTAAAAAGAACACTAACAGATTCTTTTGTAAGCATTGACACCGCGGGACATATGCTCGTCATTAAAACACTGCCGGGAAATGCTCATGCAATTGGTGTTTTAATTGATAATCTTGATTGGGGAGAGATTGTGGGAACGCTTTGCGGCGACGACACGTGTTTAATTATTTGCAAGAGATTAGACGATGCAGAGTTACTATCGAAAAAGTTTTTAGAAATGCTGTAGAACGTTTACTAATTTGTCATCACGATGAGATTCATTCATGATTGATTGAATGAACATTTTAAGTATTGAGGTGAACGACATTTGTTACAAGAATTATCAATCAAAAATTTTGCTATCATTGATCACCTTCAGCTTTCGTTGGAATCAGGACTAACGGTATTAACGGGAGAAACTGGGGCTGGAAAATCCATTATTATCGATGCTTTGCATTTATTAGTTGGTGGTCGTGGTTCTGTTGAATATATTCGCCACGGAGAAAAAAAAGCAGAGATGGAAGGCTTGTTCATCCTTGACGATCATACGCATCCTTGCTATCAAAAAGCAACGGAATTTGGAATTGATATTGAGGATGGAATGGTCGTGCTGCGAAGAGACATACTAAGTTCAGGAAAAAGCACCTGTCGGATCAATGGAAAACTTGTTACAATTAGCATCCTTCGAGAAATAGGGGGAACTCTGATTGATATTCACAGTCAGCATGAACATCAAGCGTTAATGAATGAATCGTTGCACTTATCCTTCCTTGATCAATATGGCTCATCTGAGATTGCTGCAGCACTTTGCAATTACCAGGAAATTTATAAGCAATATGAACGAGTAGAAAAACAGCTGCATCAACTATATGACAACGAACAGGAAATGGCGCATCGTTTGGATTTACTTCAATTTCAAAGGAACGAAATTCAAACAGCAGAGCTTCAGATCGAAGAAGACGAATTATTATCCCAAGAAAAACAAAAGCTGCTTAACTTTGGAAAGTTATACGAAGCAATGCAGACAAGCTATGAAGCCATTCAAGGAGAACAACGTGGATTGGATTGGATCGGGCATGTCATGAGTCAATTAGAAACAGCAGCAGAAATTGATATACAGCACCAAGCATTAAAAGAAACAGTCACAAACAGCTACTATATGCTTGAGGATGCTGCAAGGACAATAAGAAATGAATTAGAGCAATTGGAATTTGATCCCAATAGGCTCAACCAAATTGAAGAGCGGTTAAATGAAATCAACCAATTAAAAAGAAAATACGGTGCTTCTATCCAAGATATTTTAACCTATTGTGCAAAAATTGACGAGGAAATTGAAAAAATAACAAATAAAGAGAACTATATTGAAGAGTTGCAGCAAACATTAAATTCGATTGAGCAAGATTTATTTTTAGAAGCAAAACATTTAAGCTCCCTTCGTAAAAAATGGGCGAAAAGGCTAACAAATGCTATCCACCATGAATTAAAACAGTTATATATGGATAAGACGGTCTTTGAAGTTTATTTTCAATCACCGATGATGGATAACAACCATCGGGTTCGATATCGAAAAAATGGGGTCGATATCATTGAATTTTATATTTCCACCAATCCTGGAGAGCCGTTAAAACCGTTGGCAAAAGTTGCATCAGGAGGAGAATTATCAAGAATAATGCTTGCGTTGAAAACAATTTTTTCTCAACACCAAGGAATCACTTCTATTATTTTTGATGAAGTCGACACTGGTGTAAGTGGAAGAGTTGCTCAAGCAATTGCCGAAAAAATTTATCAAGTCTCTCTGCATTCACAAGTACTATGCATCTCCCATTTGCCTCAAGTTGCTGCAATGGCAGATACTCATTTATATATTGCAAAGAGTACAGCGAAAAAGCGGACGAGTACATCTGTTAACATTTTAGATAAACATGAACAGGTGAAAGAAATTGCACGAATGATTTCTGGCGTTGAAATGACAGATCTAACAATACAACACGCAAATGAACTGCTTGAACTTGCTTATACAATAAAAAACGATTAATGACAAAAAACCTTAAAATTACTTTTAAGGTTTTTTAAACATTTTTATATATCACAGCCGCAAACATAAATAAACGATTACATGAAGTTTGCATTACTATCCATAATGGGCAGCTTTTTTTCCTTACTTCCACTTATAAATCATGACAATCAAGGCTACATTAACAGTGTAGCCATAAAAACGTTCATGGTGGACAAGTGTGGACTGGAGCGAGGAGAGTGGAAAAATTTGCAATGGGATCATGTTAGAAAAGTAATTGGTGGGATTCTCCTTGTTTCACTTTGTTTATTAGGATTTTATCAACCATTTAAAGCATATGTACAAGTTCCTCAACATGTCACTTTATTGGAAGGGGAAACATTTCAACTAAAGAAAGCTGCCTCTGCTACTGCATTTGTGCAGAGTGATCAGCAAAAGATAGGCATTTCAGAAGAAGAAAATAAACTTACGATCACCGGCGACAAAGTTGGCAGCGATGAAGTCATTTTAAAGCTCGCCGGAATTCCAATAAAAAAACTAAATGTAGATGTAAAAAAGAATTTAAAAATGATGCCTGGAGGGCAATCAATTGGTGTAAAATTGAATACTTTGGGTGTATTGGTTGTTGGCCATCACTTGGTAGATTCAGGTGAAGAAAAAAAATCTCCTGGGGAAGAAGCGGGAATAAAAGTCGGTGACATCATTATGAATATAAACGGAAATAAAATTGAAAAAATGGAAGATGTTACCCCAATCGTGCAGAAAGCAGGAGAAGAACAAAAACCGCTTCAAATGAAGATTCAACGTGACAAAGAAACAATTACTACAACATTAATGCCATTAAAAGATAAAACAGAGCATTTTTTTAAGCTGGGTCTCTATATACGTGATTCGGCTGCTGGCATCGGAACAATGACTTTCTATGAACCAAAATCAAAAAAGTACGGTGCATTAGGACATGTCATTTCTGATATGGATACGAAGAAGCCGATTGTTGTTGACGATGGACAGTTAGTAAAATCAACTGTTACATCTATAGAGAAAGGTATTAATGGGAATCCTGGAGAAAAATTAGCTGATTTTTCAACGAATCGAGAAGTGATTGGAAATATTAAGAAAAACAGTCCATTTGGTATTTTTGGGCATTTAAAAGAAGATTTAAAAAATGGTGTGTTCGATCAACCAATGTCCATTGCATTATCACATCAAGTAAAAGAAGGACCGGCCCAAATATTAACCGTTGTGGATGGTGACAAAGTTCATCCTTATGATATTGAAATTGTTACCACAATTCCACAAAAATTCCCAGCAACAAAAGGAATGGTTATTAAAGTGACAGATCCGAACTTACTTAAAAAAACAGGCGGAATTGTCCAAGGAATGAGCGGTAGCCCCATTATTCAAGATGGAAAACTCATTGGTGCTGTTACCCATGTTTTTGTAAATGATCCGACTTCAGGCTACGGTGTCCATATTGAATGGATGCTTCATGATGCGGGAATCGATATGTATGAATCCGAACAAGAAAAAGCGAGCTAAAAGCCAACAGGCAGTGATTGTCACTGCCTGTTTATTTTTTTCAGCAAATTTTGACAGAAAGAGTTTATTCTGACGAAAAATATCGAAAACAAAAGAATATGAAAGAAAATTAAAGAAAACAACTATTTTTTTAGAAATTTTTAAGAAAATAGAGGAATTAATGGGCCTTTGTCGAAATGGTTATTTAGAATATGTGATTAACAATACATGTAAATATTGAAGGAGGATATGTTGATGAAAAAAATAAAAGTATGTATCGTTGATGATAATCGCGAACTAGTAGGATTATTAGAGGAATACATAGCTTCTCAAGATGATATGGAAGTTACTGGAGTAGCTTATCATGGTCAAGAATGCTTGGAATTATTAGCTGAATCTCAAGTGGATGTTCTTATTCTAGACATCATAATGCCTCATTTAGATGGTCTTGGTGTTTTACAAAGATTAAAGGAATCTAATCAGGAATCATATCCAAATGTCATTATGCTGACCGCATTTGGTCAAGAAGATGTGACCAAAAAAGCAGTTGAACTTGGCGCTTCCTATTTTATCCTAAAACCTTTTGATATGGAAAATTTAATCCAAAATATTAGACAGGTAAGTGGAAAGGCAAGTCATCTGGTGAAAAAAATGACCGCAAAAGTGCCTGCTGAGCAAAAGCCAAAAAATTTAGACGCGAGTATTACAAGTATTATTCATGAGATTGGTGTCCCTGCTCATATAAAAGGTTATCTATATTTACGAGAAGCAATTTCGATGGTATATAACGACATCGAATTATTAGGTTCGATTACGAAAGTGCTTTACCCGGATATTGCTAAAAAATATAATACGACAGCAAGCCGCGTAGAACGAGCGATTCGCCATGCTATTGAAGTCGCTTGGAGTAGAGGCAATATTGATTCAATTTCTTCTTTATTTGGCTATACGATCAGCATGTCAAAAGCAAAACCAACCAACTCAGAGTTTATAGCGATGGTTGCAGACAAGCTTAGATTAGAACACCGCGCTTCATAGCTTTGGTATTACTGGGTTTGTATCGCTCAATTACTCACTTTCTCCGATGAATTGGGCGTCATCATTCCGATAAATCTTATACCAGCGATAAGTTCATCTTCGATTTAAGTAAGTCGTCATCTGTTCGATAAATAGCTCATTGCAATTCAGATATTTTTTTCGTATTCATCGCGATAAATATGTACACGTTTTCATGATGCGGCACTGGCCGAAATGAAGAAGCCCCGCCTGTACGACGAGGCTTTTTTTCTATGTATAAATTCATGCAGCCTTAGATGGAATTGGTTGATTAACTCATTCAAAAGTTATAATCCTTACCATTATTGAAACGATCTCTAATCGATTTTGACTATAAACGCCTTAGTTATTCCACTATTTTATCATTATCTTATCGTACCTAAACAGTTTTACGAAGATATGATAATTCCATCGGACTATTTTTAATATTTTTGTGCTATTTTGTCCAATTATAAAAATAGTTAACGCAACGTATAATATGAACAATGTCTAAATTATATCGTTGGGGAATGAATGTATTTCGTCGACGGCTTTACTGTAATATAATGTCTAAGCATCTGTTCCTGCAATTGTTTTTAATAAATAACCTTATGAATGATATGTTTTCATTAAATTTTCATTAAATTATACAATCTTTGCAGTGATGAATCTTCATCAAATTTGCAAAGTTTCTTCAACTTTCACTTTTTATAGGCAACTTGTTCTTGCACGAACTGATTCGGAATTTATCGTGATGTTGCTCATAAAAATAGATTAGAGAAATGCAGATGAAACAATGAAGAGGAGAATTAACAGATGAAAAAAACGATGGTTTTTGCTCATAGGGGGGCATCGGGAACACATCCTGAAAATACAATGGAAGCCTTTATAGCAGCGGAGGCAATGGAAGCAGATGGTATTGAACTGGATGTTCAGCTATCTGCGGATGGCGAAATTGTTGTCATCCATGATCGTAAAGTAAATCGGACGACAAATAAAAAAGGTCATGTGAAACATTATACACTCCGAGAACTAAAGAAGATGGATGCCAGCTATATGTGGAAGCATCTCAATCGAAAGCATTATATTCCCACGTTGGTCGAGGTTTTTGACTGGCTATGCACCAACACGTTAATTTGTAATGTAGAATTTAAATCAAACAAGTCCAACTCATTGGAACTCGAAAATAAAGTGGTGCAATTAGTGAGAGATTATCAACTGGAGGACAGAATCATTTTCTCATCTTTTAACCACTATTCAATCGTACATTGTCATCAAATTGCACCAGAAATAGAAACAGCGCCGCTGTATTCAGAAAACATTTTTATGCCGTGGGTCTATGCGGAATCTATCGGTGCTAAAGGAATTCATCCGAAATGGGGAGTTATTTCTGAACAAGCTATAAGAGCAACTGAGGAGAACGGTATTTCTGTAAGACCATATACTGTCAATAGAGAAAGAGATTTACAGCGGCTATTTTCCTATCAATGTACAGCAGTTATCACTGATTTTCCCGCATTGGCAGTTAAATTGCGAGACAAAAAATATTGAGGTTGGAATCGATTTTTTCCAGCATAAAAAAAGTCTGTATGCAATCATACAGCTTTTTTCTTTTCATTCATTTTTTTTTCTAATAAAACGTTTTTGTACTTTATTTCGTTTTTGATCACGTCTAAATATAAAACCTGCAATAAAACTTAATCCAGCAACAAAGAATACGAGTCCTAATAAAAATTGAATACTGAGATTAGGATAAGGATGAAGCAAGATGCCGAATAGCATGTCCCTCATCATTTTAATTCCATAGCCAGCTAAAATACCTGGAATGACTAAGATAATCAGCGCCACCAAACGTCCCATTACTTTATTCTCCTTCATATCATGCTTCTAAAAAAGCATATAACATCACATAAATTTGTCAAGGGATTGATTTTTCCTTAAAATAGAGACGTGAAGATCATTGCAAAAGAGTGTTGGGATGAAGGAGGAAAAACCTTGCAAAATGTCTTAGTGGTTGGCGGTGGTAAAGGCGGAAAAGCAATATTAGAAATTTTAAAAGAAACGACTTTTCGCATCGTTGCTGTTGTTGACCCTAATGATCAAGCAGAAGGGATGAAAAAAGCGAGAGAAGCAGGGATAAAAACAGGAGCACAATGGCGAGATTGGTTAAACGATGAGATTGATATTATTTTTGATGTAACAGGAGATGACAATGTTTTTCGAGAAATTCGAGAAGCTAGAAGCAAAAATACGGTGCTTATCCCTGGAAGCATCGCATATTTAATTGCGCAGCTGATGGAAGAAAAAGGTGAATTAATCACTACTTTAATGAACGAAACGTACAAAAGAGATTTAATTTTTAATTCGACAGATGAAGGCATGGTAGTCATTGATAAAACGGGCAAGGTTATTTATTTTAATAAAAGTGCCGAAAGAATGACAGGCGTTTCACAGCAGGATGCTGTAGGAAACGATGTTCGAAAAGTGATACCAGATACGAAGATGCTTAGGGTGCTGCAGACACGAGTTGCAGAAATAAACCAAAAAGGCGTGTTGAATAACGGATTAAACATTATCGCTACTAGAATCCCGATGATTAATGAGCAAGATGAAATGATTGGTGCATTATCCGTTTTTAAAGATACGACAGAAGTAGTCCGATTAGCCGAAGAAGTAACAAATTTAAAGGAAATACAAACAATGTTAGAAGCTATTATCTTCTCAAGCGACGATGCTATATCGGTTGTAGATGAACGAGGCCGTGGAATTTTAATCAATCCAGCTTATACAAGAATTACAGGCTTGACGAAAGAGCAAGTGATCGACAAACCAGCTACTGCGGATATTTCTGAAGGAGAAAGTATGCATTTGAAAGTGTTGAACACTCGTAAAGCAGTTCGGGGCGTTAAAATGCTATTAGGGCCATTAAAAAAAGAGGTTATCGTCAATGTTGCCCCGATTATTGTAAATGATACATTAAAAGGAAGTGTCGGTGTTGTTCACGATGTTTCTGAAATCCAAGCATTGACAAAGGAATTGGATCGAGCTCGTCAAATAATCCGTACCCTTGAAGCGAAGTACACATTTGCAGATATTATTGGTGATTCTGAAGAAATGAGCCTTGCCGTTGGGCAAGCAAAGCTGGGGGCTAAAACGCCAGCGACAATTTTACTTAGAGGAGAGTCAGGAACAGGCAAAGAATTGTTTGCTCATGCCATTCATCATGCTAGTGACCGACGCTATAACAAATTTGTTCGTGTCAACTGTGCCGCAATTTCAGAATCGCTGCTGGAAAGTGAACTCTTTGGTTATGAAGACGGCGCGTTTTCTGGAGCAAAAAAAGGTGGAAAAAAAGGTTTGTTCGAAGAAGCAAATGATGGAAGCATTTTTCTTGACGAAATTGGTGAACTGAGTGCCAATACCCAAGCAAAATTACTTCGTGTTCTTCAAGAGCATGAAATCGTTCGAGTCGGGGGAACCAAGGCGATTCCGATACATGTTCGAATTATTGCCGCTACTAATGTAAATTTAGAAAAAAGAATGGCAGAAGGAACATTTCGCGAAGATTTATATTATCGTTTAAATAGAATGCCAATACATATTCCTCCTCTTCGAATGCGAAAAGGTGATATTCCTGAACTCTGCCATCGATTAATTCAAAAAATTAATCAAGACTATGGACGCAATGTCGAAGGCGTAACAAGCGGTGCAATGAAAACTTTATTTTCATATGAGTGGCCGGGAAATGTTCGTGAATTAGAAAATATTCTTGGGCGAGCGATGATATTTATGCAATTTAATGAAACACATATTGATGTGAAACATTTACAATTCCTAAAAAGCACGGAATGGGAAACGCCAAAAGTAGAAAAAGAAAGGTTTACAGCTGTCGAAGGGCATGAGGATTTGGCTTCAATCCTGCTTGATTTTGAAAAAACAGTGATTTTGCAAAGGTTAAAACAAAATAAAGGCAACAAAACATTAACTGCGAAGCAATTAGGAATTTCTATCCGCAGTCTTTATTACAAACTGGAAAAGTTTTCAATTGATAGTTTTAGCATGCAATAAACTTCATTCTGTGCAATTAATTGCAAATAATAATCAGTGAAATAAAGCGTTTTCAATCTTTGTTTCATTGGCATAAAACTTGCAAATTTAATTGATCGTGTGAAACAGAAGAGAGGATCAGGGAAAATGGTTTTAAACGAATTAATCGCAAGAGCAGCAGCCATGCCGCAACAAACGATCGCAATTGCAGCCGCTGCCGATATAGAAGTACTGGAAGCAGTAGCGCTGGCAGTGGAAGGAAAACTCGCTTCCTTTATGTTGTTTGGGGATCAAACAGCGATAGAAACATTATTAAAAAAGGATCATCCACAATTGCTAAAAAGCGCACATGTAAGCATCAAACATTCATCATCACCTGAAGCTTGTGCCGTAGCAGCAGTTCGAAGTGGAGAGGCAAGTGTTTTAATGAAAGGCAATATTGCAACATCTACCCTTTTGAAAGCAGTTCTTCATCGAGAGCTTGGTTTGCGCGGCACTCGTATACTTTCTCATGTTGCTTGTTTTGAGGCGGCTGGATTTAATCGTTTGCTTTTTGTATCAGACGCCGCTTTGAATATAACACCAGATTTGCAGGAAAAAGTACAGATTGTGCAAAATGCAGTTATCATTGCTAGAGCAGTTGGGGTTAACAATCCTAAAGTTGCACCAATAGCAGCTGTTGAAGTAGTAAATCCCGCAATGCAAGCAACTATTGATGCTGCTGCTCTAACGCAAATGAATAGAAGGGGGCAAATTCAAGATTGTGTCATTGATGGCCCTTTGGCATTAGATAATGCAATTTCTATAACCGCAATGAAGCAAAAAGGAATCACGAGCGAGGTAGCCGGCAAAGCGGATATTTTGCTCGTACCGAATATTGAAGTAGGAAATATATTATATAAGTCGCTTATTTATTTTGGCAAAGCAAAAGTAGGAGCAGTAGTAGTAGGTGCAAAAGCTCCGATTGTGTTAACATCAAGGGCAGATAGTGCACAAAATAAGCTCTATTCAATTGCACTTGCGATTCTCTCGACAACTTTTCAATAATCTGACGATACGACAGGGGGATTTATCATGCAAATTTTTGATTACATGGGGAAATATGATTATGAACAACTATTATTTTGCTACGATGAAGCATCGGGGCTTAAAGCAATCATTGCGATTCATGATACAACATTAGGACCAGCATTAGGCGGAACGAGAATGTGGACATATGATTCTGAAGAAGCAGCTATAGAAGACGCCCTGCGGTTGGCGCGTGGAATGACCTACAAAAACGCTGCTGCTGGTTTAAATCTTGGCGGCGGAAAAACAGTCATTATCGGTGATCCAAAAAAAGATAAAAGTGAAGCGATGTTTCGTGCATTCGGGCGCTTTATTCAAGGACTTAATGGGCGCTATATTACAGCAGAAGATGTTGGAACGACTGTAGCAGACATGGATACGATTTACGAAGAAACAAAATTTGTAACAGGTATTTCCCCTGCTTTTGGATCATCTGGAAATCCATCTCCAGTAACTGCTTACGGCTGTTATGTCGGAATGAAGGCAGCGGCAAAAGAAGCCTTTGGTACTGACTCGTTGGAAGGCCGGACAGTTGCTGTGCAGGGTGTCGGGAATGTTGCTTTTGAGATGTGCCGATATTTGTACAAAGAAGGAGCACAGCTTGTTGTTACAGATATTAATCAAGCAGCTGTTAAGCGTGCAGTCGAAGAATTTGGTGCAGCTGCTGTAGACACAGATGAAATTTATCGTGTAAATTGCGACATTTTTTCGCCTTGTGCTTTAGGTGCAATCATCAACGATGAGACAATACCTCAGTTAAAAGCAAAAGTCATTGCTGGCTCGGCTAATAACCAATTAAAAGAAGCTCGACATGGCGATCAGATTCATGAAATGGGTATTGTCTATACACCTGACTATGTCATTAATGCTGGGGGCGTCATTAACGTTGCCGACGAATTATATGGGTATAATAAAGACCGGGCAATGAAGCGCGTTGAATCGATTTATCAGAATGTCGAAAAGGTCATTGAAATTGCAAAACGTGATTCCATTCCGACTTATGCAGCAGCAGATCGAATGGCGGAAGAAAGAATTGAGAAAATGAGAAAATCTCGCAGTCCATTTTTATTGAACGAACGACATATATTAAGTGCTCGTGTATGAATAATCTTAGAGGACGCTGACAAAGTGGATCATGAGGCACTTTCTCCTTCTTGGCAATAAGTAAAGTTACACCCATTCTATCCTCCAACGATGCAAATTCGCCTGCCGTGCTAATAAAGCAATTCTTTTTGGTGCGGCGGGGAATTGATCATCTGGGATGATTCAGTTATCAACAACGAAAGACGTAGAAGGCATCGTTGATTAAGACCTAACTTCAATGAATTTTATCAGTACACGTGTTTAGCCAGCTAGATGCGATTCCCTCTAATATTGGGGAATACTGGATATTAATTTGGGTCTTGCCCCTTGCAACATCAAGATGAAAAGTATAGAGAAACACTTTCGAAGGTTGCAGCGAAAGGTATCTCGATAAACCGACATGCATAAGGAGGGTAGTCGTTATCGAAAAACGTGCAACATGTTAAAAACGAAGAAGATATACTACTGCGGCTTCTAATTTTCGTCATGATGATGTTCTTCAATCTAACTTATTGCAGTAGAGAGTTTTTATAAGTTTTTCGTAACGGTACACATATTGCAAGAAAAACAACTCATTCTTGTAATCAACCCTGGATCTACTTCTACTAAAATTGGTGTCTTTCAAGAGGATGATGCCATTTTTGAAGAAACGATTCGTCATTCCATTCAAGAACTGAATACATTTCATTCTGTATTTGATCAATATGAAAGTCGAAAAAAAATTATTTTAGACACTCTTTCAAAAGCAAATATCCCTTTATCAAGCCTCCGTGCTATTTGTGGCCGGGGTGGATTGTTGCGCCCAATTGAGGGAGGTACATATGTAGTAAATGAACAAATGCTTGAAGATCTTCGCAAAGGGTATGCTGGTCAACATGCTTCTAATTTAGGTGGAGTTCTTGCATTTGAAATTGCTAGAGAACTAGATATTCCTTCTTTTATTGTTGATCCCGTAGTAGTAGATGAGTTGGAGCCAATTGCTAGGATTTCGGGATTACCGCTTATTGAAAGAAAAAGTATTTTTCATGCTCTTAATCAAAAGGCTGTTGCGCGAAGAGTTGCAAAGCAGCTTGGGAGAAGTTATCAAGATTTGCGGCTTATTGTTGTCCATATGGGCGGCGGAATAACAGTTGGCGTCCATCGAGGGGGCCGAGTAATTGATGTAAATAATGGGCTGAATGGCGACGGGCCTTTTAGCCCTGAGCGGGCAGGAACCGTTCCAGCAGGTGACTTGGTTGCATTGTGCTTCTCAGGCAAGTATTATCGAGAGGAGATAATAAAGAAACTGGTAGGACAAGGTGGACTAGTAGGATATCTCGGTACGAATGATGCGGTCAAGATTGAGAAGATGATAGAAAATGGTGATATGTATGCTAAATTTATCTATGATGCGATGGCCTATCAAATTGCCAAAGAAATTGGCGCGGCGAGTGCAGTCTTAGATGGCAATGTCGATGCCATCATCTTGACAGGCGGCCTTGCGTATGGCAGCCAATTTGTACAAGCGATCAGCCAAAAAATAAGCTGGATTGCCGACGTTATTGTACAGCCTGGAGAAAATGAATTAAAAGCATTGGCAGAAGGTGCACTCCGTGTATTAAATGGTGAGGAGCATGCTAAAGATTATCCAGGGAAGACGGTAGAACATGAAGGACGAAACTGGGAGAGAAGGGAAAGTGACGATTAAGCTTATCTCACTGAGTATGTATGCTCTTAACATAAATTCTCGTCACTGAATATACATGGTAACTGGAATAGTAAAATTTCCATAAAAATATCCCGCTTCTATTTCCAGTACTTATGAAAAAAACCTCTTAAAGGAAAAAATATTTGTTGTAGGGGAGGATGAAAAAAATGTCGCAAGAATATGATTTAGTGATTCTTGGAGGCGGAACTGGCGGTTATGTGGCAGCAATACGTGCTTCTCAGTTAGGTTTAAAAACCGCTATAGTTGAAAAATCAAAGCTTGGCGGAACTTGCCTTCATAAAGGATGCATTCCGAGTAAAGCGTTGCTGCGCAGTGCTGAAGTCTACGCTACAGCAAAACGTGGAAGTGAATTCGGAGTAAATATAAACAGCGTGAGTTTAGACTTTACAAAAGTTCAGGAACGTAAAAATAGCATTATTAACCAGCTTCATAAAGGTATTCAGTATTTAATGAAGCAAGGAAAGATCGATGTTTATCATGGCTTTGGGAGGATTCTTGGACCATCCATTTTCTCGCCAATGCCTGGAACAATCTCTGTTGAGATGGAAAATGGCGAAGAAAACGAAATGCTTATCCCTAAGAATGTTATTATTGCAACAGGATCTCAGCCGCGAACACTTCCGAATCTTATGATAGATGGAAAGTATGTACTCTCCTCAGATGATGCACTGGAACTGGAAGAGCTGCCGAAATCAGTCATCATTGTTGGTGGTGGTGTAATCGGGATAGAATGGGCTTCTATGCTTTCAGACTTTGGGGTGGAGGTAACGGTTCTTGAATATAGTGACCGTCTTGTTCCAACGGAAGATCATGATATTTCAAAAGAATTGCAGCGCCTGTTAAAGAAAAAGGGTTTAAAAATTGTAACGAAAGCAAAAGTTCTCCCCGAAACAATAGAAAAAACAGATCGTCATGTGACGATTAGTGCAGAGGTAAAAGGGATAGAACAAGCCTATACAGCTGAAAAGATTCTTGTAGCTGTTGGCAGATCAGCCAACATCGAAAATATCGGTTTACAAAATACACAGATTATAGTAGAAAATGGATGCATCCAAGTAAATCCATATTGTCAGACGAAGGAATCACATATTTATGCAATTGGCGATTGTATCGGCGGTTTGCAGCTTGCACATGTCGCTTCTCATGAAGGGATTATTGCGGTAGAACATATTGCGGGAAACACCCCTGATCCGTTGGACGATACACTTGTTCCAGCTTGTATCTATAGTCAGCCAGAAATCGCTAGTGTCGGTTATACAGAAGTACAAGCAACTGAAAAGGGATACGAACTTAAAATAGGGAAATTTCCTTTTCGAGCCATTGGCAAGGCGCTTGTCTTTGGGCAAGTGGATGGATTTGTAAAAATTGTTGCAGATAAAGAAACAGACGATATTTTAGGTGTTCATATGATTGGCCCTCATGTCACCGATCTTATTTCCGAAGCAGGCCTAGCTCGGGTGTTGAATGCAACTCCATGGGAGATTGCAAATACGATCCATCCGCATCCAACATTAAGCGAAGTAATGGCAGAGGCAGCATTGGCAGTAGATGGAAAGGCCATTCATGCGTAGAAAAAACGATACTGTCGAATAAAAAACATGAAGGAGGTTCATATAATGGCAATCAATCGTCACCAAGCTTTAGGATTATCAGATGAAAATGTATTAGAAATGTATGAAACGATGCTTTTAGCCCGCCGTATTGACGAGCGGATGTGGCTGCTAAACCGTTCTGGAAAGATACCATTTGTTATTTCCTGCCAAGGTCAAGAAGCTGCACAAGTTGGCGCTGCTTTTGCTCTCGACAAGGATAAAGATTATGTACTGCCTTATTATCGTGATATGGGAGTTGTCTTGCGGTTTGGCATGACAACAAAGGAGTTAATGCTTTCAGCTTTTGCTAAAGCGGAGGATCCAAATTCTGGTGGCCGTCAAATGCCAGGTCATTTTGGTCAAAAGAAAAATCGAATTGTTACCGGATCTTCACCGGTCACGACCCAAGTGCCGCACGCAGTTGGCATCGCACTTGCAGGTAAAATGAATAAAGAAGATTTTGTTGCTTTTGTCACATTTGGAGAAGGCTCTTCCAATCAAGGTGATTTTCATGAAGGAGCGAACTTTGCGGGGGTTCATCAGCTTCCAGTAGTGTTCATGTGTGAAAATAATAGGTATGCGATCTCTGTTCCTATTGAGAAGCAGCTTGCTTGTGAAAATGTATCTGATCGTGCAGTTGGCTATGGTATGCCAGGTATCACTGTAGATGGGAATGATCCATTGGAAGTTTACCGAGCTGTCAAAGAAGCTGCGGATCGAGCACGGAGCGGCGGGGGGCCAACGTTGGTAGAAACTATTTCTTACCGCCTTACAGCCCACTCCTCTGATGATGATGATCGAACTTATCGTTCAAGCGACGAGGTTGCTGAGGCAAAAGCAAAAGATAGCATCATTACTTTTGCGGCCTACTTAAAGGAAAACGGCATTATGGATGAGAACATGGAAAAAGCGATCAACGAGCGCATCATGAAATTGGTTAATGAAGCGACAGATTATGCTGAAAATGCATCTTATGCTGAGCCGGAGGAAGCATTGAAATACGTTTATGCTGAATAAAAACTGTCTAATCAATGGTATGTATGTTCCAGAAAGTCGTAGTAATGGCACGGACGTACTTTTTGAACAACCTCTTTCGAAATGAAGGTAAGTTGAGAGAAAAATTAGGAGGGAGTAAAGAGATGCCAGTTATTTCTTATATTGACGCAGTAACGATGGCAATTCGTGAGGAAATGGAACGGGATTCGAGTGTCTTCGTGCTCGGGGAAGACGTTGGGAAAAAAGGAGGCGTTTTTAAAGCAACGCATGGACTTTTTGAGCAGTTTGGCGAAGAGCGTGTGATTGATACTCCGCTTGCAGAATCAGCGATTGCTGGTGTAGGTATTGGAGCTGCTATGTACGGCATGCGCCCAATTGCAGAAATGCAATTCGCCGATTTTATTATGCCAGCAATTAATCAAATCATTTCCGAAGCCGCCCGAATCCGCTATCGATCCAACAACGATTGGCATTGTCCGCTTGTCATCCGGGCGCCATTTGGTGGAGGCATTCATGGTGCACTTTATCATTCACAGTCAGTGGAAGCGATTTTTGCAAATCAACCCGGTCTAAAAATTGTCATTCCATCGACTCCTTATGATGTGAAAGGCTTATTGAAAGCAGCTATTCGTGATGATGATCCAGTTTTATTTTTTGAGCATAAACGTGCTTACCGCTTAATTAAAGGTGAAGTTCCTGATGATGATTATGTGTTGCCAATCGGTAAAGCAGATGTTAAACGTGATGGAGAAGATATTACGATCATTACATATGGTCTTTGCGTTCATTTTGCGCTTCAAGCTGCAGAGCGGCTGGCGGAAGATGGAATAGAAGCGCATATTTTAGATCTTCGCACAGTGTATCCGCTCGATCAGCAAGCGATTATTGATGCTGCGAAAAAAACGGGGAAAGTACTTTTAATAACTGAAGACAATAAAGAGGGCAGCATTATGAGTGAGGTCTCAGCTATAATCGCTGAAAATTGCCTTTTTGATTTAGATGCTCCAATTATGAGATTAGCTGGCCCAGATGTACCAGCAATGCCATATGCACCAACAATGGAGAAATTTTTCATGGTCAATCCTGAAAAAGTAGAAAAGAAAATGCGAGAATTAGCAGCATTTTAACTGGATTTCCGAAAAGAATTCTCCCACTTCTAAATGTGAAGGGCATAGCCCAATGAAAGTAGGAGATGAATTTTCGGTTGGTGTAAGCCAAAATATTGTTCTATAATCAACCTATACACTATGGAAGGTTGATGACAGGGATGTGAATGCAAGTAAGAACTTGCTGAAATTAGCCATGTAGTTGGTATTTTCTCTAGGGGCAGGGACTGCCCTTATAGCTTGGTAAAAATAGATAGCTAACAAAAGTATCTAGATCCCAAGAAGCTCCCACTTCAATCAGACCGCAAGGTCAATAATTGGTGAGTAGTTCACTGGATTGTATTTGAACGATAACATGTTTATTCAGTTTCCTTATGAAACTCTTTAGTAGCGTTCATTTAAATATGTAGGGAGGGAATCTCGTTGGCACTCGAAATCATTACAATGCCTCAATTAGGAGAAAGTGTAACGGAGGGAACCATTAGTAAATGGCTCGTTGCTGTAGGCGATCATGTAAATAAATATGATCCAATTGCAGATGTCATGACAGACAAGGTAAATGCAGAAATACCATCATCTTTTACAGGGATCATAAAAGAAATTGTTGCGCAAGAAGGAGAGACGCTCTCAGTTGGCGAAGTGATCTGTAAAATGGAAGTCGAAGGAACAGCTCAAACTGAAATCGAAAAAACAATGGATGTAGTTGATTCTGTTGAGAAGGAACAAAAGCAAGAAAACAGCAGCAGCAAAAAAATGCGTTATTCACCTGCCGTTCTCAAGTTATCTCAGGAACACGGCATCGATCTGTCCCTTGTAGAAGGGACTGGGATGGGAGGACGCATTACAAGAAAAGATTTGCTGAAAATCATCGACTCTGGGCAGATTCCGCAACAACAACCAAAGACAGCAGATACAGCTTTAAAAATAGATAACAAAGTAAATAGTTCTATCTCCTCACAGCCAGCAGTTGTTCCGTCTGTAAAGGGAGACATTGAAGTTCCTGTCACTGGTGTTCGGCGCGCGATCGCAACGAACATGCTGCGCAGCAAACATGAAATACCTCATGCTTGGACGATGGTAGAAGTGGATGTTACCAATCTTGTCTCCCTTCGAGAATCACAAAAGCAATTATTTAAGGAAAAAGAGGGCTTTTCTTTAACCTATTTTGCATTTTTTGTAAAAGCAATTGCCCAAGGGCTGAAAGAATTTCCACAAATGAATGCAATGTGGGCAGGCGATAAGATTATCCAGAAAAAAGAAATTAACTTGTCAATTGCAGTCGCAACGGAAGATGCTTTATTTGTGCCTGTTATCAAACATGCCGATGAAAAATCGATCAAGGGCATTGCGCGCGAGATTACAGAATTGGCTCAAAAAGTACGTACTGGTACGTTAACATCAGCAGAGATGCAAGGCGGTACGTTTACGGTAAATAATACAGGATCGTTTGGCTCAGTACAGTCTATGGGCATTATCAATTACCCTCAAGCGGCTATTTTGCAAGTAGAATCGATTGTGAAACGCCCAGTTGTCAGAAACGATGGCATCGCTGTGCGTGACATGGTGAACTTATGCTTATCACTGGATCACCGTGTGTTGGATGGTCTCATATGTGGCCGTTTCTTACAGCGAGTGAAGGAAATTTTAGAGAATATGTCAACAGAAAATACGTCTATCTATTAAAAAAAAGGTGACTCAAAAGGACGCTGAAGCGTTCTTTTGGACACCTATTCTATATAACACTAATCAAGCATTACTTGCATTAATGGCAATTTTCTGTTGGAGAATACTGTAGATGGAATTTCACCAATACGTACAGCCCCCATCTTTTTATAAAAATCTTCTGCATTTGGGTCACTGTCAATTGTAAATTTACTTAGTCCAAGCTGCTTCGCTATAAGTATTAGGTGCTTCCAAAGTTTTTTGCCAATCCCCTTGCCAATATGTTTTGAATCAACGAATAGCAAATCTAATTTTTCAGCTGCCACTACAAAACAATAAAATCCTTGTATTTCATTTTTTTGCTCTAAAAGATATACCGGATTTTTAGCAATATATTCTGTAGTTATTGTCAATCCTTCTTTGCATGCTTCTATAAATTTGTCATCGTATCCCCAGTATGCTTTTGAACGTAATGCAAGGTTGCTAAGAAGCAAAGCATCTTTGGATGCAGCCCTCCTAAAAGCCATATAATTAACCTCCAATAACAATAACAAAAATACTAAATTATTAGAATGGGATAACAAATATACAAGTTTCTCGTATTCATTTCTTCATGTTTTCCATGAAGGGAGGTGAAATAACCATTAATGCCAATTATAGCAAAATATCATATGTACTCTAAAACTGAAAGTTCACTTTCCGACTATCCTACTTAAAAGAAAAACATCACAGTTATCCCACATCTAACTGGCAGTAAGCCCCCACCTCAAGAGTAAGAGAATGAAAGAAGTCTAGGTGGGGGATAACTGAAAGTCAAATGTCCGATTGGTTCAACTAACCATGAGTGGGGGATGAAAGAAAACCCCCACTCATGGAAGTTTCACTGATATGAACGAAACTTTCAAGTCCCTACTCTATTTTTTACAAAATGTGCTATTTTAGGGCAACCTTAAGAAAAGACCACTATTTTAGTGTTCTCACAAAAAACTTTATACGGAGTGGCGGGCATGATAACCTTTGGGGTGTAGCCAATTTATCTTATTAATTGGCGTCTTGGCGTAAGACTCATGCCCGCAGAGGACTCCGTGTCAAGTTTTTATACTTCGACGAAGCACCTTATTGACGGACCTTCATTGGTTAAGCACACGGCACGAAGGCAAAAATACTCTACGACGGTGAGCATACTGATATCCGTGGGTTTTCACATTTTATCTTTCCGTCTGGGGAGCTTCCACTAACTTTATACGTGAATCCATCCAAATTGGACTGTCACAAGTGAAACTCGTGGATTCTCCTTTCCGGTTTTTGTCTTTGCCTCCGAGCCCTACTCTTATTCAATTCTTGTCCTATGTTTTATTTCATCGTATGTTATGTGTTTAAAAATATTTAAGTCGTTTTAGTTTACTGTCGTATATTTATCTTTTACTGATTCGATTTCTTGCGCAATTGCCCAAACAAAACCTGCTAACTCTCTTGCTATTGCAGTAACAGCTTTTCCACTTGCCTTTCCTCTAGCTAGTAGACGATAATACTTTTTGTGTAAACGTTGTTGTGCTTGCCATGAGATTGCATTAATGGAAGCAGATTGCCCTTCTTGCCTTTTTTTCAATTTGCCCTTGACTACGGGTTTGTATCGATAGCTCCATGCGGATTCTATTAGCAGCCAACGAAGATGGCGATTTCCTGTTTTAGTAATACTTCCCTGTTTTCTTATTTCTCCACTTGAGTGTTCACTTGGAACTAACCCTGCGTAAGCCATTAGTTGACTTGGCGTCTTAAAACGACGAAATGATCCAATCTCAGCCACTAGTCCTGTCGCGGTTATCGTTGCCACACCTCTTAATACTTGAAGTGCTTGGATCATTGGGGCATGGAAACCTTCTTCAGCTTGCTTTTGTATTTCATTGTCAATCCGTTTAATGCGTTGTTCTATTACTAGCAGCTCATGAAGATATTCTTCAAATACAAGACGTAACATTGAATTTTCAAATGTAAGTGTTTCTAACCATTCACGATAAGCATATGTCCATCTTTTTATCCCTTTAGGAGGATGAATATCTCGTCGTAATAAGAATTTAGTTAAACGATGTTTAGCTCGAAGTTCGTCTTCTTTTCCATCTTTTCGAATACGAACTAAATCTCTAAGCGCTTCATCTTCTTTGGTAGGTACGTATATAGATGTAAGCTCTCCGGCTCTAAATAATTGTGCTAAACGGAGTGCATCTCGACGATCTGTTTTTACTCGATCTCCTGGTTTTTGTGGAATAAGTGAGGGTGCAATGACTGCACATTCTACTCCAATGCTTACGAGCAAACGGTATATACCATATCCCGTTGGACCTGCTTCATAACAAAATTTTAATTGATCTGGATTACCCAGTTTTTTAACTAACTGTCTGATAGCATTTGGTGTATTAGAAATCATCCCAAGATATCTTGGTTCATTTCTTCCTTCATCTGCGATCGCAACAGCAATTTTTTCCTTTGACACGTCTAAACCTACGTATTTTGTGGTATCCTTCATATTAATGGCTCCTTTCGTAATGCAGCTCTAATTTGGTTTTCTATTTAGTAACAAGTCTAACCAAGTTAACCTGCGATATTACGAGTAAGGGGCCAGTTTCGTTCATGATAACTTTATTATCAGAGGCTGGCCATCATGTATTTGTAAGGTAAAACAAAAAAGGGATAGCGGGGCTCGCTATCCAAAAAACATCTAGGGAGTTTAGGGGTATGGATTCTAGATGTATTATTATATTGCCCAACAACAAAGAAGCTAAACATAAAGGAAAAAAACTTTTTACCATCTTAACCGTTTTTTTTGACCGCTTTGCATTTGTATTTGTTCTTTTAATTAAGTGAGAAAACAGTAATTTAACAGTGCATAACTTAAATATTTGAAATAATTATTGTAAACCTGCTATGATGTTACTATCACAAGTAAGTGTTCAAAAAGGAACTGAAGAATCTGGATGAAATTGTAATGCTGCAACCATTTTTTCTTAAATTTTTGAACAACATTACAAGGTAGTTGAAAGGGAGCGAAAAATGATGAATATGGATTTTAATATGTTAATGAATGATGTTGTGCGTCAAGCGCGTGAAGAAATGACAAGAGGCGGATACGAAGAGCTGACAACCCCAGAAGACGTAACAAACGCTTTAGAGAAAAAAGGAACGACACTCGTGATGAT
The DNA here is from genome assembly GCF_030812995.1 of Bacillus chungangensis. Classification (GTDB taxonomy): domain Bacteria; phylum Bacillota; class Bacilli; order Bacillales; family Bacillaceae_C; genus Bacillus_CF; species Bacillus_CF chungangensis. Next base: position 97,144 of record NZ_JAUSTT010000004.1, on the reverse strand, counting down.
TAATTCAGTTTGTGGCTGTGCCGGTGGCATTGCTCGTCCAGCTGCTCTTCATTCTATTCATCATGATAAGCGTCCAGACCATCTTGTCACAGTTTTTGCTGGTCAAGATAAGGAAGCGACTGCAAAAGCACGCAGCTATTTCACAGGCTATCCGCCTTCATCACCTTCATTTGCGCTATTAAAGGATGGCGAGCTGATTACAATGGTAGAACGCCATGAAATTGAAGGACATGATCCAATGTCTGTAGTGAATAAGCTGCAAGGGTATTTCGACAAATACTGTGATTCTTTGGTTTAGAGCGGTGGGGCTAACTTATTAGCCCACTTATTTATTTTGATATTATCTAAAAGAAGAACTGATTCTTCTTCATGCTTCTTCGTAACATGGGAGTAAACATCAGCAGTTATTTGGATGGTGGTGTGGTCTAGACGTGTACTTACTGTTTTTGATGTTCTACGCCACTTTCCAATAACATGACTGCAAGGGTATGTCTTAATCCATGTGGGGAAATGTGATAAAGATTTGTTCTTTTTATTATGTTGGTGATAGCTTTGTTATTCCTTTAATGTAATCATTAGAAGGCCCTCTCTAAAGTCTATAATTGGGGTAAAAAAGATTACATATTAAGTGAACAACGAGAATTAAGCGAACAAGAACGAATGAATTAAATAAACAATTAGTTGATGAAAAGGAAGCAGATTAGACGTATAGGTTTACCCTATACGTTTTTTTATGTTTAAAGGTGAATTACAATTCATGTTGTTGAATACCAATCTCACAAAAATGTCTACTGATAACACATTTGTATATCAACTTTGTGTTCCTTTTCCACCAATTCCATGTCCGACTCATTAAGTAAAGATGTTAAAAAAAAACAGGACTATCATTCCTGTTTTTTTAGTTAATAAGGATTTTAAATTTTTTTTGAGTAGTGCTGCCATGCATGGCGTTTGTCAACAGTAAGAGGACCAAAGGGAGCATGAAGGAGTTGACAAGCTCGAACCCTCTTGGAATTGAACAAACCACATTTGTTCCTGCCGACGACCGACGAGGGGTTAAGGGGAAAAGTTCCTCTTACAGGTTTGGACAGCGTCCAGGTGTTTGTTATGCGTAGCATAATCGAATGAATTTTATAGATGACATGTTGTGTACTTTTTTATGTTACTGTCCCAACAATGGGAATTAATACATCTGCCTATACAATTAGGTTTTTAATGCATATATAGGTAATAGAACCAATAAAAAAATAAGAAAAGAGGTTAAAAAATGTACGAAAACCATTATCTATACGAAAACCATTATCCATATGAAAACCCTTATCTATATGAATATACTGATACTGATAATCAGTATGATGGTTATTCTGAATACCGAATAGATTACTCACAATATGTAGGGAGAATAATTAACGCTCGGGCAACTGTGCCAGGTTATTTTTCAAGAGGAACTCAAATTTTTATTCATAGGACTTTTACTAGGGCTGGTCGACAAATGGTAGTTGTGGTATATCCAACCCAAAGTCCTTATGGTTGCACAATTAAAATGGATACTTTTAGAGCATCTGTTCTTGATGGTCAAATTACACGTCGTACCCTTCGTAGAGGCGATCAAGGATCAGATGTTATAGTACTCCAACAAGCTCTAAACAGAGCAGGATTCTATTTTGGAAGAATTGATGGGATTTTTGGACCTGTGACTGAAAAGGCAGTGAGAGGGTTTCAGCGCTCTAGAGGACTTGTTGTAGATGGAATTGTGGGTCGAAGAACTTGGGGTGCCCTTGAAGAATTTATAAGCTAAATTTGTAAGTGGGCATATTATGGTGATTAGCCCTGTGGCTTCTTTAGTTTTACATGCATTTATGTTTGCATATTATATGCAAACATGGCCTCGTAAATAAGTCCAGCATAGGAGCCATCTTCAAAGCTTAGTAACAGTCCAAATTTTCCTTTTCTTAAACCGACATGTTCAAACTTTTAATTAATGACTTTCAACCAGTCATGGGATCGTTTATAGATTTGATATTTAGAGTTTGATTTTTTAAAAAGAATAAGCCTTACTTTTTGGACGCTGAATAACGTATGAGACATTGTTCTGTGTCCTTTTTTTGCTTTTAGACATTCTTATCATAATAAGGAGATGGGAAATAATGGAACACAAAAATAAAGGTACTATCTCTAGGCCTGACAATACCTAATTATTTATCAAACCTTGATAAATCTACATTATTATATAAGAATTTGCAGAAAAACTTCATGTCCATAGATCAATTATTTGGATGAATATGGAAAAATGGAAATTGGAGGGTTGATAAGAATCAAAAAATGAAGTAGAGGTGTAAAGTTTACGATTTATTTATTAAGAATAACAATTTATCGTGATCTTTAACAAACCTTTTTTAATAGTAAAAAGTAATTTAAAATAGTTCTGGTTTTCTTTTTTGGAAAAAAGTGTATAATAATGATGAATAGTAAATAAGCTAAAAAGACCGTAGGTGCACGAACACCTACGGTATGTACAATAAGACGTTCCCATCAAGGGTGCGGCTCAATTGACTTTATTCGGAATAGGTTCCTCGGTGTTCAAACTCAAGGGGGGCCTATTTCTTTTTGTCTTGGGATTCATTATCTTATAAGTGATGTTGCTCCAGATTATGCAAACTATAAAATCGAAGATATAACTAATAGTGATACACAAGGGTCTTTAAGTTATGACAATGTTGGACACCTGGTATCATGCCAAGGGACCTTTCTTATTCAAACCTCATTATTGTATTTAAAAATTCACTTGACGAATGACAACCTGTCATTTAAGATAAAAACAAAAATGACAGGTTGTCATTTTAAATGATTGATTTATAACTGATAGGAGATATGTGTATGAAGGTACTAGAATTAAAAAATATTTATAAGACGTACAAAATAGCAGGAAATCAGGAATTCCTTGCTTTGAAAAACATTAATATATCTTTTGATAAAGGTGAATTAGTCTCGATTATTGGTGAATCAGGTAGTGGGAAATCGACACTAATGAATTTAATTGGTGGCTTAGATTCGGATTTCCAAGGAGAACTTTTATATAATGGGAAAAATATTGGTGCTTTTAAAGAATCTGAATTAGTAGATTATCATAAGGAAAATATAGGATTTGTTTTTCAGAGTTTTAATTTAATTTCGCATTTGAATTTATTGGATAACGTAGCAATGGCTATGACATTATCTAATATAGATGCAAAAACGAGAAACAAACGAGCGCTACAAGTTCTAACAGACGTTGGGTTAAAAGACCATGTTTATAAAAAGCCGGACCAAATATCTGGTGGGCAAAAACAACGGGTAGCCATTGCTAGGGCTTTAGTGAATGACCCAGATATCATTATTGCCGATGAACCAACAGGTGCACTTGATTCTGATACAACAGATCAAGTGCTGGCTATTATTAAAGGCATAGCTGAGCGTGGGAAATTAGTTGTTATGGTAACTCACTCTGATAAAGTAGCCGCACACTCTAGTCGTGTTGTGAGGGTTGATAATGGTGAGATTGTAGAAGATAGAGATCGTGAACCTATTCATCATATACAGGAAAAAAATATAGAAAAAGCGAATTCTAAAAATAAAAACTTGAGTTTCTTTTCTGCAATGAGATTATCTTTATTGAATATGAAAGAGAAATTTTCACGAAACATGCTTGTTGCTTTTGGTTCAAGTATTGGGATTATGAGTGTCATTTTGATGCTGTCACTTGGAAATGGTGTGACAAGTTATATTACAGATACAATGAATAGTTTTGTAAACCCTGAAGTTATAGAAGTGAACAAACCAGCTGAAACGAAAGATGATACTGCATCTGAAAATTTATCTATACAAGAGCAGCAACAAGCACAGCAAGCACAAATGATGAATATGTTTGGAGGGGCAGAGCCTTTTACGAATAGTGACATAGAAAAACTCGAAGAAATAGAGCATGTGACTTCTGCGGAAAAAGGCTATTCTTTGACGGCATTAGGTAGTAATAGTGTATCGTATCAAGATAATGAAACAATGATTATGCAATTTATCTCAACCTCATCTAATTTAATGGATTCTAATTTGACTGAAGGTGAGATGCCAAAAGAAGGAGAAATACTTGTTTCAAATATGCTTGCAGAAGCGTTAAACGAAGATATCATTGGAAAATCAATAGATGTCAATATAGTAGTCGATGAAAAAAAGATTACAGAAAGTTTTCAAGTAAGCGGTGTGTACGAGAGTACAGGTAATGCAGTATATATGTCTTATAGTGACATTGAATCGTGGTTCAGTGAGGAAGGGGTAGAATTAGAACCGAATGTACTTTATTTACATGCTGATGATGCAGATAATGCTGACTTCATTAAAGAGCAAGTGAAAAATTTAGGATATACTGGTTCAGCGCAAGAGACAATGGCCTCCATGTTTACAGAAATGCTAGATATTTTGACTTATGTACTTGCAGCTGTGGCTGGTATTTCGTTAGTTGTGTCAGCTATTATGATTCTAGTTGTCTTGAATATTAGTGTTGTCGAGAGAACGAAGGAAATAGGTGTATTAAAAGCGTTAGGTGCGAGAAAGAAAGATATTCGCAGAATTTTTGTTTCCGAAAGCTTTTTACTGGGGGTTTTTGGTGGTTTAATAGGTACAGTTTTAACCTATTTAATTGGAATTGGATTAAATCATTTCACTAATAAACTTTTTGATGTTAGTATTATTCAAACTATGCCGACGTATATATTGTCCGGGATTGGAATTAGTGTCATAATTAGTATGATAGCTAGTTTCTTGCCAGCAAATAAAGCTGCAAGACTAGATCCAGTTGAGTCTTTACGCAGAGAGTAAAAGAAAAACGGAAAAGGTTGGTTCAACTCTAATAGGCAAATGCTCTACATAATCAAAGTTGCTTTTTAACTATACGTATGTAGAGCATTTGACACGAAGAGTTAGCCTTAGAAGCTAGACAACATAAGGGGAGAGAAAGAAGATGCCTACTGATCTTTTTTTTAAAGCATCTATGGAAAAACAAGAAAGGATATTGGCTGCTGCAAAAAAAGAATTCAGTCAATATCCTTATTTTGATACTTCAATTAATCGCATAATTAAAAATGCGGGAATATCAAGGGGAAGCTTTTATCTTTATTTTGCTGATAAAGAAGATTTGATTTTCTATATTTTAAGGAAAGATGTTGAGGAGCCTCTCTTACAAAAATATAGAGAAAAATATAAAGGGCAGCCAGTAGATTTATTTGAATTAGGTTTGTATTTTTTTGATAGTATGATAGAAATAACATTAAATAAAAAAGATTTTTTTATTAACATTTTTACAACCATAAATATTAAACAATTTAGGTATTTCTTAAAAAAGAAAAGAAGCGGCAAATATGGAGATCCGCTTATAGAGCATGTAGAATCACCGTCTCTTGAAAAAATTGGCGAAATAATTAGGATAGAAAAGTTAAATTATTCTAGTATAGATGAACTCCATTTTATCTGTGATACAGTAAGGTCAATAGTAGCATTTTCTATCGTATCAATGTTATTGGAAAATAAAAGTGCTGTATATACGAGAGAAAAATTAAATAACCATTTTCAGATTTTAAGGCGTGGTTTTGAAAAGTAAATATGATGTAAAGAGATTTATTACTAGTCTTATTCTTATTTCTTACAAGAAGCACGATTAATGAACGTGCTTCTTGTATTTATGGGTGAAAAAATACATTTTGATTGATAATGTCCGCCATTGTAGCTCTATCAGAAATAAGCTTGGAAAATAGCTTGAAACGCATTTTGCGTCAATAAAAGATATTATATCTAACGTAAAGTTTTAAACTGATTAGCCTCGCATTTAGGAGCACAACTTTACCCAAAAACTTGATCTGAATAATGTTCTTAAGGGTTCGGTTATTTTAATTTTTTACAAAGATGCAAGCCAACTACTTCACCATGTAAAATCTACTCAGATACAGCAGCAATGAAAAAAGCCGTCTATCATCATTTTGACGTTTCTGTTTGATGAATACTAGTAGATCTTGTTAGAGAAAAAAGGGCACATAGTAAAGCTATCATAACGATTCCAGCACCAACGTTAGCTGTGCTTGATACTGAACCTGTCTTTCCCAATACTACACCGCCAATTGCTGATCCAAATGAAATCCCAATCTGCAAGGCAGAGTTATTAAAACTTTGTTGAATATCAGAAGTTTCAGGGTCAGTCTGTATAAGGTAATCCTGTAGAGGAGGAGCAAGACTCCAACTAAGTGCTCCCCATAACATCATCACCGCTAGAAATAATATAAAAGAAAAAGTAGAGTATGGAAGTATAAATAATACAATGGCAAAAGAACTAATTACTAGTAATATACTTTTGTGAGACCCAATTCGATCTGCAAGTGTCCCCCCTAATGCACCACCACATACCGCTGAAAGTCCAAACAGGAAATAACAAATGCTTATCCAGTATTGATTTAGATTTAATGTAGTTTCTAAAAAAGGCGTAAAATAAGCATAAAGTGTATAATGTCCAGCAAGCATAAACATGGTTGCTAGGTGTGCAGTAGCAATTTTTAAATTTCCAAGTGTCTTTATTTGTACCGATAGTGGCTTCATTCTTTCAACAGGAATACGCTCTAAAAATAAATAAATGAGAATGATAGATCCAATTGAAAGGAAAGCTATCCCTAGAAATACGGTACGCCACCCAAAAGCATTCGTAATGAGAATTCCAATAGGTACTCCTAAAACAAGGGACGAGCTAATTCCCATATATATAACGCCTAAAGCTTTCGCCCTATGTGCCGGCTCAACAATCCTGGCTGTCATTGTTAATGAAAGTACTATCACTAAGGCAGTGCTCATCGCCGTTATGATTCTTGCAACCATTATGAAGGAAAAAGTCGGACTAAAATATGTCATCAAATTTCCAAGAAAAAATATAGACAATGCTATAAGATACAATCGTTTCCGTTCAATTTTTGCCGTTAGTGATAACAGCACGGGACCAGAAATGGCATAAACAAGAGCAAATACAGTAATAAGCTGTCCTGCGGTGCCAAGAGTTACATTTAAATCATCGGCAATAATAGGTAAAATACCACCTACTATTAATTCGACCAATCCTACCGCAATAGTAGATGCAGCCAGTATCATAACTTTCAAATTCATTAAAGCTCCCCCTTAATTTACTACTTTTATCAAAAATCAATATTGAGTCATTCCTATATTTAAGCTCTGAAGACACAAAAAATCCTGACTACAAAATAAGAATGACATTTTTGTAGTCAGGATTTTTAACGGTTCCTGGTAGAGACCCTCAAACCAAATTATTGAGGTTATACATTTTTAGCTTATATGATAAATTTTCCGTTTTTAAATTTATCATACTTATTATTTCTTTTCAAGTAGTTTTTTCAGTAAACTAATGATTTAATAACAATTATGAATCGGGTTCTTGTAAAATATAATCCTCATCAAGTAAGAAGCAAATAAAAGACTAGGGATATACAGCGGACAATATCAAGAAAGTGGAGAGTGAATGTTATGGAAAAAAAGATTTATGTTATTAGACATTGTGAGGCGGAGGGTCAACCATCTGAATCAAGTCTTACAAAAAGAGGATATAAACAAGCGATAGAATTAGCTAAATTTTTCTCAAATATTAAAATCGACCGAATTATCACAAGTCCATTTGTAAGAGCGATTCAATCGATCGAACCACTTGTAGAAAATACAAAAATTGAAATGCAGATTGAAAGCAGATTATCAGAACGTATACTAAGCGTAAAAGATCTTCCTGATTGGCTTGAAAAATTAAAAGCAACTTTTAGTAATATGGATTTAAAATTTGAAGGCGGAGAGTCAAGCAAAGAAGCAACGTGTCGAATAGTAAGCGTGATTCATGACGTTTTAAGTAGTGAGAATAAACATACGATCATCGTCACGCACGGAAATCTAATGTCGTTGCTTTTAAATGATATTAATCAAGACTTTGGTTTTGAACAGTGGAAAAATCTTAGCAATCCAGATGTTTTTCTTTTACATTTTATAAACAATAAAATTAGCTCTGAACGTGTATGGTCCTCTCTTTGATTTAACAAAAAAGCTATATGCAAGTGAAGGAAACCCTAATTTTCTTTTTTGGCAAAAAGTATATAATAATGATACAGATAAAATAAGATAAAAAACCGCAGATACTCGAATACCTACGGTTTTGTACAATAGGCATTCCCATCAAGGGTGCGGCTCATTGGATTCTACTGAAATAGACCGTAGACCTGTGTCAAGGGCGGTCTATTTCTTTTTGTTGGTATATTTGATCAACATGATAATCATGTTGTAAATGTGACTATCCATATTTTAAATTAGAACATGAATGCTTTATCAAGACTTATTTTTATTTTAATCAATAAACATAAACGCAAGAAAATTTATAGTTTATTGATGGAATAAATAAACAGAAAATTTTATTTACTATCCTAATGATTTGATAATTTTATCTGAAGAGGTGAAAAAATGAAAAGTTTAACTAAAAATACAATAAAATATTTAGAATATCTAAATGTTCAACCCGAGGATCCATCATTCAAGTTATTAGAAAATATTTGCAATTCCCATTTGAACACTTTTCCTTTCGAAAATATAAGTAAATTAATATATTTTAGTAACAATAATGATACTAATTTTGATTTACCTTCTTATGAATTATTAAATAGAACATTAGATGTTTAATTATTTTTTTGGATTTGCTATTCGTATACAAAAATTGTATATGAACGAAATGTTTCATGAACTCACTAAAAAGTTAAAAAAATACTTGCAGGCAGCCTCTTGTTTTCTTTTTTGGCAAAAAAGTGTATAATAATGATGAAGATATAATAAGCTAAAAAGACCGCAGGTGCTGATAACACCTACGGTTATGTACAATAGACGTTCCCATAAGGGTGCGGCTCATAATGGTTACAAGAATAGACCATCCCTAAAAACTTGTCTAGGGCTCAAGGGAGGTCTATTTCTTTTTGTTGGTATATTTGATCAACATGATAATCAGTGTTGTGAATGCAACTATCCAAATTCCGAATTGGAACATGATTGATAGTGATTCATATACCGTCATACGCCTCACCCCCTTTCACGGGGATGAGCCAGACCACCCTTGAGGAGCCGAATCCTATTGTACAACATTATGATACCATAAATATAACATCTGAAGTTTGAACATTGGAATTTGTTTAATAGTTTTCTTTTTTTAATAAGGGATTGTTGTTATTTGTATATATAAATGAATTAGTTTTACTAGCTTTCTGTTATGTTAGCTCCTTTATTTTTTGTTAACTTAAAATACATCGAAGGGCAGCGGCAAATTTCGCAATCCCTGGAGCTATCTCGTCTGCTCTTGATCTTGCATATGTGAAGCGTACGTAACCAGAATCTGAACCATAGACGCTGCCGGGTGCAAAAATCACTCCCCTTCGAATGGCTTCTTCAAACAGTTTGTTATCATTCACTTTTGGTATAATTTTGCACCATAGATGCAAGCCTCCTGCTGGAGCTTTGAAACTGACTAGGTCCGGCAATTCTTTTTGAAGCGCTTCAATTAATAAATCCCGTTTATAAAGCAGATGCATTCGTAAACGATCTAAATGAGGATCGATGTATGGAGACTTTAAAAACTGAGCAGCAACCTTTTGCGGAACAATGCTAAGCCCGAAATCCATCTGCTGCCTAGCATCAGCCAATCGTTCGACAACGGAGTGTGGAGCGACCATCCATCCAACTCGCAGCCCAGATGCTGCAATTTTAGAAAGAGAACCAATATAAATGATCGAGCCGATTGAATCAACAGATTTTAGCGGTGCAGGCGGTATCCCATTATAAGAAGTCAGGCTAAAGGGATCATCCTCTACAATTGGAAGGCCAAGCTCACTCACAACATTTAGTAATTCAATGCGACGTTCATTATCGAGAAGAGTGCCTGTAGGATTTTGGAAATTTGGATTTAAAAATACCATTTTTATACGGTGTTTTTTATATAAAGAACGAATATCGTCAGGACGGACTCCTTTATAATCAACGGGAAGACGAAACAATCGAAGACCTGCCGATTGAAACATGGGCAATGAGTAGCAATAAGAAGGATCTTCAATTGCTACAGCATCTCCAGGTGCAAGCAAACACTGGGTAATTAAATATAACGATTGTTGTGAGCCAGATGTGATAAGAATCGATGATGCTGTTGTTTGAATGCCTCGATATTTTCTTAAATACGTGACGAGTGTTTCTCTCAATGGCGCGCAGCCTTGGGGATTGTCATATCCAAGATAGTCTGTATAATGTTTCACGTTCATAAGATGATTGATTTCTTCCACAGGACAGAGGTTTGCTGCCAGTTCGCCGCTCGCAAAATCGATCATTGTTTCCTCTTTTTGAAGCACTTCTCGGATACGCCGTAAAAAAGGTACATTAGGCAAAAAACTCCCGCCTTCTACATATCGATGCCAGTTAGGGGTGTGTTTTGGAGTAGCTTCCCATTTATATTTACTTACACGTGTTCCGCTCCCCGTCCGGCTTTCGATGATTCCAAGCGCACGAAGCTCCGCATAGGCAAGAATGACGGTGCTTCGATTCACTCCTAGTTTTTCGGCTAATTTGCGTTCAGAAGGCAACAAACTGCCTGGTGGAAACTCTCCGTATGAAATTCTTCGTTCAATATTATCGGCAATTTGCTGATAAAGAGGCTGGGCGCTTTGACGATCAGGTTTCCACATCATCACTACCTCCTTCACTAGTCTTTAAGAAAGATAAATACAGTGTAATTGCTACTAATCATAACATTTGATTTAGGGTAAGTGTTTTTCTTTTCATCAAAAATGGCGAATATATCAATCTGTTAAACATGGATTCATTATTGGCAGTGAAGTGGATGATCTCTCATATTGTTTTGAATTTGTAATGTTCTTTTCCTCTTGTGTTAACTGATAAAAAGGCAAGAGAAAAAAGATAAAAGTGTAGAGCCTCTCCACACTCACCATGTTTCCGATTTTTAATTTAATAAAAGAAAATGGCTAAACAGACAGCAATGATAACAACGGTCAAAACAACATAAATCCATGTCAATGATCTAATATTTACTCGTAATGAATTTGTTTCATACTCATTAGATCGGGCCAGTGTATTTTCAAGAGTATCCCCTTTTTTTTCGTATTCTTTCAGTTTTGAACTAACATCTTTTCCTACTAATAATGTTCCTACAAGTGCTGCAATGCTGGTCGCGATTGCAGTAATGATAATAAATGTAGTCAATGAATCTCACTCCTAAATGAAAGATAAATAGATGAATCATTTTATGATCCTTGCTGTTTAACATATTTGAACAGTATAAAGAGTCCTTTATCTTACATCATAGTATATTTACAAATTATTAAACCAGCCAATTGGTTGATTTTTTCACCATCCACTTTACCAAAAGGGCTTGTGAGAGAGGGGGGAAGTAAAAAATGTATCTAAAATGTTGGAAAATCCAAATGAAGCTTTTTTAAAAATAAAAATACGATTCATGCTTGACCTTGCAGTATACTTCAACGTATATCCTTTATCTAAACAATATAAATCCTGGGGGATAAAGTAATGTTGGAGGTTTATTCTATGAGACTGTTTGAGTTAATGATCATTGTGATTAATTTAACGGCCACGGGAGTAATGATCTTTGGTAAAAGAAAAAGACATATCGATCTCGTTTTATTATCGTCTATTGTGTTCATTGTACTGTTGCATGGAATAATTGAACATTTTCGTTTGCAATTAATTCCAGCATACGTTGTTGGACTGGTTCTTGGGGTTGTTTTCATTTTCAGGATTATCAATGAGCAAAAGAAAACTCGCCGTCAATCACGTGTCAAAAAATGTTTAGCAGCTACTTTAGTACTTGCGGCTACTGCTGTTTGTATGTATCTGAATTATTTGCTTCCTGTATTTTCAATGCCCGCCCCGACCGGGAAATATGCGGTTGGCACCATTTCTCAACATTTAAAGGATGAAACACGTGAAGAAATATTGACAACTAAGCAAGGCGATAAGCGAGAATTAATGATTAATGTCTGGTATCCTGTTAATCCTGAAGCGGCTAAACAGAAGACAAAAGAACATTATCCATCCGAGCTTGGGGAAGCAATCAGCCTCGTATTTGATATACCGAAGCAGTTGTTCAGCCATGTAACAATGATTCCTACACATGTTGTCACAGGGTTAGAATTATCAAAGGATGAAACAAGTTATCCAGTACTGTTGTTTTCTCCCGGCGTCCGGTCGACTCGATTTCAGAGCATGACAGCTATTGAGGAGTTAGTCAGTCATGGTTATATTGTTGTAGGTATCGATCATCCAATTACATCTGCTAAAGTCTCTTTTCCAGATGGGAAGACACTGTTTTATAAACCAGGTCCGGAATTTACAACATCAGCGGAGGTGTATGAAAATAACATAAAAGGCATTAGTATTCGAACAGCAGATGCCAGCTTTGTTTTAGATACGTTGACTGAATGGAATAAAAAGAATTCTGATAGTATTTTCGAGGGAAAATTAGATTTAAATCGTGTTGGCATATTTGGCCACTCTTACGGTGGAGCAACAACGGCTGAAACATTGGCACAGGACAAACGCTTCAAAGCTGGCGTTAGTCTGGAAGGAGGATTTTGGGGAAGTGTCGCGCATGCCGAATTACAGCAGCCTTTTATGTATATGATGTCTGGTAAGACAGCCGAGAGTTTCGATCCTTCCGCGACGATAAAGGATAAAGTATTTTATGAGGAATTTTCTGCAGACTTAGAATCGGTCATGGATAAAAGTAAAAATGATACTTATTATTTGACGGTAGATCATTTTTTTCACCAAAGTTTCACAGATTTAGCGCTTATATCACCTTCAATTTTTGCTAAAAATATTGATCCTGTGCATAATATCGATATTACTAGATCATATGTAAGGGCATTTTTTGATCAATATTTAAAAGGAGAACACCAGACACTTTTGGAAGGTCCATCGTCTAAGTTTCCTGAGGTGAGTTTCGATAAGACATTTACGAAAAAGAAATGAGAACCCCAAAATCTTGATTTTATCCCGCATCTAACTGGCGAGTCAAGACCCTCATCTCGGGGAGTAAGAGGAATCAGAAACGCTAGGTGGGGGATAACTGAAAGTCAAATGTCCGATTGGTTCGGGCCGACAGGATAAGGAAAGCTTCTTGAATCAGCATCGCACGAAGAAAAAGTACTCTCCTTTTTCGAGGATGTCGGTCACAAAGGCGTTGCAACAGGACAAGGAAAGCTTCGGCAGCGATACATCGCACGAAGAAAAGCGGTTTCCTTTTCGAGGACGCCTGCGACCTTAGCCTTTGTTCTACTTCTTATCAGTGAGGGATAAGAGAAAACCCCCACTGATGGAAGTTTCACTTTTATCCCACATGCCACTACTCCAGATGTAGGAAATGTGAGAGAAACTGTTCAACCATCTTTCACATCTTTTTTAGTAAATGTGCGATCATGTAAAAGATGATAGGAGGATCAGATTGTGAAAAGAATGACGCGAGGTGAACTGTCAAAGCGTACAGGATTAAGCACTGCTACAATTCGCTATTACGAAGATAGTGGCATTCTGCCTGTTCCTGAACGAGCTGCTAACGGGTATCGTATGTATACGGAAGATTATTTGGTAAAGATTAAGTTTATTAAAGATGCCAGATCGTTAGGCTACTCACTTAAAGAAATTAAAGAAACACTCTGCCTATTGAGTAAGGAAATGGAAAAGGAGACATTAAAAGCAATCGTTCGTCAAAAAATTGCTGATATTGAAGCCAATATTAAAGTGTTGGAGACAGTGAAAACACGGCTTGCAGACTTGCTCTTAACAAATGATGGTGATATTCATAACTATTTGAAGTCATTTCATATCTCTGAATAATGCAATCACGATCTACTTCTTATCAGTGGGGATAAGAGAAAACCCCCACTGATGGAAGTTTCACTTTATTTAGGTCTCGAACTTACAATGGAGAGGACTTGAATAATATGTATGATAGTCATTGCGATTATGCTTGATAAACTGCAAACCGTTTTTCCAAGTAATGCTGCAATATGGTCATGATGAAGCAAATGCCCCAATAGATAAGTGCTACTAAAATGTACATTGTCATATAGTCAAATTCCCTGCCGCCAACAATTTTAGCTTGTTGGAAAAGTTCTGGTACAGTGATCATTGCAGCTAGAGAAGAAGCTTTTATCAAGTCTAAAAAAACATTAGACAACGGTGGGATCGCAATTCTAATTCCCTGTGGGATGATGATTTTCCATAATGTTTGCCAATTGCTTAGCCCAAGTGCAGCTGCTGCTTCCCACTGCCCTTTGTCTATAGAAGAAAGAGCTGAACGATTGATTTCTGCGATATAAGCGGCACAATTTAAACTGAAACCTATAATGGCTGCAGTGGTTGCATGAAACTGAATGCCAATGACGGGAAAGCCAAAATATAAGATAAATAAAATGACAAGCACCGGCACTCCGCGCATAAAAGAAATATACACCCGTGCTGGCCAACTAAATATGATGGAATTTGCGGCGCGAGCAAGGGCAATAAAAAGCCCTAATACCAAACTTATTGCCATGCTTGCCAAGGAGATCAACAGCGTGTAGCCGATTCCTTTTATAACGAAAGGAAATGAACGCATGGCCAAATCAGCATCAAATAAATATTGCCATTGTATATCAGTCATCATTTGACTCCTTTTGGCTTTGTCTATTCAAAATCAATATCTGGTTTTTGTGAGACATCGGCACCAGAAAAAAATTGTTTAGATAGTTCGCTTATTGTTCCATCATCTAACATTTCTTGAATAACAGGATTGATTTTTTCCAATAGCTCTTTGTTGTCTTTTTTCATGATCATCGCTTGAGCGTTCGGAAAATAAAATAAATCAGGATGAATGATAACACCTAAGTCTGGAAAAGCAGCTATAGCAAGACTTTGTAGATAGAAATCATTTAAAATCACATCTGTTCGTCCAATTCCAACATCACGTAAATACTGATCATTTGTAACATTGTCATAGATAACTTCCTCAGCACCATATTTGCGTGCAATTTCCATATAGACAGTCGTAGATGCCCCAGCTGCTTTCTTTCCTTTTAAATCTTCCAACGTTTTAATCCCTGATAAATCGTCTGCTCTTACAATTGCACTGCCGTAGGAATGTTTATAAGGAATAGTGAATTGAAATTTTTCTTCCCTTTCGTCAGTGATGTCCATGTCATTGGCTGCCAAATCAACCGTCCCGCTATTAATAGAGGTTAGCATGCCGTCAACACCCATTTCGACAAATTCAACGTCTAACTCTAAACGTTTTGCCATCTCACGAACAACTTCTACTTCAAAGCCAGTTAACTCATTTGTTTCATCTGAGTGATAGGATGTAGGATAGAGAGTTCCTGACGTAGCAACCACTAACTTGTCATTTTTAGTAAGCTGATCTCCATTCGATGATGTTTCTTCATTTTTGCTGCAAGACGCAAAAACTAGGGTAAGAGATAGGATTAAAATTAATCCTGACCACTTTTTTGCTTTAAACATAAAAATCACCTGCTTATTAAATAAAATTGATAAATAAAAGAATTGATTAATCAAGTCCACAAAGATTATGACACAGATGAGAATCAATATCAACAAACTAGTTTGCTAATATAATAATAATGAAATTGATATTTCATTTTAAACATCCATGCACATTGAAATTTAATGCATGAAAGAAACTTTTGATAGGACATACGGAGCTTCCATTAAAAGGGTCATTTTTCGTTTTCAAGATATCTAACACGAGGCTAGATTGCCATCATACTGTACGTTTTTTATTATTCTTTGTAAAAACTTGATGAACAGGGACATGAAAACATGCATATTCATCCTGTTACTAAGCAAACTAGGTAAAAAAGAATGTGGTGATGTGATGCGTTTTTTTTCATATTGCTGATGATAGGTTCTCCCCTTTGGCCGTTGGGTGATACATTGCCTGGAGATCCTGTTGTCATTGTCAATAAAAGGATAAATGAATTGGTGTGGGTAAAAGATGGAAAGATTCAATTGCATACGAAGGTAGCAACTGGCAAAACAAATGATTTGACGCCTGAGGGAATATTTACATTGATCGTGAAACACCGTTCTCCCTATTACAGTCGAGCGCATATTCCCGGAGGCCATCCGAGAAATCCACTTGGCACAAGGTGGATAGGCTTTGATGCAAGAGATACCAATGGAGGGATTTATGGATTACATGGTACGAATCAACCAGATTCGATCGGCAAATATGTGTCAAATGGCTGCATCCGTTTATCTAATCCGGTCGTGGAGACACTTTATGAGCTTGTTCCAATTGGTACAAAGATATTCATTGTGAATACAGAGAATTCCTTTGAAGAGATTGCGAGAGAGCATGGTGCAATGAGGTGACTCAAATGACGCATGAAAAGCGTCTGTTTGAGCCACTTATTAAAATAGGATTACAGTGATTTCTATTTAAAATAAGAAAGATAAACCTGCGAGCAATGACGTAGCAAGCATTGCAAATAACATTAAAAAAATGACGATTTTTTGCATTTTTTTGTTAGACATTTCTACTCTCCTTATCATTTTAAGTGATAACAAATGTACTTAACTGCGTGTATTTATTACGATGGTTAGCTATTTTATATGACAACGGTAAAACCTTCTATAACACTATTTTAGCTACTTTTTACTTGAATGACAAGCACTTAAACAATGGGGTAAAGCTTCGCAACTTTTATTTTCCACGGGATAGACAATTCAAATGCTGGAGTTTATCGTAAAACGAACCTTTATACTCAGGGGCGAATCATATCCCCCTGAGATTATAAAGGTTTCTCAATTAATGGAGGAGCTAATTAAATGGCACAACCAAGAACAAGACCTCCATCCAATTGAAAAGGTAGCCAAGTTTCACAGTAAATTTGTACATATTCACCCTTTTACGGATGGAAATAGCCGTGCTTCGCGATTGATGATGAATCTTGAATTGATCAAATCAGGAAAAAACTTATTATTGTTGAAGATAGATACCAAGCAAGAACAGAATAACAATATGAGTTGGATAAAAAATATAAAAGAAGTATTTCAGTCCTAACCCTTTCTTATTGTTATAGATTAATATTAGTGGTAATGCTGCAATCATCATCCATTGATAGTCGGCAAATGGAAATGAAAATCTAGCCTCAGGAATAGGGACAGAACCCCATCTTTGAGACGCATAGAAACAACAATAGGAAAAGAAGGCGTATAAAATAAGTATATTTATTTTCCTTTTACGAGCAAAATAAAGTGATACGCCTAACAATATGAATAATGGTCCACCTTCAACAAAGAGAATATTTCCAAGTATAGAACCCCAGAAATAATAAGCAGCATACGGATCATAAACATAGGGAAAATCAAGGATTCCTGCCAGGAGAATAATGAGAAAGAATGTTATGATTTGCCACATTAAAAATAGAATGATGTATTTTAGTTGCTTTTTCTTTACGATGCTTATGATAAAAACAATGAGAAATAGGGGTGCAAAAAAATTAGTAGTCAGAGAGTAATGCATATCATTAAGTGCCAAATTTAGCCATAACACAATGAAAGACATTCCGAAACTAGCAACATATACCCGTAGAAGGTATTTTTTTCGATTAGAGGTGTGTGTATAGCCAACCACAATCGCAAAAATAAAAATAGGAATGGCAATACGTCCAATCCACCGAAACCATTCAGGTGTATTTGGGATAAATAAACCAACATGATCGATTAACATAGCAATGACGGCAATTATTTTTAATTGAGTTGTGCTCATAATAAGAATCTCCTCATAAACAAATAGGAATGGTCATCAATTTAATCATTGACCATTTTTTAGATTACAAAGAATATGCTATCGAGTATATCCAGAAAACCTAGATGGTGCATTGGATTGTAAGAAGTAATCTTTACTCGAGAATTCTAGTAGTTATTAAATCTACCATAATCTACATTAACAAAAATATAAAAAATGTAAATAATATTATATTTTGATATTTTTTTCAAAAACAAACTTTAATCTTTAAAATAGAGTAGGGTAATCTTTTCAAGGCTACCTTCTCATCAAACCGTACGTGCCCTATTAAGGCATACCGCTTACCAATGTGTTATACGTTGCTAATCTTTGGACATAGTTTATTTTACGGATTCGCTCGGAGGTGTAATACTCTTGTCCATTTTCTTTTACTCTTTGTATTTGTCTTTTCTGTTTATTTTGCTGTTTCATTTTCATTCGCATCATGCAGCTCTCCAAAGAGAAACCGTATATCTTATGGTAATAGTACCAATATGACGGGATAATACCTATCTTCGCAAAAAATTCATTGTTCCATTTAGTCTTCATCGCACCTTTTCTTTGGCCAGGATGATTGTGTACCATGGCTACTCTTAATTGTTGTCGTGTATATCCATCAAGTGCTAACAGCTCTTTGCCAAACGCTTTGAAGAAACACGAACTTTCTATACTTTGCATTTTCTTGGATGCTTCGTATAGGGTGAGGAAATAATTTACTTTCCCTCGAATAATTGGATTCACTTGTTCTATCCACTTTTCTTTACTCAAGGTAAGCGTTTTTCTCGTTTTTGGTCCTTACATTACTCCCGTACTATGAGAAAGTCTGACTTCTCATCCACATTCATCATTTCAGTTTACCCTTATAGATAAGTGTCCTTTCGGTAAAAATGGAGACCTCACGGGGTTATCGTACCTTCCTTCTAAACATACCCAACTTTTCTTCTTTTTTGTACCACGAATAAAAACACCATCTGCTTCCGCGGTTCATGATGATTTTAAGTAATCCATCTTCACATAGGTAAACACTAAAATGTAGGGAATAATAAAAAACAATTACAATAAAAAATCAAGGAGTGAGAGATGTGAAAAAAGTGGATCATATTGGGATTGCGGTCCGCTCAATTGAAAAAACACTGCCATTTTATACGAGAATTTTAGGTTTTACGTGCCTTGGCATAGAAGAAGTAGAATCAGAACAAGTTCGTGTTGCCTTTATTGCAGTGAATAATGTTAAAATTGAATTGTTAGAGCCGATACATGAAACGAGTGCTATTGCTGCATTTATTGCAAAATGTGGGGAAGGAGTTCATCACATTGCCTTTGGAGTGACAGCAATTGAAGAACGGGTAGCGGATTTAAAAGAGTATGGCATTCAAATGATTCAAGAAAAACCTAAGCAAGGTGCAAGAGGGTCACAAGTTGTTTTTCTCCATCCAAAATCAACGTATGGTGTTTTGTATGAATTATGTGAGAAACAAGCACTGGAGGAGACAATAAGTGGCAGATATGTATGAGAAAATCAATGAACTCTATGACCGCCGCCTTAAAATTGAACAAGGAGGCGGGGATCATAAGCAAGCAAAACAGCGTGAAGAAGGCAAGCTTACAGCTCGGGAAAGAATCAATCTTTTATTAGACGAAGATACTTTTGTAGAATTGAACCCATTTATTGAACACCGTTCGGTCGATTTTGGTTTAGATAAAATAAAATGTCCAGGTGATGGCGTCGTAACAGGTTATGGAAAAGTAAACGGAAGGCCGATTTATTTGTTTTCACAAGACTGTACTGTTTTTGGTGGTGCATTAGGAGAAATGCATGCAGAGAAAATCGTCAAAGCAATGGACTTAGCAGTTAAAAATGGCACTCCTTTTGTTGGTTTAAATGATTCAGGAGGTGCCAGGATTCAAGAAGGTGTTCTTTCTCTTGACGGCTACGGCCATGTCTTTTATCGCAACGCAGTTTACTCTGGTGTCATTCCGCAAATTTCCGTAATCATGGGGCCTTGTGCAGGCGGCGCTGTTTATTCACCAGCAATCACTGATTTTGTTTTTATGGTTGACAAAACAAGCCAAATGTTTATTACTGGTCCTAAGGTGATTGAAACGGTGACTGGAGAAAACATTTCAGCTGAGAATCTTGGCGGCTCAAAAGTACATAGTGCAATAAGCGGCAATGTCCATTTTCGTGGGAAGAGTGAAGAAGAAGTTTTGCAGATGGTACGCATTTTGCTAAGCTATTTACCACAAAACAATAGGGAAAAACCCCCAATTGCTTTAGCTTTTAAAAAAGATGATGATAAGCGGCCAGAATTGCTGGAAATTGTTCCTATCGATACAGTAAGACCTTATGATGTTCGAAAGGTAATAGAGCAAATTGTCGATAAAGATTCTTTTCTTGAAGTACAAAAAGCGTTTGCTAAAAATATCGTGATTGGGTTTGCTCGTATTCGCGGGGAAGTAGTTGGGTTAGTTTGCAATCAACCTAAATATATGGCAGGAGGATTGGATATCGATTCCTCTGATAAAGCTGCTCGTTTTATTCGTTTTTGTGATTGTTTTCAAATTCCACTGATTACTTTTGAGGACGTAACTGGTTTTTTTCCTGGTGTGAAACAAGAGCACGGGGGCATCATTCGTCATGGAGCTAAGATACTTTATGCCTATTCTGAAGCAACGGTACCAAAAATAACCGTTATACTTCGTAAAGCATACGGTGGTGCTTATGTAGCGCTGAATAGTAAAGCAATTGGAGCCGACTTAGTTTATGCGTGGCCAAATGCAGAGGTTGCTGCGATGGGGGCTGAAGGAGCTGCCAATATTATTTTTGCACGTGAGATTCAAAAGAGTGAAGACCCAGAAGCGATCAGAGCACAAAAAATAACAGAGTACCGAAAAAAGTTTGCAAATCCTTATATTGCTGCTGCAAGAGGGATGATTGATGATATCATTGATCCTCGCGAAACGCGCATTAAGCTTATTCAAGGATTAGAAATGATGAGAAATAAGAAAGAATCGCGTCCACAAAAAAAACATGGCAATATCCCACTCTAACAATAGAACAATAGGAGGAGATTAAGGTGGTTAATGAAGAGCGTTTACTAAATGAATTTATGGAGCTTGTCCAAGTTGATTCTGAAACAGGCTTTGAAACAGAAATTTCAAAGGTTCTTAAACAAAAGTTTGCTGCACTTGGGGTTGAAGTTTATGAAGACGAAACGAAAGCACAAACAGGCTACGGTGCTGGCAATTTGATTTGTACATTGCCTGGAACAGCAGCAGATAAGGATGTCATCTATTTTACATCACATATGGATACGGTTGTTCCTGGAAAAGGAATAAAGCCAACAATTAAAAATGGTTATGTCGTGTCAGACGGAACAACGATATTAGGCGCCGATGACAAAGCAGGCATTGCTGCTATGCTGGAAGCAATCCGAGTATTAAAAGCAGAGAATATTGCACATGGAACGATTCAATTTATTATTACAGTTGGAGAGGAATCTGGACTTGTCGGTGCTAAAGCGCTTGATCCATCGTTGCTAAAAGCAGCATATGGCTATGCGCTTGATAGTGATGGCCAAGTCGGAAATATTGTTGTCGCTGCTCCTACGCAAGCAAAAATCAAAGCAGTTATCGAAGGGAAAACAGCTCATGCGGGTGTTGCACCAGAAAAAGGTGTGTCGGCAATTACAATTGCTTCCAAAGCTGTTGCCAAAATGCCATTAGGCAGAATTGACGAAGAAACAACAGCGAATATCGGCCGTTTCGAAGGTGGAGTTGCTACAAATATTGTTTGTGATCAGGTTAATATTCTTGCAGAAGCTCGTTCTTTAGTACCGGAAAAAATGGAAAAACAAGTAGCAAAGATGAAAAAAGCTTTTGAGGATGCAGCAAACGAAATGGGAGGTAAAGCAAAAGTAGACATAAATGTGATGTATCCAGGATTTTCATTTCATGATGGAGATCAAGTCGTTGAAATTGCAAAAAGAGCAGCTTCTTCTCTAGGTTTAAAAAGTAAATTATTAACTAGTGGCGGCGGAAGTGATGCTAATGTAATTGCTGGTTTTGGGATTCCAACTGTTAATCTTGCAGTTGGCTATGAGGAGATTCATACAACAAATGAAAGAATGCCAGTGGTCGAGCTTGTCAAGCTTGCTCAATTGGTCGTCGCAATTATTCAAGAAGTTGCAAAATAGGAGAGGAGTGCCTGAATCATGGAAATGAATGAAAAAGCGATTATTTTTCATATAGGACAAGAAGATTATGGCATCCCTATTAAATATGTCATTTCTATTGAAAAATTCGAAAGATCAACAACGATTCCTCAACTTCCGAGCTATGTAAGAGGTATTGTGAAGGCAAGAGGAGAATTAATACCGGTAATTGATATTAGTGATGTTTTATATAAAAAGCAGCTTCAACAAGACGAGCAATTACGTTTAATTGTTTTAAATACTGCTGAGCTTCCGGTAGGAATCCTTGTCAAAGAAACGAAAGAAATCATAGATATACCTAAAGAAAGCTTAAAGCAAATTGGATTGGTTGCTTACCATCGAACAGAATATTTTTCCGCGATTGCCAACCTCGAAGATCGATTGATTACGATGATCGATCCAGAGCGTTTTGTTTCCTCTTTAGATGGAATAAAAGAAATTATAAAATACATGGCAGAGCAGAAGGAAAATGCAAATGTCTGATCGATTATAGTCATTCTTCAAAAGCAACCGAGGCGTGCGTTGCGGCTGGAACAGCATTGTTCAGCCGTGACTTTAAACACGCCTTGAAAAGGGGATATAAATCTTTTTTATGCTAAAAAAGCGAACGTATGTTAGTATATTAGGAGGTGAAAAGATATACAATATGGAGGAAGGGAACCAGCTTGAAACAATTTTATCCGAAAAATGGCAGAGTCATTCTGCATGTAGATATGAATAGTTTCTTTGCATCAGTTGAAATCGCTTATGATCCAACTTTAAAAGGGAAGCCATTAGCTATTGCGAGAACAGAAGAGAAACGCAGAGGTGTGATCGTCACTTGCAGCTATGAAGCTCGAGCGTACGGAGTAAAGACGACGATGAATGTATGGGAAGCAAAAAAACTTTGCCCCCATTTAATTGTCCGTCCGCCTCATATGGATCGTTATCGATTAGCATCAAAAGAGATGTTCGAACTTTTAAATGGCTACTCTAATCTAGTTGAGCCTGTTTCTATTGATGAAGGATATATAGATATTACGGATAGTCATGAGCTCGGTTCGCCATTAGACATCGCGAAGGACTTGCAAAAAAGTATCCTAAATAAGCTTCATTTGCCTTGCAGCATTGGAATTGCTCCGAATAAGTTTCTAGCAAAAATGGCTTCAAATATGAAAAAGCCGCTCGGAATCACCATTCTTAGGAAAAGAGATGTACAGACAAAGCTGTGGCCTTTGCCTATTATTCAGATGCATGGAATCGGGCAAAAGACAGCCGCAAAATTAAAGGCTATTCATTTATATACAATCGGAGATATCGCAAAAGCAAATGAGCTGCAATTAAAACAGCTACTTGGTATAAGAGGATTAAAAATGAAAGAAAGGGCAAATGGGATTGACGACCGCCCTGTCGATCCAGAAACTGCTAATGAACATAAAAGTATAGGGCATTCTACAACATTAGCAAAAGATGTGAGTAGCGAGAAGGAACTAATAAAAGTACTCAATCAATTATCAGCGCAAACGGCTTCGAGGCTAAAGAAAAAAGGATATGCAGCGAACAATATTGTGGTGACAATCCGGTATCATGATCGAAAAACAATTACGAGAAGCAGAAAGCTACCATATCCTATTATTCGTACAACAGATGTGTTTGAAGCAGCAAAAAATTTATTCCTGGAACACTGGGATGGCAATCCAGTACGTCTACTTGGAGTAACTGGACAAGATTTAATGGCAGAAGAAGAAGGTTTTGAACAGCTAAATTTGTTTTCCTTTCATAAAGCAGCAGAAAAAGAAACGCTCTATAAAACGATTGAAAAATTGCAAAGTAAATTTGGGAAAACAGCAATTCAACAAGGAGCCAAGTTCTCAAAACAACAATTTGATCAGGGGAAAGGAAAACCCCCGATCTAGGGCTTTGCTTGGATATTTACATTTTTCTTTTTAATAGTTTTTTTATTGAAAAGCTGGTGCTTGTTTGTTGATTTGTTGTTTCTTCAGGTTTCTTTTTCTCAAGATAGATTTCTTCCTTATCAATCGCATAGTCATAGGCTAGAACTAAGCCAATGTCTGTTTGATGATCTGGATTTGAAACGATAGAAAAAACAATTTTATGTTTTTCAGCCATTTTTATATAATGAGCGAGGTTGGCGTAGGGAATGTCGCCATTTAAATAGAGAGCAGCTTGCTGATGTTCCTTTAGCAATTCTTCTATTTCAGAAAAAAAGAGGCCTTCCATCACTTGCCCTTTTTTTAATGCGACAACAATTCTTTCACGCAACGTACCTAAAAATTTTCTTCTTTCTTCTGGTTTTGTTTGTTTTTGTCCATAAATGCCATTTTGCAAATAATCATCAATATTAGGCTTCTGCAACGTGATTCCTCCTCTATATCCACCTGATGTTGTACTTAATCATCATTCAAAAGCGGCCAGACCCTTGGTTATCATATGTAAACCGTGGGTTGGTGTGCAATGTTTTATTTACTATTGACATCATTATCGATTATGTCTATCATACCAACTTTTCAAAGAAAAGTAATTGATATCCTCTAGAAAATGAAAATAATTATCGTATAATAATCTATTGGATCATGGTATTGTCAAACAAGAGATAGTTTATATATACATAAGTAGCCAAAATCGTTTATGTTTGTACTTTCGCTTTTCATTATTTTTTGCTAAAATGTTTGGTATTATAACGAAAAAGGAATAAAATCCGTTTCACTTGTATATTAAGTTGTTCTTTGTCTATATTACTGTTTCAGTATAGGACAAAAACTGCCTCTCATCCAAATTTCATCGTTATTCATTTCTGATTAATTTCCTCTTTAAGTGGGTAAAGTGGTCATACATCAATATGTTTAAATATCCATTAGGTATTTAAAATGTAGTTCGGAGGATTAAGTTGTGGAATTGTTATTTTTAGGAACAGGTGCTGGTGTCCCTGCTAAACTGCGAAATGTGTCAGCAATTGCTCTAAAATTATTAGCTGAAAGGAAAGCGATATGGTTATTTGATTGCGGCGAGGCAACACAGCATCAAATTTTACATACTTCATTGAAGCCGCGGCGCCTTGAAAAAATATTTATCACACATTTGCATGGCGACCATTTATTTGGACTGCCAGGATTATTAGGAAGCAGGTCTTTTCAAGGGGGGAAAACACCCTTAACGGTTTATGGTCCACATGGTATTCGGCGTTTTATAGAGGCAGCTTTACAAGTAAGTGACACTCATTTACAATATCCTTTATTTATTAAAGAAATTTCAGAAGGAATTATTTTTGAAGATGAGCAATTTTTTGTAGAAGCAAAATTGTTAGATCACGGAATTACATGTTTAGGATATCGTATATCGGAAAAAGATAAGCCCGGAACGTTAGATGCTACAAGTCTTAAGGAAGCTGGAATCCCTCCAGGCCCCATTTATCAACTTTTAAAAAAGGGAGAAACTGTTACATTGGCAGATGGAAGGATAATCGATGGCAGTGATTTTCTTGGTCCCGAGCAAAAAGGGCGCATTGTTGCAATTTTGGGAGACACACGTCCATGTCAAAATGCAATTGAGCTTGCAATGGACGCAGATATACTTGTCCACGAAGCAACTTTTGCAGCGGATAGTGAACAAATGGCGTCTGCATATTTTCATTCAACAACAATACAAGCCGCCCAAATTGCAAAAACAGCGAATGCGAAGAAACTGATTTTAACACATATTAGCTCACGATACGGAAAAGAAACGTGGGGTCAGCTGGAGGAGGAAGCAAAGAGGGTATTTCCAGATACGCTTATGTCCTACGACTTATTAGAAGTAGACATCCCTTATTAAAATGGCATTTACCAAAGCAAATTAGAAGTATGCGGAAAGCTATAATAAAGAGGAAGGGTGGCATACCCTTCCTCTTCATAACGACCATGTATCATGTTGCTTGCCAACCTCGAACGTACTGTACAGGCGCTTCAAGCTGCACTTGCAATTCGTGGGCTGCTGCTAATGGCCAATAAGGATTTCTCAATAGCTCACGGCCGATAAAGATAAAATCTGCTTGTTTATTGTGGAGTATTTCCTCTGCTTGCCGCCCGGTTGTAATTAGTCCGACTGCTCCGGTTCTGATCTCCGCTCCTTTTTTTATGTCCGCTGCCAATGGTACTTGGTAGCCTGGAAAAACAGGAATTCGAGCGGGAACAACTGCACCTGAGCTGACATCGATTACATCGACTCCTTGTTCTTTCATCCATTTGCTCATTTCAATATAGTCAGCTACATCCATACCTTCGGGATGATAATCTTTTGCAGAGATGCGGACGAACAATGGACCTTGCCAGACAGCTGATACAGCTGTGATTATTTCTTTTAAAAATCGATAACGGTTTTGTGCAGAACCGCCATATTCGTCTGTTCTTTTATTTGTGAGTGGCGACAAGAATTCATTAATGAGATAGCCATGGGCAGCATGAATTTCAATACAATCAAAACCAGCTGCTTTTGCACGGAGCGCCCCATTTTTAAATGCTTCTACAATTGCTTTTATTTCTGCTTTCTTCAGTTCCTTCGGGGTTTTTTTATTTTCTGTAAAAGGAATTGGCGAAGGAGCAACAATTTCTCCATCAATTTCCGCTTTTCGACCAGCGTGAGCAAGCTGAATGCCAGTAGCCGCTCCATGTGCCTTCATCATTTGCACCAATTTTTTTAACCCTGCAATATGCTGATCATTCCAGATTCCTAAATCATGTGAAGAGATGCGTCCTTGCTCCGAAACAGCAGTTGCTTCAACGATGATGCAGCCAACTTGCCCAACAGCACGGCTCGTGTAATGTACAAAATGCCAATCTTCTACCATTCCGTTTTCTTGATAGCTTGAATACATACACATTGGCGACATAACGATGCGGTTTTTTATCGTGAGATTTTTAATAGTAATAGGTTCAAATAATAATGCTGACACTATTGCTTCCTCCTTTATATTCTAGGCATGGAGACGCTTTTGACATGTTGCCGAACATGTTTGACTTCATTCTCTGCCTGCGGAATCATCATCTATCAAAAGCAGCGCCTAATTTTTTTGATTTTAGCATTGCTTCTTTAATACATGAAATGAATGCTTCCTTTACTTGATGCTGCTGAAGGATGTTAATGCCAGCTTCTGTCGTTCCTCCTGGGCTCGTCACCGCTTGGCGTAAGTTTTGTGCTGTATTGCCCGGTTTTTGCAGCATTTCAGTTGCTCCAGATAAGGTTTGGAGTATAAAGTTTTTCGCCATTTCTTTTTCAAGGCCAATTTCAGCAGCAGATTGCTCCATGGCTTCAACAATGTAATAAATATAGGCAGGGCCGCTGCCAGAAAGTCCCGTAATTGCGTCCAACTGTTCTTCTGCTACAACTTCTGCAATGCCAACTGCGTGAAACAGCGAAAGTGCTAATTTTTGATCAGTGGCTGTCACTCTCTCATTAAAAGCGAGAGCAGTAGCACCTTTGCCGATTGTTGCTGATGTGTTCGGCATTGCCCTAACAATAGGACACTGTACTTTTAAAATAGATTCAAGATAAGTAATTGAAATTCCTGCTAATACGGAAATAAAAAGCGTTTGGGGTTGAAGATAATGTTTTATTTTTTGTAAGACTTCTTCTGCATCTTTTGGTTTAACTGCAAGCACCACAATATCCGTTCCGTCAAAGAGCGCCTTGTTATCATAGGTAACTTGAATATCATAATTTGATTGTAACCGAGCTAATTTTTCTTCATCTGACCGATTTGTTGCCATGACTTGCTGTGGAGCAGCAACCCCTTTTTCAATAATGCCGCTAATAATGGCTTCTGCCATTGAACCAGCGCCAATAAAAGAAATTTTCATGTTGGTATGTCCTCCTTTATAGTTAAAACGCCGTTATAGTGCGTGTTCTATTATTCCTTAATTAATACTGAGGATTTAAGTAAGACTTTTTTGTATAAATCCTATACTGTGTATGCCCAGCCTATGTTTACCAAAAAGCGCTACTGGAAAATAAACAAAAAACCCTTTCATCCAGAAAAAGGACGAAAGGGCTGCTTCGCGGTACCACCTTTAATTAACCGCTCTAAAAAGAAAAACGGTTATCTCTTGTTCCGTTAACGCCAGAAATGACGGTTAGTTTTAGCTAACAGCTCGCAAGGTAGGGTTCAATAAAAAAGAGGATGATGAAGTCTTCCAGCCGATGGACTTCATTCTCTTGCATCATTTTTTATTTACTCGTCTTGGTCATAGCAAATGATTTTTCCCAAATAGTTTGGGCAATGATGTTTTTAACAGTGAACATGTACGGACATTTAAACTTTATTTTATATGTGATTATCCACAATTGGCTAGCAGATGTCAAGAGGCAAATAATAAGACGGGTGAATAAAATGACATTTAATGATCAGATCGATAAAATAGAATCAAGAGAAAAAATAGGATGATAGGTGTGTTCAAGAAAGGATTCACTAGTAAACATCAATCAAGAAACGCAGGTTTTAGGGATTTTTTGAACATCCTCAAATAAGGGAGATATGGTATGAGTGCTTGGATAGGGAATATTGCTAAAATAATCGTACCGACGCCATTTACGGTCGGAGACGTTAATCTTTATCTCATTAATGGAGAGCAATTGACGTTAGTTGATGCAGGTGTAAAAACAAAAACTGCTTGGGAAGCATTTCAGTTTCAGCTTTCACAGCTAAAGCTTACACCGGATGATATCGAACAGGTCGTGTTGACACATCATCATCCAGATCATGTAGGTTTACTAGATTGGCTGCCAGATAAAGTGTTCATTTATGGGCATCGTTACGTTGTACCGTGGCTTGCCCGCGATAAAGCTTTTCTTCATCATCATGATGCATTTTATACACAACTATATACCGAATTTGGTGTGAAAGGTGATATGTTAAAAATGCTTCATGCATTAAAAAAACCGTTGAAATTATTGGCTAGTCGCCCCCTTTCCAATGTGATTCAAGCTGGTTCAATCATCCCGGGCCTTGAAGATTGGCAAGTGCTGGAGACACCTGGCCATGCCCAAAGCCATCTTTGTTTTTATAGAGAAAAGGATCGAACCCTATTAGCTGGAGACCATTTGTTGGCGACTATTTCTTCTAACCCTATATTAGAGCCACCGCTGCAAGAGGGAGAAGAGCGCCCTCGGCCACAGCTTCAATATCGCACATCATTAAAAAAACTTTTTTCCTACGATATTGATGTAGCATTTACCGGCCATGGAGAAGAGATTTCAGAGGTGCATGCTTTAGTTGAACAGCGTCTAATAAAGCAGCAAGATCGAGCATTGCAAGTAAGAGAAATGCTAAAAAGCCAATCAATGACCGTCTTTTCAATCTGTAAACAGCTTTTTCCTACTATTTATCAACGGGAACTTGGTTTAACATTATCGGAAACAACTGCACAATTAGATTATCTACTGGCACATGGAGCAATAGAAAAATATGTAGATGATGCAGGTGTTGCTTATTTTACTGCGAAATAGGGAAGAGGGATGACGAATGAATGATCGTCTTTGTGAAAAAACAGTTGTTATTACGGGAGCATCAGGCGGTTTAGGAGAGCAGATTGCTTATGAATGTGCAAAAAATCGGGCAAATCTTGTATTGCTTTCTCGCCAATATGATAAATTGCTTTTGCTGAAGGAAAAAATCGAAAGGGAATATCATGTTCGCTGTTTAGTGAAAGCTGTCGATATTTCTAAACCTGAGAGCGTTGAACCGCTTTTCAAGGAGATTGAAAAAACATGTGGCGCCATTGACGTGTTAGTGAATAATGCCGGCTATGGTGTGTTTGCAGAAGCAGAGGAAGCGGTTCTCGTTGATATACAAGGGATGTTTGCTGTGAATGTTGTTGGCCTAATTGCTTGTACTCAAGCAGTTATCCCCGGTATGAAAAAGCGGAAAAGCGGCCATATCATCAATATCGCTTCTCAAGCAGGAAAAATGGCAACACCGAAATCAAGTATTTATGCTGCTTCAAAGCATGCAGTACTTGGATTCACAAATAGCTTGCGGATGGAAATGTCGCGTTGGAATGTTTATGTAACTGCTGTCAATCCTGGACCAATTGCAACCGATTTTTTTAAAACAGCAGATAAAAGCGGCAACTATGTTAAAAATCTCGGACGTTTTATCCTTTCACCCGAAAAAGTTGCCGCCAAAATTTGTAGGAGTATGATGACAAAGCAGCGAGAGATCAATGTCCCACGCTGGATGAACACAGCGAGTATTTTTTACCAGCTGTTTCCACGAATGGTTGAAAAGATAGGTAGGAGGGCCTTTTTGAAAAAGTAGAGAAAAAATGGAAAAGAAGTTGTAACAAAATGCTGCCGTTTTCGTCTAATTATAAAAAGGGAAGGGGGTTTTTGTAAATGGCAAAAATAAGTGCGTTTCTTATTGCTAGCCTTTTCTTTATGTCTTTTCCTGGAGATGCAAGCAGTGGAAATTTAATTAATCCAGCCCTTAAAAGTATTGAAAAGACAGGCTTCGTAACAAAAATCACTGGCAATGAATTATTGATTTCTGATACGCGTTTTAGTGTTGAGGGTGCTATTTTTAAAACTGATCAAGGGAAAAAGCTGACAATGCAAGATATCAAACTTGGCATGAAGGTGAAGGTTGTTATAGAAGGTCCAATCCTTGAATCTTATCCAAGTAAAGCGAAAGCTGCATCTGTTACTGTCTTGACAGATGAAAAGAGTCAAGCGGAATCAAAAGCGGTTTATCTTGTTTTGAAAAAACATAACGATGAAGCGCTTGTTGTTAACAACGTTATAACGATGGATAATAACTTGTTTTTAGTGCAATATACGAATCTCTCACAAATAATAACCTTGCTGAATTCGGAAAAGCCACCGGCGGCTGCGATTGTGAACAGCAAGACTGAAGAAGTCAAATTGATGAAAACGTACACAGGATTTGTAACAGATATAAACAAACAAGCATTAGTAGCTGAATCATATTTTCAATTGGAGAAGGTGCTATTCACAAATGATCAAGGCGACACCCTTACAAAAGAGGATATCATTCCAGGGATAAAAGTGACTGTTTTGTACACCGGAAATGTCAATCCGTCACTTCCAGCGCAAGCCAAGGCCAGTGTATTTATTGTTCATACAGATGAGTGGAGCAAAAAAGAAGCTAATGCAGTAACAATCTTACTAAATGAAGTTGGCAGCTCTACTGTAGTTCATCCTATCGTCCACAAAATAAAAGAGAAAATTGCAGAGATAGAGTATACTGATCGAAATAACTTTAAACAAGTAAAAGTGATTGTTGATCTTGAGGCGAAGAAAGTAAGAGAATTTCAAGAAGTGGAAGAGAAGTCAAACCAGAGACGATAAATAATAAAATTTTCCTTCTATATAGAGAAAAAAAGCTGCTTGATAATGAGAAATGGCGAAAAGAATTCTTTTCGCCTTCTGGCCATTTTTCCTACATAGCAAATGAATGGATTTTAACATAAAAAATCTATCAAATGACAAGTTAGTGTATCTTCAGTATTGTTGGTCTTGAGTCATTTTTCATGTTGTTTTGCAGCGATGAATAGGACGTTGTGTTCTTAGCTTGGGGACTCTATTTAGGGGGATGAGAGAAAATTCTCACTGATGGAAGTTTCATTTTGATAAACTGTCTTATTCAGGTACTTTAAAAAAAAGGCGCAGGATCTACTTTACATTTACATTTATATCATGTAATATGATATTTAGCTAATTAGCTAAATATCTAATGAATGGAAGATGGAGGAACTCTTATGTCACTGAATCAGGCATTTAAAGCATTGTCTGATCCAACCCGACGCAAAATATTGGATCTCTTAAAAGAAAACGATTTAACAGCAGGAGAAATTGCGGAACATTTTAATATGACAAAGCCAAGTATTTCACGTCACTTAAGTTTATTAAAACAAGCAGAATTAGTCTGGGATGAAAGAAAAGGACAATACATTTATTATTCTCTAAACACGACAGTCTTTCATGATTTAATGAAATGGGTTTTGCAATTCCAAAATCAAGGAGGAAAATAAGATGAGTAAATTAATCGCCACTTTTTTTGTTATGGTAGTTGTTGGCTCAAGCTTTTGGTTTTATCCAATGTTACCGGAGCAGATGCCGAATGAATTTGCATATTACGGAAACCCTAGCAGTTATGCCTCCAAAGAAATCGTACTTATTTCGTTAGTTGCAAGTGTCATTGTTGTTTACATCACAATGATTATTTTATCTAGGGTGATGCAGTCGAAATCGATATACAAAAGATTCCAAAAAAGTATGAACGATATTTTAATGGTTGTCATACTCATTGTTTCTGCTTCTTATGCTGGGGTTATTGCTAACGGACTTGGATACGAGGTCAACATGTTGCTGCTTGCACCTTTAGGGGTGGGATTTGCTTTTATCGTTATCGGTAATACAATACAAAGATTTAAAGCTGACGCCAATACAGGAATTCCTTTGTCTGATGGACATAGTGATCTTTGGAACAAAATAAGGCGTTTTTTTTCCAGAGCGCTTTTCGTAGGAGGACTATTGTTAATACCGTGCGTATTATTTCCCATAAAAATAATGTTTTTCGCCTTTTTAATCATTTTAGGGATGACAGTTATCGTTATTTTGTTAGGTTCCTATATTATCTATAAGAAACAGTATATTACCCCTTCTAATTAAACACTTCAAAAGTACTCCATAAAACACACGTTAAATGAATTATTTTCCAGTATGAAACGAACATACTTTCGTATATACTATATACGAAAGTATGTTCGTTTTTTAGAAAGGAGAATTGTAATGAGGGAAAAAGTGATTTTCCTTGTTGATATCCAATCATTTTATGCTTCGGTAGAAAAAGTTGATCACCCGGAGCTGCATCATAAACCGGTAATCGTGTCGGGAGATCCGGAACGGCGAAGCGGTGTTGTTCTTGCTGCTTGTCCATTAGCAAAAAAATGGGGGGTTCAAAATGCCGAGCGATTGTGGGAAGCTCAACAGAAATGTCCACAAGCTATTGTTGTGCGGCCCCGCATGCAGCATTATCTTGATGTTTCTATCCAAATCACGAATATTTTAAACCGATTTACCAATTTAGTGGAGGTTTATTCTGTAGATGAACAATTTTTGGATGTAACGGCTAGCAGGCGGCTATTTGGAGACCCTTTTTCTATTGCTCGAAACATTCAAAAAGCAATTCAGGAAGAAATCGGAGTGTATGCTCGTGTTGGCATCGGCCCAAACAAGGTTCTTGCGAAAATAGCATGTGATAATTTTGCAAAGAAGAACGAAAATGGCTTATTTCAATTAGATTTTGACAATATGGAGCGAGAGATGTGGCCGCTGCCAATTGGAAAAATGTTCGGCGTTGGCAGCCGAATGAATCAACATTTAGAGCGGATGGGCATTCGAACGATTGGTCATTTAGCGAATTTTCCATTAAATCTTCTAAAGAAAAGATGGGGAATTAACGGGCAAGTACTATGGCAAACGGCTAACGGCATTGATTATTCTCCTGTTACTGTAAAAACGCATGATCAACAAAAGGCAATTGGCCATCATATGACGCTGCCGAGAGATTACGAAACCTTTCAAGATATTAAAGTTGTTTTACTTGAATTAAGTGAAGAAGTTGCTCGGCGATCTCGTTTAAAGCATTACATGGGCAACACCGTTTCAGTAGGGGTTCGGGGTGCAGACTTCGACTTCCCAACTGGGTTTCACCGACAAATGAAATTGTCTTCGCCCACTAATTTTGACATGGATATCTTTCGTCCTGCTTGTCGTCTCTTTCAAAAATATTGGGATGGTTCGCCGATTCGCAGTGTTGGGGTTACTCTCTCTCAATTGCAGCCAGCAAATCATTATCAGTTAAATTTATTTGATTTTCAATTAAAAAAAGAAAATATCAATAAAGCTTTAGATTTCGTTTATGCCAAATATGGACCAACCGCTATTATCCGTGCTTCATCATTAACAGAAGCAGGGCAAGCCCATCATCGAGCTGAAAAAATTGGCGGACATTACAAATAGAAAGGCAAACAAGAAAGAGGTGTAAAGCTTTTATGTTTCCGAACAAATTAACTCCTGGATATAATTTAATGTGGGAATCTAGCCGCATGATGTTGCCGGAACACAGGGAGCAGTTATTAGAGGCAAGGCGAGAGCAAATGGAATTTAGATATCCTGTACTTGATGATGATCAGCTTATGGAGATAAACCGCTTGATTGTTGAATCAATTGAAGAAGAGAGAGCAGTTGCAATTACATACGCAGAAAAGTATGGACCTGTAGAGTTTTGGGGGTGGATTCAAAAAGTAAATCCTTATGAGGAAAGGTTAAAAATAGTGAATGATGAAGATGCCCTCATCCTTTCCTTCAAAAGAATCTTATCTGTGAAGATCAGTTAATCCAAGAACAGAACACCGATTTTAATCGGTGTTTTTATCACGAGAATCCTTTTTGGTAAAACAATTGCCAACTCTATAGTAGAGGAAGCTTCGTTTCAAGCAGCAGAGATCCATACACTTGAAAAAGCAAAAAAAGAAATGAATCTACGAAAATGGAATATGATTGTCTATATTCCAAGTACATTTACGAAAGATTTGCAAACGAAAGGAACAAGTAATATAAAATATTATATTAATCAATCTAGTCCTACCCTTTCAAAGCAAATCATGGAATCGGCAGCTACAGCAATAACGAGTAAGATTAATAAAGAAATGTATACGGTCATACAAAAGCAAATAAACGAACAACTACCAAAGGAAGTTGCAATACAAACTCCAAATCAAGAAATCGCAGAACAATTAGCAAAAAAGATCGTCGAAGAGATGCAGGGCGCATTGCAAATAAATCCAGTAACAATGTCCATCATCAAAACAAATGATGTAAAAGGATTTGCAGCGACGATGATTCCGCTTCTAATGATATTGGCATCCTTCGTAGGAGCAATGATTATGAGCCAGCAGCTTCAATTTGCAACCCAGAAACTGCTAACATTATACAACAAATGGATGCTTTTTTTTGCTAAACAAATGATTAATCTACTGCTGTCATTAACATTAGCGCTGCTAACACTTGGACTCATGGCATTATATAAAATGGATATGCAAACCAGCTTGTTAACAGTATGGTTATTCCAATCGCTGCTCTTTTTTAGTTTTCTTTGTTTCACGCAAGTATTTGTTATTTTGTTTGGAAATCCAGGAATGATCTTTAATATTATTGCAATGGCAACACAATTAGTAAGTTCAGGAACAATTGTACCACGGGAAATGTTATCATCTTTTTATTGGAAAATAGGAAGTTTTTTGCCAGCTACTTATGGAGCAAATGGGTATTTTAGTTTGATTTACGGAGGCGGAGATCTTGCAGCTGATGCGAAAAGTTTAATGATGTTAGTAGGCGCAGCCATTTTAATTGCGGTGGGAAGAGTCACTTTCAGTCCATCAGTAATAAAAACTGATAGAAAAGCAGAGACACATATGTAAAAAATTTGCTGAAAGAAGAAAGACCTCCGTCAAAAAAGAGATTTTCTTCAATAACGAGGCCTTTAAGGAATACAACGTTTATTTCGTTTCAACTATCTCTTCAAGAAAATCGTCGACTGCTTTTTCATATGCTTCACGGTTTTCATTCAATGATTGTGCATGGAGGCCATTTTTGGCCATAAAAAGGCTCTTGCTGCCCTTTTTCCGATCGTACAGCTCCTTTGTCATTTCTGGCAAGATAAAATCATCTTTTTCGCTATGAATAAAGAGGATAGGCTTTTGAATTTCCTCGATTACTGCAAGCGGAGAAACAGAGTCGAGCGAATAGCCATCACGCATACGAATAAATAAATCTGCAAGCGGTACGAACCATTTACCGGGAAGCTTTATTTCTTTTGTGAATCGATAGGCAAGTAGCGATCGAAAATCAGAAAAAGGGCAATCAACAATATAAAAATTTGCTCGATCTTCTACAGAGCCCGCATAAAGTAAAGTAGTAGCTGCTCCCATCGATTCTCCATGGATGCCAAAGAAAAGCTCATTGCCTTCCCGGAATAAAAGGTAATCCACAATTGCCTTTAGATCGTGCTTCTCATAAAATCCATAGCTGCTTGTTTTTCCTCCTGACTGCCCGTGCCGGCGATGATCATAGATAACGGCATTAAAGCCTCTTTCTAAAAAAATATTCATATACTTAATAGCGTTCGTTTTGTTTTCGGTTACACCGTGGCAAAAGATCATGTATTTTTTAGATGCCGGGTAAGGTCGAATGAACTGGGCTTTTAATGAATAGCCAAAAGGGGAGCGAACCCAGATATCTTCCTTCGGCAATGCAGCAAAGTCTACTGGGGAGAGTCGTTTAGCAGCGACTTCTCTTTTATAAATAAAATCTTCATCTTTTTTCTTTATATACATCACGCGATTAGAAAGATAATAGCCAAACCCTGCAATCGCCATTGCGGCTCCAGTTAATATCCCTGCTACTTTTTTCGTTCGTTTCAATGTATTTTCCTCCAAATCATGCTGTGTTGATATATTTGGTATTTGGATGTAATTAGAAATCTACAAATCCTGTCCGCATACATGAAAAACGCTGCTCATCCAAAAAACGAAACTTATCTCCGTTTTCTATAAATCATTATTTTCGATTGGATCGGGTGTATAAAATAAGGAAAAACACGGGCTACTCTTTTCTAGCTTGCAGGTCACACAAGGTGCTGCGTTTTCACTCGCTTTTTTAGTATCACTTTGTTCTTTCTTTATTTTTCGCCAACCGGTAGTAGCCACTTTCAATTGGGCGTGAAAGCGATGGGGCAATAACATCAATTGCTTCTATGAACTGATCAAGATTGACATCCGTTTTAATGTTCATTCTTTCCAGCATAAAGACGACATCCTCTGTTGCTACATTTCCAGTT
Source organism: Bacillus chungangensis (assembly GCF_030812995.1). GTDB lineage: Bacteria > Bacillota > Bacilli > Bacillales > Bacillaceae_C > Bacillus_CF > Bacillus_CF chungangensis. The sequence goes on along the minus strand of NZ_JAUSTT010000004.1, from coordinate 60,132 downwards.
GCACCAGGTGCGAATGGACATCCACCTAAGCCGCCAGCCGATGTATCAAAGCGATGAATCCCTGCTTGTAAAGCAGCATAAATGTTAGCGAGCGCAAGTTTGCGAGTGTCGTGAAAATGAGCAGTTAACAGTACACCAGATAGACGTTCATGGAGTTTGGAAAATAGAGAATATGACTCAGTGGGTGCTGCCATGCCAATTGTATCTGCAACACTCAATTCATCAACACCTGCATTTGCCAATTCTTCACATAAATGAATTGTTGCTGTTTCTGCTATTTTACCTTCGAATGGGCAATAAAAAGCTGTGGAAATACAAGCACGAACAAAATGTCCTTGTGCTTTTAAAGCTGCGATCATTGTTTTCCACTCTTCGACGCTATCTCTTGTTGATTGATTAATATTTTTACGGTTAAAAGTATCGCTAACCCCAATAAATAATGCAATCGCCTCACACGATGCTGCCATTGCCCTTTCAATACCTTTTTGATTTGGCGTCAGCACAATGTTTCGATCACTGTCTAAACATGCTTCGACAACCTCAGAAGCATCCCGCATTTGTGGAACCCATTTTGGGGAAACAAATGAGGTTAATTCCATTTCCTTGATTCCAGCTGCTTTTAATTTCTTTATAAAATTTGTTTTCACTTCAGTAGGGACAAAATGCTTTTCGTTTTGCAGTCCATCTCGTGGACCAACTTCAATAATAGTCACTTTTTTTGGCAAATTCATCAATATGTTCCTCCTCTTCTTTATACTCATTGTAATCAGTAGAAAAGTCGCTATGCAAGCGTTTTCTTCAATGAAGTATAAAAAGAGGAGCAATGATGAGAGCCGTTTTTCACAGAAAATGAACCAGACAGAATCTAGTCCGGTTCATTTTATTTTAATTCTAATAGCTTATGTTTTAATTCGTTTTCCATTGAAATCAGTTCTTGTTCAGCTTGCTGGCGTTTCGCCCGGCCTTCCTGTTGGATTTTAATCGTTTCCTCCAACGTTGAAATTAAGTTGGATTGCGTTTTTTTCAAGGTTTCAATATCTACAAGGCCGCGTTCATTTTCTTTTGCAGTTTCAATTGTATTTGTTTTTAGCATTTCTGCGTTCTTTAACAACAGCTTATTAGTTGTGCTCGATACTTGACGTTGTGCTTCAACAGCTTGCTGTTGGCGGAAAAGCGTCAGTGCAATGGCAATTTGATTTTTCCATAGCGGAATAGCGGTCAGAATAGACGATTGAATTTTTTCAGCTAATGTTTGGTTTGTATTTTGAATGAGCCGAATTTGCGGCGCTGTTTGAATCGTGATCTGTCTGCTTAGTTTCAAGTCATGGAGCCGTTTTTCTAAACGATCAGCAAACTGGATCATATCATTAACCTCTTGATAAGCCATTTGATCATCAGAAGCCTGTGCCTTCTGTTTCAATTCTGGGATCGTCTTTGTATGAATTTCCTCCAATTTTAACTCTGCAGCAGCGATAAAGATATTAAGCGCTTGGAAATATTCTTTATTTTTTTCGTAAAGCTGTTCAAGCATCTTGATGTCTTCAATAAGCGTCGTTTTGGAATGGTCTAGCTTGATGCTAATCCGATCAATTTGAGCACCAATTTTTTGATACTTTGAAAAAATTTCTTGAATGGAGTTCGAGATTTTCCCGAACATTCGTGAGAAAATATTTCGTTTCTCAGGCTGCAGCTCATCTGGATTTGTTTGCTGCAGCTTTTTCATTAATTCATTCAAAATATCGCCAATTGGACCAATATCCTGTTTTTGAACTTGATCAAGCATGGAATGAGAAAAGTTTGTTAGTTTGGATTGCGCTTGCGTGCCATAAGAAATAATTGCTTGATGATTCGTTGGATCGATTTGTTTTGCCAATTCCTCCGCTTTTCTTCGATTTGGTTCTGGCAGGACATCAACGAGACGCTGCGGTTTTTCTGTTGGCTGGACTGTGTCTGCTTCCGTTGTAACTAACTCATTATCGCCAAACGGGTTAGCGAGTAAATCTTCCAGATCGTTGCTTAATTGTTCTTCTAACAATACTTCTTTATTTTTTTCGTTCATTATTGGTTCTCCTTTCGTCGTCAAAGAGTGGATGTTCCAGCCTTTTTAACGAATGTTTAGCAACATCTAACTCAAAATCGAGATGATCAATATCCGTCGAAAGAACCTGATAGAGGTCGTTTTCAATAGATTTGCTTAAGTCCTCAATTGTTTGGCGTGTTTCACTTAATTGCTGATACATTTTTTCGTCTTTCAGCGGCTGGTTAGCAAGAAATGCATATTTTTCTGAAAGTTCGACAATAGAATCAAGGTGGTAAAAGAAAAAGCGCTCCGCCTGATAAAATCGTCTTGGCTCTTTTTTAACAATAGCATAAATTCTCTTCACTAAGCGACTGATAGTGAGCATTTGCCGCAAGTTATGAAGACTGCGAATATGAACAAACACTTTTTGTAAACGATTAATTTTAGCTTTTGCTTCTTCTAAATTTTTTTGTATATAGATATATTCTTTCCTTGTTAAATGATTTTCTTTTAAAAAACTTCTATTTGTCATCCATTTTACACCATAGAAGACAATTCCGCCTACTACAAGAGAGATAGCAGAGGATACAAGAAAAGTTTGATCGTATGCTAAAAAGCACAATAACCAAGTACCTATTGTAATCGGAAGTGCTAAAGCGGTGCGTAAAATAAAATAAAGAAATGGTTTCATCATTTATCGACCCCTATCTCAACTATTACAATCAATCTTACGTATGAACGTACAAAAAAGTTTCGCTACATTCTATTATAAAGAAATCAATGGTTGAAGGAAAGCAGGACTGCGACGGATGTCCAGATAGGTCTAGGGACTGAGTTATGCACTTGATGAATGGCAAGTAATTGCTTATGAAACAAAAGCATATACATAGAACACACATCGCAACATATTGTCGATTTAGTTTTTTTCATTAAATCAGATATAGATCAAAGATACTGACCACAATTAGCATTAATTAGCAATGCCTGTTCAAGGCATTTCAACGCTATCCAACGACGATAACGTTCGCTAACAAAAATAAGAAGGAATTTTCTATTTTTTTAGCGAATATTGTAGTAAGTGTTTAAAAATTTCGACAAAAAGACCCGATAATTTAAGATGAAGGAGCGTAAGAGTAATACGAGAGGGTCAGATTGTGACATAGAAATACAACTTTACACGATCTCTTCAAGGGAAAGATGGAAGAAGGAGGACATAAGTATGGAGAAAGAAGTTGTCATTGTAAGTGCTGTACGGACAGCAATAGGAAACTTTAATGGCTCATTAAAGGATAAGAGCACCCCAGAGCTGGGAGCTATTGTCATCGAGGCAGCCCTGAAAAAAGCAGGTGTTCAAAAAGAGCTGGTTGATGAAATTATCATGGGAAATGTATTACAAGCAGGTCTTGGACAAAACCCAGCTCGGCAAGCAGCGATAAAAGCAGGCATTTCTGAAAGCGTTTCCTCATTGACGATCAATAAAGTTTGTGGATCTGGATTAAAAGCAATTCATCTTGCTGCCCAGACCATTATTGCAGGGGATGCGGAGATCATTGTCGCAGGTGGCATGGAAAATATGAGTCAAGCGCCATACCTAATAAAAAATACGCGAAATGGGTTTAAAATGGGTGATCAAAAGCTGGTTGATAGTATGATTCAAGATGGTTTGTGGTGTGCTTTTCACGATTATCATATGGGAGTTACTGCAGAAAATCTTTGTAAACGCTATCAAATAAGCCGCGAGGAACAAGATGCATTTGCAGCACAAAGTCAAGAAAAAGCGATACAAGCAATTGAAGCAGGGAGTTTTGAAGAGGAAATAGTCCCGGTAGAAATTCTGCAGCGCAAAGGCGAGCGGATGATCTTTGCTGTTGATGAATATCCAAAAAAAGGAACAACGGCAGAAAAACTAAGCGAGCTTCGTCCTGCTTTCAAAAAAGATGGCAGTGTTACAGCTGGCAATGCTTCCGGCATTAATGACGGTGCCGCTGCTTTAGTTGTAATGAGCAGACAAAAAGCGGATCAGTTAGGTTTAAAGCCGATTGTAACAATAAAAGGGAATGCGACAGCAGGCGTCGATCCAAGCATCATGGGAATAGGTCCAGTTCCTGCTGTTCAAAAAGCATTGAAGAAGGCGGGGATGCCACTGGAAGAGATACAGTTGATTGAGGCAAACGAAGCATTTGCAGCGCAATCATTAGCAGTTGGCAAAGAGCTGCACTTTCAAGAAGATCGTTTGAATGTCAATGGCGGGGCAATTGCGCTTGGACATCCGATCGGTGCCAGTGGGGCAAGGATATTAGTGACACTCATTCATGAAATGATGCGCAGAAAAGCACAAACCGGCCTCGCAACGTTATGTATTGGCGGCGGCCAAGGCATTGCTACAATTGTTGAATTAGGATAATAAAAAGCAGGGAGGTATTCGTGATGAAGCAAATATGTACATCCTTTCAAGAGGCAATTGCTGAAATGAAAGACGGATCGATCTTAATGGTTGGCGGCTTTGGTTTATGCGGCATCCCCGAAAATTTAATCTTGGCCATTGCTGAAAAGGGGGTAAAGAATTTAACGGTTATATCTAATAATTGCGGCATAGATGATTGGGGATTAGGGCTGTTGCTTCAAAATAAACAAATAAAAAAAATGATCGCCTCTTATGTTGGCGAAAATAAAGAATTTGAACGGCAAGTTTTGGAGGGAGAATTAGAAGTAGAACTTACTCCACAAGGAACATTAGCCGAAAAAATTCGTGCAGGCGGTGCAGGAATTCCGGCATTTTATACACCAGCAGGCGTAGGAACACCAATTGCAGAAGGAAAAGAAACACGCACTTTTAAAGGAAAAGAATATGTATTGGAGGAGGCGCTAGTTGCTGATTTTAGTATTGTTAGAGCTTGGAAAGGCGATAAGATGGGGAATTTAATCTATCATAAAACTGCACGCAACTTTAATCCAATGATTGCAGCTGCAGGCAAAATAACGATCGCAGAAGTAGAAACATTAGTGGAAATTGGCGAGCTTGATGCAAATGCTATTCATACACCAAGTATTTATATTCAAAAAATTATTCAAGGTTCACAAGAAAAACGCATTGAAAGACGAACAATGAAGACAAGTGAATAGGAGGGAGGAATTGGCATGGTAAAAGCAAAAACACGAGAAAAAATTGCAAGAAGAGCAGAAAAAGAGATTGAAGATGGCTTCTATGTGAATCTTGGCATCGGCATGCCAACCTTAGTGGCAAATTACATTGCAGCGGATAAGCAGGTCGTGCTACAATCTGAAAATGGATTACTTGGAATTGGACCCTATCCGACAGAAGATGAAGTTGATGCAGATTTAATTAATGCTGGTAAAGAAACAGTAACAGCTATACCTGGTTCCGCTTATTTTGATAGTGCCGAATCTTTTGCAATGATACGGGGCGGGCACGTTGATATTGCAATTTTAGGAGGAATGGAAGTATCTGAAACTGGCGATCTCGCCAATTGGATGATTCCAGGAAAAATGATTAAAGGAATGGGGGGGGCGATGGATTTAGTGCATGGTGCTCAAAAAATCATCGTCATCATGGATCATGTCAATAAAAATGGCGATGCAAAAATATTACAAAAATGTACACTTCCTCTTACAGGAAAACAAGTGGTGCACAGAATCATTACAGAACGAGCAGTAATAGATGTAGCTAAGCATGGGCTGATTCTAAAAGAGGTTGCAGAAGGATATACAGTAGAGGATGTTATCTCTTCAACAGCAGCAGCACTCACAGTAGCCGATGACGTAAAGCTAGCTGCTTTCTGATGCATTAGCCATTTTCCTAGCAGTATTTTTATAGGAGGGGAATCTTTCTGATTTGTTAAGGAAAAACAGCCCAACATCTGATCGTTTTTTTAATAGAAAGGTTGAATAAAATGAAGGAGCAAGCAAAGCAGAACGTCATAATCAAGGAAGCATTGCATAAAGATACGCTTAATAAACTCCAAGAAGCGAAGCAGCTGCTTCAGCAGCAAGAGGAAATCGCAAAAAAACAAGCAGCAGAAAAAAAACGTGCAGAAAGAAAACAACGCGAAAAAAACAAATCCTTCGAAGAGTTATTAAACGAAAATGTGCTTGATTGGAGAGATTTTAAATAACAGGGAAATGGAGATGCTCACATCTCCATTTTTTAGTGACATGATGCTCGCTAGTTCGGTTATGTTTGTAAAATAAAAATTGAAAATATTTTGAAGGATATAGAAGAATGCTTAAATGTATTTTTGGACTATCAATATTTGCAGTAACTGTCTGCTAAACATACTTGTCCAATTAATTTCTATAAAGAATGTTTTTATGATTTAGCATTGTAATGTTTATGCTCCTTTATCTGGGTTTTATTTTTTAAAAATGCACGGACTTCCCTCGGAGTGAGTCCGACTTGCTTTGCCTCTTTTAAGAGCATGATCCACTCGTCATCAAATCTTTCATTTTCTTGTTTTTTCACATATATACGCAACAATGCCAGCCCCTTTTTTTCTTAAATAAGAGTAAACGCTTTCTAAAATTTCATTGGCTTGTACAAGAGAAGCATATTGTTGATTTGAAAAATTTTCACTTCAAAGTACTCCCCTTTTTTTGCCAGTTTTTAAATTTAATAAAGTCTTGGAATTCTAAAAAATCTTCTTTACTTATTCCTGCATCTATTAATCGATGAACAATCGCCTCCCATTCCTTTTCGATCTCTGCAAGCTTATTTTCTGTTTTTGTTTCATCTAATAAGTACTCTATTGTGGTATCAAGCGGTACTGCAATTTTACCCAAAAATTGCATGGAAGGATTATTTTGAATGTTTCGTTCTATATAACTTAAATAAGATTTAGAGACACCAGCTTGCTTTGCTAACTTAGTGATAGACAATCCTTTCTTTTTTCTCATTGCTTTAATTCGTTTTCCAATTAACACCCTTTCACCTTCTATCATAATTCAAAATATTTCATCACTTTCGTTCATTATAAGAAACAATACGTTCTTTATAAAGTGTTAAAATAGTATGATAAAACGAGAAAAACTTTGAAAAAGATCGATAATCGTTCTTTATTAAGAATAAAACGCTTATTTTAGTGTTTTTAACTTTTGAATCTATCAGCTATACTCAAAACAGGAATTCTTTATAAAGAACAATGCTCCTTAAACAGTGAAAAAATACGCTTGTACCACACAGAAAAGGTGAATCTACCTAAATATTAGGGATTCATATAAAAAAGTTTCAATAGTAGAGGAGGAAACGAAATGAGTATTAAGAAAAAATTAGGTTTAGGAGTAGCAACAGCAGCACTAGGATTGTCACTAATTGGTGGAGGTACATATGCGTACTTCAATGATGTTAAAACTGTGAACAATACGTTTGCAGCGGGGGAGCTTAGACTGGATGTAGATCCAACAATTGTCTTTGATGTCCAAAACTTAAAACCTGGCGACTATATGATAAGGACATTCGAGATGAAGAACGATGGAACTTTGGATATTGACAAAGTATTAATGAATACAAGTTTTTCTGGAACTTCAGATTTTGAAAATCACTTAAGAGTTGATTTTTTAAGAAATGATGGTGTTACAATTCCTCAGTTAAGCGGCAAAACAATTTCCGACCTCCAAAATATTCAGGAAACTGATATTACGCCTGCTTTCTGGTGGTGGAAAGACGGAGGCATTCCAGTTGGTGAAACAGATACCATTCAAGTAAAAGTGACGTTTGTAGATAATGGCGAGGACCAAAATCACCTGCAAGGAGCTCAAATGAACGTCCAACTTGAACTAGAAGCGAAGCAAGGCAAAGGTGTGGAAAAATAAAACGCTAACATGGGAAAGGTAGAAGTTCTGCCTTTCCCCTTCCCCTATTATGCACGTTCATCGTAGAATTTGAGAAAAGGAGGTAATTTCGATAAGAAGTTCATGGTTTCGAAAGCATAAAAAAGCCTTCGTATTTACTGTCAAATTTAAAATCATGCTCATTTGTTATATCTTGTTCTTCGGAACATCATTACTGACAACATCAACAGTTGCCTCTTTTAATCATGTTGAAAAAGTAGATTGGGATATTCATGCTGGCACATGGAGCATTAAGTGGAAATATGCTTCCATCGACCTTGCTGCTAACAGCAGGTACATTGAAAGTTGTGAACAAGTTCCTTTAACTGTTGATGTGACGAATGAAAGTGACTATGTTACCCAGTCTGGAAATTATCAAATTCTTTTAAATGGCTACATACTTTCTGAAGGGGACATATCAGAAATGGCTGCAAAAGATACACATTCGCTCCAATATGTGGCTTCTGAACCTGGTACCTACACATTTAGAATTTATCAAATAGATGAAGATGATTTAATAGAGTTTTCAGAAGATATCATGATAAGCTGCACATTGCCTGAAGAGAAAGAAAAGGAAAATGAAGAGAAGAATAACAATGATCAAGGCGAAGATGGAAAAGGCAGCAAGGATGCTGTAGAGGAACAGAAAGGAAAGGAAAAAGATAAAGGGAAACAGGAAGAAGAGAAGCCAAAGCAAGAAAATAAAAATGAAGATAAAGGAAAGGAAGAAAATGTTGAGGGAGATACCCCTAGTGATTCACCAAAAAACGAACATCATTCTCCAGATACAATAATTGAACCTGTCGAAGAGGAGCAGACATCACAAACAAACGAAGTAGAGTAAGGGATCGTCATTTAATAATAGAAATAATATGGAGATAAAAGAGAGCGAGTGGAGTAGAGATGAAAGCAATTAAAAAATGGTTAAATATTGGCACAACAATTATTTTATATGCACTGCTACTGTGTATGATTGTGATCGTTCTTTCAGCAAAGGCAGCCGGGGGAGAGCCAAAGGTTTTCGGCTATCAAATAAAAACAGTGCTTTCGGGGTCGATGGAACCAGGCATTAAAACGGGTTCAGTGATAACTGTAAAACCGGGCGGAGATATGACACGTTTTAAAGAAAATGACATTATTACGTTTCATGACCAAGCAGAGGATGTGTTGATCACACATAGAGTAATAGACGTGATCAATAACGATGGTGTCGTTATGTATAAAACAAAAGGAGATAATAATGATGCAGCAGATCGAAATCCTGTTTTATCCGATCATGTTGTTGCGGAATATACTGGAATAACGATCCCATATGTTGGTTATTTTATGAATTTTGCACAATCTAAGAACGGCAGTATATTTTTACTGATACTTCCAGGCGTTTTGCTGCTTGGCTATGCTATTTATCAAATATGGACCGCTATTAAACAAATTGATGCGAAGGAAAAGATAGTTTCATGATACTATCTAGCTAAGGGGGAGAGGTGAGCAAAAAAGATAGCGGATGATGGTTGTTTGTTTTATGTTATTCATTCTATGTTGGCCATTCGAAACTGTACAGACGGCAGCGAACCGGACTTCACTCTCTACTAGAAAATACAATGAAAACGAATAAAGGATGCAGCAAACGGAGGGTAAACCAACCTTTATATGAGGATAGTCTTTTCTGCTTCAATCACTGCTTTTATACGATCCTAATAAAGTGAAGCTTTCATCAGGAGAGGGGGCAGTGCCCCTCGTTAATGGAAGTTTCACTTATATATTAAAAAGGTGTTTCCTTTTCCTTATTCCCATCTACAAAGGGTCATTTTCTATTTAGTTTCCACTTATTAAATTCTAAGAACTCGCGGAATTCTTCTTTCGTTACTCCAGAATTCATCGCTTCTAAAACTAATTTTTCCCATTCGGAATCAAGTTCAACGATTTTCACTTCATCTCGTTCATCTTCTAATAAAACATGAACATTCACTTGTAAAACCGCTGCAATTTTTTCCAAAAAAGAAATAGAAGGATTTGATTGAATATTTCGCTCAATAGAGCTCAAATATGATTTTGCAATACCTGCTTTTTCGGCAAGCTCAGACAGCGTCATTTCATTTTGCAAGCGGTATTTCTTTATTCGTTGTCCTATCATGTGAAACGTCACCTTCCTTATAAAAATTATAACATATAACGAAAAGTTTGTTTCATATGAAGAACACTTTAAATAGAATTACTAGTCATGAGGAACACAAAAATGGGCAGGAAGAGGATATATGTATTTGGGAATTATAAGTGATGCTGCTGCAAATATTGTCTAATTTCTTCAATGTCTAAACCAATTTCAAAAGCCATTAAAATAAGATCAATCCATTCCTTATCCAATTGATCTGACGGCAACGACAGCATGTCTTTTTCCATACTTATCCCCCTAATAGATGCTTCTACTTTCGGCAGCCTCCGTATTTTTCTCTTTATCGACTGCCATCAGAAATTTTATACAATCTATAGTATAAAGGATAAAGTGAAAAGATGTGAGAAAATTATGTCATGTCGAAAATACGATAAATAAAGCTGGAAATACTATTTGTGAGCAGAAAAATAAGGAAAATTGTAAAAATATGCATTCCTTTTCTTTTTTATCTCAGGAATGGTTGTTTTTATGAAGAAAAATGTTGAATGATACTAGAGACAACTTGTCGTTCTATGATGTATATTGTCCGAAAAAGTAGAGCAAAAAAATGAATAATTTTTCCACCAATGGGGATTTAGTGTAAATATCCATTGGTGGATTGAATTCAGCAATGCTGCGTATATATATTCTTTTTCGTGATATCCGAAAGCACCTTGTATTCCTCTCTTGTCAGGGAGGGCGCTTCAACTGCTCTTACATTCTCTTTTACTTGAGCAATCGTGCTTGCTCCAGCAACTACTGCTGCAATTCCTTCATTTGCAAGGTTAAATTGGAGGGCGATCTCAGTCATTGTTCGTTGTCTGTTTATAAGCAACTTATGAAGAATGCTTTCCAACACTTCAATGACTTGTTGAGGTGAGTAATCTAAATACGCATCGATGTTTATTTTACTCGTATGCTGCGATATGTTTGCAAGCATGCGATCGGTTAATAAGCCTTTTGCAACGGAGCCTCTTGCAACAACACTTATATGATGTTCTGTTAGGAGCGGAAGTATCGTTTCCGGTCTTCGATCCAATAGGCTATATTGCATCATTACACTTACAATCGATGATTTTGCGGCGTATTCTTGAATGACGTTTGGACGAATCGAAGAAATGCCATATTCTTTAATCAAACCTTCGGATTTGAGATCTTCAAACGCTTCAATCACATCGTCAATAGGATCGTCTATTGTGCCGCCATGGAGCTGATAAAGATCGATATAGTCTGTTTGCAGCCTCTGCAGACTTTTTTTCACTGCTTCCTTTATATATTGCTTAGAAGGATCCCAGTACCACCCATCCTTGCCTTCTTCCCAGCGATTTCCGACTTTTGTGGCAATAATAACCTGATCACGAACAGATTTTAACGTCTTGCCAACGATAGATTCGTTGACGCCAAAATGATATAAATCTGCCGTATCAAAATAATTAATGCCTTCCTCCCAAGCAGTTTTAATGATATTTTTGGCTTTCTCGTCTTCCGTTCCTAATGACATACAGCCTAATCCTAGTTTCGAAACGAAAAGATCTGATTGACCAAGCTTTCTCTTTTGCAACTTTTTCATCCTTCCTTTCACTTTTAGAAGCTGTCTGAAAACGATTTTTTATCCCACATCTAACTGGATAAGGAAAACTTCTTGAATCCGCATCCCACGAAGAAAAAGTGGTTTTCTTTATCGAGGACGCTTTCCATTTAGCCTTTGTTCGATTTCTTATCAGTGGGGAATAAGAGAAAACCCATACTGTTGGAATTTTTTACTTATAATCCCAGGTGTTCATACTTAATTCATTTTCACTTTGCGTAACTCTATCTAACCACAAATTTGGCCGCATTAAAAGGAGAGAGTATTCGTATTTCTCAGAAGGCTCCTTTTCAGAAAAACAATATGCTAAAATAAATGTACAAAAAATAAATGGAGCAAGAAGGAGTGAGTAAAAGTTGAAACAGTTTGAAGAAAAGACTTTAAATTCCCAAACTATCTTTACGGGTAAGATCATAAGCCTTCAAGTAGACGATGTGGAATTGCCAGATGGGAAGAAAGCAAAACGAGAAATCGTTAAGCATCCTGGAGCAGTTGCAATTTTGGCATTAACGAATGACAAGCGCATCATTTTAGTGAAGCAATATCGCAAGGCATTAGAGCGCTCCTTAATAGAAATACCAGCTGGAAAGCAAGAGGCTGGGGAACCGCCTGAAAAAACAGCGCTTCGGGAACTTGAGGAGGAAACTGGGTATGTGTGTGGCACTTTAGAACATATTCAGTCTTTTTATACGTCGCCGGGTTTTGCAGACGAGATCATTCATCTTTATTTCGCTAAGCATTTAAAAAAGAAAGAAAATCCGCTTCAAGTGGATGAAGACGAATTTGTTGAGTTAATGGAAGTGTCATTAGATGAAGCACTGCAATTAATTGCAGACAAAAAAATCTATGATGCTAAAACAATCTTCGCTATTCAATATTTACAATTACAGGCGGCTCTTACTTCGAAATGAATGATTTTTTTGCGGATTTACATATTCATATAGGACGAACTGAAACGGGAAAGCCAGTGAAGATAACCGGCTCTAAAACACTGACACTTCAAAGAATCTTACAAACGGCAAAAGCACCAAAAGGACTAGATATCGTTGGGGTTATTGATTGTCATGCACCAGAAGTGATCACTGAATTAGAAGAGCTGCTTTTATCGGGTGATTTAGTAGAATTGGAAGAAGGCGGATTTCGCTATCAAAAAAAAGTAACGCTTATTCCTGGAGCAGAGATAGAAGTCAATGATCAAAGCTGCTTAGGTCCAATTCATGTGCTCAGCTATTTCCCAACGCTAAAAGCTTTAAAATCATTTTCTTCCTGGCTTGCCAAACGAGTGAAAATGTGACTTTGAGCACGCAAAGAATGTATGAAGATGCGCAAACATTACAGCGGAAAATAAAATCATTAGACGGTTTGTTTATTCCCGCCCATGTCTTTACGCCTTTCAAAAGCTTATATGGGAAAGGTGTTCTTGCTTCTGTAACAGAAGTATTTGATCCTTATCTCATAGATGGCGTCGAAATTGGTCTTAGTGCAGACACGAAAATGGCTGATTCACTTAAAGAACTGCATCGCTATACATTGGTAAGCAATTCTGATGCCCATTCATTGCCGAACATTGCTCGTGAGTATCAGAAAATCCATGGGTCTGCTCCGACATTTACTTCATTAAGAAAAGCACTGTATCAGGAAGCTGGCCATTATATAAGTGCAAATTATGGCCTTCATTCCTTATTAGGGAAATATTACACAACTACATGTGCGCAATGCTTTACTAAAAAGGAAGGTACAACGTGTACTGTGTGCGGAGCAAGTAACTGGATAAAAGGTGTATCTGAGCGTATTCAAGAATTGATGACAGCAACAAAGCAGGAGCATCCTAAGCGGCCGCCTTATATTCATCAAGTACCGCTAAGATTTCTTCCCGGTTTAGGGCCAAAAACAATGAATCGGCTGCTTAATCAATTTGGTACGGAAATGCAAATACTCCACCATGTTTCTAAAGATGAGCTGATAGAAGTTGTGAATGATAAGATTGCTTCTCACATTATCGCGGCAAGGAATAGAACGCTCTCCATAATACGTGGAGGCGGAGGCCGTTATGGGAAAGTAAGATAACCTCATTGTGCTGAAAAATAGGCGGCTTAATTGCATCCGCCTGCCTTTTTCAGCATGAAAAGAGCTTAACTAGTGTTCACTGTTCCCATTCATTAGCAAGCATTGCAAAAACACACGTATCACAAACATTGCTGCCATCAGCAGTCAAACTGTCAGATCGAAGTATTCCTTCCAAAGTAAATCCTAATTTTTCGGGAATGTTTCTTGATGCAAGGTTGTTAGGATCACAGCGGATTTCTATTCTCCGGGCGTTTAATGATTGGAAAGCGAAATTTGTTAAAGCTTTTACTGATTCGATCATATACCCCTTCTTCTGATGACGCTGATCAATCCAATAGCCAATTTCAAATTTTCGAACATCCCAATCGATTCTGTGTAAACCTGTAGCGCCAATAAATGCATCGTCTTCCTTGCGAAAAATATGCAGTCTGATATCTTTGCGAAGAATAAAATCGGCATAAGCCTGTCGTATATTAGATTCTACTTCATCAATTGGTTTTATTTCTTGGGCAAAAACCATCCACTTCTTTAATTGTTCGTGCGAATTTACCATTGCTTCTTGCACTCTTTTCCCATCCCCAGGCATACATGGACGAATATACAATCGATCTGTTTCTATTTTATTGGGAAACTCAATCAGTATTGGATTCACGAATCTCACTCTCCATTGCTTTTTGCTATTCTATAATGCTTTCGTCATTCTTTCAATCATTTATAAAAAAATAGTTGCTTTTTTGCTAAATTTGAACCTTTCACCATGTTTATATGAACTCTATCAATTGTTTTCAAGGAGTTTTTATGTAAATCTAGCAATGAATTTTTTTCATAACTCTTTTTCTTTTCGCATAACGTTTAGTATAGGAAAGATAGGAGGAAACAAAAAATGCAGAAGAACATTTTATCCCAATTCATTGCAAGACATGTGAGAGAATATTCCTCAATTTATTTGTTTATTATGGTGCTCTTTTTAATGGGAGTGATTTTTGGAGCTATTATTGTTAATAGTTTATCCCTTTCACAGAAAGGGGATCTTTTCTTCTACTTAAATCAATTTTTTGACCAAGTGGCAGAGGGGAAAGTAGCACAATCAGATGACCTGTTTCGTCTTAGCTTTTGGCATAATGCAAAGTATTTAGGGCTTATATGGATATTGGGGATTTCGATTATTGGTTTGCCTATCATCTTAATATTACTATTTTTAAAAGGGATTGTCGTCGGGTTTTCTGTTGGCTTTCTTGTCCATCAAATGGGCTGGAATGGATTTTTGTTAGCGTTTGTTGCTGTTTTGCCACAAAATCTCTTTATGATTCCCTTATTTATTTATATGTCCGCTATTTCAGTTGGCCTTTCTTTGTTGATTATTCGCAAAATCTTTATGAAAAAAACATTTACGTTTCCCATTATGCCAGTGATGATGCGCTATTTAATTGCCTTTATTCTTGTCATTGCATTCGTTGGTGCAGCAGCAGGATTAGAAGCTTATTTATCGCCATATATGATGAAATCAGTTCTGCAATCTACAGCAAGTTAACTTGCTTTTCACGATAAAAGTTATTATAATCAGTATTATGTGATAAAAATTATTCTTTGAAAATAAGAATGTTTTTTTTTGCTTCTTTACAGGAATCTGTTATAATAAGGTAGAATGTGGCGAGGGAGGACATCACAAATGGAAGGCCGTATTGAGAGAATAAAGAAACAACTACACTCAGCAAGCTATAAATTAACTCCACAGCGTGAAGCAACCTTACGAGTACTCCTTGAAAACGAAGAAGACCATTTAAGTGCAGAAGATGTTTACCTCCTTGTGAAGGAAAAGTCGCCAGAAATCGGCTTAGCAACTGTTTATCGTACATTGGAACTTTTAAATGAGCTAAATGTCGTTGATAAAATTAACTTTGGTGATGGAGTTTCTCGTTATGATTTAAGACAAGAGGGTGCAACACATTTTCACCATCATCTTGTTTGCATTGAATGTGGAGCTGTTGATGAGATAAAAGAAGATTTATTAGAAGACGTTGAAGAAATAGTAGAACGAGATTGGAAGTTTAAAGTGAAGGATCATCGCTTGACCTTTCACGGCATCTGCTATCGGTGCCATGAAAGCGAAGATGATAAAGAGACAAAGAAAAAAGCAGACTAACGAACCTTTCCTATCAAGCAGGAAAGGTTTTTTTAACCACCTTAAAGAAAGCGATTTCTTGAACAAAGATAAATTGTTGATAAAGACAATCTATCGTATAGATTTTCCACCTCTAAGAAGTCTTTTTATGCATCTATCTTGCTCTAGTACTAAAAAGGAGGAAATAGACACATGACATTTGTATGGAAAGGTATAGATCATATACAAGTTGCAGCACCAAAGAATAGTGAAGACAAAGCAAGAGCATTTTATGGGAAGCTGTTAGGACTGCCCGAAATTCAAAAACCGGAAAGTTTGCTGACAAGAGGCGGCTGCTGGTTTCAGTGCGGCCTACAAGAAATTCACATAGGTATAGATGAACATTTTCAGCCAGCAAAAAAAGCTCATCCTGGTTTGCTTGTTGAAAATTTAAATCAATTGAAAAAGCATCTACAACAACAAAACATTGACGTAAAAACGGACGCACCAATTAAAGGGCGTTCACGCATTTTTATTAATGATCCTTTTGGAAATAGATTAGAATTTTTAGAAATGAACTAACAATATGTTGATTTGATATTAGGCACCCTGAGATTTGCTAGATTCTCATGGGTGTCATTTTTGTTTGAAATGATGGAATTTGTTGCAGGTTAAATGAGAATTAAATATGGTATAATTGATGTTCAAAGTGATTTTTTGGACGGAAAGGGTTTTGATGGAGTTATGACAAATTACACACCAATGATGCAGCAATATCTAAAAATAAAGGCTGAGTATGAAGATGCGTTTTTGTTTTTTCGATTAGGTGATTTTTACGAAATGTTTTTAGACGATGCATTAAAAGCCTCGCAAGTGTTAGAAATAACACTAACAAGCCGCGATGCCGGAAACGGAAAAGAAAGAATTCCGATGTGCGGCGTGCCGCATCATTCTGCAGCTAGCTATATTGAACAACTAATCGATAAAGGCTATAAGGTTGCGATTTGTGAGCAAACGGAAGACCCAAAACAAGCAAAAGGAGTCGTTAAGCGCGAAGTGGTGCAGCTGATTACTCCAGGAACTGTGATGGATGGGAAAGGCCTTGCGGAGAAGAAAAATAATTATTTGGCGACCTTAACAGTTTTTGATGACGGCGCTTATGGTTTTGCTTATACAGACCTTTCGACAGGAGAAATGAAAGCCACTTTGCTCATGTCTTCGCTTGAGCATGTGTTAAATGAACTTTCTCTCTTAGGTGTGAAAGAAATTGTGATTGCTTCACAATTTGATCGAGACATCGAACAGAAGATGAAGGAACGGCTGCCGCTTATCGTTTCTTATGAAGATGACACATCCCAGAAGCCTGATTTCTCTTCGTTACTGAAGTTAATAGAAAAAGAACAGCTCCAGGAAACGGTAGCCCGCCTATTGAATTATTTGGTTCGAACCCAGAAACGAAGCCTCGATCATCTGCAAAGCGTTGAAGAATATGAAATCAATCATTATATGAAGATAGATTACTATTCAAAACGCAATCTCGAATTAACGGAATCGCTTCGGGGGAAAGGAAATAAGGGAACATTGCTGTGGCTTTTGGATGAAACAATGACAGCAATGGGAGGAAGACTGTTAAAACAGTGGATCGATCGTCCTTTAATTAATCAAAATGCTATTCAAGCTCGCTCCAGTCTTGTTGAAACTTTATTGACCCACTATTTTGAACGGCAAGAACTTCGCGATCGTTTAAAGGAAGTATATGATTTAGAAAGATTAGCTGGCAGGGTTGCGTTTGGAAATGTAAACGCCAGAGATTTAATTCAATTGAAGCGATCTCTTGAGCAAGTGCCGATCATACGAAAAGTGATCGCACAGTTGAATCATAAAGAGGCAAGCAAACTTGAAACACAATTAGATCCATGTACGGAATTAACAGAACGTCTTGGACAAGCTGTGATCGAAAATCCACCGCTTTCGATTAAAGAAGGAGGGATTATTCGCGACGGCTACAATCGTGAACTCGATCAATATCGGGATGCGAGCCGCAATGGGAAAACGTGGCTAGCGCAGTTAGAGCAGGAGGAAAGAAAACGAACAGGCATTAAATCGTTGAAAATCGGCTATAATCGTGTTTTTGGCTATTATATAGAGGTAACAAAAGCAAATCTGCATTTGTTAGAGGAAGGACGCTATGAAAGAAAGCAAACGTTAGCAAATGCGGAGCGCTATATTACGCCAGAGTTGAAGGAAAAAGAAACGCTTATATTAGAAGCAGAAGAGAAAAGCGTTGATCTTGAATACGAGCTGTTTTTATCAATCCGTGATTATGTGAAGGAATTTATTCCCCGCTTGCAAGCATTGGCAAAAGCAGTGAGTGCATTAGATGTCTTGCAGTGTTTTGCTACGATCAGTGAACTGCGCCATTATGTGAAGCCGACTTTTACGAACGATGGCAGTATTTTTATTCAGGATGGCCGCCATCCAGTTGTTGAAAAAGTAATGGCTGCTCAAAGTTATGTTCCGAATGATTGTACGATGGATGCCGACTGTGAAATGCTATTAATTACAGGTCCGAACATGTCTGGTAAAAGTACGTATATGCGTCAAACAGCACTTATTGCCATTTTGGGGCAAATCGGCTGTTATGTCCCTGCTGCTGAAGCACGTTTGCCTATTTTTGATCAAGTGTTTACACGTATTGGTGCTGCTGATGATCTTATATCAGGACAGAGCACTTTTATGGTAGAAATGCTAGAAGCGAAAAATGCATTGACACATGCAACAGAACATAGCCTGATCCTATTTGATGAAATTGGCCGTGGTACTTCTACATATGATGGAATGGCATTAGCGCAAGCGATTATTGAACATATTCATGACCATATTGGCGCAAAAACGTTATTTTCCACTCATTATCATGAATTAACTATATTAGAGCAAACGCTAAGGAAGTTGAAGAATATTCATGTTAGTGCAATTGAACAAAATGGAAAACTTGTGTTCTTGCATAAAATTAAACAGGGTGCAGCTGACAAAAGCTATGGTATTCATGTTGCTGAGCTTGCTGAACTTCCACCGTCGTTGATTAAACGCGCAAATGATATTTTATCCCAACTTGAAAAGAAAAAGACTGGCAGTACAAATGGAGAGGATGGCGCGGCGATACAGCCAATGGCGACTAAGGAAGCAGAGCCGATTGTACCTGGAGCACAGCTTTCCTTTTTTGCAGATGCAGTAGAAACAAAAAAACGGACGTCTTTGTCTTCTAAAGAGAAGAAAATCATGGAACAGCTGTACAAGCTGGATATTTTGGAAATGACACCAATGGAAGCATTGAATACGTTGTATGGGTTGCAGAAGCTATTAAAAAAATAGTTTCTAAAGAAGCAGGTGAAGAACGCCATCACCTGCTTTGAAGTTTTCCTTATTTAAAGCGAAGGAGGTAAGAAGCTCATGAGGAGAATAAGGGAGCTTGATGATACACTTTCAAATAAAATTTCTGCCGGTGAAGTTGTAGAGAGGCCTGCCTCCGTTGTCAAAGAGCTGGTGGAAAATGCGATTGATGGAGGCAGTACAATCATTGAGATAGATGTGGAAGAAGCAGGTCTTTCAAGTATTCGGGTCATCGATAACGGTCAAGGGATCTTAGAAGAAGACATACGAACGGCTTTTAAGAGACATGCAACAAGTAAGATCAAAGATCAGAATGATCTATTTCGCATCCGTACGCTAGGGTTTAGGGGCGAGGCGCTGCCGAGCATTGCTTCCGTTTCCATCGTTGATATGACAACCTCTACAGGTGAGAATGCTGGTGCTAGAATTGTATTAGAAGGCGGAAAACTAATTACACATGAAAAGGCACAGAGCCGAAAAGGCACCGATATAACTGTTTCAGGGTTATTTTTTAACACACCAGCTCGATTAAAATATATGAAAACCATTAATACAGAATTAGGCAATATTACGGATGTCGTCAATCGTTTGGCACTGGCGCACCCAACCATATCATTTCGACTTCGTCATCAAAAACGAATATTATTGCAAACGACTGGGAGCGGCAATGTACAACAAGTATTGGCAGCTATCTATGGAATGAATATTGCCAAAAAAATGATTCCCATTTCCGCAAGCTCTTTAGATTTTCAAGTGAGCGGTTTTGTAGCATTGCCGGAAATTACCCGAGCGTCAAGAAACTATATTTCAACAATGATTAATGGCCGGTTCATTAAAAATTATTCGCTTGTTCGCGCTATTCTCGAAGGCTATCATACGCTATTGCCTATTGGCCGTTTCCCGATTGTCCTCTTGACAGTTGAAATGGACCCGCTGCTTGTCGATGTGAACGTCCATCCATCAAAGCTAGAGGTGCGGTTAAGCAAAGAAAAAGAATTAAATGAATTAGTGACTGAAGCAATCAAGTCTGTGTTTATGAAACAGCAACTAATCCCAACAGGATTTACGACGCCGAAAGAAGCAAAAAAGCCTGTGGAACAAACATCATTTACGTTTCAGCCTAGAAAAGAGAAGCCAGTCTCATCACCATCCTTCTCGTATGAAAAAGAACAGCTTTTGTCTCCAACAGAAATGAAAAAACTTTACGAGCGAGAAGACGATGAAACGTACAAGGCACCAGTCAGCTTACAGGAAACACCGGTGTTCCCTGAAGCAGTGAATGAGCCACTCTGGGATGAAGAAATGCCTCTGGAACAAGAGGATAGATCTGATGAAGAAACAGCATCAAGAGTTCCGACTTTATATCCAATTGGCCAAATGCATGGAACATATATATTTGCACAAAATGAACGCGGCTTATATATTCTTGATCAACACGCTGCTCAAGAACGGATTAAGTATGAATATTTTCGTGAAAAGCTGGGGCAAGTAGACCGTCAATTACAAGAGATGCTTCTGCCGTTAACGTTGGAATTTTCCACTGATGATTATCTTAAAATCGTCGATAATAAAGAAGCTTTAGAACAGGTTGGGGTGTTCTTGGAACCTTTCGGGCAGCATAGTTTTATCGTTAGGTCACATCCACATTGGTTCCCAGCGGGAAAAGAAAAAGAATTGATAGAAGAAATGATAGAACAAGTGCTGGCGATGAAGACAGTAGATATAAAAAAGCTGCGGGAAGAAGTTGCGATTATGATGAGCTGCAAGGCAGCAATTAAAGCAAATCGCCACTTGCGGAATGATGAAATCCAAGCATTGCTCGATGAATTGCAAAGAACATCAGATCCATTTACCTGTCCTCATGGACGGCCGATCATCATTCATTACTCTACTTATGAAATGGAGAAAATGTTTAAACGTGTAATGTAGCAGGGGTTAGATGTGGGGAACTGTCATCTTCCTATTATTCTCCCTTTTACTTAACTAACCATTTAATTTTACGTTAGGAAAATACTAATATAGAAAGGGAAGTTTAACTTTTTGAAATGGGCTCTCGTCCTCTTAGAGAGGAAAAGTGTTTTAGAAACGATATTTCGCCCGTTACCAGCTCATTGATTTTTTGGACTCAACAGTAAGTAATATTATGTCTTATCAGATTAACTAAGATATTCTTGGTTGATCTTTTTTTTATCCCACATCTAACTGGCAGTAAGACCCCCACCTTAAGAGTAAGAGGAATGAACTGCATCCCAAGTAATTGATACAAAATATACGCCTATTTGAACACAGAATAATGAACAAAGAAAACTCTACCGTTGATATTGTTGAATCCTTGGCATCTCCTTTCCCTAGCTTGGTTATAGCAGTTTTATTTGGGGTACCGCTACAAGATTGGAATTAGTTTAAAAAATGAGTTGATATCCTTTTCCATCCTTACCACAAAGAAAGGATCGATGACATTGAGCTGCAAAAACAAATTGCTGCAGAGAATATTTTCAATATCTCTACCCTATTGTCGTTCAAAAACGCTCAAATCTTTCCGATGATATTATCTCTGACTTAATCCGAGCTAAAGTAGAGGGTGAAAAATTTACAGATGAGGAAATTGTGCAGGCTACAATGATCCTTTTAGGTGCAGGAGTCGAAACAACCAGCCATGCAATAGCAAATACTTTCTATTCCTTGTTTTATGATGATAAGTCACTATATGGAGAACTAAGAAATGATTTGGAATTTGTCCCAAAAGTAGTCGAAGAAATGCTTCGATATCGTTTTGGTCTTTCGAGAAGAACGCGCACAGTTAAACAAGACAATAATTTATTAGTGGTTAAGCTGAAAAAAGGGGATGTAGTCATTGCTTGGATGAGTGCAGCCAATATGGATGAAGATATGTTTGACGATCCTTTCTCTATAGACATCTATCGTTCAAACAATAAAAAAGCATTTAACATTCAGATTGTGAAGGATTGTACTTAAACTATTGGATCAGTAAAGTTCAATAAGAATCGTCCATTTCCACTGACAGGTAAATAGGTATTCATCTATGTTTGCCTAAGTGAATATCTTATTGTTGTAGACATTTTATTTATACGGGGGAATCGCAATGGGATACTATGTTAGTGTAGAATCAGGCGTAAAATTATATGTGGAAGATATAAATCCCAAGGGCAGTAAGCCGATAGTGTTTTTACATGGCTGGCCGTTAAGCCATAAACAGTTTGAGTATCAGTTTGATGTTCTTCCCGCAATGGGATACCGCTGTATCGGAATTGACTGGAGAGGGTTCGGAAAGTCGGACAAACCAATGAGTGGCTACAATTATAACCGATTGGCAGATGATATTCGTACAGTAGTTGGTGTACTTCAATTAAACAACTTCACTCTTGTAGGTCACTCTACAGGTGGAGCAATCGCGATTCGGTATACGTCCCGGTATAATGGTTACGGAGTATCCAAGCTAATCCTTGTAGACGCTGCAGCTCCTATAGGATTTACTACAGAAACTGCGAATAGCCTCCTTACTCAAGCGTTAAATGACCGTCCAAAGATGATGCGAGAAGTAACAGAGACCTTTTTCTTTCAATTTATAACAGGCCCATTCTCTGAGTGGTTTATTCAATTGGGGTTACAAGCAGCAGGTTGGTCAACAGCAGCAATAATAATTACACTAAGAGATGAGAAGCTTTATGCGGATTTGCAAAAAATAATTGCCCCAACCTTAATCGTTCACGGTGTTCACGACAAAGTTATTCCATTTGCACAAGCTGAGGAACTAAATCAAAAAATAAGAAATTCACAGCTTGTTCCGTTTCATTACAGCGGTCATGGTCCTTTCTGGGAAGAACGTGACAAGTTTAACCAGCTATTGAGGCAATTTATTGGTTGATAGTCCTCTTTAGCTAACGGGCGCGATTGTGAAATAAAACTTAGATTTGTAAACGACTTTATTGCTAAAGCATCCTCTATAAAAAATTTAACAACTTTATTTTACCTCCATCTAAAACAGGACAAAGAAAGAGGTATCCAAATGAAAAACGAAAGATATATAGGCCATAATAGAGACAGACATCACCGTGGTGATGGTATTAAAAGGAAAGATCATAATTCTCGTCAACGCGGTGCAAAAACTTTTCGCCGAGGAAGAGCAATTACATTTTTAGAGAGAATGAATCTTAAGCGTTCCACATTAAAGAAACAATTAGAAACACAAGAATTACAATCCATTCATCCACTTTTAGTCGGTGAACTAAAAGCAATTGAAATGGTCATCAACGAATTTGTTCAATTATTTGAACTGTACGAGTTTGAAGAAATAGAAAAGGAAAATAAAAAAAAGGAAATTTTTTCATTAGATTCTGATGAAGAAAAGAAAATGACTAATTCTAGTGAGTTGTATTTAAAGCGAGGATAATGTTTGATCTCTATGTGTTGTTTGAGCTATTTGAAGAAAAGTTCAATTGCCCAGCGTGAACGATAGATTTCACTGATTTTTTCCGCATCCAGATCAAATCGATTGGTGAATTAAACGGAGGATATTTCCCTTCGTATCCATTACTTCGAGGAAGCGAAAGAGGTTCTCTAACAGGTTCTGGGTGGTTCCAATGTAAACCTAATAAAACTGTACAACCATCATTAAACTTAATTTTAAAGCTAAATCAGAAATAGCTATAGAAAAACAAAATTTAATTTTTCTATAGCTATTTTTATTTATTTTGAGAAAAATATTTTTTCTTGATCGTAATGTAATGTCCCTCCAGTATATAAACTTGAATATCTTTTTCAAACCTAGATTTTATAAAATGTAGGTTTATAGATTTAATAACATTTTTGCAACTAAAAAATAAATGACTAGTCCCGTTCCGTCAACAAATGTCGTAATAAATGGTCCAGAAACTACTGCAGGATCTAGTTTTAATTTTCTTAAAATCAGTGGTAACACAGATGCTACAATGGAGGCCCAAAGAACAATACAAACCAGAGTAATTGCTACAACTTGGGCGACCTCTAGCCCTACTCCTAATATATATGCACGAATAAGGCCAGCTATACCAAGTGATAGTCCTAATAGCACGCCTACTGAAACTTCCTTTCTTATTACACGAAAAATGTCTTTAAATTTTACTTCTCCAATTCCTATTGCACGAATAATTGTTGCAACAATCTGTGTACCCGTATTTCCTCCTGTACCTACTAATAGTGGAACAAAGAAAGCAAGGGCAACTACTTTTTCAAGTGTATCCTCAAAATAATGAAGTACGGTCCCTGTATATGCTTCGGCTACGAATAAAAAAAGCAACCAAGGAATACGTTTGGAATATATATTCCAAATAGATGTTTCAAAATAAGGTTTATTCAAAGGTTCGCTGCCACCTAGTTTTTGAATATCTTCAGTTGCTTCATCTTCCATCACATTCATTGCATCATCAAAAGTTATCATACCAATCATTTTATTATCTGTAGTTGTTACAGGTAGGGCAGATAGATAGTGATTCGTTAGTTTTTTTACAGCTTCTTGTTGATCGACTTCAGCATATACTGAAATAATATCTCGAATCATGATATTTGATAAAAACTCTCTATCTAGTGCTGATAATAACTCACGAATAGAAACGATTCCGTTAAGGTGACCATAGTTATCAAGAACATAGATATAAGATACAGATTCTACATTTCCAGCAATTTTTCTAATGTGTTCCAAAGTCATTTTTACGGACCAATTCTCTCTAGCAGAAATGTAATCAATTGTTACAAGACTACCTGCTGTACCAGGTTTAAATATCATTAAATCTTTTATTTTTTGTTGTGTATCTTTATCTAGATACGTCATCAACTTCTCATCTTGTTTAGGATGAATTGCTAAGAATAGGTCAACTAGATCATCCATAGGCTGTGAATTGAGGAGTATTTTTGTTTTATCGACAGATAAGTGAGTTAAAATTCGATATTGTTCTACTGGACTCATATGTCTGAGTATTTTAGAACTTTTTGTAATTGGTATGATATCTATTAATGATATTTGATCTTGGAGTGAATAACTTTTAATTTTTTGTGCAATATCATAAGGCTGATGACGTATAAATTCTTCTATAATAAAAATATTTTGATCCATAAGTATATCGTTTAATTGTTTTTTCATGTTAATTCCTCCTCAAATTGAATAGGGGAGGCTCTAAGTTTTATTGGGGATGGGTGTTATTTTATATGCCTAAATTTTTATAGAAAGTTTATAAGTTATTTTCAAAAACTGGCCATAAATAATGGTAGACTTCCTCCTCCTTTGCACAGTATCTATAAAAATTTGGATGGAAATAACTTTCAACAAAAAACCTTTACTCAATAAGGAGTAAAGGTTTTTAAGCAATATAAATAAATCGTTAAAAAGTGATGTCCATTCTGTTATTATCTCAGACATATCTTTTTAGCATATTGTATACCCTCTCCCTCGTTGAGTTTTAGCACTGTACAGCATAGGTTTGAAACCAGCTACATTAAGAAGGGCCTTAATCCGACCGTTCCTGTTGACCCATTGGCGTCTCTCGACATTTTTGGGTAGTAGCATTTCTCTATACAGGAGCCTCACCTAACAAAGACTATTTAATTACTTTTTTAATATAAAATGACTTTTTTCATTTGTCAATTGTTTTTTTGGTATTGGGGAGTTCGTCAATGTTCATGAAGGTAAGACAAAACCATATCCCCCAAAAAAAGATGTTACTCCTTTTATAGAATTGCAAAAAGGATGGTGTTTTTGATGAATTTTTCCATCTACAGGTTCATGTAGCTTCCTGTATGAAGTTTGCTATCTTTTTAGACCCAAAGGGAGTAGCTTGGAAACGAACAAAACAATGAAATTTGATGCGGATAGCACTGGAATTGCAGAGTTCTTACAAGCTTTAGTTCAATTAGAGAAACAATTTAATATAACGAAAGAAGATTTTTTAGTTATATAAGAACCAACTGGTGGACATTGCTCTTATTTCAACAAGTATTGAAAAATGAAGACTATACTTTGTTTCAAGTTGAAAACAAGGGTTGTCGTTTCCGCTATAAATCACTTTATCTAATTCCACATTACTGTAATCTCTTTTGCAGACCATTTGGGCTCCATTCCTCTCTTCTTCGTCTAACAATATTCATATAAGGAATTGATTATATAATCATATCGTTATATAATATTTCTATATTTAAAACAACTTTGAAATAATTTACTTGTTTCTGATATGTTATAATGAGAAAGATGCTTTTATATATAAGAATTTCATTATATGAAGAGGTGATTGTATTTGTTGGCATTTAGCAATGTAGAACGGTTTTTAAAAGCTGTTGGCGAGGAAACTCGATTAAAAATTATTTCATATTTAACCTTTGATTCTTTTTGTGTTTGTGAGTTGGTTGAACTTCTTCAGATGAGTCAACCATCGGTGAGTCAGCATTTAAGAAAGTTAAAGCAAGCTGAGATTATTTTAGAAGATAGAAGAGGAAAATGGGTTTTTTATTCACTTAACAAAAATCATCAATTATTTCCAGTCCTGCTCCATTTAGTGAGTACGCTACCTTCTTTAAATAATGATATAGGTACACTCGTCATTGACGGGAAAAGAATCCTATGTGAGTAATCAAGGATCGGGAGGGATTCTCATGTTTGTTTATTTCGCTATATTCATTTTTTTAGTGACTTTAGTTGTTGTTATATGGCAGCCGAAAGGATTATCCATAGGATGGTCTGCTTGTGGTGGAGCATTATTGGCACTCGCAGTAGGTGTTGTTTCATTGCAGGATGTAATTGATGTAACAGGGATTGTATGGAATGCTACATTGACTTTCGTTGCCCTTATAATTATCTCATTGATATTAGATGAAATTGGGTTCTTTGAATGGGCGGCATTGCATATGGCTCGATTTGCCAATGGAAATGGATTGAAAATGTTCTTCTTAGTAACCATTTTAGGAGCGATTGTCGCAGCTTTATTTGCAAATGATGGAGCGGCTCTTATTTTAACACCGATCGTTCTAGCTATGGTTCGGGCTTTAAATTTTAATGAAAAAACGATCTTGCCCTTTATCATGGCATCAGGATTTATTGCAGACACTACCTCTCTGCCGTTAATAGTAAGCAATTTAGTAAATATCGTTTCTGCAGATTTTTTTCAAATTGGATTTGTTGAGTACGCTTCTCGAATGATCATACCTAATCTATTTAGCTTAGTAACGAGTATGATTGTGCTTTACATCATGTTTCGTAAAAACATACCGAAGCAATATGACTCAACCCAATTGAAAAATCCGAAAGAAGCAATAAAAGATTTGTCCATGTTTCATCTGTCATGGGGTGTTCTTGCTGTTTTATTAATTGGTTATTTTGTCAGTGAGTTTGTTTTTATTCCTGTTTCTTTTATAGCAGGAGCAGTAGCTATACTTTTTTTGTTGATTGCACGTCGAAGCACTGTAGTAGAAACGAAGGCCGTCTTAAAAGGAGCACCTTGGGCGATCGTCTTCTTCTCGATTGGAATGTACGTTGTTGTTTATGGACTAAGGAATGTCGGCTTGACAAGTTTACTAGCTGATATCATACAAGCAGCAGCTGATAAAGGACTGTTTTTGGCTACAATTGGAATGGGTTTTATCGCTGCGATTCTCTCTTCTGTGATGAACAATATGCCAACCGTCATGATTGATGCATTAGCAATTGCTGATACAAATACAACGGATGTATTACGAGAAGCACTAATTTATGCAAACGTCATCGGTTCGGATTTAGGGCCAAAAATCACACCGATTGGTTCTTTAGCCACCCTTCTTTGGCTGCACGTTTTAAATACAAAAGGGGTTAAAATATCATGGGGCTACTATTTTAAAGTAGGGATTATCCTGACAATACCTACCCTTTTTGTTACATTAGTTGGCTTATATTTATGGCTGCAGTTCATTCATTAATAAGAAGGGAAACGAAAATACTCTCACACTGCTTTCCCTTTACATGCAATATGCTTTGTTTATTATACTAATAAACATTTCTATACTAGGGATGATTATCATATGGAACTATACAACTAGTTTTTGTTCGTATATTTACAGCTTTAAGAGGAATGCTGTTTGGAAGTACTAATAATGGTTTTTATTCATAATTGGACATAAGCGATTTTAGTTGCGGTTGTATATTGCTTGGGAAATATAGGATGAAAAGCACAATGACCGATGTTTCGGCATGTGCTTTTTCTACGTTCCATTAAATGCTTATATCAATTGTTTTCCCAGATGTGGGATGTGGAGCAGGGGCTGAAGCATCAAGCATGTTGATTAGGTCGTTTTGCTGTGCTTGCGCCATATCCATAAATTTTTTCGTTAAGGCAATCCCCATACTTTGTTGTAATTGTACTTGTTTCATACCTATCGACAGCGCTGCAATATCCAAAAGTAGTTCCTCCTTTTCTTATGGATATTTTCAAATAAAGCAGGAAAGTATAATAATAGTTTAACATAATGTACGTGTTTTTCATTAGAAGTTAATAGCCCAAAGTTTGCTTATATGTTATAGGCAAGTTTTGGGTTTTTTAACGGGAAGGAGAACTGTTTTTTAAAATAAAACACTGTTAGTATGCTGAATATTTTAAACAGAGGGTGGCATTTGCCTTGCATTGCGAATATGAATATCAACGAAAAGGTTGATTTTTACAATGTAAAAAGGATGTAAATATATTGTTAAAAACTTATGTATGTTATTGGATTAATTTACTAAATATAGTATTTTTGTAAAGGTATAGATCATTCGAAAATTGGATGAAAGAAGGAATGTTACTAGTGAAAAGGGTGGAATTGATCAAAATATCAAAGTCTTACGATAAAAAAGCGATGGTCATTTCTGACATCAGTGTCAATATTGCGCCTGGTGAATTTTTTGTATTAGTTGGTCCGTCAGGATGTGGAAAAAGCACAATGCTTAGAATGATTGCAGGTCTTGAGGAAATCACAGAGGGAATATTAAAAATTGGAGATAAGGAAGCGAATTTATTACCGCCAAGTAAACGGGATATCTCCATGGTTTTTCAAAATTATGCGTTATATCCTCATCTTTCTGTAGAAGAAAACATTGTTTTTGGTTTGCATGTCAAAAAAATTGCAAAGGAAGAGCGAAAAAAAAGATGTATGGATGTTGCCGAAATGCTCGATTTAACAAATTTTTTAAAAAGAAAGCCTAGAGAGCTTTCAGGAGGTCAAAGGCAAAGGACAGCTCTAGCGAGAGCTATTGTTAACCAAGCGCCTATTTGCTTGATGGATGAACCATTGTCTAATTTAGATGCAAAGTTACGAGCCCGTATGCGATCTGAAATTAGACAAATTCAAAGGCAACTAAGGATGACGATGATTTACGTTACCCATGATCAGGTGGAAGCAATGACAATGGCAGATCGGATGATGATCTTGCATGACGGTAAGGTTCAACAGATTGGAAATCCAATGGATATTTATAATAAGCCTGCAAATCTATTTGTCGCAACATTTATTGGCTCTCCGCCTATGAATATATCAGAATGTCAAGTTAATAAAGATTGTAGAGAAATGATTATTAGCAGCGAAATGAAGATGACGTACTCGCTTGAAGAGATGGAAGGACTTGAATCGGGTCGGTATTTTATCGGCATTCGCCCAGAACATTTGAAACGTCCAACATTGGAAAATGAAATGAAAAACAAAATGAATGTAAAAATTATTAATGTAGAGATATTAGGGAATGAAACCATTTTTTCTTTTTATGTTAGGGACTTAGTGTGGACGGCAAAATGGAATGGCCAATGGCAAATACAAATAGGAGATGTCATTCCTATTGTTCTCGTTGAAGAATCGATTTGTTTATTTGATTATAAGACGCAGCAAATCTTAAAAACTTCATCTAATCTGGAACGGCGCGTTTTAGAGAAAGAGGTGCTGTCATGATGTTTGCAAATCAACCTCAAAGATGGCGTTTGTGGAAAAAAACGTTAAATGCTAGGACTGCACTTTTATATTTGCTGCCTTCTATTATCCTTTTTACAGTATTTGTTTTTTATCCGATGTTTCGAACGATTTATTTAAGCTTTTTTTTAACTGATCAGCAAGGAACAGCATCTCTTTTTGTTGGATTTGAAAATTATATTGATTTGTGGGAGTTAGAAAGTTTTCGTAAAAGTTTAAAATCTACGCTTTTTTTCGTCCTTTTAACAGTTCCAGTTGGGGTTATCCTTGCTCTTTTCTTTGCACTTTTAGCAAATGAAAAAATAAGGGGGATTGGTTTTTTCAGAACGATCTATTCATCCACAATGGGAATATCTGTTGCCGCTTCATCAGTTGTATGGTTATTTTTATTTCACCCAAGTACGGGGGTATTTAATCGGATATTAAGTTTATTTGGAATGAAGGAAGTCATGTGGCTTCTTGATCCTAATTGGGCGTTGATTTCAGTATCCATTTCGACTATTTGGCTTAATCTAGGCTTCTCTTTCTTAATCCTTCTAGGCGGACTGCAGCATATTGATGAGTATTTATATGAAAGCGCGAAAATCGATGGAGCAGGTTATTGGTATCAATTAAGAAGAATCACGATTCCGATGCTGTCGCCAACGTTATTTTTTATTACGACTATTTCATTGATCAATGCTTTTCAAACGTTTGGACAAATTGATATTTTAACAAAAGGTGGACCATCTGAAGCGACGAATCTTATTGTGTATGCGATTTATCGAGAAGCATTTGTCAACTATCAATTTGGAACAGCGAGTGCCCAAGCAGTAGTTCTCTTTCTGTTCATTTTAATCGTGACCATTTTCCAATTTAAGCTCGGTGAAAAGAAGGTGCATTATCAATGAGAAACTTTCAGAAATTGTTTGTTTATTTTTTATTAATCTTGACAGCCTCGTTAACATTTTTCCCGATTTTTTATGCAAGTATGATTAGTTTTATGTCAGGGAGTGAGATTTTACAAGGAAAGTTCTTTCCGCAGTCATTTCATTTTCACAATTATGCAAAAGCTTTTAAGAGCTTGCCGCTAGTGAAATATTTAATCAATAGCTTTGTAGTTTCTGCCACGGTTATGATTGGACAATTGGTAGTGTGTAGTATGGCGGCTTATGCATTCGTTTTTATCCCATTTAAGGGACGGGATTTTATTTTTTTTCTCTTTGTCTCTACAATGATGATTCCTTGGGAAGCAACGATGATACCGAATTTTTTAACGATTCAAAAATTAAATTGGATCAATACGTATCAGGGGCTGACTGTCCCATTTTTTGCATTGGCCTTCGGAACATTCTTACTCCGTCAGCATTTTAAAACCATTCCAAAAGAGCTGCATGAAGCATCTCAAGTTGCTGGATTAAGTAAATTCCAATTTTTTATAAAAGTCATCTTGCCAATTTCAAAAACAAGCCTTATTACATTAGGTGCTTATAGTTTTCTAACAACTTGGAACATGTACCTATGGCCATTATTGGCAACAAATAACGATCAGGTTAGAACAGTTCAAATTGGGTTGAAGCAACTGCAATCACAAGAAGTTTCTACTGAATGGGGGGTGGTAATGGCGGGGGTCATTGTCGTAGTAATTCCAACTTTGTTGTTGCTATTCATTGGGCAAAAACAATTGCAGAGAGGATTAACAGAGGGTGCATTAAAATAAGAAGGGATGTGGAAAATCGTGAAGAAGGTTTTCAGATCAGTCTTTTTGCTTGCTATCGCGGCTAGTTTATTCATGATGTCCGCTTGCTCTAATAACGAAAAGGAAACAGATGCAAGCAATGAACATAAAAATACCAAAACAGAAATTATTTTTTGGCATGCGATGGCAGGAGCTACGCAAGAAGCAATGGAAGACCTCGTAAAAGAGTTTAATGAATCTCAAGATAAAATCGTTGTCAAACCTGAATTTCAGGGGTCATATGAAGAATTGCTGACAAAGTATCGGACAGTTGGAGGAACAAAGAATGCGCCTGCGATCATTCAAGTATTTGAAGTCGGTACGAAATATATGATTGATAGTGGTTATATTGAGCCGATTCAAAAGTTTATTGATGAGGATCAATATGACCTTTCACAGCTTGAAGAAAATATTCTCCAATATTATCGTGTTGATGATCAGCTTTATTCCATGCCATTTAACGCATCGACTCCTGTAATGCTTTATAATAAAGAGGCGTTTACGGAGGCTGGTTTAGATACTGAGAACCCTCCGGCAACTTTTCATGAAGTGAAAGAAACAGCGAAGAAGCTAACAAAGAAAAAAGGAGATGCTACAGAACGGTTTGGCTTTTCAATGTTAACATATGGATGGTTTTTTGAAGAATTAGTAGCAACGCAAGGCGGTTTATATGTGAATGAAGATAATGGACGTACTGGCGATGCCACGAAGGCTGTTTTTAACGGTGAGGAAGGGCTGCGGGTTTTTCAATGGTTAAATGAGATGAACAAAGCTGGCTCATTTGGCAATTTTGGTTCCAATTGGGATGATATAAGAGCTGCTTTCCAAACAGGCAAGACTGCCATGTACATGGACTCTTCAGCAGGAGTTGCAAATACGATTGAGACAGCACCCTTTGAGGTAGGTGTCGCTTTCATTCCCCATGCCGATGACCAAGAGAGAAATGGGGTCATTATTGGCGGGGCTTCTCTATGGATGTCAAAAGGGATCACAGAAAAAAAGCAACAAGCCGCTTATGAATTTATGAAGTATATCGCAAAACCTGAAAGTCAGGCAAAATGGCATGTACGTACTGGCTACTTTGCTATTAACCCAGCTGCTTACGAAGAGAAATTAGTTCAAGATATGTATAAAAAAATACCTCAATTACAAGTAACGGTAGAACAGCTTCAAGCAACGAAGCCTTCCGTTGCAACCCAGGGCGCTTTAATAGCTGTTTTTCCGGAGTCAAGACAGCAAATTGTAACAGCTTTAGAGGATTTGTATCAAGGAAAAGATCCACAAGAAGCATTGAACGAAGCTGCTGAAGGCACAGATCGTGCAATCAAACAAGTGAATCGCACAAAAAAATAAAGCGATATTATACTCATTTAGGAGTTTTTATTCTGCTTTCAACAGTACCCCCGCCTTTAGAGTTAGAGCGCAAGGTGGGGGATAATTAAACTCAATATCCGATAGATCCCCTGCAGGCTAAGAAAGCTTCTTAAATTGCATTTTTAGGAAGAAAAAGTGCGCTGCTCTTTCGGAGACGCCTCGTCCTTAGGTTTCGAACCTCTGTGAAGAGGATGAGGGAAAACCTCTATTGATATGAAGTGAGCAATTTTATTCATATGTTAAGTACAAAGACAGTAGTTGCTTCTTACCTTTAATCGAGAAAACCTGACCATTTTTAAGAAATGGCCTTGACTTTGTCAGATAATTTGATATGATTTTATTTGAATAAATATTTAGGTAGAGACTAAGAGAAGAAACCTAAAATGTAAACCCTTTCGCAAAGGGTTTATTTTGGGGATTCTTCTCTTTTTTGTTTTTTCTAATTATTTATCATAAACGGAATTATTTTATAAGGAGGACTATTCATGAAAAGAAGTTTTAAATTTGCATCCTTGCTTTTAGCTGCTTTTAGTATCGCCTTGTTGACAGCTTGTGCAGGCAAAGAAAGTGCAAAAGGCGAAGATGATGGTATTGGCAGAATTACCCTCTATTCACCTGAAACACCAGACATGTCTAAAGAATTGGCGCTCAAATTTGAGGAAATGCATGGTGGAAAGGTGGACTTGCAATATGCAGGCACCAATGTACTTGTTAATCGGATGCTAGCCGAAAGAGACAATGCTCAAGCCGATCTCTGGTATGGTGGTGGAGGAATTCTGCCATTTGAAGCTGCAGCTGATAAAGACATTATCACTTCGTACATTCCTGAAAGCGCAGACAAATGGGAAGTAGTCGAAGATGGGATTAAAGTGAAGCATCAAGATGGGAAGTATGTAGGCGTTGAGGTTTTTGTCCTAGGATTTGCCTATAATACCGAACTTGTAAGTAAAGAAGAGGCGCCTAAAACTTGGGAGGATCTCGTAGATGCAAAATGGGAAGGGAAAATACAATTCCCTAATCCGGCTGCATCAGGGACTGCCACTTTGATGGTTTTAAGCTATATGATGGAACATGGAGAAGAAAAGGGATGGGAATTCTTCGATAAGTTAGTTGAAAATGCGAATTCTATTCCTGATTCTGGTTCAGGACCAACGAAAGCAGCTTCTATGGGGGAGGCGCATGTTGCGATTGGTTTTGACTTCATGGCATATGAACAAAAAGCAAATGGTGAATCTGTTGATTTTGTCGTTCCTGAGAAAACCCCTATTTTAGTTAATCCTGTTTCATTAGTAAAAGATGGTCCAAATCCAGAAGGCGGGAAGAAATTTATTGATTTCTTATTGAGCAAGGAAGCACAGCAAATTCTTGCAGATTGGTACCATATTCCGATCAATCCAGATGTTGAATCAAAAACGCCATTAACAATTGAATCAGTAAAGCCTCATGCTGTTGATTTAGATATCGACTGGGTGAATGAAAATTATGATCGTATTAGAAATGAATGGAAGGATCGATATCAATAAGGAAGAGGAAGGTGTAGGGGAATGGGTTCAGTAAAAGTGGAGAATTTAACGAAAGAATTCTCAGGGGTAAAAGCACTTCATCATATTAACCTTGATATTAAAGAGGGCGAATTTTTCGCTCTCTTAGGTCCATCTGGATGTGGGAAGACAACAACAATGCGATGCATCGCAGGATTCGAACAGCCTACAACTGGAACGATTAAAATTGGAACGAACGTTGTAAATAATGTACTTCCGAATCAAAGGAACTGTGGAATGGTCTTTCAAAGCTATGCGTTATTTCCACATATGAACGTGTTTGACAATGTTGCATATAGCTTGAATATAAAAGATTTAAATGCTGGCCATTTCTTTAAAAAGCTGGCTGTTTATATGCGAATGATGAATAAAAAAATATCCAATTACCCAAAAAGAATTGAAGAAAAAGTAATGAAAATACTCCAATATGTAGAGTTAGATAAATATGCGGATCGTCTGACAAGTGAATTATCAGGCGGGCAGCAGCAGCGGGTAGCTTTGGCTCGCGCTCTTGTCATGGAGCCAGCTGTGCTTTTAATGGATGAGCCCTTATCGAATCTTGATCAAAAGCTGCGGCATTCGATGAGAAACACGATAAGAAAGATTCAACAGGATTTAAAAATTACAACCATTTTTGTTACTCATGATCAAGAAGAGGCGATGAGCATGGCTGATCGAGTTGCTGTCATGAAAAGCGGGGAAGTCGTTCAGATTGGCACGCCGACTGATTTATACAGTTATCCTACAACACCATTTATTGCAGATTTTGTTGGAACTTCGAATATTTTACCTGGCACTATTTCTGAAAAAACGGAAGAGGAAACCGTTATTCAAATTAATGGTCAGCGTATTAAATCTACTTATAAAACAGATAAAAAAGAAGTAAACGTCATTATTCGTCCAGAAAACATTGACATTGTTCGTTTCGATACTAGTATCACGGAAGAGCAAAATGTATTTACTGGGATCATTCGTGTTGCGACTTATCTTGGGGCAACAGTGAGGTATGAAGTCGAAATAGGCAGTCACCAACTATTCGTTGATACAACCTATGAATCTGGCAATCATATTTTACAAGCTGGGACAAAAGTAAAGCTAACTGTGCCATCTGAAAGGATGTTGCTCATATGAAGCAAAGAAAAAAGGGGTTTAATGGTTTAACGGTTATCAAAATATTATTATATTTGTTTTTTGGTTTATTTTTATTGCTTCCGCTTTTTTCTGTTTTTCTCGTTAGTTTTACTAGTCAACCTGTCAATCTTTTAGGTGCATTAACAAATCCCGAGATCTTGAGTTCAACGATTGATAAGTTTAAAGGGATTACGTTGGATAATTACAAAGCGATTTTTACGAATAAAGGCTATTTTAAAGGATTAATGAATAGTTTGTTATTAGCTTTGTCTGTTTCCGTCATTATTATTTTCATTTGTGTCCCTATTGCATATGGGATTGCAAGAACAAAAATGCCGTTTAAAAGAACAATTGGCGCACTATGCACGATTCCATTGATTGTACCTACATTTATTTCTTCCTATGCTTTTATTATTATGTTTGGAAGAGCTGGCTGGGTGACGCATATATATCAGGCGCTAGGTGGAGAGGGGCTGTTAATTAATCCTTATTCCATGACTGGCATCATACTCGTTCAAGTCTTTTTCTTCTTTCCTTATGCGCTTTGGCCAATGGTGGCAGCTTTTAAAGTAAGTGATATTACGCTTGAAGAAGCATCGTTGAATTTAGGGGCAAAAAACTGGCTGACCTTTGTCAGTGTTACTTTTCCACTGGCAATACCAGGCATCATCTCAACTGCGTTGATTATATTTTCTGTCAGTTTTTCCGATTTTGGTACACCGATTGTGTTAGCGCCGAAAGATTTAAATTTACTTGTCGTGGAAGCTTACCGAGAAATATCTGGATTTTTTAACTGGGCAGGAGCAGCTATACTAACAGTCATTATGATACTTGTTGCAGCTTTCTTTTTCTGGCTTCAGCATTTATTCATCAAAGGGAAAAATTACGGTTCAGTATCTGGAAAACCAAAACAACAGAAATTAAATGATCATAAAGTTGTAACACGTATGTTGGCAATTTATTCAGGAATCATCGTTTTAATTCCAATGTTGGCAATGGGATCGATTTTTTTACAATCGATAGCAACTACATGGGGAAAAGATCCGCTTCCAAATGGTTATACATTTAAACACTATCAAACTATTTTTACAACTTCTTTCGGCAATATTCAAAATAGTATTGTGTTGGCAATCGGGGCGCTTATCCTTAGTGTGATCATTGCAACATTTATCTCTTATTTTGTCGTCAGACAGAACGCTTCAAAGCTGGATTTTATGACATCGATTCCGCTTGTTGTTCCAGGAATTGCTTTAGGTATCGCACTTATTCAAACATTTAATACTGCACCTTTACAATTAACGGGCACAGCACTTATTTTAATTATTGCGTATACAATACGCCGACTGCCATATATGATCCGTTCAACAATGGGAACGATGAGAGCAATTAAACAAGATATCGAAGAAGCTGCGATTAATTTAGGGGCGACCCCTTTAACAGCAGCATTAACGGTTATCGGGCCTCTCATGCTGCCAGGCATTGCTGCTGGATCCATTTTAGTGTTTATCACGGTCATTAAAGAAACAAGCATTTCGATCCTATTAGCTCCAGCAGAATGGGCGCCAATGAGTTTAGCCATCTTTCAAAATATTTTACGAGGAGAATATTATAGTGCTGCCGCTATGTCGGTCATTCTTGTTATCTTGGTGTTAATTTTGCAAGCGGTTGCTAATCGTTTATCAAGAAAACAGCTTTAATCTATAGCAATAAATCAGAGAAAATTTGTATGTTTCAACATTTATTAAGATCACATTATTCTTATGATAATGGAGGCATAAATCGGTGAAAAAGGGCTTTATTTTTGATTTGGATGGGACGATATATTTAGAAGATCAGCTTATCGAAGGAGCTGCTGAAACAATTCAAACCTTGAAAAAACGAGGGGACAAAGTCGTTTTTTTAACAAATAAGTCAATCGCTACCCGCTCTGACTACTTAGAAAAACTTGGCCGAATGGGGATTGATGCATCCCTTAAAGAAATTGTAAATCCTAATTATATTACAGCTAAATATTTGCAGAAAAAAATGCAAGCAGGTGAATTTGCATTTGTGATTGGAGAAGAGGCGCTTTTCAAGGAATTGAGCGAAGAGCATATTGCAATGACAGATGATTATACGAAGGCTTCTTATGTCGTGATCGGCTGGGATCGGCAATTTACTTATGATAAACTAAATGCTGCTTATCAAGCATGGCGAAACAAAGCAGAAATCATTGCGACCAATCCTGATAGAACGTGTCCTATAAATGGCGGACAGATTCCTGATTGCGGCGCAATGATCGGAGCTTTAGAAGGAGCAACAGGTGCACCGATCGATACGATTATTGGAAAACCGTCCCGTATGATGGCAGACTTTGTTGTATCTGATCTCTTACAGCTTGACCCAGCAAATTGTTACATGGTCGGCGACCGCTTGGAGACTGATATACGCATGGGAAATGAAAATGGCTTCCATTCGGTATTAGTACTAACTGGAATCACAACTGAGCATATGCTTAATAAGGCAAAAGATAAGCCATGGATGGTACTGGAAAGCATCAATGACATTGTGCATATGTCATTATTTAAAGATCATAATTCCATAAAGAAGGATTGCCTGAAGAGATAGCTAATGCTCCTGCTTCAAGAGCATCAAGGATCTCTTGTTTATTGCTAATCAATCCACCTGCAATAATCGGCAAATTAATTTGATGTGTCAGTTGATCAATAATACTAGGCATCAAGCCTGGCAGTATTTCGACTGCGTCTGGTTTGCAAGAAAGAGACATTTCAATACCTTTTGAAATAGCATTTCTATCGATGAGAAAAATGCGTTGTACGGTCATTAATTTTTCTTCTTTTGCAAATTTAATTAAATTGCTTTTTGTTGTGATAATTCCAGTTGGTCTCCAAATTTGGGCGATATATTTGATTGCGCTTTTCGTATTGGAAAGGCCTTCAATAAAATCAATATGTATAAAGGTATAAATGTCTTTTTCTTTAAGGCGTTCTAAATATCCTTGCATATTAATTAAGTTTCCCGTTAATAGAAAAGCAATATTTGCTTTACTCGCAATGGCTTTATCAATATCGCTTTCTTTTTTAATAGAAGCAATGACTTGAGATTGAACCATATCTACAATGTTGTTATTCATATCGATTCTCCTTTAATATTCATTGTTATGTTAAAACTAGTTTAGCATAATGATTTGTTTTTTCATATATGATTCTCATTCTTAATTAAAAGGAGAAAAACCGTCATTTTTTTATATGAAAATAGCATACAATTAAAAAATCAATGCTATAATGATATTAAGTAAATATATCTGGTTAGAGAATTGGAGAGACCATATTACCTAATATTTCTACAGAGTATTAGGTAATTGTGGTCTCTTTTTTTATTTTTAAAATGGAGGGAAAAGAAATGACAGGAACTTTTTCTGCATTAGATCGTGACAACGTATTAACGCTTATGAGCGAAACACATTATGACTTGCTCGTTATTGGAGGAGGAATCACAGGTGCAGGCATTGCTTTAGATGCAGTAACTCGCGGCTTAAAGGTAGCACTAGTGGAAATGCAAGATTTTGCTGCTGGTACATCCAGCCGATCTACTAAACTTGTACACGGCGGTCTCCGCTATTTAAAACAATTTGAAATTCGTGAAGTCGCTGAACTTGGGAAAGAACGGGCAATTGTTTATGAGAATGGTCCGCATGTTACAACGCCTGAATGGATGCTATTGCCATTTCATAAGGGAGGAACCTTTGGAAAATGGTCAACATCTCTTGGACTCAAAATGTATGATTTTTTAGCTGGAGTAAAAAAGTCAGAACGGCGGACAATGCTTTCTCCTGAAGAGACAATCGCAAAGGAGCCATTGGTAAAAAAAGAAGGTTTAATGGGGGGTGGCTACTATGTAGAATATCGTACAGATGATGCTCGTTTAACGATTGAAGTAATCAAGGCGGCTGTTTCCTCTGGAGCTAATATCGTGAATTATGTCAAAGTAGAAGATTTTTTATATAAAGACAAACAGGTTATTGGTGCGAAGGTGCGGGATATGCTTACGAACGAAGAAAGAAACATTTATGCAAAAAAAGTCGTCAATGCTACTGGTCCATGGGTAGATAGAGTAAGGAAAAAAGATGCTGTAAATGATCGAAAGCAGCTTCGGTTAACGAAAGGAGTGCATCTTGTTATTGATCAATCTGTGTTCCCCCTCCATCAAGCTGTCTATTTTGATACACCGGACGGAAGGATGGTATTTGCAATCCCTCGTGATGGAAAAACATATGTTGGAACAACAGATACATTTTATGAGGAAGATCCAACGAATCCAAGAACAGATGTAAAGGATCGCGATTATATTATTCAAGCGATTCATTATATGTTTCCCGAAGTCCGGGTGAGTGCCGAGGATGTTGAATCTAGTTACGCAGGGGTCAGGCCATTAATATATGAAGAAGGAAAAGACCCTTCAGAAATTTCCCGAAAAGATGAAATATGGCGGGCAGAGAGCGGCTTGATCACAATTGCTGGCGGCAAGTTGACAGGATATCGAAAAATGGCTGAAACCGTTGTAGATCTCGTGTGTAAAGAACTAATACAGGTTAATCGCAATCTTTCTGTAAAACAATGTCAAACAAGGCAGCTGCCAATTTCGGGTGGGGACATTGGAGGAGCAGATCAATTTCCTAGTTTTATAACTAAAAAGACGAAGCAAGCTGTAGAAATAGGCTTGCCAGAAAAAGAAATGTATGAAATAGTTAAAAGATACGGTTCTAATATTGATACATTACTAAACTATGTTCCGAACGAATTGACAAAAGATGAACAGGAGCTGCCTCAGTTGTTATACGCTATGCTTCAATATGCGATTCATCATGAAATGGCTGTTAC
The DNA here is from genome assembly GCF_030812995.1 of Bacillus chungangensis. Taxonomy (GTDB): domain Bacteria; phylum Bacillota; class Bacilli; order Bacillales; family Bacillaceae_C; genus Bacillus_CF; species Bacillus_CF chungangensis. The sequence continues at coordinate 19,377 of NZ_JAUSTT010000004.1, read as the reverse complement.
TCCTGTAGATTTTTTCCTGCGTAGAACAGGTGCACTCTTGTTTAATATTAAAATGGTGAAAAAATGGAAAAATTTAGTAGTGAACGAAATGGCGATGATATTAAAATGGTCACCTGAACAAATAAATGCCTATGAGGACGAACTAGAGAAAGAAATCAAAGCGGCACAACTTCTGTAAACAGTCTATTCAAATTTATCTCACATCTAATTAGCAGTAAACTTCACCTCAAGTGTAAGAGGAATCAGAAGTGCTATATGGGAGATAACTGAAAGTCAAATGTCCGATTGGTTCCGAGCAGACAGGTCAAGGAAAGCCTTTTGTTTCAGCTCGTACGAAGAAAAAGCGGTTTCTTTTTTCAAAGACGCTCGCGGCATTAGCCCTGTTCTACTTTTATTAGTGGGGATGAGAGAAAAATCCATTGTGGGAATTATCATCATCTTTATTTTTAATCAAGTGGGAGTGGTTCTCACTTGATTAAAAAAATGATTATGCACCATAAATATTATGTAAACTTATCGTTGTAAAATCATTTTTTCTTGAAAAATAGTTTGTGAAGGATAATACATTAATATAAACAAAGAAAGTGCTTTCATTTTTTAAAATTTTATGGCTTTAGCGAATCAACGTATTGACCCTATCATCCTAAGTAAGTTACAATTTAAAAAACTTCGAAAACTACAATGAACTTACCTATGAAGGAATATTTACTATTTTTTTAGGAGAGAGACAATCATGCATCGTGTATTTAATTTTTCATCTGGTCCATCTGCATTGCCATTACCTGTACTAGAAAAGGCGCAAAAAGAACTATGCAATTATCAACAAACAGGTATATCCGTGATGGAGATGAGCCATCGATCAAGCGCCTATCAAGAGATAATGGATGAAACAACATCCCTTTTAAAAGAATTAATGGAGATCCCCTACAATTATCAAATATTATTTTTGCCTGGAGGAGCTTCCTTGCAATTTTCGATGGTTCCTTTAAATCTGCTGCGTAAAAGTAAAAAAGCAGATTATATTCACACTGGATCTTGGTCGAAAAAAGCGATTGCAGAGGCGAAAAAATATGGAGAAATCCGTATTGCTGCTAGTTCTGACGAACAGCAATTTCGTGAAGTGCCAGTATTAAACAAGATGGTATTCGATGATGAAGCTGACTACGTACACATAACCGTTAATAATACCATCGAAGGAACTTGTTTTCATCAAATTCCCCATACAGGGAATGTTCCTCTTGTAGCGGATATGTCATCGAATATTTTGTCTACGTACTGTGATGTGTCTGCATTTGGTATTATTTATGCCGGGGCGCAGAAAAATTTAGGAACTGCTGGCGTCACGATCGTCCTTGTAAGAGAAGATTTAATTGGCAATGCAGCAAGTGATTGTCCTACGATGTTAGATTATCAAACACATTCGAAACATCGTTCGTTATACAATACACCACCATCATTTAGTATTTATATAACGAAGCTTGTGTTAGAGTGGCTAAAGGAAATGGGCGGCGTGTCCGCGATAGAATCTCTTAATAGAGAAAAAGCAAGACTGCTTTATACATTTTTAGATGAATCTAAGCTGTTTACTTCAAATGTGGCAAGGAATAGTCGATCGTTAATGAATATACCATTTACAACTGATTCCGATGATCTAAATCAAAAATTCATAGAAGAAGCGAAAGCAGCAGGGCTCGTCACATTGGGCGGCCACCGCTCTGTTGGCGGAATGCGAGCTAGCATCTATAATGCGATGCCGCTAGAAGGTGTGCAAGAGCTTGTAGCATTTATGAGCAATTTTGAGATGAACAATCGATGAGGGAGAGAAGAATGAATAAAGTTGAAACGAAAGTGAATCAAATTCAAATTTATAATCAAATTGCACCATCTAGCTTAACTATCTTTCCTGAAAAGGATTATCTAGTGTCACAGGAAACAACAGATCCAGACGGCATTATTCTTAGAAGTTATAACTTGCATCATATGGATATATCTTCAAATCTTAAAGCGATTGCACGTGCGGGCGCTGGTGTAAATAACATTCCGATTGAAAGATGCACAGATCATGGCATTGTTGTTTTTAATACCCCTGGAGCGAATGCAAATGCAGTAAAAGAAGCTGTCATTGCGTCTATGCTATTAGCATCAAGACATCTCGTTGAAGGGGTGCAGTGGGCAAAATCTTTAGCTGGCAATGAAGAGCTTGTTCCCCAACTAGTAGAAGCTGGAAAAAAACAGTTTGCCGGTGCTGAGATTAGCGGCAAAAAACTAGGAGTTATTGGACTGGGTGCAATTGGAGCACTTGTTGCAAATGATGCATTAGCATTAGGTATGGAAGTAATTGGCTATGATCCTTACATCTCAGTTGATACAGCATGGAGATTATCTAAAGAAGTGCAAAGAGCAATGAGCTTAGAAGAATTATTTGCACAATGTGATTTTATCACTGTCCATGTTCCATTAACAGACAATACGAAACAATTTTTAAATGAAGAAGCTTTCAGCATGATGAAAAAAGGCGTCCATATCCTGAACTTTTCTCGTGGTGAGCTTGTCAATGACCTTGATTTAGAAAAAGCAATTGCTGCTGGCATTGTAGCTCGTTATATCACTGATTTTCCAAATGATCGAGTATTAAAAATGAAAAATGTTATTCCGATTCCACATCTTGGGGCATCCACAAAAGAAGCGGAAGAAAATTGTGCTATGATGGCCGCAAAACAAATGAAAGCATTTTTAGAAACTGGAAACATAAAGAATTCTGTCAATTTCCCAGCCGTTTATTTGCCTTATGATGGTAAAACACGGATTACAGTCATTCATGAAAACATTCCAAACATGGTGGGACAAATTACAACAAAACTAGCTGAACTGCATGTCAATATCGCGGATATGATTAACCGCGGCCGTAATCACATTGCTTATACAATGATTGATGTTGATACTGAAATTACTTCTTATGTAAAAGAACAAATAAAGGAAAAAATAGAAACGATTCAAGGAATTAATACGATTCGAATCATCCATAAATAAGACAGGAGACAAGATCCTGTCTTTTTTCTTATGTTGTGAAATACAATTAACAGTTAATGGTAATAATAAAAAGGAATCTTTTTATCACATTTAACTAGCAAGTCAAGACTCCATCCTCAAGAATAAGAGATACCGAAGCAGTCTAGGTGGGGATAACGGGGAGTCAAATGTCCGATTGTTCGGGCTGACAGGATCAGCATCGCACGAAGAAAAAGCGATTTCCTTTTTCGAGGAAGCTTTCGATCATAGCTTGAGTGGAGGATGAGAGAAAACCCCCAATCATGAAAGGTTCACTTTATTATTGGGCAACGTTCTGACATTATCGAAGACAAAGTCCAGGAGGCTGAAAGGAACTTTGCTTTATTGTATAATATCTGAAAGCAGTCTGATGTGAGCCGATTATTTCGAGGTTAAGATAATAGTTGTAAAAAAATCAATTTTTTATTGTTGTGACGTAATATAATGAAGAAAGCAGTGAGCAAATTTGCCAGTAAAACAAAAATTAGTTGTGATAATTGGACCAACTGCAGTCGGAAAAACAAAAACAAGCATACAATTAGCAAAGAAATTTAACGGTGAGATTATTAGCGGTGATTCGATGCAAGTATATCGAGGTATGGATATTGGGACTGCCAAAATTAAGGCTGAAGAAATGGAAGCAGTTCCTCATTATTTCATTGATATAAAAGATCCGCTTGAATCTTATACAGTCGCCGAATTTCAACAACAAGGAAGAGCAAAAATTGCCGAAATCGCAACTCGGGGATTGCCGATGATTGTTGGAGGAACGGGTTTGTATATTCAATCTGTCATCTATGATTATCAGTTTAGCCAAGCAGTAGAAAACATGGAGTTTCGAAACGAGCTATTGAAAAAGGCAGCACAAGAAGGCAATGCCGTTCTGCATGATCAATTAGCTTTAGTAGATCCCGTAAGTGCAAGACGGATACATCCAAACAATCTTCGTCGAATTGTTCGTGCGTTGGAAATCTATGAATGTACAGGAAAGACGATGACTGAATACTTGGAAAGTCAGCAGAAAGAGCTGTTATACGATGTTATTCTAATTGGTCTGACAATGGAAAGAGAAGTTCTTTACGAGCGTATTAATGCTCGTGTGGATGCGATGATGGAAGAGGGTTTATTATCAGAAGTACAAAGCCTATATGAACAAAACATCCGAAATGTTCAATCGATTCAAGCGATCGGCTATAAGGAACTATACGACTACCTAGATGGCAAATTAACCTTAACTGAAGCAATCGAACAAATGAAGCAAAATTCAAGACGTTATGCGAAGCGCCAATTTACATGGTTTCGAAATAAAATGAATGTGAATTGGTTTGATATGACGCCAAGAAATGACGAAAATAAAAAAATCAAGGAAATAATCGACTTTGTTGCAGGAAAGTTAGGAGTTAAATAGAATAAGTAAAAATAGAGATAAATGAGGAGGCTACATAGATGAAGCAAGCAATTAATATTCAAGATCAATTTTTGAACCAATTGCGAAAAGAAGGAATGCCTGTCACAGTATTTTTATTAAATGGCTTTCAAATTCGTGGACAAGTAAAAGGATTTGACAACTTTACTGTTTTATTCGAATCAGATGGCAAACAACAGCTTGTCTATAAGCACGCGATTTCCACTTTTTCTCCACAAAGAAATGTAACAATCAACCAAGAAGCAGAAAAAGAATAATACTGATCGATAATGCCATAAAAAAACGTGTGGAATTAAATTCTACACGTTTTTTCATGACTCGAATATTCAATTGAAAGATTCCTATGCAGCTCCAATGTATGATTAGTAAGGAAATCATGTTTTGTGATGAATTTATTATCACAACAATTCTGCGTATATTTTCTTACACGTACCATTGGAGATTGCCGATAAAGAAAAATATTAAGGGAGAAATGATAAGGAGTGAGTAAAAAAACTCACCCCCTTTTTTACAAATTATAGCTTTATTCGTATTCAACTTTTAACCATTCTAGACATAGTCAAAAGTTATAGATCTGGAAAGACAAGATCGTTGCTGCGCAATGTCATTAATTCGTTGCGTTCGTATTCATTTTCCATTAATAGTCTCATTGCTTGGGAACGAATAGATTTCTCAATAATATTTCGTACGTAACGGCCATTTGAAAAGCTCATTGGATTCTGGTTTACTTTTACATACGAAAGATGGTCTTTAAGCTGCCTTGTTCCATCGTAACTAAGGACGTACTCTTTTTCTTCCAACATACGTTTTCCAATTTCCATTAATTCATTAACAGTGTAATCTGGAAAATTAAATACAAGCGGAAATCGAGAAATTAATCCGGGATTTAAGCTTAGAAAATAATCCATTTCTCGAGAATATCCAGCTAATATTAGTATAAAGTCATGTTGCTTATCTTCCATATGTTTTACCAATGTATCGATCGCTTCTTTTCCGAAGTCCTTCTCTCCGCCACGCGCAAGAGAATAGGCCTCATCGATAAACAGGATGCCCCCCATCGCTTTTTTTACTAGATCTCGTGTTTTTTGTGCTGTATGGCCGATATACTCGCCGACAAGGTCAGCACGTTCTGCTTCAATGAGATGTCCTTTAGATAATACTTGCATCTTTTTAAACAATTTTCCGATTAAACGGGCAACGGTTGTTTTTCCTGTACCGGGATTTCCTTTAAATAACATGTGAAGGGCTTGCTTCCCAGCTTTCAAACCTAGTTCTTCACGTTTTTTATTAATGTAAATCCATGCATAAACTTCTTTTATCATTTTTTTCATTTCTTCCATCCCAACAAGCTCCCCTAATTCTTTTTCAATTTCTTTTAGAGCTAGATGTTCATGAGAGAGCGTTTTTGGAACTCTTTCTTTTGCAATTTGCTTTTCTGTCTGTTCTTTTTGTTTTGTGTTTAAAACAATATTAATTTGCCCATTATTTTTCATTCGTATTGGCTGTTGCAAAGTGTTCACCCCGCATTCTAAAACAATTATATGCGCGAAAAGATAAAATCGTGACAAACGCCTATTTGTAAGAATTGTTCGAGCCATCATTGCTCGCTTTTAACATAATGTTTTCGCTGCTGGCATCCTACTCTATTTGAGATCACTAAATAAACTATTAAAATAAACGGTTCAAAACTCGTGCTTCAATTGCTAGTGTTTCACTTTACTGCTGTTATTTGTTAAGATGAAAGCAAAGATGATGGAAAGAAGGATGATGGTTTGGCAGCTGCAAACAAAGAGGGCGTTATTTTGGTTGGATGTCAGCTAGACGAGAGCGATGAGCGCTTTCAATTTTCAATGGACGAACTTGTCTCTTTAACAGAAACAGCTCAAGGAGAGGTGCTTGCTTCCATTGCTCAAAAACGTGAACGTATTCATCCAGCTACTTATATTGGCAAAGGTAAACTAATAGAACTTGTCCAGTTAGAGGAGATGCTTCAACCTGATATTATTATCTTTAATGATGAGCTTTCTCCGAGTCAATTGCGCAATTTATCGAATGAGCTAAAGAGCAGAGTTTTAGATCGAACGCAGCTCATTCTTGATATTTTTTCGCAGCGGGCACGCTCAAAAGAAGGGAAGCTGCAAGTAGAGCTTGCGCAGCTTCAATATTTGCTGCCAAGGCTTATTGGACAAGGAATTGTATTATCTAGGCTTGGCGGCGGTATTGGAACACGCGGACCAGGAGAAACAAAGCTGGAAGTAGATCGCCGGCACATTCGAAGAAAAATAAATGAAATTAAACTGCAGTTAAAAGCAATTGTCGAGCATCGCGAGCGCTATCGTGAGCGAAGAAAACGAAATCATGTTTTTCAAATTGCGTTAATAGGCTATACAAATGCAGGAAAGTCTACTTTATTTAATAGGCTCTCTGCTGCTGATTCCTATGAAGAAAATCAGTTATTTGCCACTTTAGATCCGATGACAAGAAAACTGCAGTTACCTAGTGGATATACAGCATTATTAACAGATACGGTCGGCTTTATCCAGGACTTGCCTACAACGTTGATTGCAGCTTTTCGTTCCACATTAGAGGAAGTAAAGGAAGCAGACTTGCTTTTACATGTCGTAGATGCTTCTAATCCTGATTATGAAAACCATGAACGGACGGTGCAAAAGCTGCTACAAGATTTAAAGATGGACAGCCTGCCACAGCTGACCGTTTATAATAAAATGGATATTGGCAATCCGCAATTTGTGCCGATCGGAAAAGATAGAATCGAAATAAGTGCTTTAAATGAGAAAGACCATACGCTTTTAAAACAAAAATTAGAAGCCGCAGCAATCCAGATGATGAAACCGTATCAAGTCCTCATTCCTCAAACTGCTGGCAAGCTTCTCGCTGCATTAAAATCAGATTCGATCTTACAAGAGCTTGTTTTCTTGGAGGAAAAGGAAGCTTACATTGGACAGGGCTATATACTAGCAAATCATCCAGTGGCAGGCGCTTTACAGCAATATCAACAATGAAGGAGTTACATCATGTATCATCTATTAAAAAATGGCAGCAACATTCAAGCTTTAGTGGAAATAACAGAAAAAAAAATTGCTCCTATCCATGCGAAAATAGCACAGATAGCAGACAGCAATCAATTTCGTGTGTTAAAAAGTTTTCAAGAACACCAAGTCAGTGACTTTCATTTTACGCCATCAACAGGGTATGGCTACGATGATAGCGGCCGTGATACGTTAGAAAGCATTTTTGCAGAAGTATTTGGAGGAGAGGCTGGGCTTGTCCGTCCACAAATTATTTCTGGCACTCATGCCATTTCTACTGCTTTATTCGGTGTTCTTCGTCCGGGCGACACCCTTCTATACATAACAGGAAAACCTTACGATACGTTAGAAGAAATAGTCGGTATTCGTGGAAATGGCATCGGTTCATTAAAGGATTTCCAGATAGCATACAAGAGCGTTCCATTAACAGCACAAGGCCGCGTTGATTTTTCAGCAGTAAAACAAGCAATCAATCCAAAGGTTAAAATGGTCGGTATTCAGCGTTCAAAAGGCTATGATAGCCGTCCTTCTTTTACGATCGATGAAATTGCGGAAATGGTGCAATTTGTAAAGGAAATCGATCCTAATATTGTCGTGTTTGTTGATAATTGTTATGGCGAATTTGCAGAAGAACAGGAGCCTTGCCATGTTGGAGCAGATTTAATGGCAGGTTCATTAATTAAAAATCCTGGCGGCGGCTTAGTGAAAACGGGAGGCTATATTGTCGGAAAGCAGGCACTTGTAGAAGCTTGTGCTTGCCGCTTGACATCTCCTGGAATTGGAAGTGAAGCAGGTGCTACTTTATATAGTCTGTTAGAAATGTACCAAGGCTTCTTTCTCGCACCGCATGTAGTTGCTGAAGCGCTAAAAGGGGCTGTTTTTACTGCCGCGTTGCTAGAAGAACTCAATATGAAAACGACGCCGTCTTGGGATGCGAAGCGGACTGATTTGATTCAATCTGTTCAATTTAATGATCCAGATGTGATGATCGCATTTTGTCAGGCGATTCAATATGCTTCCCCTATTAATTCACACGTGACACCATATCCGAGTGAAATGCCGGGGTACGAAGACCATGTTATCATGGCCGCAGGAACTTTCATTCAAGGTGCCAGTATTGAATTAAGCGCAGATGGCCCAATTCGTCCTCCTTATGATGCGTATGTGCAAGGGGGCTTAACTTACTCACATGTAAAAATCGCTGTCTGTTCAGCGATCGATCACTTAATAGAAAAAGGGTTGCTTATCATAAAATAGGTTAATAAGTTTGTTCTTCACCTTAGGAACAGCCCCACATAAAAGTTTTACTTTAAAAGGGAGAGATAGCTCAAAAGCTATCTTTTTTTATGTGCGCCAGGCATGGCAACTATCTAGGTGGTGAAAGTCCGCTGTGGGGGTACACATCAACCAACCAATCAATAAAAGATGGAGATGTGATTTCTCTCATACGTAAATATCTCGTAAGTGGTGTGATGGTCAGTGGAAAATATGAAGATACGCCAGTAGGAACACCACAAGGTGGCAACCTTAGTCCACTTTTGAGCAACATTATGTTGAATGAGTTAGATAAGGAACTGGAAGCAAGAGGACTGCGTTTCGTAAGATACGCAGATGACAGTCTCATTTTTGTCAAGAGCGAGAAAGCAGCGAACAGAGTGCTCACTTCCATCACAAAATTTATCGAGAAGAAATTAGGATTAAAGGTGAATGTGGAAAAGAGTAGAATCACACGTCCCTAGTAAACAAACAAAATTTCTAGGGTTCAGTTTCTACTATGATTCTAATAAGGAAAAGTTTCAACCAAGAGCCCATGGGGAATCGATTCAGAAATTTCAAAGGAAACTGCGACAGCTAACGAAACGAAATTGGGGCATCTCACTAGATGATAGAATCGTCAAGTTAAAACAGGTCATTTTCGGGTGGGTCAACTACTTCAAGATAGCCAATATGAAGAAAATCCTTGGGACAATAGACGCAAAACTCCGCTCCAGAATTCGGGTAATTATCTGGAAGCAGTGGAAGAACAATAAAAAGAGAATAAATCTCTCATCCAACTTGGCATACCGAAAGAAGAAGCCAAAGGCTTAACCTACTGTAGAAAAGGTTACCGATTCATTGGACTATCGAAGGTTGTACAGAAAGCATTGTCCAACAAGCGATTAAGGCAAAGGGGAATCCCCCCTGCCTTAGACCATTATCTAAAAGTACACACTGTAATATAAATTGAACCGCCGTATAACGGAACCGTATGTACGGTGGTGGGAGAGGGGCGAAAAGTTCTTAACTTTTCCCTCTACTCAATTGAGTAAAAATGCAGTGATTTTGGCTTTATGAAGAAGTTACTCGTAAGATGGGAAAAAGCTGCCATAGATTTTCATGATTTTCTCATGATATAATACTTTTTGTAATAAAAAGGGAATTAAAGGTAAAAGTATCTATGGAAAAAACAAACGGCACACTAGGAGGAGTGAAAGGCATGTCAAAGTATACGAAAAAAGACATAATCGAGATGGCAAAGATTGAAAACGTGAAATTTATTCGTCTTCAATTTACTGATATTTTAGGAACGATCAAAAATGTAGAAATTCCGGTGAGCCAGCTGCAAAAAGCTTTAGATAATAAAATGATGTTTGATGGGTCTTCTATTGAGGGGTTTGTTCGAATAGAAGAATCTGATATGTATTTATTTCCAGATTTGGACACATGGGTTGTGTTTCCTTGGACAGCAGAAAAAGGGAAAGTAGCAAGGTTAATTTGTGATGTTCATCATTCAAGCGGCAAGCCTTTTTGTGGAGATCCACGCAGCAACTTAAAAAGAGTCATTAGGGAAATGGAAGAAATGGGATTTACAAACTTCAACCTTGGTCCAGAACCAGAGTTCTTCTTATTTAAACTAGATGAAAAAGGGGATCCTTCCTTAGAATTAAATGACAGTGGCGGTTATTTTGATCTTGCACCAACTGATCTTGGCGAAAATTGCCGCCGCGATATCGTCTTAGAGTTGGAGGAAATGGGATTTGAAGTGGAAGCATCACATCATGAGGTTGCCCCTGGCCAGCATGAAATTGATTTTAAATATGCCGATGCTGTAACTGCTTGTGACTATATTCAAACATTTAAGCTCGCTGTAAAAACAATTGCGAGAAAGCATGGATTACACGCGACCTTTATGCCAAAACCTTTATTTGGTGTTAGCGGTTCAGGAATGCATTTTAATTTATCCTTATTTAAAGGGAGCGAAAACGCCTTTTATGACAAAAACGGGTCTTTAGAATTGAGTGATATTGCTTATCAATTTATGGCAGGTGTTATAAAACATGCACAAGGATTTACAGCAATCACCAATCCAACCGTGAATTCCTATAAACGTCTAGTCCCAGGCTACGAAGCACCGTGCTATGTTGCTTGGTCCGCTCAAAATCGGAGTCCACTCATAAGAATTCCGACATCACGCGGACTCAGCACAAGGATTGAAGTACGAAGCGTTGACCCTTCTGCTAATCCTTACTTAGCAATGGCTGTATTATTGGAAGCAGGCCTTTCTGGCATTAAACAAAAATTAACTCCGCCAGAGTCCATTGATCGAAATATTTACAACATGAATAAAGACGAGCGAAAAGAAGCAGGTATTATCGACTTGCCAGCGACTCTTTACGATGCCCTTGAAAAACTAAAAGCTGATGAGGTAATCAAAGCTGCCTTAGGCTGCCATATATTAGAACATTTTATTGAAGCAAAAGAAATCGAATGGAACATGTTTAGAATACAAGTCCACCCGTGGGAGCGGGAGCAATATATGACGATGTATTGATACGACAAACCCCTAGTGTAAAGGGGTTTTTGTTTGTGTGGGTATTTTCTGTTTTTAACTATAGCGCTTTTCCTACCCACATAATACCCATATTTTTTTACATAAAGAATATTCAAGAACATTTCATATTTAAACATTGTGTCCGATTCAATTTTCTTAGAAATGTGGCTGTAATTTGTATACTTTTATGCCCTAGACGTTCTTGTACATATTTCAAATCTACTCCAGCTTCTAATAGGATAACTGTATGGGTATGTCGTAATGAATGAATTGGTACTCTTGGTAGTCCAGCTTTCTTTAAGATCGTGAAAAATGCATTAAATAGAGAGCTGTTTGGCATGAAATTTTCATTGTTACGGCATAATACTAGATTCAAGTCGTGAGATATATGTCATTAAGTGCCAGCTTATTTTGATTTTGGTACTTTTGATGAAAATGTAAATCACTTGTAAGTTCTTTACTAATGGTAATTACGCGTTTTGATGTCTCAGTTTTTGGTTCACCAAAAAGTTCTTCTTTGGTTTTAGAATAAAAATTAAGTGTTTTTCTACAATTATTAATTAAGATGGTAATGGATTAGAACTATCGTATTTTTATAGGAATATGCCTATTTTTATATATCTTATATTTAATTACCCCCGTTGTATTAGAAGCAAAGTTTGGTAGAGCCAAGAATTTTATTTCAAATTTTTAAAAAGCTTGGATAGACCATTTATTTGAATCCCTGCTTTTAGTAAGAGTAGGTTTCACAACATGGTCAGGGAATCACCGTATGATGCGTTTAGGTGAGAAGTTGGGAATGAAGTTAGAAGGAAGACTAAGAAATTGTAGACTGGTTAACGGTAAATATTATGACTCAGCAAATTAACACTACAAGAATTAGAATCACATTTATGGAAATCAGCGGATATCCTACGTGGATAAGCGGATTCCAGTGATTATAAATACTATATATTCGGAAAAGATTCCGATTGAGAAAAGCAAATCCATAAAAGGAGAGTTGATAACTATGAGTGATAAAATACTTGTTGTGGACGATGAACATGAAATTGCCGATTTGGTTGAGCTATACTTGAAAAACGAGAATTATACGGTTTTCAAATACTATACCGCCAAAGAAGCGTTGGAATGTATAGACAAGACCGATCTTGACCTTGCCATATTGGACATCATGCTTCCCGACGCAAGCGGCCTCGTTATCTGCCAAAAAATAAGGGACAAGCACACCTATCCAATTATCATGCTGACCGCGAAAGATACGGAGGTAGATAAAATTACAGGGCTAACAATCGGCGCGGACGATTATATAACGAAGCCCTTTCGCCCGCTGGAGTTAATTGCGCGGGTCAAGGCGCAGTTGCGCAGATACAAAAAATACAATGGAGTAACGGAGCAGAACGAAAATGTTATTGTCCACTCCGGCCTTGTCATTAATATAAACACGCATGAGTGTTTTCTGAACGAGAAGCAGTTATCCCTCACTCCCACCGAGTTTTCAATCCTGCGCATCCTTTGTGAAAACAAGGGGAATGTGGTTAGCTCCGAGCAGTTATTTCATGAGATATGGGGCGACGAATATTTCAGCAAGAGTAACAACACCATCACCGTGCATATCCGACATCTGCGCGAAAAAATGAACGACACCATTGATAATCCGAAGTATATAAAAACGGTATGGGGGGTTGGCTATAAAATTGAAAAATAAAAATAAGAATAAAAAAACCGATTATTCCAAACTAAAACGAAAACTCTACCAGTATATCGTTGTGATTGTTATGGCAGCAGTTGTATTCGTGTTGTTTTTGCGTTTATTTATCAAGGGGACACTTGGGGAGTGGATCGTACGTTTTTTGGAAAACAGTTATCACTTAGAGCGTCAGGACGCGATGAAAATATATCAGTATACTATACGGAACAATATAGAAATCTTTATTTATGTGGCGATTGCCATTAGTATTCTTATTCTATTCCGAATCATGCTTTCAAAATTTGCAAAATACTTTGACGAGATAAATACCGGCATTGATATACTTATTCAGAATGAAGATAAACAAATTGAGCTTTCTGCGGAAATGGAGTTCATGGAACAGAAGCTCAACACATTAAAGCGGACTCTGGAAAAGCGAGAGCAGGATGCAAAGCTGGCAGAACAAAGAAAAAATGACGTTGTTATGTACTTGGCGCACGATATTAAAACGCCCCTTACATCCGTTATCGGTTATCTGAGCCTGCTTGACGAGGCGCCAGATATGCCGGTAGAGCAAAAGGCAAAGTATGTGCATATCACGTTGGACAAAGCGTATCGCCTCGAACAGCTAATCGATGAGTTTTTTGAGATTACACGGTATAACCTCCAAACGATTACGCTCACGAAAAAGCACATAGACCTATACTATATGCTGGTGCAGATGACCGATGAATTTTATCCGCAGCTTGCCGCGAATGGAAAACAGGCGGTTATCCATGCTTCCGAGGATTTGACCGTAACCGGCGACCCCGATAAGCTGGCGAGGGTCTTTAACAACATTTTGAAAAACGCCGCTGCATACAGTGAGGACAACAGCGTCATTGACATTACGGCGGGCCTCTCCGAAGATGTGGTGTCCATCGTTTTCAAGAACGCCGGAAGCATCCCCAAAGATAAGCTCGCTGCCATATTTGAAAAGTTTTACAGGCTGGACGATGCCCGTTCTTCCGATACGGGCGGCGCGGGACTTGGATTGGCGATTGCAAAAGAAATCATTGTTCAGCATGGCGGGCAGATTTATGCGGAAAGCAATGATAACTACACGACGTTTACGGTAGAGCTTCCGGCCTTGCCAGACTTGGTTGATAAAAGGAGTTCCTAAGAAATGAATATCGTTTCTTAGGAAAATCTCAAGGTTATCTTTACTTTTTCTTAGGAAATTAACAATTTAATATTAAAAAACGGCTCGTTCTTACGCGGTAGACTTAAAACCGTAAGAACGAGCTTTTTTCGTTTCGTCAGAGAAGGAAATGACAAGTTATGCGTGGATTAAAATACACGGCAGGTGCTCACATGGGTAGAAAAAGAGTGACACAAATATTCCCTTTCCTGTTGCCGGTCAGGGTAATGCAGCGGAAAATGTGTTTTTAGTCGGGATGCGGTTTGATGGCCGCCGCTACGCGGAAACCATTGACGGGAAGCAGCTTCCTTATAAGCTCTTTGAAGCGGGCTGCGCGTTATACAACGGCAATACCAGCTTTGATATGGCATATCAAAAAAGCGGCGGGATTTATGAATCCGTCAAGGTTGAGAGAGCGGAAATTGACTCGGACACCGACAAAATAACAGGACAAAAGCTGCTTTACACTAACAAATGTAAAATCTGCTATCCCCTGCCGGAGAACGTGGAAATCAAGGAGGCGAAAAAAAGTTTGAAACAATTACGAATTAGCCGGAATCGAAAAACGGTACAACAAAGCAGACCGCCGGACAGCGGCATTGAAAAAAGTCATGGAATTAAGTGGAGGATCTGTAATTAAATAATACTGCCGCTGAAGGATAGAGATGGCCTCATCCACAGAAACCTCACGGTGAGCGGGCGGCTTGTCCCCACTGCGGTAGAGGTCAGGATTGTAAGGTTCATTCTTTTTGAGAATGTTGTAGATATGTTTAATTTACCGCGATCGGCATCCCCGTTTTATTTCTTATTGGTACCTTTCGCAGAAAGGAATGGTCTTAATTATGAAAAACATCGGCATTACCATTTATGGATGTGAGCAGGATGAGGCTGATGTGTTCAAGGAACTTTCGCCGCGCTTTGGCGTTATACCTGCCATTACAAGCTCTGCCGTATCAGAAACCAACGTAATGTTAGCCCCTGGAAATCAATGTATCAGCGTGGGGCACAAATCTGAGATTTCCGAATCCATTCTTCTTGCGTTGAAGGAATCCGGCGTCAAATATATCTCTACTCGAAGTATTGGTTACAATCACATAGACATGAAGGCCGCGGAAAGTATGGGTATTGCTATCGGGAACGTGGCATATTCACCGGATAGCATTGCCGATTATACATTGATGCTGATGCTTATGGCAGTACGCAACGCGAAATCTATTGTGCGCTCTGTGGAAAAACATGATTTCAGGCTGGACAGCGTCCGTGGCAAGGTACTGCGCGACATGACAGTCGGCGTGCTGGGAACCGGTCATATAGGGAAGGCAGTTATTGAGCGACTGCGGGGATTTGGATGTCATGTGCTGGCGTATGGTCACAACAAAGAGGCGGCGGGAAATTATGTGTCCCTAAATGAATTGCTACAAAAAAGCGACATTCTTACCATTCACGTACCGCTTAGCGCGGACACATACCATATGATCGGTCGCGAACAGATTAAAGCAATGAAACAAGGCGCGTTTCTTATCAATACAGCGCGAGGCGGGCTTATAGATACCGATGTGCTGGTTAAAGCATTGGAAAACGGAAAACTGGGCGGCGCCGCATTGGATGTATTGGAGGGAGAGGAAGGGCTTTTCTACTTTGATTGCACACAAAAACCAATTGATAATCAATTTTTACTGAAACTTCAAAGGATGCCGAACGTGATAATCACGCCGCATACGGCTTACTATACCGAACAGGCGTTGCGTGATACCGTTGAAAATACAATCAAGAACTGTCTGGAATTTGAGAGGAGAGAGACACTTGTATAGATTAAAAATAGCCATCCTGTTTGGGGGCTGCTCAGAGGAACATGATGTGTCGGTAAAATCTGCGAAAGAGATTGCCAACAACATTAACACAGAAAAATATGAGCCAATATACATTGGAATAACCCGATCCGGCGCTTGGAAAATGTGCGAAAAGCCATGCATGGATTGGGACAACGAAAACTGCGGTTCGGCAGTGCTTTCTCCGGACAAAAGAATGCACGGGCTGCTTGTTAGACGGGATAAGGGATATCAAATACAGCGTATAGATGCGGCATTTTCGGTTTTGCACGGCAAATCGGGTGAAGACGGCGCCATACAAGGTTTATTTGAATTGTCCGGCATCCCCTATGTAGGCTGTAATATTCAAAGCTCGGCGGTGTGTATGGACAAATCGCTGGCATATATCATTGCGAAAAACGCTGGCATAGCTACTCCCGAATTTTGGGTTATTAATAAAGACGATAGGCCGGCGGCAGATGCGTTTACCTATCCTGTTTTTGTTAAGCCGGCGCGTTCAGGCTCATCCTATGGCGTGAAAAAAGTCAATGGCGTGGACGAATTGGACGCCGCAATTGAATCGGCAAGACAATATGACAGCAAAATCTTAATTGAGCAGGCTGTTTTGGGCTGTGAGGTCGGTTGTGCCGTATTGGGAAACAGTTCCGAGTTGATTGTTGGCGAGGTGGACCAAATCAGGCTGCAGCACGGTATCTTTCGCATTCATCAGGAAGCCGAGCCGGAAAAAGGCTCTGAAAACGCAGTTATAACCATTCCCGCAGATCTGTCGGCAGAGGAGCGAGGACGGATACGGGAAACGGCAAAAAAAATATATAAGGCGCTCGGCTGTAGAGGTCTTGCCCGTGTTGATATGTTTTTACAAGAGAATGGCCGCATTGTACTTAACGAAGTCAATACCCTGCCAGGTTTCACGTCATACAGCCGTTATCCCCGTATGATGGTCGCTGCAGGTATAACGCTTCCCGAACTGATTGACCGCCTAATCGTATTAGCGTTAAAGGGGTGATAAGCAGCATGGAAAAAGGATTTACTTTTTTAGATGAAATATTACACGGTGTTCGTTGGGACGCTAAATATGCCACATGGGACAATTTCACCGGAAAGCCGGTTGACGGATATGAAGTAA
The DNA here is from genome assembly GCF_030812995.1 of Bacillus chungangensis. Taxonomy (GTDB): domain Bacteria; phylum Bacillota; class Bacilli; order Bacillales; family Bacillaceae_C; genus Bacillus_CF; species Bacillus_CF chungangensis. The sequence goes on along the minus strand of NZ_JAUSTT010000004.1, from coordinate 2,220 downwards.
ATCGCATTGTAGGGACATACGAGTTGGCAGACGCGCTTTTGAGGGTAAAAGAACTGGCTGCTACCCAAGGGTACGGATTACTTTTATGGGACGGTTACCGTCCCCAACGCGCTGTAAACTGTTTTTTGCAATGGGCTGCACAGCCGGAAGATGACCTGACAAAGGAAAGACATTATCCCAATATTGACCGAACCGAGATGGTTTCAAAAGGATACGTGGCTTCAAAATCAAGCCATAGCCGCGGAAGCGCAATTGATCTTACGCTTTATCGATTAGACACGGGTGAGCTTGTACCAATGGGGAGCGGATTTGATTTTATGGATGAACGCTCTCATCATGCGGCAAAAGGAATTTCAGGCAATGAAGTGCAAAATCGCAGACGTTTGCGTTCCATCATGGAAAACAGTGGGTTTGAAGCATGTAGCTTCGAATGGTGGCACTATGTATTAAGAAACGAACCATACCCCAATAGCTATTATGATTTCTCCGTTAAATAAGCTTTTAACCGTTGCACGGGCAACCTAAATAATGCTATCTGTTTCGGCAAGGAAACCGTCGTTTGCAACTGATTTGTAGGGAATTTATATATAGTAGACAGTATTGAAGATGTAAGGCAGGGCGATATTGGGTCATTATCGGCAAATCCGGCAAGGCCGAAATATCCGCCTGTTGACAATGGACGGAGCAAACGGGCGGTGTGGAGTACCGCCCATCTATTCATTCAGTCTTGTTTTTCGGGCTAATCTGCCGTAGCGCCCGCAGAAGGCTTCGGGTCGTGGTAATCGCAATCTTCTGCTCACGTTCGCCGCAGGCCAGCAATTCGCGGATCAATTGCTCCAGTTCCGCTGGGTACCGGGAGGACAGGCCGCCCTTGCCGGCCATATCCTGGACCCAGCGCGGCATTATCACCAAGCCGCTCACTTAAGGAGGAAACTGAAAATGAAGAAGTGGGGTTTTTTATTGTTATTTTTATTGTGCTTAGCTTTATAAAAAATTTAACAACTTTATTTTACCCCCATCTAAACCAGGAGAGGGGATCGTGGTTTGAAGTGTTAAAATTAAATAAATTATTGCAATCTTGACATTTCGTTAAGGTTTTGGAAATGCCAAGAGGGTTCGAGTGTTAGTGAATGTGTCAAGTCCTTTCCGTTCCTTATGCTCCCTTCGGTCCGCTACCACTCCAAGAACTGGACACATGCCATACATAGTCGTTCTTTCGCAAACAGGTGCCTTTCTATGGCGTAGTTTGGACGAACTGCGCCATAAAGGTATCGACTGTTATAAGCAATAGTACCAATATTAGTCGCCTCTAAATTGTTCGTATCTGAACAGATTAGGGATATTCAAAGATAATATTCCATGCTATAATTTGTTATTTAAGAAACTTGAGATTCAATTGTAAAGTAGGATAAAAGCTTAGTTTATAAGTTTGAAAAAGAAGAATTAGGAATTGAGGATTTATATGGAAAAATCAAAAAATAATCAAAATAAAATAACTACTGGATTGTTGGCCATATATTTATTTACATTAACATGGATTATACTCTTTAAAATGCAATTTTCATTTCAAGACTTGCCGGATTTTAGGAGAATCAACTTAATCCCTTTTGCTGGTTCAGTTATTAAAAACGATCAAATAGATATTGGTGAAATAATCTATAATGTACTTGCATTTATCCCATTTGGAATGTATATCAGTATGCTAAAACCAAGTTGGTCTTTCTTGAAAAAGATTGCAATAATAGCAGGAGTTAGTTTGTTATTTGAAGTATTGCAATTCATCTTTGCTATAGGAGGTACCGATATAACTGACCTTATCGGAAATACATTAGGTGGAATTATTGGAGTTGGAGTTTATATTGTATTTTGTAAGCTGTTTAGTACAAAAGCAAATAAAATCCTTAATGTTTTAGCTTCAATCGGAACGATATGCATTGTTACATTATTGCTGTTATTAATATATCTCAGGATTAGTGGTGTTATTATTTATAAAGTTTCCTAAGTAATTGGAGAATTGCTGTTCATGAAAATTAACAGAGGGTATACTATCAATGACTTTGATACAGCAGGTTCTTTATTTATAAAACAAGAATGAAAAGCCACCTATTTTGAGGGTGGCTTTTTTATGTGCGACGGGCAGTCGCACCTTGTGTAGCTTTGCTACACAAATGAATTGTTAAAGGTTGGAATACGTTACCTAGGTAAAAACGATTCCCGAAT
>NZ_JAUSTT010000003.1 GCF_030812995.1 Bacillus chungangensis | reverse complement strand
CATAACAAGTAACACATGGGTAAGCCGTATGCCTTAGTAGGGCACGTACGGTTTGATGAGGGAGTAACCTCGAAAGAGGTTACTCTACTCTATGTCAAAAACTGTATTACAAAAGCAATAGGAGCAGCGGTTTACTGGTAATAGGTCCATTGTACCCGTTATCAGGGTGATTTTGATATGTTTTAAGGGTTTTGGATTAGTACTCACAAGTTATCTTCTTGTATTTTTTTATCATTTAATCTCGGGTAAGTTATTAAGTTTTAAGGAGGAGTAAGTGTGCAACAGACGCGTAAAATTACTATTATTGGTGGAACTGGGAAGGTGGGAAAGTACATCAAAAAAGAGCGGTTGAAGTTGTGTGATAGAATGAAAAAACAATTAACTTTTTAAAGAATAAATAAGTTTACTAATAGAGATAGTATTAATTCGAATTCTTACTATCTTTTATTTTTTTTGTGTATAATAAGAGAAAGAATATTTCAATATTTCAATCAACATAAAGGCTGTACTTATTCTATAAGGTGGTAGAGTGATGGAGCAGTTATTACAAGAAGTCTTAAATTGGGTTAGAAGGATGGATAATAAAATAATTATTGGTATATCAGGACATGGTGCTGCTGGAAAAACGACTTTTGCTAAGAGACTTTTATACTTACTTAATCAAAATGAAGTGAATTACATTAATACGGATCCATATATTAGCAGTTCAGACGTAAGAAAAAATGCAATGATTGATTATACATATCAAAATGAAAAACATCGCTATAAAATGACAGCTTGCCATCCATCAGCACATCATTTACCTTCTTTAGAAAGAGATGTTCAGATGGTTAGATATGGTTTAGATTTTTATACAATTGATACGAATTATCTTAAAAGTGAGTTAATTTCTTCGAAAAACAAAGTAACGATTGTAGAAGGAATGAGTGTAGCATTTATTAATCCAGATTTATTTGATTTAAAAATTTACATCTATACAGATGGGGAAACTGAATTAGAGAGAAGAATGAACCGCGATATTGTTGAAAGGGGAACGGATATCAATTATTTAAGGCAATCTCATGAAGAACGTCGTATTCAGTACGAAGTGTTTATGCATCCGTACAGCAAATATTTTGATATTATTATCAGAGCTTTCGGCGATGAAATATTTCTAGAAAAAAATACATTTGATTTTAAATAATTAGTTGATAAGTTGTTATACATAGGGGAGCGCATGTACATGTGATGTTCAAAGTACACCCTAACAGTGAATTGTAAAAAATTCCAAAATGCGTATAAGAGTGCAAGTTCACGCTTGATATAACGTGATTTTCCTATTGTTCGCAAAAAAACTTTGGAAAGAGATGTTTTGGTCAAGAAGTTTCTGCTTGATTACAATAGCTGGTGCTTCTATAGAAAAAGCAATCAGTGAAGTATCTTGGTCTAAATTCAGAAAATATCTTGACTACAAAGCAGAGTGGAAGGGTCGTGATTTGATAATTGCTCCTAAAAACTATGCAAGTAGTCAGATATGTTTATGCTGTGGTTATAAAAACAAAGATGGAATTAGGTTAATTTATAATCTTAGATGGATCAGAGGTTTAAATTTTATGTAGGATAGTAAAAGGTTTTAACGTCTTTTAAAATGACATAAGCCTTTAATTAATAATAGGAGCTTATGTCATTTTATAGGGAAATCACTTTTAAATTCTTTCTATCTCTTTGTATTCCGATTCACTTATCTGGGATAAAACATTTCATCAACTTCCCATGATTCGACTATTTGATGTGCCATTCTTGGATCATATCCTTTACCCATCAGATAGGTAATAGCTGCAACTTCCCTCATTGCATGAGGGATAGAGGTTTTTTGAGCTTCGTTTAAACCATACTGTACCCATGGTTCAACCCGGGACAAGGTTTCTTGTTTGAGATCGTATGTCATAGTGTAAGTGGGATACATAATATTACATCCTTTCAAGATATAGTTTAATATCACACTCCCATGTTATTCAAGTTAACTTACCTTGTGTTAGGCATCTAACCAACTTTATATAAAAACTTGATACTAGTATATTTTCATGGACACATCTTAGTTACCTTTGACTAAAATGGATAAAAAGAGGTGTGTCCAAAATGGAAAATAAAAGTTAAACGACAACAGAATATTTAATGACGATTTCAAAAGAATGGTTGTAGATCTTTATCAATCCCGGTACTTCAGTCAAACAATTATTAATACCTATTTCCCTGAAATCAATAGGTATGGTGGTCCTTCGTTAATAAATATAGCAGAAAATGTATTCTACAAAGATAGCTTAGTTGTCATGAAAATACTTGAAATCATGAATAAAAATGGACTTAGCAAGGAACAAATTGGAGTAATTTCATTACTCTACTATTTAAATGACTTTGGATTAATTTTTGAAGATCAATTGAGTTACTTACATCTAAATTTGAAAAACGATGACATTTATAAAAAGCAATTTAAAGATGAAAAGTACGATTTTATAAATGAACTAGATTCTTATAACAATTGGGAAAAAGCAAGAAGAGGAAATGACCTAAAACAAATCATAGAGGTCTTAGATTATCGAAGTGAAAGTATACGCATCTATAAAGAGCAAATTATTAGAAGTAATAAACTCACAAGTGATTTCGTCAACATTATGGGAAGTGTGATTCACTTACATTTTAACAGATTATTTGAGATTGACCGCGATTTCGAAGATAAACTTTATGGTTATGCATATCATACTTTATATGGTCAGAGGGTACTAAGAAAGATGGTCCATTTGCAGGAAATATAGAAAATTTATACACAGATGGTTGAACAGGAATTATATCTGATCAATCATCTTTTTTTATTTATATTTCTTCTTCGTTATTGATGGAGTCTTGATTTTTTGTTGCTAAACTCCATCTATAAAGGTGAAAAGGAGTATCTAAATATGAATGATGAGTATATCTTGCAAACTAGACAGCTAACCAAGAAATACAGGAGCGCTACAGTTTTAAATGGTGTATCAATTAATGTAAGGGAGAACACCGTTTATGGTCTTTTGGGGCCAAATGGGGCAGGGAAGTCCACAACTCTAAAAATCATATCGGGTCTGCTTAAGCCAACATCCGGAGAAGTGATTTTTAATGGTAATAAGTGGACCAGAAAGGATTTAGTTCATATTGGTTCTTTAATTGAAAATCCCCCGCTTTATGGGAATTTAACAGCCGAAGAAAATTTGGATGTAATAAATACGATTCTAGGGCTACCAAAAGAACGAATCCAGAAGGTTCTTCAAATTGTTGGGTTAACAAATACGGGAAGTAAAAGAGTGATGAACTTTTCAATGGGGATGAAGCAACGTCTTGGTATTGCGCTCGCCATCCTGAATCATCCCAAGTTGTTAATCCTAGATGAGCCTACTAATGGATTGGATCCTATTGGTATTCAAGAATTAAGGGAACTGATTGCATCTTTTCCTAGGCAGGGCATGACAGTCCTCTTATCTAGCCATTTGTTATCAGAAGTTGAACAATTAGCTGATGATATCGGTATCATCAGCAATGGAATACTAGGTTATGAAGGAAAATACCATTCTTATGGAAATTTAGAAACGCTTTTTACTGATGTTGTACGAAAGCATAGAGCCAATAGGAGGTTATAGTATGTATTTATATTTAAAATCAGACTTCATAAAAACAAAACGAACAAATATTAGAAAAATGCTGTTGATGATTCCCTTAATATGCTCCCTACTTGCGCTTGGCTTTAATTTTCTTGGCGGGCCAGAGATAATACGGCTGAGTGCAGAAACCATCATCAACCATTGGGGGATAGTATGGCTCTCGGTATTTATTGCTCTTACGGCAGGACTTCTAAATAATCTGGAAAAAAAATCAACAAATTTTAAATCCATCATTAGCTTACCGATAAATTTGCAAAAAAAGGAATGGAGTAGAATTTTATTTTTAACTGGATTTGTGGCAATAGGCTCAATCATATTATGTGCTGTAATATACATTACCAGTTTACTGATAAAAACGAGTCCATATTTGGTTTCGCTCTTTTCTTGTATTTTGGCTGTTGCCTTGATGTTCGTTACTTCACTCTGGCAGATTCCATTTTGTTTGTGGCTTTCAAGAAAAACGAATCTTTTTATCACTTTACTATTGAATAGTATGCTTAATTTAAATTTAGGTTCATTTTTTGCTCCTACGGAAGAGTGGTTGTTCATTCCATATAGCTGGCATTTGAGAGTACAAATGCCTTTAACGAAATTGCACTCTAATGGAATCCCTTTGCCGCAAAACGATGAATTATTGAGTTATTCAGTCATTCCAATTGCCCTTGTTTTAAGCCTTCTATTCTTTTTTTTCCTTACTTGGTTCTCTATTAGATCCTTTAATAAATTAGAGGTGAAGTAATGATGCAACTTTATAGATGTTTGCGGGGGGAGTTTAAAAAAAGAAAACGAAGTTTATTTCTTTTTTTACACTTGGGTATTCCCCTGATCTTACCAGGTACTTTAGTGATGTACTTCTTATCCAGGAATGACCCGATAAGTTTAGAAGCGAGCTATATCATTTTTTTTGAATTAATCGGAGTAGGAACGCCGGTCATCATATCCATCATTTGTGGAATAGTGGCCGATACTGAAAATGAAGCGGGTTATTTTCAGAATATGCTCGGAGTAATTCAGAGCAAAACCATCTCATTCATAAGTCAAATTACGATGATGATTTTCTCTTATAGTGCTGCAATGTTTTTAACCATATCAATTTATACCTTGGCTCTGAAGTTTCTAATTGATTTAGATGAAGTTTATTTTACTCTCTACTGTTTAACAGGTATAATTTTTACAGTAGCTTCCATATTTCAATATTTTTTTTATCAAGTCATTGGTTATAAGTATGGGATCGGGATTTGCAGCATATGTGGGTTCGGAGGAGTAATCATCGCTGCTCTTTCTTTGACTGCAATAGGAGATAGAGTTTGGGGGTTCCTGCCTTGGGCATGGGCAAACCGATTCAGTGAATATGTAAGGAATTTTTTGAAAATAACTGATATAAAGTTAGTTAGCAATTCTATGCTAATAACGGGAGTCTATTATTTCTTTATTTTAACAATAGGAATGATGATACTGAGTATCGTTTGGTTTAATCATTGGTCCGGAAGAAAAACAAATGATTAAATAGGATTAAAAGGGTGATTTAAATATGGCAAATATCTTAGCGATTGATGATGATGCCGCAATTTTGAGATTAATCAGGAAAATGTTAGAGATGAAAAATCATGAAGTTACTACTCTTCAAAGTATAAAAGATATTACGATAGAAGAAATAATTAAATATAATCTTATTTTACTCGATGTCATGATGCCAGGAGAAGATGGCTTTAAAGTATGTGAGAAAATTAGACCTTTGATTGATATACCAATCATCTTTATGACAGCCAAAAGTGATGAAATTTCCATTATCAAAGGTTTATCCATTGGCGGAGATGATTATATTGGAAAGCCGTTTAGTATACATGAGGTAAATGCGCGAATTGAGGCGCACTTAAGACGGGAATCCAGACCGAAAAGAGGAACCAAAAGTGTGTTTATTGATGGTGACATCCTTATTGATTTAGAAGCAAAAAAAGTGATCATCCAAGGGAAGGAAGTATATTTCACAAAGACGCAATATAGTATCTGTGAGCTGCTCGCCTTGCATAAAGGTAAAATATTTTCTAAAGAAAATATTTATGAATCGATCTATTCAATTGAAAGTGATTCTCAAGTTTCAACAATTGTTGAACATATCAGGGTAATTAGAAAAAAAATGGCTCAATTTAATATAGCCCCCATCAATACTGTCTGGGGTGTAGGGTATATATGGGAATAAAGAATACGTTATCGGTTTATTTAGTTAAATGGATGATAAAATTAGGCTTTGCTGGTTTAATGATGTTGATGCTAAATATTGGGTTAGTGACATGGGGAATAAATCATCATCTTTTTATTCCAGCAAACGAGCCGATAAAAAATTCAGAAAAAATAAAAAGTGAAGTTGAAAACTCCGATTATATCGATTCCAGTATCATCCCACCAGAACTGGACTATGCCATTTTTAATAAACAGACAAAAAAAATGGTAAAGAGTAATATGAACTCTAGAAATACAGAAACAGCAAAAAAAGCTTTTAAAAATCCTAGGAATGGCAAAATGAGTTCTTTTATAAGGTATAACAGTCAATATGAAACCATTTTAATTCATTATAGCTTGAAAATCCAGTTCGCAAACATCGAATTAAGAAGGGTATTTCCTAATCCAGGTGTATGGCTATCCATTCTTTCGATTATGATTTATTGTATTTATTTAGTCTGGAATATTAGAAGTTTCTCTCAAATTATTATCCAAGAAAATCAAAAGTTGATAAAAGTAGCGCGTAAAATTAAAGAAAAAGATTTGAATATCGAATTTCCACGAGTTCAATTTAATGAATATAAAGATGTAATGTGCGCAATGGAGAGTTTATCAGAAGCACTAGTCAAATCCATTCAAAAGGAAATAGAGGTTACCCAATCGAAGGCAGAACAAATCAGTTATTTAATCCATGATATAAAAATTCCGCTGACTATCATAAAAGGGAATATAGAACTATTGGAAGTAATGAAAAGCGATGATATGAAGGAAAACTTTAGCGACATGATGAATTCAATCAAACAGATAGAACAATATATTCAGGAAGTAATCGATATCAATCTGAACAACAAGCAATTAAATATGGATAAGGAAGAAAAATCTGTCATTGATTTCTTAAACAAACTAGAAGCTGAAGTCAGCAGCTTAGGTAATAATATCATTGTCGATGATTTTACAGAGAAAGGGACTAGCCTTTTCATAGATGTAAATCTACTCATTCGAGCCATAAATAATATTGTATTAAACGGAATAGAAAGAACGCCGCAACATGAAAAATTACAATTAATCGTCAGGCAGGAGAATGATCTCATTCAATTCATTATCATCGATCGGGGACCAGGCTTTTCAGAAGAGGCTCTTAGAAAAGGAACTGAACTTTTCTATACTGAAAATGATGGACGGACGAATAACAGCCATTATGGCTTGGGATTAACGTTCACTGAAAAAGTGATCAAGCAGCATAATGGAAGGATGAAGTTAAGTAATAATGCAAGTCACTCTGGTGAGGTGTTGGTAGAATTGCCGATACTAAATCGTAAACAAAAAAGGGTTAATAGAGAAATTGGAATAATACAATGAGCGTAAAAATAAATATTTTTTAAAAGGATTTATCACGGCTTATATTTATGAAAAGCAGTAGCTTAAAACAGTTAAACATCTAATGAATTAGAGAAAATGTATGATGAACAATCTAATCAACATTGTACCGCATTTTCGAAAATTTCTAAGAGAAAGGCTGCTGACGAGTTTTTATGCTCATCAACAGCTTTTTTTAGTGCTTGGTTAAGTTAATTTCAGGATGTTTCTGCTGAATTTCTTCTGGAGATGCAATAAAATGTTAACTTGATGGGCGACATCTTGTTTAGAAATGAAAAGGACCTCCTGCAATATTTAATGTGTCGTTATTGTACAAGCGACTTATCAAATAACGGAGGTGCCTAATATAAATAAAATATTAATGGACGTAATAGTCGTTCAACAGCATAAATTTGAGTTATGATAAATGTGTATTGTTATTTTTCACCACATCTAGTATATCTTTTATTATATTAATAACAATTTGTGGTCGATCGATGTGGATTGTATGTCCAGCATCTTCAACAATAATATGTTTTTTATTAGTTGACAAGTTTGCAAGTTCTCTTTGAAATTTCATCCAAGCAGCCATAGATTCCGTTGTATGAAAAGGCTGCAAACCGCCTGTTACTACAATAAGTGGTATACTTCCAAGAGATTTAGAAGCGCGAACTTGTTCGAAGCTTTCTTCAACCTCATGAAGAGACCCTTCCAAAGTGAATTGATGATAATAATTTTCCTGAACTTCTTTTGTAAATAAAGGAGGCAGAATTTTATTTTGATCCTCATGACATGAGTCTAAAAGAACCACTCCTGCAACTTCCTCTGGATATGTACTTGCAAATAATCTTACATTTATTCCTCCAAATGAGTGTCCAACTAACACATATGGAGGCTTTACACCTGCTTTTTTAAGTAGTAGACGTAAGTTCTCGACACTTTGCTGACTATGACGAGATCTGTCACTTCCTTCACTTCTGCCTAGACCAGCTCTATCATAAATAAACATTTTTGAGAACTTTGAAATGTCATCTTTAATCGAATTCCAGTTTTCTAATGTGAATCCATATCCAGAATCAAAAACGAGAGTAGGACCCTCGTTATGTTTACCTAACAATTCATAGTATAATTCAATCCCGCCAATATCTAGTTTTTGTCCTGTTTCATTCTCCATTATGTTGCTCATATTTAATCCTCCAATTTCCTATTTGATATTAAAAAGAAAGCTCACTAACTACCTTTCCCTGTCATCATCTAATTTTAATTCAGTGAGTTCAATTTAATTGAACTTATCGTAACACGCTCTTATTTCCTTTTCAAGCTAAAGTTTAATATAATTAAACTATTCATTAAAATACAAAGGATGTTGAAAATGAATGAACTTGGAAAGCGAATTAAAAAATTAAGAATAGAAAGAGGTATGACACTTGTAGAAGTAGCTGGCAACAAAATGACGAAGGGGATGTTAAGTATGATTGAAAATGGCCGTGCCAACCCTTCGATGGAAAGCTTAAAATTTATTGCGAGCCAGTTGGGATGTGATCCTCATTATCTGTTAGAGAACCATACATCTGATGAGCTAAAGTACATATTTAGTCAGGTAGAGGAAGCGTTTGAAAAAAATAATGATGAACAGATAATGAATTTAACACAAGACATGTTTGACCAGCAGCTTCCAACTTCATTTGAGTCTGCTAGGATATTAGAAATTGCTGGCCGAACGGTTTTTAAGACTGACCGAAAACAAGGAGAGATGTTGATAGAACGAGCGATAGTAATCTATGAACAGTTATCCCTTTATAGTCATTGCGTTGCTGCTAAAGTACACATAGTCAAAAACCTTGCAAAAGACGGTCATTACCATGATGCGCTTATATTGTTGCGAAGTGTACGAAAAGAGTATCATGAAAAAGCAACGGTGATTGATATCGTCGTTGAAGCAGAAGCGAATTACGTTGAAGTGGTCTTACTCTTCGGGGTAGGTGACTATAAATCAGGAAGGAGTAAGCTAAATGAATTGATTGAGCTATCCAGGAGGAAAGGGATTTTTTATAAGATGGATGATATTTTTCGAATTGCAGCGTTCCAATCCCTTCTTCGTAACAATGAAAATGATTTTGCTTACTTTATAAAGAAGTCAGAGCAGTTTGCTGTTTTTAGTGAAAATGATGAATCATTGGCTTTTACGTTGTTGCTTCAAGCTCATTATCACAATCAAATTTCACAGGATTATGAACAAGTCCTTTTTTACTTAGATGAATTTGCTACCTTAGTAAAGGGTGAGCTCGGAAGTGACTATTACTATCTTGAAAAAGGTAAAGCGCTACTAGGAAAAGGACAGGTGGAAGAAGCGCTAAAAGCATTTGAACAATTTAAAATGCCTGACACGATTCGTTACCCGCTTGAATTATCTATTCTCTATACTGCTGATGCGTATCGGGCACATTGCCTCTTGCAATTAGGAAGAGTAAAGGAAGCGCTTATCTATACAGAGAAAGCAGCTAGCAATATAAGTTTGTTTCCTCGAACCCCTTATCAAGATTTTATAAAAAATACGTTAGCGTTAGTGAAGAAAAATCTGCAATAGCATTATCCAAAAGAAATATGAAAAACTTATAGCAAATTGTAAGAGAAAATGTCAGTTTCCCAGCCGATTGCTTTTGAATAGTGATAACCTCGATTTGTAGGTTTTACCTGGGTACCGTCAACATGTAAGAAATATTGTATGCTAACCGAACTTTAACCTAAAAAAGTCGACTTCCTGTAAGTGAAGGAATCGACTTTTTTAGGTTGCTTTTTTAAGTAAAGCTTCATTTAGGATAATAAGAGTATTAAGTGCAGTTCATTTAAGTACATTAGAGTAACTGAAAAAGTGTAAGAGATATCTGATTTCTGTAAAATGTTCGCTATCTTATCTTTGAAATTATCATGAGTTGATATTCGTATTGCTTTGATTTGCTAACAGAATTGCTCATTAACTTTGTTACAATTTTTCAATTTTACGTTTATTTACAATAGAACTAAAAATTTCATTTAGAAATAAATCAAAATATATATTAATTTTATTCAATAAATACTTGAATAAAATTAAAAAATGTTTTAATATAATTAAAGAAGGAGTGATTTTTATGGAAAGAGGAGATGTTCCGTCTTGGGTATTATCTTTAGACAAAGAATCATTAGAATTTATTAGAAAGTTTATTTTAAACTCTGGATCATTAAAAAATATGGCGAAAGATTACGATGTATCTTACCCTACTGTGCGTACGATGTTAGATAAGTTAATTCAGAAAATTGAATTGCACAGTAGGGAGGACGATGTAGAATTCGTAAACATGATTAAAAACTTAGTTATTGATGAACAAATCAGTTTAGAAACGGCAAAATTAATTATTGATAAATACAAAAAAGAAAAAGGTGATTGAAATGGCACATGTTATGCAATTTGCTATCGCATTAGGGATTTTAGCTATACAATTTTTTATATCTAAACGTGGACCTTTATTTGTAGGTGCAGTTTTACCAATAATGTATATCGTGTTTTTTATTTATGCCTATGTTACTGATTTTTTTACTAAAAGGTCTACAGGATCTCTATTAGGTGCAGTCATTGGAGGAACTGTGTTACTTTTAGCAGCTTGGATATACGGTCGAGAATCTTTAGCAAAAAAAAGAAAAAAGGAGCTTATTAAAATGAAAGCAACCGATTTATAAAACAACTTTATTTGATTATAGAAATTAGGATAGTGGAGGGGACTACATGATTGTGTGAAAAGTTTAATCGTTTTACAACTACAAAATGTTGACTTTTTTTAGATTACCCTCTAATATGTTAGTTAACTAACATATTAGAAGGTGATCTGTTTGGACTTGTACGAACAAGTAAAACAAATTAACGAAGCGGATTATACGATCAACCGTTTGATTTACAAACATTATAAAAAATATCTAGCCAGCTCTATTACCACACAACAAGCTGTTCTACTGGATATTGTCTATTATGCTAATAAAATAACTGTAGGCGAAATTGCTTTAGAAATGAATATTAGTTCTAGTGCTGTAAGCCAGCTTATCGCCAAAATGGAAAAAAATCAGTTCATCTGTCGTACGATCAATCCTAATAATCGTCGGGAAATTTTTATTACATTAGATACGAAAGGCCGGGAGTATTTCGACAAGCAAGAGCGAGTTGAACGAGCTGTGGCGGATCGTTTATATTCTAAATTAACTCTTTCAGAGCTTAATGAGTTGGTACGAATCACAAAAAAATTAGAGGAAATTGCCATAAAAGAGTTTAGTTAATTTCCTCACGTCTAATATGTTAGATAACTAATATAATAAGGAGACTAAACTATGTTTCATACTATTTATTCTACACTTGAAAAAAACCAATTTAATGGTGCACTTTATTTAGAGACAAGTAATGAAGACAGCATAAGCCTAACCTTAGGTTATAAAGATCTAGATAATTCCATCTCTATTACAGAGAATACACTGTTCGACATAGCTTCACTAAGCAAAATGTATACTGCCGTGATGGTACTGCAATTAATAGAAAAAAAAGCGATTAGTCTTGAGGATACATTAACTAAATGGTTTCACACTGATACTTTCAAAAATGTTACGATTGAACACTTGCTAACACATACATCTGGCATTCCAGAATATTTAGGCAACGCTTCGATTAAAGACATTGAAGAAATTTTACATGTCAAAGAGCCTTACTTCCCTGCAGGCAGCGGATGGTTCTATAGTAATTCTAACTATGTATTACTAGCTAAAATTATTGAACACACTAGTAAACTCTCTTATGAGGACTATTTACAAAAGATGATTGCATGTCCTCTGCATCTTCAGCATACAACATCGAAACCAGAAGCCGAACAAATTGCTGTCGGAAGACTGTTTGATTATATCAATAAGAAATATATTTCTTTAACAGAAGATACTGTCTTTAAAGATATGGATAAACTATGTAGTTTTTATGGCGATGGTAGCATCTATTCTACAGCGAAGGATGTTGCTCGATTTATAAAGGGATTTATTCAAGGTAAATTAGTATCCGTTGAATTTGTAAAACGTGCTATTACACCTTCTCCTTTAAATAACAACTATGGCTACGGATTTGTTATTCAAGATGACTCATTTGGCCACTCTGGTGGATGGCCTGGTTACTCTTCACATTGCTTCTGTTCTTTGACAAGCAAAAAAATGACTATTCTCTTGATGAATGAAGAGGTAAGCCCTGTCTATGAACAACAAATATTAGCATTCTTAAACAATCCTGAAGACATGAAACAACTTATTGCACCAAAACATCCTAGTATCATGTTAATAAACAATACTGATAACATAGAAGGTACTTATGAACTTGCTGATGAATATCAAACACGCTTTACCATTAAGAGGGGCATCGATTATTTTATTATCTCTTTTGATGATCAACATGATACTCATTTGTTTAAAATAGAACCTAACCTCTATTGGATTCGAAATACAATGAGTTATATCAATATTCGTGATAGAATTTTTATTGAGGAAGGTATAGAAATACCCTTTAATAAACAATAGACTTTTTTAAGTTAATATGCTAAGAACAGTATGTATTTTTCTAAAAAAAGCTTATTTTGGGGATAATGTTGATTAACTACGTTTTGATCTGATTTTTGTGCAAAGGAGTCTTTTTATCTTTTGACAAATTTACACAACAATTTTAACTCCTGGAAATATGATTGTAAACGATTTTTATTTTGATGATGTTGGTTCAGGAGAAAATCGTGACATGAGCCGTTTACTTTTTAATCGAAACAATATAGGTGGAGTGTCATTAAGTATTATTGGTTTTGAGATCGATGACGAAGATGCATACAAAAAACAAATCCGAAGTTTTGTGGATGCTTATGCGGAGATTATCAAAAGTCAATGGAACGCCATTGCTGGAACTCTTGGAACGCTTGGCAGTTTAACCGCCACGGCTTTGGGACTCTCTACTGCTTGGGCGTCTGCTATTGCTGCCGCAGTCACGTTTCTTTTTGATGTCTTTGTCGCTTTGTGGGCTCCAGCCGACTTAATTATCGAAGATGTTCTAGGACTCACTGCAAAAGATTTGGCAGCCTTAACCAGTCCTAACTTTCCGGTTCCATCCATTAGTGGCTTTACGTCTGCTGGCGGCATCAAAGTGAAAATCTCTCCACTTGATAAAAATGTTCAATATCGTGAACTGCGCGAGTATCAAAGCAATGAAGAAAGTAGCAGATATCAGATCATTCTACGCTACAACCGTTTTTAAATGTCACGAGTGTAACAGATTTTTACGCAAATAAATGTTGTTTATTTAAATATAAGTAATTGAAAAGACGATTGTTCTTTACAGTCGTTTTTTTATTTAATATTCAATATTAATTCACGTTTTTTTGTAAGTTTTCATTAAGCTTAAATATATTTTCGTAAAGAATAGCTGTTATTTTAAAGTTTCATGTGCAAAATATTACCTAAAATAAGTGCAAAATAAAGACAAAAGTAACAGTTTCAGCTATAGCAAATGTTATTTATAAATACTTCGTTTTTAATGAACTGATAAGATTGTATACGAATAAATAAGAACTGTTTGACATAGTAATTCATTAAGGTTATTATAGACATGTAAAGTCTTTTATTGGGGGGGTGAATATACAGCATGAAGTATTCAAAAGCTACAAATTATGCCCTTCACACAATGCTTTTTCTTGCAATGGCTCCACCAAATAAACTTGTTGGTGTACAACAGTTAGCAGAAAAGCAAAATGTTTCGCCTACGTACTTGTCCAAAATATTGACCAAGTTGGTTAAGGAAGGAATGATTGATTCTTCATCAGGCGCCAATGGCGGATATTCCCTTAGTCATAATTGGGAAGACATTACATTTTTGGACATCATACATGCTATTGAAGGTAAATCGTCCTTGTTTGACTGCTGTTTAAACTCTGATCCAGTATGTGTAATAAAAGAGGTCATGCTTTCAGCAGAGGAAAAAATGGAAGAAGCGTTAAGGAATCAAAAAATATCAGATCTTGTCAAGAAAATATCCGTGGACTCATAATCCACTGTTATTTTTTATTTGTATTGTAGATATAAGGAGTCTCTAATATCTCAAAAACAAAGAGAGATTTTTTATGGAAAACACTTTATTTAATGAAGCGTTTTGGGGAACAGTATGGAAGAAAACTTTCTCAAATACTTAAGGAAATCTATTTGAATCATGGAGGAATGACCTACTTATGGAATTGTTGGATTGTGCAATTATAGGTGCAGGCCCAGCTGGGCTAAATGCAAGTTTGGTTTTAGGAAGAGCTCGCAGAAAGGTCGCGTTATTTGATAACAGAACAAACCGGAATCGCGTGACGCAGGAATCACATGGTTTTCTTACACGTGATGGCATAAAGCCAGCAGCATTTAAAGAAATTGGCTTAAACGAACTGAAAAGCTACCCATCTGTTCAGTACTATGAAAATACGGTCTCGAAAATAACGAAACAATCGAACGGCTGGTTTAAAATTACAACTTTGGAGAACACAGAGTATACAGCAGAAAAAATCATATTGGCAACGGGTATTCAAGAGAAGTTTCCTTCCATTCCAAATATAAAACAGTATTATGGGAAAAGCCTCTTCAGCTGCCCCTATTGTGATGGGTGGGAATTAAAAGACAAGCCCTTGATCATTATTTCCGAAAATGAAGAACATGCTTTTCATATGGGGAAGCTTGTCTATAACTGGTCCAAAGATTTAGTAATAGCCACAAATGGCCATGAGTTGTCTAATCCTATCCTGAATGAACTACATAGAAAAAATATAACTGTTATAACAGAACCTATTAAGAATCTGCATGGAGATGATGGTTATTTGAAAAAAGTGGAATTTCATTCAGGCCATGAAATAGAAAGATTTGGAGGATTTATCGTGTTTACCTTTATGCGCCCAAATCAATTCGCAGAGCAGCTTGGTTGTGACATACAAGAAAATGGAGCCATTGTGACAGAGAATACAGTTCATACTTCACAGAAAAATATTTATACGGCAGGAGAGACAACCAAATTAGGTCATTCCTCATTAATCATTGCTGCTTCAGAAGGATATAAAGCAGCAATAGCAGTTAATACCGATATTACAAATGAAAGGTTCAATGGTGATTAATGCAGATATTTCAATTGAAAAATTTTAAAATAAATTCCTTTATGTAATAATGAGCTGCATTTCACAGATAGGTGTAATAGGGTAATCAGAGGAGGTTAGTGTATGGAAAATAATTGGAATAAATTTTTTAATTCGAAGGAATATATGTATGGGGAAGAGCCTAACGTATTTATTCAACAACAAGCCTTTCGATTAGAAAAGTGTCAAAAAGTGATTGCATTTGCAGAGGGGGAAGGCCGGAATGCTGTTTTTTTGGCAAAAAGAGGCCATAAAATAACAGCAATAGACTATGCGGATAGTGGTTTACAAAAAACGAAAAAACTAGCTCAGAAGTATGCCGTTGATGTACGTACAAAAAAAGTTGACTTATTAGTAGACAGCGTCCCAAGCGAGAAATATGATGCTGCAATAATGGTATTTGGACATTTTCATAGAGATGCTCAAAAAATGATTTTTAAAAAAATGAAAAATGCGATAAAGCCTAAAGGGATTATAATGCTTGAGGTATACTCCAAAGACCAATTAAATTATGGTACAGGTGGCCCAGCAAATCTTGATATGCTTTACGAACCAAAAGACATTCTTACTTGGTGCGAAGGTCATGAGGTGATTCATTTCTTCTATGGAGAACAAGAGCGAGTGGAGGGAAAGGCTCACACCGGTTTAGCCCATGTCATTCAACTTGTTTTAAGAAAATAAAGATAATAGTATTTTCGTTTTCATAAATAGTTTATTTGTTAATAAATCTGATGGCATAGAAATGATTTGGCATTTGAATGGTATTCTGAATATATTTAACTTGTTCATATCACTTCAGAGGGAGTACAAAGCATCACCAGGAGATTTGAAATTAAGTACTTGAACAAAAGCTGTACTTATTGAAAGTGGTTTTGGCGTTTAGTGTAATACAGTGGATTTAACTAATAATAAAAGTAAAATATATATTAGCCATGTAGAATATGTAAAACGGGAAAAATTTTTTTCTTCCCGTCTTTTTGCGTGATCTTTTTCAACTATGGCGATCTATTAGTGAAACAAAAAAGTATCAATGAAATCTATTCCTCGATCTGTACGAATTCTCTTTGGTTGTTTCGGATATTTTCACTTATTTATCTTTATAGTTAAAGGCTGTTTAATATATGAAAAAGATAATTTTTTAATTCCTTCGTTGAATATACTGTCTTTGTTGCCAAATTAACTGAACTGCTTGGAAGTTGGTGGTTGCAATTCAACCAAATTGTGCGCCATCCAGCATTGTGAGCTCCGACAATATCAATCGGATAGCTGTCGCCGATGAACCAAGCATTATTTTTATCGAATTTAAATTTTCGTTCAGCCAATTCGAATATTTTACAGTCTGGTTTTGCCATACGTTCCTCTTCTGAAACAATAATTTCGTAATCGTTGAAATAATGATCTAAACCGAGATTTTTAATCTTATTTCGTTGATGGATAGAGGGGCCATTTGTCATGATTAGCGTTTGTATCCCGTTATCTTTTAAATCATTTAAAATCTCGGTTATAAATGGATACAATTCAATGTGTTCTTGATTACTTTTATATAAGTTTTGAAATGATAGAGCTTCTAATTTATCAATGGAAATACCTAATTGTAGAAGTGTGTCTTGGATTCTAAAAATATGCGACTCTTCTAATGTCCAAACGTTGTTTGCAACATGATCAAACCCAATATCACTATTTCTTTGGTAAATCGGATAAAATTGGTTGAAACTAAGGTGTTTTGTAGCATCAAATTCAGAAAGAGTTTTCTTTAAAGGTTGTGTCCTATCATATAGTGTGTCATCTAAATCAAACACAATTGTATACATGTTGTCTCGCTCCCCAAACTCAAATTGAGTACTCAGGAAGATAGTATCAAATTATCGATGGTTGTCAAGATGTTGGATGAAGGTTTTGCAACGATAAGAAAGTCTATACATTCAAGACATCATACATGATCAAGCTCCTTTCGCAATCCCTTTCCTTTACTTCCCGTATTACTAATGATGAGGATTTTAGACCATGTTAATGTTGTTCCAAATAATACATAAGATAACGTGTATATTTATGAAAAATGTTGTGCATAACAACTTGGAAAGGAGATATAGCAGACAAATTTTCCAAATTCTTGATCCTCTTTTTATTCCTAATGGTGCAAAGCATGATCGCAAAACTCACTATTTTTGTTGTTAATAAAATTTAAAGAACAGCTTCACTTGCTGTGAACGTTACGAATGAATAACAATCAAGATAATGTAAGCGTTTATTTTTTTTCAATTAGTTGTTGAAGTCAATTGTATTTTACAATAATATCTCTAAAAACTAAACTAAGATTGTAAGGGTTGATTCATACCATTTTCTTTAATAAATATGAAAGAAATCTGCTTTAAGTGTTTCCTTTAGAGGAGGTTTTACAGATGGAGTTAACGGATCGCCAAATACTTTTAATCAATTTACTTATGAATGAGTCTGAAACGAGGCCGGTTAAGCATTTTGCTAAAAAGCTAAATGTTTCCACTAGAACCATATACTCTGATCTGGACAAAATAAAACTTTTTGTTCAAAAGTTAGGATTTGATATTGAAAAAAAAAGGGGGCTAGGTATCAAGTTAAATTGGAATCAACAAAAGATGAAACCTAACCGTATGAATAAGTTAGCTCCTAAAGTACTATTTGGTGTTAAAGAAAGAAAAATCGAAATTCTCGAACGACTATTGTTTGACGGGGAGACAGTTACGTTAAACAGCTTGGCTGATTACTTTTTTGTTAGTAAAAGCTCCATTCATGCAGATTTATTATTTATAAAAGAACATTTATTGAATCAATCAACCGTTAAATTAGTTAGTGATATGAATGGGACACGAATAGAAGGAACAGAAGAAGAATTCCAGAATACGCTTGTTTTATTCAATGCTTTGCTAAGTGAGTATGAGGAAAAAAAGGTCGCTTTCTCGGATGAGAAAGACCAGAAATATTCTTTTTTAAAAAAATATTATGGTGATAGACTCGTTCAAATATGTCAAAGTACGCTATACGAATTTGTGAAAAACAAATTGGAAATGATCGCTGATTATTATATATATAACATTTTAAGTATTGTAATTGTTTTAACATACCGCTCCTCTTTAGGGTGTCACATTGATGAAGTAGAAGAAGGCTCTGGCAAACATTTTACAAATAATAATTCCAACTTACTTTTGGATCAAATCACTAGTGCTACAGGGATAAAATTTACAAAAGGTGACATAGCCTATTTAAATAAGCACATGGCAGCCAACAAAATGAGTTTAGGCGAGATAGATGTAGATTTTAAGCCAATTATAGATAAAGTGCTAACAAAATTAAGTAAAACATTAAAAGTTGATGTGACAAAAGATGCTAAATTGTCCAGCCAATTGGCTAAACATTTTCCCTCGATGATCTATCGATTAAAGAATGGCTTTTCAGTGCAGAATCCTTTCATCACACAAATAAAACATGAATTTGGATTAATGTACAACATTACGTGGTTTGTTATGAGTGACTTTGAAGATGAGCTGCAAGTAAATTTTACCGATAATGAAATTGGTTTTTTAATGATTTATTTCCAATCGACGCTTGATCGTATGCAATTAAGTAAGCGAGTGTTAATTATTTGTCCAACAGGAATAACAACATCAGGATTATTGTTAAATAGAGTTAGGAAAATACTTCCTCCTCTAGATTCAATTGAAATCGCTTCTTTTGATGAGATGTCCAAAATAAATCTCGATGAAATTGATTTTATTATTTCAACTGCACATATCAAAGTAGAAGATACTCCTGTAATCGTTGTATCACCATTAATAAGTAATCAAGATATGCAAAATATCTTGAAATTCTACAACTCGAACTTCGTTTTAAAAGAGGATAAAAGAAGTGAAGAAAAAGAAGTGAATGACTGTCTAGATAAAATAAATCAATATATGGACAAAAATTATATTGAATTCGGCAGTGAATATGAAAGTGCCGAAGAGATGATTGATGATGTGACAAATCGTTTGTTTACAGAAGGATATATCTTAAAAGAATACAAGGAAAGCTTGTTGGATAGGATAAAAAGCGGGGATATTGTGTTGCCAACGGGTGTTGCAGTTCCTCATGGCAATCCACAATACGTAAAAAAAACAGTGCTCGTATTATGCGTCAATAATAAACCAATTAAATGGAACGACCAGCATATACGTATTGTTATTTTCTTATGTATTTCCAAAGATGATTTGCAGCATGTGAAAGAAATATTAGGGGCAATCTACAGATTAATTGAAGATAAAGAAACTGTTGAAAAGGTCTTTATACATTCTAATAAAGAGGAATTTATAAAATTATTAGGAGGGGATATATCTTGATAAAAAAAGAAATGATTTCTTTAAATATAGAACTAAGCGACAGACGTGAAGTATTAGAGTATTTAGTAAATCAGGCAGCTGCAAATGGTTTAATCAGTGAGCAAGAACCATTTTTAACAGCGGTCATTGAGAGAGAAAAACTGGTTTCCACTTGTGTTGATTTTAATGTAGCGATTCCACATGGGAAGTCAAGTGTGGTTAATGAACCATTTATCTCTTATTTAAGTACAAATGAGGCGTTTCAATGGGATGATCGAGAAGATGATATCGTAAAGTACATTTTCTTAATTGGTGTTCCTCAAAATGGCGGCAGTAAGATTCACTTAAAATATATTTCACAAGTAAGCAAAAAATTAATGGATGAAGATTTTAGAAACCAATTGTTTGAATGCAGCGATCGAGATCAAGCATTTAAACTACTTAATTCAATTAATGAAGAAATTAAAATCGAACAATAAAGAAGGGAGAAATCAAAAATGAAAATTGTAGGAGTTACAGCTTGTACAACTGGTATTGCACATACTTACATGGCACAGGAAGCAATTGAGAAGGAATGTCGTAAAAGAGGACATGAAGTTATCATTGAAACACAAGGGGGAATGGGAATTGAAAATGAGTTAAGTGAGGAGGAAATCGAAAGCGCTGATGCCGTTATTTTAGGAATTTCAATTGGCATTGAGGGTGATGAACGATTTGATGAAAAACGTGATGAAGGAAAAGTACTAACGCTAGACCCTTCAGTCGTAATAAAAAATGTAAGTGATGTCATTGATCAATTAGAAAAGTTATAAGAAATGAACAGGCATGGCTACATTTCTTGTAGCCTAACCATCACCCAAAGTGAATCGTAACTGCACATTATTTCATTTATTAGTACCAATGGATTTTACCACATAAAGCACAAATTTTCTAAACTATCATAATAGGAGGGATATGAGATGTCCTTCAATGGTAAAAATGTTGGAGCAGAATTGAAAAAAGCGTTTAGCACAGGTGTATCATACATGATGCCCTCAGTTGTTGTCGGGGGGATATTTCTAGCAATTGCTTTATCGTCAGGAACGCCAACTGACGAAGGAATGGTTATAACGAATCCTTTTCTTAAAAATTTGAATACAATTGGGGTAGCTGGTTTTGCCATGATGATTCCAATTTTAGCAGGGTACATTGCATATTCAATTGCAGGAAAACCTGGGCTAATTCCTGGTATGATCTTAGGTTATATTGCTAACAATCCAATTGGAGATGAAGGTGTCTCAACCGGTTTCCTTGGAGCAATGATTGTAGGTATTATTGCAGGTTATATCGCTAAATGGATTAAAGGTTGGAAAGTGCCCAATACAATTAAAACGATCATGCCAATATTAATTATCCCGATCATTACAACTTTCCTTGTTGGTATGACATATATTTATATTTTGGCTCAACCGCTTTCTGGTTTTGTAGCTTCTCTTGTTGATTTCTTATCTTCTTTACAAGGTGGAAATGCTTTACTTCTAGGATTAGTAATTGGTGCCTTTACAGCTATTGACATGGGTGGACCAATTAATAAAACAGTTACTGCCTTTACACTAGCATTGATGGCAGAAGGTATTTTTGAACCAAATGGTGCGCATAGAATTGCAGTTGCAATTCCACCGCTAGGGCTAGCTATTTCTACATTTATTTCAAGAAAAAAATATACGCAAGCGGAACGTGGAATGGGTGTTAGTGCAGGATTCATGGGGTTAATTGGAATTACAGAAGGTGCAATTCCATTCGCTGTAAACGATTTAAAACGTGTTCTTCCTGCTATTATGATTGGTAGCGCTGTCGGCGGAGGAATTGGAATGCTGCAAAATGTCGGCACCTATATTCCTCACGGTGGACTAATTGTTATTGGTGCAGTAGATGGGAAACTATGGTTTTTCCTTGCGATGTTAATAGGTTCCGTTATCACAGCACTTATCTTACATTTCACAAAACCGGACTTACCTGAAACGAAGGCCCCTGTAAAGAAATAAAACGAGATTTATGAACGTATGAATTAGAAAAATCTTGACTCTGTTATAGGGTAAATGTAGCAATCGATATTATAGGAGGAAGCGACGATGATGAAGACACCGATTAATTCGACTGTGAAAGCATTATTAGAACTACAAGAAGAAGGAAAAAGCGCAACATTACTCGGAATAGGACCAATGTCAGGTAATTTATTACAAGCAAGCATTGAGTTAGCTAGAGATTATGATTTCCCATTAATGTTCATTGCAAGTCGAAATCAAGTAGATATGGATGAGTTAGGCGGTGGCTATGTTAACGGCTGGAATCAACATACGTTTGTGAAGGCAATTGAAGAAATGGCAAAAACCACTGGCTTTGACGGCTTATATTATGTTTGTCGTGATCATGGTGGTCCATGGCAAAGAGATAAAGAAAGAAATGATCATTTACCAGTAGATGAAGCAATGGCATTAGGTAAAAAATCTTATTTAGCAGATATTGAAGCAGGATTCGATTTATTAATGATTGATCCAACTAAGGATCCATTTGAAGTAGGAAAGGTAATTCCTCTTGAAACAGTTATTGAACGCACAGTAGACCTAATCGAGTATTGTGAGAAAGAAAGGATAGCTAGAAACTTGCCTGAAATAGGTTATGAGGTTGGTACGGAAGAAACGAATGGTGGATTAACATCTACAGACATTTATGAAAATTTCATTCTCCGTCTACAAGAAGAGCTGGGTAAGAGAGGTTTACCAATGCCAACATTTATTGTTGGTCAAACAGGAACACTAGTAAGGAAGACAGATCAAGTTGGTCAGTTTAATTTTGAAAATGCTTATGAATTAGCTAAAATGGCTAAGAAATATGGGGTTGGACTAAAAGAACACAACGGTGACTATTTAGACGATGTTACGCTATTAGAACATATCCCATCCCAAATTACTGCAACAAATGTTGCTCCTCAATATGGTACGGAAGAAACAAGAGCTTATTTGAAATTAGCGAACGTAGAACAAAAACTGAAAGAGTATGGCTTGATTGAAACCCCATCCAACATTAGAGATGTTATGCTAGTTCATGCCATTAAGAGTGAACGTTGGAGAAAATGGATGGTTGGGGATCAAACGAAATTAACGGTAGACGAAATAACAAAAGACGATGAATTGTCTGCTTCCATTTTAGATATTGCTGGTCATTATACGTTCAATAATGACGAAGTAAAGAAAGAGATTCATGCATTATATGATAATCTAAGTAAAGTAAGTATTGATGGACAACGGTTTGTCGTAGAACACATTAAACGACCAATCAGAGATTATGTAGAATGTTATAATTTAAAAGGATCTACCTCAAGAATCATGAATAAACTCAAAAAATAATAAGATGCAAAGAAGAGAGTTCCCTCTCTTCTTTGTTCATTTTCGGGAGGTTCCAAAATGTTCGATAAAATGGATGAATTGGGAGTTAATACAGTACGCATGTTAAGCATTGATGCAATCAATAAGGCCAATTCTGGACACCCTGGTTTGCCAATGGGGGCTGCACCAATGGCATATGTCCTGTGGGCATATTACTTAAAAGTAAATCCTAAACATTCTAAATGGGTGGATAGAGACCGCTTTGTATTGTCAGCAGGACATGGTTCAGCATTGCTTTATAGTTTATTGCATTTATCTGGATATGATCTAACAATAGAAGATTTAAAGAAATTTCGTCAATTAGGAAGCCGTACTCCAGGCCATCCAGAAGTGGGTGAAACGGATGGAGTAGAAGCAACGTCAGGTCCATTAGGCCAAGGTTTTGCAAATGCTGTTGGAATGGCCATGACAGAAGCTCACTTGGCTGAGACCTATAACAAAGAAGGATACAACCTCGTAGATCACTATACGTACACATTATGTGGAGATGGAGATTTAATGGAGGGTGTGTCTGCAGAGGCGGCATCATTAGCTGGTCACCTAAAACTGGGAAAATTAATTGCATTATATGACTCAAATGATATTTCACTTGATGGACCTACCGCAAAGGCGTTTACAGAAAATGTGGGTGCACGTTTTGAAGCGTATGGTTGGCAACATATATTAGTAGAAGATGGCAATGATTTGCAAGCCATTTCGGATGCCATAAAGGCTGCTAAAGCAGAAACAGACAAACCATCGTTAATTGAAGTGAAGACCGTAATTGGCTATGGTGCCCCTAATCAAGGTACGAATAAAGTACATGGAGTTCCGCTGGGGGAAGAAAGTACTGTGAAGGCAAAAGAAGTATATGGATGGGATTATCCTCCATTTACTGTCCCGACAGAAGTTGTTCAACGTTTTCAGGAAAAAATGATCGAGACAGGAGAAAAGGCAGAAGCAGAATGGGAGGCAATGTTTGCGGAGTATAAAAAACGTTTCCCCAAATGTGCTCAGCAATTTGAAGATGCCTTTACTAACAAATTACCGAAAAATTGGGATGATATATTACCGACATATACAACAGAAGATGCACCAGCAGCTTCGCGGAAAACGAGTGAAGCTGCAATCCAAGCAATTGGAGCGAAATTAGCTCCATTTTGGGGTGGTTCGGCTGACTTAAGTTCTTCTAACAATACGATGAACAAAGCGGATAAAGACTTCACATCCTCCAATTATTCTGGGCGTAATATCTGGTTTGGTGTACGAGAATTTGCTATGGGTGCGATTATGAATGGAATGCTTTTACATGAGGGAACAATCCCTTATATCGGTACCTTCTTTGTATTCTCTGACTATTTACGTGCAGCAATTCGCGTAGCGGCTATTTCTAAATTGCCTGGTATTTATGTTTTCACACATGATTCCATTAGTGTAGGGGAAGATGGCCCTACTCATGAGCCGGTTGAACAATTAGCTTCATTCCGTTCTATGCCTAATACAAGTGTCATTCGCCCTGCTGACGGGAATGAAGTATCACAAGCTTGGAAAATTGCTATAGAGTCGGAAGAAACACCAACATTACTAGTGTTAAGCCGCCAAAACTTACCTGTTTTAGAAGGAACGGCAGAAAAAGCAGCCGAAGGTGTGGCGAAGGGCGCTTATCTATTATCACCAGCAAAGGGCGATACACCAGATGGCATTTTAATGGCTAGTGGATCTGAAGTGAACTTAGCAATTAGTGTACAAGAAAAATTATCTGAAGTTGGTATTGATGTTTCTGTTGTTTCTGTACCAAGTTTTGATTTATTTGAAAAACAAGATAAAACCTATAAAGAATATGTCTTTCCAAGCAATATACACAATCGCGTTTCTATTGAATTGGGGTCAAGTTTTGGATGGAGCAAGTATACAGGGTTAGATGGTATAAACATTAGCATTGACAAATTTGGAGCTTCTGGAAAAGGCGAGTTAGTTGTAGAGCAGTATGGTTTTAAAGTAGATCAAATTGTGAAAAGGTATCAAGAAGTATTTGGGAATTAAATGGTGAATGGATTTTGTGAATAAAAGGATTTAGATCAGTGCACTGTTAAACGGCATTGGCTTTATATAATAGGGCCAATGCCGTTTTGCATGCTTGGAAATGGATGATAATGACAAAAATTTTAGAAAAGTCATTCATTGTTAAAATGTCCTTACATATATGATATTTACTTCTAACTCTCCTCTTATAAGCTTATCATTTGAACGGATTATCATTTCACCGAGTTAATTGGGAAGAAGGATCAAGCCTTGCAGCAATTAGTGCCAAAGTGATTAAAAGAGGAGCCGATACTTTAAAAATAGTGTCGGTTTTTTATTCAATAAAAAGGGCAGCTATTATCATCTTAACAGCGTGATTTTAGACATGAGATCATGCTGTTTTATTTTTTTTAGGTAGATTTTTTTTATAATACAATGTATACTTTGTATTAAAAGTATAACTAGTTATACTAAAATGGATTATGGGAGGTAAATGGAATGAAAGGACCAAATGGGAAATATATTTTCGGAACAGTAAAAGTAGGAGAAAAAGGGCAAATCGTGATTCCAAAAGAAGCGAGAGAGGTTTTTGAAATTAAACCAGGCGATTCATTGCTTTTACTTGGAGATGAGCAGCAGGGCATTGCTATTGTGAAAAATGAATTGATGTTTAAATTTGCGCAAGATATTTTAAACGCTGAAGAAATACGAGAGGATGGAAAATAATTGGCAGCCATTGAGATAAATAACCTAACGAAACAATATAAAGAACGCCCTGTCGTCAACTCCCTTGATTTCTCTATTGAGGAAGGCGAATTTTTTGCTTTACTTGGAGAAAATGGAGCTGGGAAAACAACATTAATCAGTATGCTTTGTTGTCTATTAGCACCCACAGCTGGTGATGCTTTTGTGTTAGGCAACAGTATTCGCACAGGCGCTGATACTGTGAAACAAAAAATGAATATCTCTCCTCAGGAAACAGCAGTTGCACCGAATTTAACCATTCGAGAAAACCTTGAGTTAATTGCTGGCATTTATGGAAGCTCTAAAAAGGAAGCAAAAGAAAGAGCGACGGAAATGCTTCAAACATTCGGGCTGACGGAACGCCAAAAAGATAAAGCGAAAACTCTATCAGGTGGTATGCAGCGACGTTTAAGTATAGCGATGGGGCTTATTACAAATCCTCAAATTTTGTTCCTTGATGAACCGACACTTGGGCTTGATGTTCGCTCAAGACGTGAACTGTGGGCAACGCTTTCTAAATTAAAATCCAAGATGACGATTGTCCTCACAACGCATTATTTAGAGGAAGCGGAAGCACTTGCAGATCGTATTTGTATTTTACAAAAGGGGTCTATAAAAGCGATTGGCACAGCAGAACAAATGAAAAAAAATACAAATACAACGTCGTTTGAAGAGGCATTTTTAACGATTTGCGATCAAGAGGTGACATATGCTTAATTTTGCAGAAAGAAATCGAAAAGAAATTTTTAGAGATCCACTTTCCATTATTCTTGGCATTGCGCTGCCACTTATTCTTTTAGTAATCTTTACAACGATAGAAAAAAACGCGCCACTCGATACATTTAAAATTGAAAACCTAACGCCAGGTTTAATTGTATTTAGCTTTGCCTTTCTAACGATGTTTTCAGCACTATTAATCGCAAAGGATAAGCAAAGTGCATTTTTAACAAGATTATTTTCTTCACCATTAACGGTGATGGAGTATGTACTTGGTTATGCATTGCCGTTAATTCCTCTTGCATTGTTACAAGGCATCATTTGTTTTGTATTGGCGAAGGTTCTTGGTTTATCATCTAGCTTAATGGATATCTCGCTGAGCATCTTAACGCTTCTTCCAATTGGACTTATGTCCATCTTCCTTGGACTATTATTAGGTGCGTTGTGTACGGAAAAACAAATTTCAGGTATTGGTACAATCTATATTACAGCAGTGTCTTTCTTAGGCGGTGCGTGGATGGATATCAATATGCTCGGCGGCACATTTCAAAAAGTAAGTAATGCACTTCCTTATGTCCATTCCATTCAATTAGCGCGTGATGTATTGATTGGGAATTATGATACATTTCATGCGCATTTTTGGTGGAGTATTGGATATGGCAGTCTTGCTTTAGTCATTGCTGGATTCGCATTTGTACGTTTATGCAAGAGATAGTGAGGGCTTTATAAAAGATTCGAAATGCGAAGTAAACAACCCCATTATCTAATGTTAAAAAACTGCGATTCAATTGATTGAAAGTTTAATAACTTTAAAGAGCCTTGCTACAATAACATGTAGAAAGGCTCTGAGTATTTTAAATAATAAAGTTGTTTTTCTGTAGTGCTTAAAGAAAAGAAAGTACTATCCTAATGAAATATATGCTACTGATTTAAGTCTTTCAGTTATAGCAGTAAAATAAATAATAATGAATAAAGGGATCGTCTTCTTTCTTAATCACTATACTGCATTTAAAATAATTTGAAAAAATAGATGAAAGAACGATTGATCATGCATTTAAGTATTAATATCCGATACAATTTCGAACTCATCCCCACCCGCTGCCTAATGTCTAACTATTAGGGGTCACTTCAATCCAAAGGGGTGTTTTTTGATAAAAAGGAAAAGAACGCTTAATATTTTTTTGATGAATCCATGTTATAATATCTATTGCAGTGTATCCGATTGGTACTGAATTTAAGGTTAATTAGCGAGAAGTCACCCATCTCATAGGTGGTGTAATGAATCGCCTTTTATAATCCTTTATATTACTATCATTCTATATAAGAAATGGTAGTTGCATAGATGAAATGAGATAGCAAATAATCATTCGTATTCTTATTCCTATGATCATCTTGTACTTATAACGAAAATCGCAGGCAAGTGATAGGGATTAAATTCTGGCTATTCAAAAATATATTCCGTTAGGAGAATCTTTAGTTTTGGAATCATGATGAAGATCACATCCATACTATGTTTAAAAAGCACTCTAAATCAACATTATCTAAAATTCTTTGTTTGCTAAATCGTTTGATTGTGTTCACAAGGATAATTTAATAAAACAAAAAATGATCTTATTATCAAAACAAGGTTTTGATTAATCAAATTTCTAACACCAGATCAATTTAAGACAGCATTCCTTTCAAGTTTTAGTGTTGGTTAACACAGGAAATAAGTTAAGAAGTAGTCTTATCAAAATTTAAAGGCGGGTTATTAATGGCTAGAAGTCAACTTTTAAAAGATATGGTGAGTGGAACATCGAAATTAGAAACCATATTATTACGTTTGAAAATTATTTTCACAGACTTAGAGGATCGTTCAGTTCTTAAATGGATAAATGGAGAAATTGAAGGCTATAAAGATAATGAAGTACCTAGTTACCGAGTATTGAAAGGGGAGCCTAAAGGCACTTATACTGTGAATTTTTATGAAAAATACACAAATGCACCTGTGCCTCTAAAACATGTATTGACATCTGAATTAGTGGATGAACTGTCTACTTTAGAAATAAAAGATGGGCTTGTGGCCATCCAAAATATTTTAAAATCAAAATATAGAAATAAAATTACAAAAACGATACCGACAGAATTATGTGATAGTATATCGAAGCCAAAATTTAAAATACTCTCAATGCATATCAGTTTCTCTTTAAACCAGTTTGATAGCATTGTTTCAATTGTGAAATCAAAGTTGACTGAAGTAATAATGATGCTAGAAAAAACATTTGATAACATTGATGAATTAGATATTTCATCTCAAATAAAAAAAGATCCATCCATTAGAGAAATGGTAATATATAACATACAACATATTATTTTTGATAAATCTCTTAAATACAATGAGAGCGTAAAATATTTTGTGTAAATGAATAATGACACAAAAAAGGAAGACCTTTTCTTGATAGAATTGAGTTGCCGAAATCATCCCTTCGAACTAGTATATTCAAAAAAAGAGTAACGATCTATTTGAAAGGTTGGAAACTCATTTACACAAAAATATTGACGGTGCCTGCAAAAAAATACAACAGGTTATTTGATGGGATCTGCAGAGATAAAAATATTATAACGCCTCTTCCTTGTTTTATTTCGCTGAATCAACGATGAATGGGAGTATATCATGATAATTAAAAAACAAGAATTTTATGTTAATGGGATACATTATACGATTAGATCAGCAGTCGAAAAAGATGCAAAAGATTTGTCTGAATTAAGAATACATATTGATGGAGAGACCGAAAATTTAGACAGAGAAAAAGGGGAGGCACTCATAGATATACCAGGTTTTGCACAAATGATTAAAACAGATACTGAAAATAGAAGGAACTTATTTTTAGTAGCCGTAGTTCATGATCGGATAGTCGGGTTTTCAAGATGCGAAGGAAATGATTTGAATAGATTCTCCCATAAAATAGAGTTCGGAGTATGCGTATTAAAAGATTTTTGGGGATACGGTATTGGGAAAAATCTGTTAAAAGAAGCTATTTTTTGGGCTGACTCCAATGGTATTAAAAAAATCACTCTGAATGTTTTAGAAACAAATGATAGAGCCATTAAGCTTTATAGAAAGCTTGGCTTTGAAATAGAAGGTATATTAAAAAAAGACAGAATTTTCTCTGACGGAAAATACTATAACACCATTATTATGGGAAGGTTTAACGAATAATCCCTTCATAAAACTGTTGGGTTCATCAATTCACATATGTACGTGAATTGGATTATATAAATCTCCTATAATCAATATAGACGTTTAACATAACCTAAAAAAAATTTATCTACTTTTATGAGTAACAAAAAAGCAGGAGGAAGCCCTTCTGCTAATTTTTCCGTTTTATAACGAAATGAAAGTATCATATTAGTTTATAAAAATGATGCTAATGATGATTCGTATATTTTGTATAAATAATTCCGTTTTTAGCATCTACTGATTTTAACCTTAGACCTATTTCTTTATTAAAAGGAGTAAATAATGGAATTCCTTTCCCTAAAAGCACTGGAATAATAGCTATTTGATATTCATCTATCATATTTTCTTTGACAAGAGACATCGCTATTTGACTTCCGCCTACAATCCAAATATCTTTGCCTGTTTCTTTTTTTAATTTTGATACCAATTCAATAACATCTTCATTAACAAAAGCTATTTCTTCTTGATTTTCTTCTTTTTTACTTGTCAAAACATATGATTTAGTTCCTTTATATGGATATGCATTGGGAGAAAGTTCATTGACAATTTGATCATATGTTTTTCTTCCGAGGATGACCGTATCTATTTTTGAAAAAAATGTTTCATAGTGATAATCTTCTTCTAATGTTTCTACATGTCTTTCAATCCAATTAATGTTTCCATGCTCATCAGCGATATAGCCGTCCATACTTATTGCAATATATAAAACAACTTTTCTACTCATATTGTTCCTCCTCTAAATATTTTTTCTTGAAAATTCATTATAGAATAAGATAAACGGGTAAAATAGAACCATTTGTTGTAGGATGTCTTATTACACAACACTTTCATAAAAGTGTCTTAAAAAATGGATAGAAAAGAGGAATTAAAAAATGGATAGGAGAAAACAACGTTCTATGCAAATCATATGGAATAGTTTTTTTGACTTGATGACAAAAGAAAATAACTATTTTTCAAAAATCACCGTAAATCAAATTTGTGACAAGGCAATGATTCATCGTTCTACAATTTATAAACATTTTGACGATAAATTTTCTTTGCTGGAATATGGCCTTCATCAATTATATGAATCATACATTGAGATTTCATTGAAAAAAAGAGTCCTTGAGCCTTTTAAATGGGCCCATGTTTTTTTTGAAAACTCGCAAGCTCAACAATTAGCACTTGCTCAAAAGAAAGATGAACTTTTTTTCGATTTTATGAAGAACTTCTCTATACAAATGATGAAAAAAGATGCTTCTAAACTTATTAAATATGATAAAAATGTAAACATACCGGAAGATTTACTAGTAGATTTTCTTGTATCATCCATCTTTACTTTAAGCGAATCGCATGATAAAAAGAAAGATACTGTCAGTTTAGAGCAAATGGATTTTTATTTTAAGGAGTTAGTTATATCTAAAATGATTAAGTAATAAAAAAAGAGTATTAGTCGTCTTTTAGAATGAAAGCAATTTATAAGCCTGTAGTTGAAAGTGAAAAACCCCTAATACTATTTGTACAGCATTTTATTGCTTTTTAATCTAGTCATTAATGAGAGTAAAAAAAGCAGGAGGAAATCCTTCTGTTGTAATGAATAAACACAACGTTCAAATAAATCTTATGTGTTCACTTTAACGTTTTGACCAATACCATTTTATTGCTTCTTTTTCAATCTCTTTTACGAAACGATCTTTTCCGTCACCGTATCCTTCAATATCATTAGGATATTGTTCAGCAAGCTCACTTTTTAGATCCCCATACTGTTTGCAAATGTCTGGGTATTCACGAAGATAATCTCTAAATACTAAGTGTCTTTCAATTTCAGTTATATTGTCAAATTGGAAAGCATGGATTTGGTGGGTTCGATTATCTCCGCCCTTTCGAAAATATCTCCGCCCAACAATTCCAAACTCTCCCATGACCTCATATCCGATTTGTTCAAATTGTTTCGAAAATAAATCTAATGTATGGATATCACGAACAACAAGGAGAATATCAATAATTGGTTTTGCTTTTAGCCCAGGCACAGAAGTACTTCCTATATGAAAGCTATTTATTAAATCATCTTGCAGAATAGCCTTGATAGTTTGCTCCTCTTTTTTATATTCTTTTTTCCAATTTTCATCATAGTTTACAACTTTGATCATCATAATAAATCACCTCTTTATATATTAAATTATCGAGGTTATTGAAAAGTCAATAACCTTACCTTCTAAACACTAAAAGCGTAAACATTTGTCTAGTTTCAAAAATGAATGATTTCCGACTTTTGAAGATTTAAGACCTATTTTCTAATGAACGACCTTTTTTCGGCAATATAATATTAAATGATGTTCCTTTAGCAGGTTCGCTCTCAACTGAGATTGTACCATTATGAGCATGAACAAGTTTATAGACAATTGCCATTCCAAGTCCAGTGCCATCAGAGGAGGCATCGGTTGTCGTTCCACGATAATATTGTTGAAAAAGATTTTCTTTCATATGGGTAGGCATGCCAACGCCATTGTCCATAATGTGAATAACGACATTTTCTCCATTGTCAGAAAGCTGTGTATATATATCGGTTTGTTCAGGATTGTGTAAAATTGAATTCATTAGAATGTTTTGTAAAATGCGTTGCATGAATTTAGGATCAAATGAAACGCTTATCACAGGCGTATTGGTTTTAAAGTGCAGTTTATAGTTGCTTGCTTGTGGATTATGGCTTATGTTGGCAATAACCCTTTTTGTAAATTCGACTAAATCTTGAGTCGTCTTATTTAAAGGCAACGCACCTGCAGTACTATTTAGTTGTAATACGAGGCTTAAATCTTGAATTAATTCTTCCATATGTATTCCTTTATCATGAATTTCTTGCAAGAAAGAATGAGCCTCTTCTTTTGACCACTCATACTGATCATTCAATAAAAGCGTCGAATAGCCTGTGATATATGTTAAAGGCGTTTTTAAATCATGAGAAATCCCCGCAATCCATTCCTGTTTTGCTTGTTCAATTTTTTTTCTCTCCACTTCATTAGCTTGTAATTTCACGGCCAATGTTTGAAGGTGCTGAAGTACCTCCTGATACAGACGATAGCGCATACGAAGCTTTCCTTTCCGAGTGTAAATTTTTAGTAAACTCACAGGCTGCGTATAGTTTTCTTGGGAGAGTTGTTGAATCCAAGTCATGATGAAACCAATCGGGCCGCCAAAATACCATCCAAACAAGGCAATGCAAATAATCGTGCTAATACCAGAAATCCATGCTACGAGCAAATCTTCATCAATTGTATGAACAATGATATTAAGCAGTGGAAGAATGCCTTCAAGAATAATGAGAATGCTGAAACCAGTCACTAGCATCCAAAGACTAAGTCCTAATACTAAATGAAAAGTAAATCGCGTTTTTATTCGCATATAAACGCCTCATTTGGAGGGATGAATTTATAGCCAATTCCTCGTAAATTGACAATGATTTTTGGTTTACGTGTATCATCGCCAAGTTTTTTCCGCAGCTTGGATATATGGATGGTAACGGTTTTTTCTTCTCCAAAAACATCATTTCCCCATACGAATTCGTAGAGCTGAGCTGTTGTGAAAATACGATTAGGATTTTTGCAAAAGAAATGCAACAGCTCCAGCTCTTTAGCTGTGCATTCAACGGGTTGATTATTAACGGTAAGAGTTGCAGATTCAGGATTAAAAATGAAGTAGCCATAATCGAATAAAGTGTCCTGGTGTTGTGAATGCTCATTCATTTTCTGCCGACGAAGGATGACTTTTACTCGAGCAACTACTTCTAGAGGATTAAAAGGTTTTGTAATATAATCATCTCCACCTATCCCTAATCCCGTTAATTTGTCGAAGTCTGTAGAACGTGCACTAATAAATATGATCGGTGTGTTCGTATTTTTTCGTATTTCCGTACATAGTTCAAATCCACTTATGTCTGGGAGCATGATATCAAGCAAAATAATGTCATATGCTTTTTCTTTAATGCGCTGCAGCGCACCTTTCCCCGTCGATGCGGTCTCTATATGATTGAAGTTCTCTTTTCTTAATGTAATTTCTAATAATTTCAATAGACCGATTTCATCATCTACTACTAATATTTTTGCGGATTCCATTTTGATTATCCCTCATTTCATTCTCATCTTACCCAATTTACTCTCTTATCTATGTTTACAATAAAAACATTACGAGCATTTTTCTTAGCGTTTACTTTGATTTTACTTTCATCCATTAAGCTTAGTGTAGCATATCAAAAAGTGATTCAGGAGGAAATAGTGAATGGAAGCAGTCATTCAAATCAATCAATTAAGCAAGACATTTAAGGGAACCGAAACAGTTTCTAATGTCAATATGAACATTAAAAAAGGTGAAATTTATGGTTTTTTAGGCCCGAATGGAGCTGGTAAAACAACTATTATGAAGATGATCTTAAATTTAGTCAAACCATCTTCTGGTGAAATCATCGTATTCAATCAGCCTGTCTTAACAACATCTTATCGATATTTAAAGAAAATAGGCAGTATCATTGAATATCCTGTGTTTTATGAGCGGCTGACAGCAAAGGAAAATTTAGAACTTCATTGTCAATATGTTGGCTATCATGATAAAAAAGCGGTTAACGAAGCTTTGGAAATTGTTGGTCTTCACAATGTAGGAAATAAAAAAATTCATGAATTTTCTTTAGGGATGAAGCAACGCCTAGGGATTGCACGAGCAATTGTTGCTAAACCGGAGATCCTCATTCTTGATGAACCTATCAATGGACTCGATCCAATCGGGATTAAAGACATTCGTGAGCTTTTATTACTTCTAAAAGAGAAATATGGAATGACGATTTTAATTTCAAGTCATATTGTTTCAGAAATTGAATCGATAGCAGATACGATTGGCATTATTAATCATGGAAAAGTATTAAAAGAAGTGAAGATGGAAGAAATCAGAAAAGAAAATGTTGGATATCTTGAAATCAAAATAGACAATTTGAAAAAAACAATTCGTGTATTGGAAGATAAATTAGAAATTAAAAAGTATGAAATAGTAGACCATGATCTGATTCGGATTTTTGAACAAGATATTTCCCAATCTCAAATCAATAAAGAATTGATTATAAATGATGTTATCGTCAAAGAAATTGAAAAAAAACAATACAATTTAGAAGCGTACTTCTTAAAACTTATTAATGGAGGCAACCAACATGCTTAAACTAATAAAGTTAGAATGGAAAAAACATCACTTATCTAGTTATTTTAAGGGATTACTAATTTGTATTGTGGCTATTTTTGCTCTTGAGGCTCTTATAGTATTAGATTCTAAAGGTGAAAGTGAGCCAATGTTTACAGATTATGCGGAATTCATGCTTTTAACAAATGTTTTAAATAGGATCGTATTTATCATTTTTTCAAGTGTCATTTTATCACGTCTAGTTATTAATGAATACAAGAATAAAACGATTCAATTATTGTTTGCCTATCCGTTGCGGCGTAAAAAATTAATTCAAGCTAAATTATCAATTGTCTTTGGTTTTTGTTTTTCTAGCATCATTATTTCTACTTTAGTCATCAATATTTTAACTTTCTTCTTAAATCCAATAATAGGCCTCTTTGAAGCACCTGTTAGTGTAAATGAAATGATAACGACAATTCCATCTACTTTAACTAGCGCATTGGCGACTGCTGGAATAAGCCTAATTCCATTATATTTTGGCATGAGAAAAAAATCAGCTGCTACAACAATCACCTCATCTGTAATCATTGGATTTTTGATAAACGCTGAAGCGGGCAGCTCCTCTAGCTTGCTCGACTTTATTGGTGTACCAATTGTATTATGTCTATCTGGTCTTACAATTGGCTATCTTTCTTATCATAAAATTGACAAAATCGATGTGGCCTAAGTC
Organism: Bacillus chungangensis; assembly: GCF_030812995.1. Classification (GTDB taxonomy): domain Bacteria; phylum Bacillota; class Bacilli; order Bacillales; family Bacillaceae_C; genus Bacillus_CF; species Bacillus_CF chungangensis. The sequence continues at coordinate 199,396 of NZ_JAUSTT010000003.1, read as the reverse complement.
ATTATATTAGCAATTGAATAAAAAGAGGGATAAAAATTGAAAAAAATGATATTCGTTTTTGTTGCATTCATTGCAATTGGAGGATTAGCGCTTAGCGTCAAAGAAGCAGGGGGGAAAAGTTTCAAAAAAAAGTATTCCTTTGAAGCAGGGAGTGTTGAAGAAGTAGAAATAAACAACGAATCATGGGATATTGCGTTTAAAAATACCGAAGTAAAAAAAGTGATAATCGCAGTTGAAGGAAAACGACAAGACAAGAAGAACGATCCTGTAACAATAAAACATAGTGAGAAGAAAATGACAGTGAATCAGGAAGATCAGGGCATTGAAGGATTCAGTTTTGGAAAAAAAGGCACTATCTATATCTCCATCCCAAAGGGTGAAATAGATGCTATTATTTTGAATAATAAATTCGGTGATATAAGAATGAATGATGTAACAACAAAAAATATCGTCATTTCAAACGATTCTGGTGCTGAAAAAATTGAAAGATTGTCAGCAGACAACGGGAAGTTTGTATCAAAAGAAGGAGAACTTAGGTTGAAAGATAGTTCGTTAAAGGAATTAACGATAGCTTCCACTACTGGTGACAACTATCTTGCAGGTGTAATTAGCCCAAAGATGAAAATTACTTCAACAGATGGTGAAGTATTAATCAAAGATACAAAAGAAGGAAAATCATTGCTTGTAGAAACAAAGTCAGGAGATATCACTGTATCTTATAAAGAAGCTCCTACTTCATTAACACTTGCTGCTAACAGTGATTCCTCTGATATCACAATTGATTTAGAAGGCTTTAAGAAAAAACAGCATACAGAAAAATCAAAAGAAGGCACGATTGGTGATGGATTAAATAAATTGGGGCTTTTAAGCAAACATGGAACGATAAATGTAAACTAAGATATAAACAAGTATGTTGATGAACAGAAGCAAAAGGGGCATGCTATCAAATGAAGGTAAAGGCAGCTGATTTTACAGCATTTGTTTAGTAAACTTTTTTAGCAGACAAAACAATATACTTTTATATAAAAGGTAAACCTGAAAAACTAAACTGCATTACTGATGTCTGCTAGCATCGATAAAAACGAATATATTTTATACTGCAATCAAATTCGAACCAACAATAATCAATCTATGGATGAAGTCCTTCTTGAACAAATGATTATGGTTAATACTACCAATATTGTATAATTAAATGACGAGACTTGTAGGGAATTTATCACTGAAAGTATGAATCACAAAGAATGACACCCCTTTGAGGAAGGTGGATGTTGTTACAAGTCTACATTCTCCTGTTTTACAAAAAGAATAAACCGAAACCTCCATATCATATTTACAAAAAGGTGATGTCGGTATTCTACTTACATGAATAGGTTAGTATAAAAAACTAAAAGGTTAGGAGGAACCCTCAATGACATTTTTTGAGCATTTTATATAACTTAGTTGTGTTTATATTAGAGGACCTCCTTATATTGGTGGTTTTTAAGCAATCATTACCATATAGGAGGGGAAGATATTGCGTTCAGAACAGGAAATGTTGGATTTAGTTTTAAAAGTCGCTAAGGAAGATAGTAGAGTTAGAGCTGTTGGGATGAATGGTTCACGAACAAATCCGAATGTTCCAAAAGATGCTTTTAGGGATTATGATATTGTCTACCTTGTGACGGATATACAGTCTTTTATAGATGACCCCAATTGGATTACTATTTTTGGGGAGCGGATAATGATGCAGACACCAGAGAATATGGCTATGTTCCCGCCTGAATTGGGTGAAAGATTTTCTTACTTAATGTTATTTACAGATGGGAATAGAATTGATTTAATCCTTGTTCCGATTGAGGAAAAGGATCAATATTGCTGCGAGGATAGGCTAACGGTGATCTTATTAGATAAAGATGGGACGATGCCTGCTATATCTCCGCCAACAGACGAAGAATACTGGGTAAAAAAACCTTCTACTGGTTATTTTGCAGATTGTTGCAATGAATTCTGGTGGGTCTCCACTTATGTAGCAAAAGGATTATGGAGACGTGAAATCCTTTATGCCTATGATCATTTAAATCTAATGAGGTCAATGTTAATCAAGATGATTGAATGGAAAGTAGGCATAGAAACGAACTTTTCATTGAGTATAGGAAAAAATGGAAAATACTTAAATCGTTATGTTGACGAAGAAACATGGACGAAACTGTTGATGACGTATCCAAGTGGAGACTATGAACATGTTTGGAAAGCTTTGTTTATCATGACGAATTTATTTGAACAAGTTGCTATTGAGGTGGCAGATGATTTAAATGAAAAATACCCTTATGAAGAAACTAAAAAGGTCAAACCGTACCTTACACACGTTCAAAATTTGCCGCCTGATGCAACGGAAATTTATCCCACATCTAACTAACTGGCAGTAAGACCCCCACCTCGGGGAGTAAGAGGAATCAGAAGCGCTAGGTGGGGGATAACTGAAAGTCAAATGTCCGATTGGTTCAGGCCTACAGGATAAGGAAAGCTTCTTGAATCAGCATCGCACGAAGAAAAAGTGCTCTTCTTTTTCGAGGATGTCGGTCACAAAGGCGTTGCAACAGGACGTTGCGATCTTAGCCTTTGTTCTACTTCTTATCAGTGGGGGATGAGAGAAAACCCCCACTGATGGAAGTTTCACTGATATGAACGAAACTTTCAAGTCCCTACTCTATTTTTTACAAAATGTGCTATTTTAGGGCAACCTTAAGAAAAGACCACTATTTTAGTGTTCTCACAAAAAACTTTATACGGAGTGGCGGGCATGGTAACCTCTTGGGTGTAGCCAATTTATCTTATTAATTGGCGTCTTGGCGTAAGACTCATGCCCGCAGAGGACTCCGTGTCAAGTTTTTATACTTCGACGAAGCACCTTATTCACGGACCTTCATTGGTTAAGCACACGGCACGAAGGCAAAAATACTCTACGACGGTGAGCATACTGATATCCGTGGGTTTTCACATTTTATCTTTCCGTCTGGGGAGCTTCCACTAACTTTATACGTGAATCCATCCAAATTGGACTGTCACAAGTGAAACTCGTGGATTCTCCTTTCCGGTTTTTGTCTTTGCCTCCGAGCCCTACTCTTATTCAATTCTTGTCCTATGTTTATTTCATCTTATGTCACGCGTTTAAAATATTTAAGTGATCAAATACTCATTCGTTTTAGCTTACTGTGGTATATTTATCATTTACTGATTCGATTTCTTGCGCAATTGCCCAAACAAAACCTGCTAGCTTTCTTGCTATTGCAGTAACAGCTTTTCCGCCTAGCTAGTAGACGATAATACTTTTTGTGTAAGCGTTGTTGTGCTTGCCATGAGATTGCATTAATGGAAGCAGATTGCCCTTCTTACCTTTTTTTCAATTTTCCCTTGACTACGGGTTTGTATCGATAGCTCCATGCGGATTCTATTAACAGCCAACGAAGATGGCGATTTCCTGTTTTAGTAATATTACCCTGTTTTCTTATTTCTCCACTTGAGTGTTCACTTGGAACTAACCCTGCGTAAGCCATTAGTTGACTTGGCGTCTTAAAACGACGAAATGATCCAATCTCAGCTACTAGTCCTGTCGCGGTTATCGTTGCCACACCTCTTAGTACTTGAAGTGCTTGGATCATTGGGGCATGGAAACCTTCTTCAGCTTGCTTTTGAATTTCATTGTCAATCCGTTTGATGCGTTGTTCTATTACTAGCAGCTCATGAAGATATTCTTGAAATACAAGACGCAACATTGAATTTTCAAATGTAAGTGTTTCTAACCATTCACGATAAGCATATGTCCATCTTTTTATCCCTTTAGGAGGATGAATATCTCGTCGTAATAAGAATTTAGTTAAACGATGTTTAGCTCGAAGTTCGTCTTCTTTTCCATCTTTTCGTATTCGAACTAAATCTCTAAGCGCTTCATCCTCTTTGGTAGGTACGTATATAGATGTAAGCTCTCCGACTCTAAATAATTGTGCTAAACGAAGTGCATCTCGACGATCCGTTTTCACTCGGTCTCCTGGTTTTTGTGGGATAAGCGAGGGTGCAATGACTGCACATTCTACTCCAATGCTTACGAGCAAACGGTATATATCATATCCCGTTGGACCTGCTTCATAACAAAATTTTAATTGATCTGGATTACCCAGTTTTTTTACTAACTGTCTGATAGCATTTGGTGTATTAGAAATCATCCCAAGATACCTTGGTTCATTTCTTCCTTCATCAGCGATCGCAACAGCAATTTTTTCCTTTGACACGTCTAAACCTACGTATTTTGTGGTATCCTTCATATTAATGGCTCCTTTCGTAATGCAGCTCTGATTTGGTTTTCTATTTAGTAACAAGTCTAACCAAGTTAACCTGCGATTTTACGAGTAAGGGGCCAGTTTCGTTCATGATAACTTTATTAAGAGCAAATGGGCCTTGCATTAGCAGTAAATATCAAGATTTTTATCATTGCTACAACTTGAAGATAGCTGGCTTTTGTATTATTGTAATCAGTAAAATGTATACGTATTAACTGGAGGAATTTCTATAAAAGGCGGTAATGTTATGGCGATTAGATGGGGAGAAATTAGATGTGAAAATGACATTCATTTAGAAAAAGTGTTCGATTTATTTGATCAAACATTTCCTATTGAAGTAAGGGAGTCACACAATATTTTCTTGAAAAGTTTACAATATGCGAGAAAGAGAAAGCCAAATAATTATCGCTTTTTAATTGGTTTGGAAGACGACCGTCTTGTTTCTTTTGCAACTGGGCACTATTTATCAGATGTAAATTCAGGGTTTATCGTTTATCTCGTTACGAATCCTTTGGAACGAAGCAAAGGATTAGGTGCAAAAACATTATTGAAACTAGAAGAATTATTAAACAAAGATGCTATCTTAGCTGGAAATACTTCCATAAAAGCGATAATCTTGGAAACAGAAAAACAAGAGATGGTACATACGGAAGAAGAAAAAGAAGATTGTATCAAAAGACACAAATTCTTTGATAGAAATCATTATAAACTATTTGAAAAAATAGATTATCTACAGCCTCCGTTACTTAGTGGGGAAAGTATCATACCATTAAATTTATTTATTAAAAATGTCCAAACTGATGAGCTCACAAAAGAAGAAGTCAGTGAAGTGATTAGAGCCATCTATAAAGAAAAATATTACTTAGTAAATGAAATCGATAAAAATGTTCTCAATAGTTGTCTAGAAAAGATGGCAATCGATAATGAAGGCTTATGCAACTAAAGGCTCGTTAAAGTATATTCCAATTGGATAGTGAGAGTATGTTTTAAAGATGGAGTGATTTTTAATGTGAGTCATATATAGTCGTTGAACGATAAATGGTTCAACGACTATATAATAAGCTGATTTAATTAGAAAAAACTAGTATTTATTTAGCGTAACAACTGTTCAACAACTAATTAAGACAGTTAAATACACTAAAGAAATACTTCATAAAAATGTATTTTACATCATTTTACACAAAAGGATATTTGGTGTATTTTATTGTATAAAATGTTATCATTAAGTAGACATCAACAGATTTCATTGCATGTTGCTTACTTCTTAAACATGCCATAAACAAGGGAGGGGTAAATGATACTAATATAAAAAAATTTGTTCTGGAGGGTAGCAAAATCCATGAAAAGTTATTTGTTACTCCTAGCATCTAAAAGTTTTCAACAATTTAATCACGAGACGCAAAACGCTATTTATAATGAATTTTATCATCTAGTATATCCCCACATTTTCAATTTAGTAAAGGACCACGCAACAACAGAGGACATTATTCAAGACTCGTTTTTGAAAATCATTCAAAAAACTCCAAAGTATGATAATCAGGAAAAATTTAGAGCTTGGTTTAAAGTAATTGCAAAAAATACAACATATAATTATTTAAGAAAACATTCAAAAACACAATGTGAATTAGATGAGAATCTTTATCTTAAGTATAGTAATCAATTTATCTCATGCTGTAGCCAAAGTTTAGAGGATGAAGTAGAATCAAAGATGATGATAGAGGAAATGGAAAAATATTTAAATCAAATCAAGTCTGATTATCGAATATTAATAGATTTGAGATGGAAACAAGAACTTACTTATAAGGAAATTGCAGAAAAAATTCATTCAACTGAAGAAAAAGTTCGGCAAAAGCTGCATCGTGCACGAAAAGCGGTTAAAAAGATTTTTCTAAAGAAATGGGATTTTAACAAATAAATGAGTTTTTATCGTAACAATATAGAGAAAATTAAGAATAAATAACAATATTCATTCGTATTTTTTTAATACTAACATCTCAAGCTAAATGTATATTTTTTTAGATTGGGGGGATTGGCTAGTAAAGATCAAACAGAATAAGAGAATACTTGCTAGAATAACATATAAAACTCATTTCACTTACTTTTTTAATACCAGAGATAAATAACAATTGGACGTGATCAATCTGCACGGAACTTTACTTTAGTGTGTTATTTACTTTTTAAAAAATTATTTAACTAATAGCAATAAAAGGAAGACCTTGGTCTTAGATCAAGGTCTATGGTATTCATTAGCCTTTTTATCCCACATCTAACTGGCAGGAAGACCCCCACCTCGGGGAGTAAGAGGAATCAGAAGCGCTAGGTTGGGGATAACTGAAAGACAAATGTCCGATTGGTTCGGGCCTACAGGATAAGGAAAGCTTCTTGAATCAACATCGCACGAAGAAAAAGTGCTCTTCTTTTTCGAGGACGTAGGTCACAAAGGCGTTGCAACAGGACAAGGAAAGCTTCGGCAGCGGTACATCGCACGAAGAAAAGCGGTTTCCTTTTCGAGGACGCCAGCGATCTTAGCCTTTGTTCTACTTCTTGTCTAGTGGGGGATGAGAGAAAATCCCCACTGATGAAAGTTTCACTTTATTTTTCACTAATAAATTCATTGTAAATATGATGCATATCGTTTTCCGACAAATCAAAATGATTCAAAAATTCACTTTGTACAGGGTTGTCAGTAGCATTTTTCCACTCTTCGAAAGCATCAATTCCTACATATTCAATAAGAAAATCGAAAATGGCTTCCTCTAGAATGAGATCCCCTTCATGATGATCGATTTCAAAATGGGAACTTACAGAGGACCATTTGGCATTCGGCCAAAATAACACCGGGTTAATTGTGTTATTTTTATTGAGGTCTGAGCCATTCATTTTATTGGCATTATTCACATCAAAATGTAAATGTGGCCCCGTTGAGTTGCCAGTATTTCCAGTAACTCCAATTTTATCTCCCCTTTTTACAGTATCGCCTGTCGAAACGGAATAAGAATTTAGATGAAGGTATCTGGCAGTTAATTTTTTGCCATTTGGATCTTTATCCTCAGATTCAATTACAACCCAATTACCTGCAGTTTCACTATAGCCTGCATATTTGACTTTGCCTTTACTAATGGAATAGGCTGGTTCTTTATCCACACCAATATCAATGCCTTTATGGAACACTCCTCCACGATCTCCATAAGGAGATGTAATCTTATAGCTTGTAGTAACATAATACCAACCTAAATCACCATAGTCGCTATCTTTTGCAAATGCTGTCAAAGGGATCATTGCCAAAACAAATGTTAGAACCGTTAAGGAAAAAATTTTTTTCATCATTTTCATTTTATAGACCTCCATTAAATTTATAATTGATAAACTAATTTTTGTTTATCGCAATAAAAAAAGTGCTTGTCCTCCTTTCTAAAAAAGCTGCTCTCTTCTAGTCATAAAAGAGTTTTCATGTATGTTCCCTAAAAGAGTGCAGAGACAATTTTCCGATGATGCCGTCATCTTACATGTCTTTTTTGTCTCATTTAAAATTGAAAACAAGAATAAAGATAATTCTTGCTACCAATCTATTAAGTAGACTATTTTTTCTATAAGAACATATAAAGATTGTTCATCCTAGTAGTTGAGAAGAATTCATTTCATTTATATAAACACCTTAAAAAACGTATTCGTTACGAATTATTTTAAAATTCTTAAAATATTTTCATATATTTTCTTTCCAACAATATATGGTGAATCTTCCCCTAATAGTTTGTATAGAACGACTTTCCAAAACCGACTTTTTTGCTAATTTTTAGTCGTTTCAACGAAACTTTCACGATAAAAACCGAACAAGAAATTAGAACGAACATTTATTTTCTTTTTGTAATGAAATCGAAGTGATTAGATCACCAACATTAAACTTAATTTAAAGAGGCTAAAAAATGAAAGAATAACTTTTTATAAAATGTTAAAAGAATATTATTTAAGTAACGCTTTTCTTTCGGAACGCAAATATTTATTTACTTCATGAACATTTGTACATATAAGAGAAAATCGTATGTGAACGTTGAAAACTTATTAGTTTATAAGAGGGGTAGTATGTCTGTTTGACAAGAGGAGAGGATGGAAAAATGGTGAGAGAATAGGAAAAACTTTAAATGTTTTCCAACTTGCGATACAATCGATGCAATATGTATGAAGGAGTCTTGGTATTACATGCAAATTTCTGTTCTATATGAAGACAATCATCTGCTTGTTGTTCAAAAGCCGGTGAATATCCCTGTGCAAAAAGACAGCACTGGAGATAAGGATTTGCTTACAATCTTAAAGCATGATTTAAAAATTCGCTATCAAAAGCCAGGCAACGTTTTTCTAGGGCTAGTTCATCGCTTGGATCGGCCTGTCGGCGGTGTGATGACGTTCGCCAAAACATCTAAGGCTGCTTCACGATTATCAGACGTCATTCGGAGAAGAGCGTTTAACAGAAGGTATTTGGCTGTCGTTAGGGGAACACCCCCAGCAAATAAAGGAGTCTTAGAACATTATTTAATCAAGAACAATCGAGAAAATAAAGTATACACTGTTCCAGCCCACTATAAAAATGCCAAAAAAGCGATACTTGAATACGAAACGATCGGCAAAATGAAAGACTTAAGTCTGCTTTCCATTCGACTATATACTGGCCGCCCCCATCAAATACGTGTACAGCTTTCCGCATTGGGATGCCCAATCTATGGCGATCAAAAATACGGAGTGAAAAATCGTCCAGGTCAACAAATAGCATTATGGGCTCATCAATTACAATTTGAACATCCAACCAAAAAGGAAGAGATAAAGATAGAGTCGCGTCCTCCGAGAGAGCATCCTTGGAATCTTTGGGAGGCTTTATATGATTCATAGAATGATTATGAGGTTGGGCACGCAGTAGATATATAGACTATATGAGCAACAATTTAAAAGTGCTTTAAATACTTTACACATTACCCTTGATTATTTGGTAAACTTTTTTTTTGCATTTCCAAATAATCAAGGTTAAGAAATAAATGTAAAATAAGATGTATTGCTTTTATTTACATGCCAAGAAAAACTGCCTCGCATGTAGGAAAGGTTGTCAATAAAAGAAAACTATGGCAGTATATAATCATATAAGGAGCTTCCTTGTATTTTTTTTGTACATTTCAAGTTCCTATTTGCCACGATATAAAGGAAATTGAAAATAATTTTATGTTAAAATGAACAACAATGAATGGAGGAAATAAACGAATGTCTGATTTTCCAAATTGTCCAAAATGTCATTCAGAGTACACTTATGAAGATGGGAATCTATTTGTTTGCCCAGAATGTGCTTATGAATGGACGTTAGAATCAGTAACTGAAAGTAGTGAAGACAAAAAGATCGTAAAAGATGCAAATGGAAATGTCTTAAACGATGGTGATTCTGTAACAGTCATTAAAGACCTTAAAGTAAAAGGCAGCTCATCAGTTTTAAAAATAGGAACAAAAATAAAAAATATACGTTTAGTTGATGGCGACCATAATATTGATTGCAAAATTGATGGTTTTGGCGCGATGAAATTAAAATCTGAATTTGTTAAAAAAGTATAAAAAAGTTAAATGACATTGAAACGAAAATATTTAATAGAATGCTCCCACAATAAAAACTAATGGAAGAATAAGGTTAACATACATAAGTAAAAAGAAATCTTTTATCCCACATCTAACTGGCGAGTCGAGACCGCCATCTCAGGGAGTAAGAGGAATCAGAAGTAAAGCTTTAACCAGACTAGAATGAGTGGCTGGAAGATTACTTCATTATTTGTAAAGCTACTTATTATAGATTCCGTCAAGGATTGTTCTCCCCAAGGGGCAGCAAATAGAATAGCCAAAGAAGCTAGTCTGCCTGCCCTTTTAAAGGGGAGAGTGTTAATGAATGATATTTTTTCATAAAATAATTTAAAATAGGTCCGCTTAAACAAACAGTGAGAATGGTACCAATGCCAATTGGTCCATTTAATATAATCGCAAATAATAAGAATGCAAGCGAGATGAGTGTTTTTGAATAAAGAATGCTCATTCCAGTGATATCTCGAAGTATTAACATAAAACGGTCAATTGGGATTGGCGCAAAATTGGCTTGCAAATAAATAGCAGTTCCTATTCCAATTACAATGATTCCGATAGACAAACAAGCAAGTTTACTTATTATTAGCTCAGGCTGTACGAAATGATGCAGCAAATAGAGCCATAAATCAATACCGAGGCCTGTGATAAAAGCTGTAAGCAAACATAGAAATTCTGGTCTTTTCCTTTGTAATAGGGCATTGCAAAAGATGAATAAAAAAGCCAATATGAATTCCCAGCTTCCAACTGTAAGCCCGACTCGATTTGATAGGCCAACTAGAACAGCATCAAAAGGGGAAGTTCCTAGATTTGATTGAATGGTAAACGAGATTCCTAGTGTTAAAATGATGATTCCCAGCACATACAGTATCAAAATCTTTTTATTTACCTTCATCATATTTATTTATCTGATAAATCTCTTAACATAACAAAATGTGGAATGCCATCTTCCATAAATTCGTCTGATGAGGTTTGATAGCCTAGTTTGTGATAGAATCCTTCAGCATGTGTTTGGCCATGCAGCTTCACACGAGAAATCCCTTTTTCTTGAGCAATTCCTTCCAACGTGTTAATGATGACTTTTCCAATCCCCAATTTCCGATAAGGCTGTAGGATGCAGATTCTCTCCAATTTGGCTACTCCATTCATAAATCTTATTCTTCCAGTGCCGACAGGCTGTTTATGATAATAGACGATCGTGTGTTCGGATTGGCTATTTAATTCATCATATTCGTCGAATTCATCTTCTAATGGAACACCTTGCTCCTTTACAAATACTTCTTTTCTAATATGAAAAGCTTTCTGTAAATCGTCTGGATTTGTTATTCTTTTAGATTCCAATGATCTTCAGTCCTCTCTGGATTTATCCCACATCTAACTGGCAGTAAGCCCCCCACCTCACGAGTAAGAGGAATCAGAAGCGCTAGGTGGGGGATAACTGAAAGTCAAATGTCCGATTGGTTCGGGCCGACAGGGATGTCGGTCACAAAGGCGTTGCAACAGGATAAGGAAAGCTTCGGCAGCGATACATCGCACGAAGAAAAGCGGTTTCCTTTTCGAGGACGTTGCGGCCTTAGCCTTTGTTCTACCTCCCATCAGTGGGAGATGAGAGAAAACCCCCACTGATGGAAGTTTCACTTTATTTACATAGAAGCGGCATACTTGACTTAAACGTTTTTAATAGTATAAGGTAAAATTGTTGCAAATGCAACAAAAAGGAGGGTCGCAATGAAGGAAATTCTTCGCGAAATTGGTATGATTGCAAGATGCTTGGAATCTATAAGCAACATAGAATTCAAAGAATTAGGACTATCAAAAGGCCAATATTTGTACCTTGTGCGGATATGCGAAAATCATGGAATCATCCAAGATAAATTGGCAGAAATGATAAAAGTTGATCGTACAACAGCCTCTCGTGCTATTAAGAAACTTGAAGCGCAAGGATTGATCAAAAAAAGAAATGACCCCGATAATAAAAAAATAAAGCGACTATATCCCACTGAAAAGGGAGCAGAAATATATCCATTCTTAAATAGAGAAGATGAACATTCTAATAAAGTTGCCCTCTCTGGATTTTCGCAAGAAGAAATAGACCTAATATATCATCTCATACGAAGAATGAGGAAGAATGTGGAGATAGATTGGGAGTTGGTTAAAAAAGGAAAAAAGAGGGAGTATTGAAGTTGCTGAAAATAATTCATTCTTTTTTGCAAGTCTTGTTAAAATGAAAAAAAGAAAAAGCCTGTTTTGATCAATTTATGCGAACAAACTTTTTCTTTTTTTCGTTTATCCACATCTAACTGGCAGTAAGCCCCCCACCTCGGGGAGTAAGAGGAATCAGAATCGCTAGGTGGGGAAAACTGCCAGCAAATGTCCGATTGGTTCGGGTCGACAGGATAAGGAAAACTTCTTGAATCAACATCGCACGAAGAAAAAGTGCGTTTCTTTTTCGAGGATGTCGGTCACAAAGGCGTTGCAACAGGACAAGGAAAGCTTCGGCAGCGATACATCGCACGAAGAAAAGCGGGTTTCCTTTTCGTTGCGATCTTAGCCTTTGTTCTACTTCTTGTCAGTGGGGGATGAGAGAAAACCCCCATTGATGGAAGTTTCACTTTATCAAAGTTTTTAAAATCAATTTTCCCTCGCATTATAAAAGAGGTTAAAATAAATTATTTATAAAGGCTACATATTAACACTTCTTTAAATACCCTTATCTAAAGAAGTTTGTTCCTTAAAATTTACTCTTGTTATCGGAAATAGATGATTGCTTTACTATTTAAGCTTCTGCTATGAATGATAAACTTTATATTTTCTCCATTAAATAAGCGATTTTGTTCATAAAGTCTTTATAATTAGTCGCTTTTGCTAATTCCTTTACATTTTCCCATTCAGATAATATATTGATAAAGCTCTCGAAAACGTTGCTAAATATATTTCGTTCTCTTTTATTAATTGCGATCATGGTGATGATTTGCACCGTTTCTTCTCCCCATTTTACTGGTTTATCATTAATAATGATGCAAATCCCTGTTTTTAATGCATCCATCTTCATAGAATGTGGAACTGCAACATAATTATTAAAAGCAGTTGAAGACATTTTTTCACGTTCTAAAACAGAATCACTGTAATCGGCATTGACATATTTCTTTTCATATAGCAGTTGCGACATATACTTAATATATTCTTCATGGCTTTTTAAATAAATATTTTTCATGAATAATTCTTCATTAAAGAACATTTCAAGGTAATTTTTAACCTTGATGATCGCTTTTCTTTCACTTAGCTTTAAAAGCTGATTTTGAATATGGTCATAATCGACTTCTGTTATATAAGGATGTACAAATATAGAAGGAATTTGTTCCGTTTTTATCGGAAGTGTCGTAATAATTAATTCAATATTATCTGTAAGTGTAAGATCATTTGCTTCTGCTGATATTTGAATAATTTCAATCGAACCTCGGAATTTATCCTCAAGTTTTTGAACAAGCTGCATTTGCATATCGTAATAATTAGGACAAACTACAGCACATAAAATTTTGTTTTCCAGCTCTTTTTTTCTTTCAAAAAAAGAGCCAATATGAAATGCGATATATGCAATTTCATCTTCTTTGATCACAATGTCTTCAATTTTTTGCATTTCATTAGAAATGAAAACAGCTATTTCATAAATTAACGGATATGAATCCTTTAATTTATAAGTTAAAGGATTTTTCGCGATTTGGTTATTTTTTGCTCTAAAGATTAAATTTCGAATATGGAGTGTAAATTTAACAAAAAATTCATCATCGTATATATCAATATAATAAGATTCATGTACTTTATCTAAGAGAGCTTTTGCAAGCTGAACATAATGTTCATCAAGGTAATTTGTTAAAGTTTCTGGAGTTAACGACTTAAAATTTAAAATCGTCGTTTTACTAGATAGCAGTAGAACCAAATAGTATCTTTCAGCTTCATTAAAAGTAATGTTATACTGCTTTTCAATTATCTCAGCAATATCTTTAGCAGCATTCATTTCTAAATTGCCTTTTAAATTTTTTAATTGTAAGTTTTGGGTAACGGTATTATTTTTTTTAATTCTGTCGATTGTAATAACTAAGTGCAATAAAATATTATTCATTGTATATTCATTGACAAACAAGTTATACCTACTTAATATTGAAACGATATTCTCTTTTAAATGTGATATATTGTATTCTTTATATGCCGCTTGCACTGTTTTCATACTTAAAAAATCTCTAGATGTTTCTTGTGAAATAATATGACTCATTAACTTTCGCTTCGCTGTTTCATTTCCAATTAATGTTATCCTATCTTTTTTATGCCTAATTTTTAAATGAAAGGGCTTTATGATGTTATTTGCATTTACCACATCGTTTTCAATTGTTGAAATACTAACAAATATTTTTTCACTTAAGTCAAAAATATCTAATCCTTCGGTATGAATAATAAGCTCCTTCAGAATTATATTCATTCGTTTGGAAGGTGTATCGTTGCTGATTGAAAAAGAACCTTTCTCTTTCCAATTACTTAATTTATATCCCTCTTGCGATGAGGATATCAGTTTCTTTTCTTTATTAATTTCATTCACATAATTGCGTATAGTTCTAGTAGATACTTTAAGATAACTTGCTAGATTGCTTGCAGTGCTCCAGCCATTTTGCGATGCTAAATAGTTAAGAAAAGCATCTTTCTTTTCTTTTTTCATACCACATCCTCCTTAGAGTATAGGCATTTTTTTATTCCTCAATCTAACTGGCAAGTCAAGCTCCTTGCCATCTATTCCGTTTCTGCTTAAAAATCTGATTGGCTCAGATGCGCAGAATAAGAAAAGCTTCTTCAATCAGCATCTCACGAAAAAAGCGTTTTCTTTTTTGCAAGGACACCGCCATTTAGGTTGAGAGGGATAAGAGAAAACCCCACTGATGGAAGTTTCACTTTATCATATCCTATCTTAATTATAATATTATTTATAAAAATAGATATCGTTCAAAAATTTCCTAGGGGTAGGAAATTTTTTTGTTGGCGTGGATATATGTATCATGAAATACTCTCTTTCAAATATGTAAAATGAAGAAGAGAGGATATTGGAAATGAAAAGTATCTGCTTAAAATACGGATTAGTCGTTATCGGAACCATCATTACTGCTTTTGGGGTCGCGCTTATCTTAATAGCAAACATTGGGGCAGACCCGATTAGTACATTTTTATTAGGATGGCTTCAGTTTATCCCTATTAGGTTTGGCACTGCCAGTCAGTTGTTTAGTGTTTCTCTATTAATGATTAATTATTTATTGGATTCTAAAAATATCGGGGTAGGCAGCATCATTTATAGTGTCGGCTGCGGCTTTTTTATTAATATGTTTTTAACATTAAACTTCTCTTTTATAGCATTTATTCCTAGTATTATCATGGCATTAGCAGGAGTGATCGCTTTTAGTGGAGGGATTGCCCTTTATCTTTATACAAATACTGGAGCGGGGCCGCTTGAAGGCCTCATGATTTACTTTTCGGAAAAGCGATGTGTTTCGCTTAAATCAACTCGGATCGTATTGGATGCTTTATTAGTAGTGATTGGGATTATGCTTGGGGGGAAATTCGGTTTAGGAACGTTCCTATGTATTTTCCTAACAGGCCCTCTTATTGAAATAACACTTAATAGGTTGAATAGAGCAAGATGATGTTTCTATATCTAAAAAGTTTCCTAAGGGTAGGAAACTTTTTTGTTGGCTATGTATTTTTTGAAATGCCATACTAAAAGTACAAAAAGAGTACAACTCAATTCAAGGAGGAAATGACAATGAAAAATGTTCTTTTAATTTGTGGCGCAGGTGCATCAAGTGGCTTTATGGCTCAAGCAATTCGTAAAGCAAGTAAGAAAAGGGGTATCGAGATGTCGGTCCAAGCCAAAAGTGAATCACAGCTCGGGGAGTACTTGGATAAAATAGACGTGTTATTGATAGGACCGCATCTTAAATATATGGAGAATGAATTGGAAGAAAAAGTAAGTGCTTATCATATTAAAGTCGCAATTATTCCTCAAAATGTTTATGGAACGCTTGACGGCAACAAAGCAGTGGATTTGATTATGGAATTAATTGAAACGGAGGGGTAATCAATAATGGATAGAATTATGAAATTCATGAATGAATCTTTTACTCCTAAGGTAAATAAGATCACGAAAAATGTTTGGGTTTCATCGATTCAAGATGCAGTGATGACCATTCTTCCATTAATACTTGTAGGGTCGCTCGTTACCATTATTTCTTTATTAAATGAAATGTTTACATGGATGCCTGACTTTTCATTAATCAATACATTTACATTTGGATTATTAGGATTATTTGTAGCGTTTCTTGTCCCTTACTTCATTATGGAAAAGAAGAAATTTGACAATAAAAAGTTGATAGCGGGTGCAACTGGTATATCACTTTACCTTTTTTTATTGTCGCCAGTAATGATTGAAGGAGGAAAAGTACAATTTATACTAGAGCGTTTTGGAGCAACAGGGATGTTTCTTTCCTTGATTGTAGGATTATTTGTCGGGTTTGTGTTAGTGCTATTCTCTAGGTTCTCCTTTTTCTCTGAAGATTCTACGATGCCCGACTTTATTATTACTTGGTTTGATACTTTAATTCCAATTACACTCATTATGCTAGTTGGATGGTTAATAGGAGTCCAAGGCAATATTGATTTCTTTGATGTCATATTAGCAATTTTTAAACCATTATCTAATATTGTTCAAAGCTACCCAGGTTTTGTCCTGTCAGTATTTATTCCAGCCTTTCTCTATACATTTGGTATTAGCGGCTGGGTAATGATGCCAGTTATATATCCAGTGTATCTATCAGGACTCGCAGAGAATGCAAGTGTTGCAGCTGCGGGAGGAACCCCTTCAAATATTGCGGTAATGGAGACACTTTATGCTTTTACTAGTATGGGAGGGATGGGGACGACATTGCCATTGGTGATCATGATGGTTCTATTTGCCAAATCGATGCGCTTGAAAGCGATTGGGCGTGCAACTATCGTTCCCTCTATTTTTAACATCAATGAACCATTAATATTTGGTGCGCCAGTAGTATTTAATCCATTCTTAATGATTCCATTATGGTTATGCGCGATTATTATTCCAAGCATCACCTATTGGACATTGCACTTAGGGTTAGTCAGTATTCCTACGAAGACATTTATGTTGTGGTATATACCATTTCCGATATCTTCCTACTTAGCAACTCAAGACTGGAGAGCCATTATTCTGGCTGCTGTTCTATTCGTCGTAGCCTTTGCTATTTTCTTCCCATTCTTTAAGGCTTATGATATGCAGGAAAAAAAGAATGAATTAAACGCTGCTGATGAATAACAGAGGGTAGGAATAACTCATTTTAGAAAATAAAAAGAATGAATATTCATTAAATTAAAATTACTATCAAACTAAAAGTTTGAAACGATGATGAGGTGACATACAATGTCAGATAAAGAAAATGAATTAGAAGCATTAAACATGTTGTCCATGCAAATGATCCTACACGCTGGTGATGCACGAAATGATATTATGGAAGCTTTAAAGTTTTGTGAAGAAGAAAATTATGAGAAAGCGGAGGAATTATTAGAGAAGGCAGACAAAGATATTGTTGCTGCACATAAATTGCAAACACAAACCGTTCAAAAAGAAGCAAGGGGGGAAGATGTCACATTCTCTTTATTATTTGCCCATGCCCAAGATACGCTTATGACAGTGAAAAGCGAGTGGGAGATTGCGAAGCGAATGATGCGTATTTTCAAGCGTATTGATGAAAAAATTGATGGAAAGAAGGTTATCAAATGAGTCAATATCAAAATGGATTTCCGGATCATTTCCTTTGGGGCGGTGCTGTTGCAGCTAATCAATGTGAAGGGGCTTTTGACGTCGGCGGAAAAGGGATGAGCC
Organism: Bacillus chungangensis; assembly: GCF_030812995.1. Classification (GTDB taxonomy): domain Bacteria; phylum Bacillota; class Bacilli; order Bacillales; family Bacillaceae_C; genus Bacillus_CF; species Bacillus_CF chungangensis. Next base: position 181,552 of record NZ_JAUSTT010000003.1, on the reverse strand, counting down.
TTGCAGATGTTCATCGCTACGATCCCGATCAGGATATAACGAAGCATGATTCAGATGTTACCCTGGCACAGGTAAAGGCAGCAATTGAAGATAAAATCGGCTATTATCCAAAAAGACATGGCATTGACTTTTACCATACGTATAAAGATGATTTGAAATTACTAGCTGAAATGGGCTTTAAGACATTTAGAACATCGATCGATTGGTCACGTATATTTCCAAATGGAGATGAGCTAGAACCGAATGAAGAAGGTCTTGCATTTTACGATCGTTTAATTGATGAAATACTACATCTAGGCATGGAGCCAATCATTACAATGCTTCACTATGAGACTCCACTTAATATTACGTTGAAATATGGAGGGTGGCACAACCGTAAAGTAGTGGACATGTTCACGCGCTACGGTGAAGTGTTATTAAGACGCTATCAAGACAAGGTCAAATATTGGATTGTGATCAATCAAATTAATTTAATGTACCATGAGTCTTTTAACTCTGTAGCGATTTGTAAAGATCAAGTAGAAAATGTAGATGAAGCAAAATACCAGGCGATTCATCATCAGTTTGTCGCATCTGCTATCATTGTAGAAAAAGCTCGTGAAATCAATCCGGATATGAAGATTGGAACGATGCTTGCTGACTGTACAGCTTATCCAGAAAGCTGCGATCCAGATGATGTTGTCATGGCGCTAAAACGGAATCGTCTACAATATTTCTTTACAGACGTCCAATTTAGAGGAGAGTATCCTGGATACATGAAGCACTTTTTTGCGGAAAATAATTATGACATTAAAGTAGAACCTGGCGATGCAGAAATTCTCAAGAAAAATACAATGGACTACCTAGCGATATCTTATTACTATTCTTCTATGGTGTCTTCGAAAAATAGCATGAATCCAGCAGACACAAGTAAGAATCCCCATCTTAAAGCAAATCCATGGGGATGGGCAATCGATCCAAAAGGATTATATCATGCATTATGCCAGTATTATGATCGCTATCAAGTACCTCTTATGATTGCAGAAAATGGCTTAGGAATGTATGACAAGCTGGAAGATGGTACAGTCCATGACGATTACCGGATTTCCTATTTATCACAACATATTGCTCAAATGAAAGAAGCAATAAAAGATGGAGTAGAAGTATTTGCTTACTGCGCTTGGGGGCCAATTGATATTGTAAGCTGTTCCTCAGCTGAAAGGGAAAAGCGTTACGGATTCATATATGTTGATCTCGATAATCTTGGCAATGGAACAGGGAAAAGAATGAAAAAAGATAGCTTTTATTGGTATAAAAATGTGATAGCAACAAACGGCAAAGAACTTTAATGAAATGAATGGCGGATAAGCTGGCAAAGTTTTTTATTCCATAACCAACTGCCAGTAAATGTCCGATTGGTTCGGGTCGACAGGATAAGGAAGTCTTCTTGGATCAGCATTGCACGAAGAAAAAGTGCTCTTCTTTTTCGAGGACGCTCGCGATCTTAGCCTTTGTTCAATTTCTTATAAGTGGGGGATAAGAGAAAACCCCCACTTATGGAAGTTTCACTTTATCCGCCATTATTCATTATGAGGAGGAAAACAATGAAAAAGTATCCTAAAACGTTCCCTGACAACTTTTTCTGGGGAGGCGCAATTGCTGCAAATCAGAGCGAAGGCGCTTATTTAGAAGGCGGCAAGGGACTGTGTGTTGCGGATATCAATCGATTCAATGCAGATGTTGATATTAAAAAGAAATCGAATGAAGAAATAACGATGGAAGATATAAATTTTGCTTTAACTGATAAAGAAGGGTATTACCCAAAAAGAACAGGCATCGACTTCTATCATCGTTATAAAGAAGATTTAAAAATGCTTGCTGAAACAGGGATGAATTCTTTTCGTACTTCTATTAATTGGGCTCGCATATTTCCAAATGGAGATGAAAGTGAGCCGAACGAAGAAGGACTTCAATATTATGATGAACTGATAGATGAAGTCATAAAAAATGGCATGGAACCGCTTATTACTGTTTCACACTATGAAATGCCATTGCATTTAGCTACAGAATATAACGGCTGGTACAACAGAAAAACAATCGATTTTTTTGTTCGCTACTGTGAAGTACTTTTTAATCGCTACAAAGATAAGGTGAAATATTGGATTCTAGTGAATCAAATAAACCTGATTTCTTTTGAATCATTCAATCATCTTGGCATTCCTGCTGATAGGGTTGAAAATCTTGCCGAAGCGAAATATCAAGGTGTTCATCATGAATTAGTAGCATGTGCAAGAGCTGCAAAAATTGCCAAAGAAATCAATCCTAAGATGCAAATTGGGATGATGTTATTTGATGCAATCTCTCATCCAGCTTCCCCTAAACCGGAAGATGTGCTGGCAACAGTGAAAAGAAATCAGATGGAATATTTCTTCTCTGACGTTCTTTTAAGGGGTTATTATCCTAGCTATGCCTACAGATTTTTTGAAGATAATCATATAAATATCGTCTTTGGAGAAACAGATGAGGAAGATCTTAAAAACACAGCTGATTTCTTAACATTTTCTTACTACTATACACGTATTTCCGATGCAGAAAGTGTAAAAAAGAAAAATACTGCGTATATTAATCCAGAGCTTCCGGAAAGCGACTGGGGCTGGTCGATTGATCCTATCGGTTTGCGAACTGCTTTAAATTTATACTATGATCGATACCAATTGCCAATCATGATTACTGAGAATGGCATCGGTGCATATGACCAAGTGAATGAAGACGGTCAAATTCACGATCATTATAGAATTGATTATCTGAAGAAACATATTGAACAAGTAAAAGAAGCGATTGCTGATGGTGTAGAAGTAATTGGATACTACCCGTGGGGCCCGATTGATATTGTCAGTTGTTCGTCATCAGAAATGAGCAAACGCTATGGTTTTATTTATGTAGACAAAGATGATGTCGGAAAAGGAACTTTGGAGAGAAAACGAAAAGACAGCTTTTACTGGTATCAAAAAGTGATTGCCTCGAATGGGGAAAATTTAGGTTATTAAAACATAAAAAACGAACCGCCAAAAAGGTCATACCTGTTTGACGGTTCGTTTTTTTTATTTTGCATTTAGAGAAATGTAGCAATTGTATTCGTTTAAACTTCTTCTATTTTTTTGACCATATACTGCTTATACTCCCCATTTTTTATTTCTAAACAATTCAATTGATGTCCATAAGCACAAGCACCGTCGATACAGATTTTTTTATCGTCGTAAAAAATATCCGGTTTATCGTGCAGCATAATCGTCGGTGTATGTCCATGAATAAATGTTTGTTTAAAAGGGTGATGCTGATGCAAAAAAGGTTCTCTAATCCAAATGAAATCTCTTTCAGTTGATAGCTTCCAATCCTCTTGCGCTGGGTCTATTCCTGCATGGACAAATACATAATCTTCAGTCTCATAGTATAATGGCAAGTTTTTAAGAAAATCAATGATTTCTTTGTTTGCTTCAGCAATCTGCTTGGCCCATTGTATATGTTCAGTATTGGCATTTTCTTCCTTAACCTCTTGAAGGAACGATTTAATCGTTTCGATGCCGCCATTTCTAAAATATCTTTCTCGATGCTCTTCCGGGTTATCGAGCCAATCACATAACATTTGATCATGATTACCTTTGATAGCAATGGCATTTTGTTCTTCCACTAATTCTTTGATTGATATAACAACTTGCTTGCTATCTTTTCCTCTATCAACATAATCCCCTAATAATATGAGCTGATCGACAGCGGAATCATAATCTACTAATGTCAGCATTTGTTTGAATTCATCATAACAGCCGTGTATATCGCTGATAGCTAGTATACGCTTCAATTTATCCACATCCTATACATTTGCTAAAAAGAGAGGTCTAAAATTGCATTTAGTAATAGCTGTTATGATAACATTCTTATACAGTTTTAGACAATATTATTCGGATGATTTTACATCATCTCCGATTATCTTTACTTCTCGTTCAAGTGTAACATCAAACTTTTCTTTTACCGTTTTTTGAACGAATTTAATTAAAGCGATATAATCTTCTGCAGTCGCATTGTCTTTGTTAACGATAAAACCAGCATGTTTTGTTGAAACTTCGGCGCCGCCAATTCTTTTGCCTTGAAGGCCGCTATCTTGTATCAGTTTTCCAGCAAAATAGCCAGGAGGCCGTTTGAATACACTTCCACATGAGGGATATTCTAAAGGCTGCTTCGATTCCCGGCGATAAGTGAGATCATCCATTACAGCTTTAATATCATCATAATCGCCTGGCTGCAAATGAAATGCAGCTTCAAGAACGATATCGCCGTTTTCTGCAATATTACTTGTACGATAAGCAAGTTCTAATTCGACTGCTTTTCGTTTCTTTAATTCTCCGTTGCGATCCACGACAATACAGTAATCTAACACATCTTTTATTTCACCGCCATACGCACCAGCATTCATAAATAAAGCTCCGCCTACTGTCCCAGGAATTCCGCATGCAAATTCTAAACCAGATAATTTTGCACTTAATGCTGCTCTTGATGTATCTATAATTGCAGCGCCGCTCTGCGCAATGATATGATTGTCATTCGTTGTAATAGCAGTGAGATTTTTTAGTGTGATGACGATACCGCGAATACCACCATCTCTGACAATTAAATTCGAGCCATTTCCTAATAATGTGAAATCAATGCTTTCTTGTTTCGCAAATTGAACAATGCGCTGAACTTCTTCATAATTTGCTGGTGTAACAAACAAATCGGCTTTCCCGCCTAGTCTTGTGTACGTATGTTCTTTTAAATATTCATCAATTTTTATATTATTTTTATCTACAATTGCTAATAATTTGTCATAAACTTGACGATAATCAGTCACTTTTATCATTCCTTTTGCAGCATATTCATGATTCATCAACCAAAATATTTATAACATCTTAAATCATAATGATAAAATTCATCTTTATCAACAATTGTTCGTTCTTTCTCTTTTATATCTTATAAAGAGATAACAAAGAGAGTGCAGTCTATCACTTCTCCTTCTTTGAACAGATTCATGAACGTTGATTCTAAAGTGAAAAAAATTTGTTGCACTAATCTACATTGTACCAACAAATGTTGCTAATCAGTATGTTTTATTTGAAAATAAAACGGTTTGAAATTTTCTTTCTAAACAACTTGAAAACGACATTCATGTCTATTATAATTGTTGTGTAAAAACGACATTCATGTATATTTTAGATCTTATCTCAATGTTTTTAATCCATGTAATAGGAATCGTAAATTTTCCGTGAATTGTGTACTAACTTATTATTTAGTAGAAAGGGGGAAAACAATGGCTCCGAGAGTAAGTGAGGATTACAAAAGGAAAAAAAAGAATCAGTTGTTGCAAGCGGCAAGAGACGTATTTATAAAAAAAGGCTATACACATGCTACGATGCAAGACATTATAGATGAAGCGAAAGTATCGCGAGGTGCTCTTTATTCTTATTTTCAGAACATTGAACATGTGTTTATTGAAGTCCTTCAATTTGATGATCAAAATAGCTTCCAATTTTTTGAATCAGCCAATGACTCTTTGATATGGAAACAAATGGTTAATTGGATTCAACTGCAGAAAAAAGTAATAGAGACTATTGATCATTCTCTTTTACAAGCGCGATCAGAATTTTTCTTGTCTTCTAATTACAAACAAAATAAAGCAAACTTTCCATATGTAAAAGAACGTTTTGACCAAGCAACAGAAGTGATCACAGCGTTTATCGAAAAAGGTGTGAAACAGAACGAATTTCAGCCTCGATTATCGTCAGGCGCCATTGCTCGTTTTATTATATTTTTTATCGATGGTCTTATGCTAGATACTTTTCAGCTTGGTTCCGAAAGGACAAACGTTGAAGAACAATTAGAAGCTTTGGAAATTTCGTTGAAGCGGATGCTTTGTCCAGTAAATATAAAGAATGTAGAGGAGCGGTAATGATGTTGTTTCAATCTTCAAGAATAAAATTTAGAAAAATGACTGCGGAAGATGCAGCGCTATATCACGCATGGAGAAACGATATGGAAGTGATGCAATCAACGAACCCATATTTAGATATGTACGATATCGATGCAACGAAAGAGTTTGTAAACCAAGTGATTTTAGGCGGTCCTTCTTCGAAAAGCTATATCATTGTTGAGAAGGAAACAGAGAAGCCAATTGGCATTACATCTTTGATTAACATTGACTATAAAAATCGCAATGCTGAATGCATTATTGATATTGGAGAACGAGCCTTCTGGGGAAAGGGTTATGGGACGGAAACAATGCGATTACTACTGGACTATGCCTTTCTAGAAATGAACTTGCACAGGGTGGCATTAAGAGTATTTTCTTTCAATGAAAAAGCGATCAAGCTATACGAAAAAATGGGCTTCAGGCATGAAGGAAAGGCTCGACAAAGTTTATTTAGGGCAGGAGCTTGGCATGATGTCATACACATGGGGATTCTCCAAGATGAATATTTACGGGACGAGTAATGTTTATTTATCTGGCAATCCCGTCATAAAGGCAACTTAATAAGTTATATCCATATAATTGCTGTAGTACAGCGAGGGAAAAACGAAATAGCCACTTTCTCTTCAAAGTTCTCAAGAAATGGCTTAAGAGAGGTGATGGGCAAATTATAGAATAATGATATAAAATAGCTAAGCTCATTGATTTTTCTTCTGCCGTTCTTAAAGGTATAATAAAAAAACCAATTGAATTAACAAAATCGGGAGGATTGCACAAAATATGAGTCAGCCAAATTTGTTTCCTGTTTTGCAAACGAATCGCTTTATCCTAAGAAAAATTGAAATAGGCGATGCAGAAGAAATATACCATTATTTTTCAATCGATGAGGTTACCAAATATTATGATCTCGATACCTTTACAGACATGAATGAAGCGATTCGTTTAATTGAAAACTGGAATAAAAGGTTCTTAAAAAAAGAAGGGATAAGATGGGGGATTACAATAAAAGAAACGAACAAATTAATTGGAAGCTGTGGCTACCATAATTGGATAAAAGAGCATAGGAAAGCTGAAATCGGTTTTGAGGTTGCTCCATCATATTGGAGACAAGGAGTGATGGCAGAAGTGATACAGCCAATTTTATCATACGGTTTTGAGCAAATGGGGCTAAATAGAATAGAAGCCTTTTATGATCCAGAAAATATTGGTTCAAAAAAGTGTCTGGAGAAGGCGGGATTTATTTATGAAGGAACGCTGCGGAAAGCAGCCTTTGAAAAAGGCCGATTTTGTGATGCTGCAATATGCTCCATTCTTAAAGAGGAGTATGTTTAGTTTTTCGATCACAGAGTTATCGTTGCTTATATGCCTGCATTTTCTAACTGGTAGTATAACTCCTAAGCACTAGGCGGCAGATAACTGAAAGTCAAAAGTCCGATTGATTCAGGCCGACAAGATTTTCTATTTCGAGGAGGCTCATGGTCTTAGTCTTTGTTCTACTTTTTATCAGTGGAGAAAACCCCACAGATGGATGTTTCACTTTATTAGGATTAGCATTTTTGCTCAGAAGTCCGCTAGTGAATAAGCGGCTTACACTAGACCTGAAGCTCAACTTAGCATTTCTTTAAACAGACCGAGAACTAAAGAAGAATATGAAAGAACACAACAAAACCCACTGAGATCATTTCATTTCTCCGTGGGTTTTATTGTGCGCACCGATTCTGAGGAACTGTGAACTTTCTTAAGCGAGACTTCAGTATGTTGGAGATTCACTCGCCTATTAAAATAACTAGCTAGTAAAAAGCTGGAAAAGTCGTTCTTACAAATGACAAAACCATTAATGAAAAATCATTGGCAAGGTGTCTTAGTCAGACGAAGCTCTAAAATTGGCAAAAAGTTATTTTGCTGTACTAAAACCGTTCATCACAATGGTGGATAAGCGTACAATACATTTTGTGATGAAGGGATGAAATCAAGGTCTATTTGGGTGCTATACTTTAAATGAAAGCAAGGGAGGTGATGATTTGGGAGGTGTTAGGAAGAAGCTTTTAACATATTTGATGCTCGAAAATGAAGTAACTTTGAATGAAGTGATGGCAGCAATAAATCTTTCAAATTCTGATGTCACTAATATGATAAATGAAATAAATCAATCCTTTGATAAGGACGTCATCATTTCTGACCAGCAAGGTATTTATATAAGCGAAAAGTCAAAAATGCTTTGTTATAAATCATTTTTTCAAGGTAAAGAAAAATTGTTTACTTATCATGAAGTGAATGTAAGATACAATCTGATTTTGATTGAATTGTTGGTAGACAATGAATATTCTTCGCTGCAAAAATTAGCTGACGTTTGTCTAGTCAGCAAAAATACAATTTTGAATGATATGAAAGCAATTAAAAATGACTTAGAGCGGAAAGGCCTTGATATCGTTTATAGTCGGAAAAAAGGCTATTCTATTACTGGTTTAGAATTTACCATTCGGAACTTGCTAGTAGCTGCCGTTAAAAAAATCCTTCGTTCATCTTCAGGAAGAATTTTGCTTGAAGAAAAAGGACTAATCACCGAGTCTGAAATATTTTTATTAAGAAGAAGATTGGAACGGGTGGAAGCGAGAATAGGGATTCAATTGACAGATGAGCAATTGGACGAACTGCCTTATATTCTTCAACTTGTTATAAGAAGAGCATGCAAATTCAATCGAAAATGGTCATTTAGAATTGAGAAATATGACATCAAAAATACAGTTGAATATCCACAAATTAAAAATATGTTGTGGGATTATCACTGTTTGAACGAAACAGATTTATTATATCTTTCTTTACAAGTGCTATCTTCTAATATGGTTGAGTCAGCCTTGCAAATTTCAGATGGTGATGAAATTTCGGTTGCTACTGAGAAATTTATTCGAAACATTGAAGGCTATTTGGCTATTCGGATTTCTCGAAGATCAGAACTAAGAGAAAAAGTAATTTTACATATGAGACCTGCTATTTACAGAAATTTATTAGGTTTTCAAATAAACAATCCTTTAGCAGAAGAATTTATTAGAGAATACCGAGAAATATACAATGTCGTTCTAAAATCTGTTCATCCATTTGAACAAATTATTCACCATAAGCTTTCTAAGCAGGAAGTCGTTTACCTATCTATGATTGTACTAGGTTGGATATATCAGACAGAGGAAACGGAAGCGATTTTTGAAGCAGTCGTTTTGTGCCAGAGCGGAACATCAATCTCGAAATTATTACTCGTCACGTTGCAATCTATGTTTTCAGATATTGACTTTATTGGTGCATATTCCGTTAGACAATTTGAGCAATTAGAAGATGAAGTCGATTTTATTTTTACAACTGTTCCAATTAAAAGTTCCACAACAACTTTTTTAATCCCTTCAATACTTGATAAGCAAAGCAGAATAGATTTAAAACATCGTGTCACTAAAGAAATGAAAGATAATAGCTATACGATGACAAGGAAGCTTATTTCTTCCATTAGTCATTATATACCTACAGAAAGCATGGAAGAAGTATCCAAGATTGTTGAGAACTTTTTTAGAAGCGGCAATATCGACGTTGAAGATAATTTCAAAAAGAAGGAAGAGCAGTTTATTTTCTCAATTGATCACATCAGCATCGTTGAAAAAAAGATTAAATGGGAAGAACTTGTTATTTTCTCTATGAGATCTTTATTGAAAAGAAAGAGCATTTCACAAAACTATATAAATCAAACAAACATAGTGTTTTTCGAGCAATATGAACAAATGATTATTGCTCCTGATGTATTCTTGCCTCATGTTAGCCCAGAATATGGTGTCTATAAAATGGATTTTCAAGTCGTCATTTTTAAAAATCCTATCAGAACACCGTCAGGAGGCGAAGTGAAAATCGTGGTAGCATTGGCACCTTCTGTAGATAATGAACACGTATCTACATTAATAAGATTAAATAATCTTTTCTTAAATCAGGAGGCACTTTCACAAATTATAGAAGGAAATAATATATTCGCTATAAAACAATTGTTGAATAAGAAATAACTAAATTAGGAGGAACTAGGAAATGGAGTATGCTGACTTATTTCGTGAGGATTTAATTGAAATTGAAGCAGAGTACTCTTCACAACAAGAAATGTTTGAAACTATTTGTAACAATTTATTTGAAAACGGTTTTGTTGCAGAGACGTTTAAAGATGCAATTACAAAACGTGAAGAAGAATATCCGACAGGCATTTTAACAGGTAAGATGAGCATCGCGATACCACATACTGATGTGATGCACGTTCATAAGCCGTTTATATATGTGGTGAAGTTAAAAAAAACACTGCCGTTTATTCAAATGGGGACAACTGATGAGTGGATCGAAGTAGAAAATATTTTTATGCTTGGCATTAAGGTTCCCTCCGAACAAATAGGATTGTTATCACTTATGATGGATAAGCTTCAAAACGAGCAATTTAACAACGGTTACAATATGATTTCATCTCAGAAAGAGATGGAAAAATATTTAAAAAATAATTTTAGGAGTGAGGAAAAATGAAAAAAGTAATTGTAGCATGTGGAAGTGGCGTGGCCACAAGTCAAACAGTGGCATCAAAGGTTAAAAAAATCTTGGAAGACAATCAAATTAGGGCAAATGTAGAGGCCATCGATATCAAATCACTAGAACAGCACATAAAAACGAGTGATATCTATGTTTCCATTACAAAACCAACGAAAGATTATGATATTCCTACTTTGAATGGAATCGCCTTTCTAACGGGAATGGGGATTGAAGAAGAAACAAAAAAGCTAATCAATGCACTTAAATAATCAAGTTATGAAATGGAGCCGTCACTGTTTAATTTAAAATTTAAATACTTGACGGTTTCACGGAATAACCATCTATTCATATATCAATATATTAAACCTAGATATGCTTAATAAAGATTTGACTGGTTTTAATCATCATTTTTATACAAATCATCAAATATAAAACAATAGGAGGAAAGATGGTTATGGATGTTATACAGTCGATATTTGAGTATATTCTGAATTTGGGCGCAGCAGTATTTGTACCAGCGATCATGATTATTATTGGTTTAATCGTACGAATGAGAGTAAAAGATGCAGTAAATGCTGGGATTATTTTAGGTGTTGCATTTCTAGGTATGAACCTTGTTATCGGCTTTATGTTAGAAGCTTTAACGCCAGCAGCGCAAGCATTGGCTGAAAGAACAGGAATACAATTAACAGCAATTGATGGTGGATGGACGACTGCTGCATCGTTGTCTTGGGCTTGGCCATATGCGTTTCTTATGTTTCCTATCCAAATTGTTATCAATGGAATCCTTCTCATTATCAATAAAACGAAAACATTAAACGTTGATTTGTGGAACGTTTGGGGAAAAATTTTTACCGCCGTATTAATCATAGGAATTACAGGAAATATTTATATTGCATTTATAGGTTCAGCCATTACGATCATTTTAGAACTTTTATTTGCAGATTTAAACCAGGCGCAAATTGAAAAGTTAACGAACATTCCGGGTGTAACAGTTTCACACGGTATGATGATTTTTGGCGCCTTTTTAATGCCAATTGATTGGGTTTTAAGACGCTTTAAAGTGTTTAATCGTGAAATGGATGCAAACGCATTGAAAGACCGGATTGGCATTTTCGCAGAGAACCATGTGATGGGATTCATTATTGGTCTTTTGTTGGGATTTGCAGGTGGATATTCAGTTGCAGAATCGTTAATGCTCGCCATGCAAGCAGCTGCGGCTTTAACATTATTCCCTATCATTGCAAAGTTATTTATGCAGGCGTTGGCGCCGCTTTCAGAGGCGATCAATGAGTTCATGAAAAAGCGATTCAAGGATAGAGAAATATTTATTGGGATTGATTGGCCTATTTTAGCAGGGTCTAGTGAAGTTTGGGTTGTGATGACAATCATGGTTCCGATTACATTAATCTTAGCATTTGCTCTGCCAGCAAACGCAGTCCTTCCATTTGCAGGAATTCTAAACATTGGCCTTGCAGTACCAGCTCTCATTGTTACGGGCGGCAACCTACTAAGGATGCTCGTTCTAAGTATCATTACGACACCTGTATTTTTGTATGCATCAACTTATTTTGCAGACATTATTACTGACCTAGCGGAGAGTACAAAGGCAGTGAAAATTGAAAGTGGACAAGTTTTAACATGGAGTACAATTGAATATCCAGATATTCGCTTTATTTTGACTGAGATGGGTCAGTTCAAAGTGTTGGGATTTGCTTTCGCTGTTGCTTGGGTACTAGCTTTTATCCTCTATCGCAAGGAAATGAAAAAACGTACATTGGAATTAAAATCTTAATATGAAGGAATTGGTGGTAACGATTAAATGATATATACAATAACGTTAAATCCTGCCATAGATCGATTATTGTATTTAGAAGAGAAAATGGAAAGCAGAAAAACAAATAGAATAAGAGAGATTGCTTATGATATCGGGGGTAAAGGTACTCATGCGGCACATGTCATGTCTCAATTAAATGTTCATCATCTCGCTTTAGGGTTTATAGGAGATGTCAATAATAACAAATTCAAAAAGATATTAAAGGCAAAGCATATTAAAGATGATTTTACTGTGGTCAGGGGACAGGCAACTAGAGAATGCTATATCATCATTGACAGAAATACAACTGGTACGACAATGTTAACTGAAAAAGGCATGACAGTCAGTGAAGAAGATAAATACGCTTTTATCGAGAACCTAAAAGCGAAAGTCAAGCAAGATGACATCGTGTTAATAGCGGGATCCTTGCCAATCAATTTCACGCTGAATGATTTGAGAAAGCTAATTGGAGTTCTTAAAGAAGCAGGCTGTTTTATTGCATGTGATTTATCTGGAGAAGCATTAAAATTAGCGGTTGAAATGGCAGTTGATTTTATCAAGCCAAATGAATTTGAATTGAACGAACTGAACAGTACCAAGGAAAATACGATCGATTATTTAAAGAATCTAAATAACAATATCCAATATATTGTAGCTTCATTAGGCGAAAAAGGCAGCTATTGTGTACACGATAGAAAAGTGTACAGAGTGTTGCCGCCAAAAGTGAAGGAAGTAAATGATACAGGAGCAGGAGATTGTTTTGTTGGTGCATTTTTATCGGGACTATATAAACATCTTTCCATTCCAGAAACATTAAAACTTGCTAGTGCATGCGCAGCAAGCAAAGTGATGCATCATGATAGCTCAACTTTTAGCTTAGAAGATGCTTTGAGAATGAAGGAGCTAGTGAAAATTACCGAAATATAGGGGTGTTAACATGCTATATCAACAAGAACGAGAAGAACTGGCTAATGTTGTAAAGAAGATGTTTGCACGGTATGAAACCAATACAGCTGGTGGGAATGTTAGTGTCAGAATGAATGAGAATCATATTATTATGACACCGACCCACATGTCTCAGAAATATCATTGTGAACTTTCACCTTATCAAATACTAGTTGTCGATATGGATGAAAATATTGTCGAAGGTGATGGCGGCATCACTCGGGAAATCAACATGCATATGGCTTGCTATAAGGAAAATGAAAAAATTGGCTGTGTCTTGCATGGGCATGCGTTGCAATCTATGGTGTTTGCTACGATGGGAATAGATATGCCTAATCTGACAGAAGCGACTCAAAAACTCGGTGATATCGTTTGTCTTGATTTTGCACCCGCAACAAGTCCTGAGCTGGCGGAAAAAGTAAGAACACACCTTGTATCAAAAGGAAAAGCTGCAGTGACAAATGCTATATTATTGAATAAACACGGTGTTCTCATTACTGATACAGACTTGACGAAAGCGTATGATATACTGGGCCGCCTTGAATACAATGCTTATATTGCCGAAAAGGCTTTGCTGTTTGATAAACTCGGTATTGCAGCAATAGATAAAATCGATCACGATTATAATTTAGATGAATAAAGAAAAGGCACTTATCAATTTGTTGGTATTTTTATCAGCTTTATGCTTAATCATATCTATTTTCACTAAGATGATAATACCAACTATTTTGGCCCTCGCTTTTGCGCTCATTGCACAAAAATATCATCGGAAACGGCATCCAAGAAAGAATCGTCGTTATAAAGAAATACTGCAAGAAAAATATCATCAGACAATAAACGAAAAGCAGATAAAAGATTAATCTATTCCCACGTCTAAGCAGTAGCTATATTGGGACAAGGATAAGATAATGGATCGTGCGAGGAAAAAGCAGCGATCTTGGTTATCCGATTAGGGATGAAAAGCAGCACCTTCCTATCATAACTATTTAACTTTTAAAAAGGGGGTAATACAAAATGGCTTTATTAATAGAAGAGAGGAAACAACTGATTAAATACGGAAAAAAATTAATTGATACGGGATTAACAGTAGGAACTGGCGGCAATATTAGTATTTTTGATAAAGAATCTGGATATATGGCGATCACACCGAGTGGTATTGACTATTATCAAATGAGAGAAGAAGATATTGTGATCATGGATTTGAATGGCAATATTGTTGAAGGTTCACTGAAACCGTCAAGTGAAAATCAGATGCATTCATTCGTTTATCAAAATCGAGATGATGCAGTTGCCATGATTCATACGCATGCTTTATACGCTACAACCATTTCTTGCTTGAATATTGATTTGCCAGCAGTTGATTATCTTCTTGCTCATTCTGGGGGAAAAAATATTAGATGTGCTGAATATGCTACTTATGGAACGAAAGAGTTGGCAGAAAACGCATTAAAAGCAATGGAAGGCAGAAAAGCTGTACTATTGGCTAATCATGGAATAAATGTGATTGGAGGAAGTATTGAAGAAGCATTTGCCATTATGAACAATTGGAATTCTGTGCGCGCCTTTACTGGCAAGCAAAGGCTATCGGGGAACCTGTCATTCTATCAGATGATGAGATGGAAAAGATGGTAAAACGATTTGAACATTATGGCCAGCCTAAAAATAATAGTTAAGGAAATAAATTAATAATATTAGGACTATTCATTAAGATTTATGAATAGTCCATTTTTCATTAAATTTTATGGTCAGATTACGGAAGCAGAGCTTCGAATGTTAATCCGAATCGGAATGTGGAAGATGTGTTGCTAGAACCTGCTGGTCTCTAGCTCATGACATTGATTTTACTAGGATAATATAAATAATTTCCTTTCCTGATTATAATGTGCAGGATTTTTTTCAACTATATCGAAGAAATTACCCTAGTTATCAATTTCGTATGAGGAGAAAAAAATCATGTATATAAAAAGAAAACTTAGCAATCGCTTTGATTTAGTCGCCTCCCATGTAAAAAATACATACGAGTCTCTTAACGCCACAGGAGCGGCAGCTATTGTTATTCATAAAGATAAGATCGTCAAAGAAACCTACTGGGGAAGGCAATCAAAAGCTTTGAATTCAAGAGCTATTCAAGAGGATACACAATTTCATGTAGCTTCAGTAAGGAAAAGCTATATCGGATTTGCTATCGCATATGCAATTCATAAAGGGTATATAGCAAGTATAGACGACCAGGCTTGTCAATACTTGCCGTCAGTAGATGCTGATCTGCTAAAAGGTACAAAGATTAGACATTTATTGACGCATACTCATGGTCTTAGAACAGTCAACAAAAGCATCATCCGTGAGTTTTTACCAGGAGAGAGCTGGGCTTATCGAGATATTTGTGTTGACCTTATTTCGCAAATAATTAAAAATACAACAGGAAAAACAATTGCTGATATTGTTTTTCAACAAGTGATTGAACCGTTGAGTTTAAAAGAAACTGGCTGGTATGGGAAGAGGGAAGAGACATTCGTTGAAGTGATTCGAGAACCTAATGATCCTCATTGGTACACAAGTGATGACATAAATGGAGATAAAATGAATATGTATGTTTCAGCAAGAGAGTTGGCATATTGGGGATATCTTCATTTAAAAAAGGGATTCATTAATGGCAAACAAATCGTAGCTAAAGACATGTTAGATATGGCGACATCATTACAAAGCCCCAAAATGCTTTCTACAGACTTTCCGCAAAACGGATTTTTTTGGTTTGTGAAAGATCTCCCTGCAAAAAATACAGAAATCGGAGAGCTGGTTCCAAAAGGTGCTTATCAAATTCTCGGCTATACAGGAGCAGCGGTTTTAGTTATCCCTGAAAAAGATCTTGTAGTAGTTCGCATGTTTAATAGTTTTGGTTCACCTGCCGGGTTTGATTACTTGGAGGATATTAGATCATTCGGAAATGCAGTGATGGCATGTTTTAATGAGATTAGGATTTCATCCACTATGATTGATACTTGAAATTGAAAGTGAATGATGAGACTTATCAATAAGTTTGCTGTACAAATTCCTATTCTAACTGAAAGATAGGAAACATCATTCTAATAACAATAGATTCAAACGCAATACTTTTTAGATATCGTTATCTAAGAGAAGTTTTTTTATGGATGAGTGAAGGGATAGTGCGAAAACGGAATGATATAAAGGTTTACCAATTAATCCCCATGAAAACGAATGAAAATTTATTTAAATAAAGAAAAAATTTGTTCTCAAAAAAATCAAAAGTAAAACAATTAGAAAAAGAAATTAAAAAAACAATTTTTGTCTTATTTTTATCCCACATCTAACTGGCAGTAAGACCCCCACCTCGGGGAGTAAGAGGAATGGAAGAAGTCTAGGTGGGGGATAACTGCCAGTAAATGTCCGATTGGTTCAACTAACCATGAGTGGGGGATGAGAGAAAACCCCCACTCATAGAAGTTTCACTTTATTTTCAAAAGGTAGAGGTTGAAAATATTTATAATGAGACATTGGAGAAAAAGCTGAATGATACAAACGAGAAGAATTTATCGATCCATATCATCTATGTAGAAGATGAGTATAATTGTTTTTGTAACTCATGACTTAGAATGAGCGGGAAAAGCAAAAATAATGATCAAAATTTAGAGATGACAATAAACAGGCGGCAGACTTGCCGCTTGTTTTGTATGCTACAATTTTTTCTTTATTGTGTTAGAATATTAGATACTGTATAAATAAGGCGGATCATAAAACTTGTCCATTCTTTTTTTATGTTGTTGGGGGTACAGCAACACTCAACCTTAAAATAGAGGACAAGTCTTTTTTTTTATTCGAGGCTGATTTATACTTTTTTAATATAAGCAATATTCAATAAATAAAAGGAGTTTTATGAAAGATGAGATTATTACCGATGTTAAAAATGTCCATTTCGATGGCTATTTTCGGTTCGATTGGCTTTTTTTCTGTCAAAACCGGCTTGCCTTCATTTGAATTGGTTTTTGTGCGCTGCATCTTTGCAACGCTATTTTTAAGCTTTTGCTGGTTTATAACTGGAAAGCATAAACAAGAAAAGTGGAAGAAACGGGAATTCATCCAAATCGCTGTATGTGGCATTTTTCTCGTGTTCAATTGGGTGTTTTTATTTAAAGCATTTGAAATGATGTCAGTGACAGTAGCTATTTCTATTTATCATCTTGCTCCAATCATCGTACTAATGCTTGGAAGCATCGTATTTAAAGAAAAGTTAACACTGTTAGCTTTTGTTTCCATTATCATTTGTTTCGTTGGCACCCTATTTATTATTGGCATTGATTCAAACCTGTCTTACGCTGCATTATTATCTTCAGGGATGGTATGGGCGCTGCTTGCTGCTCTTTTTTACGCCTTTACGACAATCTTAGGAAAAGGGATACAGCATACAAGCGCTTATGCGATGACATTCATACAAACTTTTATAGGCATTTTTATTTTAATGCCGTTTATCGATTTTGACGCATTTACTGGACTGACTCAAAGCAACTGGATTGCCATTATCGCAACAGGATTTATCCATACAGGATTGGTTTATTATTTGTTTTTTGATAGTTTGCGAGACTTATCTACCCAAATGATTTCGGCGCTAGTATTCCTTGATCCAGGGGTCGCTATCCTACTGGATACAGTGTTTACAGGCTTTCGCCCTGATAGTCTACAAATTTTAGGGATTGTTCTCATCTTTGTTGGAATGGCTTTTGCATTAAAAAAACCGAAATCTTTAAAGTTTGAGAAAGCTTAAAATGTGATTCCAATTAATAATCATTAAAAAAAACGTTTTTATTAACTTTAATGGAGTATTTACTGTCTAACAAAAAGCAATTGATTTCATCTTCATTATTCTAATAAATAAAGTAAAGACATCATCATTAAAGTAGTATTTTCTAATGTAAAATTAAGTATAAATCTTCGTAACTGCTGTGGTTAACTATAATTTAGAGGTGCTCCTTTCATTTGTTTATTGCTGTTAAATCAATAATGTCAAAGGTTGGAGCACCAATTGGTGTTAATTTAATTAACATTTAACAAAAAGAATTTAAAGAATTTTTGATTTATTTATAATAATATGGTATATTATTTGTGATTTTCCATTTAAAGAAATAAATATAAAAGGAAGTGTGATCTTGATAAAAACAATTGAAAAACCAGTAATTCTGACACTTAATCCTGATGAAATAGATGAGATTAATGGGTTTTTAGAAAAGTTAGCAGAAAGATATAAAAAGGCCGATGAAGATCAATTTATACGAAATGCTAGTATATACGCTCATTTATTGCCGGAACGAGTGAAGTTCTTTTTGAACGAATTTAGACTCTCAGAAGACAAGAGTGCCTGTGTTATAAGAGGCTATCCAATAGATAACAATGAAATTGGTCTAACACCTTCTCACTGGAAAGAAAGTTCAGTTGTAAAAAGTACAGTAAAGCAAGAAATATTATTTGTCTTATATAGTTCTATAATAGGAGATATTTTTGGTTGGTCAACAGAGCAGGATGGAAAGCTTATTCAAGATATTTTACCGATTAAAGGTGACGAAAAAAAACAATTAAATTCTGCTAGTGAAGAACTCATTTGTTGGCATACAGAAGACTCGTTTCAAACATACGCACCAGAATTCTTAGGATTATTTTGCTTAAAAAATTTTGAAAAAGCAGCGACTACTTTTGCTTCTATTAACTCAATAGAAATTAATGATAAACATAAGAAAATCCTTTTTGAAAAACGATTCATTATTAAGCCAGATAATGCTCATCAAATTCAAAATAATACAATAGTCAATGATTTCAGTACTCCAAAAGCTATAAAAACGTCTGTGTTATTTGGTAGCAAAGATGCTCCTTATCTACGTATAGATCCGTACTTTATGGATAGAACTCAGGAGACAAGTGATGAAAAGGAAGCACTTGATCATTTAATAGAAGAGTTTAATAAAGTGATAGTTGATGTAGTTTTACAACCTGGAGATGCATTTTTCGTTGATAATTTTAGAGCTATACATGGCAGAAAACCTTTTTATGCAAAGTATAACGGAGATGATAGATGGCTAAAAAGAGTGCGTATTGCTAGAGATTTACGAAAATCTAGATCTCAAAGAAACTCGGAAAATGACAGAATAATAAAATAACAAAATAAGATGCGATATAAATCAAAATTGTGATTCATTTTTTATAGAATTTTTTTAATGTAAACAAGGAGGGTTAAAATGAAAGGCTATAAAATACCCTTTCCTCCAACAGTAATTTTATTAATGGGTGTTGTGGCAATTTCTTTTTCATCAATATTGGTCAAATGGTCTGCTGCTCCTGCATCTATATTAGGGATGTATAGATTGCTTTTAACAGTTATAATGTTATTTCCATTCTTACCATGGAAAAAACTTAACAAAGTGTCTAAAGATATAAGTAGAAGAGATTGGTTTCTTTTATTTATTTCTGGTTTGTTTTTAGGATTACATTTCTTATTTTGGATGGATTCGTTGAAGTATACTACAGTTGCTAGTTCAATGATTCTAACAACTTTAGAACCTGTTTTTGTAATGATAGGGGCTTATTTTATTTTTAAAGAGAAAACAAACATTTTCGGGATATTAAGTATACTGATAGCTATAACAGGATCAATCATTATTGCTTCAGGAGATATCGGTCTTTCTTCAACAGCCCTATACGGTGATTTCCTATCCATTCTTGGTACTCTTGCTGTTGCTATTCATATGCTAGCAGGACAAGATTTGTGTAGAAAAATTCCTCCTTCAATATACAGCTTTTTTGTATTCTTAATTGGAGGAATTATTTTGTTTTTTTACAACATCATTAATGGTTTATCACTGATTGAATATCCAGTTCATGATTGGTGGATATTCTTACTGTTGGCTTTAGTCCCTAATATTTTTGGTCATGTACTATTTAATTGGTTGTTAAGATTTGTAGATGCTACAACTATTTCAATGGGGGTTTTAGGGGAGCCAATAGGAGCAATTATTTTAGCTTACCTATTACTAGGAGAAACAACTTCATTATCACAAATAATTGGTGGGATATTAGCAATAATTGGTGTTGGCATGTTTTTAAAACATAAATCTTCATCGAACTTGGAAATAAGTAATGAAGTTATTAATCCTAATAATTAATTATAGTTGGATATCATTAGCATTTCTCATACAAAAGCCTATTACAATTTTTCTTTTGTTAATTATACAATGTTAAAATCTTTATAAAATTATAAAAGTAAAAGAGAGACTAAGTTATCTTTTTTGGTTTTCATTTCAATGTTCGATTGTATGCTTGTTATTAAAAAATAAAATTTTTAATTAGTAACTCTTTAGTGAAAAAGGTTAATCGTCAAATTTTGTTTACGTAGTGGACCTATTATTTACAAATAGAACTCGGAGAGAAAAATCTTCTTTCCGAGTTTTTTAAATGTCTAGCTTTAACGAAGATGTTTTTTTAAATAGCGTCCAGTAATAGATGATTCGCTATTCACAAGGTCAGCAGGGTAGCCGGTAAACATGATTTTGCCGCCAGCATGACCTGCACCGGGTCCAAGATCAACGATCCAATCAGCTTGACTAATCACATCAAGATTGTGTTCGATTACGATCAGTGTGCTGCCGTTATTAACAAGCCGGTTCATCAGACCGATGAGACGCTCAACATCAGACATGTGCAATCCAGTGGTCGGTTCGTCAAGAACGTAGATTTGTCCGCTATTCTCCAGCTCACTAGCGAGTTTCATCCGTTGTCTTTCACCACCTGACAGAGTATGAAGAGGCTGTCCAAGAGTAATGTAATCTAATCCGACATCACAAAGCCTTTCTAAAATTGGCTTGATATCTTTTTCATAAAAGAAAGTTCTCGCCTCGGAAACAGTCATTTCTAGCACTTCGCTAATGTTTTTGCCGCGCAGGCGAAGCCCAAGCACTTCGTTAGTGAAGCGGCGGCCTTGGCATACTTCACAGATACTGGCGATCGGGTCCATAAAAGCCAAATCTAAGTACGTCATGCCAAGTCCTTTGCACTCTGGACATGCACCCTCAGAATTAAAACTAAACAAAGATGCACTGACATTGTTTGCTTTAGAAAATAAGCTCCGTATTAAATCGAGCATGCCGGTATAAGTAGCAGGGTTGGAGCGCTTTGAACCGCGTACAGCACTTTGATCAATGAATATTGCTTCAGGATAGTATTGTGGCAGCACCCCATTTATGAGCGTGCTTTTTCCTGAACCAGCTACACCTGTAACAACCGTCATGACGTCTTTCGGAATCGCAACACTTACATCTTTCAGATTGTGCAGTGAAGCATGCTCGATCACAAGAGAACCATGAGATTGTCTAGGCATCGTCTTCAGATGAGGACGTTGACTCAAGTGCGTTCCGGTTAGTGTATTAGAAGCAGCCAAACCTATGAGATCACCTTCGTACACGACCTCGCCTCCGTTTGTTCCCGCTCTAGGCCCCATATCAATGATGTGGTCAGCAATCGAAATGACATCGGGATCATGCTCAACAACAAGAACAGTATTTCCTTTATCGCAAAGACGTTTAAGAAGCGTGTTAAGTTGATGAACATCACGAGGGTGAAGTCCGATGCTTGGTTCATCAAAAATGTATGTAATATCTGTTAGACTGCTGCCAAGATGACGAACCATTTTTACCCGCTGTGATTCACCGCCAGAAAGAGTAGCTGTTTCTCTATTAAGACTAAGGTAGCCTAAACCAATGGAATCGAGATGTTCAAGACGTTCAATAATAGCAGATACCATTGTCCTTGCTGATAGTTCCTCAATTGTACGCATCACTCCTATAAGATCACTGACCTGCATAGCTGTACAGTCTGCAATATTTTTACCATTGATTTTGCAGCTTAAAATATGCGGATTGAGCCTTGCTCCCTTACATTGTGGACAAACTTCTCTTGAGACGATAAAATCAATTTCTTTTTTATAACGGCTTCCTTCTTTAGATTCTTTTGTTAGAAAGCTCCGTTCGAATCTAGGAATGATGCCCTCATATT
This sequence comes from Bacillus chungangensis, assembly GCF_030812995.1. Classification (GTDB taxonomy): domain Bacteria; phylum Bacillota; class Bacilli; order Bacillales; family Bacillaceae_C; genus Bacillus_CF; species Bacillus_CF chungangensis. The sequence goes on along the minus strand of NZ_JAUSTT010000003.1, from coordinate 159,233 downwards.
TAGCGGTCTTAGGCCATTCAACATATGGATTCGTTAGCTTTATATCCGTTTTGTATAGGAGGGTATGCCATTCTTCATTTGAATACGCTCCTAATTTCTTATCATTATCGAATAAACCAGAGAAGGCATAGCGTTTCCATCGCCAATCACCAGGTCTAAAAGTGGGAAACTGTATCGCTCCTTCATTAAGTGACTTGCTTTTATCGATAAGGCGATCAATATGAATAGTGGCTGCCTTCCCAAGACCATCACATGTTGGACACATTCCATGAGGATTATTAAATGAAAAGACATTTGAGTAGCCGACAAAAGGTTGACCAATCCGCGAATACAGTAGGCGCAATAGCGAATAAATATCTGTTATCGTACCGACAGTGGATCTAGCGTTTCCGCCAATTCGCTTTTGATCGATGACCATTGCAACTGATAAATTTTCAAGTGAATCAACATCCGGCTGCCCATAATGTGGAAGTCGATGGCGAACAAAACTTGTAAATGTTTCATTGAGCTGGCGTTGAGATTCGGCCGCAATCGTGTCAAAGACAAGCGAAGATTTCCCAGAACCAGATACACCTGTAAAAACAGTAATTTGTTTTTTCGGAATACTCACTGTCACGTTTTTTAAATTTTTTTCTCTTGCTCCGACAACATGGAGTACGTTGTGAACATCTTTCGGTTTTAATTTATTCTTCTTCATTTTTATCTCTCAGTCCTATATGATTTCTTTTCGGAAACTATTTTTTCATATGATCTTCATTTAGAGCCGAAGCTATTTTTTGACAAATTTCAGTAAAAATACATTGCTCGCCAGGTGTAAGAACAGAGGCGGCAATCGTTGCAGATTCATGACGGCTTTTTGCAGCAGATGCAAGGAATGTTTTTCCCTTTTCCGTAAGTGCTGTCAGCTGTTCTCGTTTATCTTTCCCACACTGTGTTTGATTAATTAGTTGTTTATCTTTTAAAATTCTAAGGTTTTTTGATGTACTTGATCGTGACATGCCAAGCGATTTACTCAAAACGGAAGGCATCATTGGCCCCTGAATGCGGAGAAACTCCAATACATCATATTGTGCCCATGTGACTTGTTCGGGATTTATTCGTGTACGTCTAGCAATAAGGACACATTGCAAGTATGATAACGCGTTTTCCAGTTCACTAGGTTGGTTTCGCTCCAATTGTAAGAATCCTCCTGTCTGTGTATGTATCATTTAAGAAGTTTATCATAATAGTTTCCTTTTGGAAACTATTTTCGCGATGCTTATCAAAGGAAAGGGATGTTTATTAAACCTGCATTTACGCAATCTTGAAGTGTAGGGAGAATGGAGTAATTGGGAGTAATGGTGCAAGAATTGTACAAAAGCTGCAGTCGTTTTTAGCTTGTGAGGCCACTGTATGGGAAATAACATATGAAGGGAACAGATGTTTTAAAAATGTTTTAAGCCTGTTTTTGATTTACACTTTTTTCAAAAACAGGCTATTAACAATGAGGATTGAAAAAGCGATATAGAAAAAATTAGCTATATAAATGCTTCAATAATTCTTTGTTCTTTTTCTTGAAAATATCGTTATGTGAAGAAACCATGCCTACTTTTGTTGCATCTGGGGTAATATATTGTTTTGCCTTATTGACCGCGTTAGCAGCATCTTGGAAAGCGCCGGCAATCAGATGCAATTTTCCTTCGTGATGCAAAATATCTCCAGCTGCATATAATCCTGGCACTGAAGTTTCACTCATTGGGGTGCCAGCAACAAAGTATTCATTTTCCATTTTAATTTTTAAGTCACTTTTTGCTAGTAAATCTTTATCTCGCTCATAGCCGTGATTAATAATGACTTCATCAACAGCTATTTGCAGCTTTTCGCCACTCTCTGTACTTTTTAATTCAACCTTTTCAATCACATCATGTCCTTCTGAAGCAATCAACTTATTGATCTCTGTGTTAAAGAAACATACAACAGAGCTTCCCATCATTTGGGAAACTTGTGCTTCGTGCCCTTTTAACATATCTTTTCGATAAGTGAGGTATACCTTTTCCGCAATTGGTTCAAGCTCATTAGCCCAATCGATTGCAGCATTGCCTCCTCCGGAAATTAATACTGTTTTTCCGCGAAATTGAGCAAGCGATTTAACTGTATAATGTAAGTTTGAAATTTCAAAACGCTCTGCTCCTTCGACGTTCAGTTTCATAGGTTTTAAAATTCCACCGCCAACAGCTAAAATGACTGTTTTTGAATAATGATTTTCACCTGAAGCAGTTTTTAATACGAACAATTTATCTTCTGCTTGCGAAATAGAAACAACTTTTTCTCCTAAAACAACTTCAGGGTTAAAAGTTAAGCCTTGCTCTATTAATTGTTCAATCAATTGAGCTCCCGGAATAGGAGTTACTCCGCCAACATCCCAAATCATTTTCTCAGGATACACATGGACTTTCCCTCCGAGCTTTGGTTGAAATTCAATAATCTTCGTTTTTAATTCTCGCAACCCACTGTAAAAAGATGCAAACAATCCTGCTGGACCGCCACCAACTATTGTTACATCAAAAATATTCTGCGTATCCACGAATCCAACTCCTTATATAAGAAATGAGTCATTGCTATTCGTTGTCATTTTGCAATGTCTTCTTTATTGACAACCATTCTCAATCATCTTAACATAATTAGTTGAGAATGAGAATAGTTTTCATTTGGAAAACGTTAATATTTGTTTACACACAACATTCATGTAATCCTCCCTTAATAAGTAACCTAATTTATTTTAATTTTTCGATTAGGGGATGATTTTTTAATGAAAAGGGGGCTTCTTCTTGGGGAGAATTTTCAGCCTGATAATATTGATGTTACCAGATTATTTGATCGCTTTTACACAAAAGATAAAGCGAGAAATCAACATACAGAATTAGGACTCTCAATTGTGAGCATTTTGACAGAAAAGTTAAATGGGAGAGTTTAAAGCTTATTAAGAAATGAGATCCTCGAAGTGAAGATTATTCTTCCAATTCAGAATTGATTCATTATCATTTGTAGTGAAGCAAAACACAATTTTATTGTTTATTGTTATTCAACTACTAAAAACCGTTCAAAATACAACGGTTTTTAATAGTTGATTTTATGAAACTATTTGTGTTTAATTCCAAATATAACGTATCAATTTTAATTTTTGACCATTAAACTCTATTTCTTCTTCGTCATTTATAAATGTCTGTTTAAAGCAGTTTTTTTCTAATACTTTTTGAGATGCAATATTATTGCTAGTTGTTTTTGCATGTATCTCTCGTATATTTAGTTTTGGAGCTTCTTGTAATAAAAGCTTCACTGCTTTATCCGCAATTCCTTTCCTTGTAAAAGATTCTCCTACTCGATATCCTAGGTGTGCCTTTCGTTTATTTTTATCAATATCGACTAAGTTTATTCTTCCTACTATATCGTCGAGATTATTCTTTATTAAATAAAAAAATGAAGTATTGTCATCTTGCTCTTTTAATAATTCACTATGTCTCATTCTAAAATATTTAAAATGATAATAGTCCTTGCCCCGACTTGGTACCATTTTTTCAAAGAACGTTCTGTTCTCACACTCAAACTGAAACAAATTCACTGCATCCTGTTCTTGTAATAAAGCAATATATATGGACATGAACGAATACTCCTTTCAGCTCTTCTAAAAAATTCCTGCAAATCAGAAAATAGTTTTTATTTAATTATTACATATATATAGCTAATTTTACATCATTTTTTTAGTCCTAATGTAAGTTCAGGATCGACCTTTCATTATTTTAGTTTATTAATAATATTACCAAAATTTAATAATTATTGTATCTAATTTACTTCATTACCATTTTAAAACTAAATTGTTGACATTTAGTATATGTGTATATACAATGAGGATGAAACCTCTTTTTGTAATAAAAAGGGTTTTTAACCATTTAAAGTTTAAATAATGAAAGGAGCAGTATACGCAATGACCAAAGGACAGATGATCCTTACAGGTAGAATACAGGAAAATCCAAATAGTTTGCTTCATGATGAAATTTTAGCACCCCAATTTTCTTATGAACTAAAACACTTGTTTTCTCACTATATTTGGATTGAGAAGGTATTATTACTTGAATACAATCGCTTAGGAATTATGAAAAAAGAAAGTTTATTAGAGATTACAGAGATTTTAAATGCAATCACTCAAAGTAACATCTCAGCAAATCCAGAAAAGAATATGTCTGATATTTCTTTTGCGATTGAACGCTATGTGGAAGAACGTCTAACAGATAAAGCAGCAACATGGCATGTGGATCGTAGTCGCAATGATTTCCAAGCAACTGCTCAATTAATGTTTGGACGTGAGAAAATATTAGAGTTAAGTCAAGGATTAGTTAATTTATGGAGTTCTTTACATCATCTTGCAGAAAATACCCTCTCTATCCCTATGCCAGGGTATACACATTATCAACCCGCACAAATGATCACACCAGGATTTTACCTTTCAGCTCTATCAGATCGTATACAGAAACTATTAAATCGTTTATTTCACCATTACGAAGAAATTAATAGCTGCCCATTCGGTTCAGGTGCAATGGCAGGCTTAGAACTTGAATGGGATCGGAAGACAATCGCTCAATTACTAGGTTTTCATCAGCCGCAAGCCCATGCCTTAGTTTCAGTCGCATCTCGTGAATGGGTCTTGCAAATAGCTAGTGAACTATCAAATTTCGGTGTATTGCTTAGCCGCTTTGTTACAGACCTCATCCTTTGGGGGAGTAGTGAGCACCGTTTAATAGATTTGCCAGACAGTTTATCTGGAATCTCCTCTGCAATGCCACAAAAAAAGAATTTTCCTATCTTAGAACGCATTCGAGGGAAAACATCCCATTTATCCGCACTTTATCAAGATTTTGTTTTAGGACAGCGCAATACAGCTTTCACTAATTTAGTTGAAACTTCTAAAGAAGCAAGTACTCATCTTATTACAATGTTTGAAACAACGAAAACGATTATAAAACTGATGACTGTTGTAGTAGAAAACTTGAAATTTCAAGAAAATCGGATGACAGAATTATGTGAACAAGAATATTTTGGAGGATTTTCTTTAGCAAACTTCTTATGTTTAGAGGAAAACATTCCTTATAGGGTTTCACAAGTGATTACTGGACAATATATTTTAGGAGTCGCAAATAAAGGATTAAAACCAACACAAGTTGATGTACAAACACTTGAAGAGATTTGTAAGGAGCAAGGTTTTGTTATTTCTATTTCTGAGGAATGTTTGCAAAAGGCTTTTAGTGTCCGACAAAACTTATATGGCAAGCAAACGTTGGGCTCTACCAATCCTACTGAAGTTGAAAAAATGCTTCAGGAACAAAAAACACAAATGAAGAAAATAACGCTTGAATGGAATGAAGAACATGAACGTGTGACAAGTTCTAAGCAGAAGGTACAATTATTGCTAACACAAATCGGGGGCGAATGAAATGAGTGTTCTTCAGCAAACGCAAATAAAAGTAACGAATAATATTGGGCGTGGAAGTTCATTTGGTACATTTGGTGAATTGCTACAAGGTGTTATCGAGAAAAACGATGTAAGCTCTGACTTTCTTGTTACATTTCCAATCTCTCGGTTTTCACATGCGACGTTTATTGCAAATTCTAATAATCATGATCTTATCGTCTATCCATCTCATAAAGAAAAAGCGAAACGATTTGCGGCATATATCTTACAGTATTACGACCTTCCAATAGGTGGGAATTTGATGATTGAAAGTGATATTCCAGTTGGAAAAGGTTTAGCAAGTTCTTCAGCAGATTTGGTCGCAGTAGCCCGTGCGATCGGAGCTTGCTACGAATTACAAATACCAGTCTCTCTCATTGAATCGTTTATGAAACAAATCGAACCGTCAGACGGGGTTATGTACCAAGGTTCAGTTTCTTATTTTCATCGTGAGGGGCGTTTGTACGAATTCCTTGGTCAACTTCCTCCTATGACCGTAGTAAGTATTGATGAGGGGGGAGACGTTGATACAATAGAGTTTAACAAAATATCGAAGCCATTTACTGTTCAAGATCAATTGGAATATGGGGAATTGTTAACGAAAATCTCAAAAGCGATACATGAAAAAGATGTAAAAGGGATTGGAGATGTTGCAACTCGCAGTGCTATTCTCAACCAAAAATTAAAACCAAAAAAATTCCTAGAAGAAGTCATTTATATTCAGGAAGAAATCGATGCGGATGGTGTTGCTGTTACCCATAGTGGTACATGTTTAGGAATTTTACTTTCTATTTCTGACCCTAAATATTTTAATAAATTATTAGTTGCAGTAGATCGTTTAAAAAAGTTAACAAATCATGTGGAAATTTATCACTCTTGGAATGATTACAGAAAGGAATGAAAGTAGATGCTCCGACAAGATATCATTGATGCGATCGGAAAAACACCATTAGTCAAGCTGAGATTAGATGCTCAAGCTAAAGGAAGTGTATTTGCGAAACTGGAACTGTTAAACCCGTTTGGAATGAAAGATCGAACCGCAAAAACAATTATTTTGAATGCAAAACAAACTGGAGAATTAAAGGATGACGCCCCTATTATCGAAAGCTCGTCAGGAACGATGGCAGCAGGGGTAGCACTTGTAGGAACATACTTAGGGCATGAAGTGCATATTGTGACTGATCCTCGTATTGATGACATTACTTTTAAAAAATTAGAGGCAATGGGGTGCAAAGTGCACGTAGTAAATAAAATGACGAGTCATGGGTGGCAAAGCGCCCGCTTAGAAAAGCTAGCTGATCTCATGAAACAATTTCCTAATGCATTTTGGCCCCGTCAATATGAAAACCCATATAATCCATTAGCTTATAGAGAATTAGCTGATGAACTAATAGAAGCGATAGAATCAGTGGATATTCTAGTTGCTTCAGTTGGTAGCGGCGGTTCTTTGAGTGGAACTGCCTCTGCGTTAAAAGAGAGGAATCCAAACTTAAAAGTGGTAGCAGTTGATTGTGTTGGCAGTGCTATTTTTGGTCAGCCTGATTATCCGAAAAGATTGCAGGGAGGTTTAGGAAATAGTTTAGTTCCACTAAATGTGAAACATAACATTATAGATGAAGTACATTGGTTAAATGATGAAGAAGCATTTGCGGCAACTTTAGAGCTCGCTCGAAAAGAAAAAATATTTGCTGGCAACAGCTCAGGCTCTGTATATGCAGTAGCACGCTGGCTGAGCAGCCAAGTATCGGATCAGACAAAAATTGTTGCCATTTTTCCAGACCGAGGAGATCGATATGTTCATACAATCTACAATGAAGAATATCGCTTGCAAAATAACGTAAATGAGTTACGGCTGCCTCAGTCTCCGCAACAAGTTCCATACAACACAGTAGTCAAAAATTGGTCCTATTCATTGTTGAAAGGAGAGGCTATCCGTGAAAAATCACTTCATCTTCGTTGAATCGAATACGACTGGGACAGGGATGCTAGCTTTAAAGAAAGCACAAGCTTTAGGATATAGACCGATTTTCTTTACCAACAAGCCTGAACGATATATCGGATTAGAAGAGACAGGAACAGAAGTTGTCTTAGCAGATACTAATTCAATTGATCTATTAAAGCAAACGATAGAAAAAACGATAGATATGAAGAAAGTTGCTGGTATTTTAACGACAAGTGATTTTTATTTGGAAACGGCTGCACATTTAGCTGCTGAATATGGTTTGCCTGGAAATACTCCAAACGCTATACGTACTTGCAGGGATAAGGTTGCAACCCGTTTGCATTTGGCGGAAGCAGGTATTGGACAACCTAAGTTTATGATTGTGCGATCTATTGCTGATGCTGACAATGTAGCAGAAAAGGTTGGCCTCCCATGCATTGTGAAGCCGGCAGATGATAGTGGCTCTAACTTAGTACGCCTTTGCTATACGCTAGATGAAATATACGAAATGATCAATGAAATTTTATCAGTAGAAAAGAATGTAAGAGGACAGGACACAGCCCAAACTGTTCTGATCGAAGAATATGTTGAAGGTCCAGAAGTGAGCGTTGAAATGTTAGGTTGTCAAGGAGAAATGTCCTGTATAGGCATTACACAAAAAAGCTTAACAGGCATTCCTTATTTTGTCGAGTATCGTCATCTTTTCCCAGCTCCACTTCCATTAGATACATCGAAGGAAATAATGATGACGGTTGAAAAAGCGCTTAAATACGTCGGAATGACAAATGGGGCAACACATACCGAAGTAAAGCTGACTGCTCAAGGAAGTAAAATAGTAGAGATTAACCCGCGTCTTGCTGGCGGAATGATTCCAGAATTGATTCGTCATTCGACGGGGATAGATATGGTAGAAAAACAGATCTTATCAGCACTCGGAAAATTGAAGCTACCAAAGTTCAACTATCAATATTCAACAGGTATCCAATTTCTCGTATCTGAAAAAGAAGGTGTTCTTGCAGATATAAAAGGAAGAGAAGAAATTCAGAACCTTCCAGGTATTGAAGCTATAAAGATCAATGCTAAAATCGGCGATCATGTTTACTTGCCAAGAAATGCTTACCATCGTTTAGGCTATATCATGGCAAAAGGAGATGCATATGAACAGACGCAATCTCGGCTTGATCATGCATTAGATAAACTATCTTTTGTTGTACATTCAGATCAATACACTAGCAGTCATCTTTGACAATGCTAAAGAGAAAATCAGCTGCAATGGTCATGGAACATTGCAGCTGATAATATGCGAAAGTGTGAAAAAGTGTGCTAAGAGTAGAAGGCTGTTAGTTTACTTTTGCAGTCTTCTTTCTTCCCTTTTACAGCTTCTTTAATATATATCCACATTTAACTTGCAAGTGAGAGGAATCAAGCTTGCCAAAAGTCCATTGTATAAAGGGGATAAGAGAAGTTCCCTGATCGATTTTCACATTATTTTGTAGAACGCCGTAATTTTCTGCTGATGGTTGACTGATTAACTCCTAGTACAGCTGCGATTTTGGATGTTGATTTGTATTTTCTTTTAGCTAATTCTAGCAGCTGATTCTCGGCTTCTTCTACGCAATCTTTGAGAGGAATGATGTTGTTGACGATGACGTTTTCAGATTGCTGCCGCCCAACTGTAGTAAACAAAAAGCCTTCCAGTTCAGAAACGTCGATGATCTCTTCTTCAGTTAATACGACAAGCCTTTCGATAATATTTTGAAGTTCGCGAACGTTGCCAGGCCAGTCATATTGTTGAAGAACTTCAAGAGTAGCATGAGAGATTTTTGTTGTACGCATGTATTTTTGATTGAAAAACTCAACAAAATGAAGGACAAGCGGCAATATATCATCTGTTCGATTACGCAGTGCAGGTATTTTTATCGGAATGACGTTTAGACGGTAATATAGATCTTCTCGGAACATACCTCTTCGCACCTCTTCCAATAGGTCGCGATTTGTTGCAGCGATCAAGCGAATATTAATTTTAATAGGTTTTGTTCCTCCGATATGAACGAGTTCTTGCTCTTGAATGACGCGAAGCAGCTTCGTTTGCAGCGGAAGCGGCATTTCTCCGATTTCATCGAGAAATAGTGTTCCTTCATTCGCCAGTTCGAATAAGCCCATTTTTTGTTTCACTGCACCGGTAAAAGCTCCTTTTTCATAGCCAAACAACTCTGATTCGAGCAAATTTTCAGGGATGGAGCCACAACTGATCGTAATAAACGGTTTCTCGGAACGTGGACTTGATTTATGAATGTAGTTAGCAATGACTTCCTTTCCAACGCCAGTTTCTCCTAAAATGAGAACTGTAGAATCAACACTTGCTACTTTTTGAGCAAGGGAGACGACTCGTTTCATTTCAATGCTCCGATAAACAAGTGGAGATTCTGTATCTGCGCGATTGCGCAGATCATTTAGCTCTCGTTTATATCCTTCCATTAATTGTTTCATCTCGTTTAATTTTGCTTGAAGGCGGTTTACCTCTGTAATATCACGTGATGCATTAACTACTCTAATAATCTCTCCATCTTTGTCTTTAATAGGAGTGCCAACTACCATAAGTCTTCTGCCAGTTTTTGTTGTTTGCATCATAGAGACAGTTTCTTTTTTCTCCAAAACGATCCTCGTAATAGATGGCTTGTAAATGCCGGATTTTTCTAGTTCGTATACACTTTTTCCGATTAAATCCTTTTCTTCCTTTCCCCATAATTCTTTACAGGCTGAACTGACACGAAGCGTAACACCTTGATGATTTGAAACATATATAACATCATAGGATATATCAAAAATTGCTTTTAAATCAAGGCTTAAATTTTTATAAGAATCGAGTTCTTTTAAGAGAACTTCATAATATTTTTCTTCGTCAAATAAGGTGGCAACACCATATAGTTCTCCGTTTGAATAAAGGGGGGAATGATTGAAAATCAACTTTCGATTACCGATAAATAGTTCGTTGATTAATTTTTTTTCTTGAGAAAAAGAATTTAAATCTATTTCGGGCATGAATGTGTAAATTGATTCTTTCACATCCTGATCCATTTCTAGATTTAATAGTGCGGCTCCTTTTTGATTGACAAATTGAATGAGGCCATTGCGATCAATAATGATAAACCCAGATGATAGAGAGTGAAAGGCTAATTCCAAAGATAAATACAGATCTTTATACAATAAATGTCACACCTTTTCATATTTGTGCAAAAACGCATAAAAAATATGCAAAAAAGCAAATAAAATGTACAAATAGTCTACTATAAAGGCATTGAAATTTCAAATAGATTCAAAAAAATTGCTAAACATTGAATGAAATCGTGCTTCACGCTGTATAGGAAAAAAGTTTGGCACGTTTATTGCAATATATTTATTGGGCGAATTGATAATGATTACTGGAGGTTTGTATGATGAGAACGTATAGTTATGGTTGAAGATGAGATAGGTGCACAATAAGCAGGCAGAGATTTCTAAATCTAACAGGCCTCAAAATAACATTTTAATAGTGGAAAGAGTATAAAGTATGAGTTATTCTAGCAAATAAATTAGTAGATTTAGAAGGGGAGAGGGTTGCAATGCAGCATAACTATCGCTACAAAATCATGTTTATGATGGTAATTATGGTTATTATTAACTATATTGACCGTGGGGCTATTTCATACGCTCAAAAAGAAATTATTGAAGAGTTTGGATTTAGTGCAATTGCGTGGGGAGCAGTACTCGGTTATTTTGGGTACGGTTATTTATTTGGAGCACTTTTTGGAGGAATACTTGCTGATAAAAAAGGACCAAAATTTGTTTGGATTATCATTGGAACAGGCTGGTCGATTTTCGTTATTGCAACCGCTTTTGCCGGAGAAATCGGTATGGCGCTATTTGGGGGCTCAGCTATCGCAGGCTTCGCATTTATTCGTATTATGTTTGGTTTTGCTGAAGGGCCAACGTTTTCTACGATTAATAAAACGAATGCAAACTGGGCAACACCGAAAGAACGGGGTTTTGCTGTTTCTTTAGGTCTTTTGGGGACTCCGCTGGGAGCATTATTAACAGCTCCTGTAGCAGTAGCCATTTTATCTATTACAAGTTGGAAAGTAATGTTTATTCTTTTAGGAAGTTTAGGGATCGTTTGGGTCATTATATGGTCTAAAATGTTTACAAACTTACCTGAAGAACATCCAAAAGTTTCAAAAGAAGAGCTTGAAAAAATTCGTTCAACGAAAGATTTATTGCCCGATGAAAAATTAATTAGCGAACATGATAAACATATTAAATGGTTTCATTTCTTTCAAAATCCAACATTAGTATTCAATGCTTTAGGATACTTTGCTTTTCAATATATTAATTTTTTATTGCTGACATGGACACCTAAATACTTACAGGATGAATTTGGATTCCAATTATCTTCATTATGGTATTTGGGCATGATTCCATGGATTGGCGCATGTTTTACTGTACTTTTAGGTGGTAAAATCTCGGATTATTTACGAATGAAAACAGGAAGTTTACGAATTGCGAGATCAGGATTGGCAGTTGTATCGTTATTTTGCACAGCAATTTGTTTTTTGATGATTCCATCAGCAAATACAATTGTAGGAGTCATGATTTTAATGTGTATTGGTAACGCTTTTAATTCATTGCCAAACTCTGTGTATTGGTCAGTCATCATTGATACAGAACCGAGCCGTGCAGGAACATTCGGAGGAATTACTCACTTTATTACGAATACTGCAACGATTATTGCACCAACATTAACTGGTTTCTTAGTCATCAGTTATGGTTATTCCTCGATGTTTGTAGCTGCTGCAATCGCTTCAGTAATTGGCATGGCCGCGATGATATTTGTAAAACCTGGCCAGAAAAGTATGAAAGCTGTCGCTGTAATGAAGTAGGAGATGAACATTCGATGGATATATTAACGACATCAACATTAATAAAAGAAAGAAAACTATCACCAATTGAATTAGTAGAAAAAACATTAGAAAAGATTTTTAAAGAAAATAGTAAAAACAACTCATTTATTACGATTTCTGATGGCGAAGCCTTACAAGCCGCGAAGCAATTAGAACTTGAATTAATGGAAGGGAAAGTGAGAAGCAGGCTTCATGGGATTCCTATTGCAATAAAAGATTTAATATATACAAAAAATATACGAACAACGATGGGTTCAAAAGTATATAAAGACTATGTTCCAGATTTGGATGCGACTGTTGTGAAAAAATTAAAAGATGCAGGCGCAATCATCATTGGAAAAACGAACACACATGAATTTGCATACGGCCCAATCGGAGATCGTTCTTATTTTGGACCATGTCGAAATCCACATCATTTAGATAAAATAACGGGCGGCTCAAGTAGCGGCTCTGCAGCTGCAGTAGCAGCAGGAATGGTTAGCGGCTCTCTAGGAACAGATACAGGCGGTTCTATTAGAATACCTTCATCTGTATGTGGTGTCGTGGGAATGAAGCCAACTTTCGGTGCGGTTAGTAAAAAGGGAGCATTTAGTTTAGCATATACGCTTGATCATATCGGCCCCATTACAGCTAATATTAAAGATAATGCTTTGTTATTAAATGCTATTGCTGGATATGATTCCGATGATGCTTACTCACTAAAAGTTGAAGATCAAGACTACTCTTTATTAATCGGAATGGATGTAAAAGGCAAATCTATAGGCATTCCATCTTTTTATTTTGATACGATTGATGGAGAAGTAAAAACCGCAATTGCTCAATGTATAAAAATCTTTGAGAACTTACAAGTAGAAATAAAAGAAGTAAAGATTGATTGTATGGAAAAAATTGTTGAAGCCCAAGCGATCACTATTCAGTCTGAGGCATCCGCTGTCCATGTACACACAATTAGAAATCACAAAGAAGATGTTGATGCAGAAGTTTTTGAAAGATTAGCAGCCAGCCAAAAAGTAAAAGGATATGAATATGTCTTATCACAAAAGAACAGAAGCCTATTAATACATGAGTACAATCAAGCTTTTGAACAAGTTGATATTTTACTCACACCAACAATTCCAATGATACCAACAAATATTGGTCAAAGAGAGGTGCAAATAAATGGACAAAGAGAAGCAGTCCGGCATGCACTGCTGAGATTAACGTCTCCAACAAATTATACCGGCAATCCATCTCTATCCATACCTTGCGGCATGTCGAAAAATGCGTTGCCAATTGGCGTACAATTCATTGCCAAACATGGGAACGAAGCTGAATTATATCAATTTGGATATGTTTTAGAACAATCATTAACCAATAAAAACTAGTGAAAAATTTGTTGTATAATGTCGAAATGTATGATATTTTTAAAATTGTAGTTTCATCATAATCCAATAATAAATGCCCCATATATTCCCAGTAATATGGTCTGGGAGTCTCTACGGAGTTGCCTTAAATAACTCTACTATGGACGGCAGATTTTTGTGATTGTTAAATCTGGTCGTCTTCTTTTTAGACGGCCTTTTTTCTATCCAAAAATACTTGTTTCCATGACTGTACAATGGGATAAGTGCGGCAAGGAATGGAGAGGAAACATGGAAATTTTAAAAGATATACTGGCTGCACTTAGCGGTGTTCTAAATGGCCTCCCGCAAGGATTATTAGCATTAGCGTTTGGATTTGCTTCTGTACCTACTGCCCTTGCATTTATGGTGGGAGCTGCGGGGAATGCTGTAACAGGATCTGTAGCTGTTATTTCTTTTCAAGCGGAGACAATAACAGTAGCAGGAACGATGGGAAAGAATATGCGAGAACGGCTTTCTATGATCTTTTTCGGAGCTTTGATGATGCTTTGTATTGGTGTATTCGGCATGTTGGAAAAGATCATTGATTGGATTGGCCCCGTTGTTACCAATGGTATGATGGCTGGAGTAGGCATCATGCTCTCCAAAGTAGCTTGGGATATGTCGAAAGCAGACAAGCCAGCCGGCATCAGTTCATTTATTACCGGCCTCATTGTGTATATGGCTACAAAAGATTTAGTATATACTATTACTGCATCTGTTATATTATCAAGCCTTGTTTCCTATTTTGTAAATAAAAACAAGTCAAATGAAAAGACTATCATGGACAAGAAGGAATCGTTTATTAAGCAAAAACTTATTTTAAACCCTTTTGTTATTCGGGGCGCTTTAGCTATGGTCTGTTTAAATATTGGAGCGAACATTGCATTTGGGAAAATCAATGGAGAAATCGCACAAACAGATGTCAATGTGGATGTTTTAACTGTAATCAGCAGTATCGCCGATATGGTATCTGCTTATTTTGGCGGCGGACCGGTAGAAATCGTCATTTCCGCTACTTCCAGTGCTCCTCACCCAGTATGGTCAGGTGTTTTGATGATGGTGTTAATGGCTATTATTTTATTATCAGGTTTACTACCTAAGATCGGCAAGCTTATTCCTACTGCATCCATTTCAGGTTTTTTATTTGTTCTTGGAGCGATTGTGACAGTACCTGGTAATGCGACAGCAGCCTTAACTGCTGGAGATGCATCTTCAGGCGTTGTTGGCGGGATTACAATGGTTGTAACAGCAATTACTGATCCATTTTTAGGGATGCTCGCTGGAGTATTGCTGCAAGCTCTAATAAGCATATTTGGATTTTAAGGAGGAAAATGAAATGGATACTTATACTTTAAAAGTTGCAGGTTTGACTCGTGAGCTTCCGATCATTCCAATTGATGAACATTTAAGCATAGCGAGTTTTGTCATTTTAGGAGATACAGAGCTGGTAAGCAAAACGGCACCAATGTTAGCAAAAAAATTGCCGCCTGTAGACGTACTTGTTACCGCAGAAGCGAAAGGAATTCCCTTAATTTATGAACTATCAAAAGTACTTGGTATGAAGTCCTATATTGTTGCAAGAAAAAGCATCAAACCATATATGGACTCTCCATTAGTGAGTGAGGTCACTTCGATAACAACACAAAAAAAGCAATTGTTATGTTTAGACCAGCAGGATGTGGAAGCGGTGAAAGGAAAAAGGATTGCGATTGTAGATGATGTAATTAGTACAGGCCATTCCATTCAAGCATTAGAAGCATTGATTACGAAAGCTGGCGGTGACGTCAGGGCAAAGGCTGCAATCTTGGCTGAGGGTGAAGCAGCAAATAGAGACGACATTCTTTTTTTAGAGAAGCTTCCACTATTTACGAAATAATTCTTAAAGATAAAATAATCAAATGAGAACAAATGAAACTTCATATAAAACGGATATTGATATAGAGAAGGGATATAGAATAAAAGGGCATTCCAAACTGGAATGTCTTTTTTGTTTATGTGTGTAGATTACAACTTCATCATGAAGTTGTAAGGTGTATACATTTAAAAAAATTACTTTGACAGATAGAGTAGCTTTCGTTAATATTACTCTATCAGATAGAATAGCTTTAGAGATATGGTTAGAAAAAAAAATTGATTTATACTTACATTTTTTTATCTAAAAAACGTATCATGTCATCGTGACTCTGAAATGTTTTTATCTTTAGAATGTGATATAGCAAACGATAATTTATTGCCATTTACCCTTTTTTGAATTGAATCTAGTGAATATAATGAATGTATGCTTTTTTATTATTGGTAGATGCAATTGATGAAATAAAGAGTGTTTTGACTTTCCGTCCATATCACTAATGAAGGTGCACTTATTAATTATCATCAACTGGCAGCACGAGTAGACAAAACATTTGTAGATAGACCTTCAACGAATCAGGCATAGGTATGAGAGGGAGAGGAAAATGGATAGATGGTACAAAATTGACCATGCAGGAAAAATATTTCGAGCAGTTGCAAAAGGAGCAAATACGTCAGTTTTCCGAGTTTCAATGATAATGAATGAGCCAGTTAACGCCAAACGGTTGCAAGAGGCTGTTGATCTTGTCATCAAAAGATTTCCTACATTAGCAGTAGAGCTGCATCAAGGCGTTTTTTGGGACTTTCTAAGTGCAAATGAAAATAAATTATTCATCCAAAAAGAAACCAAATTTCCATGTTATCGAATAGATGCTGCATCAAACAATGGTTATCTTGTTAGAGTGTTATACTTTCATCGTCGAATTTCAGTAGAGATATTCCATTCTCTTACAGATGGGACTGGTGCTGTAGAATTTTTAAAAACATTGGTATATCAGTATTTATGTCTTCTTGGCAAGAACATAGAAGGAGAAGGTCTTATTATGCTGCCGAATGAAATGCCAAGCAACTATGAAATAGAAGACAGTTTCAAAAAATATTACCAACATGTTGGATCGAAAAGATTAAAGGAACCGAAAGCTTTTCATATTAAAGGGACACCGTTTGAACCTGTTGGAAATAACGTTATTCACGGAGTGGTTAGTGCATCACAGCTTTATAGAGCTGCAAAGCAAAACAATCAAACAATAACGGAATATTTAACTTCCATTCTATTATATGCTATCTATTCACAGATGATGAAATATGAAACGATTCATAACCCCATAAAGATAGCGATACCTGTGAATTTGCGAAACATGTTTCCGTCAAAAACAATGCGTAATTTTTTCACTGTCGTAAATGTAGGTATGAATGTTTCAAATAAGCCAACTTTTGAAAGTTTAGCAAAGGAAGTATCGGTACAATTAAAAGAAAAAACGAAAAAGGAATATTTGTATGAAGGGATCGCAAGGAATATTAAATATGAAAAAATACTAGCAGCAAGATTTGTTCCTGTCTTTATTAAATATATTGCGATGCGCCATGGTTTTGAAAGTTTTGGTGAAAATCTAAAAACGATCACTGTTTCTAACCTTGGAAATATAAAATTACCCGAATCTATGAGGAAATATATTGATAGTATGGAAGCTGTTTTGTATCCGACGGAGAAAAGCCCTATAAACTGTGGCATATGCACAGTAAATGATCGATTAACTATTACATTCTCACGTTCTATTGTTGAAGCAGATATCATTAGATATTTTTTCCACTTTCTTACAAAACGTGCAGGCATCGATATTAGCGTTTATTCAAATAATTGGGGGCAGTCTAGATGAGCAAATGTAATCAATGTGGTGTTATTCTCGAGCATATAAATGGACAGCAATGCCCTTTATGCTATGAAACAATTGGTGGTAACCCACAATCTTCAAGAAACGCATGGTATCCTTCTTACGAGGTGAAAAAAACAAAACCATCGAAGAATTTACTTTTTCATTTGTCTTTGTTTTTATCGATAGCGGTTATTAGTATTTGTTTGTTTTTCAACTTGATTATTAATGCAGGGAATTTGTGGTTTTTATATGTAGTGGGACCGGTTCTTTATCTTTTTCTATTGTTAAATAGTACGATATTTTCAAAAAAACATATTGCAAATAAAATATTGTTGCAAGTTGTTGGGATGTCGAGCATGCTTTTTTTAATAGACATGCTTTGTGGATTTCATAAGTGGTCTGTTAATATTGTCATTCCTATTTTGGTTATCGCAGCAACGCTGCTGATTACTGTTATTATCGGCATCAAAAAAATACGCTGGTACGAATATGTGAAGTATATCATGGTGATGATTTTTTTAGGCTTTATTCCGATCATACTCTACCTCATCGGCATCTCCAATTCAATATGGGCCAGTGCCATTACAGCTTTATATGCCCTGTTAACCCTTACAGGCATGTTTCTCTTTTCTGCCAAATTCAAAAATGAGTTTGTACGCATATTTCATTTTTAAGTGAAATGAAAGTATTTTCGCATCTTCCCAGTTTAATGAACGTAAAAAAATTGGGGAGATGCGTATTAGATTAACAACGTTATAAAAGAACCCCTTTATCGATTACTTCTATATATAATGCAAGTCTCGAGTTATTCAGTAAATAAATCCTTACCCGATTATGCGTTTACAGCATCAGCCTGCGCTTTAAGGACTTGCATTCTAAACTTCTCGGCTTTATGGCTCCTCTTGAAACGTACTTCACAAATAGAAACCGCTTTGCTTCCTTTTCTCGCTTTTTCTCTAAAATGAAAACCAACGTCAGAAAACGAATGCTTCTCTCGTACTATATAGTGAGAGGCTTTTTTAGGGGGTGGAAAAATGAAGATAGATGATCATAACTTTATAAAAGAAATAAAAAACGGAAATACAAAAGCGCTCGATTTTATTATCGACCATTATAGCAATCTCGTTTTTAAAATTGTCGGAAATGTTCTCAATACAGGCTTGTATCTTCAATACATTGAGGAATGCAGTAATGATGTCTTCTTGTTAGTATGGAATAATATTGAAAGTTTGGATGAAGGAAAAGGAAATTTTAAATATTGGATTGCTGCAATATCAAAATACAGAGCGATCGACTATAAACGGAGGCTTTTTAAACAAAACAATGTGTCTCAAAAGAAGAAATCTCTCAAAATAGTACAGTCTTTCACCCTAATACGAAGGTAGAATTTCCAGACAGTGATGTACGGTAGATAAGGTTGTATTTTCTCCTATTGGTACTTATATCAATTTAAATGGAAAATACAAAGAAAAAATGAATTTGCCTGACAGCATGTTTGAATATGATTATTGGCTTGCTTTCGATGATAAGGGAGTAGAGTTAATACCTAATGGTCTAGGTGGAGGCTCCTCTACTGAATTAGATTTTAATGTCCAAATGAGTTATGTAAAAATGAACCATGTACCAAAATCATTAACTATTATCCCTGCTAAGATTTCTTCCTCAGGTGGAGATGGAACAACGACTTGGGAAGGAAAGAAAGCGCAAAAAATAAGTAAAACCATAGATGGCGTCTATCCAATTGAACTTCCTCAAGGTAAAGTAGGCAAACTCATTATACAGGACATAAAATCAGAAAATAATCAGACTACGGTTACATTCAATGCTGAAGGGATAGCACCTTATACGCAAGGAGAATCTCTTTATATAGAAGACGAACAGGGAGAAATGATCGAAGTAATCGTTAATAAAATGATAAAGGATGAACAAAAACCAAATGAATTTACGATGGTTTTTGAAGCACTAGAAGCAAATAAAAAATATCGTATAGTGACGTACGATTTTGGCCAAATGGAGATACGAGAGGACTTGAAATTTACGATTGACTTGCGCTAAGAAGCCAGTCTATCTATCTTCGAGCACCAATCAAAAGACTAAATTAATTCTTAATAAAGAGATAAAAGAGAAGGATAGATGAACAGGAACAATACCTGTTTAACTGGATCTCCGAAAAGAATTCTCCCACTTCTAAATGTGAAGGGCATAGCCCAATGAAAGTGGGAGATGAATTTTCGGTTGGCGTAAGCCAAAAGATTGTTCTATGATTAGATATACAATATGGAGTTTGATAGCACTATAAAAACCATGTGCATGTTTCAGGCACATCCGAATAGTGAGTGATCAAAGTTTCTAAATGTGTATAAGCGTGCAGGTTCTCTTCTAATAAAACGTGACTTTCCCATTGTTCGCAAAAAACTTTGGAAAGAAATGTTTTGGTTTACTAGAGGCGGTACTTCTGTAGAAACAATCAAGCAGTACATTGAAAAATAAGGCAGAAAGTAGGTGTAGAAAATGTTGAAAGCATATAAATATCGGATATATCCAAACGAAGAACAAAAAATATTTTTCGCAAGAACATTTGGTTGTGTACGTTTTGTATATAACAAAATGCTTTCTGATAGAATGGATTCGTATAAGGAATCTCAAGAAAAGATTGATAAGTCTATCAAATTTCCTACACCTGCTCAATACAAAGCTGAATTTCCGTTTCTAAAGGAAGTGGATAGCTTGGCTTTGGCCAATGCTCAAATGAATCTGAACAAAGCATATGCCAATTTCTTTCGTGACAAATCTATTGGATTCCCGAAATTCAAAAGTAAAAAAGGTAATCATCATAGCTACACAACAAACAATCAAAAAGGAACAATATATATTGAGAATAGCTGTATAAAACTACCAAAACTAAAAACACTTGTGAAAATAAAACAACACAGACAATTTTTTGGCTTGATTAAGTCTGTAACCATTTCTAAAACACCTACAAATAAATATTTCGCTTCTGTATTAGTAAAAGAAAATCAACAATTACTTCCAAAACTAGATGCAAAAGTCGGAATTGATGTTGGTCTAAAAGACTTTGCAGTATTGTCTAATGGCAAAAAGTATGAAAATCCTAAATGGTTGAGAAAAGCTGAAAAGAGATTAGCATTTCTGCAACGTTCTTTGTCACGAAAAAAGAAAGGCTCTAAGAATAGAGAGAAAGCTAGACTGCAAGTTGCTAAACTTCATGAAAAGATAGCGAATCAACGCAATGATTTTCTTCATAAAATAAGTAATGAAGTCACAAACGAAAACCAAGTGATTGTGATTGAAGACTTGAAAGTGAAGAATATGCAAAAAAATCATAAACTAGCCAAAGCAATCAGCGAAGTATCTTGGTCTAAATTCAGAGAATATCTTGACTACAAAGCAGAGTGGAAAGGTCGTGATTTGATCATCGCTCCTAAAAATTATGCAAATAGTCAAATATGTTCTGAATGTGACTACCAAAAAAAAGAAGAAAAAAACCTAAATCTTCGTGAGTGGACTTGTCCAAAATGTAATAGCCATCACGATAGAGACGTAAATGCAAGTAAAAATTTGCTGAAACTCGCCATGTAGTTGGTATTTTCTCTAGGGGTAGGGACTACCCTTATAGCTTGGTAAATATAGATAGCTAACAAAAGTATCTAGTTCCCAAGAAGCTCCCACTTCAATCAGACCGCAAGGTGATAAGTGGTGAGTAGTTCACTAGGTACGTTGTTGCAATTTGTTAATCCAAGAAAATTCTTTTCGGCATTACAGTCGTAGCAACTTTCATTCTTCCCTATTACACTTCCTATTTCACCTACTTTGGTTTCTCACTTTTAGGAATTGTTGGTTTAATGAGTACATTTAGTTGGAGTTTATTTGGTTCGATTTTTCAAAGGCTCTTATTACAGTATAGACAACAGTTTAATATCATAATGGCAGTCTTATTGGTATATAGTGCAATTTCAATTCTTTTCAAATAAATGAAAGCTGTCAAAGTGTATCTAGATATCATTTCCTCTTATTTTCTACATGATGAAATGATCGATAGGAGAATAGTGAAAACACAATGAGATTGAATAATAAATATTCTGTATAAAGGCAGATGAAACATTTTGATTTTTGATAATCTTGACATGATGTTGTCAAGGTTTTCTCCTTATAATGATTACGAGCGTATCTTAATCTACAATGTGAAAGGAAAAGATAAGGATGAATTTTGTTCAGAGTATTTTATGTACAAATCGTATATTTAATAAGAACGGATAGCCAATACTAGAGCATAAGAAGGTGAAAAATTTTGGAGTACATTCAAATAACAAAAGACAATATTGAAAATGAGCATATATGCTGTGCTTTAGGTGCTAAACAATATGTGCAGGCAGTGAAAGAGAAGAAGAAATGGCTAACAGAGCGTATAAATGAAGGATTAGTTTTTTATCGTTTAAACGAGCGTGCAAAAGTATTTATCGAATATTTGCCTGCCGAGATGGCCTGGGCCCCTATTGAAGCGCCTAATTATATGTTTATTAATTGTCTTTGGGTTTCAGGAAAATATAAAAATAATGAACATGCAAAACAATTGTTAGCCAAATGCAAAGAAGATGCGATGGCTAGGGGGATGGATGGGATCGTTCATATTGTTGGAGAGAAAAAATATCCTTATCTAAGCGATAAACGTTTCTTTGAACATATGGGATTTGAGTTAAAAGATTGGGCAGCCCCTTATTTTCAACTAGTTGCCTTACAGTGGAATGACCAAGCAGCTGTTCCTTCATTTAAAAAACAAGTGAAATATTCTACTGTGGCTGAAAAAGGCATCTCCATTTATTATACAGCCCAATGTCCCTTTGCTGTTGGGATGATAGAAGACCTCAGAAAAGCTGCAGAAAATAAAGGAGTCGCTTTTCATGCTCATCGATTGACAACAAAAGAAGAGGCGCAAAACTCCCCTGCTATTTGGCCAACTTTTGGGTTATTTTATAATGGAGAATTTATTACTCATGAAATCATGAGTACGAATAAATTTGAAAAATTGCTTACAGAGTTATTGGAAGACTAATATTGTTTAAAGGGTAGGGGAAAAGGATGGATAATGTACAGCTTGTTGAATTAAATGAAGATAATATACAAAAAAAGGGGCTTTATTGCCTAAGAAGTATGAAGAAATCCGATGGTTATAAACAAAAAGAAAATTGGATGAAAGAAAAATTTTCTCAGGGGCTAACATATTTGCTCTTACAAAAAGATCAGAAGTCAGTAGGTTTTATCGAATATGCTCCTGCCGAAGAGTCATGGAGAGTGATTCATGCTGATAATTACTTCGTTATTCACTGCTTATGGATTGGTCATCCTGGACAAGGATTGGGCTCTTCTCTTATTCATCAATGTATAGAGGATGCGAAAAAACAAAATAAGCATGGAGTTGTTGTTCTTACGAATTGTGATACTAGTTGGGCTCCTAGCAGTGATATATTTATTAGAAATCATTTTAAACTCGTGGAACAAGGTCCTTATTCTTTTGATCTTTACGCATATAAATTTGATGATGCTCCAGATCCTTATTTCCCAAATAATTGGGATGAGAGGCTGAGAAGATTTGGTGATGGCTTAACCATCATTCGTACAAACCAATGTCCATATCTTGAAGTTGCAACGAAGAATGTTCTTGAAGCAGCGAAGTCGGCAGGAATTCAACCTGATATAATCGAAATGAATGATCGAAATAAAATGATGGAAATGGCACCAACACCGTATGGCGTGTTCAATGTAGTTTTTAATGGCGAATTAATAGCGTATCATCGACTTACTCCTAGATCATTTGCGAAAAAAATAAAGGAAGAAAAAACAAATGTGATAGCCAAATAGGTTTTAGGGAAAATTGGGTTAATCATATGATATATCGGAAAAATATAGATAATAGGAAGAATAAAGATACTTAAAAAACCTAAGGAATTAGGTTTTTTTAATGTCATGAAATAATGTAAAATTCAATAAAATAGTTGCCTATCACCATCTTTTTATTATACGATTTACTTATCGGTAGGTAATGATAGCGTAGATTGCCTTTAAAATTTTTGTTCGTTGGAGAAATATTCATTGTTTCATTAAATTACAATACAAGGAGGAGCAGAGATGACAAAGAAAAATAAAACATCTCAAAACATAGTAGAAGCAGCTTTCAAGCTTTTTGCAGAGCATGGAATCGAAAAAACAAGTTTATCCATGATTGCCAATGAAGTCGGAATATCTAAACCTGCAATTTATTACCATTTCTCTTCTAAAGAGGCGTTAATTGACTTTCTTTTTGAAGAAATTTTTTCCGATTTTTATTTCTCTTATTATTTCTCTCCAGATCAATATACAGTACACAATTTTGAGGAATTGCTTATTAAAGAAGGTTTAAATATGTTAGCGGAACATGACGAAGATCAACATGTTTTACGAGTATTAAATGAATTTGTTTTAACTGTTGGACGCAATCAGAAATATCAGCAGCGATTAATGGATATGCAAGCAGATTTTTTAAACGGTTTCTCGAACCTTTTAATGAAAGGGATGGAGCTAGGTGTTGTTTTACCTGAACAAACAGAGGCTAAAGCTCATATGCTTGCAATGGTTCTGGATAATATTAGCAATTTTATGCTAATGGGATTCAAATTAAATTATCGAGACATTTGGATAGAAGCTGTGAAAAGTGTCATAATTCACCAAAATACATAATCATTACTCTAAAATGTTTATGTATTTTGATGTACGTATCATTATTATTAGAATAAGGAGATGATTTGATATGTCCGTATCATTGCAAAAATCATATATTAATTTGAAGAAAATAGTTATTTTATTTAAAATAACTCACCGTGATTTAATTGCAAAATTTTACATAATATGATAAATTAGGAGTGAAAGGGGGATGGTTTGTGAAACAAAAGATTCGTTCCGAAATAGTAACTGAAAAGCTTAATGATTGGTATTCTTTAATTCGGAAAAATAATGTTACTGAAGCTGAGTTCATTAAATCTGAAATAGAGGCCGATCTTAATGACATGGAAGAAAACCAAAAAGTATTGCTGTATTATTCTTTATTGGACTTTCGACATCAGATTATGCTGAGTTATTTAAAACCTCATTCTGCTGAAGGCATCAATCACTCTTTAACGATACTAGAGAAGAAAAAAGAGGAAATTGAAAATAGCCAATTAGATGATATGATCGAATATTATTTTTGGTTTTTCAAAGGAATGTACGAGTTTAAAAGAAAAAATTTTGTTGAAGCGATCACATACTATAAAATTGCCGAAAAAAAAGTTGCTGCTGTTGATGATGAAGTGGAAAAAGCTGAGTTTTATTATAAACTCGCTGAAATTTACTATTATATTAATCAACATTATCTCTCCATGAATTATGCTTCTCTTGCCCTTGAAACATTTAAAGCCCATGAAACATTATTAGAGAAAAAAATTTTTTGTGAATTTATTATTGCAGGAAATTGGGTTGAAACTTTTCGATACAATGATGCATTAAATAATCTATTAAATGCTGTAGAAGATGCGAAAGAAATTAAAAATAATCATTTGAAGGCTTCCGCTTATTTTAATCTAGGAAATTGCTATTTTTATCTAAAAGAATTTTCAAAAGCTTTTGAACAAATGAAGAAAGCTTTAGTCATTTTTGAACATGAAAACTCTTCGTATGTACCAAAAGTGCTGTTTAACTTGATGTATGTTCGCTTAAAACAAAAAAAATATGAAGAAGCAAATACATTTTATGTGCGAGGTATCGATAGTGCAAAATCCTTAAATGATGAAGAGTATATTGCCCGACTTCATATATTAAAAGGGGTATTTTTAGATACGGAAGCTGATATTTTGGTTAAAAATGCATTTGACTATCTAGAATCAAAAAAAATATATGCTGCTGTTGAAGAATTGGCTTTAGAAGCTGCACAATATCTTAATCAAATGGAACGGTACAAAGAAGCTAACTTTTATTACGAGAAGAGTATACAAGCAAGAAAAAAGATCAGAGAGGGAGATGTATTAGATGAAAACTAAGTACCTTTTTTTTATTTTATCTCTAGTGACTGTCATAGCGTCTTCAACCTTTTTCTCTACAGACGACCAAGGAACATATCTGCTTGCAGATAAGATGATCACTTGCTATAACTTAGATACTACTCTGATTGATATTAGTATAAGAGATATTATGTAAAATAAGAACGAAAAGGATTATTGATTAATAAATATAATTTTCATGATACAATCAATATACTAGAGTAAACTTAAGACAGGAGATGTGGAAATTTATCAGGGAATAGGTTAATGAAGTGATTAACTTATTTTTGTATCATTATTTGATTTAAAATAAAGTAAGGTATAAAACAGTATCATTGTTGTTATAATACGAAATCAGCTAAATAAAAGATAAGATATTATGAATTATTTTTTGTATTAACATTAAAAAGGGGCTGTCTGATAAGTCCTTAAAACTAAAGCAGCTAAGAAAAATGAAACAATTTTTCTTAGCTGCTTTTTTAAATGGAGATTTTTTTATAAAAGTGGCAAGGCGAAGCCCTGCTACTTTTAGTAAGTTGTGGGCTAATGCTACAATCCCAAACTCGACATACAATTTGTGAGTCCTCGTAAAGAAAACCTGCGGAACGACCGATTGTCCTTTCTCTGACCGAACACACTTTCTACTTCAACTTTACGTTGAGCGTAGATAGTGGATTTTTCTTCACATTTACATAAATAGGCCAGCCGCAATTTTCACCACCCCATTTTTACTGTCCTTACGATTCGAATGGCAAAATGTCGTCTCGTCCGAATCTTTTTTACTGTCTTTCCCAAGTACTTACTGAGATGCAGCTTGCAGCTTCCAGGAAAATTGCTTGCCTGGGTGATGGTCGGCCAACTGGTCGCCGTCACCGAATAAATTGTTGCGCAATGTTTTGCTTGCTCCGTCCTCTCTTAATAATCCACGCTCTTGCAAAACTGGGATGACGAGTTCGGCAAATTCTTCGAATGATCCCGGCATAACCGCATACGTGATATTGAAACCATCCACACCTGCTTCATCAATCCATTTTTCCATTTCGTCAGCGATCGCTTCCGGGGTGCCGGCTACGACAGGGCCGATGCCGCCAAGTCCCACGAATTCAGCTATTTCATTAATTGTCCATTGTCTGTCTGGATCAGCTTTCGTAAAAATTTCCACCCGTGAGCGCATGGAATCATTTTCGACAAACTGAAGGTTTTCGTTTGGATCGAAATGGGAAAGGTCGATCCCTGTCCAGCCGCTGAACAGGCTTAATGCACCTTCTCTGCTGATATGTTTTTTATAATCTTCGTATTTTGCATCCGCTTCTTCCTGGGTTTTTCCAACAATTGGTGTGAACAAGCAGAATATTTTGATTTCCTTTGGTTTTCTTCCGTATGTTTCCGCTTGGCTGCGTATCTTCTCAACGTATTTTTTGGCGATGGGAATAGTTGGCATTGAGACATATACACCTTCAGCATGCTTAGCGGCGAAAGCACTTCCCCTGGATGATAGGCCCGCTTGGTATATTACAGGTGTCCTTTGAGGTGAAGGTTCGCATAAGTGTGCGCCTGGAACTGTAAAATAATCGCCTATGTGCTTAATATCATGCACTTTGTCCGGATCAACAAACATTTTTTTCTCAATATCCCTTACGATGGCGTCATCTTCCCAGCTTCCTTCCCACAGCTTATAGCATACTTCCAAATATTCTTCGGCGATGTTATAGCGCTCGTCATGCTCGACCTGTTCCTTCAGGCCGATATTGATGGAAGCACTTTTCAAATACGAAGTAACGATGTTCCAGCCTACACGTCCTTTTGTCAGGTGATCCAATGTCGACATGCGGCGGGCGAATGTATACGGATGTTCATGTGTGACCGAAGCCGTCACGCCGAATCCGAGATGCTCTGTTACAGAAGCCATGGCAGGGATAACCAGAAGCGGGTCATTGATCGGTGATTGCACTGCCTGGCGAAGGCATGCGTCACGGTTTCCTTTATAAACGTCATATGGTCCCAGTACATCCGCTAGGAATACAGCATCAAAATTGGCTGCTTCCAGCGTTTTCGCAAGTTCAATCCAGTGGTTGAGATCTTTGTAGCAGTGCGAACGGTCTTCCGGGTGTGCCCATAGTCCCGGCGACTGGTTGCCCGGGCAATTCATGACAAAAGCGTTTAGTAAAATTCGTTTTCCTATCATTTTTCCATATCTCCTTTATTGTTCGTTTTTTTCCGGCCAAAGTGATGTATCAATTCCGACAATTTGCTTCCCGATCAGTTCCCTGGCAAGGTTGTTGGAAGGACCCATCACAATTCCTGCACGCGAATCACGGTACAGCCGCTCCAATGTTCCTTTTTTATAACCGAACCCGCCCGCAACATCCATTGAGATCTGTGCCACCTGATTGGCGGTTTCCGAAGCATGGACTTTAAATTCGAAAAGCGTTGTCCTCAGTTCGTCCGGTAGGGGCTGGCCTGATTGATACCAGTTATTCAACCTGGAAGCAATATCATTCTGCCAGGCACATAAACTGTCAATCAAAATCTTCGCTGAAGCAAGCTGGTTTCTGACGACTTGGTGTTTTCCAGAAGCTTTGGCTGCGAAAGCGACCGCCTCATTGAAGATTCCGATGGCTGTCCCGGTCCAGGCGCATCCCAGACCGAAAATATAAGCATTGCTGTTTTCCACAATTCTTTTTCCCGTTCCTTCTTCTCCGATCAAGTCGCGCTGGTCAACAAAAATGTTGTTTAAACTTATGGGAGAACTATGATTTCCGCGTACGCCTAAAGCATCCCATGTCCCAGTCTCAATCCCATCCTGCTTGGCATCGACAATGAAATAAGAGAGATCCGAATAAACTTCCGACTTTGGTGATCTTGTTTGAACGACATAAAAGTTGGCATAGCCGCTGCTGGTTGCAAAGGACTTTTCGAAATTCAATAAATAGCCGCCGTCTGTATATTTAGCTCTGCTTTCGCTCAGCCAATGCTGTCCCCCAGTGGCCCTCTCACTGTTGGCGATCGTTCCGATTTTTCCTTCACGGAGCGGTTTCAGCCATCTGTGCCATTGATCTTCATTACCGTAACCATAAATAATAAGCGTTGCGCCGATATTCATCGTGTAGACCAGTGCAGTCGAAGGGCAGGCTTTCGCTATCTCGCGGACAACGAGACCGTAGGCAAAATAATCAAGCGCAAGGCCGCCTAATTCTTTCGGTAGTAAAATACTGTTCCATCCTGCTTCACCAAGTGCTTTGAGGTTTTCGCTTGGAAAT
This sequence comes from Bacillus chungangensis, assembly GCF_030812995.1. Lineage (GTDB taxonomy): Bacteria > Bacillota > Bacilli > Bacillales > Bacillaceae_C > Bacillus_CF > Bacillus_CF chungangensis. Next base: position 130,442 of record NZ_JAUSTT010000003.1, on the reverse strand, counting down.
TCTCCTTCCCGGTCAATCCGGTCAGCATTTGGACGGATGACAAGGTCGATTATTTTGCTTATTTGAACTTTCACTTCCCCTAGTGAGGGCTTTGCTTCTTTCATGGCGGTTGTCATGCAACCATCTCCTTTTCGTGTAAAATTAAAATCACTGAAAAAATTCTGGGCGAATCCCATTCCTATTTCTTGAAAAGCAAAAAGCCCTTCCCTCAATAAAGATGAGAGAAGGGCACACACATATGCAAGCTATATCAGTCTCATCTTTAGAATACAAAAGTATTCATCTGAAATTAGCACCATGCAATCAATTGCTGGTTGCTGAGGCTTCTTTGGGTCAGTCCCTCCGCCTCTCTTGATAAGATCATTTTATTCATTTGTTAATATACAGAATTGCCTATTGACTTTATTTGAGTATAATCAATATTTTATAAATAGTCAACCTATTTAAAAAATAATTAAGATACCAAGAATGAAACATGATAAGAAAAAATGACGAAAAAAATTTTATCCCACATCGAACTGGCAGTAAGCCCCCCACCTCAAGAGTAAGAGGAATCAGAAGCGCTAGGTGGGGGAAACTGAAAGTCAAATGTCCGATTGGTTCAGGCCTACAGGGCGTAGGTCACTCAAGCGTTTGCGACAGGACGTCGCGCTTTTAGCTTGAGATCCTTTAAATGGGGGATGAGAAAAACCCGCTGATGGAAGTTTCACCTTATTTTTATTATTGACTCTTACGTTGCGTGATAGTTTATCGTTATTGTTGAAGGGAGGATAAATAAATGAGAGTGAAGGAAGTTGCTGATTTAGTCGGCATTAGCGTTCGTACATTACATCATTATGATGAAATTGGCTTATTGATCCCAGAGAAGACAACCGAGGCTGGCTATCGCATTTACTCCAATGATAATCTTGAGACGCTGCAGCAAATCTTATTTTTTAAAGAACTTGACTTCCCTTTAAAGAAAATTAAAGAAATTGTTTGTTGTCCTTCTTTTGATCGTGAAGAGGCACTCATACTGCATCGAAAAATGCTGCTTGAGAAACGCAGTCGACTTGATAAAATGATTGCCACGATTGATAAGACGATTCAACATAAGAAAGGAGAGATTCGAATGACGAACAAAGAAAAGTTTGAAGGTTTCGACTTTCGTTATCCTCAATATGAACAAGAAGCACGTGAACGTTGGGGAGATGAAGCTGTCGACAATGCCAACGCAAAAATAGCGAACATGTCTCAACATGAACAAGATGCCATGACAAAGAAAATGAATGTCATCTATAAAAAACTAGCGTCACTTCGTCATGGCTCATCTAAATCAGATGAGGCGCAAGCGGTGATCAAAGAATGGTATGATTTTTTGAATACAATAGGCAATTACTCACTTGAAGCATTCAAAGGATTAGGCCAAATGTATGTAGACGATGAACGGTTCACAAAGAGTATAGACAGATTTGGCAGCGGCTTAGCTACATTTATGCGTGATGTGATGGCAGATTTTGCAGACAATCATAAAAAGTAATGTAAATGGAGACAGCCGAAAAAGTTTCTTCGTGTTTCAAGATCGCTTCTTCGCTGTCTCCTCTTATCCCTAATCGTTTGTTAGTCTATGTCAAAAGGATGAATGATAAGGTTGTTCCAAATTGATTTCCAATTCTTTTTCCTTATCCTTTCTTTATAAATTTTCGCCAGTTGTTTATTATCTTTGAAAAAAGGAGTGGGTTTTAGTACTAAATTAATCACATCATTAATACCACATGGAGCAGTTAGGATGACATTATCTTCTCTATCTAACTGTAATCCTAAAGCGGTTGCAGTTTCTGGAAACTTGGATATTGCATCGACCGAGCAGGTATATGGAGGAAGATAATTGATGATATGCATTCTTGCCTGATTTTTCACAGACCAAGGGATATCTGGAACAATGCTTCTCAATTTTTTCTCCCATTTTTTTTCTTCTAATTTCTCTGTAAATTGATCATCAAAATAGATGACATCAATATCTGCCATCATCGTTCTTTCCTGAAATCCATGTAAAGTATCCCAAATCTTCGAACGAACAAACCCAGCACATATCCACCAATCTGGTAAATATAACGTTCTTGCTGCTTTTAATATATCCATCATCCATTTATCTTTTTTTACTAACAGAATAATATCTTCTTCGGTTTTCAAATGCATTTTACCCCCTCCTATACTATATGATGAGATAAAGTGAAACTTCCATGAGTGGGGGTTTTCTCTCATCCCCCACTGATGGTTAGTTGAACCAATCGGACATTTACTGGCAGTTATCCCCCACCTAGACTTCTTCGATTCCTCTTACTCTTGAGGTGGGGGTCTTACTGCCAGTTAGATGTGGGATAAAAATGAATCTTTTTCCACCAAAAGAAGCTCCATTAGTAAAAAAAGTATGTGCCAACTTTTTCGATAAAATATTGACACATACTTTTTTCTAGCGATTTGCATACCAATGATAATAATGCTCAGCTATCTCTTTAGGGATATCGGAAATAGTTGATACGTGAATTGGTTTAGCTCTTGTTGAAATTTTAAGAGAAGCTAAACCGAATTTGCGTTGCAGCCATGATTCTGTCATTTCTAACTCTTCTATTTTCTGCCGGGTTGTTAAAAATAGTTCTGTTGAAAACGAACCACTTTGCAGTTGAATATAGGGAGTGCTTAGCATATAGCCGCTGTGGAAATAATTAGCGATACGTGAAATGACAATGAAAATAAGCAAGATGAATAGCATATACCAAAGCGATGGCCAAAAATAGAAAATAACACATGCAGCAATGATCCATAAATAACTTGGACGTATCAGCTTTACAAAGAGCGCGGTTTTAGGGAGCTTCACCATCGCTGAATCTATTCTAAATGTTGGCAGGATTTCAACTACTAAACGTCGGGCGCGGTTTTCAGAAATGAAAGGAAAAAGGACATTTGTTTCTATTTTTTCTTCTCCAGCTCCCCCTGCACTGACAAGTTCCACCTCTGCTATACCCAACCATCTTCGAAGCAGGCTTTTATTAAATTTTATGGCTTGCACTTTTTCCTTTGGGATCGAAAATTCTGTTTGATTAAAAATCCCTTTTTTAATAAAGATCCGATTGTGATCAGAAACAACTTGAAACTTCCCATATTGAAGATACATCATTCCTATTCCAAACAGCATGGACAAAATAAGAATGATACAAATAATAATAGCTAATATGAACCAAGACTTTTCAAAAAAAGCGATGATTGTGTCTGTGTATCCATCTAGTGCAAAGAAATCATTTATTTTAAAATAAAGTGAAAAAAGCAAAGGAATAAGAGCTAAAAAACGGAACGATGTAAACGAAGCGACAAGTATTTCTTTTAGAGTCACTTCGTAATGCTCTGTTTGAGTTGAATGCTCTTGAGTGATTTTCTCCACTTCCGGCATCGTTTCATCAATGCGAACGATATCGGAAAGACGCAAATGTCTTTGGATTCGTTCTGCTTCCTTGCGTGAAATTGCCTCTAGTTTGATTGTAGCCTTATCATCAACAGCACCTGTCTGAAGCGAAAGTGTAGTAAGCCCAAATAATCGTGCAAAGAACGACGTATTCAATTGAACACTTTGAATTTTCTCTAGCGATATAAAGCGCTCTTCTTTTACAAAACGGCCTTCATTTATTTGCAGTTCTTTATCTGTAAATAAATACTTAAAATTCCACCAGCTGAGCAGGATAGAAATGAATCGATAAATCATGTAAAGAATGAATGCCAATTTTAAATAATGTATGATCATAGATTGCGAGCCTGCTTTGAAGAGAAAAAAGAAAACGATTGGTATGATAAACTCTTTCATAAATTTTCCAACCGAAAAAATGATCCATAACGGATGAAGCCGCTGGCCTTGCTTATCATATGTTTTCATGTTATTCGGTGTCATTTGGAAGCTCCTTTTCGGTGATCTTCGCTAAGAAGGCAATATGGTTTCGAAGTTCCATCGCTTCTTTTTCAGGAATAGCTGGTATCTCATGTGAGGATGCCATCGTTCCAATCGTGACTGTCGCTAACTTGTATCGACGTAAAATCGGACCCTGATTTGTATTGACATATTGAACTTTTGTCATTGGGACAATAATGTGAGATTTCTCTAATACCCCATGTTTTAACTGAATATAATGTTCGTCAATTGCATAGCGCCATGTACGCTGCTGGTAGATAGGGTAAATAAATATGCCATATACAGCATGAAGCAGAACGAGTATAACAAGGATGAAAAGGATGTGGCCAACCCATTCTACCCAGTCATAACGATTTTGTAAAAAAACAAGCCCTCCTAGTATGCTAAGAGTAATAAAATGTCCGATAACCGAACTAATTCTCCACACTTTTACAGCATCTCGCGAAATTTTCTGATGTGGTTCCTGTATTTTCATCTTTATAACCTCTTTCTGTTCAAATATATCGGCTAATGTTTCTACGAATCAAAAACAGGAAAGGTTTCTCCCTATTTTTATCCATCCTTCATCAACATGTACAACAACGAAGAAAAATACGATAACCTTTTGATCTAGTAGTAAGAGACTGGAGGGTATAAGTAATTTTACTTTGCCAACGTTATCCTTTTCCTTAACTAATAAAATCTGTGCTGTCGATTCAAGAAGTTTGTAATGAGCGTTTCATAGAGTGATAGAAAAATCTCAATATTACTATCTCTTATTGACTAGTATATCTTCAGTTGTGTATTGTCAATATACACTACAGTAATATCGAACTAAAATGTATATTTTTTCATTTTTTTTATCGTGAGTTCGATGTTAGACAAATTCCCCAACAATGAAAATTGGATAACCTTTCACTTTGCTTCTTTCAATAAGCCGCTGCTGAAACAATCTATAGAGGAGGAGCTTTTTTTGCTATGATTCAGTATCACAACGACGACATAAGTCATTTATATCGTCCAAAAGTAACATTTAATTTAAAATTAAAGATGATTACCCTTATGGGACTATTGATCATTGGGATGTTCGGGATTATAGGTTTTTTTTTACAACACTTTATTAAAGATGCATTAGAAAAACAGGTAGGTGAAAGAACTTTAAATGTTGCTCAAAGTGTAGCAAATATTCCAGAACTGAAGGCAGCATTTTTATTAAACGATCCTGCTACTGTTATTCAGCCGCTTGTTGCTCCCATCAGGGAAGCGACAGGTGCTGAATATATTGTTGTAGGTAATGCAGAAGAAATTCGCTATTCTCACTTAAAACCTAATAGAATTGGGAAAAGAATGGTAGGGGGAGACAATGAACGAGCACTACAGCACGGCGAATCTTACGTATCAAAAGCTGTCGGTTCGTTAGGGCTGTCTTTACGAGGGAAAGTGCCAATCATCTCTGACGAAGGCGATATTATAGGCATCGTCTCTGTCGGTTTTTTAGTTGATGATGTACAAAGTATGATTAGTAACTATCATAAAGAGTTATGGTATGTATTATTGCTCATTATCGGAATTGGCATTTTTGGTGCGATCTTAATTGCGAATTATATTAAAAAAATACTCTTTGGTTTAGAACCGGAAGAAATTTCACATTTGCTGCTGCAAAAAGAAACGATATTACAGTCTACACATGAAGGGCTTATTGCTGTAGACAAGAGAGGTTTTATTACAATGATGAATGCTGCAGCACAGCGTCTTCTTTTCGATCGGGAATGTCCTAAAAATAACTTTGTTGGGATGCCGATAAAAGAATTGCTTCCTCATTCCACGTTAACAGAAGTTCTTGAACATGGAAAAAGTCAATATGACAAAGAAATGCTTCTAGGAAAGAATATTGTTCTTGTAAATAAGGTTCCAATCTATGAAGATGATACGATTGTTGGGGCAGTATCTACCTTCCGAAATAAAACAGAAATTGAACGATTAACAAAAGAATTAACACGAATTAAGCAATATGCAAATACGTTAAGAGCTCAAACACATGAGTTTTCAAATAAACTTTACACGATTCTAGGTTTGTTGCAGTTAAATAAAAAACAGGAAGCAATCGATTTTATTAGGAAGGAAAGTGACATACATCAAGAATGGATTCGTTTTTTGATGGAAAGAATACCAGATTCAATGATTAATGCTATACTGTTAGGTAAATTAAACCAAGCTAATGAGCTAAGAGTAGAGATGTCTATTCATCCTGATAGTCAACTTACATATCGATTTTCAGGAGCTAAGAGGGAAGCACTGCTAACAGTGTTGGGCAATCTAATAGAGAATGCTATTGAAGCAGCAAAAAATAGGAAACAACCAAAGCGAATGGTTCATATCTTTTTTACAGACATTGGCGACGACGTCATTTTCGAAATTGAAGATTCTGGCCCTGGTATTAAAGGCGAAGATGCGAATAAAATATTTATTCAAGGATTTTCTACGAAAGAGGGCTCAAATCGGGGCATCGGATTGGCATTAACAAACCAAATGATTTCTGAAATAGGCGGTACCATTTTACTAGAAGAAAGCGAATTGGGAGGAGCATGTTTTGTGATAACGATACCGAAAGATTGAGGAGAATAAAATGAGTAAAGATTTTCAAGTATTAATTGTGGAAGACGATTTTCGGATCGCTGAAATTAATCGTCAATTTGTTGAGAAAATAGATGATTTTACGGTGCTTGATATCGTTAAAACAGGAAAAGAAACACTGGATTATCTTAGAAGCAGTAAAAACCTCCCGAATCTTATCCTTCTAGATGTCTATATACCTGATATTGAAGGGCTGGATTTGTTCTGGAAAATTCGTAAAAACTACCATGATATTGACATGATCATGGTTACTGCTGCTAAGGAAGTATCTACAATCGAAGAAACACTGCGAGGCGGTATTTTTGACTACATTATTAAACCAGTTGATTTTAACCGGTTTGAACAAACTTTAAACAACTATAAAAAACGGCATCATTTTCTTACCTCAAAGAAAGAGATGGAGCAAGCAGAAATTGATCTCATTACAGGAGTGAAAGACTTATCATCCGCCAAAAGTATGTCGCATGCCATATTGCCAAAAGGGATTGACAGCATTACCTTGGAGGAAATAAAAAATATAATGAAACAGCATAATCACAATGGAATCACTGCGGTTGAATTGAGTAAAAAAATCGGAACAAGCCGCTCTACAGCTCGACGTTATTTAGAATACTTAGTCTCTCTTCAAGTCGTAAAAGTTAAACTTAAATATGGAGATGTTGGCAGACCAGAACGTCAATACGTCTATTTGTGAAAAAGCATGAACAAAATGAACAAAATTAGTTTTAATGATTAATAGTATATTTATAGTAATAAACTTTATCCTTCTCTTCACAGATGCTAAAATTTTTTAGAAGCCAAGACTGTGGGAAGAGGGGTTTTTTTGTAAACAATATGATGCGAACGCTTTCATTTTTTAGCTACGTCCGCTCATGATGAAATATGCTACCTTTTCATCATGAAACAGGTTTGGAAGAGAAAGGAGATATTTATGCTTAGTATTATTGGATTTGTAACGATTTTAGCAATTGTATTGCTGCTTATTAGTGGAAGAATTACCCCGATTGTGGGGCTAGTCCTTATTCCGATCATTGGTGCATTTTTGGCAGGATTTGGCATCGAAGAAATAGGCGTCTTTTTCCAGGACGGGATTGCTTCGGTTATGAATGTTGTGATTATGTTTATTTTTGCCATCTTATTTTTTGGGATTATGCAAGATACAGGACTTTTTGATCCTTTAATTAATAAAATGATTGCAATTTCTCGAGGAAATATTATTGCTGTAACAGTTGGAACCGTCATCATTGCGGCTATTGCTCACTTAGATGGATCAGGCGCTTCAACCTTTTTGATTACGATCCCAGCATTGCTTCCTCTGTATAAACGCTTGCATATGAATGCTTACTTGCTTCTTTTATTAGTTGGGGCAAGTGCGAGTATCATGAATATGGTTCCATGGGGTGGGCCGTTAGGGCGTACATCTGCTGTATTAAAGATAGATCCCACTGAGTTATGGAGACCCCTTATTCCAATTCAAATTATTGGTTTAGTACTCTTAATTGGTTTAGCAGTCTTTTTAGGATTTCTTGAGAAACGCCGGATTCAAAAGCGCCACTTATCTGAAAATTTTGAAGCTGCTGTGGCACTTGATGCTGTAGAAAATGAAGAAGATTCACTTTCAAAAGATCATTCACTAGCTCGGCCAAAACTGTTTTGGTTAAACGTATTGCTAGCTTTAAGTGTCATTGGGTTTTTGGTTTGGGGAATGATCCCAGCTGGCTTTATTTTTATGATTGGGGTTAGTATTGCTCTGCCAATCAATTATCCCAACGTAAAAGATCAAATGGACCGAATACGTGCACATGCTCCAAATGCGCTTCTAATGGCAGCAATTATACTTGCAGCCGGCTCATTTTTAGGAATTCTTGAGGGAACAGGAATGCTAGATTCTTTAGCTACCGATCTTGTTACGATATTACCAGGTTTTGTTGTCCCTTATTTACATCTTATTATCGGATTCTTTGGTGTTCCATTTGATTTAGTATTGAGTACGGATGCCTATTATTTTGCGCTGCTTCCAGTCGTCGAACAAATTGTTACGAATTACGGGGTAAGCTCAACATCTGCTGCGTATTCATTAATTGTAGGAAATATTGTTGGAACGTTTGTTAGTCCGTTTTCGCCAGCACTTTGGCTAGCACTAGGATTGGCTGGATTGGAAATGGGGCGTCATATACGTTATTCGCTATTGTGGTTGTGGGGATTAAGCATCGTTTTAATAGCAGTGGCATTATTCATGGGAGTTATCACAATTTAAAAGCTATTTTAATATGAAACTCCCACAAGTTCATGGAACTTGTGGGAGTTTCATTTATTTTTTAGGGTACTTGTCTCTTAAATTGACTAAGTTTTCGCTAGTCTACTCCTATCAAAATAACCTATCACTTCTTCTTTACATTTATTTTCATATTTCCTATTATTTGTGACCTTATTATTATATTCGTTTTAATTAAACAGCTTTTTTGAATAAGGGGGGATGTAATGATATTTCTATCAAAATTATTTCCAAATGGTTGTACAGACGTTTCATACTTTTCTTTCCTCAATCAATCACAAAATTTGATCAGGACGAGTTCTTTTACTTGTGATATAATGTCTGATAAGTTTTTCCCATTAGTTGTGAAGGTTCGATGTTTTTCACTAATAATGGAACAACAACGATTCGTTATGAAAAGTAAAAAATAAATAAAGTGAGGACAAAAAATGAGTCATCGTATGAGAAACCTTATTGATACAGCCCAACATATATCTGAAGCAGATATTGTATTAAAAAATGGAACAATTGTAGATGTTTTTTCTTTAGAAACATACCAAGCTGATGTTGCGATTCATAACGGATACATCATAGGAATCGGAAATTACGAACAAGGAAGCAATTGTGTTGATGTTTCCGGAAAATACATCATTCCCGGATTGATTGATGGCCATATTCATATTGAGTCAACAATGGTTACACCGTCGGAGTTTTCAAGAGCACTTTTTAGACATGGCATCACAACCGTTGTAACCGATCCTCATGAAATTGCTAATGTGGCTGGAATTGAAGGAATTAAGTATGTCATTGAAGATGCAAATTCTTCTTTGATTGACATTTTATTCAAGCTGCCTTCTTGTGTTCCTGCTACTTCTTTTGAAAGAAATGGGGCAACATTAACTGCAGATGATTTATATCCATTATTATCAAATGAGAAAGTAATTGGCTTGGCAGAAGTAATGGACTTTCATGCTGTGTTGACGATGCAAGAGGATATGTTAAATAAATTAAAAATGGTGAAAGATCGAGGGATGGTTATTGATGGCCACGCTGCTGGGTTGTCAGAGCAAGATCTAAATATTTATAGTATTGCATCCATTCGAAATGACCATGAGGCTGTCACGAAAGATGAAGCAATAGATCGTGTAAGACGCGGCTTTCATGTATTAGTTCGGGAAGGTTCAGCTGCGAAGGACTTGTTAGCCCTTTTACCAGCTATTTCACCACAAAATAGTACCCGCTTTTCCTTCTGTACAGATGATAAACATTTAGATGAATTGGTAGAGGAAGGTACAATAAATTATGCGATGCGTCTTGCAATCAAACACGGATTAGATCCGCTGATTGCTATTCAAATGGCGACCATCAACAATGCAATCTGTCATCAGATAGAGAATAAAGGAGCTGTAGCACCTGGATATGTTGCTGACCTTCTGCTTGTTGACGATCTTGTTGAATTACATCCTTCCCATGTAATCAAAGATGGCCGTATTTTCGATTTAGGTTCCAACAAAGCTGAACTTAAGAAAGAAAAAGCAGCTATTCCGATGTCTATTCAAGAATCGATTAACATGAAACCGATTAGTAAAGAAGCATTACAAATTATCATAGCGGATGGACAGCTTGCTAACGTTATTGAAATCATCCCGAATCAATTAATAACGAAAAAAAGCATAGAAAAAGTACTTACAAAAAATGGGTTGTTTCAAGCGAATGTAGCTGATGATCAAATAAAAATCGCAGTTTGTGAAAGACATCATGCTACTGGAGGAGTTGGACTAGGAATCGTAAAGGGACTGAAGCTGAATAAGGGGGCTATTGCGTCAACTGTTGCACATGATTCGCATAATCTTGTCGTAGCAGGAACGAATGATGATGATATGATTCTTGCCATTGAAGCGATTCGTTCAATGCAAGGTGGGCTCGTTATAGTAAGTGATGGGGAAGTACTTGCAAAAGTCCCATTAAAAATTGGCGGTATCATGTCGGAGAAACCTTATGAAAAAGTGGTGGAAGAATTACACCATCTACATGAACAGCTTCGTCAGGTTATCTCTGGAGGAGAGGCAGTTCAAAACGTGTTTATGATCTTATCTTTCTTATGTTTGCCAGTAATACCTTCTCTAAAATTAACAGATAAAGGATTATTTGATGTAGATTCATTTCAGCATATAGAAGTCGGAATAAAATAATCATTCATACGATCTTACTTGCAAAAAATGTTGACATCCTATGATAAATGAAATCCGAATAAGGCGTCTTATTCGGATTTTTTATTATTTAAAACTACATAGTAGCATATTGCAAACAATTTGAAATGCTTTATTTGAAAAAATCTTTCAATACGGAACAATAGTTCGAAAAAATGTTATTTTTTACATAAGAAATATGTGCTAAAATTTTGGAGAATAGAGACTAAAATAACGAAATTATCCTTATTCTTCTCTATTTTAGTAGTTATTTTGTAATATGTACAATACATAGGAGGTAGTCATCTTGTTAAACAAATTGCAGAACAAACTCATACTTATCTTTGCATTATTACTTATTGCTGTAATGGTCATCTCGCAATTGGTGACAGGAACTCAAATGTCTAAAAACTTTAGAGAAGAATTAGACGTCAAGGGAACTGAACAAGCAAAAGCATTATCACAAATTACTGAATTGCGTCTTAATAATTATGCTAGAGATATTTTACGGTTTAGTGAGAATCAACAAATAATAGATATTCTCCAAAATTCGCCTACTATAACGCCTGAAATGGTGAAAGAAATGAAAGCCTATACAAAGATCAACCCTGAAGTTGCAAGTATTTATATGGGAAGCTCGACAAAAACAATGTATGACCCGGAATTTAATGTATATGAAGATGATTATGATCCCTTTGTAAGACCTTGGTATAAATTGGCTAATGATAATAGTGGAAAAGTGCAATTTACTGAACCTTATATGGATCTTGTTAGTAAAAAAATGAAAGTATCCATTTCAAAAGCGATTGTGCAAAATGACAAAGTTTTAGGCGTAATCGCAATTGATTTAAACTTGGATTCTATCACAGAACAAATTAATGAAACAAATGTGGGCTATAATGGTTATGGTTTCATTCTAGATGCTGAAGGGAATCCAGTCGTACTTCCAGATTCAACTGAGGAAAATCAACGAGATAAACCACATGTAGAGAAAATGTATAGTAAAGATGAAGGTAAGATTCAATTTAATGAGAAAAATACAAAGAAAATGTTGTATTATACTACGATAGATAATACGGGGTGGAAAATAGGTGTCGTTTATAAGGAAACGGAGCTATTAAAACTCGTTAATCGCATTCAACATTTAAATACAACAATTACATTAATTGCCATTTTTATTGCAAGTGTTATCGTCTTTTTTATTGCACGTTATTTTACAAAACCAATTATCCAGTTAACCAGACAAGTACAAATCATGGCGGAAGGCGATTTGACTGTTCAAGGAGAAACAAAATCAAAAGACGAAATTGGTCAATTAACGACCCATTTCAATCAAATGGTGCAGCAGATGCGCGATATTTTGTCCCATGTGATCGGTGCTTCTGAAAAGGTTTCTACATCGTCTGAAAGTTTAAGTGCTGTTTTTGAAGAGACGAAGGCGGCAACTGAAGAGATTGCCCATGCGATTTCAGATGTCGCTCAAGGCTCTACGGAGAGTGCGACGAAGTTAGATGAAATGCAGGGAGTCACAAGTAATTTAGCTTCACAATTTACGCTTGTTGAGGAAACGATGAATACAATGCAATCGAGGTCTAATGAAACGCAGCAGGCAAGTATAAACGGAAGAGAAACATTAGCTGTTTTACAAACACGCTCTGACGATTCCTATCGTGAAATTCAATCGATTGAAAATGTGTTAAATCATCTTGTTTCTAAAATAAACGATATTCAAGCAATTGTTGCCACGATTAATACCATTTCAGAACAAACTAATTTGCTCGCCTTAAATGCGTCTATCGAGGCGGCAAGAGCCGGAGAGGCTGGAAAAGGCTTTTCTGTCGTAGCGACGGAAGTTCGGAAGCTTGCTGAACAATCAACAGCATCAACGGATCAAATTCGCCAAACCATTCAAGGCATTGTCGAAGAAGCCGCGCGGGCAACTGAAGCAATGAGCAGGACAAAAGAAATAACATTAGAACAAAATGGCGCTGTAAAAGATACAGAAACAGCATTTACGACAATTCAAGATTTAATGTATGAAGTAATTAAGTCAATTAATGAAATGTCGAAAGAAGTTCATAAAATGTCGTCATTAAAAGATGAAGTTGTACTGTCGATTGAGAATCTTTCTGCTATTGCGGAAGAGTCGGCAGGTGCTGCTGAAGAAGTAAGTGCTTCTACACAAGATCAATTGAAAGCGATAGATACCGTGGCACAATCAGCAGAGGAATTGAGTCATTCTAGCAGTGAGTTAGAATTGCTTGTCAAGAAATTTAAAATATAAGATGGACAAGACAGATCTATTGACTTTCCTTCACTTGTTTAATAGAGATTACAAAACCTAGTATCAATAAAATAACCTGAGTTCTGAAGAATTGGACTCAGGTTATTTTATTCTTTTCAAAAACACTGTTTTTATGTTGCTGATGATAGGTCAGCTGATAATAAATGAAGCAGAATGCTAGATCAAGGGTGTTATGCAACATATTCTATTGTTTTTCTAACTTATTGAAAAGAGATATGAAAGAAAGGTATAATCTTATAAGCGTTTTAATTTCCGAATATTTTGACGGGAAAGGGAGAATGATACAATGAAACTATTTTTAATAAGACATGGCCAATCAGAAGCAGATATTCTGAATGTTCACGAGGGAAAAGCGGATTTCCCACTCACAGATTTAGGTATAAAGCAAGCTAATAGCTTAGGTTCCTATTTAAGGAAAAATTATCAAATAGATATCATATGGTCCAGCACGTTAAAAAGAGCTGCCCAAACATCGGAAATTGTAAGGACTTATCTAGATTGTTCGATTATGTATGATGATCGATTACAGGAAAGAAATAATGGCATTTTAGCTGGTAAACCGATTACGGAAGAAAATGTAGATACATATTATTCATTAAAACCTTTTGAACGTATAGAAGAAGGGGAGAGTGATTTAGAGTTTAGGGCTCGTGCTGAGTCTATATTGCTAAAGATTATAGATAATAGTAAAAAAACGGATCATGTAGCGATCGTAACTCACGGTGGAATGATAGAAAAATGTATTCATTCATTACTCCATTTGCCCACAGTAAATAAGACTTATTTCTATACTGGTGATACAGGCATACACTTATTTGAACATAACGACAGTAACACGATAATAAAATTTTTAAATAGAACAGAACATTTACATGGTGTTCGTTAAAATAGAGTTTTATCCCACATCTAACTGGCTGTAAACCTCCCACCTCAAGCGATAGAAGTGAGGAAACAGAGGCAGAATGCTTATCCACTTATTGATTTGTCTATTTTCAAACAGCGTCCCTTTAGTGTGGGAATGATAACAGTAATCGTCGTTATGTAGTTCACTTGAACCTATACTATTTGTAACAAATAATGTCTTAAAATTATTTATTTTAACCTCATATTATTCCTACCCGAATATAGGATATTCTTATTCGGGTTTTTGCTATGTATGAAATTATTTAAAAGTGATTATTTTAAAATAATATCTTAAACGATTATTCAAACATGATTCCAGTTTTCTTGAAATTCGGTTCAAAAAAATGTTGCTTTTTACATTAAAAATATATGCTAAAATTTTAGGAAATAGAGACTATTAAAGCTGAATTATCTCATTCTTCTCTATTTTAGTAGTTATTTTGTAATATTTACAATACATAGGAGGTAACATGATCTTGTTAAACAAATTGCAGAACAAACTTATTCTCATCTTTGCTTTATTACTTATTATAGTAATGGTCATCTCGCAATTGGTTACAGGAATGCAAATGTCTAAAAATTTTAGAGAAGAATTAGACATGAAGGGAACTGAAATAACAGAGGCATTATCACAAATTACGGAACTACGCCTCAACCACTATGCTAAAGACATATTGCGTTTTAGTGAAGATCCACGTTTAAAAGCTATTTTACAAAATAATGACGTGACATTAACACCTGAAATGCGGAATGAAATGACAAATTATGAAAATATCAATTCTGAAGTTGCTAGTATTTATGTGGGAAGCTCAAAAAGAAAAATGTACGATACTGATTCTTCTGATACATACGAAGATAATTACGATCCAAGAGAGAGGCTTTGGTACAAATTAGCTAGTGAAAATAGTGGAGAAGTGCAATTTACTGAACCTTATTTGGATATCAGCAATGAGTTAATGGTTTCCATCTCAAAAGCAATAGTCCAAGGCGGTCAAGTAATTGGTGTTGTGTCTCTTGATTTAAATTTAAATACGATTACGGAGCAAATTAATGAAACAGACGTCGGATACAATGGATATGGTTTTATTTTCGATTCTAAAGGGAATGTTGTCGTTCATCCAGATTCCACTGGAGAAAATTTACGGGACAAGCCTCATGTAGAAAAAATGTACAGTAATGAGAAAGGCAAGATTGAGTTTAACGAGAAAAATACAAAGAAAATTCTTTATTACTCTACGCTGGAGAATACAGGGTGGAAAATAGGGGCTGTTTATAAGGAAACAGAACTATTAAAGTTTGTTAAACGCATTCAAGAGTTGAATTTCATTATTACGTTAGCAGCAATCGTTATTGCAAGTATAATCATCTATTTTATCGCACGTTTCTTTACAAAACCAATTATCGAGTTAACCAAACAAGTGCAAATCATGGCGCAAGGCGATCTGACTGTTCAAGGACAAACAAAATCAAAAGACGAAATAGGACAACTAACAAACCATTTCAATCAAATGGTGCAGCAGATGCGCGACATTTTGTCACATGTGATTGGTGCTTCCGAAAAGGTTTCCACATCGTCTGAAAGTTTAAGTGCTGTTTCAGAGGAGACGAAGGCAGCAAGTGAAGAGATTGCCCATGCGATTTCAGATGTGGCTCAAGGGTCTACAGAAAGCGCAACAAAGTTAGATGAAATGCAAGGGGTTACTAATAATTTAGCCTCACAATTTACGCTTGTTGAGGAAACGATGAATACAATGCAAGCGAAGTCTAATGAAACGCAGCAGGCAAGTATAAACGGGAGAGAAACATTAGCTGTTTTACAAACACGTTCAGACGATTCTTATCGTGAAATTCAATCTATTGAAAATGTGTTAAATCTGTTAGTTTCTAAAATAAACGATATCCAAGCAATCGTTGCGACGATTAATGCAATTTCAGAACAAACCAATTTGCTCGCCTTAAATGCGTCTATCGAGGCGGCAAGAGCCGGAGAGGCTGGAAAAGGCTTCTCTGTCGTAGCGACGGAAGTTCGGAAGCTTGCTGAGCAATCAAAGGCATCAGCAAATCAAATTCGTCAAACAATTCAAGGCATTGTCGAAGAAGCTGCGCGGGCAACTGAAGCGATGGGCAGAACAAAAGAAATAACATTAGAACAAAATGGCGCTGTAAAAGATACCGAAACGGCATTTACAACGATTCAAGATTTAATGTATGAAGTAATTAGGTCAATCAATGAAATGTCAAAAGAAGTTTACGAGATGTCGTCATTAAAAGATGAAGTTGTACATGCGATTGAGAATCTTTCTGCTATTGCGGAAGAATCAGCAGGTGCTGCTGAAGAAGTAAGTGCTTCTACTCAGGATCAATTAAAAGCGATAGAAACCGTATCGCAATCAGCAGAAGAGTTGAGTCATTCTAGCAGCGAGTTGGAATTGCTTGTTAAGAAATTTAAAATATAAGATAGATAAGGTAAAAAGTTGCGCTATTTCTTTCTTCACTTAAAGTGGACTGGAAAAACGCCAAATAGACAAGTCTCGTTAACTAACCTGAGTTCACCGTATATGAGCTCAGGTTTATTTCTTTTTTAAAATAATTCTGTTGGGGATGGAACTCACTCTAATGAAATCAAAGTCTAGAAAAGGACAGCCTAAAAGAAAGGGAATTTGGAAATATTTAGATGGGAAAATTGATAAATAAGGTGGTTAGTAAACGATGGAACTATTTTTTGATAAGACATGGTAATGAATGAATCCACATATAGGATTTTTCATATTAGGGTTTTTATGATGTGTAAAATGATTCTTTTAGAATAATATCTCAAACGATCATTCAAACATGATTCCAGTTTTCTTGAAATTGGGTTCAAAAAAATGTTGCTTTTCACATAAGAAATATGTGCTAAAATCTTAGGAAATAGAGACTATAAAAGCTGAGTTAACGTCATTCTTCTCTATTTTAGTAGTTATTTTGTAATATTTACAATACATAGGAGGTAGCATGATCTTGTTAAACAAATTGCAGAACAAACTCATTCTCATCTTTGCGTTATTACTAATTATAGTAATGGTCATCTCGCAATTGGTTACAGGAACACAAATGTCTAAAAATTTTAGAGAAGAATTAAACATGAAGGGAACGGAACAAGCAAAAGCATTATCACAAATTACGGAATTACGCCTCAACAACTATGCTAAAGATTTATTGCGTTTTAGTGAAGATCCACGTTTAAAGGCTATTCTACAAAATGATGAAGTAGTGTTAACACCTGAAATGCGCAATGAAATGGCGAATTACGTCAATATTAATTCTGAAGTTGCTGGTATTTATATGGGAAGCTCAAAAAGAAAAATGTACGATCCTAATTCTTCTAATAACTATGCAGATAATTATGATCCAACAGAGAGGCCTTGGTACAAATTAGCGAGTGAAAATAGTGGAGAAGTGCAATTTACTGAACCTTATTTGGATAGCAGCAATGCGTTAAAAGTTGCTATTTCGAAAGCAATCGTCCAAGGCGATCGAGTAATTGGTGTTGTGTCTCTTGATTTACATTTGAATACGATTACAGAGCAAATTAATGAAACAAACGTCGGATACAATGGGTATGGTTTTATTTTCGATTCTAAAGGGAATGCGGTCGTTCATCCAGATTCCACTGGTGAAAATTTACGAGACAAGCCTCATGTAGAAAAAATGTATAGTAATGAGGAAGGCAAGATTCAGTTCAATGAAAAAGATTCAAAGAAAATGTTATATTATACGACACTGGATAATACTGGTTGGAAAATAGGGGCTGTTTATAAGGAAACAGAACTATTGAAGTTTGTTAATCGCATCCAGGAGCTAAATTTCATTATTACGTTAGCAGCGATCGTTATTTCAAGCGTTATTGTCTTTTTTATTGCCCGTTATTTTACAAAGCCAATTATCGAGTTAACCAAACAAGTGCAAATCATGGCGGAAGGCGATTTGACTATTCAAGGGGAAACAAAATCAAAAGACGAAATCGGTCAATTAACAAACCATTTTAATCAAATGGTGCAGCAGATGCGCGACATTTTGTCACATGTGATTGGTGCTTCCGAAAAGGTTTCCACATCGTCTGAAAGTTTAAGTGCTGTTTCAGAGGAGACGAAAGCAGCAAGTGAAGAAATTGCCCATGCGATTTCCGATGTCGCTCAAGGGTCTACAGAGAGTGCGACAAAGTTAGATGAAATGCAGGGAGTTACAAGTAATTTAGCTTCACAATTTACGCTTGTTGAGGAAACGATGAATACAATGCAAGCGAAGTCAAACGAAACACAGCAGGCAAGTATAAACGGAAGAGAAACATTAGCTGTTTTACAAACACGCTCTGACGATTCCTATCGTGAAATTCAATCTATTGAAAATGTGTTAAATCATCTTGTTTCTAAAATAAACGATATTCAAGCGATTGTTGCGACGATTAATACCATTT
This sequence comes from Bacillus chungangensis, assembly GCF_030812995.1. Classification (GTDB taxonomy): domain Bacteria; phylum Bacillota; class Bacilli; order Bacillales; family Bacillaceae_C; genus Bacillus_CF; species Bacillus_CF chungangensis. Next base: position 111,785 of record NZ_JAUSTT010000003.1, on the reverse strand, counting down.
CAGAACAAACAAATTTGCTCGCCTTAAATGCGTCTATCGAGGCGGCAAGAGCCGGAGAGGCTGGAAAAGGCTTCTCTGTCGTAGCGACGGAAGTTCGGAAGCTTGCTGAGCAATCAAAGGCATCAGCAAATCAAATTCGTCAAACAATTCAAGGCATTGTCGAAGAAGCCGCGCGGGCAACTGAAGCGATGGGCAGAACAAAAGAAATAACGTTAGAACAAAATGGCGCTGTAAAAGATACAGAAACGGCATTTATGACGATTCAAGATTTAATGTATGAAGTAATTAGGTCAATTAATGAAATGTCGAAAGAAGTTTACGAGATGTCGTCATTAAAAGATGAAGTTGTACATGCGATTGAGAATCTTTCTGCTATAACGGAGGAGTCGGCAGGTGCTGCTGAAGAAGTAAGTGCCTCTACTCAAGATCAATTAAAAGCAATAGAAACTGTTTCACAATCGGCAGAAGAACTGAGTCATTCTAGCAATGAATTGGAATTGCTTGTTAAGAAATTTAAAATATAAAATAAGATAGTTTGCCGAAAAGAACAATTGAAAAAAATCCATGAGAGCCGTAAAGCAAATACGGCTCTGAAAGGGGATATAGCATCAAAAGGCTTTTAAAAGTAATTGAAAGCATTAATTTTAACAGTGTGTCAAAGGAAGCCGGCATTGCAAAAGCAACGTTATACAGCAACGACGACTTCCTTTCGAGAATTGAAATATTAAGAAATCAACAATCGCAAGTACCCAGTCCAAAACAAGTGAAGAGAAATGAATGAAAGTAACAAGGATGCTTTCTAGAAGATGAAAACAAACAATTAAGAGAACAACTCATCGTAGCTTACGCAGATAACATTATTTAACTTTATTCAATTGTGTAGTTGCGTTGGATAAATGAAGAGAGTAGCAGATCCATCCAGGGAAGCTTTGACAGGATAAATTTGAGCCATAATCGACTCAGCAAAGAAAAAAGTTAGACGTAGCCCGCTGATAACTGAATTATTTTGCGGGGTTTTTGGCGTTATAGAGCACCAATTCCAAAGGCTGCACGATTGGAATTGGTGCAAATTTTTGAATAACAATAGAATGTGCTGTATAATATCTATTTATTCTATATAAGTGGCAAGTGACACTGACTTATATTTAGATAAGATTTTTGATCTTATAAATTCTTTTTCTAGTAAGTGCGGGATATATTGATATAGAGAATATAGTTTTGATTTATTAATTGTTTTAGGAAGAGGTTTATGAATGAAAAATACATTAGCAAAAGAAGCATATTATCCTACTAATAAAGGTGATGCCAACCGTATATTTATGGCTTTACTGCTTGGATCATTATCAGCCTTTGGCCCTTTGTCCATTGACATGTATTTGCCGTCTTTGCCAATTTTAGCAAATGATTTCGGAACGACTGTATCGATTGCACAGCTCAGTTTAACAGCTTGTTTACTTGGTTTGGCACTTGGACAGTTAATTATGGGGCCTCTTAGTGATATATACGGCCGTCGAAAACCGCTTATGATAGGCCTAGTCATATTTACGATCGCTTCTGTTCTGTGCATGTTGATTCCCTCTATTTGGAGTCTGATTGCGATGCGTTTGCTGCAAGGAATTGCTGGAGCAGCAGGGATTGTTATTTCACGGGCAATTGTTCGCGACTTGTATGCTGGAAAAGAACTGACAAAATTTTTCGCCTTGCTGATGCTGGTAAATGGAGTTGCACCGATTGCTGCTCCGATAGCAGGAGGACAGCTGCTTAAATATGTCACTTGGCATGGAGTTTTTGGTGTGTTGGCGATAATTGGCTTGATCATGTATGTTGCAGTTCTGATTGGATTGCCTGAAACACTACCAAAAGAACGAAAATCGCAAGGTGGGGTCAAATCTACTTTATTGACTTTTAAAAGCTTAATAGTCGATAAAGTTTTTATCGGGTATAGCCTTACTCAAGGTTTTGTCATGGCTGCGATGTTTGCATATATTTCAGGTTCACCTTTTGTTCTTCAAGATATCTTTGGGCTTTCACCTCAAGGGTTTAGCATTGTCTTTGCAGTGAATGGCATTGGCATCATATTAGCTACGCAAATGACAGGAAAATTAGTTGATAAAGTCAGTGAAACGAAGCTGTTGACAGCTGGCCTCATTCTAGCTATTTTCGGAAGCGGTCTAATGCTTATCATGATTATTACTGAAGCTGGTCTTATTCCTGTTCTAATTCCTTTGTTTATTGCAATCGCAAGTGTAGGAATCGTTTCAACAACTAGCTTTTCGCTGGCAATGCAAAGCCAAGAAAAATCTGCAGGCAGTGCATCTGCGCTGCTTGGTCTGCTGCCTTTTGTTTTAGGTGCATTAGCAGCGCCTTTAGTCGGAATAGCAGGGAACGATACAGCAGTTCCGATGGGAGTTGTCATGCTTATTTGCCATGCTGTTGCGATTATGAGTTTTTTATATCTTTCTAGAAATAAAAAGGATGTATAAACGTTATAGAAGCCTGGTGCTGTTACCAAACTTGCGCTTTCGTAAGCCTCCTCTAGGTTAAGAGTTGAATAATCGAAGAAGTCGAGGTCATTGAAAGGAGGCTTCTTCCTCATCTCTGACTTCTCACCTTATTTTTTAAAAATGGTGAAATGAAGGTATAAATGAGTGTCAACGACATCAAAAAAGGACAATTTGAAGAAGCTTTCCCAAATTCCTTTTGGAAAGCTTCTCGAATCGATGTCACAAAATAATACTAGATGATGGAGGCTTCATTCTATAGCTCACCTCATACAATGACTATTCGTCATCTAATAGCTCTTTGTTTTTCTTATATGAACGTTTTAGTGAAATATAGTCCACTAAAAATATGAAAAAACCAGCTAACAGCAGAAGAATAATCAGTTCAAACCATTCTTTCTGTGTACGGGTGATACCAAAAAACAATAAATACACAATTGAAAAAATAACCATAAATGTAATGGATTTAAAGATGATATGACCTTTTTCTTTTGAAAATTCTTGTTCTGTAGAAACATTTGTATATTCAATTCCTGAGAACAAGTACCTTATGAACACGTAAAATAGAAAAGCAACGATACTTACCCCCAATACGAACTCCACACTTAGCCCCCATTGCGGCAATATTCGATTGACGCTAAACATGATTACGAGCACAGAGAGTAGAATAATGGAACCCTCTGCTAAAAAATAAACAACTTTTCGTTCCTTATATTCATCATCTGGCAAGAGAAAAGACAACCATGATTTTTCCATCCTATTCGACCTCCCAAAATAAATCGTCAAGTGTTTTGTCTAACGTTTTTGCAATGGCAATACAAAGCTGAAGACTTGGATTATATTTCCCTTTTTCAATTAATCCGATCGTCTGCCTAGTTGCTTTTACCCGCAGAGCCAATTGCTCTTGCGTAATCGATTTTTCAACACGCGCCAACTTTACTCTGTTTTTCAAATAATCACCCCTATGCAATATATATATTACATAATGTAATTTATATATTACATAAATAGATGTATTTAGTCAAATGAAAATTTGCTCATTTTTCATGTTATGGAAATAACAAATGATTTTAACCCTATATCCGTAACAAAAATGAAACCTTGCTTCTAAACTTAATTGTTTAAGCAAGGAGCTTAAAATAAAGGTTGATTGGATTGGCAATCGTATAGGAAAGCTGCAAAACATCACATTTTTAGTTAGATGGTGTGAGAAAACTTCCACTGATGGAAGTTTTTATATACGAAAAGGGTCATGACTACTTAAGTGAAAGGTGGCACAAGATAACGATAAGGTGGTTTTATAATGAAAGATGTAATGCTTTAGTTGGAAAGGGAGCAGACATGAAAAGACAAAAAATACCCATTCATTTAAGGAGAAAAAACGTTGTTATATTAGTACTATGTGTGCTTTTCATTACTTTTATAACGATTGAAATATATAAACACTCTCCGTTATTTGTAGGATTGACTACGGGTACATCAGTTAAAGCGAACTCTATTTACAAAATTGTGATCGATGCCGGGCATGGAGGAAAGGATCCGGGGGCTAATGGGGCAAGCGGTAAAGAGGAAAAGGAGTACACGCTTGCTCTCTCCAAGAAAATATACGAGTTGCTTAAACAAGAACGAATGTTTGAACCCTATTTAACAAGGGCTGACGATACTTACGTAGCTTTGGCGGATCGAGCAAAATTTGCCAATGAATTAGGCGCTGACGCCTTTATATCTATCCACGGAAATACGTTTAGCGATTCAGAAGTAAGTGGAACCGAGACCTATTATTATGCCAATAGCAGCAGGCAATTGGCTTATGTCTTACATGAACATCTCATCAAAGCACAGGGTTTCCGGGATCGAAATGTACGTAAGCAGGATTGGAAAGTACTTGTTTATAGTGAAGTTCCAGCTGTTTTAGCCGAAATTGGTTATCTGACGAACAATAAAGAAGAAGCAGCGATGTTGGATAGCGATGGGCAAGTACGTACAGCTCAGGCAATAGTAAACGGACTAAAACAATATTTTACGCAGGGGCATGTCAAGTGAAGCATATACAGCATGGTCATAATCGAAAAAGGAAATATTATATGCCTTTCGTTTATTTCAGATAATTGATACACTACTGTAAATAAATGATTGAAAGGTGAAGAAAATGACTATTTTAATGCAACCACTATTAGAGAAGGAAGGCTATTTTCAATTAGAAAATGATTTGGATCGTTTACGTTTTATTCAGGAACAATTTTCCCGTCTGTTCCCATTTGAAAACCTAGATGTTCTTCTTCGTGATGAACGGTCGATAACGGAATCATTTCTGATAGAGAAAATGTTAAATAAAGAGCGTGGAGGCCTTTGTTATGAATTAAACGGGTTGCTTCACCTCGTATTAATACAATTAGGATTTGATGTCATTCTTGCAGCAGCTACAATTTGGTCGGAAGGAAAATGGGTCATTGATCGGACACATGCAATCAACCTTTACAAAAAAGATCACAAACTTTATTTAATCGACAGCGGATTCGGCAATAACTTGTGTCTACAGCCGTTGCAATTGGACGGAGAACCGGTTGTATCTCCTTCAGGTACGTATCGGCTAAGGACTGAAAAAACGGAAAGAGGATCGATCGTCTTCGAACATCTAACGAAGGCTTGCTGGGAATTGCGTTATGCTTTTTATCCAGATGCTATCGGCTGGGAAGACATCAACCGCATGAAGAAATTAATTCACTGCCATCAGGATTCTCCTTTCAATGAAAAATTCCTTTTTGCTCAAATCTTGATGGATGGTACCGTATCGATTACAGAAAATCGATTTCATCGAAGATGGATAGATGGACAAGAGGAAACAATACCTTTTCATTCTAACGAAGAGATGCTACAGAAGCTGAAAGAATACGGAACGCAATCGATTTATGAGGCAGCAGCCTTGTATTTAGACAAATAAATCTGTGATAGTGTGGGACTGCTGTTCATGGCAGTCCTTTTTCCTTGGTGGTGATAAATCTGCAAATAGTTGTAATTAACTAATACTTGAGCTTATTTTTAAATCCTGTTAAAGTTATACTGACGAACGTTCGTTAGGAGGGTGGACAGAAATGAAAGCAGAAATTAGGAGACAAGCAATGAAATTCTTTTCGCGCAACGGATTTGAAGGCGCATCACTTGCGCAAATAGCTGAGGAAGTAGGAATAAAGAAACAGTCGATTTATTCTCATTATAAAGGAAAAGATGATTTGTTTTTAAAGGTGCTGGATGAAGCGTTGGAAGAAGAATATCGTTTTTCAAAGCAATGGCTCCAGAAAAGGAATGTTCCTGTTAAAGATTTACTTTCTCAATTTTTGCATATCTACATGGAGCGGTTTGATTTAGAAGAAGGTTTTAGATTTGGGCTGCGTATGTCCTTTTTCCCACCAGAACACTTGCATGAAGTGATTATGAAAAAGATATACGAGCTTCAAGATCAAATGGAACCCTTAGTGCTTTCCATTTTTCAGAGGGCGCTAGAAGAACGGGTGGTGCATGCTGTCGATGCACGAACAGGGGCGTTAGCATATTTGGCTGTACTAGATGCTGTATGTGTCGAACTGGTCTATAGCGGCAAGGAACGGGCAAAGTCGAAAGCAGATGCAGCCTGGGAAATTTTTTGGAGAGGATTAACATCAAGATAATGAATACTCCAAAACATGATTATTCATATTGAAATGAGTCACATTAGTTTCATTTAGGAGAAGATAGTATGGGTGTTCAACAAGCAAAGATAAATCATCTTGATACTCAACCTGTAGGACGTACATTTGTCAGGTATTTAATTCCATCTCTAGTTGGAATGCTTTTGATGGCAGTAAATTTTGTTGTCGACGGCGTGATGGTTGGCAACAGGCTTGGCCCTATTGCGCTAGCTGGAGTAGGAATCGCTGGACCAGTTTACACGATATTTTTAGCGATGTCGCTTTGGATTGGGATTGGTGCAGCAACTCAGTACTCACAAACGATGGGGGCAAAAAAGAAAAAGCGGGCCCAGTTCATTTTTACACACTCACTTGTTTTTATTTTTGGGGCAACGTTAATCATTGGTCTTATTGCTTTTCTATTCCGTGAACCACTTGCATATGCGCTTGGTGCAAATGAAGAGACATATCCTTTTGTATCTCGTTATATGAATGTTTTACTTCTGTTTGGTTTTGTGTTCACGATTGAAAATGCGTTTAGTGTATTTGTAAGAAATGACGGCGATCCCAATCTTGCAATGTTAGCCTTAATAATAACAGCATTTTCCAATATTGCATTGAACTATGTTTTTCTGTATAAATTAAACCTAGGTGTTGCTGGTGCAGCTTTTAGTACAATCTTGGCAGCATTTCTCGGCATCATCGTGCTTTCTATTCATTTTTTTAAGAAATCGAGTAATTTGCGCCTTGTCCGCTTTAAGTTTGAAAAGAGCCTTTTTGTTCAGACGATGATTATTGGCTTTCCAAGCTTTTTGGCCGAAGTCGGCATCTCAGTTTTTACGATTGCACATAATATTACTTTAGAACGTATAGCCGGTACGGATGGTGTTGCCGCTTTTTCCGTTCTAAATTATGTTCATAGTGTGATGCTGATGATGTTTCTTGGCATGGGAGCGGCGATTCAGCCATTAGTAAGTTATTATCACGGCGCTAAAAGGCACGAGCGTAAACAACAAACAATTAGGATTGCCGTCTGGACAGCGGTTGGAGCAGGCGTATTGTTTTTCTTTATCGGACAATTCGCCGCAAAACCTATTGTAGCGATTTTTGGAGACTTTCCAGATAGTATTAAGCATTTATCTGCAACAGGGATAAAGTTATTCTTTATTGCCTATCTGTTTATGGGCACAAATTTTGTCATGATGACATATTATCAATCTGTTGGACATGTTCGGATGGCTACGTGGATAACGGCATCGCGGGAAATTCTTATGATGATAGTCTTTTTATTCATTCTACCGCCTCTTTTTGGAGTTAACGGTGTTTGGCTAGCGATTCCAATGTCAGAGTTTCTTGTTCTGTTGACAATTTATTTGTATCAAAAACGACGAAGATTCTAAAGGCTGTTCTTTTTTTACAGAAGGACAGTCTTTGATTGTTTGAAACTCCCACAGCTAAAACCGCAGTGGACTAATGTCTGTGGGATTCTTGCTACCAGACACCGAGTGCATTTCTGCTACAGTTGACGTGCCAAATTGCGCTGTGCTATCACCACTCTATATTTAGTGTATATAGCAGATACGGCACTCGTTCTGTTACCAAACGAGTTAGCTTATCGAGTGTTCTAAATGTTTTAACGTCTTTGACATGACGGATTTTAGGGACATGTATCTTTATCCTATCTAAAACAGAGACATATTTTAAACAATGAAAGTAGTAAAGCTACCCCGTTATCTGCCTTACTCTCATCCCAGTCTAAAGACGAGTTAACACCCTTCATGAGCTTTCTTATTCGGAAAATCTGTCATAAAATATCATTAAAAAACAAATAACAAAATTTTTAAACTAAATAAAAAATAAAGGAATAAGTGGATATTAAGTCTGAATAAGTAATAAGTCTTAAAAAAAAGTAAGAATTTTTTCTGAATTTTGTATTGTAAATTTATGTAGAATCATGGTATATTTTACTTGTCAAAATAAAGTCTCCCCAATTTTGACATCTTCCTCCAAATAAAATGAGTTCAACTCACAATGCTACAGCCCTGTAGTTCACCATTACCGGTAATAGTATTTTATATTCGTTTTTCATACAGATGTATAGTAAAAAATTAATAAAAATAAAACTTAATATTCTCATATTTCTGAAGAGGTGGGAAACTTGAAGTTAAATCCAGTTGAAAGAGAAAAATTATTGCTTTATTTCGCTGGAGAGTTAGCCATGCAACGAAAAGAAAAAGGATTGAAATTGAATTATCCAGAAGCAGTTGCCCTTATTAGCCGCTTTATTTTAGAAGGGGCAAGAGAAGGCAAAACGGTTGCCCAATTAATGAGTGAAGGGAAGCATGTGCTGACAATAGACGATGTCATGGAAGGTGTTCCTGAAATGATTTTGGATGTGCAAGTAGAAGCTACATTTCCTGACGGCACGAAGCTAGTAACAGTTCACTCTCCAATTCAATAATACATCTTAAAGGAGGAAACTGTATTGATACCTGGAGAATACAAGGTAGCTGATGGAGATATAGAAATGAATATTGGCCGTAAGACAAAACGACTTCGTGTTAGCAATACAGGGGATCGTCCGATTCAAATTGGTTCTCATTATCCTTTTGTTCAGGCAAACCAATACTTGGTTTTTCATCGAGAAGCAACATTCGGCATGCATTTAAACATTCCTGCAGGCACGGCTGTTCGATTTGAACCTGGTGAGGAAAAGGAAATAGAACTGACTGTATTTGGCGGCGAAGATTACAAACTAGAAATGAATAGCGATTTAGATAAGCAGAAAATAGTAGACAAAGTGGATCATCACCATTTTAGGGAGCTGGTTAATGAATGAAAATTTCCCGTAAAAGATATGCAAGTATGTACGGTCCTACAGTTGGAGATAAAATCCGGCTTGCAGATACTGATCTATGGATTGAGGTTGAAAAAGACTATACATACTATGGTGATGAATGTGTATTTGGCGGCGGCAAGTCGCTTAGAGTAGACATGGGCCAAAATGGTACTAAAAGCCGCAATCAAGGTGTTTTAGATGTTATTATCACGAATGTCATTATCTTGGATTATACAGGAATTATAAAAGCTGATATCGGGATTAAAGATGGGAGAATTGTCGGCATTGGCAAAGGCGGCAACCCACTTACAATGGACGGTGTTCATCCAAACATGGTTGTTGGAGTTGGAACAGAAGTCTTTGCCGGCGAAGGATTGATTGCAACTGCTGGGGCGATTGATACACATATTCACTTTATTAGTCCTGATCAGGTTGATGTAGCCCTTTCGTCAGGTACAACAACGATGATCGGGGGCGGATCGGGACCGGCTGCAGGGTCGAAAGCAACAAGCGTCACTCCTGGTGAATGGAGCATCTATAGAATGTTGGAAGCTGCAGATGAATTGCCAATTAATATTGGTTTACTAGGTAAAGGAAGCGCTTCTAGTCAAGAGCCATTGATTGAGCAAATCAAGGCAGGAGCCATCGGATTAAAAATTCATGAAGATTGGGGAGCTACACCTTCGGCTCTTCATGAAAGCCTTACTGTAGCAGATCAATATGATATTCAAGTCGCGCTTCATTCGGATACATTAAATGAAGCAGGATTTCTTGAGAATACGATGCAAGCAATCGATGGACGGGTTATTCATATTTTTCATACCGAAGGTGCAGGTGGAGGGCATGCTCCAGATATGCTAAAAATGGCATCTTATGCAAATGTGCTGCCAGCGTCGACGAATCCGACAAAGCCGTTTACGATTAACACGATTGACGAACATTTGGACATGCTGATGGTTTGCCATCATTTGTCGCAAAATGTCCCCGAAGATATTGCATTTGCCGATTCAAGAATTCGCCCCGAAACGATAGCGGCTGAAGATATTTTGCATGATCTTGGTGTATTAAGCATCATGTCATCGGACTCTCAAGCGATGGGACGGGTAGGAGAAGTGATTATTCGTACATGGCAGACAGCCGATAAAATGAAGAAACAAAGAGGTGCCTTGCCTGAGGATGAAGGAAAAGGCATGGACAATTTCAGGGCAAAAAGGTTTGTGGCAAAATATACAATTAATCCTGCAATTGCTCAAGGAGTCAGCCATGAAATAGGATCGATTGAAACTGGCAAACTAGCTGATATTGTTCTTTGGGATCCAATGTTTTTTGGCGTCAAACCCGAGGTCGTCTTAAAAGGAGGAATGGCTGTTTATGCCCAAGTAGGAGATTCTAATGCATCCATCCCAACACCGCAGCCAATTATGGCTCGCCGGATGTATGGTGCTTTCGGTAAAGCATGCCATCAGACAAGCATTACCTTTTTACCGAAAATCGCTGTTGAAAATGCTATTCCACAAAAATTAAGTTTACAAAAACGGATCAGTATGGTGAAAAATTGCAGAAATATTTCTAAAGCACATATGAAGTTAAATAATAAAACTCCTGAGATCGACGTTAATCCAGAGACATATGAAGTAAAAGTAGACGGGGAATGTATTCAATGTGAACCGTTAAGTGAGTTGCCGATGGCACAAAGATATTTCTTATTTTAACTGGGCTTCCGAAAAGAATTCTCCCACTTCTAAATGGGGAAGGGCTTAGCCCAATGAAAGTGGGAGATGAATTTTCGGTTGGCCTTAAGCCAAAATATTGTATTTTCTCTAGGGGCAGGGACTGCCCTTATAGCTTGGTAAACATAGATAGCCTAACAAAAGTATCTAGTTCCCAAGAAGCTCCCACTTCAATCAGACCGCAAGGTCGATAAGTGGTGAGTAGTTCACGAAGAAGTAAAAGTTTGTTTCTAAGGAGCAATGTATTGTATTGAAACTTAAGCAGTACTTTGTTCCTAAAGATTTTTCATTTACATTTTAACATCCATTAAAAAAGTGGGGGAAACACGATGAAAGTGGAAAAAATCATTGGCAATATAAAAGATGTAGAAATACAAAAACAGCGGGAATGGGTTGAGCTGGAATGGGAAGAGTTGAATAAACGCATTTTGCGCAAGAAGACAGATAAAGGAACAGACATTGCAATATCTTTAGCAAAAGACGAATCCTTACATGATGGTGATATTTTATACGAAAATGACAATGTACAAATTGTGGTGCGAACAAAATTGGAAGACGTTTTTGTTGTTTCTCCGAAGACAATGAAGGAGATGGGAAAAGCTGCGTTTGAAATAGGGAATCGCCATACACCTTGTTTAATTGAGGAGAATGAAATAATTGTCCGCTATGACCATACATTAGAAAAATTGTTAGACGAGGTGGGTGTTTCTTATGAACGCTCGGAAAGAAGGTTTAAAGAACCGTTTAAATATAGAGGACATCAGCATTAATTTTCGTTTACTCCATCTTTTTCAAATCCATGACTCCGCATTTCCGATCGGCTCGTTCACTCAGTCGTTTGGAATGGAGACTTACATTCAACAAGATCGAATAAAGACTAAGCAGCAATTAATCGACTATTGTCAAGTGTTTCTTGATTATAATCTGGTACACGGAGATGGGATTGTTGTGAAAGCAGCTTTTGAAGCTGCAAAAGAGGAGGATTGGGAACGATTAATTCATCTGGAGCAATTATGTCATGGGATGAAATTAGCGAGTGAATCCAGGGCAGCAAGCATGAAAATGGGCAGGCAATTTTTACATACTGTTATGCTTATCTCTCAACTTGAATCATTAACGATCTGGAAGCAAAAATTAGACGCAAAAGAAGTGAAGGGGCATTATCCGCTGATTTACGGACTGTACGCATCTGGATTAAACATTGATCAAAAAACAATGATATTAACTTTTTTATATGCTTCAATATCTGCGATTGTACAAAACGCTGTCCGTGCAATACCGCTTGGCCAAAATAGCGGAGTGCAGGCGATTTATGAGTTGTTGTCGTCTATTGAAAAAGCAGCAGGTGTTGTGATGAATTGCACGCTTGATGATATCAGCAATAATACATTGGGAATTGAAATGTCGTCAATGGAACATGAGTATCTTTATTCCCGCTTGTTTATTTCATAATGGTTGGAAAGGAGCAGGACTTTATGAGACGGCCAGTATATTTAGGAGTAGGAGGACCTGTTGGTTCTGGCAAGACATCCCTTGTAGAAAGACTGACCCGACAAATGTGCGGCGATTATGAGCTTGGTGTTATTACGAATGATATTTATACGAGAGAAGATGCAGCGTTTTTAATTAAAAATGGTGTACTCGAAACAGAAAGAATTATTGGGGTTGAGACAGGAGGATGCCCGCATACGGCAATAAGAGAGGATGCTTCTATGAATTTCGAAGCAATTGCCGAATTGAATAAGCGATTTGATCAGTTGGATATTATCTTCATTGAAAGCGGCGGTGACAACTTATCAGCAACTTTTAGTCCAGAACTTGTTGATGCCTATATTTATGTTATTGATGTAGCTGAAGGGCAGGATATTCCCCGCAAAGGCGGACCGGGATTAACACGTTCTGACTTTCTCGTCATTAACAAAAAGGATCTTGCTCCATATGTGGATGTCGATTTAGAAGTAATGGCGAATGATGTAAAAAAGACGCGATCAGGAAAGCCGTATGTTTTTACTAACTTAAAAAATAAAGACGGATTAGACAATATTATCGATTGGATTAAATGTGATCTATTATTAGAAGGTGAAAAGTCTGAATGATAGACGAATGGCAAAATTAAATCATAATGGCAAGCTTTCATTACAATTTCAAATACGAAAGGAAAGAACACGGCTAACCGCATGTTTTCAACAACCGCCTTTAAAGGCAAGCCGCGAGCTGTACATAGATGACGACCAGAAAGCGACTGTCTATATAATGGAATCTTCCGGCGGAATGGTTGCTGGAGATCGAAATGAATACGATATTCATTTACAGGAACGTACAAGTGTATGTTTGATTCAGCAATCAGCATTAAAAATATATCCATCAATGGATGGGTTGAGTTCTACCCAGTATATCAATATCAAATTGGATGAAGGTGCCCGTTTAGAATGGCGGCCTGAGGTGATTATTCCTTTTGAAAACGCTATATTTCGCGGTGAGACGATTGTTCAAATGAAACAAAATGCTGAACTGCTATGGGGAGAAATCATTTCGCCAGGACGTGAAAAACGGGGGGAATGTTTTACCTATGATGAGTTGAAGACCGGTTTTCAAATTTGGAAAGAAGGAGAGTGCCTTGTTTATGACACTCTTCGTTTTCTCCCTAAAAACGTCCAGCTAAGGCAAATTGGCATGCTTGAACGTTCTCTATATATCGGTTCCCTTTTCTTTATTTCTCACGAAGCGGAACATATGAATCATAGGGAAATGAATGAACAGCTCCTTCATTCAGAAACGATTAAATCCAGTGTAACAAAGATTGATGATAAAGGGCTTATGTTTAGATGGCTTTCATCTGATTTATGGTTATTAAAAGAACAAATGGAGAAAGTGTGGGATCAGCTTAGTAAAAAGGAATTTGTCAACGAGGATAAAGGAGAAATCAAATGAAAACATTTTTAACGACTAGTTTAGCAGTCCTTCTGCTCATATCTGGATTTTTGACAGGCTGCTCAAAAACGCAAAGTGCAGCACCTTCAAAAGAGAATCATATGCTGATATACGGAACGGAATTTGATGCTGATAAGATCAATCCAATTTTAGATACGACAAGTGTCGATGAAATGATTTTCAGGGGTTTAATGAGATTTGATGAGAACAACAAACCACAGAAAGATCTAGCTCTTTCATACGATGTGTCAAATGATGGGCTAGTGTATGATTTCAAGCTTCGAGAAGGAGTTAAATTCCACGACGGCAAGGAACTAAAAGCCGAAGACGTCGTATTTACAGTTAATAGCATATTGGATGACAATGTAGCATCGAAAGTGAGATCAGAATTTGAAGAAATCCATTCTATCAAAGCTGTCAATGATTATGCAGTACAGATAACGTTAAAACATCCTTTTCCACCTATTCTCGACAAATTGACGATCGGTATTGTACCGAAACATATGTTTAATGGACAAGATATCAATACTGCAGATTTCAATCAGCAGCCAATCGGAACTGGACCTTACAAATTAGAAAAATGGGAAAAAGGGAAAAGTATCACACTTAAAGCTTTTGAAGATTATCACAAAAAAGCAGCAAATATTAAAACAGTGATCTTTAAAATACTTTCTGACAGTACTATAAGAGCGCTTCAATTGGAAACGGGAGAAATTGATTTAGCATACCTTGAACCTAGCCAGATTGCTAAACTAAAAAAATCAGAAACGATAAACATCTTCGAAGTTCCTACAGCTGATTATCGAGCAATGATGTACAACATGACAAAAGATGTATGGCAAGATGTCTCTGTAAGAAAGGCATTCAATTATGCAATTGATAGGAAGAATGTAGTCGATGGTATTTTGAAAGGAAATGGCATTGAAGCTTATTCCCCGCTTCAGATGAACAGCTTTAATTATGAAGATGTCGAGAAATACGAGTATGATCTAGAAAAAGCCGAACAGCTTCTCGATCAAGTAGGATGGGTAAAAGGCAGCGATGGCGTAAGGGAAAAAGAAGGCAAAAAACTAGCCTTTACGATTACGGCGCCTTCATCGGATGAAGTAAGAGTTAACCTAGCGCATTATTTGGTTTCAGCATTTAAGAAGATAGGGGCTGATGTCAAAGTAGATGCTTTAGATTGGAGTGTCATTAAAATTGAAGAAACAGATGCCTTTCTAATGGGATGGGGAAGTCCGTTTGATGCTGATCATCATACATTTAGTATTTTTCATTCGAGCCAAACCGGTAAAAATAATTATAACGCTTACTCAAATGCTCAAATAGATGAACTTCTTTTCAAAGGAAGAACGACTGTTGATGAAGAGCAAAGAAAGCAAATTTATCAAGCATTTCAAGTCGCTCTTTCAGAAGATCCTTCCTATAATTTTATTGCGTACATTCCTGCTGTTTTCGGGGTAAATAAAAAATTTGCTGGCATGAAGGAAAGAACCCTTGGCCACCACGGGGCAGGATTTTTATGGAATTTAGAGGAATGGACAATACGTGAGTAGTCTCTATTTGTTCAAAAGGCTTTTCCAAGGGATTTTTGTCCTGTTTTTGGTAAGCATGATTTCTTTCACTATTATCAATGCAGCTCCAGGTGATCCCGCATTGGCTCTTTTTGGCAATGATGCGCAAAAGTTAACGAATGTGGAGCGAGAAAGAATTAATCAGACATTCGGAGTAGATCAGCCAGCAGCAATTCGGTATTTGAAATGGGCAGGGCAAATGCTGAAAGGAGATATGGGTACTTCTTATAGAGAAGGCAGGAAGGTGTTCGACATTTTGGTGGAGCGTCTTCCAAATACGCTGCTGCTTTTTTCATGTTCAATTGTCCTCATCACGTTGTTTTCAATCTTGCTAGGAATAATAGGAGGGCATCGAGAAAATTCTCTTTGGGGCAAGGTGCTTTCAATAACGAGTATCGTATTCAGCTCCATCCCTGTCTTTTGGCTTGGCATTCTTTGTATCATGTTTTTTTCGGTATATCTTCATCTTTTGCCTTCTTCGGGAACAGAAAGTCTTCAAGGGGGAGGCTGGTTAGATAAATTGTTGCATCTTATTCTCCCAGTTTTCGTCATGACCGTTGTACACGTAGGGATCTATGGGAGATTTATTCAAGAACAAATGAAGGAAGAAAGTAGAAAATACTACGTTCAGCTAGCAAGAGCGAACGGTATGAAAGAAACTTATCTTGTCAGAGGGATGCTGAAAAATGCTTTGCTTCCATACATTCAGTATTTAGGAATGACAATCCCATCTTTCTTTGGAGGCTCTATTGTGATTGAATCGTTATTTTCATGGGCTGGTTTAGGGCAGCTTTCCGTTAAAGCCGCGATGACCAGAGATTACCCTCTTCTTATGGGATGTACGATGATGACCGGTACAGTTGTCATTGTCTGTATCTTATTAACAGACCTCCTTTCATTCGTTTTAAATCCGATGTTAAGGAGGGATTTTCTGAAATGAACAAAAGTCGTACTCATAGCAGCAAAGGGTGGATTTTATGGAGCATCATATTAGCATTCATCGTATTAGCAACGATTTTTGCACCGATGTTATCCAGCTATGATCCACTCGAAGTTATTCCCAATGAAACGTTCGCTTCGCCGGACATAAACCATTTGCTCGGAACTGACAATTTGGGAAGAGATGTGTTTGCCCGCCTTTTATATGGAGGCAGAATATCACTTAGTGTCTCCATATTATCTGTCATTATTTCTACAGTTTTTGGCATCTTATTTGGAGGCATCAGCGGCTATTATAGAGGGTGGCTTGATAGCCTTATGATGAGATTTCTCGATTCCCTTTTGGCGATACCGACTCTTATTATCATGCTCTCACTTCAGGCTGTGATTAGAGGAGGTGTTCTCAGTATGATCGTACTTATTGGGCTAACAAGTTGGATGACAACAGCTAGAATTGTTCGTTCACAGTTTATCGAACTTAAGGAAGCCAACTTTGTAAAGATGGCTCATGTGCTTGGTACACCTTCATGGAAGATTATTATCAATCATCTACTTCAGAATAGTCTCTCTAGTATTGTCATTGTCGCTATTTTTAATTGCGCTAATGCTATTTTTACGGAAGCTACCCTCAGTTTTCTTGGTATTGGCATTCCTCCTCATGTTCCATCTTGGGGGAATATGCTTTACAATGCTCAGAATGATATATTGATTGGTGCATGGTGGATTGGTGTATTTCCAGGAATGATGATTGTCATCTCCCTTTTATCTATTAATTTTCTGGGAGAGTCATTGAATAAAAAATTGAGAATACAAAGAGGGTAGAGTTGATGAACACCATCCTTCAAGCAACAAATCTAAATGTAGATTTTTATGGAGATAAAGGGTGTTTCAAAGCGGTCAACAATATAAGCTTTGATCTTGAAATGTCAAAAATAACTTGCCTTGTTGGCAGAAGCGGCAGTGGAAAGAGTATGACAGCTCTTTCAATTATAAGAAGGATTCCAAATGATGGGAATGTCACTGGCGAAATTCTTTTTCGCGGAGAAAATCTTCTTGACATTTCGGAGCAAAAAATGAATGCAATAAGAGGAAAACATATTTTTTCTATTTTTCAACATCCGATGAATTCTTTTAATTTCAGTGTGAAAATGGGAAAGCAGCTTTTTCAACTAGCAAAAAGCCATGGTGTGGAAAGTAGAAACATTTTCTACGAACAAATGGCTGGCATATTAGAAACATTGAACTTTACTGATCCGGTTTCGATTCTTAATAGCTATCCGTTTCAAGTAAGTGGCGGGATGCTTCAACGGATTGTTTTGGCGATGGCGATCTATATGAAACCTGCTGTCATTATTGCTGATGAACCAACGACAGCGCTTGATGCTGCTGTACAAAAGGGAGTGCTGCAGCAATTAAAGAAAGTGAGAGATCAATTCGGTGTTTCTATTTTTTTGATCACTCATCATTTTGGTGTCGTCGCAGAAATCGCTGATGACGTTATCGTGATGAACGAGGGAATGATTGTGGAGAAGGGAAATGTCTTCCAGATATTTGATCATCCACAGCATCCATATACAAAATCTTTGCTTCAAGCAAGCTTTGAAAAGGAAGTACACCCATATGTTGATGGAAGTGCATGATTTAAAAAAGTATTATCGCAAAAACCTCCTTTTTTTTCGAAAAGATAAAGCGTTAGTAAAAGCCATTGATGGCGTCCATTTTTTTATAAAAGAGAATGAAATTGTCGGGTTGGTTGGCGAGAGCGGGTGCGGAAAAAGTACGCTTTCTCGTTTATTGGTAAAACTTGAAAAAGCGACGGCAGGGAGCATTACCTTTCAAGGTGAGAATATTCTACAATTAAGAAAGGAAGAATGGAAGCGCTGCCGCAAGGAATGCCAAATTATTTTTCAAGATTCCCTATCTGCTCTTAATCCATCTATGAGAATAAGAGACATTCTTAGTGAGCCTCTTAACAATCATTATCGGCTTACTAAGGAGGAAAAGAGAAGCAGAATAACGGAAATGACAGCATCGTTAAAGCTTAATAGAAAGGTGTTGGACAAATTTCCAAAAAGTTTAAGCGGAGGAGAGCTGCAAAGAGTAAATATTTGCCGAGCGCTCCTGCTTGAACCGAAATTGCTTATATGCGATGAAATTGTTTCAAGTCTTGATGTGTCGATCGAGGCTTCTATTCTTGCGTTATTGAAGCGGTTAAATAGGGAGCTTAACATGGCGATTCTCTTCATTTCTCACGATATTAGAGCGGTATCTTACTTATGTGATCGAGTACTTGTCATGAAAAAAGGAAAAATCGTTGAAGTAATTGATAACAAGAATCCTCTCTATAAAGTAAACCATCCTTATACAAAAAAACTGTTTTCGTCACTGCCGATCAATCATCCGTCCAAAAGAGAGTGAACGGTTGCTACTAATTTCTTTGTGTTTAGGAAACATTAAGAATCTAATATTGGTATAGAAAAGGGGCATCTAAAAAAAGGATGCCCCTTTCTTCTAATCATTATTTGAACAAATAATGATTAGAAAATTAATTGTTGTACTGAACATTTTGTTATGCTACAATTTTCAAGAACTATCGGTCAAAAATAAAACCCTTTGGTCAAAAAGGAGGGAGTGAATGAATATGATAAATAAACAAGTAAAGTTATAAAACGATTCAATAAAAATATATATTTCTTGGTTAAAAAACGTCGCCAAGCATATGAATATGTGTTTTATACAAAATCGTAAAGGAGAACGAAATGACAAGCGATATAAAACAAACTAAATATGAATTCTTATCTGAAGATCCAACTGTTAAAGTAATGCCGATTGTTCTTTCATTAATCATTGGTGCATTTTTTGCTACATTAAATGAAACGTTATTAAATATAGCATTGACAACATTAATGACAGAATTCAGTATTTCCATTGCAACTGTCCAGTGGATGGCAACTGGATTTATGCTTGTAATGGGAATTGTCATTCCAATATCAGCTTTATTATTACAGTGGTTTACAACTCGACAGCTATTTTTGAGTACGATGATTGTTTTCACATTGGGAACGGTTATTTGTGCTAGTGCGCCAACCTTTTCCATTTTGTTAATTGGCCGGTTTTTACAAGCAGTTGGAACAGGACTTTTAACTCCAATTATTTTTCATATTTTTCTACTCTTATTTCCGCCTCAGCGCCGTGGAACGATTATGGGGATAATTGGTTTAGTCTTTATGTTTGCGCCGGCAATTGGGCCGACATTGTCAGGTGTCATTGTAGAATACTTAGGCTGGCGCTATTTATTTATCATTGTTATTCCATTTGCCTGTTTTTCAATCATTTTCGCTTATAAATTTTTAGTAAATGTTTCAGATGTCACAAGACCAAAAATAGATATTTTATCAATCGTTTTTTCAACGATTGGCTTTGGATGTGTCGTATTCGGTTTTAGTTCTGCTGGTGAAGCTGGGTTTCTTCATCCAACTGTTTACCTGTCCATCACTATAGGAGTGATCTCAATAATCTGCTTTTCAATAAGACAATTTAAGCTTGAAGAACCAATTCTCAATCTAAGGGTTTTTAAGTTTCCGATGTTTAGAATAGGAGTAGTCATCTATATCATTATTATTATGGCGATGTTGTCTTCAGAAGTTATTTTACCGATGTATTTGCAAGGTCCTTTGGCATTATCAGCTGCCGCCGCAGGGCTGGTATTATTGCCAGGAAGTATATTAAATGGCATCATGTCTCCGGTCATGGGGAATCTATTTGATAAATTTGGACCGCGTAAATTACTTATTCCTGCTGCTTTTATTTTAAGTGCCACGTTGTTCATTTTAAGTAGGATAAGCTTACAAACGCCGGTTTGGTTGATTATTGTCTGTTATATTTTGTTGATGATTTCCGTTTCAGCAATTATGATGCCGACACAAACCAATGCATTAAATCAATTGCCTAAACAGTTATATGCACACGGAACGGCCGTTTTGACGACGCTGCAGCCGGTTGCAGGTGCCGTTGGGGTATCGATATTTGTCGGGCTTATGACTGCGAGACAAAATAATTTATTGAAAAAAACCACGCCTCCTATCGATGCAGCGATATTCAATGAAACATTTGTAGCGGGTGTGAACCTTGTGTATCTTATTGCATTTGGCTTGGCTGTTATTTCTCTTATCTTTTCGCTATTTGTCCACCGAGCAACACCAGCAGAAATGGAGAATAAAGAACAGTCTTCAAGCCTTGATTTAACGTAAATTTGTTTAACAAAAGTTTGGCTTATAAGCAAAAGAGTTTGGTTTATAGAATCATTGATTTGGCTTTATTTATGTACCTACTAGAGCTGTCTTATTGATTAGGCAGTTTTTTTATTGTAACATGATCGACCTCATATTCATGAAGGAAATCGATCTATATCATCCTTAAAATCTAGATTACAAGGGACATCAGAATCGTTTCTTCAGGTAGTCTACCCGATAGTTGCTTGAAATGGTAGAATAAATTTTGGTATTGATAGACGAAGAGATTTAGAGATGGAGGGAAAAACCGCATGGATAATATTCCGCGAGTCGGTGTAGGAGCTGTTATTTTAGACGATCATCATCGTATCTTGCTTGTACTTCGTAAAAAACCGCCAGAAGCTGGCTGTTGGAGCTTGCCTGGAGGAAAAGTTGAATTTATGGAAACAATCGAAGATGCTGTTGTACGTGAGATCAAGGAAGAGTTAGGAATAAAGATTAAAATTGAAAGACTTTTATGTGTCACCAATCATATTGTGGAGTCAGAAGCAGTTCATTGGGTTGCTCCTACTTTTATCGCAAAAATCGTGGATGGAGAAGTTAAAAACCTTGAACCTCATGCGCTACAGAAAGTTGAGTGGTTTCCTATTAATGAGATTCCAGATCAGATTACGATCACTACTAATTGCGCACTGAGTATACTGAAACATAAAAATTGAATTGAATACAAATGGAATATTTTTGGATCTTCCGCCAAGTAGTGGAGCACTAATGTCCTTTTTTGTTATTTTATGACGGAAGGTTATGATTACAAAAAAACATTAGAAAACAGTTAAACACGTCTTTAAGGGATTAAATTCCTGATAAAGATTGCTTTGACCGGGTGTATCTTTGTAATCTTCATATCTCATTCATCATCTCTCCTTTATTATCGTATAGAGTTTTTGTCATCTTACGGAGAAACGCTATTAGCTACAGAAAAAAATCAAAAGCGAGTATAGGATTTATATGTATCGTTATGGGTATTGTTGCTATTTTCCGTGGGGAGGGAGGAAGATTCCCACTGGTGATTCACTTTATCCCACATCTAACTATATTTCGAGGATATCGGTCAAAAAACGTTACAACAGGATAAGGAATACTTTGGGCAGCGATACATCGCAATGAAGAAAAAGCGGGTTCCTTTTTCGAGGACGCCCGCGATCTTAGCCTTTGTTCTACTTCTATGAGTGGGGGATAAGAGAAAACCCCCACTCATGGAAGTTTCACTTTATAAATGAATCTAATAATCCTATTGGCAAATGAAATTTCTCATTATTAATTTGAAGCACATTTAGATCATTTTCAGAAGTTTCTTTTTCCTTCATTTCACTAACCTCTTTATGAAGTTGTTCCATTCTTCGATCTAAATCAGCTGCTAGAACTGCGGCATCTTTTAATTCTTTCGTTAATCTTTCAGGCACATCTTTATTAAATTTATAATAGATTTTGTGTTCCGTACTTGCCCAAAAATCCATGGCAACTGTTCGGATTTGAACTTCAACGTATACATGCTCTTCCCTGTCGGACATAAAAACAGGTATTTTTAAAATTAAATGGAGACTTTGATAGCCGTTAGGCTTTGGACTTTGAATGTAATCTTTGCATTCGATTACGGTGATATCTTTCTGTTGTTGAAGCATCTCGCTTAACTTATAGATATCGGAAATAAAGGAGCAAATAATGCGTATTCCTACAATATCTTTTATATTTTCTTTGATAGATTCCAGCGATACGTCAAGGTTTTTGCGATACACCTTTTTAAAAATGCTTTCAGGTGTTTTTAATCGTGATTTTACATGTTCAATCGGATTGTAATCATGTACATATTGAAATTCCTCTTTCAAAATGTTAATTTTAGTATTCATCTCGTCTAAAGCAAATTTATATGTCATCATAAATCTTGTTAATTCAAGTTTTACATTTTTTATTTCCTTTAACATATCCAAGCATATTCCCTCTTTTCTTGTTGAAACTCCGTCTTGAGTTGTCATGTAATCATTCACATTTCCTAGTTTATGCTAGTTAATCATAAAATCCAAGTAATTTACATGTCAAAGATTGTGAAGGACAGAGCTAAGTGGTAAGGGAAGGGATTATGAATCGAAGCTGCATAAAATATAATAAGACCTCAAACTTAAAGAAAATGATCAGGCTACTCTTGGCATGTTTGTTCAATATTATAAATACTAACTTGAATTAAAATATCCTTTTAATTATCATGGAATTTTTTCCTTTTTAATTCCCATTCTTTGTCTATTCCTGCTAAGCGTTGAAAAAACAGTTCATAAATTAACCTAAAATCCTCTAATCTTTTTTTAGATACATGATAAGTTTCAATCTGGTCTTCAGAAATTGATGATTCTTTTGGCCAGTCTTGTAAAATTCGTTGGGTGCATGATAAAAATTGATTCATTTTTGCTAAGAATGTTTTCATTAGAACTAAGCTAAAATTATTCGCTACCTGATAGTAATCACGTCGATCACTAATTCTAGAGATTTTCATAGACAATCCACTTTTCTCTAATTCTCGAATTCGAATACTTACTGCTGCTTTTGTTACGCCAAGCTGATCAGCCATTTCTTGCAAACTTAACGGTTTAGGCGAAAACAATAAAAGAGAAAAAAGGCGTCCAGTTATTAAACTGCCTCCATCATCACTTAACCTATCCATTTCTTGACTAAATTGATCTTGAAGCTTTTGGAGATCAGACATCATAGTCCTCCTTATCGTTAACAGGATATTTAA
Source organism: Bacillus chungangensis (assembly GCF_030812995.1). Lineage (GTDB taxonomy): Bacteria > Bacillota > Bacilli > Bacillales > Bacillaceae_C > Bacillus_CF > Bacillus_CF chungangensis. The sequence goes on along the minus strand of NZ_JAUSTT010000003.1, from coordinate 88,586 downwards.
TGTTGTTAATCATATATGTGAACAACCATAATGTCAAGAAAGCCCATGGGTTTGTGTAAAAGTGAACTATTTTTAATCAATTTTATTGTTGACGAAGGATATATTTTGATTTAACATTAATATCGTTAACAATGTTGTTAACGATATTAATTTTTAGAAGGAGTGATAAAAGTGTACTCAACAATCACACATAAACATTACGAATGTGCCGAGCAGTTGCTAGCTTGGAATACAGTGAAGGATGTATTGAATGGCAAATTGATGCCGCATTGGTTTGGGGAGGAAGGACGTTTTTGGTATCGGAGAGACGTGCGCAAAGGGAATGAAAAGGGGAAGCAATTTGTAGTAGTCGATCCGGTGAGAAATACTAAAGAACCCGCATTTGATCATGTGAAGCTGTCAGATGGTCTCTCACAAGCAACAGGACATGTATATCATCCTGAACATCTTCCATTTGATTCTTACAGTTATGTCAACGAAGGGCGAGCCATTCAATTTAAAGTAGACGAAACAAATTGGATTTGTCATTTAGACCAATATGAATGCAGACAGGGTAAACCATCTAAAGAAATTCCACCTCATGAGTCCTGTTCTCCAGACGGAAGCTGGGCTGTTTTTGTTAAGGAAAATAATTTGTATTTGCGCTGCGTGAAAACAGGAGAGATAAAACCGCTCACGGTTGATGGTGAACCTTATTACGATTATGGAACGCAGCCAGAAGTACGTACAAGTGCTATTTTTGAAAGATTGTATCATCAAAACTTACCGCCAGTAGTTTTGTGGTCGCCTGATTCCAAAAAGTTATTGACACATAGATTAGATCAGCGGAAAGTTCGCACTATGCATCTTCTTCAATCTCATCCTTTAGATGAAACGAAGGCACCCGAAGTACATGCTTACCGTTATCCATTAGCTGGTGATAAGTACCTCCCTCAAGTTAAATTTGTGGTTTTCGATATTGAACAAGGATGTATGATTCCGATAGAGACGGAACCTGTTATTACTGGACTTATGTCGCCACTAACCCCAGAGCTTCAGACCGCTTTTTGGACAGATGACAGCAGCAGCTTCTATTTTATCAGAATGTCCAGAGATTATCGGTCTGTACAATTTGTTGTGGTGGATAGCAATACCGGCAAAGCACTTACACTACTTGAGGAAAAGAGCGAAACCTTTCTGTTTACTGACTTATATAATCTTGGTTTTGGTGAAATGAATATACGATGGTTAAGTAAAAGAAATGACTTCATTTGGCATTCTGAACGAGATGGTTGGTCTCATCTCTATCTATATGATGGATGTACTGGAGCATTAATAAATCGGATTACCTCTGGCTCATTAGTTGTTCGCCGCCTCATATCAGTTGATGAAGAGAAAGGATGGGTTTACTTTACTGCTGGAGGTCAAGAGCCCGGACGTGATCCTTATTATCAACATCTTTATCGAGTGCGGCTAGATGGAACAGAGCTAATGCTTTTGACGCCTGAAGATGCTGAACACGATGTGTTTATTTCCCCGGATTACCACTATTTTGTGGACACCTTTTCACGTGTAGACTTGCCGCCTATGTCGGTGCTGCGCAGAACAGATGGAAGTTTAGTTCGTCATTTAGAAAAGGCTGACATTGAACATCTTTTGAAAAAAGGATACCAAATTCCAGAACGTTTCACAGTAAAGGCTGCAGATGGAATAACAGATTTATATGGTATTCTGATACGTCCAGCTATGGTAGAAGCGGATACTAAATATCCGATTTTAGATTATATTTATGGCGGTCCTCAGCGTATTCAAACACCGAAAAGATTTACTTGGGGTGGAGAAATGCATATTGAGCCAATCGATTTAACAGGTGGAGCACAGACGTTTACCCAGCTTGGTTTTGCTGTTATTTTAATGGATGGCAGAGGCACCCCCTATCGAGAGAAAGCATTTCATGATTATTCCAACGGGCGGCTGGAACGAGCTGCAGGTTTAGAAGATCATGTGGCTGCCATTAAGCAGCTAACGGAACGTTATTCTTTTCTAGATGGAGATCGTGTCGGCATTTATGGTGAATCTGGAGGCGGTTATGGAGCAGCTAGGGCGATACTCGCTTATCCTGATACGTATAAGGCAGCAGTAGCAGGCTGTGGGAATCATGACCAACGTTTCTACTTAGCTTCTTGGGGAGAACGATTCCAAGGAAAATTCGATTCAGAATTATATCAAGAGCAGGATAATACTCGTCTTGTCGATCGTTTAAAAGGGAAATTGCTTCTAGCAACAGGTGATATGGATGATAATGTGCACCCAGCTTCAACGATACGTATGGTACATGCACTCATAAAAGCGAATAAGGATTTTGATTTCTTACTTATTCCTAATCGTCATCATGGTATTGCTGCTGATGTTTACTTTATTCGCCGCCGCTGGGATTATTTTGTCAAACACCTATTGGAGACAGAACCACCTACTGAATATCATATTCAAAACCCAATTTTCCCAAGATGATGCGTTTTAAAGCTGCAATGCACGAAGCAGAAAAATGATTGTTTCACCGTAATTATTACTGCAAAGCAGTAAGTTAGTGATGTGGTTTACAAAAATAGAGGGAGGTGTTTTAAACTCCCTTCTATCTAATCTTTATCTCGTTACTTGATAGAGTTAAAACTTGATGCTGAAGCCGTTGAATGTATGTACTCCTGTTCCGTGTCTTACTACATTTTGTTCTCTAAGAAATGCAACTGCTTTTTTTACCTCTGCTAGTATGCTAGGCTCAAGTCCTAAATCATTATGTCCTCCGAAGATTTTAGAAATTCCTTTGATTTTAGATATTTTTTCTAAAGAGTTAACCAAATCAACAGGATTCGTTGAGGGATAGAACGCATAAACCGGAGTTTGGGAATAAAGTAAGTCGCCTGTAAATAAATACATTTTTTTATTGTCTAGAATAGATATGTGACCAGGAGAATGACCTGGGGTATGATAAATAGTTAGTTTACGATTTCCTATATCGATTACATCTCCATCGGCTAACAAACCTGTAGGTTTTCCTTGGTATGGTTTATATGTTTGTGGATTAAATGTAACAGGTGTAGGTTTAGTTATATCGCGAGCTATGTCATTTCTAATCTGTTCTAGCGATAATCCCTTAATCCCATTAATTAACCAATCGGCATCAGCTTCATGAACATAAATTGTTTCAAATTCATGATGGCTCCCTATATGATCAGCATGCACATGCGTAGTAATAACAACAATAGGTAAATCTGTGAGTTTGTCCGTTATTCTTCTAATATTATCTATACCAAGACCTGTATCAATTAACGCTGCCTTTTCGTTCCCTAGTAGTAAATAGGAATGAACTTTTTCCCAATGACCGTATTCGCTAATAGCGAAAGTAGCATGATCTATTTCTTCCACTGTAAACCAAGTATCCATCATGTTAACCACTGTATCCTCTCCTCCTTAAACGATCTTAAAGTATGTTTCTCTACACTTATTTAAAAATCCTTTAAGAATGGTTTAATTCAATATTTTTTTTGCAGTTAAATCAATCCCAATGCATAAAGGAACGGTCTTTATGATTTCTGAAACCTCTGTTGATAAGAAATGCTATCTATTTTTACTCTAGAAGAAATGACAGAAAGTTGACATACGTCAAGGAATCAATCTCACTCCTATCTTAAAATCAAAATAGAATAAAGATAAAGGAGAAGATTTTAATGAAAACAGCGAAATTTCAATTAGAAGAACTAACTTGTCCGTCTTGTATAAAAAAAATTGAAAAGACTTTAAATAGGCAGCAAGGAGTGAAAGAAGTAAAAGTCCTTTTTCATTCAAGTAAGGTAAAAGTATGCTATGACGAAAGGGCGGTAACATTGAAAGAGTTGTCTACAACAATCGAGGAATTAGGCTTCTCAATACTAGCCACGAAAATAGTAAATGAGTAGGTCTGTTTGAAAGCGGGAAGGAGAGGAGAGATTAATGAGTAAAATTAAAAAATTCCAAATCGTTTTCGTTGTCGGATTATTATTAGTCGCCTCATTTGTTTTTAATTTATTCGATTTAGAAATGCTTAAAAAATCTGCTCTCATAATCGCAACATTTATTGCAGGCTTCCCAATTGCAAAGACAGCAATGCAATCGCTTCGATTGAGAGCATTCAGTATTGAATTGCTTGTTACTATCGCCGTAGTTGGGGCTTTGCTAATCGGTGAATATGTAGAATCTGCGGCTGTAACTTTTTTATTCTTGTTCGGTGCGTATCTTGAAGCTCGTACATTAAAAAAGACGAGGTCCTCCTTAAAAACCTTGATGGATATGGCTCCTCTTGAAGCAACTGTTGTAAAAAATGGGGAAAAAGTGATTACATCAGCAGAAGAAATAAAGGAAGGAGATCATATCGTTATCCATTCTGGTGAAAAAATTACAATAGATGGAAAAATTGTAACTGGACAGGCATTTATTAACGAAGCTGCAATAACGGGCGAATCTGTACCTGCCAATAAAAAGATACATGATCAAGTATTTAGTGGAACAATAATTGATCATGGTTATATCGAAGTCAAAGCGGAGAAGGTTGGAGAAGACACGACATTTGCCAAAATGATTGAATTAGTGGAGGAAGCACAAGAATCAAAAGCAAAAACACAAAAATTCCTTGAAAAATTCGCAAATATCTATACACCAGCCATTTTAGTTTTAGCGATCATTGTATATATCTTTACAAGAGATATCGAACTGACGCTTACGTTTCTAGTCATTGCCTGTCCTGGGGCATTGGTCATCTCTGCACCGGTTTCGATTGTTGCCGGAATAGGGAATGGTGCTAAAAACGGCATCTTAATAAAAGGCGGCGAAATCTTAGAAAACTTGTCAAAAATCGATGTTGTTGTTTTTGATAAAACAGGAACCTTGACGAAAGGGAAGCCAGAAGTAACAAATATTAAATCATTCGGAATAGATGAAAACTTGCTTTTACAGTTAACAGCCGAAGCGGAAGTAATTTCTGAACATTATTTAGGACAAGCGATCGTAAAAGAGGCACAAAATAGGGGGATATCTTTAGAACATCAGCCTGAAACTTTTACGGTTGCAAAAGGGCAAGGGCTTTATGCAATGGTTAATCGCCAAGCCTTCATTATTGGGAATAGAAAATTACTGAGCAAAAACGCTATCCATCTCGATCAACTAACAGAAAAATACGCCATTAATGAAGAGAAAAAAGGAAATACAGCCATTTTTATCGTGATTAATCAACAAATAGCCGGAATCATTTCGATTGCTGATCAAATTCAACCTGAAGCAGCGAACACACTGAAACAATTAAAAGCTAATGGAATCAAACAGCTGTATATATTGACGGGCGATAATAAACATGCAGCAGAGAAAGTTGCGCAGCAATTAGGTTTAAGTGTGGATCAAGTGTTCGCAGAAATGTTGCCGGAGGACAAAGTGAATCAGATCAAACAGTTGAAAAAGCAAGGATATCGAATAGCAATGGTTGGAGATGGTATTAATGATGCACCAGCAATCGCAATTGCAGATGTTGGCTTTGCAATGGGCGGTGCAGGAACAGATGCAGCAATGGAGACTTCGGACGTTGTATTAATGGCTGACAAATTAAGTAGCATACCTTATGCTTACACACTCGCGAAAACGGCTGTTAGAAACATGAAACAAAATATGTTTTTTGCAGTTGGAACTGTCGTATTGCTTTTATTCGGAGTGATGATGAGAAAAGTATTCCTTGCTTCTGGTATGTTGATTCATGAATTAAGTGTTCTCTTTGTTACTATAAATGCAATGAGGTTAGTTCGTTATAAAAAAGCGAAAGAAATAATAAAGTAAGAATTCTATCAGTAGGAGGTTCTCTCAAGTTTCCACTTAACGCTTCTGATTTTTAGATGGAGACTTGCTGCTGGTTAGATGTGTGCAAATAAAAAATTGCTGAATGCATCAGAAGTTCCCATGTTAGCTGTCGACGACAAAAAATCAAATTCCGAAGGAGGCTTATCATGAGTTCATCTAAAAAGATGTGTGTATCGCTCGTTCCTATTTTCAATCATCTGGAAGAAGAGGAAATGAAAAAAATCGTAGAATTAAGCAATAGTAAGAAATATAAGAAAGGAGAGATCATTTTTCGATCTGGGGAATCTGAAAACCATCTATATATTGTCCATAAAGGAAAAGTGAAAATCTTCCGACTGACTGAGTCTGGAAAAGAGCAATTTATACGAACGATGGAATCAGGTGATTTCCTAGGGGAGCTTTCACTTTTCACAAAAAATAAACATAACAGTTTTGCAGAAGCAATGACGGACGTAGAAATATGTGTTATTGAAAGAAACGATTTTCAAAAACTCTTATATCAATTTCCGGCTATTTCTCTAAAGGTTCTGGAAGAGTTGAGCAGTCGCTTAGAGTCTGCAGAAAAGCTAGTGTCACAATTGAGCTCCCAAGATGCTGAGATTAGAGTTGCCTCTTATTTAATGGAGCTTGTTGATATTCATGGGAAAACAGAGATCATGCTTCCGATGAGTAAAAAAGACCTAGCTTCCTATCTTGGGACAACTCAGGAAACATTAAGCCGTAAACTCTCAGGATTTCAACAGAAAGGCTATATTAAACAAAGTGGACAGCGAAAGATTCATATAATAGATATGGCAGCAATCCGACAAATAATAGGCAGCAGAGACTTACGGTGCAAAAATTCCTCAAGATGAAACAGATTTAATTGGCAACGGAGAAAGAAGAGGAATTAGATTTTATTGGATACCGAACCGAACTATTTTTGGATGAGAAAACAGAAATAGGCGAAAACGAATTGGAACTATCGCGGTTTAAATTGAAAAAAGGTGCAAAGCTGTGTTCTGATTATCAAAGCTTGGAGGATTTTGCAACCGAATTTAATATTTTCTCAACAGCGACTAGGATATGTTTTATTTTTTTCTTTGAAAGGAACCAACACATAGGATGTTTTTTAACAGGAAAGTAAGCGCGATGGATGAAATCTTTCGGATGAACTGAACATATGATGTTTTTCAATAGTGATAAAAAAACCATTGACACAAATATAAGAAAGGGTTATCATAAAGTTAATTGAAAAGTGGAACTGGATCGTTACTGGTAAGCAGGCGTGACCTAAAATAAACTATTTTACAGGCGGACTATGTCGTCTTTATGATAGTTATTTTAGGTCTTTTTTTCTACTCTGATTAATTTTTAGAGGTGAAGTGATAACGTATGATCATAAAAAAAGTTTTCAATAACAATGTTGTGCTTGTGGTAGACAGCCAGGGAATAGAGTCGATTCTCATGGGAAAAGGAATCGGATTTCAAAAGTTTCCAAAAGATGCAATTGATGAATCATTGATAGAGAAGCGATTTGATTTCAATAGTGGAGACGGCAACATAGGGAAATTTTCTGAGTTATTTTCGCATATCCCTGAGGAGGATATTCGATTAGCAGATGAAATAATCCAATTTGCCGAAAGTGAGTTGCAACAGAAGCTAAACCAAAATGTTTTAGCAACGCTGTCGGATCACATCAGTTATATGCTCCAGCGAGCGAAAGATGATGCTTTTTTAAAAAGTCCGCTTCAATGGGAAATTCAGCAGCTTTATCCGAAGGAGTATCAGGTTAGCTTACAAGCGCTAAAAATTATTCAGGAGAAAACTGGTATTTCTTTCCTGAAATCAGAGGCGGCATCTATCGCTTTGCATTTTGTGAATGCGCAGGTAGAATCTGACGGAATGGAAGAAACAGTTCTGTGTACGGATATCATTGGAAAAATTTTAGATATCATGTTTTATCATTACCAAATTGAAATAGAAAAAGATTCTTTTAATTACACCCGCTTTATTACCCATCTCCGTTATTTTGTGAAGCGTCAGATGGCGGGGAATGTGATGGAAACCGATAACGTCTTATTAGATACTGTCAAAGTAAAGTATGACAATGATTATGCTTGTGCATTACGCATCAAAGACTTTTTAAAAGAAAAATACAGATGGATCGTGTCATCAGATGAAATGTTGTATTTAACACTACATATTCATCGTGTCACATCAAGAACTTTATCTTAAGCAAATAGGATCGTTACTGTTCGGCAGGCGTGACCTAAATGGATAAATAAGATTGTGTATTTCATAGTCTATTTATCTATTTAGGTCTTTTTTATTCCCGATGAACCGGACAGAACCTTCCTTTACAATGAACATCTTTGAAAAAACTTCCTAAAAAATAAGGAGTTTCTATATATCTTAGCAAAAGCTGAGAATCTATTTACATATACAGGAGGGATCAAATTGAATTGTTCAGCATTAGCAGAAGAAATACTCGAAAAGATAGGTGGAGAACAAAATGTCATTAGTTTGGTGCACTGTGCTACGAGACTGCGATTTAAACTAAGAGACAACAAAGTAGCAAGGAAAGAAGAAATCAAAAAGATAAATGGCGTACTCAGCGTTGTGGAAAGCGGCGGACAATTCCAAGTTGTAGTAGGAAGTGAAGTTCCGTACATTTACCGTGAACTGATGGAATTAGGTAAGTTTTCCGGTGAGTCAGATTCTTCACAAGAAAATAACCAATCTTCGTTGTTATCGAAGGTTTTTGAAATCATTTCCGGTGGTTTTTCACCGCTCATTCCAGCTTTAGCAGGGTCAGGTATGCTAAAGGCACTACTCACTATCTTAACAGAATTTGGCGTATTGAGCTATGAATCCGGAACCTTTGCAGTATTATCGGCAGCAGCCAATGCGGTTTTTTATTTCTTGCCAATCTTTTTAGGAATTACCTTATCTATGAAATTAGGAGCGAATCCATATGTTGGTGGAGTAATTGGTGCAGCTTTATTAGAGCCTAATCTTACATCTCTTTTAGATGCAGGTGCATCAACTGATTTTCTGGGTATTCCAGTGATTCTTGTCGATTACTCAGCCAGTGTGTTCCCGATTTTCATTGCAATAGGGATTTATTCATTAGTAGACAAGTTATTGAAAAAAATTATTCATAAAGATCTGCAATTATTTGTGGTACCAATGCTGGCTTTGATGATCATGGTTCCGCTTTCCGTTATTGCATTCGGACCATTCGGAACGTATGTCGGAACTGCACTGTCTAGTGGCGTAACATGGCTTATTTCCAAAAGCAGTATATTAGCAGGGATGGTTCTTGGTGGAGGAATGACATTCATGGTGATATTTGGATTACACTGGGGATTCACTCCAATTACCCTTGAAAATCTTACGATGATGGGCGGTGACCCAATTGAAGGAATGGCAGCTGCTGCTGTATTCGCTCAAATAGGAATCGCATTTGGTATTTTCTTACGTGCGAAAAATGACAAAAATTTACGCACACTAGCTGGTTCAGTTAGTTTAACAGGTATATTAGCAGGGGTTACAGAGCCGATTGTTTATGGTTTGATATTACGATACAAACGTACAATTCCGCTGGTAATTATAGCAGGAGCAATTGGTGGAGCGATTAATGGATTTTTCGGAGTGACAATGAATGCCTATGTATTCCATAACATTTTCTCATTGCCAGTTTATTCTCCGCTGCCAGCTTATGTCATCAGTATTCTTATCACTTTTGGATTAGCGTCAACATTGGTTTATTTCTTCGGTTTTGAAAGCAAGAGTGTGGGACAAGAAACAAAGGGCGAAACAGATGTAAAAGTTGAATTTCAACCAAAAGTTGTGCAGAGTGAAGAAATTTATAGCGCTTTGACTGGAAAAATAAAGAAATTATCAGAAATTGAAGATGAGGTTTTCGCTTCAGGAGCAATGGGGAAAGGAATTGCTGTTGAGCCGACAATAGGACAAGTAGTGGCACCGGTTGATGGCACTGTTACCTCACTATTTCCAACAAATCATGCCATTGGAATAACATCTGACAATGGTACAGAGATATTAATACATGTCGGATTGGATACAGTGGAGTTAAAAGGAGAACACTTCACCCCTTATATTAAAACAGGAGATAAAATAAAACTTGGAGACATATTGCTAAAGTTTGATATGGAAAAAATAAAAGCAGCCGGGTACAAGTTAACAACTCCTATAATCATTACCAATATAAATCAATATTTAGATGTCATTGATACAGATTTACCTGAAATCAGTACAGAAGATATATCATTAACAGTCATTAAATAAATGGAGGAATGAACATGAAACATCAAAAATTAAAAGATTTTCCAAAAGATTTTTTCTGGGGAGCTTCAACTTCTGCCTATCAAGTGGAAGGAGCTTGGAATGAAGATGGAAAAGGAGTATCTGTCATTGACGTAGCGAATCATGTAGAAGGCGTAGCAGATTATAAAATTGCTAGTGATCATTACCATCGTTATCAAGAAGACATTGCTTTATTTGCAGAAATGGGGTTCAAAACCTATCGATTCTCGATTGCCTGGACACGTATTTATTCAAATGGAGATGGGGAAGCAAATCAAAAAGGAATTGAATTTTATGATAGACTCATCAATGAACTGGTATCTCATGGAATTGAACCGATTGTTACCATGTATCATTTCGATTTGCCGAATTCATTGCAGGAAAGAGGCGGATGGTCTAACCGCAAAACAGTTGACGCTTTTGAACAATATGCAAAAATATTGTTCACTCATTATGGCGATCGAGTGAAATATTGGTTAACAATCAATGAGCAAAATATGATTATTTTACATGGAAGTTCAATTGGGACGGAGGCTACGGATTTAGAAAATCCGCAAAAGGATTTATACCAACAAAATCACCATATGTTAGTTGCGCAAGCAAAGGCGATGGCACTTTGCCACGAAATGCTTCCAGAAGCAAAGATTGGACCTGCGCCAAATGTTGCTCCGATTTATCCTGCAACTTCAAAACCAGAAGATATTTTAGCGGCGGATACATATGCTTCCATTCGTAATTGGCTGTATTTAGATGTTGCAGTTTATGGGAAGTATCCAGCTGTGGCTTGGAGTTATTTAGAAGAGAAGGGATATACTCCAACAATGGAAGATGGTGACATGGAAATATTAAAACAAGCAAAACCGGATTTTATTGCTTTTAATTACTATACTTCCCAAACAGTAGCAGAAAGTTTAGGAGATGAAAGGGATTATTCCCACACTGGCGATCAACATGAAACAGTAGGAGAACCAGGTTTTTATCGCGGATCTGTGAACAATAATTTACAAAGAACTGATTTTGGTTGGGAAATTGATCCTGTTGGATTCCGAACAGTATTGCGCCAAGTATATGACCGTTACCATCTCCCGCTCATTGTGACAGAAAATGGTCTGGGGGCATATGATAAGCTGGAAGAGAATGATACGATAAATGATGACTACAGAATTGAGTTTTTAAGAAAACATATCGAACAAATTCAATTGGCGATTACCGATGGAATAGAAATTTTCGGATATTGTCCTTGGTCCGCAATTGACTTGGTAAGCACTCATCAAGGAATCAACAAACGGTATGGCTTTATCTATGTTAATAGAGATGAATTTGATTTGAAAGACATGCGTCGTATTCGCAAAAAAAGTTTTTATTGGTATCAAGATTTGATTCAAAAAAACAGTTTATAATATGTATGCCAAGGGTTCTGTTGTTGTTTTTTCAAGTACAAAAACTGCACGGAAATCCGCTAACCGATTCGATTCGTAATGAAAAAAAAGAAAAAAAAGCATGAGAAAAAACGACTAGATCGAATCATGGATTTAGTCGTTTTTTTCGAACCGAATATTCGATAAATGATTTACGCCTAAGATTCCTGATGATATGGACTTTAAGTGTATTACCATTTTTTACTTTTTTTCTGATTCAAGTTCTTTTTCTTGTTAAACTATCTCAGAATAAGGAGTAATTTCACATTAAATATAATCAACTTTTCTAAAAGAGTAGGGTTACATTCTACACTTTTTTCTTTAAATGCCTTCCGCTTCAATATAAAAAATGATTAGTTGTTTTATATAACAAAATGAATGATTATAAACTTTAAATTGAATGGAGAGATAATGATGAAGTACGTAAGAAAAGCATATGGATATGTAACAAGATTAGAAGAGGGAAAAGTGCAAGTATTAGTATTTCAGCATCCAATAGCTGAAGCGGGAATACAAATTCCAAAAGGCACGGTAGAGGATCAAGAGGATCCTTATCATGCTGTTATTCGGGAAATGAAAGAGGAGACAGGTTTAAAAGACTTTAAGGTTGAGTCACTAATTGCAAAGGATCTTTGGGAATATGATGATGGTACTATTCATAAACGTTACTTCTATAAAATTAATGTGAAAAATGTTGCGGATCAATGGACACATCATCCAACTGGAGGCGGCAGCGAAGATGGTTTAATATTTCGTTACTTTTGGATTTCTTATAAAGATCAAGTCAACTTAGTTCGAGGACATGGGGATTATTTAAATGTAATTTTCGATAAATAAGTGATATAGAACAGTTTTACTAAGTGTTTATAATAAACTAAAAATTTAATATCGATTTTTTTATGCTTAGAGCTTTTTTGACACAGCTATGAATAAAGGAGAAGAGATGATGAAACATGATTTTGTAAAGAAAATAGAGAGAGTAGTTTTTATCCTGTAATTTTTATGAAAACTTTAAGTTTATTTTTGGGAAAGGCTCTTGAGGGCTTGATTTTCCTTTTTATAACTTTGAACTTTTATTTGTACTCATTCATAGATGTCTAAGAGTACGAAAATTTCGAAGAGAATGATAAAAATACAAATACGAGGAGGAATTTAACGAATTGTCGAATAGGTTACAAAGAACATATTTAAACGAAAACTCCTATCAAGTGGTTTCGAGTGAGCAACTTTTAAAATATGACTGTTAAGAGATTAAAAAATCAAAAAAGGTATAATGAAGTCAATCATGGTGAATATCTATTAGATATTCGTCTTTTTTTTAGCATTAAATACTTCCAAAATGTAGGGGATAAATCTATTGTTTATAAGAGTATGTCTCCGTTTTATTTTTTCCACAAGTGATAGTTGACCACAAATTAATACATCTCATTATTCAGATAATATATATTATATACAGATATGGATATTTTAATAAAATTAAAATTCCAATCGCTAAGACAAAACTTTCGAGTTTTTAGTCATTAAATACAAATTCTTATGAAAAAATAAAACGATAAAAACTATTTCAAAAAAATATAAGTATGTATATATATGTGTTTAATATAATTTTAAATTATTAAAACATACTAAACAGGATGGTTTTAAAAGGTTAATGCTTTTATTTATAAAAGCATTAAAGGTTTAATGGATTTATTAATAAATCAAACAATGCGTTAATCCGTTGAATAATAAGATTTTAATAAACCTTATTAAAGTCTGTAATATCAATAAAAAATTAGATATTGACAAAACAAAAATACAGGCGTAAACTAAACTTGCAAGTTAACTTGTGAGTGCTTTCACAAATAATAATAAAATATTGTATTTCTCTATTTATTAAATTTAAAGAATGGTGGAGTGAATTACTTATAAATAGTTTTGGTTTTGATGTTTTTGTGAAATATTAAACAAAGACTATTTATCAAGTAAATTTAGCTATTAAGAGAAAGGGATGAATACGTATACATTCATCAATTAGAAGTTTGTCTAGTTTTTAAGATCTACATCCTAGGTATACAGTTACTTGAAAATTAGACTATTAGTTCAGTTCAAAGTTGAATAAGGGAAGAAGGATATATTTATGGCTAAAACAAAAAGGCTAACACTTTTTGGGTTGATCGGTATTACGATGGCGTTCTTTGGTACTGTACGTAGTGTGCCAACACTTGCTATTACAGGATGGACTCAAATTTTCTACATGTTAATTGCCGCGGTTCTATTTGCCCTGCCTATCGCATTAATGTCAGCTGAACTTTCTACCGGATGGCCTGAAGAAGGTGGACCTCAAGTTTGGGTGAAAAATGCGTTAGGTGAAAAATGGGGATTTGTTACCTCATGGTTATTATGGGTTCAAATGTTCTTTGGTATGGTAATGGTTGCTTCAACAGTTGGTGTTCTATTTGGTTACGTCATTAATCAACCAGGACTATCTTCCAACAATTACTTTATTTTTGCGGTTATTTTAATCTCCTATTGGAGTGTCACAATACTAAATCTTAAATTTGACATGGTTAAAATAGCTGGTAATTGGGGAGCAGTTATTGGTGTTTATATTCCATTCGTTATTCTCGTCATTCTAGGTGTCATCTATTTGATCAAGAATGGCATTCAACCAAATAGCTATTTAGGGAATTTTAAACCAAGCGACTTAATTCCTAATTTTGAAGACTTAGGCAGTTTAACTTATTTATCAGGAATTATCTTTATTTTCGCAGGGGTAGAAATTTCATCCGTGCATGCGAACAATATTGAAAATCCTAAACGCAACTATCCAATTGCTGTTATCGCTTCTGTTATTTTATTGGTAATATTTAATATTGTTGCTGGATTAACTGTTTCTAACGCAGTGCCGTTAGGGAAATTAGAACTAGCTAATATTACACAACCGTACATGATTTTCTGTGAAGACTTAGGTATTCCGTCTATCTTCGTTAATATCATTTCCTTAATGATTTTAATAGGGGTGTTAGTACAACTAAGTGCATGGGTGCTTGGACCAAGTAAATCAATGATCAAAGTTGCTGATGAAGGAAACTTGCCTAGATTCTTCCAAAAAAGAACTGAAAAAGACATTCCAATCACATTTGTTTTGATTCAAGCGATTGTTATTTCTTTAGTATCTTTCTTGTACGTAGTTGTTCCAGATGTGAACAGTGCCTTCTTAATTATTACCATTACAACAACTATTTTATATTGTATTGTTTATGCATTAATTGCTATTTCAGCTATTCGCTTGCGTTATAAAATGCCAGAAATTAAGAGACCATTTAGATTAGGTAGTAAAGGGAATGGATTAATGTGGTTTGTTTCGATTCTATCTTTGATTAGTGTGGTAATTACACTTATTGTCAGTCTGATACCACCATCCATTTTAGACCCAAGTCAATACACTGGCTATATTATCTATCAAGTAGTAGCAACAATCGTGATGATTGGTATCGCTCTCATTATTAACAAATGTAAAAAACCAGAGTGGAAAAAAGAGGCACCTACTAATAATCAATCATTTAGTAAAAATGCAACTAGGGAGAAGGATTGTCTTGAGTAAGACAATCTAGCATAATAATTGGAGGAATAGAGAATGAAAAATGAACTTCAAGAACGTAACTTAAAAGCTTTATTTTTAGGAAGTAAAGGCGAAAACGTTGATTTATTTAAAGAATTATTATTAAAAATGATCGATGAACATGTGGGATGGCGTCAAAACTATCAGCCACAAGATTTGCCAGTTATTACTCCACAAGATAAAAGCTCAAAAAGTTTCAATGAAACTGCTGATCATGTACGTAGTGTATTTAATGTGTTATCTTCTAAACTTCGTACAAACTCACTTCCATGGCATACAGCAGGCCGTTTCTGGGGACATATGAACTCTGAAACATTAATGCCTTCTATTATTGCTTATACAACTGCAATGTTATGGAACGGTAATAACGTAGCTTATGAATCTTCACCAGGTACTTCACAAATGGAAGAAGAAGTTGGACATGAATTTGCTGCACTTATGGGCTATAAAAAAGGCGAAAGCTGGGGACATATTTGTGCAGATGGTTCTATCGCTAACCTTGAAGGTCTTTGGTATGCACGAAACATGAAGTCTCTTCCTTTAGCGATTAAAGAAGTAGCTCCTGAATTTGTAGAAGGCAAAACGGAATGGGAATTGTTAAATATGTCTACAGAAGAAATTCTAGATATATTAGATCAAATTCCTGAAAAAATTGATGAAGTGAAAGCTCACTCTGCACGCAGCGGTAAACACCTTCAACAATTAGGGAAATGGTTAATTCCGCAAACAAAACACTATTCTTGGTTAAAAGCTGCCGATATAATCGGTGTAGGCCTTGACAGTGTAGAAGCGATCGATGTGGACGAGCATTACCGCATGGATATCGATAAGCTAGAAGCTAAAATTCGCGAATTGGCTGCGCAAAACATTCCAGTTCTTGGTGTAGTTGGGGTCATTGGGACGACTGAAGAAGGTCAAGTAGACCGTATCGACAAAATGGTAGCACTACGAGAAAAATTAGCTAAAGAAGGGATTTATTTCTATATTCATGTAGATGCAGCTTATGGTGGATATGCTCGTGCTATCTTCTTAGATGAAAACAATGAATTCATCGATTACGATAAAATTGAGGAAGTATATGAGAAATGGAATATTTTCACTGAGAAAAACGAATGGCTCACAGAAGATATTTATCATTCTTTCAAAGCGATGAGTGAAGTAGAGACCATTACAATTGATCCACATAAAATGGGTTACATCCCATATTCTGCTGGTGGTATTGTCGTTAAAGACATTAGAATGCGTGACGTTATCTCTTATTTCGCAACTTATGTATTTGAAAAAGGTGCAGACATACCAGCTTTACTTGGTGCATATATGCTTGAAGGATCTAAAGCAGGCGCCACTGCAGCAGCAGTTTGGACAGCGCATAAAGTATTGCCATTAAACGTAACAGGCTATGGTAAATTAATCGGAGCAAGTATTGAAGGAGCTTACCGTTTCTATCACTTCTTGCAAGGAAAGCAATTTAAAGTTGGCGATAAAACAATCAATGTTTACCCATTAACAAAGCCTGACTTCAATATGGTTGACTATGTATTTAATGAAGAAGGAAATACTGATTTAGAAAAAATGAATAAATTAAATAATGAATTCTTTAACCAAGCTTCTTACGTTAAAGGTGGGTTATACAGCAATGAGTTCATTACTTCACATACTGACTTTGCAATTCCTGACTATGGAAACAGCCCATTGCCATATGTTCAAAGCCTAGGATTTAGCAAAGAAGAATGGGATCGTGAAGGTAAAGTCACAATACTACGTGCTTGTGCATTGTCTCCATATGCTTATGACAAAGATGTTTTTGAGGAATATGCAGGCAAGATTGAAAAAGCTATTCAAGAAAAACTTGAAACGATCTATGGTATAGTAAAATAATTTAGTTCTATACTATAATTTAATAGTTGGAGCTTTGCGGGTATGATCCGAAAAGTAAAGGTTTTGTATTTTATGAGATATCATGCCCGCCACTCCATATTAAACATTGTTTTCATCTTTATAGATAAATTTTAGATTACCACTTGTGATAACTTGCACTAGCTGTAATGATTTATGTTCCTTGACAACCAGTTTTGATAAGTGCAACACTTGTTCCTTAAAGAGAATTAGACTCTATCTTTATATAGTATTAAATGAATACTAAACTCAACTGTTAAATCGACATTAATTGAAAAAGCCTTTGAATAATTACTCCTTTTAAATATTCTTATTCATCTAATTCGAAAGTTTAGTAGTATCGATTATCAACATGCATAAGTTTGTGAAAAACATAACATATAGTTTTGTATTATTACAGAAAATAAAAAATAATCATGCAATTTATTTTAAGTAAACATGAATTTAAACGTCATTATTATTTAATACTATAGATAAGAACAATTTAGGAAGTGTGAAAAATGACTATAAAAAAGGTACTAACAATTGCTGGTTCCGACTCAAGTGGTGGAGCAGGCCTACAAGCAGATCTAAAAACATTTGAAGAATACGGTACTTTTGGTTTTACTGCCATTACAACTATCGTAACAATGGACTCTAGTAATAACTGGAATCACCATGTACACCCTGTTGATACAGATCTTGTTCGTGAGCAACTGGAAACGATCTTCTCTGGTGGTCCACTTAGTGCAATGAAAACAGGGATGCTGGGCACTATTGATATTATAAAGCTTGTAAGAGACGTCATTGATAAATATGAAATGAAGAATATCGTAATAGATCCTGTTATGGTATGCAAAGGAGAAGATGAACCATTGCAACCAGAAAATGGACTAGCTATTCGTGAGCTTCTTTTACCGAAAGCAACTATTGTAACACCTAATTTATTTGAAGCAGGTCAATTATCTAATATGAAAAAGTTAAGTACAGTGGATGACATGAAAGAAGCAGCGAAAAAAATGATTGACCTTGGTGCCCAAAATGTTGTTATTAAGGGTGGAAAAACACTAGAAGATAATAAAGCGATTGACTTACTATACGATGGATCTGAGTTTACTCTGTATGAAGCAGAGAAGATTCATACGAATTATAATCACGGTGCTGGATGTACGTTTGCTGCTGCTATTACAGCTGGACTTGCAAAAGGATTTTCCGTTAAAGAAGCAGTAGCAAAAGCAAAAGCTTTTACTACCGAAGGAATTAAATATGGATTTGCTTTTAATAAATTCGTTGGACCAGTTTGGCACGGAGCATACAATAAAGCGGATCAACGCTAAGTGGATTATAAACAATAGTTATTTTTCCTATAAGCAACATTTATATTTTTTTGGAATAATAATTTTATGTGAAAGCAGCTTATTTCGTGTGCTGCTATAAAAAAAACTTGTGTAAAAATATATTATTTCCAAAATGATCCTGTAAAACCAGTAAATCACTTTAATTGGCCATGTTCTTAGAACATGGCATCTAGTTTTTTCAGTTTTTTCCTTGTCCAAGAATTTTTTTCTACACATTTTTTCCAAATATATAACAATGAGTATGTTTAACAACAAAGTGGAAATTCTAACACTTACCACCTCTTCTATATTGTTTGTACCATAGTAACATGATCGTCATAAACTCATGACATTTTTCATTTTTTTACTTTAATCAACCAACGTGCTAATGCCTCCAAATGTGAAAGAGATCGGCATTATGACGATGGACGTTATAGCCCCAACTCGCAAGAAATTTGGTGAGATAATTTAATAATGATAAGGAGTTTACCAAAATGAAAAAAGATATAACGTTAAAAGAAAGCATCTTTCTTTTAGTAATATTATTAACAATTATAGGAATTAGTATTATTGGTTTAGACCTGCCTCCTCAAATTCCTATTTTAATTTCGGTCGGTATTGTTATATTATTTGCTAAGATTAAAGGTGCTTCTTGGGATACTGTTCATAAGGGAATTCAAAATGGGATTATACCTGGTTTGATACCTATCATTATTTTCATGCTCATTGGAGTCTTAATAAGTGTTTGGATTTCAGCGGGAACGATTCCAACTATTATGATTTACGGATTTAAAATTTTATCTGCAAAATTCTTTTTACCTTCTATCTTTGTTATTTGTGCAATTGTGGGTATTTTAGTAGGTAGTTCATTTACAACAATTTCAACTATCGGTATTGCTTTTTTAGGAATGGGGCATATCATGGGTTTTAACCTAGCCATGACTGCCGGGGCTATCGTGTCAGGTGCTTACTTAGGTAATAATATATCACCTTTATCTGATACAGCTAATTTAGCTTCTGCTATAGCAGAGGTGGATTTATTTGAACATATTAGAAATATGATGCGGACTGCTATTCCTTCTTTCGTTATTTCACTAATCTTTTTTGTACTCATTGGACAAACAAAAGTGGTATCAACTGGAAGTAATATTAATGAATTAGTAGATACACTGCATTCCTCTTTTACCATTTCAATTGTGACATTAATACCAGTGTTAGTATTATTTTTATGTGCTTGGAAAAAGGTACCTGCTATTCCAACTCTTCTCCTAAGCATTATTTTTACAATTGGAATTCATTATATATTTTATCCGCACACTAGCTTTGCTCAAATAGCTAATCTTATGCAAGATGGATTTGTTTCTAATACAGGTGTAGAAAGTGTAGATGTCTTACTTACTCGTGGTGGGATGCAAAGTATGATGTGGTCCGTATCTCTTATCATTCTTGCTTTATCATTAGGAGGACTGTTAGTAGAATTAAAAATTATTGAAACGTTAATCTCAAAAATCCTCGGATTTGTCAGTACAAAGGGAAAATTAATCCTTATGACTGGTTTAAGTTCTATTGGTATTAATGTTCTTCTTGGAGAACAATACCTATCCATTATTTTGCCGGGTAAAGCTTTTAAATCTCAATTCGAGGCAATAAAGTTAAATTCCAAAAAACTTTCAGGAATATTGGCAGATGCTGGAGCAGCCGTCAATCCACTTATTCCATGGGGGGTCAGTGGTGTATTCATTACAGGTACATTAGGTGTTTCTACATTGGAATATTTGCCTTTTGCTATCTTCTGTTTAGTTGCTCCAACCATGAATGTGCTGCTTGGTTTTTTTGGAAGAGAAAAAAAATCTACCTAACACAATATAAGTATTAGCTTGGGGTAGTAGTAAGAAACGATTACTGCTCCAAGAATATTTTCCGTTGGTTTATTTCTTCACGATATATAAATTTTACACAAAAGATTAAGTTGCCTTAAGACAAAATTTTGACAATAATTTTCGATATATAGATAAATTCAACAAAAGACAATAATGATATAATACTAAAGGTAAGAAAACACAACAATTATTTACCTTAATAAAGCTTTCTAAAGAGCGCAATACTTTCTTGGCTCACTAATCGTGAGTACGGATAAAAATAGGCTTACAGGGAGAAAGTATATGTAAAAGTTAAAGTTTATCTTGTTGTTGAAATACTTTTATAGAGGGAATTTTTATAATCACGCTTTAATACTTTTATGTATTAAATTAATTAAGATGGAAGAAATTGTGGGTAACGGAGGTAGACATATGCTTATAGATGAGATACGTGGAGAAGGGTTAGATGAATTTTTTGAAGGAATTTTAACACTTGAAACAGTAGAAGAATGTTATTCTTTTTTTGATGATTTATGTACAGTAAATGAAATCAAAGCAATGTTTCAAAGGTTTAAAGTAGCTAAAATGCTTTATAATGATAGTACCTATAGTCAGATCGAAGCAGAGACAGGTGCAAGTACAGCAACCATCTCTCGTACGAAACGATCACTATATCATGGAAATGATATGTATGATATTATTTTTAAGCGTATGAAGGAAAAGAAAGACTAATGAGAGCAAAAAACGTATGAATGCTTCTGTAAGATAAAGTAACCACACGAGTCATTAAATGCCGTCTTTATATTAAGTTTTTTATGATTGTCAGTTTTAATTATGAAGTATTTGGTCACTCAATAAGAGAAATTGTAAAACAATAGGGATAACCAGAAAAAAAGATATCCCATTTTATGAAAAAAAAGGTACGTCTATTTATTAGAAAATATCTTCGTTTTATGAATAATAGAAGTCAGATGATCGTATTCTCTATTTTATTTACATCTAACTAGCGAGTCAAATCCCCCCTGATCTTTCTATAAATGAGATTTTTTTTCGATTGGATTTGGGTCTCAAAGATAAGGAAACCTTATTAAAAAATGTAAGGGGGACAAGAAGTATAGCTATATGATTAAACTTTATAGATGCACCTTGACATTTTTTCAATATTTTATCAAACACATAAATCGATCTTTTGTATCGAAGAGGAACTTAGACTAAATAAATTTTTACTTGAAACCGTACAAAATGATTTTAAAAAGAATGTTGAAATATAAAGTTTTTTAGATATAGTAGTTATAGGGATATAATAAAAATTGTACTAAAATTTTATAAAGCTATTGACAAGTATATTTTTATTCACTATAATGACCTTAATCTTATACGAGATATACGTTGAAAGAGCCCAGTAGCAAGGTTGTCACTGTTATCCAGAAAGCTAGGGGTTGATGTGACCTAGCACAAACAAACTTGTGAATTACACTCTGGAGTATCTTAGGTAACGCTAAGCGGAGTAGCAATCGATACTATTGCTGAGAGAGGTATTAATAGTTTTTTTAGTACTATTAATACAATTTGGGTGGTAACACGGTTAAAAATCGTCCCTATGTCTATATTAGACATAGGGCGTTTTTTTTATTTACCAGCGTATTTTAAAGTATGGGAAACTAAAAACTAAAGGAGTTGGAAAAGTATGAATATTATTGATGAGTTAGAATGGCGCGGTGCCATTAATCAACAAACAGATGCTGAAGGATTACGAAAACTAGTTGAAGAGAAAAAGATTTCCTTGTACTGTGGGGTTGACCCAACTGGTGACAGTATGCACATCGGGCATTTAATTCCATTTATGATGATGAAACGTTTTCAATTACAAGGTCATCATCCTGTTATTTTAATTGGAGGAGCAACTGGAACAATTGGTGACCCAAGTGGACGCCAAACAGAACGGCAATTACAAACGTTAGAACAAGTACAGCATAATGTTGATAAACTAACAGCTCAAATGAAAAAATTATTTGATTTTGGCAACAATAACGAAGTTAAAATGGTAAACAACTACGACTGGACACATAACGTCAGCATTTTAGATTTTTTACGTGACTACGGTAAAAACTTCAGTGTTAATAGCATGTTGGCGAAAGATATTGTAGCTAGCCGTTTAGATAGTGGGATCTCATTCACAGAGTTTTCATACCAAATTCTACAATCCATGGACTTCCATCATTTATTCAAAGAAGAAGACGTTCAATTACAAATTGGTGGCAGTGATCAGTGGGGAAATATTACAAGTGGTTTAGATTTAATTCGTAAAAAAGAAGGTCCAGAAGCAAAAGTATTTGGATTAACCATTCCACTGTTATTAAAAGCAGATGGTACAAAATTTGGTAAAACTGCAGGTGGAGCAATTTGGTTAGACGCAGAGAAAACAACGCCGTTTGAATTTTACCAATTTTGGGTTAATACAGATGATCTTGACGTCATTAGATACTTGAAATTCTTCACATTCTTAACTAAAGATGTGATTGATGAATTAGAAGTTAAAGTGAAGACAGAACCGCATAAACGTGAAGCTCAAAAAGTTCTGGCAGAAGAAATGACAAAATTCGTTCATGGTGAGAAAGCATTTACTCAGGCGCTAAAAATTACTGAAGCTCTATTTAGTGGGGATATTAAATCATTAACAGCAGATGAAATAGAGCAAGGGTTTAAAGACATGCCTACTTTCCATGCTTCCAAAGAAACAAAAAATATCGTTGATTGGTTAGTTGATTTAGGCATTGAACCATCTAAACGTCAGGCTCGAGAAGATATTACGAACGGAGCCATTTCAATGAATGGTGAACGAGTGAATGATTTAAATACTGATGTGACAGTCGAAAACTCATTCGATGGAAGATTTATTATTATCCGTAAAGGTAAAAAGAACTACAGTCTAGTGAAATTAAAATAATCAATTATCATTACTTTAAAGAACATTGGTTGTATAGTTCAAGGACACATCTTCCTAAAGTCTGGAGGGAAGATGTGTCTATATCAAACAAATAAAAATGATACGATCAATAATTTAAATGAAGAAGTACCAAATTTTTGGCGGGGAATCCACCCCATTTTACAATGAAGAAATAAAGTCTTCGGATAGAAACTTTGTGTAAAGCACCAGCATACTTAAATGCCTATATTGTATCAATAATGACAAACAAAGAACCCTTTAAAGAGCAAAAAATTGAAGGATATTTAGAAAGTTAAAAGCAATTTAAATAAAATTTTTTGTTATAAATAATCGAATCATGGATGAAAGCGAGGTTAAATGATGCTTACTTCTTGGAAAAGATCATTAGAATTGGCATATAGTAATCACTATATCATAACTAAAATTAATGAAAACAAACCAGTTAATTGGCTATTATTAGATTTAGGTTTAGAAAATGTGGCTGAAGATAATATTAACCAAGTATTAGATAATATGTTAATAGGATTTAATCGTTTGTTTAAGTATAAGAGTGTAAAGCAAGCTACATTAGGTTATTTTCGGATGCTAGATATATTAAAATTGGATGACAGGTATCATCCTAGAATACATATCCTACTTCCAACTATAAAAAGTTATTTTCAGGGTAGATATTATATAAAATATGATAACTGGGTAGCCTTATGGAGTAAAGCATTAGGTGCCAAAGATAACCTATATGTAAAAGTGAAAGTAATTCACTCTAAAGATGATGATCACTCTATTGTGATGAAAATGGAACAAGGGTTGTCAGCAATCTTTGACGTATCGGAAAGGAAAAGACTTGCTAAAAATAATACCATTATTGAATCAAGAAGATTAATAGGGTACAGCAGACTATTAAAAGATGAAGTAGATCAATTTCCCTCCAATACATCCTTTTATCTTGACATGGATAATTTACGTACTGATGATTCAATTGCAAATTGTGCCTTTGAAAGTATGTTAGAATGGCACCCAGGTGTAAGGTTTGATGAAAGCAACCCTCTATTATATAGTAATTAAACAGACATTTTTAACGTTAACTAGCTAGTTCACTTGTTTTCACAGTATCTTATTTTAGTTTTTTTTGGTGATACACGGTAAGGCCATGTTGCTTGACACGGTGCCTCTGTAGAGTATGACTTCCTAGCAGGATGCCAGCTTATTAAAACTTGGCTTCGCTAGACATGGTTATTAATTTCACTTCAAATCAAGCTGGTGCTTTGAAATACCGTGCCTCCTTGACATTGATTTATTACTGATTATTCTAAAAATTATATAAAAATATATAATCTACAATGCATAGGTCGTTTATGATAATTTATGCTACTTTTATTCAAACATTTCGTCTTCTAAGATTTTATAAAAAAATGAGATTAATATTAAATCACTAAAAAATACAACCTATACTACTTGCAGTTAAGTTTAAGTTTCGTAATATCAGTTTCTCTATATAAAATTATTATATATTATTATCTATGTACTTTTTATAAAATTATAATTCTTAATCTTACGAAAATAATTTATTTTTTAATTTTTACCATTTATTGAAAATATAGTGAAGCATACTAGCGATTCATGTATGTAACTTTATAAAGAACGAAGTATTACCGATTCCCCTCAAAGAAATCACATGGGATTATAGATATTTAGCTTGAAGGGTTAAAGTTCTTTCTAGATTTGTCATAAATAAACATTCTTTTAACTGACAATAAAGTTGAAAGGAAATTCCACTTTGTTTGTGTCTCCTAAAATAAACAACCACCATCATGTTCCTTTTTTCTTCCTATTCATTATTCTTTACTCTTTACTCTTTACTAAATAAACTCTTTACTAACCAAGTTAATACTATTTTTAAATCACCTGGAAGTAATATCTATATATTCAATGATATTTTTATGTATAAGATTCGTTACGTAGAGAACCTTAAGATGTAAATACTATTCCAACATAAAAGTTCATTTTTTGTAACAATAAATACGAACTTTTTAGCTTATGCCAAGAATGAGGGAAACAGTATTTAGAAATTGATCATCTAAGGGAAGAAGGATATATCTATGGCTAAAACAAAAAGTTTAACACTTTTTGGGTTGATCGGTATTACGATGGCGTTCTTTGGTACTGTACGTAGTGTGCCAACACTTGCTATTACAGGGTGGACTCAAATTTTCTACATGTTAATTGCCGCGGTTCTATTTGCCCTGCCTATCGCATTAATGTCAGCTGAACTTTCTACCGGATGGCCTGAAGAAGGTGGACCTCAAGTTTGGGTAAGAAGTGCATTAGGTCAAAAATGGGGATTTGTTACCTCATGGTTATTATGGGTTCAAATGTTCTTTGGTATGGTAATGGTTGCTTCAACAGTTGGTGTTCTATTTGGTTACGTCATTAATCAACCAGGACTATCTTCCAACAATTACTTTATTTTTGCGGTTATTTTAATCTCCTATTGGAGTGTCACAATACTAAATATTAAATTTGACATGGTTAAAGTAGCCGGTAATTGGGGAGCAGTTATTGGTGTTTATATTCCATTCGTTATTCTCGTCATTCTAGGTGTCATCTATATGATCAAGAATGGCATTCAACCAAATAGCTACTTAGGAGATTTTAAACCAAGCGACCTAGTTCCTAATTTTAAAGACTTAGGCAGTTTAACTTATTTATCAGGAATTATCTTTATTTTCGCAGGGGTAGAAATTTCATCCGTGCATGCGAACAATATTGAAAATCCTAAACGCAACTATCCAATTGCTGTCATCGCTTCTGTTATTTTATTGGTAATATTTAATATCGTGGCTGGGTTATCTGTTTCTAACGCAGTGCCGTTAGGGAATTTAGAACTAGCCAATATTACACAACCATACATGATTTTCTGTGCAGACTTAGGTATTCCGTCTATCTTCGTTAATATCATTTCCTTAATGATTTTAATAGGGGTGTTAGTACAACTAAGTGCATGGGTGCTTGGACCAAGTAAAGCGATGATCAAAGTTGCTGATGAAGGAAACTTGCCTAGATTCTTCCAAAAAAGAACTGAAAAAAACATTCCAATCACATTTGTTTTGATTCAAGCGATTGTTATTTCTTTAGTATCTTTCTTGTACGTAGTTGTTCCAGATGTGAACAGTGCCTTCTTAATTATGACCATTACAACAACTATTTTATATAGTATTGTTTATGCTTTAATTGCTATTTCAGCTATTCGCTTACGATATAAAATGCCAGAAATTAAGAGGCCATTTAGATTAGGTAATAGAGGAAATGGATTAATGTGGTTTGTTTCGATGCTATCTTTGATTAGCGTGGTAATTACACTTATTGTCAGTCTGATACCACCAAACATTTTAGACCCAAGTCAATACACTGGCTATATTATCTTTCAAGTGGCGGCTACAATCGTGATGATTGGTATCGCTCTCATTATTAACAAATGTAAAAAACCAGAGTGGAAGAAAGGTGAACCTGCTAATGGAGCAAAAAGAAATAAGTAATGAACTTCAAGAAAGAAATTTAAAAGCTTTATTTTTAGGAAGTAAAGGTGAAAACGTTGATTTATTTAAAGAATTATTATTAAAAATGATCGATGAACATGTGGGATGGCGTCAAAACTATCAGCCGCAAGATTTACCAGTTATTACTCCGCAAGATAAAAGCTCAAAAAGTTTCCATGATACTGCTGATCATGTACGTAGTGTATTTAATGTGTTATCTTCCAAACTTCGTGCAAAATCACTCCCATGGCATACAGCAGGCCGTTTCTGGGGACATATGAACTCTGAAACATTAATGCCTTCTATCATTGCTTATACAGCTGCAATGTTATGGAACGGTAATAACGTAGCTTATGAATCTTCACCAGGCACTTCAGAAATGGAAGAAGAGGTTGGACATGAATTTGCCGCGCTTATGGGCTATAAAAAAGGCGAAAGCTGGGGACATATTTGTGCAGATGGTTCTATTGCCAACTTTGAAGGTCTTTGGTATGCACGAAACATGAAGTCTCTTCCTTTAGCGATTAAAGAAGTAGCTCCTGAATTTGTAGAAGGCAAAACGGAATGGGAATTGTTAAATATGTCTACAGAAGAAATTCTAGACATATTAGATCAAATTCCTGAAAAAATTGATGAAGTGAAAGCGCACTCTGCACGCAGCGGTAAGCATCTTCAAGAATTAGGGAAATGGTTAATCCCACAAACAAAACACTATTCTTGGTTAAAAGCTGCCGATATTATCGGTGTAGGCCTTGACAATGTAGAAGCGATCGATGTGGACGAGCATTACCGCATGGATATTGATAAGCTAGAAGCTAAAATTCGCGAATTGGCTGCGCAAAACATTCCAGTTCTTGGTGTGGTTGGCGTTATTGGGACGACTGAAGAAGGTCAAGTAGACCGTATCGACAAAATGGTAGCACTACGAGAAAAATTAGCTAAAGAAGGCATTTACTTCTACATTCATGTAGATGCAGCTTATGGTGGATATGCTCGTGCTATCTTCTTAGATGAAAACAATGAATTCATCGATTACGATAAAATTGAGGAAGTATATGAGAAATGGAATATTTTCACTGAGAAAAACGAATGGCTCACAGAAGATATTTATCATTCTTTCAAAGCGATGAGTGAAGTAGAGACCATTACAATTGATCCACATAAAATGGGTTACATCCCATATTCTGCTGGTGGTATTGTCGTTAAAGACATTAGAATGCGTGACGTTATCTCTTATTTTGCAACTTATGTATTTGAAAAAGGTGCAGACATACCAGCTTTACTAGGTGCATATATGCTTGAAGGATCTAAAGCAGGCGCCACTGCAGCAGCAGTTTGGACAGCACATAAAGTATTGCCATTAAACGTAACAGGCTATGGTAAATTAATCGGAGCAAGTATTGAAGGAGCTTACCGTTTCTATCACTTCTTGCAAGAAAAGCAATTTAAAGTCGGCGATAAAACGATCAATGTTTATCCACTAACAAAGCCTGACTTCAATATGGTCGATTATGTATTTAATGAAGAAGGAAACACTGACTTAGGAAAAATGAATAAATTAAACCATGATTTTTATGAACAAGCTTCTTATGTTAAAGGTGGATTATACTGCAATGAGTTCATTACTTCACATACTGATTTTGCGATTCCAGACTATGGAAACAGCCCATTGCCATATGTTCAAAGCCTAGGATTTAGCAAAGAAGAATGGGATCGTGAAGGTAAAGTCACAATACTACGTGCTTGTGTATTATCTCCATACGCTTATGACAAAGATGTTTTTGAGGAATATGCAGGCAAGATTGAAAAAGCTATTCAAGAAAAACTTGAAACGATCTACAATGAAGAAACAATGTGCGACTGAAACAAAAAATAAAAAACACTTACGAACCATAGCTAGAGAACAACATTCCAGAACGGTTCGTAAGTGTTTCCAAAATTTATCTAAAAATTTTCTTAAAAGATGTTGATCCCAAAAAGTTGAGCGGCCATGATTACTACAGTAACAATAAGAAA
Organism: Bacillus chungangensis; assembly: GCF_030812995.1. Taxonomy (GTDB): domain Bacteria; phylum Bacillota; class Bacilli; order Bacillales; family Bacillaceae_C; genus Bacillus_CF; species Bacillus_CF chungangensis. Next base: position 59,833 of record NZ_JAUSTT010000003.1, on the reverse strand, counting down.
AATCTTTATCAATTTATCTCCTTTCCAAATGGCTAAACGACTTCCGACCCAAGCTCCTGTCGCATTGCCGATAGCTAATGTCATTCCTAGAGACCAGTTAACTTGATTGTTTATAATGAAAACGAAAAGAGACACAAATATATAGATTCCTCCAACAAATACTTTAACACTATTCGACTTGGTCAAAGAAAAACCAAATAATATCGTCAGAGAGCTAATGATAAAAAAGCCCGCACCAACTTGTATAAAGCCTCCATACAACCCTATTATAAAAAAAAGAAAACTTCCTAATATTTTTTTAAGCAATGAAAATTCAAAGATATTCCTATCTGCATGGTAATGTTTGGGTTTTATAGAAATAAAAATGACTGTAACGAGCATCATTACAGCAAGAATATAATTAAAAATATGGTCAGATATAGATATCGCGATATTTGCTCCAATAAGAGCACCTAGACATGCAGGAATTCCTAATATTAGTCCGATTCCTTTTTCCAAATGCCCTTTCCTATAAAAATATATGGTTGCTGAGATACTTTGGGCAATAATAGCTACCCTATTTGTACCGTTGGCTACAGCTGCAGGCAATCCTAAAAAAATTAATAATGGCAAAGTTAATAGGGAGCCTCCTGCTGCTATTGTATTGATTATTCCTGCAACAAACCCTGTTATTAAAACAAGTAAAATATGGGTAATATTCATTTTGATCTCCTTTGTTCAAATAAAGAGAGCATTTATCCAGTCTTCACTTTGAAGGACAAATGCTCAATAATATCTTTGTTCATGTTAATTCCTGTCGAAATTCTGATTGTGGATAAATTAGTGGACCCTTAAAAGCTTCTATCGAATGAAGACACCATCCAATTGACCGACTTACAGAAAAAGTTGGTATGAATAATTCATTAGAAAACCCTATAAAGTGAAGAAGAATCGCTGCAAAATATTCCATATTAATTGGAATATTTTTATCTGGCTTGTAAATTTTAAAAATAAGTGATGCTTGTTCTTCAATCATCATTGCCAAGTTCAAAAAACTGTTTTCGTTTGAAAGCTCATAAGATAAATTTTTTAATGGAATGACCCTAGGATCCCTTGATTTATAAATTCTATGTCCAAATCCTGCTAATTTTTCTTTATTCTTTATCTTTTCTTCCAGCCAATTATATACATCCTTTTCTTTTTCAATCTTTTTTATCATATTAATAATTTCACCCAAGGCTCCTCCATGAAGCGGACCTTTTAATGCTCCAAAAGCTGCGCAAACGCTGGAAACCATATCTGAATGTGTAGAAGAAACAATTCTAGCTGCAAATGTAGAGGGGTTCAGCCCATGTTCTAATGTTAAAATTAAGTATGATTCAAGTGCTCTTACATGATTTTTGTCAGGAACTTCGTGAAATAACATATATAGATAATTTTCTACATGACTTAAATCAGATCTTGGTTCTATCATTTCTCTATCATTTATCAAATTAAAACGGTAAGCTATTACTGTAGGTATTTTTGTACAAATATATAGTACCTGTTCAAAGGGAGCTAAAAATTTCAGATCTTTGCTACCTAGTGCTGATACAGCTGTTCTTAATACTTCTAAGATACTAACTTCTCTAGGAATGTTATCAATTATCTTTTTTATGGAGTAAGGAATAGAACGATAAAAGGCCATTTTTTCTTTCAACTTCATTAATTGATCATTATCTGGTTTTTTACCATAAAACAAAAGATAAACTACTTCTTCAAAATGACACATCTTTGCTAGATCTTCTACATGATACCCTCTATATTTTAAAATTCCTTTATCCTTGTCAATAAAGCATAACTTTGTTTGAGCTACTACCACATCTGATAGGTCAGTTGAGTAAAACATTATACATTTACTCCTAAGTCTTTTTTTCTTCCATAAGATGCGTTATAAATGTCTTTACCTAAAATTTCTCTACCTATTGCTGATTTCATAACTTCAGTAGTACCATCTGCGATTAAAAAAGCTCTTACATCTCGAAGTCTTTGTTCAAGTCCGTAATCTTTCAGATAACCTCTTGCACCATGAATTTGCAATGCACTATCAATCACTTGATATGCTGAAGTAGTACCAAACCATTTAGCCATATAAGCTTCCTTAGAATTATCTTTTCCTTCATCTAATAATGATAATGATTTATATGCTAACAATCGGGAAGCTTCTAATAAAGTTTCTCCTTCAGAAATTTTGTGCATTATGGAGTGAAAACGTCCAATTGGTCCTCCAAATGATTGGCGTGTTTTTGCGAATTTAATTGCTTGTTCCAATGCCTTTTGAGCACTGCCAATTGAAATGAGTGCCACTAAATTTCGCAAAAAATTAAAATGTCTATTAATAATAGAAAAGCCTTCTCCTTCTTTACCCAAGCGATTTTCTACAGGTACCCTGACTTCTTGGAATTCAAGTCCACCATAAGAAAATCCTTTTAAACCTAAAGTTTGAAATTCATATTTTCTTATATTTGGATTATTCATTTCAACAATAAATGCGCTAAGTTTATCACTTCTAGAATTTGGATTAGTGTTTGCAAAAACAATAAATACATCAGCTTCATTCACTCTATTAATTAGTTCTTTAGTTCCTGTGATAACATAATCATCTCCATCCTTAACAGCGGTAGTTTGAAAGGACATTACATCAGAACCTCCTGATGGTTCCGTCAGCGCTGCTCCAATTAACAAGTCACCTTTTAGTAAATCAGGTAGATATTTCTTTTTTTGATTTTCACTACCGAATTTTCCAATTAGTCTGCCATGTCCTGCCCCTACAACTTCCCTTGCATTCAATCCATGCCTTCCTAATTCTTCATATATTAATCCCATAGTTAAATCAGATACTTCATCTCCACCATATTTTTTTTCTATATCTAATCCTATTAGATTTGCTTCCCCAGCTTTTTTTCTAATATGCCAAGGCAATCTTTCTGACTCACTCTTTAATTCTTCTTCTAAATTATTTTCTTCTAAAAATTGTCGCACTTTAACTACCCATTTTAGTTCTTCATTATTAGGTTGAAATAGCATCATTTTTCCTCCTGAACTATATAATACAATTGTAATTGTTTAACTGATAAAAGAAGGTTTCGATTTCATCGAGTACTGATACTTGTTTATTCAAAGCTAGAAGTTTACTTTTTTTTCTTTCACGTGATATCCAAGAAAAAATAAATGAGTAATCATCCTTTTTACTAGATAGATTAATAATTTTATTAAAGAATGATAGTATTTTATTTATTAATATGAACTTGTCTTCGACTTTTTCTGTTTGATCATAAATTTTTTTCCATTTTAACCATTCTCCAATTAATTCTGTGCTTTTATTTTCTAGCAGATCGATATTTGCTGTATTAGTTGTTAGATTTTCTAAAGCAAACTCCCATATAATTTGATTGATTTCATTATTTAACAATTCTTCTTCTAATAATCTTGATGTAATGGAATAGTATTTGTGATTACTATCCATTTAATCATCCTCTCTCTTTTATTGTTGTAGTGAAATCAAAAATAGTTAGTTTTTTCTAATTCGATGATAACATTTGAATAATTCGAAATAAAATGATTAAATAAGATTTATTCCATCAAAATTATTGATACCTGGGAGTTGTTAAAATGGATATAAAGGATTTAATCATTTTTAAAACGCTTGCAACGGAGTTAAATATAACAAAAACAGCTAAAAAACTTCATTATGTTCAATCTAATGTAACTTCTAGAATAAAAAAGTTAGAATCAGAATTAGGAAGTGATTTAATTTATAGACATGCCCGAGGAGTAAGATTAACCCCAAAAGGAAAGATTTTTTTACAATATACTGATAAAATTTTACATTTAATGAATGAAGCAAAAAAAACAATAAGGGATTCAGAAGTTCCTCTTGGGCCATTAAATATCGGTGCTAATGAAACAAATGCTTTAGTTAAACTGCCACATATATTGGCTGCTTATACCAATTCATTTCCAAAAGTTGATTTGTCTTTACATGTTGGAACAACAAAAGATCTCATTCACTTAGTACTTCATCATAAATTAGATGGTGCATTCGTTGTTGGTCCTGTTAACCATCCTGATCTATTAGAAATTGCTGTATTTGAAGATGAATTAGTAATCATTGCTCATAATAAGCAACCGCCAATTCGTTCTTTAAAAGACATGAATAAGCGAACATTGCTTGCCAGACCAAATTGTATTCATCAAAAAAGATTGGAACAGTGGCTTCAAGATGAAGGTATATATCCTGAGAAGAGAATGGAATTAAGTACATTGGAGTCTATTATTGGATGTGTTCAAGCGGGATTAGGAGCAGCTATTTTAACGAGATCGCTTGTAGAAAATGATCCAAAACATCATGATTTAAGCTGTTATAAACTGCCAAAAAATGATTCGAAAGTAATTACTGTGTTCATAAGACGAAAAAATGTATATGAAAGTGCAGCTTTAATAAAGTTAATAGATTTAGTTAATGTTATCACCTAAAAACACATTTAACCTAACGAAATTCTTTACTTTTAAGCCTAGGCGTAAATAATACATAGAACCATTTAATAACATCTATTCGCTCACTTCATGGTGCATTTATTATAAAAAGATTTAACCCTCCTTCATGTATAAAAGTTCTTTGCAGTAATATAGGCCAGCTGCTTCCTAATCTCTCTCCCAATTAAATTCAACTTTTATATTTCATACTTTTAAATAATTGATAAACGTTCGTGGGACTGATAAATGAATGAACATCCTATGTTTTTCCGCATGTCCCATCTCTATCTGTTTGAACGAGATAATGTAGATATGATCAACTAGATATCCACGCTTATTTTTGTTATTGTTTTTTTCCACCTTATGGTTTAATTAAATACTGTCCTCTAACTAATAAAATTTACGTGTTATTTAAATGACATTTGAATAAGGTAAGACAATAAAGCCTACCTTTCCAAGACGTAAAAAGTTCAAGTAACGAGAAAGGTCAAGGAAGCGAAGAGGAGGAACACCGGAACGTACAAAAGTACGTGAGGATGTGACGAGTCGAGCTGACGCAGAGATCCGAAGTTAATTGAACTTTTTTGGAGGACTTAAGGGTTAGTGCCTATAACGAGGAATTATATTTCTTGAAAATTCCGTATTTATAAAAGTTCTTGATTAGCTAAGTTTATAGACATATAATCATGAGGCGATACATTTTAAGGAAAATGTCCAGAAAATGTTCAGGTTATATTGGTATGATAAGTTCGTTTATAAGGAATACAGACATTCGATTGCTAGAAAGGTGGGTTGTTATCTTTATATGATAGCGACAGGATGAACTGTTATTAGAATAAATTTTTAAAAGAAGACATTCATGAAGACTTCTTAAAAGGAGTAGGAAGATGGCAGTCTTGAAAGGTGCAGCAAGTGCAAACTTGTTTCCTAAAATGATCACGTTGCTATTGACGATGGCACTGCTTACAGGATGCGAGATATTCGGCGGAAACGATCATTCAGCAGAAAAAGATAGCGGGACAAACGAAACAGTGCAAAAAATTGTTCGATATAAAGGCGAGAAGAGTAGCGCAATTTCTTATGTATATACAGCGAAAAAAGAATTGGCTCTAACTTTTAACGGAATGGGCGACAAAAAAACGATGAAGCGCTTGTTGGATGAATTGGATACATATCAGATTAAAGCTACGTTCTTTCTTCCGGGAATGAGAGTGGCTGAAGAGCCGGACATTGCCAAAGATATTATGTCTAGAGGTCATGAGATTGAAAACAATACGTTGAATCGTTTGGAATTAAATAAGCTTAGCTATGAGCAAATTTATAAGGAAATTCAATTGACAAATGAGGTTATTAAGAAAGAAACAGGTGTCACACCGCGGTATGTCAGAACAAAATCGGGCGATTATAATGACGACGTTCGTCTTGTGGCGGCACAACTCGGCATGGATGCCGTTATTAGCTACAATATTAACCCAAAGGATTGGGATATGAAGGACGCTCAGGCTATCGGCGAGTATGTAGAAAAGTATATATCAAGAGGCGGCATTATTTCCTTAAATACAGATGTGAATCCGGAGGTCATCCCCTCCATTGAGCACATTGCCAAAGCTGCTGCTGATATTGGCTATTCGCTTATACCACTTAGCGATTTGGTGTCAAATGGTGGTGAACGCAAGCCATTAGAGCAAATTCCAGGATATGATGCCGCAAAGATCAACCTTGACACGAAAGAAGCATCGTACCAGCTCGTTAATAAAGCTGATACAAACGAAAAGCAAGTAGCTTTAACTTTCGATGATTGGGGAAGAGACAAGACGGTAACGAAAATATTGGATATTTTAGAAGAAAATGATGTGAAAGCGACGTTTTTCCTCCGAGCAAATGGTGTAGAGAACAACCCAAATTTAGCGAGAGCAATGATTGAGGACGGGCATGATGTAGCCAATCATTCTTACAGCCATTCAGTCATTACAACATTAACACCGGAGGAACTGCAGGAAGATACAGTAAAAGCACATCAAGTTATTACAGAAGCAATTCAGCAACAGCCGACGATGTTATATAGACCGCCTACAGGTGAAATTGATGACCAATCTGGAAAAGTGGTTGCCGCTGCCGGTTATCCAGTTATTGCGATGTATGATGTAACAACTCTTGATTGGGATGTAAACAATAGTGCGGCTGATATTGTAGATGGCGTTATGAAGAAAACAGAAAACGGGAGCGTCATCTTGCTTCATATATTGGATGACATCAATACAATTGAGGCGCTGCCGACTGTGATCGAAGGGTTAAAGCAACAAGGTTTTTCCTTTGTAAAAATGTCAGACATGATTGGTCTTAAAAGTTAGAAAATGGAGATGGAAAAAATGAATACGGGATTTGGAATCTATGATGAAATTGTCGATAGACAAAAGCCAATTGCCGTCGTCGGCCTCGGTTATGTTGGCTTGCCTATAGCAATAGCTTTCTCGAACAAAATAGATGTCATTGGCTACGATATTAATAGACAAAAAATTAAAGACTACCAAAATGGCATCGATGTGACGGGGGATATCGGGGATGTAATGATTAAAGACTGTTCGGTTGATTTTACGAGCGATGCAGAGAAGCTAAATGGTGTACCTTTCTTTATTGTCGCAGTCCCTACTCCCATTCAAAGCGGCAATGTTCCTGATCTTGGCTATGTGCAAAGCGCCAGCAGGATGATTGCCAAGAAGCTATCGAAAGGTGCGATTGTCGTCTACGAATCGACAGTTTATCCGGGAGTCACAGAGGAAATATGTATTCCAATCCTGGAAGCAGAATCGGGATTAACATGCGGAGTAGATTTTAAGGTTGGGTATTCCCCTGAGCGGATTAATCCGGGAGACAAGGTTCATCGGCTCGAAAATATCGTTAAAATTGTATCAGGCATTGATGACGATACAGTTGAGATAATTGCAAAGCTGTATGAAATGATTATCGGAGCAGGCGTATATAGGGCAGAAAGCATTAAAGTTGCAGAAGCGGCTAAAGTGATTGAGAACGCCCAAAGAGATATTAACATTGCTTTTATGAACGAATTGTCGATGCTATTTAACAATATGGGGATTAATACGAAGGCGGTGCTGGAGGCGGCAAGTACCAAATGGAATTTTTTAGATTTTTCACCAGGATTAGTAGGCGGACATTGCATTGGCATCGATCCGTATTATTTAACTTATAAGGCTGAGGATACAGGGTATCGTTCCAAAATTATTCTCGCAGGACGACATATTAACGATGGCATGGGAAAATATATTGCTCAGCAAATAATCAAAATATTAGTTCGGAAGAAACAGAACCTTGAGAATGCTCGTATCGGGTTTTTAGGTTTAACGTACAAAGAAGATTGTTCGGATATTCGAAATACGAAGGTAACTGATATTATTCATGAGTTAAAGGAGTATGGAATTACACCTCTTGTAGTAGATCCATTAGCGGATAGAGAAGAGGTATACAAGGAACATGATATAGAGCTTTCCTCCATGAACTCGCTGAAAAACTTAAATGCAGTAGTTGTTGCAGTTCCACATCATCAATTTGCAAAAATGGATGTCTTCGATTTTGAAAAGCTGTACGGCAGCGATCAAATAAAAATCATGATAGATATTAAAGGGATTTATAAGAAATTAGATTTTGAAAATAACGGTTTTTATTACTGGAGCTTGTAATAAAATGATTGGAGACAGCAACAGTGACGAATAGTAAGAAAAAGAAAATAGTAGAGGTGCTGACTGTTCCAAAAGAAGATAGACGAGTGTTATCCAATGTGCCAGATCCTGAAAATCTTCGGGCACCAGTGGATCGTAGAGGAACAAAAGATGCAGCAAGTGCCAATGGGAATGTAGATGCTGAGAGGTCGAGGCTGCTTGGTTTAAGATATAAGGCTAATTTTGAGGTCATGATTGCAGCTCAGGGAGAAAGGAAGAAAGCTAGTATAAAAGCCCGTGCAGTAGATATTTCCTCAACAGGCATCTTGGTTGCGTTTGATAGCAGCGTGGAAATTTTTAAAGTTGGGGATAAGGTAAAGATTCGAGGGAAAATTCCTCCTGGCACGATGCCTGAAGGCTTTGAGTCATTGGTAAAGATTGATGCTGCTGTGGTTAGGTCACATGTTAGCAAGCAAGATGAACAAGGAAAGCGAATGATGGCTTTTGAATTTGATCAGCCGCTTACAGAGTATTTTCAAAAGAAGCGATGGGGATATTCCGTTTACACGGCAAGCGGATTGTTGTTTATAACTGTTTCTTTCATTATTCTCATGCGCATGGAAAGCTTTATTTATTTTAAATATAATATTTTTTTATATTTATATAGTCTCTCTGCGGCAGGATTTTTGCTGACACGTTATTTATTTGGAGCGCTTTATAGAGATGTCCCTATTAATCCTGATTACACACCTGGTGTATCCATTATCATCCCCTGTTTCAACGAAGAAGAATGGATTCATAGAACGATATTAAGTTGTGTAAATCAGGATTATCCGATTGAGAAACTAGAAGTTATCGTCGTTGATGATCAATCAACGGACAAATCCGTTGAGAAAATGAAAAAAGTAATAGCGAAAGTTCACCATGAGGCGGAACGTTATTTAGCCAAGGAGCGGCTGAAAATGATTGTGATGCCGGTAAATGGCGGCAAACGGGAAGCTTTGGTGAAAGGTGTAGAGATAGCCAAACATGATTTGGTTGTGTTTGTTGATTCTGATAGCTTCTTAGAGCCTACAGCAATTAAGCATCTCGTGCAGCCATTCCAAGATCCACAAATGGGCGGGGTTGCTGGACGAACAGATGTTGAGAACAAATACACGAACATGATTACTAAATTGCAAACTGTACGCTATTACATCGCATTTCGTATTATTAAAGCAGCTGAGTCTTATTTTGATAGCGTAACTTGTTTGTCAGGACCTTTGTCATGTTACCGGAAGGAATTAATTATTGAACATGCCGATGCGTGGTTGAATCAAAAATTTCTCGGACAGCCAGCAACATTTGGAGATGACCGGAGCATGACGAATTTTATATTGAGAACTCATCGTACTGGGTATCAGGATAAGGCGATTTGTTCGACAATAGTACCTTCAGATATGAATATTTTTTTAAAGCAGCAAATGCGGTGGAAACGTTCCTGGCTGCGGGAATCACTAAGAGCGGGAATGTTTATTTGGCGGAAAGAACCTTTTATGGCGCTTTTCTTCTATATTGGTCTGATTGTCCCCATTGCTGCGCCTATCATCGTGTTGTACAACCTCGTTTATGTTCCGCTCGTTTACGGTATTTTTCCCGGAACTTTTTTACTGGGGCTATTGCTAATGGCAATGCTCATGAGCCTTGCCCATTTGTTATTTCGGAAGAGTAGGTTATGGGTTTTTGGACTGGTATTTTGTATGTTTTATGAACTTGTCCTCTTGTGGCAAATGCCTGTTGCTTGGGTGACCTTCTGGAAGTCGACTTGGGGAACAAGGGAAACACCTCAAGATATCGAAGCTAGGAGTAGAAAAGAAGCAAGGAAAAAAAATAAAAAGAGAATCGGGCTGCCGTTCTAACTTGCAGCTTTAGAATGATTCATAGAGTGAGGATCACAGAGATGATGAAAGGAAAGCAAAGTTCTGTCCTTGATTATCGCAAAAAAAATCGTGTGAAAGTCGTGAAAACGGTCAGTCAAGTGATTATTTTACTAGTTATCGGTTTATTACTTGTTCATACGATATTCGATATGAAGAAATACAATGAACCAGATAAGACGAGATGGACAAATAAGAAAGGCTTTATCGCATTGTCTTATTTTGGCGTGGATCGATCAGGCACCCCAAAATTGATAGATAAGAAGCAGCTGGATCAACAGCTTAAGGCGTTGTATAACCAGGGATATATAACGATCTCACAGCAAGATATTCTCGATTTTTATCAGAAAGGGAAGGCATTGCCAGAGAAAGCACTCTTTCTATCTTTTGAGGATGGCCGCAACGACTCTAGTTTATTTGCTCAACCACTTCTTGAGAAATACAATTTTAAAGCAACCTTTCTTTCTTATGCTAACAAGATGGGGAATAAAGACTATAAATTTCTCCAGCCTAAAGATATGTTGAAGATGATGAAAAACGGTTATTGGGAGTTGGGGAGCAACGGCTATCGGCTTGCGTATATTAATATCTTTGATAAAGAAGGCCGTTATATTGGAGTAAGGGACGAAAACAAACTGCCTGATAAAAAGAATATCGAATACTATAATCATTATTTGATGGATTTTATTCGTGACGAAAATATGATTCCAGCGGAAGACAGCGCTGAGATGGAAGCCCGTATTGATAGCGACTACGAGGCGATGAAGGATATTTATTCAGAGAGCTTGGGATTTGTACCGAAAGTCTATATGATTATGCATGCGAATACCCTTCATGAAGGAATGAATACATTAGTCTCGGATGTAAATACAAAAAACATTCAGAAGCTTTTTGAGATGCATTTTAACCGAGAAGGCAAGGCTTTCAACTCTAGTGTAGAGGATCTGTATGATCTGACAAGAATTCAGCCTGAACCTTATTGGTATACGAATCACTTATTAATGAAGCTTCAGAAAGATACTCGGCAAAAAATGCAATTCGTACAAGGAGATGAGCATCGTGCCGATAAGTGGAAGCAAATGAACGGCGCAGCACAGTTCATAGATAATCGAATTGTATTGACTTCCCCTCCTGCTAGAGCTGGAAGGCTATATTTGAAAGATAGCGATGGCCTAGGTGATATAAAGTTAACAGCAAAGGCAGCAGGGAATGTTGTTGGCAAACAGTCGATATATATTCGCTATGATCGAGAGAATCATTCGTTTGTTCGAATGACAATTGAGGATAACGAGCTAATTGTTGATCAGAAACAGCCAGGGCAAGCTGTTGAGCAAATATTTATGAAAAAATTGAATGATATTCAATGGGATTCGGAAGATTTGTCTTTTAACAAGGCTACCGTCTATACGAAGGAGCAAACGGCAGCTGACGTAAAATCGAACAAAGAGGAGTATCCGTTCAATATTCAACATACTCGGGACATTGAAATATTGGTAGAAGACGATAAATTGAATATTAAGATAGATAAGGAACCCATTCTCGAAAATCGTACTATCTATCATGCAAACGGCGGGGGAATTGCACTTGAATCATCGTATAGTAAACAGAATAAAAAAGACGATATATACGATGGTGTATTCGACGATGTTGAAGTTGTATCTTTAGGAAAAGAAAATGAAACTGATGTCGTGATATTCAGCAATAAATTGACCGGATTTCAAGGACTAGTCAACAAAATCGAAAAAGTAATTAGTGCTTCCATAGATTGGGCGATCGATGCTTTTTAAATCAAATTAAAGGAGATTAGTGCAGGTGTTAAAAAGTGAATGTGACGAGTAAACATGCTGCAATAGCTGTGACAATGACAATCCTTTTCATACTATTTTTTTGGGGTGCGAAGAAATGGAATAATCTCGACAAGGGAAAGAAGGAAGAACAAGGTGAACACAATGTAGAGTTATCAGCATGGATTGTAGACTGGCAGTGGGAATCGGGTATGGATGATTTTAAGAAAATAACGGAAGGCCTTTCAAGTTTGCAGGCGTTTGCAGCTTATTTTGATAGTACAGATAATCTTTATTTGACAGACGCAAGTCGTGAGGCAATGCCCCAAATGATTGCCGCATCTAAAGAAAGCAGTCAGGTCCATGTAGATTTAACCGTTGTGAATGACCGCATAGGCGAGGACGGATCAGCGGTTCAGAAAGATCCAGCATTGATTACAAGACTCTTGGCCACTGACGAAAGCCGAAACAAGCATATAAATAATATATTGGATGTGGTTGCCAAGTATGATTTTGACGGAGTGGAGATTGATTATGAGAAAATCAACGACGGCGATTGGAACAATGTATGTAAGTTTTATGGAGAATTGTATCAACGGCTTCATTCGTTAGGAAAATCACTTCGAATTGTACTGGAACCCCGAACTCCGATCGAGGAACTTGCATTGCCAGAAGGACCTGTCTATGTGATGATGGCTTACAATCTTTATGGCAGCCATAGTGATCCTGGTCCGAAAGCCGATTATGCGTTTATTGTTGAATTAGCTCATAGAATGGATCTAGTGCCTGGAGACAATTTTATTGCCTTTTCAACTGGAGGATTTGACTGGACGGAAGGGGGAAAAATTGACGCAGTGACAGAAAGGCAGGCAGCAATGTTGTCGCAGTTGAGCTTAGATGCTCCCAACCGAGATGCCGCTAGTGGCAGCATCTATTTTCATTATATGGATAATACTGAGACGAAACATACGGTTTGGTATGCCGATCATGTCACCTTGTCTCAATGGATCGACGCTTCACAGCGAGCGGGATATAACAAGATTGCAATATGGAGGCTAGGCGATCTAGGAGAAGTAACACTATCGCATTTGAATCAATAGGTGATTAGTGAACTACTCCCCGGCTGTAATAGACTAAACTTATTACCATCAAATTTGGCAAAGATATTTTACTGTACCTAATCTCGGAAAAAGTAAGATAGATAATGTTAAGCATCTTATATATCAACCAAAAGGAGAGCTGCCAAAACTGCGGCATCATAAAAAAATCTCATTATTGGCAGTGGATGATAGTCATCATACAGCGGTTTTGATTAAAAATCAAGCCGCTGTTTTTTTGTTTAAAAACAGGAATATCGGGGGGAGTTTTGATTATTTTTATTTGATGAAAAAATAATGAATAGAAGATATTGCACTTTATCAAGCTTCGTGTTATTATTCTCTTAAACATTAAAAAAAATTTTAACGTTAAGGAGAATAAAAATGAAAAAGGCATTTGAATTGGAAAATTTGGAACAAGTGAGGGCAATTGCTGATCCATTAAGAGTACAAATCATTTGGGCAATTTTTGATGAGGCGAAAACAGGAAAAATGATTGCTACTGAACTTGGTCTGTCAGCACCAAAAGTCCATTACCATCTACGAGAACTTGAAAAAAACGGTTTAATTATGATTGAGAGAGAGGAAGAAAAAAATGGTATTATGCAAAAATTTTATCGACCAATTGCAAAAAATTACTCTGTTAGTTCAAGTCTCTTAACTCCAGAACTGGAAACACAGCTAGAAAGCGTCCAATTGGAAAGTTTTCTTCTTCCAGCAAAAGAATTAATGAAACATTTAGAAAAAGCAGATGCGGCATTATTTAAAGGGGGAGACATATATCCAAAGGCAGTTGATTTTAAGAAGATTGTTTTAACGATTGAACAGCGAAATGAGTTAATGAATAAAATAAATGAGCTAGAAGAATGGCTAGCAAATATCGAAGCTAACGAGCAGGAAGACGGAGTAGAGTACGTTATTCAATATGAAATATTTCCATATCAAAATAGAGGAAAGAAGGATTGATCATATGCCGACAACCGTTGCAGTAAATCATCAAGCTTTAGTACCACTAAGAAAACAAACATCTTTTATCATACTTATTATCACTTCTTTCCTTGCTAGTATTAGTTTCTCAATGTTTATTTTTACGCAATCGTGGTTTGTTTTACAGCAGCTTCATTTTAAAGCTGGTTTAGGTTTTATTTTTATCGCTTCCTCCGTGCCGAGAATTATCTTTATGGTGTTTGGCGGTGTCATTGCTGATAAGGTGAAAAAAACCCGTATTATTTTTCTTTGTATGCTGATCGAAGTAATGCTTGTTTTTAGTATCATGACAACACTTCGATTAGGGATTGAATCGATATGGGTATTTGTTATCGTTGCTTTTATATTCGGAATTTCTGATGCATTGCAAATTCCAGCACGTACTTCGCTGCTGCCGCTATTGGTAGACCAATCCCAACTGACAAGGGCGAATTCTATCTACTCCTTAAATGCTTCAGGAGCTGGAATCGCAGGCGCTTTTTTGGCAGGCCTATCGATTCATCAAATCGGTTTTTATCAAACGTTTCTTTTTATGATTATACTAACCGGTACTGCTGCTTTCTTAACCTTTTTTATCCGCTACGAACAAGTGAAGGCAACGGATGGCAACGGAAAAGAAGCACCATTTTTCACCTCATTGAAGGAAGGATTTTTATACGTAAAAAGCTCTAAGTTCTTAGTTGCATTGTTTATGCTTGCTGTCCTGCTTAATTTTTTTATTGCTGGACCAATGACGATGGGCATTCCAATTATTGCTGATCAAGTTTTTGGCGGTAAAACAATTATCTTTTCCATGTTGGAATCTACTTTTCTTAGTGGAACGATATTAGGCGCGATTACTTTAAGTATTCTCAATCTTAATAAGCATAAAGGAAGAGTGTCGCTCATTGCGATTACATGTGCTGGTATATGTTTGTTTTTTGTTGGTTTTACGAGTACACTTGCAGTAATGCTTGGGTTAATCGGAAGTATAGGATTATTAATATCATTAACAAATACACCACTCATGACACTGCTTCAAGCAAATACAGATACAAAAATGCTAGGAAGAGTGATGAGCTTCTTAATGGTTGCAGCTATGGGACTTACTCCACTGTCATACGGATTGACAAGTATTTTAATAACGGTTGGATTAAGTATTCAAACCATTATTTGGATTAGCTCTATTCCAGTAATCTTTGTTAGCGTCTATACGTTTTTGTTTGTTCCTGCCATTAGAAATGCTAATTAAATAGGTTGTGAAGATGACCGTTGTGCAGAAGCAAAAATGAAAAACTCAAATAAAAACCGATGGAAAATAATTTTTTCTATCGGTTTTTTCATTTTAAAATAATCGAGTAATCGGATTATCGTGTGAAAAGAGGGTTAAAAAGAACCCTCCTCCATTATCTTAGTCAGTGTGGAAAAATCAGCACCATAATTACAAGTAATTATAAAGAATGTCGTCCACTTTGTTAAAATAATTCCCCATTTTTTCGCCTTTTCTACTCATTAATCGATCCTCCAAATTAAAGTAAAGATATCTTTACAGTTGATTAATCTTGCTTCCACACATATCCGATTTATAAAAAATAAAAAAACGCCTGAGCATTTCACTTCTCAGACATTGAAATAATGAATATTGTTTCTATGTTTTGTTTCGATATTCAGCTCGTTTTTTAGGTGTTTCATGGTTCTCTAGTTTAACCAAATGATAATCCGTTAATAAAACAATCAACAATTTCTTCTTCTAACTGACTTAATTTACGATTTAGTTGAGTAGATAGCTCATTAACCAAACTCAAGTGGTTTCTTTGATGTTTTTCTGTTAAATCACAAATTAACTTCAATAACCTTATATAACCCATAAAATCATCTTTAAATAATGGAGGTTCATGCGAAAGCACATAGATTTCGGCATCAAACATTTCAATATTTTCTAAGAGATGTCTAACATTATCAATCTTATATTGTGGTTGTTGTGTGTAAATACTTGGATACAAGCAGTCACCTAAGAAAAGTACTTTTTCTTCCTCTACAAAAATGAGTGATGAGTCATCAGAATGATCTCCACCTACATGTTTGACTACACACCGAATACCACCTAAATCAATCTCAAATTTTTCTTTAAAAGTAATATTAGGTAAAGTGATGGTGATATTTCTGTCTACTCCAAATTCTTTTTTTATCATTTCTGAACAAAACTGATTCTCTAAGCCTTTTTCTACACGATTATCTAAAGCTTCGTCTGACCAATCATATTCCATCATTTTTTCAAGATGCATTTTTGTGTTTTCATGTGCTATGGTTAACATATTCATCTGATTTGTTCCAAAGCTATGATCCCAATGCCAATGTGTTAATACTACAGAATGATAATTAGTAATTTGACATTGATCTAGTTCACCAAGAAATAACTTAGCATGTTCATCAGAATTTCCTGCATCTACAATTAAAGATTGGTGAATCCCACATATGGCAGACAGTATTGGTCGATCTGTTTCAGGATCATGCGGTAAATAATGTATACGATTGGTTAGTTGTTTCAAATTTTTCCCCATTATCTTAACTCCCTTTGTTTATGTAAGTTCCGACAATCTTATTTAATGTATCAAGAACATTTTTTAACTCTGTTAAGCTTACTTTCGAGTAATATTTTTCTACAAGAATGTCGTCAATTTTTTTAAGAAGCTGATGAAACTCTTGACCCCTATCCCCAAGATAAATAAAGGTCTCTCTACGGTTTATTGAATTCTCTTGACGATATATCATTTTCATTTCTTCAAGCTTTGAAATTACTTGGCTAACCGCACTATTTGAAATACCAAAATGATTTGCAATATCTTTCGCAATTACCGGCTTATTACGAATGATATAAAACATTATCATTTCTTGTTGAGGAGTTAAGTGAAAGTTCTCTAATTCCTCAACCTCTTTGGTTTCTTGTAAAACTAACAACTTGAACTGCTCAAATTTTTGATTGATTTTGTCTATCATTATTAAATAATCATGCACAGATTTATCATCCCCTAATTCATGAATAGTTAAGTTAAGTTTACTTAACAATTATATATTTGTCAATTATTAAAGGTATTCGAGAGATACGGAAAAAAATTCAATTCACTCTAATCATATTTGTTTAAATAGAATTTTACACAATCGATCCATGACGTGAAGATGAGATTATTTTGGTAAATAATGTTAAATTTACATGTTGATGTTACATTGGACACTGCTCATGATGATGAATTTTATGGTTGCCATGATATGCACAAACGCTGTCTAGTGTATGATTCAAAAATAAATGGCAACAAAAACAGGGAAGTACGGAAAGTTTAGAGGCTGTGTATCTTATCCGAGTTGTGATTTTAAGGAGGATTATCAACATACGGGAAAATAATTTAGTGGATAGTACGATGATTTGTGCTTCCTTACCTATCTTGTTCGGTAGTCTAATGTATATTTATTTTACGGTGTATTCCACACGATAATCCGAATACCCAAAAAATCAAAGTTCCTCCCAAGACCAAAATGTACAAAAAGACCATTATGTCCAAATCACTAATGAGAAATGATAGCGCTTTATAATTAGAATTGTATAAATATAATAGGGGGACAAATAGAAATGAGCGGTCATGTGTTTACAACACTTTGGAAGAACTTATGGGAACAACATTCCAAAGTAAAGCATATTTTAACCTTTTCACTGCCTAAAGAAAGTTCTATTAGCGCGCAACAACAAGAGCAGAAACAGGTGGAGGCACCTCAACAAAAACCGCCTATATTTAAAAAGCCACAGCTCATCGGATTCATTTTAGGACCTGCACTATTTACTTTTATCATGCTTTTTCTTTCTCCAGAAGGAATGAGTTCTGAGGCTAAAAGTGTTTTAGCTAGTACTGTTTGGATTGCAACTTGGTGGATTACGGAAGCGATTCCCATACCAGCCACTTCTTTATTGCCGATCGTTCTATTTCCAATGACAGGTGTTTTAGGAACCGGTGAAGTTACAGCATCGTATGGCGGTACGACGATTTATTTATTTTTAGGAGGATTTTTAATTGCGCTTGCAATGGAACGATGGAACTTACATAAACGAATTGCATTAACGATTATTGCAGTGATTGGAACGAGTACACAACGCATTGTATTAGGATTTATGGTAGCGACGGGGTTTTTATCGATGTGGATTTCTAATACAGCGACAGCGTTGATGATGGTTCCTATCGGTTCGGCAATCATTTATCAAATGTCGAGTTCTATGAGCGGCCAGAAAAATGTCATTGTTCAAGAGGATAAGAATTTTAGCAAAGCGTTGATGCTTGGGATTGCATATGCAGCGTCAATCGGCGGTCTTGCTACTATTATTGGAACACCTCCAAATGCAATTTTAGCGGGAGTCATTCAAGAAATTTACGGAGTGAGAATTTCCTTTGTTTCTTGGATGATGTTTGGTGTGCCGCTTACAATCGTGTTATTAGGATTAACTTGGTACTTTTTAATAAAAGCACTTCCTTTTAAAAGGAAGGAAATTCCTGGTGGGGGAGAGATTATAAAGGAACAAAAAAATGCATTAGGAAAGGCGAGTTATGAAGAAAAGGCTGTTTTAACTATTTTTCTTTTAACTGCTTCCTTATGGATTTTTTATCCTTTCGTACCTGCTAGTTGGGAATGGATTGCACTAGATGATACGATGATAGCTATTTTAGCAGGTGTGCTCCTCTTTATTATTCCATCCATTAATCAACGTGGGACAGGCTTATTAGATTGGCAAACAGCTAAAAATGTACCATGGGGAATTTTACTGCTTTTTGGCGCTGGTTTGGCGATTGCTGCTGGATTTAGCAAAACAGGGCTTGCAGAATGGATAGGCAACCAATTAACAATTGTACAAGGTGTTCAATTTATTTTTGTTATTACTATTGTGACGACGCTTGTCATTTTTTTAACAGAAATTACATCCAATACAGCAACGGCAACAATGATTCTACCAATTATGGCATCTTTAGCGTTAGCGATTAACATTCATCCTTACGCATTAATGATTCCGGCTGCAGTAGCAGCATCTTGTGCATTTATGCTGCCTGTTGCGACACCGCCAAATGCTGTTGTCTTTGCCTCAGGAAAAATAAGAATCGTTGATATGGCTAGAATCGGGTTTTGGATTAATATCATTGCGATTATCATCATTGTTTGTGCAGTCTACTTATTGCTGCCGCTTGTATGGGGGATAGATTTGCAAGTCTATCCAGATGCATTTAGAAAGTAATCTTAGATTCAAATTTGGAAAATCTAAGAAAATGATAGAAAGAAGTACTAATCACTCATGATGCTTGTCTGAAGATCATGAGTGAATTCATTTAAGCATACTTAGCGCTTCTGATTCTTCTTATTCCTTGAAGTGCGCCATTTAGATGTGGGATAAAACCCCTCCACAGATCATCACCTTATTGCTTCTTGTAATTTCCAAACTTCTGCCATGATTTCTTTTCCAATGATAGGTTCATATTTTTCGTAAATTGGCGACAGCGCTTCTTTCCAAAGATTCCGTTCACTTTCAGTAAGGTAATGTATATTCAAACTTTCACTGCTTTCCACTTTCAATAACATGTCTTTGTTGTGTTCTTTTGCATAAGTCCTTAGCCATTCCGTCACTTCTTCCATCGCTTCCATGATGCTATTTTGATGATGAACAGGAAGGGTATCCCAAACCTTATCATCCATTAACACAGCATAGCCAAGGTAATTATGGTTGCTAACCGTCATATACTTTTGTTGTTGATACAGCCCTTTAGAATAAATATTAGAAAGTGTATTTTCAATTCCGTCAATGTGTTTCCTTCTTAATGATTCATAGATTTCATTAAAGGGAAAGCTTTGAGAATATGCTCCAAATGTTTGATACATGTCAATTAACAATGGGCTTGGCATGATGCGAACGGTTAGCCCTTGCAGATCAGCGGGTGTCACTATGGGACGAATATTATTTGTAAATTGCTTAAAGTTGTTATCCCAAAAGGCGATTCCTTTATAGTGATATTGTGCAATACTTTGAAACAATAATTCTCCTAACTTTCCGTCGAATGCACGTTCTACCATTTCTTCATTCTCAAAAAGAAAAGGCAAGTCAATGACAGTCCATTTCGGATCATGCACCGCAATTTCTGAAATGGCAGGAGCAATGATTTGTACTTCATTTTTTTTTAACGCTTCAAACTCCCCTTGTGCATCATTAAGTACCCCGTTTGGAAATACTTGAACTTCTACCCAGCCGTTTGTTTTTTCCTTCACTAATTGTGCGAACCTTGAAGCGGCAATGCCCTTTGGTGTATTTTCTGCAACGACATGACTAAATTTTAGTATGTATTTTTCATTTAAACCTTGCAATTCATGATCAACTGCTATCGGTTTGGGAGCGTATGTATTTCCGAACCCTATATAGATAGCTGTTGCGATTCCAACAAGCAGAAATGAAATAATGGAGATGATTCCTTTCATTGTCTTCACCTATATTATTTTTTTAATTTATATCGTTGAATCGGACGCCCAATCGTTCCATAAGATAATTCCATTTCAACCTTGTCAATCGTAACTAAATAGTTTAAATATCGTCGGACTGTTACACGGGCAAGTCCAACTTCAGATCCAATTTTTTCTGCTGACTCTGCAATATCGATTTGCTCCAAGTGTGCGTAGATTTGATTTAACGTATGTGTATGCAGTCCTTTTGGAAGACTTTCTTTTCTTTGTTGTTTATTTTTAGCCATGACTTCATCTAGTTTATCTTGGGAAACTTCTTCTGCCTGATGGAACTGAAGATAGACATTTTTATACTGATTTAATGCTTTTTGCAATCGTTCAAACGTAAACGGTTTAATGACATAATCAGTTACTCCGTTTCGCAGCAATGTTTTAATCGTATGAATGTCATTAGCAGCGGTAACGGCAATGATATCTACATCTATCTGTTCCTGTCGCAATTGTCTTATTAAGTCTAGACCGTTTTTTTTCGGCATAAATATATCTAATAGCACTAAATCTGGTTTAAGCGCTATTATTTTTTCGAGTCCCTGTTCGCCTGTTGCAGCGATGCCTGTGACAGCAAATCCATCTACTTTTTCAATAAACATGCGATTGACTTCCTGTACCATTGGATCATCTTCAATTAATACGATTTCAATAAGATGATTGTTTTTCATCATGTTTTGGACTCATCCCCCTTGTCATCGGCAAAGAAATAGAGATTGTTGTACCTTCTTGTTCCTTGCTATCGATATGCAGACTGCCTTCAACGCGGTCAACAATAGATTGAACAAGGAACAATCCAATGCCTCTACCTTCACTCGCTTTTGTTGAAAACCCTCTCGTAAACATTTGCTTTTGGACAGCAGCGGGGATTCCTGAACCAGTATCACTTACTTGAAGCAGCAGCGCTTCTTTTTCCTCTTTGACTAGTAAATAAACATTCTTTTCATCTATTACCTTCGTTGTAGAGAGTGCATCAAAGCTGTTATCTATTAGATTTCCTAAAATGACAACGATATCATGAATTGTAATTCCTTCAGGATAATGAAGAAAGGAACTTGTTTTATCAACTATTAATGAGATGCCAAGTTCTTTTCCTCGACTAATTTTTCCTAGTATCAACCCAATGAGACTATCATCTCTAAATTGTTGCATTAACTCCTGGGAAAGTCCAGTTTGTTCTTCCGTCCAATCAAAAATATATTTGAGTGCTTTTTGCTTTTGATCAAGCTGGATCAGTCCAGCAATCGTATGTAATGTATTGGAATATTCATGGTTGCGTACTCGCAATGCATCAACAAATGCTTGTACACCAGTGAGTTCTTGCGCTAGCCTGTCTACGTCTGATTTGTCTTGAAAAATGGCGACAGCTCCTAACGTTTTTCCTCCATCTGTAATAGGGATTCTGTTGCTTAATATCGGACGATTTTGAATGTAAAACTCGCGCTGTAGAAGCGGCATTCCTAAACGAAGTATTTCAGGCAGTCTTGTATCAGGTATTACATCTTGAATTTTTTCGCCAATGGCATATTTTTTTACATTTAACATTTTTTTTGCTGCTTCATTTATAACGGTAATTCGTTCTTGGTCATCAATGGCGACAACCCCTTCCTGGATGGCGTTAAAAGTAGCTGTTCGTTCAACGAGAGTACGGGCAAGCTCATCTGGTTCCATTTCAAAAGTTTGACGCTTAATATGACTTGCTAATAGCCAAGCTCCCCAGACGCCAAATAATATTGTAATCAATGTGATGACAAAAGCAGAATGGCGGAATTCATAGATAATGCTAGATAAACTTGGAAGTACGTTGCCAACTACTGCAACTCCAATCTGTTCACGATTTTGATTGAGTATTGGGACAAAAGCACGAACAGTTTGAGTATTATCGGCATTTGCTTTAGAAAGATAAATATGTTCAGAAAAGGCAGCATCTTCATCCCCGCCCGTAAATTTTGTATGTAGCCGTTCCGGAATCGGGTGTGTCAGCCGTTCACGATTCATATTTAGAATGACAATATAATCATTTCCATTGATCATCCGTATACGCTCTACTAGTGGCTGTAATATTTCTGATGCATAATCGAGCTCAATGCTCATTTGCACCATTTGATTTTGAGCGATGAGCTGACCAGTATGCATCGCTTTTTGCGATAATTCTTCTTCTTTAACATCCTTTACATACCCTAAGAGGATGATCCCAATCATGATCAATGAAAAAGCAACAATGCCAAAAGCCAAACCAGTTATTTTCCATCGAATCGGTAAATTTGCAATTAATTTCACTATGATTCTCCATTTCTCTGATTACAACAATATAACCACATTTTCATTATCGACGGGGTAACATCTATTTATTTGGATATAGGTAGATTTTTTATAAGATATAAAAAAATCAGCCACTTTCAATTATACAGTATAAGTAAAATAAGTAAAAAGGATGAGGAATAGAGAGGTACATTTTCTAAAGATGAAAAGTGATGTCTTTCTCCATTATATATGTTTCAGGGTAAATGTTTGAATATTAAAAAATAATGATCATGTACGGAGGAAATCATTCATAGAATAAGCTTGACTACTATATTTTATTCCACAGCTAATTGACTGAAAAGAACCTCATTTTAATAGTCAGAAGCTTCGAAGAGTTTAGGTTGGGATGGAAAGTCAAATAATCTGATTGGTTTGGCTTGCAAGACAGAAAGTGAATTTTTCCAATCATCATTTGTTTGAATAAGCCAGCAGGACATCATTAACAAAAAAACAAAAAATTTTTAGGATGTGTATGGGGATGGCTGCCTATATCTTCAAACGATTTATGGCAATGATGATGACAATCTGGGTGATTGCGACGTTAACTTTTATGTTAATGCACGCTGTTCCAGGATCGCCATTTAATGTAGAAGGCAATATGAGCGACGCGGTTCAAAAAAACTTAGAGTCGCATTATCAGCTTGATAAGCCCATTTATATTCAATATTTGCGTTATTTAAAATCGATTGCCATGCTAGATTTTGGCCCTTCCATTAAGCAGCCTTCACAAACAGTAAATGACATGATCGGAAGAGGATTTCCTGTTTCATTTGAGCTAGGAATGATTGCGCTTGTCATTGCAGTTATTTCGGGTATAACGCTCGGAGTAATCGCAGCTTTAAGACATAACGGTGTGATCGATTATCTAGCGATGACCATTGCAGTGCTAGGAATATCGATCCCCAATTTTATTATGGCAACGATGTTGATACAGCAATTCGCTGTTACATGGGGAATTTTTCCTACTGCAACATGGGCTAGTGTGAAGCATATGATTTTGCCGACTGTCGCCTTAGCAACTGGACCGATGGCTATTATTGCTCGTTTAACGAGATCGAGTATGCTTGAAGTTCTTACACAAGATTATATCCGTACAGCGAAAGCGAAAGGATTATCACCAACTAAAATTATCATAAAACATGCGCTCCGAAATGCGTTAATGCCAGTTGTCACGATTCTAGGTGCATTAACGGCGGGCATCTTAACTGGCAGCTTCGTTATTGAAAGGATTTTTGCTATTCCTGGCATGGGAAAATACTTCGTAGAAAGCATTAATAATCGCGATTATCCTGTTATCATGGGGACGACGGTTTTTTATAGTGCATTTTTAATTTTTATGTTGTTTTTAGTTGATTTAGCATACGGAGTACTAGATCCGCGTATTAAGCTGCATAAGAAGGAGTGAGCTGTTTGGGGGCTTTTAAGCGGGACGAGTTTAAGTTTCATCATATTCCAGATGAGTGGTTTGCAGCAAAGAAAAAAACAGCATCAGAGAGAGAGGCTGTCGTGCGTCCAAGCCTATCTTATTGGCAAGATGTTTGGAGAAGATTAGTAAACAATAGACTTGCGATGGGTGGACTATTTATTCTCATTCTTCTTGTGATAATGGCTGTGTTTGGGCCATTTATATCAGGCCACAATGCAACGAAGTTGACACTTAGCAATCAAAATCTTCCACCATCTAGCGACTATTGGTTCGGAACGGACGATCTTGGAAGGGATGTCTTTACAAGAACATGGTATGGTGCGAGAATATCACTTTTCGTTGGTCTTATGGCCGCATTAATCGATTTTATCATTGGTGTAATCTATGGGGGCATAGCTGGTTACAAGGGCGGAAAAGTTGATAGTGTCATGATGCGAATTGTAGAAGTGTTGTATGGATTGCCGTATTTATTAGTTGTCATTCTATTAATGGTTGTCATGGGTCCTGGACTAACGACGATTATTGTTGCGTTAACTGTGACAGGTTGGGTTGGTATGGCGCGAATTGTCCGCGGTCAAGTACTGAAAATAAAAAACGATGAGTTTATATTAGCCTCCAAAACATTTGGAACGAGTACTGCTCGCATTATTCGAAAGAATTTGCTTCCTAATTTGATGGGAACCATTATTGTGCAAATGACGTTAACCGTTCCAAGCGCTATTTTTGCAGAGGCATTTTTAAGCTTTCTCGGTTTAGGAGTGCAAGCGCCATTTGCAAGCTGGGGTGTGATGGCAAATGATGGATTATCATCGATATTATCGGGACATTGGTGGCGAATATTTTTTCCAGCTTTTTTTATCTCTTTAACAATGTTTGCTTTTAATGTCATAGGTGATGGATTGCAGGATGCGCTTGATCCTAAGTTGAGGAGGAGGTGAAAGGAATGGAAGAGGTGTTAAAGGTGGAAAATCTTCATGTTTCTTTTGCTACGTATGGCGGGGAAGTCCATGCAGTACGCGGCGTTCATTTTAAATTATATAAGGGGGAGACGCTAGCAATTGTCGGAGAGTCAGGCTGCGGAAAAAGTGTTACTTCTCAAAGTATTATGGGACTCATCCCAAAGGAATCTGGAAAGGTGAAGCAAGGGGCTGTCACTTTTAAGGGCAAAAATTTAACAAAACTATCTGAAAAAGAAATGCGGTCAATCCGCGGTCGTGAAATATCGATGATTTTTCAAGACCCTATGACTGCTCTAAATCCCACATTATCTATAGGGGATCAATTAATGGAAGCAATTATCCAACATCAAACTGTATTTAAGCGAGAAGCAAAACAAAAAGTAGTAAACATGCTTGATCTAGTTGGCATCTCTAATCCACGAGAACGTTTAAATCAATATCCTCACCAATTCAGCGGCGGAATGAGGCAAAGAATTGTTATCGCAATGGCCCTTATTTGTCAGCCAGAAATCATCATTGCGGATGAACCGACAACTGCTTTAGATGTGACAATTCAAGCGCAAATTTTGGAGCTTTTTCAAGAAATTCAACAAAAAATTGGCATATCGATTATTTTAATTACCCATGACCTTGGTATTGTTGCTCAAGCAGCGGATCGCATTGCTGTTATGTATGCGGGGAAAGTAGTGGAAATCGGAACTAGAAAAGATATTTTTTATCAACCTCAGCATCCATATACGAAGGGGCTTTTAAACTCAGTGCCTCGTCTTGATTTAGAAGAGGAACAACTAATCCCAATCCCTGGATCTCCGCCAGATTTATTTTCTCCACCCGAAGGCTGTCCGTTTGCGGCTAGATGTCCCTATACAATGGAAATATGTGATCGGCTTTATCCTTTCACTAATCAACTTTCTTTACAACATCAGGTCGATTGCTGGCTTCAAGATGAAAGAGCACAACAAAGAAAGCACGCATCTAAGCATCATCATTAAAATAATGGGGGGGGAAGAAAATGAAAAAACTGTTGCGTATTGGAGCGATGCTCTTCCTTGCAGCAGCGCTTGCAGGCTGTACAACGACAAGGGATGCTGGAAAGGAAGATAGTGATAATAAAAACAATGAAAATAGCAAAAAGAATGAAAAAGTGCTGCGCTTAAACAATGGAAACGAACCAACTTCATTTGATCCGCCGGTAGGTTTTGATTCAGTTTCATGGCAAGCATTAAATAATATAATGGAAGGATTGACGCGTTTAGATGAGAATCATATGCCCCAGCCGGCAACAGCTGCAAAATGGGAAGTTTCAGATGATGGGAAGACATATACATTTTATATTCGTGAAAGTGCGAAATGGTCAAATGGAGAGCCTGTAACTGCAGGTGACTTTGAGTTTGCTTGGAAACGATTGCTAGATCCTAAGACTGCATCTCCAGCTGCTTTTCTAGCTTACTTTATCGAAGGTGCAGAGGATTTTTACAATGGGGAAGGTTCTAAAGATAATATTCAAGTGAAGGCAGTAAACGATCAAACATTGGTCGTGACATTAACGAGTCCTCAAGCTTACTTTTTGAGTGTGATTGCAAATCCTTGCTTTTTCCCAATTCATCAGAAGACGGCGGAAAACAATCCGCAATGGTATGCCGAAGCAGAAACATTTGTTGCGAACGGTCCATTTAAGCTTACAGAATGGGTTCATGACAGCCATTTTATAATGGAGAAAAACGATCAATATTGGGATGTTGATCAAGTAAAATTAGATAAAATTCATTGGGGAATGATCGATGAAACAAATACAGAATATCAGATGTTTCAAAGAGGTGAATTGGATACAGCGGCAATACCGCCTGATTTAAGTGAACAAATTTTGGCAGAAGGGAAAGCTGGTTTTGAAGAGCAGGCAGGCATATATTTTTATCGTTTTAATGTTAATATGGAACCGTTCCAAAATAGAAAGATTCGCAAAGCATTTGCAATGGCTATTAATCAGCAGCAAATTGTTGATTATGTTACGAAAAGCAAGGAGAAAGCTGCTCATGCTTTTGTATCCTATGGTTTTCAAGAACCAAGCGGGAAAGAATTCCGTGACGTAGGAGGCGATCTTGTCGTTTTTGATGCAGAAGAAGCAAAAGCGCTATTAAAAAAAGGAATGAAAGAAGAGGGCTATACGGAATTACCTGAAATGATATTAACGTATAATACGAGTGAAGCGCACAAGAAAATTGCAGAAACGCTCCAAGAAATGATAAACACAGCTTTAGATGTTGACATCAAGTTAGCTAATATGGAATGGAATGTATTTACCGACGAACAAAAAGCTTTAAAACTTCAGCTCTCACGTGGAACTTTCTTGGCTGATTACGCAGATCCAATTAATTTCTTAGAAAACTTTCAAACTGGCCACACGATGAATCGAACTGGCTGGAGCAATGCAACATATGATCAGCTTATCCGCGAGGCAAAAAAAGAAGGAAACGAAGCTAAACGCTTTCAAATCATGCATGAAGCTGAAAAAATCCTCTTTGAAGATATGCCAATTTTTCCTGTTCACTTCTACAACCAAACATATTTACAACATGAAAAGGTAAAAGGAATCATTCGTCATCCGGTCGGCTATATCGAGTTAAAATGGGCCGATATCGATGTATAGCATAAGCATTTTATATACAATCGTGTAATGAACGTGCAAAGCGCTGCGAATACAGAGTGCCACGTAAAAGGTTTGTGGTGCTCTACTTATTTCTTAGCCAAAATAAGAAAAGCTAATTAGGATACCAATATGCTGAAATCTAGAAAACGATAGGGTTGATCAATTAGAAAGTACGATTCATGAAAACACAGTGTGCTGTACGACGTTATTGGCAATAGACGGAGGTTAAATGATGCAAAAAGATATATTACTAGAAGTGAACAACTTAAAAAAATATTTTGAAGTTGGAAGAGGAAAATTATTGAAGGCAGTTGACGATGTCACGTTTCACATATATAGAGGGGAAACATTTGGACTCGTTGGCGAGTCAGGATGTGGAAAATCAACAACAGGACGCGTAATGATGCGCTTATATCAGCCAACAGACGGAGAAGTTCTTTACAATGGGAAAAATGTTCACAACATGAATGCTCAAGAAAAATTTGCCCATAATCGAAAAATGCAAATGATATTTCAAGACCCATATGCCTCATTAAATCCGCGTTCAACGGTTCGGGAAATCATAGGAGAGCCGATGGAAGTACATGCATTGTATCCAAGAAAGCAAGAGCAATTAATGCGAATATATGAACTGTTAGAAATTGTTGGCTTGAATCATGATCATGCTAATCGCTACCCGCATGAATTCAGCGGCGGACAGCGGCAGCGCATTGGAATCGCCCGCGCATTATCACTTAAACCGGAATTTATCATCGCTGATGAACCAATATCAGCCTTAGATGTCTCCGTACAGGCGCAGGTCGTTAATTTACTGAAAAGACTGCAAAAAGAACAAAGGTTAACCTACTTATTTATTGCACACGACTTATCAATGGTAAAACATATTAGTGATCGAATTGGCGTTATGTATTTAGGTAATATAGTTGAACTAACGGAAAGTCATTTACTATATAAAAAACCTTTGCATCCTTATACACAAGCATTACTTTCTGCAATTCCAATCCCAGACCCAGAGATAGAAGAAAAACGGGAGCGGATTATTTTAAAAGGAGAGATGCCGAGTCCGATCAGTCCGCCAAGTGGATGTGCATTCCGAACTCGTTGTGCAGAAGCAATGGACATATGTGCTTTTCAAAAGCCAATATGGAGAGAGGTCGAGAAGAATCATTTTGTTGCTTGTCATCTGTATAATGGTTGAAAATAGGGAAAATCCCCACAATTGATAAGTATCGTTAACGCTGTCTGGCAATTTTAGCAAATGAAATGCTTTTAACATTTCAAAAAAAGCAGTCTTTGCATCAATAGATGATATAATAAATAGACTAGAAATGAGAAGAGAAGTTCAAGGGCTGCTGTTCTTTTTTTTCTAATATGGAATCGCCATTTATCCGTATATGATCTTAATGAAAATGTTCATCTATTTTACTAGATGAATAGTATTGATGAAAAAAGTTCCTTAAGCGGCCCGTCAAAGTCTCGAAACTTAATAAAGAAATTGGAGAATGATTTCAATGAAAATGACAAAAGTATTAGGAAGCGCTGCCTTATTCACTGCTATATTCGCAACAACGATGAATCCTGTATCTGCGGCATCTAATCAGGGCAATCCAAATCAAGTACAAGCTCTTGGTTCAGTTGGTGGACTTGAGTATCAGCTTGTTGTAAACGGTAATGGATTATCAAAAGATCAACTATACGTAAATGCACAAAATGAAATAATGATCGCAGCCCGAATGATTGCAGAACAATTAGATTATCGACTAACTTGGGATGAAGGAACACAAACGGTTGAGTTTTTTAAGGGAAATCAATGGTTTATGGCCAAAATTGGCGAAAATCGCTACAACATTGGCAAAATGTATATTACTTTGGGAACCGCGCCAGAGCTGCAAAATCAAAAAACATACGTACCGTTATCATTTATCAAGGATGTAATGGGGGAAAACGTCACTATTAGTGAAGCAGGAACTGTCATGATCTCTTCTCAAGAAAACATAGAGATGGATGAACCGATGAAAGAAGGAACGATAACGAATATCACGACAGATAAACATGGCACTCAAGTAGAGTTAAATGGCTTTATTTACGGTCTCCGTCTTAACATTACGGAAGAAACAGAAATCATTGCTGAGGACAATTGCAATCTCACAGCCTCTGATCTTATGTCAGGAATGGCAATCAAAGTGGTGCCCGATCGATTTGCCACTTTAAGTATTCCGCCGATGACAAATGCTAGAAAGATTATTGTAAAAGAAAGTTCCTCTCAAGCTATGTTCGGCACAGCTGGTGAAATCACGAAAGTAACAACTTTATCAGACGGTGGAATGCAAGTGACTGTTAAAGGCGAAAAGATAGCAAATGAAGGCTACGAGCAGATTGTTCTAAATTTGACGAAAGACACACAAATTCTTGGGACAAAAGAAAATCAGTCGCTTCGAAGTGGAGAGCTGAAAAAAGGGATGAAAGTCTACGCATTCTATGGCCCAATGACAACGAAAAGCATGCCGCCAATTGGAACAGCGATGAAGATTTTAGTGGAAAGTGAGTAAGGAAGAGGAGTATAAGAGAAGCTTGTTTGAAGCGAACTTCATTTGTACTAAAAAATGTTGAATGAAAAAAATCTTCTTTGAACGATAAAGCTTTACAAGATAGAAAAATAAAAATATTATTCATGTATTGCAAGGCATACAAGCGAAAGTATTTAACAATATAGGTTGTTTTTTATGAAATAGGAGGGTCTCCTTTGTATGAGTTTTAATGAATGCAAAAAAAAGGGGCCCTCTTTATCGTGTCATTTAGTGATCTTGTTTTTTCTGTAACACTATTTTCAATGCTTTTTCATGGGCAGCAATCGTTTTTAAGATATCTTCCTCACGATGGACGGTTGATAGAGAATAGCGGTTCATCGGTTTCAGGTAAATGCCTAATTTCAACAGTTCCTCGTCAATTGCTTGACGAAATGAAATATCTACTTCCCACATATCACGATAGTTCCGAATCGGTTTATCAGTAAAAATGATATTAAAGATGCTGCCCATGCCAACGGTTTGCATCTGAATGCCATAACTTTTGTACATCTTTTCTAAGCCAGTGCGCAGCTTATTTGTTTGTAATGTTATTTCGTTCATTGTATTCGCTTCTTCTAATAGATAAATCGCTTCTAAGCCTGCCGCTAACACCATTGGATGGCCGTTGTACGTACCACTATGAAAAACAACGTCATTTGTAGCAGCACTTTTCTCTCCGATTGAGAAAATATCACTGTGCAGTTTCGGTGCACTTATCATCATGATATCTTTTTGCCCGCCGACGGCACCAATTGGATAACCACCGCCAAGCACTTTTCCAAGTGCAGTTAAATCAGGATGTACCCCATAAACGCTCTGGGCACCGCCTAAAGCCGCTCTAAACCCTGTCTTTACCTCATCAAAAATAAGCAGAATGTTTAACTCTTTTGTTATTTTTCGCAATCCAATCATAAACTCTTTATCAGCTGGAATAAACCCGCCTTGCACAGGTTCTATGATAACGGCAGCTAACTGTTCTGCATGATTTCGCAACAACGTTTCCGTCGCCTCCAAATCATTAAAAGGCAATACGATTGTATTATCTAGTTCTCTTTTCGTAATTCCCTTCGACTCAGGTACAGCGTTCGGTTGAACTTTTGCACCTGCAAGCTTTTTGTCTGGATTGACACTAACGAGAACATGATTAAAGCCGCCATGGTAATGACCTTCGAATTTAGCGATTTTTTCTTTGCTTGTATATGCTGTTGCCATTCTAATCGCTAATAATGCCGCCTCCAATCCGGAATTTGTAAATCGAACCATATCAATCCCAGGATAGAGCTGAATCATTTTTTCAGCCATCGTTATTTCCAGCTCATGTGGAGTTCCTAGAATAGTAGTACCAATAAGACGGAAATGTTTTTCAACCGCTTCCATTATTCGGGGATGTCCATGTCCAGTGATAAGTGCTCCATAACAAAGCAAATAATCAATGTACTCATTTCCATCGACATCAATCAGCTTGCTTCCACTGCCGTTTTTCATCACAATTGGATAAGGTGGGAAAAACTTTATATTTGCGGAGACACCCCCTGGAATAACATTGCAAGCTTTTTTAAAAAACTGTCTAGATCCTTCTGTTCGATTTTTCCAGCTAGCGTCATCTTCATTTTTCACTTTTTTCACCTCACTAAAAATTTAACCGTTTTCATCTTTCATTATATGCTGGTAATATTTGAAAATGCAATTATATATTTCATATAAAGTTATAAATGAAATAAAAATTTCATAAAATAAATGTATCCGTTCACTTCCAACGTCAAGATGATTAGCAGAACGCTGAAGACGTTCTGCTCCGTTACATTCTCTTGTAAAATACATCATAATGATCCCAAATTTCCTCTAAATTTTCTAAGCGTTTATCAATTTCTGCGTGTTTTATTCTTCCGATATAGGCAATAAGTGCATTGATTAAACTTAAAGGTGCAACAAAAGAATCGAGGAAAGAGGGCATCTGACTCGAAGAAAAAAGTGAAATGTCAGCATAGGATGTGATAGGAGAGAGTAGGTTATCTGTTATGGCAATAATCGTTGCCTGTCTTTGGTGAGCGTAAGAAACAACATCAATGGTACTTTTTGTATAACGAGCAAAAGTAATGCCAATGACAACATCACCCTTATTTACATTGTAGATTCGCTCAAAGGCAGATTCAGTAGTGTGAACCAGCTCGCTGTTGCCAAAAATAATATCGAAATAATATTGAAGAAAGATTGCTAAAGATACGACGCTTCTGTTAGCTACAATATATATTTTTTTTGCTTCTAATAAATATTGAACTGCCTGTTTAAAATCTTCTATATTGACATTTTCCATCGTTGCTTGAATATTTTTCATATCGTCTTGAAAAATCTCATAAACGCTTTGTTCTGTCTTGTTATATACTTTCCTTGACAGTTCCAACCGTTCAACAGTGTTTAGTTGCTGTTCAACAGATACAATCATCAGCTGTTGCATCTCATGATAGCCTGAGAATCCTAAAAAATGAGCAAAACGAATAATGGTTGCCTCACTTACTTCAGTCATTTTAGCTAATTTATTAACTGTTAAAAATGGCATAGAATACGGGTTCTTTAGCATATAATTCGCTATTTTGATTTGTGATTTACTCATGTTTGGCATTTGGCTGGCAATTTTCTTATATACATTTTGATGCCTCATGATGCATCTCCTCCTCATACTATATTAAATATCGGGGCTTCATTATATTTTTAAAAGGATTTTATTTCTCGGCAGCGAATAACATTATAGAAGAGTCAAAAAAAACATTCGTATACTACAATAAGATGATTCAGGAACCATTTTACCTTAAAAGGAAGGAGGAAGTATATGTCATTCATATGTATATATAATTAAAGATCCTTTCGCTTTAATTATCAGAATAAACAATCAAATCCAGCTATCTTTAAATATTGGTGGAAAAAGACTGTTACTACAAATGAAAGCGCTACCAAAAAAGGGGAGAAGAAAATGACAAGAAAATCGTTTTGGCCACTTGCAATCATGTTCGTTTCTGCATTATTTTTTACGGCTTGTGGAGGAGGAAAGACGAATATAGCAATTGGTCCAGCAGCAAGTGAAACGCAATCGATATCTAGGCTTATCATGGAAGCATATAGCATTAAAGATAGTGATTATAAGAAATATCAAGAAGGTTTTGGTGATGCAGCTGATTTGCTTCAAGATGGAAACATTGATATCTCTATTGGCATCTTAGGGCTCCCTACTGGAAGTATAGAAAGTTTGCAAGCTTCAACAGGAGATGTAGAAATGCTAGAACTTTCTAATAAAGCAATTGAATTTATTGAGAAAAATAGTGAGTATAGAAGATATACAATATCAGCTGAATCATATGAATTCCTAAATAAAGATATCGAAACGGTGACTGCCTATGCGATTTTAATGGCAAATACGGATACAATTGATGAAGAGTTAGGCTATGAGTTAGCTAAAGTAATGATCGAACATGCTGAGGAAAATACACATAGTCAATCCGCTCATATCGTACTCGCGAATGCATTAAATGGCTCGGAAGGACTCCCGATTCACCCTGGTGCAAAGCGCTATTATGAAGAAAAAGGGCTAACAGTTGAAAATACTCTTGCAGAGTTGTCTGCTGATGCTGATAAACGAAAGAGCGAATTTATACTTGGTACTGGCAGTCAAGGTGGAACTTATTATCCATTAGGTGGCGAGATCGCGAATTTATGGAATAAGTATATGAGTGGGCTTAATGTTACGAATACAGAGACTGGTGCGTCCGTAGAAAACTTAGCAAGTATTCGTGATGGCTATCAAGATATTGGGATGACTGTCCATGTTCCAGCACTAAATGCAATAAATGGAACAGGAGATTTTAAAGATAACAAAGTAGAGAATTTAGCATTTATTGGCCATATTTATCCCGAAGTCGTCCAGATTATTACACGCAAAGCATCGGGAATCAATAGTTTAGAGGAAATAGGAAACTAACAAGCTTTTTTAGAGGGGAAGGGTTCGTTTTTTGATAATTTAGAAAATGGAGGTGATGGAATGGATGAAGATCGGCAAATAAATACACAGGAATTGCTTGAAAAATATGATAAGGAATATCATTACCGTCAAAAACTCGGTAAATGGGGATGGATTGTCGCTTTTTTAGGAGTATCTCTTACATTATTCCATCTATATACAGGATTTTTTGGAACGTTTCAAACACAAATTCAAGGGGCAGTTCATTTAGGAACAGCACTTGGCATCATCTTTTTGTTATTTCCAGCGAGAAAAGGCTGGCATAGGAAGCAAACAACCGTACCATGGTATGATATTCTGTTAGCGTTTATTGCTTTATATGTCGTTTATCACAAAATCATCTTTTTTGATGAATTATTGCAAAATCGAATATCTGGCTATAGTTTTTTCGATACAATTGTCTCCATTATTGGTATCTTGCTTGTTTTAGAGGCTACGAGAAGGACAGTCGGCATCCCGATTATAATCGTAGCCAGCATCGCAATCTTATATACTATTTTTGGGAAATATATCCCGACACAGCTGCTTTCCCATCCAGGTTTTGCTATTGAGAGAATTGCTAATTATCTTTGGTATCGAGAGAGCGGTGTGTTTGGAACGCCTATACAAATTTCTGCAAAATTTATTTTTCTCTTTCTTTTCTTTGGGGTTGTTCTCGTACAAACTGGAATCGGAAAATTTTTTAATGATTTGGCGTTCGCTTTAACAGGCCGTTTTACTGGAGGTACGGCAAAGGCTGCAGTAGCTGCAAGTGCTTTACAAGGAATGGTCTCAGGAAGTTCTGTCGGAAATACGGTGGCTTCAGGATCGTTCACGATTCCGATGATGAAAAATGCGGGTTTTAAACCAGCATTTGCTGCTGCAACGGAAGCTTCTGCATCAACAGGCGGACAAATTATGCCCCCATTAATGGGGGCAGCAGCCTTTATCATGATGGAGTATATTGGCGTTCCTTATTCTACTATTATGCTCGCAGCTCTCATTCCGGCATTGCTTTATTTTACAGGAATTTTTATGGGCACCCATTTTGAAGCAAAGAAACAAGGGATTTTTGGATTGCCAAAATCACAATTACCTCCATTAAAAAAAATAATGGTTCGCTACGGATATATGCTGTTGCCGCTCATTATTATTATTGTAACGCTATTAAGCGGATTTACACCACAAAGGGCAGCATTATTTGGAATTGGCAGTGCCTATTTAGTCAGCTTTGTTCGTAAAGAATCACGTCTTAATCTTAGGCAAACAGTGAAAATGTTTGAGCAGGGGGCAAGAGTGGCATTGCCAGTCATTGCTGCTGTTGCAACTGCTGGTATTATTGCAGGTGTTATTAGTATGACTGGACTTGGTTCAAAATTTGCGGCAGGAATCATCGCTTTAGCAGGGGAGACACTGATATTAGCATTGTTCTTTACGATGATTGCCTGTATCGTTCTTGGGATGGGACTGCCTACAACAGCCAATTATGTCGTAACAGCAACGATTGCAGCACCAGCTTTAATCAATGAATTTGGCTTAACAGCAATTGCAGTTCATATGTTTGTTTTCTATTTTGGAATTGTAGCCGATATCACACCGCCAGTTTGTTTAGCTGCTTACGCAGGAGCAGGGATTGCGAGAGCGAATCCATTTAAAACGGGAGTGATTGCTGTCAAGCTGGCAATTGCTGCATTTATTATTCCATATATATTTGTATACAATCCTATTCTCGTTTTAGTAGATGTTGCACCAATACCGTTGATTATAGCAATCGCAACTGCATTAATCGGAATGATGGCAGTGAGCAGTGCAATGATTGGGTTTTTTGTCCGTACCATGAATATGTTCGAGCGAATTATTTTATTTTTAGCAGGGATCATGCTGATTACACCGCAAAAAGCAATTGATATTGTTGGCATCGTTATGATTGGAGCGATGTGGTTTTGGCAAAAGCGCCGTCCAGATGGCGATCAGCGTTTATCTGCTAAAAATAGAGAGGAGGTGAAACTATAAGAAAGCTTCATGAAACGAAAAGAGGGGGATCAAAGGACGATAAATGTTCCTATTGCCTGCCCTCTTTTTATGCTTGGTTTTAAAATCTTAATAAGAGGGGAGGCAATGTTAGGCAGCAGCCAATTCAAAGATTCATCTTGTTTTTTTGTGAAGATAGTTCTTGGCTTCTTTTTTTATGATTAAATACGATATGAAACAAGTCAGTGCCGTTGTAACTCCGATGATGATCATGATGATATACGCTTGGGCAAATTCTAAGACTGCGCCATTGATCATTTTTCCCAGCGGCACTGCTATGAGCAGCGCAGCATTTAAGAACCCGAAAAAACTCAACTCCGTCAAAACTATAGTAGGAAGTAGTAAACAACAAGTAAAAAAGTTTGTGTACCTATTTACATTATTATGAAAAAGTGATATCATAATGATAACGAAATGATGTTATACATGGAGGGATAGGCATGAAAGAAAAAAAAGCCTGGAAAATAAACGGATATTTAGGTATTTTACTCATTGTATGTTTACTTGGCTTAGGTGTCTTTATGGGTATGAAAGGGTATATACTTGTAGCCATGTTCCTGTTTGTTATTGGCGCACTGCTTATTACAGGTATTGCAACGGTCCAACCGAATCAAGCTTACGTACTCACGTTTTTTGGCAAATATGTCGGTTCAATTCGCGAAAGTGGTCTATTCTTAACGGTTCCATTAAGTATCCGCAAAAAAGTATCTTTGCGAGTACGGAATTTTAACAGTAAAACGTTAAAAGTAAATGATGTAGAGGGAAATCCTATTGAAATTGCAGCCGTTGTCGTTTTTAAAGTAATTGACTCAGCAAAAGCCGTTTTTGATGTTGACCACTATGAAGATTTTGTAGAGATTCAAAGTGAAACAGCCTTAAGGCATGTTGCCACGAAATATCCTTATGACAATATAGATGAGCTTGGCATGACGTTGCGTGGCAATGCTGAAGAAATATCGAATGAAATAACAAAAGAATTACAAGATAGACTTAATGTTGCAGGTGTAGATGTTGTGGAAGCCCGTCTCACTCATCTTGCTTATTCAACAGAGATAGCAAGTGCCATGCTGCAGCGCCAACAAGCATCAGCTATTGTATCTGCACGCCAAAAGATAGTAGACGGCGCCGTTGGAATGGCACAAATGGCAATTGAACAATTAGAAAAAAATGGTACAATTGATCTGGATGAAGAGCGAAAAGTCGCTATGATTAACAATTTAATGGTTGCAATTATTTCTGACCGCGGCGCTCAGCCAGTTGTCAATACAGGAAGTTTATATTAGAGAAAATGGCAAAGAAAAAAAGCTTTTTGCTCCGAATCGATCCTAACTTGTACGAAGCTTTAGAGGGATGGGCAAAGGACGAATTTAGAAGCGTCAATTCGCATATAGAGTTTCTATTAAGAGAAAATGCTAGAAAATCAGGTAGATTAAACAAACAAAAAGAGAAAGAAAGTGAATGAGTTTTCTTGTTCCTTTTTTTTATCAAACTCGAGAGCATGCTGGAACCACATCCGTCTTCTCTCGGGTTTTTTTATCCCACATCTAACTGGCAGTAAGACCTCCACCTCGGGGAGTAAGAGGAATCGAAGGAGTCTAGGTGGGGGAAACTGCCAGTAAATGTCCGATTGGTTCGGGCCTACAGGACGTAGGTCACAAAGGCGTTGCAACAGGACGTTGCGATCTTAGCCTTTGCTCTACTTCTTGTCCAGTAGGGGATGAGAGAAAACCCCCACTCATGGAAGTTTCACTTTATTTCGTAATCCTTAGAAGTAGGCTTTTGCTGGATTGCTGAAAATGGGATCGTGAATGATATTTCCATTTTTGTGACTATTTAAAAATACTTGTGATTGACGTAACGTCAACTAGTATAATGATTCTTGAGGTGAGAGGATGATTTCGATAAAAGCATTATCGAAAAAGACAGGAATTTCAACACGGACAATGCGCTATTATGAAGAAATTAACTTGATTCTTCCAGCAGCGAAAGATGAAGCTGGAATGAGATATTACTCTAAAGAAAATATGATTAAGCTTCAGCAAATAAGATTTTTACGCTCAATAGGTTTGCGGCTAAAAGACATTAAATTGTTTCTAGAACAAGAAAATGATCCGGTAAGCCTCCTACACAATCAGCTGCAATATGTGAATGAACAAATGGAGCAACTGAAAAACATGAAGCGTAATATTAAACAGTTATTATTTTCAATTGAGATAGAGGGAGGATTACAGTGGGAACTGCTTTTTCATCTGATGCAAAATAATGAAGCAAGTAATATAGAGAAGCACTATAAAGAAGAAATAGAGATAATGGAGAAGTTAAGAACAGTCAACTCCCAGTGGATTGCTTATTTTAAACAGATCGTACAGCTGTATGAAGCAAAAACCCCACCTGATTCGCCAAATATGCAAAAAATATGTCATGAACTTACGGAGATAACGATGGAGCTGTTTAATGGCGATAAACAAAAAGCCAATCAAGTATGGGACATGGTTTCTCAACCTCAAAGCTTTTCAAAACTTGGTGGATATCCAATCAGACAGGAGATCCTTCAATTTTTAGATGATGCATATGATATTTATGAGAAACAAGAAAGGAATCGACAAGAATGAACAATATCGTTTATTTAATTATTGCCTGTGAAATTGGCTTCTGGGTCGTTATAATCGCAGGACTTCTTTGCCGATATGTATTTAAAAAAGAAACTTTAAGCCTTGTTTTTTTTGCTCTAACACCATTGATAGATCTTATCTTATTAATCTCTGCATCTATTGATTTGTTAGGGGGAGCAACTGCTGCTGTGCCTCATGCGCTTGCGGCGGTTTATATAGGTATTTCTCTTGCATTTGGAAAACGAATGATTCAATGGGCTGATCGCTATTTTCATTATTACTTTTTGAAGGGGCCGAAACCTAAAAAATTGATCGGACTGGCATATGCAAAGGATTATTTTCAAAGCTGGCTTAGGCATGTATTGGCATTTGCAATTGGACAAGGACTTCTCTGGCTAGTGATCGTGATCATCCAAGATATGAAGCGAACGGAGGCTCTTTATTCCTTCTCTTTATTATGGTGTCTTATATTAGGAATCGATTTGCTTATAAGTGTGAGCTATTTTATATGGCCAAGCAAGCCGAGGTAAATAGCAGCAGTACTGTTTTGTATTGCTGCTATTAGGTAACCCAATAGTCTTATTGGTTCCCAGCAATATGATAACGAACAGTACCCACTTCTTTATCGTTGACCATCTACTTATCCTCATCAGAAAGGGCGTAAAGAATCTCCTAAGAATTTGGATTGTTAAGGCGATCATGCCCCTTCTCGGGAAGAAAAATTACCTCTCCAAAGGTAACACTCGACCTATCAGTATCTTCAAGACTGATGATAGCTCCCCCAATCAAACGTTTCCGTTGGTAGATTTTATGGATTAACCTATGTGTTTGCCTCCTTTAATAGACTGGGATTTCTTCATATTATCTATATAATTGAGCGGTTAAAATAATGTGAAACTTGCATAAGTAGGATTTTCTCTCATCTCCCACTGATAAGAAGTAGAACATGACTAAAATCGCAAGCATCCTCGAAAAAGGAAACCGCTTTTTCATGCGATGCTAATGCAAGAAGCTATCCTTATCCTGTCGGTCTGAACCAATCAGACATTTGACTTTCAGGTTACCCCCACCTAAATCTTGAGGTGGGGGGGGGCTTACTTTCAGATACTTGTGGGAAAATACTATTACTTAATTTTTTTGAAAGCCTCTGTTTGCTCTCTAATCCCTTTTTCTGCTGCAAATCTTTCAATGCTAGATGCACCAAAGAATCCAACAATTCCATCTACTTTTTCAATAATATAAGCAGCATCTTCTGGTTCTGCAATAGGACCTCCATGACAAATAGTTAAAATGTCAGGATTTACAGATTTGCCAGCCTTAATAATTCTTTGGATTCGATCAACACAGTCGTCTAAAGTTAATGCAGTTTGTGCACCAATCGTTCCTTTTGTTGTTAATCCCATGTGAGCAACTAAAATATCGGCACCAGCTTCAGCCATTTTCTTTGCTTGCTCTTCATTGAATACATATGGAGTCGTTAACATATCTAATTCATGCGCTTTTCTAATCATATCTACTTCCAAATCATAGCCCATTCCTGTTTCTTCTAAGTTTTGACGGAATAAACCATCAATTAAACCAACTGTTGGAAAATTTTGAACACCACTAAAACCTTGATCTTTTAGCTGTTTTAAGAAAACTTCCATCACTTTAAAAGGATCTGTTCCATTTACACCAGCTAGTACCGGGGTATCTTTCACAACGGGTAATACTTCACTACCCATTTCAACAACGATTTGGTTAGCATCACCATATGATAGTAAACCAGCTAGTGAACCACGACCTGCCATTCTATAACGACCTGAATTATAGACAATTAACATGTCTGCTCCGCCATTTTCACTACTTTTGGCTGTAATTCCTGTACCAGCACCAACACCTACTAGAATATTTCCTTTATTAATTTCTTCTTTAAATCGATTTAAAATTTCTTGTCTTTGTAACATTTTAATTCTCCCTCGCTTTATTATCTAATAATTCAATTAATTTCGTTGCTGCAGCTATTGCAAACGCTTGACTATTTATATCTGCATTGATTTCGATCATTTCCACCTTACTTTGGTCAACATTTTCTCTTAATGTATCAAATAACATTTTGTCTTCTTCTGGACCGTAGAAAGGTTGTCCCTCAACATCGAGGCCTGAAAGACCTTTTAATGGCAATAATAATGCAGTGTTGCCTACAGCTAAAGATAATTTTTCAGCAATCATTTCACCCATTCGTTTGTTCTCTTCAACTGTTGTACGCATTAAAGTAACAGTTGGATTATGTTTATAAAATTTTCGTCCTTCAAATTGGTTAGGGACGGAATCAAATGGACCAAAGTTAACCATATCTAATGCACCAACTGATACAACTTGAGGAATTTTCTTTTTTGATGCTGCTTCTAAACGATGTGGTCCTGCTGCTAATACACCACCCATTAACTCATCTGCCCATTCAGTAGTCGTTATGTCAAGGACACCATCGATAAATCCATTAGATATTAAACTTTCCATTGTACGACCACCTACACCAGTTGCATGGAAAATTAACACTTCATATCCCCTATCTTCTAGAAAACTTTTAGCATAATTGATACAAGGTGTTGTAAGACCAAACATCGTTGCGGCAATTAAAGGTTTTTTCTCCACTGTCGTGTTATTCTCAAATTTAACCATACCTACAATCGCAAATACTGCATTCGTAAATATTTTAGTAGAAATGACATTTAAACCAGCAACGTCAACTACCGATGGCATCATTATAATATCACTCGTACCTACATATGGTTCTGTATTACCAGAAGCAACTGTTGAAACCATTACTTTAGGAACACCAATTGGCAATGCCCTCATTCCTGGTGTCACGATAGAGGAACCACCAGTACCTCCAAATGATAATACGCCATCAAATTTACCTTCTTCATACAATTTTGGCAAGAGTACTTCCATACCTTTGGCAAGAACTGCTGTAGCATTTGCTCGGTCTTTTTTTGCTGCAAT
This sequence comes from Bacillus chungangensis, assembly GCF_030812995.1. Classification (GTDB taxonomy): domain Bacteria; phylum Bacillota; class Bacilli; order Bacillales; family Bacillaceae_C; genus Bacillus_CF; species Bacillus_CF chungangensis. The sequence goes on along the minus strand of NZ_JAUSTT010000003.1, from coordinate 17,855 downwards.
CTCTTTCATATCTTCTCCAGCAGCAGCTGCTACTTGAGCATTTGATACATCTGGCTCAAATGTTGGGTCATACACACCTGTATGGATAGTGAAAGTATTTAAACCTAGTGATTCAATCAGCTCTTTTGCATATAAAAATTCTTTTCCTTTAGAATCAAATGTTCCAGCTAAGGTAATTGTTTTCAAATCTAATCTCTCCCTTCTTGTTTTTTTATCCTAGTATCATTATTTAAGAAATCGTTATCATTTGTTTCTTGACCTTATCATAACGTTTATTTTTAGGAGAGTTAATGTGTTTAAGTTTTGAAAAATTGTCTTTTTGTTATTTTTTTATATAATATTTAGGTGATACACCTTTATATTTCTTAAAGATTTTACTAAATTGAGTATAGTCGGGATAACCTACCATTTCAGCGACGCTATTTAGTGGCAAGTTTTCTAATTTTAGTATTTCGATTGCACGATTAAGTCGAAAATTAATAAGATATTGAGTAAATGAAATACCCACCTCTTTTTTAAATAATGTACTTAAATAAGAGCGGGATAAATTTAAGATTTCTGCTATTTCGTTTAATGTTATTTCATCCATATAATGTAAAGCGATATATTTTTTTATAAAATCTATATAATCATCTTGACTTCCTATGCCATCAATTATTTTAACGATCAATTCATCAAACTGAAAATCATTTGTTTGCTTAAATGATCTTGTAACATGCACGAGAGCTTGTTCAGTAGGGATCCTTTCAAAAACGGAACCGCCGATGTAACCCATGATATTGGTATCGTCATACATAAATTGAACATCGATTGGTTTATTAACTGGGCCACCATAAATCATTTTAATAGCATTTGGATTCAGTTCATCACATCGATTAAAAATGTTCACAGCCATTCTTTTAGCGGATTGTAAAGATAAGATCTTTCTAGCTCCTAATGAGCCACCTTTGGTAAGACCTAAATGAACACAAATAACATCAGCACCAGCTTCTAACATACTTATTGCTTGATCCTCATTAAATACAAAGGCCACGGTAAATAACTCTTTTTCATTAGCAAGGCGAATAGCTTCTATTTCTTTATTATATGTAATTCCTTGTTCCTCCAAAGCTTCTCTGAAAAGACCATCTACTAGACCAACACTGGGAAAATTATTAATGCCAGCAAATCCTTTATCCTTAATTAAATCAATATAGTTATCTAACTTGATTGTTGGATCTGTTGCACATAAACCGAAACAAACAGGAATATTTTTAATCATAGGAATTAATTCTTTATAAGCAAAATCCATTACAACTTCATTACTATTTGCATAAGGTAAAAAACCAGCTAATGAACTTACACCCATTTGCCTGAAGCGCCCTGAACTTAGAGCTAAAATGAGGTCAGCACCACTTTGCTCTGCATATTTTGCTGTCATTCCAGAGCCAGCAGCAACACCTAATAAATATCTATTTTTTTTAATTTGGTTTTTTAAATAATGTTGTATTTCATACTTGTTATTTAGCATTTTCTCCATGTAACCTACCTTCAACATAAGTTTACATTATTTAGTTTTCAGTTATTCACAATCGTAATGTCCATTATTTCACTAACGAAAGCTCCATATTCAGTTACGTTGAATAAACGTAAGAAATCAACAAAGCGATCAATTTACTATAACGGGAAGATGGACAATTTTTAATATATGATGTTGAACCACAAAAATATTGTATCTCAGCACATCATTGTTTGTATAAACATTTATCGTTCTTATGGTATGCTTGAGGAAACAATGGAGGGCGGCTTCCATTAACTGGTAATAGGTCAGAAAGAAGCTTGGTGTTTTGTCTTAAATGATAAGGGGGATCTCGATGATAAAAAAAACGTCAAACATACAGTTGCCGCGTCTTCCAAAAAACGCAGCTACTATCTATCTAGATGAAACAATAGGGGATGAGCAATATATCAGTCATGGTAAAATAGAAAATATAGAATTACGGGATATCTACGCTGAAAAAGTTCACTTTGAAAAAGTTGTTTTTAAAAATGTTTCTTTTCAAGAAGTTGAATTTAAAAACATTGAATTAACAGATTGTCTGTTTGAGAAATGTGACTTATCTAACACTGATTTTAGTGATGCCATTATTCATCGGGTAGCAATGAAAACTTGTAAGGCGATAGGTGTTGATTTCTCAGGCTCTACCCTCCGAAATGTCATATTCGATCATTGTTTAGCGAATTATGCTTCATTCGTTTTCTCCAACTGCAAGCAATTGCAGTTTCATGCTTGTTCCCTCCGTGAAGCCGATTTCTATGAAGCAAAATTAAAACAAGCTATTTTTAATCATTGCGATATTGATCAGGCTAAATTAGCAGGATTGTCATTAAAAGGGATCGACTTGAGTACGTGTTCATTCGAAAATTTAGTTGTATCAATTGACAAGTTAGAAGGCTGTATCATTTCTCCAGACCAAGCTATCGGTTTTGCAAAAGTATTAGGGTTGATCATAAAAGAAACACAGGAAGAAAGTTAATTGCTGAAAGTGGATGTTTAAGGATTTTCAATATCCTATAAATAATAAGATGCTAGTAGATACTTATAAAGAACAATGACATTTTCTATACATATTACATGAATGTTCAAAAAGGAGAAATAGAGGTTATCCTACATCTACTCATTCACTGAATTGAAGGAAGGCGGTATTTAGACGAAAGGGTGTTTTGGGTTAATATCCAATGAGCAGATAGATATGATAAACAAAAAAGAAAATAGAATTTGAAAAAAATAATATATATCATTCTAAGAAAAACCTTTTTTCAAATGTGATAGGGTGTTTTATACTTATGATCGTAGTCAATGATTACTCAATAAATTGGTTATAGTAAGAAAGGCAAGTAAAAGAAGAAAGAGGAATGTGTAAATGACATTTCAACAATTAGGAATTTCAAAAAGCCGATGTGATCGATTAATTACCATGCAAATTGAAAAGCCAACAGAAATACAAGCAAGAGCAATTCCGCTCGTGCTAGACGGGAAGGATATCGTAGCAAAGGCGCAGACCGGAACGGGAAAGACATTAGCGTTTGTTTTGCCGATGTTAGAAAAAATCGATGTTGCACTTTTACATATTCAAGGTCTCATTATTACACCTACTCGTGAACTTGCTTTGCAAATTACAAAAGAAGTTCAGAAGCTTACAGAAGGTCGGCTAGACCCGAATGTTTTAGCTATTTATGGTGGACAAGATGTAGTGAAACAAATCAATAAACTTAAAAATGACATCCATCTTGCGATTGGAACACCTGGAAGATTGTTGGATCATCTTCGTCAAGGGACAATCGATTTATCTAACGTTTCGATGCTTGTGTTAGATGAAGCAGATCAAATGCTGCATATCGGTTTTTTATCAGAGGTTGAGGACATTATTCATCAAACCTCGGAAAACAGGCAAACGATGCTTTTTTCAGCAACAATGCCAAAGGAAATCCGCCGATTGGCAAGAGCGTATATGAGCAATCCGAAAGACATTTATATAAAAACAGAGCAAGTGACTGTGAAAGAAATTCAACAGATTATTGTAGAAACGACAGATCGGGCGAAGCAAGATACACTATGCCACATGCTGTTAGAAGAGCAGCCTTTTCTTGGAATGATCTTCTGTCGAACGAGGCGTCGCGTATCGAAATTGAATGATTCATTACAATCGCAAGGATTTTTAGTAGATGAATTGCATGGAGGCTTGTCGCAAGCGAAGCGTGAGCGAGTACTAGAACGCTTTAGAAAAGCAGAGTTGCAGTATTTAATTGCTACTGATGTAGCTGCACGTGGACTTGATGTAGACGGTGTAACACATGTGTTTAATTATGATGTTCCTCTTGATGCAGAAAGTTATATTCATCGAATCGGCCGAACAGGCCGTGCTGGTGAACATGGTTTAGCAGTCACTTTCATAGCACCGAAGGATAGAGATTATGTGAACATAATTGAAAAAGGAATTGATATGAAAATTCCGAAAAAATCTACTTCTGTTATGCATTCAAAAAAGCTAAATAACAATAAAATAAATAGTACTTCTAAGTTTAAAAAAACTACTTCCTCTTCGCTCGACTCTAAAAAGCATCATAGGAAGAGGCCGAAAAAGAGATCAGGTGATTTTACGAGATCGAAACAGAAAAGATAACTTTTTATCCAAATCTTGCGTACTAATGCTGATTAAATTTCCATTGCCAACTTTTCCTGCATATTTAACAGTTGATTTTAGCGATATTCCTGCATTAATCGCTGCTTTGTTATTTGGGCCAATTGCTGCTATTGTTGTCGAGTTTATTAAAAACCTGATCGATTATTTAATGATTGGCAGTGAAGCAGGGCTTCCTATAGGTAACTTGGCGAATTTTTTAGCAGGTATTTCATTTGTCTTACCAACTTATTTTGTCTATAAACGGTTAAAAACAAAAAAGGGAATGATGTTTTGCTTCATATCATGATAATATATCCGCTTAAAAAGGAATAGATTTTGAAAATTAATATTTCGTCCTAAGAAAACCTTTAGGACGTTTTATATTTATAGATCGTATCAAGAATGATCGTTAAATTGATTAAAGTAAGAAATCAATACTAAATATCAAAGGTATGACTGGGATACAGATGATATGATAGAATGGCACAATGTACCTGCAGGAGAGGGAATAGTTGAAGGATACAATGCATCTAATTTCTTTTCTCCACATATTGTTGATAGATATCAAGATCATGCGAGGGCAAGATGATTAGATTACTATTTTCCTTTTCTAACCCGTTAAGCAGTGGAAACAGATTTTCGTATTGGATATGGTTGTAATGAGCGAATCTACTTACCCAACTACCTGCCTTATTCTCTCGATAGTTCCCTCGCACATAAACGGCATCAGCTGCCAAAAAGTATCTATGGTCAGGGCCGTTTATAAGCAATCCCATTTGTCCGATGGAGTGGCCCGGAAGTGGAACGAGGATCAACGACTCATCGCCTAACAAATCTCTCGACTGTTGAAAAAGGCCGTACCGAGACGACTGTTCAAAATCAATTGTCTGTATGTTGTTAGAATCTATTTGGTTAAAAAGGGCTTTGATATAGCCATGTTTGATTAGACTTAACGATGAACGGCGGGTAAACTCCCATTCTCTTTTACTTACAATGATCCGAGAACGAGGAAAATCATGTATCCCTCCCACATGATCGACATGCATATGAGATAAAATGACTGTAACTTCATCGGGATGAATATTCATATTTTTCAGTTGAACGGATGCATTTTCTTTTTCTGTTACTCGTACGGGTGTCACAATCCGCAGGAGACGATACGGAAAAAAACGAGTCACATCGAAAAAACGGGTGGAGTATCCGGTATCAAATAAGAAATAACCTTGTTTAGGATGCTTTATTAAGTAAAAAAGTGCCGGTCCCCATATCTTTTCCTTCTGGCTACCTTTCTTCAAACCATCTAAAGATGCATGATAGAATCCTGCATTCAAAACAGTCAGGTCACATTTGGGCGTATTTGTCGATGTAACAGGCAATTTCATGGACATGAGCCTATCTCCTCTCGCTTCTTAGTGCTAATGAGATCCACTCTGTTTGGCCAACGGCTTTTGTTTTTTATTTCAATACAATCAGGTATATACTGGGTAAGGGTCCCTAATTTGGAAAACGAAATTTCAATCTGATCTGAAGGTAGCAGCCATTCATCTGTTTCAATTGCACAGCAATCGGGGATTGTCCCCATCCCAATAATCGTCCCTGGCAAAGGGGTGAAGATGGAACGGACAAAATCTACCACATCAAGAGGATGGGCAGTATATTCAGACGTGCTTCCTTTCCAGTGAAGACGATTCCCAATACGTACTTTCACCTCTAACTTTAGCGGATCGTCAATCTCATCTGGAGTAACTAAGTACGGCCCAATACCTTTACTTGCATTGAAATCTTTAGATTTAGCTGGGCCCGTTAAGGATAGAAAATCTGCTATCTGAACATCCCGTGCAGAACTGTCATTAAAAATGGTATAGCCAGCAATAGTGGAATCTTTCCCAATAACAATCGCCAGCTCCGGCTCAATATCGAGATAAGAGGTAAAGGAAGGCCAATGAATGGTGTCACCATTCCCGATGATAGCGTTATGGTTGCACTTATAATATCGGAAGTTAGGCTTTGCGTGTTCTCCTCGTAATTTTCTCGCCATAAAGGCTTTAAGAATGACGTTTAAAGGCCAAGTATACTCTTTCTGAACCATATTGATAGCGGAATTCTTCAAATGTCTGGGGGATAAACCGAAGTCAAGAAGTGCTGGTACGGAAGGGATGGGTGGTAGCAGTCTCACATCATGAATACAGTGAATGTCATCTTGGTTGATATTCTCAAAGAAATCATCAGCGTATGAGTATAATTCTTCCGCATATTGATGGCTCATAGGAAGATGATGCAAATATAGATTCATATTATGTAGACAATGAATAGGATTGCCAGTCTTTAATATCATTGTATGGAAACTGATAACATATTTTTGTCGAAAAACAAATCCAAACATCATTTCCGTTGAATTTTTTGTTTGAAAAGTAACTAATTTCATGGCATTTTTCTCCTTTCATGGTAAGTATATTCATTTTATCGATACTTCATTATATATGCAAGTACTTGTTTACATATCATAAAGGAATGTAAGTTGTAATCTTTGAAAGCAGCCAACAATGAAATATTATTTGCATCTGTTGTAAAATGATAGGAGAAAAAGCATAAATGAAAAAGGTGTAGATGATGAAAAAATGGCTTTCTATAGTAATCTTCATTAGTTGTTTTTTTATTGTATTCATCCCTCCATAGTAAATAAAGGAAAAGAGATTAACCAGATAATTAAAAAATACAAATAATATTGAAGACGTAAATACCCATATAACAAAAAAATCCTTTATAATGGATGGTCAGGGGGTTCCTGTCCAATTCAATAGTAAAGGATGATCTTATGGATAAAAATACACTAATTTCATTATTTTATAATGGATTTCACCTATATCCAAAAACTCACAGAACAAGTGGAACATTTGAAACAATTTAGCTTTTATTCTTTCTTTAGTATGGTGTCTGTTATAGGAATTGATTTCCTCATCACAATAAGTCATTTTGTATTGCCAAGTAAGTTAAGACAAAAAAATTGACCATGCAACGCATGATCATAAACCTCAAGTGCTTCTCCATGATCTATAAGTTTTAATGTTTTTCGCTAGCTGATTTATGTGGGAATTTCAGATTTTTCTTGAATGTTTCGATGAATATAATCAATAACATTTTCAACCGTAATAAAACTTTTTGCATCTTCATCTGGAATTTCCAATTCAAATTTATCCTCTAACTCCATTACCAATTCTACTACATCCAATGAATCAGCCCCCAAATCATTTTTTAAAGAAGAGGTTAAATGTATTTCTGAATTTTTAATAGCTAATTTTTCTAAAATAACTTCTTTTCCAATTTGAAAAATTTCTTCTTTAGTCATTTTTTATTCCTCCATTAATTAATATGTTAGTGAAATACAGCCTAAAGATAGACCGGCTGATGTACCGAATAAAAGAATGGAATCACCACGTTTTATTTTTTCTTCCTTAATTACATCATGCAGTAGCATAGGAATCGAGGCTGAGATGCAGTTTCCGTGTGTTTCAATATGAGATGCAATTTGTTCATCTGTAAAACCATACTTTCTAAATATATCAATCCCATGACGACTCGTTTGATGAGGAATAATATATTTTAAATCGGTTTTCTGAATCGGAGACACTGCGAAAAACTCTTCAAAAAATTTAGGTAAAAGACGTACTGCAAATTTAAAAATTTCTTTTCCATTCATTTGAAAAGTATAATCTTTTGGGCTTGTCTCAGGATATTCGGGATAGCGTAAAGAGCCTAAACCTTTTACACAAGTATGATCTGCTCCGTCACTGTAAGTATGCATTTTAAAATGATGGATTCTACTTGTTTCATTTTCCGAAGCTTTTGTAACAACAGCTGCTGCAGCTCCATCTCCAAATAACGCGCGAACTTCGTTATCAGTGAGATCTAATGTACGGCTGGGAGCATCAGCACTAACAATTAAAATATTTTTGTAAATTTCTTTATCTATTAAATTAGCAGCAACGATTAATGCATTACCAAAACTATAGCAAGTTGAATCAACATCAAAACAAGGGATACCAGATTTAGATAAACCTATTTCTCTTTGATATAGACTGGCTGCGCAAGGAAGTGCTTGCATTGGCGACCCGTTTGCGCCAATAATACAATCGATGTCTTCTAGGGATATATCACTGTTTTCAATTGCTTTTTTCGCTGCCTCTGTTCCCAGAGTTAAAGCATTTTCCCCATTTTCATAATCTACATAATAACGTGAATAGATGCCAGTAGCTTTTTTAATCCATCCTTGGTTAACATCCATTAGCTTTTCCAATGATTTGCTTTCTACAACTTTTGAACCAACTGCTTTACCAATGCCTGAAATTTTTACTTTAAACATCAATCTAACCTCCTGTAAATTTTTGATTAGAATAGTGAGTGATTAGTCACACCTACTATTTTAATCCATAATAAAAGAAAAATCATCAAAAATCATCATTTATTTCCAAAAATTCCGTCAAATAAAAATGAGTGATTAATCACTTTACAATTTATAATCTTTCCAATATACTAATTAAAGCTGGTTTAATGAATGAAGAAAGGTGGTTGTAGTCGATTAGATTTGGTTTGTTAAAAAAATTTAAGGTCGACAGGAGGATTTAAAAAATGGGATTTCAAGAGTTAAAGCAGGAGTTAATCGCAATTCCAAAAAATAAGCTTTTTATTCCTATTATGGTAGCGATTCTTATGCCGATCATGTATTGTGGTACATTTTTATGGGCTTTTTGGGACCCTTATGAAAGGATGGGGCAGCTTCCAGCAGCGGTTGTTAATTTTGATAAAGGAACAGATTTTCAGGGAGAGTCATTGAAAATCGGAGATGATATTGTCAATAATCTGAAAAATAATGAAAACTTCAATTGGGAGTTTGTTTCAGAAAAAGCAGGAAAAGCAGGTCTCAAAGATGGAAAATATTTTTTTATGATTGTTATACCAGAAGATTTTTCGGAAAAGGTAGCTTCCGTATTTGATAAAACTCCAGTTAAATCTAAAATTCTTTTTGTTCCCAATGAAGGATTGAATTATTTAGTTGGGATGGTGGGTGAAAATGCAATCGGAAAAATAGAGAGCAATATATCCAAAAGTATTACGGAAAGTTATACGAAAGCCGTTTTTGAGAATATCCATATGCTAAGTGAAAATATCAAAAAGTTAAGTGAAGGAGCTGAAAAAAACGCCGAAGGAACGAGTCTCGTAAATGCACAATTAATACAAGTAATTGAATCTAATCCTAATGTAACTCAAGAACAGAAGAGCCAATTGGTATCAGCACTACATTCCCTGGCGAATGGATCAAATGAGTTAGTAAAGAGCTTAAAAATAGGAGGGGATGCTTTGGAAAAATACCCCAATAATGATGAGACTTATAGGATGTTTGCTGATCCGATAAATATTGAAAAAGATAAATTTGCGGCAGTTCCAAACTACGGTTCCGGCTTTGTACCATTTTCTTTATCACTTGGATTATTTATTGGAGCAATGATTGTCGCCATTGTCTTTCCTGTACGAGATCCTGCCAAAAGACCAAGTTCAGCGTTTGGATGGTTCTTCAGCAAATCTGCCATTCTAGTGATTGTTGCAGTATTTCAAGCCTTAATCACTGGTTTAGTCCTTTTGATGGGTTTAAAATTAGAGGTTGAAAGTGTACCATCTTTTATTTTCTTTAGTATTTTTACTAGCATTGTCTTTATAACACTTGTTCAACTGTTTGTGACGTTACTTGGAAATGCAGGGCGTTTTCTGATTATTCTTCTATTAATTTTACAAATTACATCAAGCGGCGGCACTTTCCCTGCACAGTTGGTTCCAGACGCATTACAGGTGGTGAGCCCATTTTTGCCAATGACACATTCTGTAGCTGGATTTAGAGCGGTTGTGACAAACAGCGATTATCCGTTTATGTGGGATGCCGTTAAAATGTTGTCTGTATTCCTTGTTCTTGCAATTATCGGCAGTTTGCTTTACTTTATTATTCAATATAAAAGGGTATATAAAGAACATAAGATTTCTGAAAATCACCACTATTAAAAATGATTACAGGGTTTAAAGGCGTTCCTAGTTTTTTAGAAACCCTACCTTGAAAAATAGGGGATGTTGAAGTTACATTTATGATAAATGATGATAAACTAACTATATATTTCTCGTTTTCTAGTTAATAGAGAAGAACATTGTATTGTTAGGAGACCTAAAAAATGTTTGAACAAGAAAAAAAACTTATTGACGAAATTGCCCGCTTAAATGAAGCACATTTGAAGATGACCGAAAAACAAAATAATATTATTCAAGCTGCTATAGAAATCTTTTCTGAAAAAGGATATGCTGCTTCTTCAACAAGCGAAATAGCGAAAAGAGCCGGGGTGGCAGAGGGAACCATTTTCCGCCACTACAAAACAAAAAAAGAACTCTTAGTATCAATTGTTACACCTACAATTATGAAACTCATTGCTCCATTTATCTTGGAGGATGTTGGTGAAGTTTTGGATAAACCATATAACAGCTTCAGAGAATTTCTATATGAAATCATGAAAAACCGAATAGAATTCGTGAAAAAAAATCTTCCTGTTTTAAAAATTTTTGTTCAAGAAATAGCATTCCATTCAGAGCTTCAAGATAAATATAAAAAGTATATAGCGGAACCCTTATTTAATCGAATAAAAGACATCATCATATACTTTCAAGAAAAAGGTGAGATTGCTGAACTTCCTGTTTATTCGATCATTAGAATAGTTGCCTCTACAGTAATCGGCTTTTTTTATATGCGATTTTTAATTTTCCCTGACCTAGAATGGGATGATGAAGCTGAAATTGAATTAACTATTCATTTTATCATGAGTGGATTATCACCTTTAAAAGGTAAGTAAAAGATATTCGCTTTTTCGTACGGTCCAACGCAGGGCAACGTTTTTTTATTATAGCAACGTGTTCAGAAAAACCAAGGCGTAACTCGCGTCATAATCTTGGATCATCTCTTTTTGGGGCAAAACATTTGCGAAAAATATCATCATTGCGTATAATGTTGGTTGTAATTTGAAAACATCATATGGTTCATCTTCGGGGCAGGGTGAAAATCCCGACCGGCGGTAATGAAAATGATGCAAGATTTCTAAGCCCGCGAGCCAATGTTATTGGCAGGATTTGGTGAGATTCCAAAGCCGACAGTATAGTCTGGATGGGAGAAGATGGAGGTTGGCCAGTGTTTTACATTTGCAGGATGTAAAACGCTTATTTAGGCATACCCGTTATTTCTCCCTCAAGTATTTTCTTGAGGGATTTTTATTGGGGTTTCTATGCTTATGCTGTTGGCTTAACCTCTCTTCAATCGAGAGATGAATCTCCAAAGGAGAGAGGAACATGAAAAAAATGAATTTAAAGACGTTTGTGGCAGTAGGAATGCTGAGCAGTTTAGCTTACGTACTGATGTTGATTAAATTTCCATTGCCAACTTTTCCTGCATATTTAACAGTTGATTTTAGCGATATTCCTGCATTAATCGCTGCTTTGTTATTTGGGCCAATTGCTGCTATTGTTGTCGAGTTTATTAAAAACCTGATCGATTATTTAATGATTGGCAGTGAGGCAGGGCTTCCTATAGGTAACTTGGCGAATTTTTTAGCAGGTATTTCATTTGTCTTACCAACTTATTTTGTCTATAAACGGTTAAAAACAAAAAAGGGAATGACTGTTTCCCTTATTGTTGGAACAATCTTTATGGCTGTTCTGATGAGCTTTTTAAATTATATTGCGATTCTTCCTGCATATATCTTTCTGCTTGGCTGGGATCCAATGACAACTGCGGAAATTCGCAAGTTTGCGGTTGCACTCATTCTTCCTTTTAATATATTCAAGGGAATCATTATAACCGGTTTATTTATGCTACTCTTCACAAGAATGAAAGCATGGATTGATAAACAAACAAACTTTAAGAATGCATAGGTTTGAAAAAACCTCTACTGCATCACGGATAGAAAAAAATGACTTTTTATAAAAGGAAAACCCTCTATTTTGTTAAAACAGAGGGTTTTTGTGTTTCATATTTAAAAGGATCTCCATCAAAAGGATTGTCAGCAACCTTAATGGATTCCGTTGGACAACCTTCAAATGCATCTTCCAAATCATCTTCTAAAATCTCTGGAATTTCTACTGTTCCTTGATTATCATCTAGTACGACATAAGCTAATCCTTCTTCGTCGTAGTCAAAGACATCAGGAGCAGATGCAGCACATGCGCCACAAGCAATACATGTATCTTTATCAACGATGGTATATTTTGGCATGTGGTACCTCCTCACAATTGATCCTATAAAGATGGCTGAAACATTGTTGCTTCCTTTTTATTTTATCGTTCCTTCTACTCAATTTCAACTTTTTTAGTAGGAAGTTTTGTTTATAGAATAGCCGAGATGTAAATGCAAGTAAAAATTTGCTGAAACTCGCCATGTAGTTGGTATTTTCTCTAGGGATAGGGACTACCCTTATAGCTTGGTAAATATAGATAGCTAACAAAAGTATCTAGTTCCCAAGAAGCTCCCACTTCAATCAGACCGCAATGTCGATAAGTGGTGAGTAGTTCACCTTATACTTTTTTACCAACATGAAGGAATTAGAAACAAATTGGAAATAGCATTAGTTGTTTATAGGAGAAAGAAAGCATAAGTCGAAAAAACAAGAATAAGATAGCTTTATGTGGTACACTAAAGGTGATGTTGTGCGGAATTTTATTCCACATTTAACAGACAATAAAGTATCTAAAAGCTGTTTACGTAGAAGAATTATAGACTTTAGGTGATCATCAATGAACTGTTATCTTGATGCTGTTATATTATCTTGTTTACATAAAATTAAAGGTGAAAGAACGATTTATTCCATCTATCATTTGTTAAAAGGAAAAAAATCCTCGCAAACTATACAAGATGCTCACTTCTATCAATTAACAACCTTTTTTCAAACATTCCCTGCTTTTGAACGGCAAAGCTATGAACGTCGAATTAAATTGCTCTTCCAGCAAGGTCTCCTAACAACAGAGGGGCACCCCATTTATGTTGTAACGGAAGAAGGAGCAAAATCGATTAAACAGTATTTTACAAAAATATCTTTTCCGAAATATTTGAATGGCTATCAATATCAACAAATTGCTTCTATATTTTGGAGAAGGTTTACTTTCTTTATTCAAGTGTTGTCGCATTTAATTAGAAAGGAGCGAGCATATTATCCGATTGAACGCGATCCTGTTCGTCTAGAATGGCTGAAACGGTTTATTACAAATGCAAAGCAGCCAAGAGAACAATTGGCAGCACGCTGCTATGATGAATTATTCAGTCTTCTTTCGAATAATCCTCCAGAAGATCCTCGGATCATTGCTGTACAGCTTACCGGTGTTGAACAAATTGGAAAAACAGTTCAGCAAACAGCTGATTTGTTTGGCATAGAAAAAACAGAATGTTGGTTCCGATTTTTAAACTTGCTGCATTTTATGTTAGAGTCCATTATTTCAAAACGAGAAACATATCCACTTTTATATGGGATGCTCGCTGATTTAAACAAAGGGGTTTATTTAACTAAATCAGCGGAACAAACATATCGATTACTAAAAAAGCATTACTCGCTGCAAGATATAGCTGTATATCGAAAGTTAAAAATCAACACTGTGGAAGATCATATAATCGAAATCGCATTAAGTGATCCATATTTTCAACTTACTCCATATGTTGATGAGTACACTGCTCAAGAAATTATAAATATCGCAGCTCAGATTGGCGGGAAGAAACTACGGCCATTGAAAGAACATCTTCCTAACGTTACTTATTTTCAAATTCGCCTCGTTTTGGCGGCATTAGGAGTAAAACATGGAATTACATAGTGCTTTAAAAAAATACTTTGGTTATGATTGTTTCCGAACAGGACAACAAGACATCATTTCTTCGGTGCTCGAGCAGCAAAACACTTTGGCAATGCTGCCAACTGGAACAGGAAAATCCTTATGCTATCAGTTGCCAGGCTATCTTTTAGATGGAGCAGTAGTAATCGTCTCTCCCTTGCTTTCTTTAATGCAGGATCAGGTTGCACAAATGCATTTTCGTGGTGAAAAAAGCGTAATTGCGTTAAATTCATTTTTAGGCTATCGTGATCGGAAGCTTGCTTTAAGCATGCTTTCCAATTATCGCTTTATTTTTGTTTCTCCGGAAATGCTGGCAAATGAACAGGTGCTAGAAAAACTTCGTACAGTATCAATTGCATTATTTGTTATTGATGAAGCGCATTGCATTTCTCAATGGGGGCCTGACTTTCGACCTGATTATTTAAGGCTAGGAGCTATTAGGCAACAATTAAATGAACCAGTAACACTTGCTTTAACTGCAACTGCTACAAGGCAAGTACGAGAAGACATTAAAGAAGTACTCAAAATATCAGTAATGAAGGAATGGATATTCTCAATAGATCGTCCTAATATTGCAATGGCAGTAGAGCAATGTGATCATTATCATGATAAAATTGATAGATTGCTATCCTTGGTGCAAAAACTAGAAAAGCCTGGAATTATTTATTTTTCTAGTAAACGGGCAGCAGAAGATATCGCTGTGATGTTATGGCAAGCAGGAATTTCTTCCACAGCAGCCTACCATGGCGGGATGGAACAAGAGCAAAGAATGTTAATTCAGCAGCAATTTCTTTTTGGACAGTTGCAAGTGATTTGTGCAACAAATGCTTTTGGAATGGGGATTAATAAAGAGAATATTCGATTTGTGATCCATTTCCATTTACCACAACATATCGAGGGGTATTTACAAGAAATCGGCAGAGCTGGAAGAGATGGAGAAAAAGCTTTGGCACTCCTCTTATATTCAGCAGGTGATGAATTGCTTCCGCAGCAGATGATCGAAACAGAACTGCCAACAGATGAACAAATTGAATATTTCTATCGTTCGGTGTCTAGAATGGAGCTTCCATTGCTAATGGAAAAGTTACAATTGACGGAGATTCAGTTTCGTTTTCTGCAATTCCATCAATCTAAATCAAAAATGGAAAGAGAGGAGATTGAAGCTGTAAAAAAGACGAAAGCAGAAAGAAGACAGCATAAATTAAACAAATTATTCCAGATGAAAAGATTTATTTCAGACACTGCTTGCCGAAGAATGCATATATTGGCATATTTTGATGAAAAAATGACGAAAAGTCTTCCTTTTTGCTGTGACAATTGTAAAATAAACATAGAGGATTATTATTTGGCAATAGCTCCTCATTCTAGGAAAGAAGAGAGGGAGTCGTGGGAATGTATCTTGCAAAAGTTATTGTTGAAAAAGTGATCATACATGAAAAAAAATAAACAAGCAGAGTTAATATTGAAAATGTCTTCAAAAGAGCTGACTTTTCATTTATTAGTCACTCAATTACTCTTATTTATTCTTTTTGTCATTTTTGGTATTGTTTTATTTAAAGATTTTGCATCTTTTTTTGATCTTTTTCGAATGGATCGTTCCGTTATCACTTTAGGGGCTGTCAGTGGTATCGTCATTGTTTTAATAGATGTTGTACTGATGAAGATACTGCCGGAGAAGTATTATGACGATGGCGGAATTAACGAAAAAATTTTTTCCAATCGCTCCATTGCAGAAATTGCTTTTTTAGCTATGGTTATTGCTATTTGTGAAGAATTGCTTTTTAGAGGAGTCATTCAAACCCACTTCGGCTTTTTTGCTGCAAGCGTTATATTTGCACTTGTTCATATCCGTTATTGGGGGCATTGGTTTTTAATTGTTAATATAATTGTATTAAGTTTCTGGATTGGAATTATCTACCAATTATCAAATCAAAATTTGCTTGCTACCATTTTCATGCATTTTATCATTGATTTCTTATTAGGATGGATCATTCGTCAGAAACATTTTTCTAAAAAAGGTAAAGGTGGTATGGATCATGAAAAGGAGCCCTTCTGAAAATCAAGAAGAATTTACACATCGTCAGCTGGATAAGGAAGATACAAAAGAGGCTTCGACTAAAAAATCCTTGCCTTCTAGAAGTGAAATCCACCAGCACAAGCGAAAACAAGAGCAGCTAAGACGAAGAAGAACAAAAAATCCATTATTGCAAGTACTACTGCTATTCTTTCTATTATTGCCGATCGTTGCCTATAGTTTCTACTCCAACTATATGAATCGTGATCGCGCAAAAGGAGAAGAGACCAAGGCAAATGAAGAGGTAACCGTAATGGAAGAAAATAATATAGCAAAAAAACCAGAAGCTAAAGATGAATCTATAAAAGATAGCGAAGACGAACAGAAGGAGGAGAGTCAAGAGGAAAAAGAACCGTCAAGTAAAGAAAATAGTACTACACCTCCACCAGTTCAACAGCCTCCAGCTGTAAAGGAATCGGAGCCAGTGAAAGAAGAAGTTCCTAAACAACAGCCTGAGCAAAAACCAGTTCAACCGCAGCAAGAACAAAAAACGGAAAACAAACAAGAAGGAAAAACAACTACTCACACGGTTCAGCAAGGGGAGACGCTGTTTAGAATATCAATGAAGTACTACAATTCCCAAGCTGGAATTGAAAAGATTCGCCAAGCAAATGGAATCTCAGGAAATGATATAAAAGTAGGACAAGTATTGAAGATTCCTTTGCCATAAGAGAAAACAAGAACAGACATAACATAATAGATGTCTGTTTTTTTATGTACTTCACGGCACATATGAACCTGTGTTTAGATGTTGATAGATGTCAAACTTAAATTCTCGAAAATCGCACCATTTACTTATTAATCGTTAAGCTTTAAAAACGGAGAATTGATCATAGTCCACCTTTCTACTGAATAGATTGTTATGGAAGGAGGAGTCGCTTATGGAAGTAAATCTTATGATACTTAACAGTGATACCGATCAAGCAACGAAACAAATGCTTCAATATGTCATTGAAAAAAAACGCAAGTGGGACTACTACCATGCAGCGCATCGAATCATGTTATGGACGAGCATCCTGTACACGCTGGCGCTTTTTTATATATTTTACTATTCTATTATGACTCCATATCAATATTCATTATTAGAGATGCTTGTTATCTTAACAAATAAAAAATCATATTTATTAATCGTGCTTTTAGCCATTTTTTTATTCAGTGGTACAACTATTTTACATAAAAAGCGTGAAGACTCTGAAAAGGAATATCATGATCTGCGGTGTGAAATTATTGACCGCAGTAAGGATTTGTGGAAGGGAGAAGCGTGGAAAAACCGCCATCGCATTTTTCAGATGATGAAAAAAACATACGATATTAATTTATATCACGAAAGCAAGTAGCGGACGTATTTAGGTACCGGACGCTTAAAATAGAAAAAACAAAGGAAAGTGATTTTTTGATCTATTATAAACATATATCACCCTTCCCGAATTTGGTTCCACTTGGAAATACTCTCTTTATGATAGATGGCAAATAGTCTATCAAAATGTTTTCAGATAGAAGGAAAAGAAGGGGATAAATCTGACCTCTACTTTTTTTCAGAGGGTGAAACAACAGTTAAAATTAGTTTATAAAAGTGTATAAAACCTCTTTATTTTATTATAAACTTTGTTTTACAATAAAACAAAGAGGTGATGTAAATGAAATACTATTCAATAGGCGAATTTGCTAAATTGATAGGGAAAACAACGCAAACATTAAGAAATTGGGATAAACAAGGAGTTTTT
>NZ_JAUSTT010000002.1 GCF_030812995.1 Bacillus chungangensis | reverse complement strand
ATTTTAATGCAAAAGTTATCAAAGCCGGTGAAATTTTACTCGTCGTAAAATTTCACCGGCTTTTTCATGTCAGAGGTGGGTTTTGTCCCAACCTCAGATTTTTTTTTAATATGATGTAGATATTATGAATGTTTTTCGAATGATTCTCATGAAAAAAAACGGAGTGATGATATTTTTGCAGCGTTATTTGTCAACTCCAATCCTTGCTTCAGTTTCACTATCAAAAAAGTGTACTTTGTTCATATCGAAAGCAAGATCAATGGTTTCTCCGGCTTGGATTTCACTTCTAGCATGAATGCGTGTGATAAATTCTTGACCAACAATTTGTGAATAAAGCATCATCTCAGCACCCGTTAATTCAGCGACATCAATAGTAGCAGTAATCTTTGTATTGACGGAAGCATCAATGAAAATTGGTTCGTTATGAATATCTTCTGGACGGATGCCGAGAATTATTTGTTTGCCAACATAGCCATACTCTCTAAGAGCATTCATTTTTCTTTCAGGAATAGAGATTGTAGTTTTTTCATTAAGTATAAAATGACCGTCTTCTAGTTTGCCACGAAAAAAATTCATTGCAGGTGATCCGATAAAACCACCGACAAATACATTATCGGGATTATCATATACCTCCTTTGGAGACCCAATCTGTTGAATCATGCCATCTTTCATAATAACGATACGTGTGGCCATAGTCATTGCTTCTGTTTGGTCGTGAGTGACATAAATGGTTGTTGTTTTCAGACGTTGATGGAGCTTAGCAATTTCAGCACGCATTTGTACACGAAGCTTTGCATCTAAGTTTGATAACGGTTCATCCATTAGAAACACTTTTGCATCGCGAACAATTGCACGCCCAAGTGCTACCCGTTGGCGCTGTCCTCCAGAAAGTGCTTTTGGCTTTCGATTTAAGTATGCTTCTAATCCAAGAATTTTTGCTGCATTTTTTACCCTTTTTTCAATTTCTTTTTTTGGCAATTTGCGTAATTTTAAGCCGAATGCCATATTATCATACACACTCATATGAGGATATAAGGCGTAGTTTTGAAAAACCATGGCAATATCACGGTCTTTTGGTGCAACATCATTAACCCGTTTTCCATCTATGTAAAAATTTCCCTTCGTAATCTCCTCTAATCCAGCAATCATTCGTAATGTTGTGGATTTCCCACAGCCAGAAGGTCCAACAAATACGATAAATTCTTTATCTTCAATATTTAAATTAAAGTCTTTTACAGCCGCGACCTTATTATCATAAACTTTATATATATGCTCCAATTGAAGTTCTGCCATTTGAAAAGCCTCCTAAAGGTAATCTGTACTTTTATTTTAATGAAAGCCGTATCAAACTCCTATGGACAACATGCCTAAAAGTCCTGCAATGTTTTTAGGCATCATGCTTACGTATGTTGTTGTCAAAGTCTAAACAGGCAAGATAAGTTGTAAATGCTAGAAAATAACTTTTTTATTTGTTCTATCATTACTACTCCTCTTTGCTAATTATTTTCCGCTTTTAAGAAGCGAAGATAGATATGTCTTTATTGTAATAAATCGTTTTTTAAAATCATAGGATATCGATTGATAAAGTAAGCATTTTTTTATACACTATGGGGTAGGATAAGTAATCGAGGTGTAGGACATGGAATATTCACAAGAGATGAAAAATCGCTTACGCCGTTTAGAAGGACAGGTGCGAGGCGTCATCAAAATGATGGATGAAGGAAAATACTGCAAGGATGTGGTAACACAGTTATCAGCTGTTCGTTCTGCAGTAGATCGTGCTATTGGCCTTATTGTGGCTAAAAATTTGGAGTCCTGTATTCAAAATTCTAAAGAAGATGGGATGAATGCCGAGGAAGCCATTCAAGAAGCCGTGAATATGCTTGTGAAAAGCAGATAACGAGGATGAATAGATGAAGAAGCTCCTAACGTTAATGATCATTGTTTGGGAGCTTCTTCTTACTTTTTATGGCTGTTCTTCATGAGGTGCTGCTTCTTGTGTCAGTTCCATTGCTTCATCAATATTTGTTGTCTCCTCGCGCATGTGAACAGAGCCTCCTGCCATACCTTCATTGATCATCCTATCGATGTCAAAGTATGCTTTGCTGCGGCCTTCATAAGTTGTATCAGGTAAAAATTCTGGTTCTTCTTTTTTCTCTACCATAACATCATCCTCCTTTTACTTAGTTTAAGCTGATAGAGGATGGCTGCATGCATGGTTTTTATTCTTATTATTGTTATTTATTAGAAAAAAGTTTTTAAAGACCCCACCATGAATTAAATATCGATTAGGTTGGGCGCAAAGGATGGAGAAAGAGAGAAAACCTTACTGATGGATGTTTTCACCTTATTTTTGTTGATCATAGACGTGGAATATCATTAATTCGTGCACTTGCTTTTCAATATCGGTTTGATCTGCTGCAGGAAGTGGATTTCTCCATTCAATCTTGCCATTTGAATGATAAATGCCTTCCCATTTTTGTTTTTTGAAATAAAATGAAATTCTCCAGCCCGGTATTTGCTCGTTATGATAAAGTGATTCATATTGAAAATGCTGCACTCAAATCTACCTCCTTATTTTTTCTGTTAAACAGAATTTTTTCCGTTTCTTTTTGGCCTCGGTTTGACAGGTTGTATCAATTGCATCTATTAAATGATAGCATAATCCTATCGGCGTAATGTCTTTGAATGAAAAGGTTCGTTCGAACTATTTGCAGAATAGGGGCATTCATCCGTATAATCGATTACAGATAGCTTAGACTGGAATAGAAAGGTTGAAGATAGATGGACTCACCATGGGGAATATTATTTATGGCAGTCATTGGGGCTATAATAGGCGGTATGACAAATTTTTTAGCAATTAAGATGCTGTTTCGCCCATATAACCCTATTTATATAGGGAAATGGAAACTGCCTTTTACGCCTGGTTTGATCCCTAAAAGGCAGGATGAAATCGCTGATCAGCTAGGTAAACTTGTTGTTAATCACCTGATAACACCAGAGAGTATTCAGGAGAAATTTAAGGATAAAATATTCCAAAAAGAGATGATTGCTTGGACAGATGAACGCCTAACTGCATGGCTGCAAACACAGGCAACAACAAAGGATGTCCTTGAAAAATTACAAATCGATCATCCGTTGGAAAAAATTCACACATATGTTGAGAAACGTATAGAAAAACAATACTTGGAAACAACAAACGAATGGATGGAAAAATCACTAAGAACATTATTGCCAGAACAATGGCTGCATCGATTAGATGCACAGGCTCCATTAGCAGCGGATTTTCTATTACAAAAAGCCATTTCATTTTTTTCTAGTGAAGAAGGAAAAGTAAGTATTGAGCAAATGATTGACGATTTTTTAAAAGAACGTGGAAAATTAGGCAGTATGGTGAAAATGATGTTAGGAAATACATCACTTGCAGAAAAATTACAGCCCGAGATAATAAAACTGTTAAATAACCAACGTACTAAAAATATGACCATTACATTGATAGAAACTGAATGGGAGAAATGGAAAGATAAAAAAGTAAAAGAGCTGATTCCAGCTGTAGATAATGAAAAAATACTTCAGCATCTAAATAAGTGGCTATGGAAAACGGTTCCTATAGAGTCATGGTTAAATAAACCGATACAAGAGTGGGCAGCTCCTTACCAGCAAACCATAAGGGAAAAAACGATACCCAATATCATTAAAGCGACAGGGACATTCCTTGCAGAGAGTGTAGATGAGATTTTACAGAAACTACAAGTTTCTACCATTGTACGCGATCAAGTGGCTTCTTTTTCATTACAAACATTAGAACAAATGATTCTTGATATTTCTAAGCGAGAGCTGAAAATGATTACTTATCTTGGGGCGTTGTTAGGCGGTTTAATCGGAATAGTTCAAGGGATCATTGTGATGTTTACTTAAGCGATTCATAATCGACATTTGAGTAGTATATGTAAGGGAATATTTCGAAAAAAGAACATTCTTTCAATGAATGCCATACTCTGTTATAGTTAAAAGAGTTCATATGTGTTATCCAAATAATGGATGACATAAGATCGATTTTCTTCATTATCGATCTTATGAGGAGGAGGAAATGTAATGAAAGCAAATATGTATGATTACGCCTATGAATTGGAAAAAGCACTCCGCAGCAGTGCTGAATTTGGAAAGTTAAAAGATATGTATCAAGAAGTGAATGAAGATGAAAGCACGAAAAACATGTTTCATCAATTTCGAGAAATTCAAATGAAGCTGCAAGAAAAGCAGATTACAAATCAAGAAATAACAGAAGAAGAAGTTTTGAAAGCACAACAATCAGCAGCACTTGTTCAACAAAACGAAAAAATCGGAAAATTAATGGAAGCAGAACAGCGAATGAGCATGATGATTAATGAGTTAAACAAAATTATTATGAAGCCTTTGGAAGAATTGTACGGTCCGCTAACTGAACAAGAATAATTCCCTTGTCTACTAAAAATATCCAAAAGCCAGTTTCGAGCATGAAGCTGGTTTTTTCTTGTGGATGGAGCAGGAGAAAAAAGCAGCAAGTTCATTACTGGCAATGTATATCCTGTAGTTCTATCATTACAAGCTTCATCATAATAATAAAATAATCCTGCTTATAAGCTGTACTAGAGACGATTACACTTAGATGAGAATTTATACCTAATTGAAATAGACTCAGGTTTCATTGTGGGGATTCGAACTTTTAGAAAGAAATAATGATATTAGCAAACCATGAATAAAGGCAGAGGGGGAACAATGCATGGTGATACAGCATAGATTGTTAGCGGTAAACGTAGATGGAACATTGCTGCAAGATAATGGGCGTTTAAATAAAAAAACGAAAGAAGCAATTGAATATGTTGTGAAAAAGGGAGTTCATGTAACGATTGTGACAGCACGCGCTTTTCCTGCTGCAAAACAATTGGCCAAAACATTGAGATTAGATTCTGCACTAATCGCGCATAGTGGCGCGTTTATTGCAGAAGAACAACAAAAACCCGTTTTGGTCAAGCGTATATCAGAAAAAATCACGGTTGAGTTAGTGCAATTTCTTGAGCAATTTGATTGTCAAATTCGTCTTGTTCATGAACAATTTTCTATGGCAAATAAACATAAGCTTCCTGAAAATTTGTTGGGAAAAGTAGTGTTTCAGTCATCAAATCGATTTTCTTATTCTGAGCAATTTGTCGAATGCATCAGTGAAAAGTTACATGAAAACCCTGTTTCGCCACCACATTTAGAGGTTCATTTTAATCGTGAAAATGATTTGCTGGATGTGGAGAAATCGATTGAGGCGATGTATGATGAAGTTGTTTGCATTCACCAAGATAAAAATAAACTGATTCTTGTTTCAAAAGGGATTTCAAAATTAAAGGGTTTGCTTTATGTATGTGAACGTTTAGGAATTCAGCGAGAGCATGTAGTTGCGATTGGGAGCGGCATTGATGATTTGCCAATGCTAGAGTGGGCTGGGCTCGGTGTAGCAATGGGGAATGCCCATGACAAATTAATAAAAGCTGCTGATTGGGTAACACGTTCCCACAATGATAACGGAGTCTATTATATGATTAAAGAACAATTTAGAAAACAGCATCCGATTGATTTTCTAAAGAAAATGAATGTCATGAGATGACCAAACATATTGTATTCGAAAAATTTTTCTTATTGCATGAGGAGCGGTTCATGGTGGTTTTGGGTTTGAAGCCTTTATTCCTCTTAAAGCAGTGGGGATAAGGAGAGCCCCCTGCTTCTTGGAGGCAGGAGGTTAAGCCTCTGAATCAGCAGTTGCGTTCACTAGCTGTTTTGAAGCAATGGCTACTTCATTTGCTGTCTCTTCTATTTCAGAGATTTTTTCCAGCAATTCCTGGATTTGCTGATCAATTGTCACATTTTTATTTTTTAATTTATTCATTGCACCAACAGTTGTGTGAAAATATTCATTTGTAGAGCAAATACGGTTGTTTTCTTGAGAAATCATCGCTTTTAACTCATTGATTGACCCTGAAATGAACTTTGATTTTTCGTTCGTATCTTTTAATAATGCATGCACTTGATTGACAGATTCTTTCGTATGTCCCGCTAATTTTCTTACTTCAGAAGCAACAACTGCAAACCCTTTTCCATGTTCTCCAGCCCTTGCTGCCTCAATCGACGCATTCAGAGCTAATAAATTAGTCTGTTCGGCAATATTTGTAACCATTGTTGCAACATCATTAATTTGTTCGTTTAAACGATTAAGCTCAAAGATGTTTTTTTCCATTACATGCATCTGTTCTTGAATCTGCTCCATTTCCGAAACAACCGAGTTCATCTTGCCTTCTGCTTCCTCTGCTTGTTGACTTAACAAGGCCGCTTCATGAATGCTTCCATTGGAGGCAGATTTTATATCAAGAAGAAAATGTTTTATTTTTTCTAGCGAAAGATTAACAGATTGGCTAATATTAGTTAAATTTTTCGCACTGATAGTTGTCGCGTGCTGAACTTTGTTTTTGTATATTTGTTCTTCTTCTATATTATTTTCATATTCGCTTTTATACGCTTCCAAAACAATTTGTTGTTCAAGATTGAGAATTTTTGTTACTGCCTGCAGGAGCAAAAATTTTTCTTTTTCCTCATATCCCGTTTGTACAATGATATCGGTAAAATCTTTTAATAAGTTTTGGAAAGCGCTTAAATACCATTTAATATCTAAGCCTATTTTCAAATGAACATGAGCAATCCGTGATCTCTGCTCTAAAAAATAATCATCAATAACGCCATTAAACATTTCTTGGATATGTTTTGTTAAGGTTATTCTTAATTTTTCGACACTACTGTGTTCTTTAATGATTTTAAACACGCCTGATTCTTGTTCAATATGATCATAAAAGTGTGTTACGATACTATCAATATTTTTTTCCACTAATGGTTGGAAGACTTTCAAAAGAGCTAAATCATCTACTGTTAAATGAATCATTTTTAATTGCAAGTTTATCGTTCCTGGCAGCTGCTGTTGTATGAATACTTTTGATCTACTTTTTTCCTGCTTTTCGGCTAAACTTATCCCTTTTTTATCCCATTTTTTAAAAAAGCCCATTTATGCACACTCCGCCATCATAATTGTTCTATTATCATAGTGTATAACTAGTAAAAATACTAAAAGATCTGAATGAAAAATATTCATTCTTTACTTTTATCGGTTTTTTTATTTCTTATTTTAATTACGACAGTGAATGAAACTGATGAAACAGTATAGTGAAAGCTTACAGAAAGTCATTCACGACAGGATAGGATCACCTATATGACAATTGACTAAAGTGAAGTCTCTTATTCTGTAAGCGTTCAAATTGACACGACCTAAATATCATTAAATCGAGAAGTCAGACCGGAAAGTTTCCCCCCAATTCTCACATTAGATATAGGATTAAATCACAAAAAAAAAGCAAAGACATGCTCTATTTTATGCTAACACCAATTATGTATCTCTATTTCCTGTTACATAGAGGAGTTCTTCAGAAGCTACTGCAACTTTATTTGCAGATTCACCTAGTTCCGATAATTTTTCGAGCAGTTCATGAATTTGTGTATCGATGGTCATGTTTTTACCTTTTAATTGGTTCATTGCATGTACTGTCATTTCAAAATATTCGGTTGTAGAAGCAATATTTTTGTTTTCAGATGAAATAAATGTTTGCAGTTCTCTAATGGAAGTAGAAATAGTGTGTGATTTTTCATCCGTATTGTTTAGCAGTTGATGTACTTGATTCACCGATTCCTTTGTATGTTCCGCAAGTTTTCTTACTTCAGAGGCTACGACAGCAAATCCTTTACCATGTTCGCCAGCTCTTGCCGCTTCAATTGAAGCATTTAAAGCTAAAAGGTTTGTTTGGTCAGCAATTGTTGTTACCATAGCAGCGACTTCATTAATTTGGTTATTCAATTCTTTTAACTCTCTAATATTCGTTTCCATTAACTTCATTCGTTCATGAATCTGCTGCATTTCAAAAGCAATTTTACTAATTCTTTCTTCTGCTTCTGCAGCTTGCTCCTCTAAAAAGACAGTTTCTTTCATACTATCAGACGAGGCAGTTTTAATTTCTATTAGAAACGTTTTTACTTTTTCGAGTGATTGATTAACAGAAACACTAATATTATTTAATACTTTTGTACTTTCAGTTGTTGCTTCCTGCACCCTGTCCTTATATGCTTGTTCCTTCCGCATTTGATTTTCATGCTCTAATTTATATGCCTCAAGAACAATTTGCTGTTCGATATTTAATATTTTTGAAACAGAATGAAAAATCCTAAATTTATCTGCTTCTTCGTAAGGAGTTTTCCTTATTAAGAAAATAAAGTCCTCTAAGAGTTGCTGAAAGGCACTTAAGTACCATTTTACATCTAAACCAATTTTAAGATGAACATGAGCGATCTGAAATCTTTGTTGGACAAAAGCTTGATCAATGATGCCATTGAACATTTCTCTTATATGTATTGCAAGGGTCTTGCTTAACCTTTCGACATTGCTGTGTTTCTCAATGATTTTTGCAACGGCAGGCTCTGTTTGAATTTGGGCATAAAAACGTGCGACAATTGTATTGATATTATCTTCAATATAGGGTTGAAAAACCTTTAAAATGGCTAAGTCGTCTAATGTCAAATCGATCATTTTTAGTTGTCTATCGATTGTGCCAGGTAAAGATGACGATAGTGTAACCTTAGTTTTCATTTGTTCCTTATGTTGTTCTAAATGTAAGCGTTTTTTCTTTTTTGATAAAAAAGCCATTTTATCCACACCTCGGTAATTTCGTTCTTGCCTCAATCATAGTGCAAAATCACAAAAAATACTAGATAAATAGGAAAAAAATACGATAAAATTTCTTTTTAATAGTACTTAATACCCATAAAATGATTAAATAACCTTTCCTGGTTGAAAATGAATGATCATTCAGTTATGATGGGCATAGACAATATTTGGGGATGGGGAGTGTACAAATGAGAAACATGTATGAATTGATAGAATTAGAAGTAATAGATCAAGAGGCATATATTAAATTAAATCGGCCACAATCGCTAAATGCATTGAATTCAACAATGATACAGGAGATTGTCGATTGTTTAAAAACAATCAGCTGCAATGACCAAGTAAAAGTAGTCATTTTACAAGGAAATGACAACGCTTTCTCTGCAGGAGGAGATATAAAGGAGATGCTGACGATCCAAGGGGAAGAACCATTTGCAGCAGTGATGAAGAATATTAACGACATGATGACAATCCTTTATGAGATGCCGAAATTAACAATTGCTGCCGTAGAAGGAGCAGCTGCTGGACTTGGACTAAGCCTTGCATTAGCGGCGGATCATATTATTTGCCACGACAAGAGTAAACTCGCCATGAATTTTATCGGTATTGGATTGATGCCAGATGGGGGAGGCCATTTCTTTTTAAAACGACGAATAGGGGAAGAGAAAGCGAAAAAGCTTATTTGGGAAGGAAAAATACTGACAGCGGCTGAAGCAAAACACATTGGACTGATTGATGAAACAACGGATTATTTACAAACTGCCGTGAAAAACCGACTTGAGAAGTGGAAGAGAAAACCATTGTTGGCAATGATAGAAACAAAAAATGTATATACACAATTACATCGAGAACAGTTAAGGCAGACATTAGCATTAGAAACAAAAGGACAGTGGAAAATGCGGCAAACTGTTGATCATCAAGAAGGAATTAAAGCGTTTGTCGAAAAAAGAGAGCCGCATTTTATAGGGGGATAGAAAGGATTGTGAACTACTCACCACTTATTACCTTGCGGTCTGATTGAAGTGGGAGCTTCTTGGGAACTAGATACTTTTGTTAGCTATCTATATTTACCAAGCTATAAGGGTAGTCCCTATCCCTAGAGAAAATACCAACTAGATGGCGAGTTTCAGCAAATTTTTACTTGCATGTTTTGGAAGTAATTGTTGATTTTCTTTTACTAATACAGAAGCGAAATATTTATTTGTAGATGTTTTAGAAATGGTTACAGACTTAATCAAGCATGGTTTTTTATAGTGCTATCAAACTCCATATTGTATAGACTAATCATAGAACAATCTGTTGGCTTACGCCAACCGAAAATTCATCTCCCACTTTCATTGGGCTATGCCCTTCAGTGGGAGAATTCTTTTCGGAAATCCAGTTAAAACAAGAGAGGAATAAGGCAGGATTATCTATTGAGGAGGCCTCGTTCAAATATAACGAAGGCCTCTTTGATGCTCTAATCGAAGCAAAGACAAAATGATAAAACCGAAGGGAAGCTTATCTCAGTCCATTCTAAAGCCGTATTATGGATGAAACAGAAGTAATTTTCCAGTTGGAGAAGTACAGCGATGCGTTTTTTCTTGCAGCCCTTGTTCTTCGATTAGCGCTGCACCTTTTGTTTTTGCTTCATGATCATCGACAGCATCAAAGGTTTCATCGATTATTTTTTCTCCATTTGGTTCAAAAGCAGTTAGTTTATAGCTTGGCATGTTAAAATCCCCCTTTACATAAAAAAAGAATTATCATTATTTTTACATAATAGCTGCTGATTAGAAAGAGAAATGCATTTTTTTAAAAAAAATGAACCTTATTGGAGATTTAATCGTATAAATAGAAGATCGTTTACTGCTAGATAGTCCATCGTCTACATTAAAATGATTAGATGATTCTTTATTTGCGTAATTTTGATATTATTTCCTAGAATAATGTCGTCTAGATGAAGGAGATGAAAGCATGTCATTACAGTTGGAAAATGTTACGAAGCGTTTTGGTTCATTTACAGCAGTAAATAACTTAACCTTATCCATTCCTGAAAAAGCGATGTTTGGCTTCTTGGGAGCAAATGGAGCTGGCAAAACAACAACATTTAGAATGATTTTAGGTTTACTGACTGCAAATGAAGGAAGAATAACTTGGAATCAGCGTGAAATTAATGATGCTGCGAGTGCCTTTATTGGCTATTTGCCAGAGGAACGTGGTTTATATCCAAAGCTTAAAGTAAAGGATCAGTTGATTTATTTGGCGAGACTGCGGGGAATGGACAAACAGGAGGCAGCAAAAGAATTATCAAAATGGCTAGACCGTTTTCACATACCGGCATATGAAAATAAAAGAGTAGAAGAATTATCAAAAGGGAATCAACAAAAAATTCAATTTATTGCTGCGGTTTTACATAAGCCCACATTGCTCATCCTCGACGAACCGTTTAGTGGACTTGATCCAGTAAATGTCGAAATGCTGAAAAGTGCTGTCCTTGATCTAAAGGAAAATGGCTCTACTATTGTTTTTTCCAGTCACCGCATGGAGCATGTGGAGGAGATGTGTGAAAGCTTATGTATTATGCATCATGGACAACCTGTTGTACACGGTAGTCTGCGTGAAGTCAAAAGTGCTTTTGGCAAAAAGAATGTCGTCATTCATGCAGATATGGATTTGCAATTTTTGGAACAATTTCATGGGGTACTTAACTGGAGGAAAACCACTGAAGGTGTGAAGCTGCAAATTGAGAATGAAGAAACAGCCCAAGCTATTTTAAATCAGATCGCTGGCAAAGGCTTTATTCGTAAGTTTGAGTTAGAAGAACCATCGTTAAATGATATCTTTATTGAGAAGGTAGGTGCAGCATATGAATAAATTTGGCATTATGCTCGGCCATACTTATTTTACAAAGTTAAAGTCAAAATCCTTTATTGTGACAACAGTGATTATGCTTATCGCTGTAATCCTCTTTGCCAACATTGGAAGGATTATTGCCTTTTTTGATAACGATTCGGAAAAATATCATCTTGCAGTTATCGACCAGACAACTGGTGTTTTTGAATTGTTTGAACAACATGTTGGCGATGTCACGGACGATATGATGTTGACGAAAGTAGCAGAAACAGAAGAAGCACTGCAAAAGGCCGTTAATAAAGGCACTTATGATGGCTATCTTATTTTAGAAACAGATAAAACAAATGTGCTGAAAGGCATTTATAAAGCCCCATCGCTTGCACAATCAGGCAGAACGATGGAGTTGCAGAGTGCTTTGCAGGCAACAAAGTCTACTCTTGCTGCGGAACAGCTTCAGCTATCACCTGAACAGTTGGAATCATTAAATAGTCCAGTATTATTAGAAAAGGTCAGCTTAATGGAGCATGCAAAATCAGAAGAGGAATTAAACCAAGCAAGAGGACTTGTCTACATTCTGTTGTTCATTATTTATTTTGCTGTTATTTTTTATGCTAATACAGTCGGAATTGAAATTGCGAATGAGAAATCATCGCGAGTGATGGAAATTCTTATTTCCAGTGTTTCACCGACAAAACAAATGTTTGCCAAGATTATTGGTTTGGCTCTTGTGAGTTTAACACAAATGGCACTTTTTCTTGGAATAGGATATGTAGCGATTAGCAAAAACTTTGATACACTACAGGGCGGTTTTTTTGATTTCTTCGGGTTTGGAGAAACATCTATTTCGTCGATTTTGTACGCTATCGTCTTTTTCTTATTAGGATATTTATTGTTTGCGACATTAGCAGCATTTCTTGGATCACTTGTCAGTAGAACGGAAGATGCACAACAAATGCTTATGCCGATTTCCTTTATCCTTATGATCGGCTTTTTCATTGCTATGTATGGTTTAAGCAATCCCGAATCAACGGTAGTAACGGTAACATCATTCATTCCATTTTTTACACCGATGCTCATGTTTTTAAGGGTGGGAATGCTGAATATACCGTTATGGGAAACAATGCTTTCCATCAGCTTGATGGTATTAACTATTGGCATTTTAGCAACAATTGGTGCCAGAGTCTATCGCGGCGGCGTTCTCATGTACGGGCATTCTCGTTCTTTTAAAGATATTAAAAAAGCACTTCAATTGACGAAAAATGAATAAAGAGTTTCTTCACTTTATAAAAACACCGGTTATCCGGTGTTTTTTTTTGTGAAATCCTTTATAATGAATGGACAAGAACGTATATTCGATGAGGAGAGGTTATTCATGACTAGCGTTCGATTTATCCACGCAGCAGATCTGCATTTAGATAGTCCATTTATAGGGTTGCAGCATTTGCCGAGCTCGATTTGGAGAAGAATACAAGAAAGCACCTTTTCAGCCTTTGAAAAAGTGGTAGATGCTGCAATCAAACGACATGTAGATTTTGTCCTTCTTTGTGGAGATTTGTATGATGGCGAGGATCGCAGTATCAAAGCACAAGCAAGGATGAGAAAGCAATTAGAACGCTTAGAAGAGATGGGAATCTACGTTTATTTGCTGCATGGCAATCATGATCATTTAGGCGGTTTATGGACAACAATTGATATGCCAGGCAATGTACAGACGTTTTCTGCACAGGTAGAAAAGAAGCGCTACACGAAAGAAGATGGTACAACCGTTCATTTGTATGGCTTCAGCTATCCTAATCGTCATGTCCTTGATAGAAAGGTAAATCAATATGTAAAAACAGGCAATGCTCATTTCCATATTGGCTTGCTTCATGGACATTGCGAAGGAGGGAGCAAGGTTCATCAGCCTTATGCGCCTTTTTCGCTTGCTGATTTATTAGAGAAAGGCATGGACTATTGGGCGCTTGGCCATATACATCAACGAAAGATCCTTCATGAGGATCCTGTTGTTCTTTACCCTGGCAATATTCAAGGACGCCATCGGAAAGAAACTGGGGAAAAGGGCTGCTACTTTGTTTCTCTTTCTAAAGAAACTTCAGAGCTGGATTTTATTGAAACAGCGGATATTGTTTGGGAATCTCTCTCCCTTTCAGCTGCTGGAATAGAGCATTTTTCCGAGCTTTTTGCATTATGTAAAAAGAAAATAGAGCATTTTCGCAGAATAGAACAAGGATTGATGTTAGAACTAATATTAACAAATGTAGACAAGCTTTCATTTAATGCACGAGAAAAAATTGAAAACGGAGAATTAATAGAAGTGCTGCAGGATGGAGAGGAAATGGAAGCGGCTTTTGTTTGGATATACTCTATACATGTATCAGACATACGTTCTGGAGCAGATGAAATACAACAACAAGCTTTTACTGAAGAGCTTGCTGAAAGCGTCTCTGAACTAAGAGAATCGTCCATATTTTTAGGCGCTATTCAAGACTTGGCAGGACATACTTATGGCAGTAGATATTTAGAGCCTCTTACAGAAGAAGAGAAAATGAAAATCGTAGAAGAGGCGGCAGCGCTTATGTTAGACAAATTACATAGACGGTAATACATTCAAAAAAGGGGGAAACCGTACGTAAAACATAGCAATATCTGTTTTTCAAAACGGAAGCGAATGAAATTAAAAAGTATTCAAATAGTCGGATATGGAAAATTAGTAGATAGAGAGTTTCATCATTTGTCTAGTCTACAAGTAGTTTATGGAGCCAATGAAGCAGGAAAGTCTACAATGATGTCCTTTATCCATAGTATTTTGTTTGGATTTCCAACGAAACAGCAAACGGCATCTCGATATGAACCGAAGCATGCTTCTAAGTATGGAGGCAGATTGATTGTTGAAACAGAAGTTGATGGCGAAATAATCATTGAACGTATGAAGGGAAAAGCAGTTGGGGATGTTACGCTTCATTTTCAAGATGGTACAGTCGGTGGAGAATTCGAATTGCAGCAGCTTTTGTCGGGAATGGATAAAGCAATGTTTCAGCGGATTTTTTCTTTTGATATCCATGGTTTGCAAGGGGTTCATCTTTTAAAGAGCGAAGAAATTGGACGATATTTACTTGCTGCCGGAACGATTGGGACTGATGCACTTTTGCATGCTGAACAGCAGCTGCAAAAAGAACTTGACAGTCTTTTTAAGCCCAATGGCCGCAAGCCTATTCTTAATCAACAGCTTCAACAGCTAAGGCAAGCGGAAAAAGAGTTGAAAAAAGGGAAAATACAGCAGCAGCAATATGCTCGATTAGTAGCTGAAACAACGAAAATTGAAAAAGAAAAAGACAAATTGCAACAGCTTCAGAAAGAACAGCTGCAAGCAACTTATAAGCTTGAAAAACTTGTGAAAGAATGGCCTTTGATACAAGAAAGAAATCAGCTCCAATCGCAATTAAATGATTCAACTGACTTAGATTTTCCTGCTAATGGCATCGCTAGATTCGAAAAAATGAATGAGCAGCTGCGGTTAACGAGGGGACAACTCAATGTTTATCGAACAAAACAAAGTGAGCTTGAGAAAACAATTTCATGTAAGAAATCGACATTAGCAAATAATGAAACGAGAATCAAAATAGATCAATTACTAGAGAAATGGCCTCAGGTCCAGCAATGGAACGATGATCTGGTACAACTTCAATATGAAATGTCAGATGGCAAGGAACAAATAAAGAAATTAAAAAATGATCTTCATGTTGATGATAAGGAAATTTCTCAGCTTCAGATCGGACAGCTTGGCATGAATATGAAAGAAAAGATACGCCATACTGTACAGGAAAGCAATCGTTTGCTAGTTCAAAAACAAGATATATTAACAAAATGGAACTATGAGACAAAACGATTAGAAGAGGCAGAAGCTGCTTGTACACGAATCGAAAATAATCTGTTGGATGAAGAAGCTTATCGCCGCTTAGACCGTCTTTATCATGAAGGACAAGCAGTGCAAGATTTAAAACAACAGCAGCAAGTTATGACAGCGCAAATCGATTTTTATCAACAGAGAAAAACGGAAGCGGGAGAAAAACGGAAGAAAGCAGCAGCTGTAAAAAGGACGATAGGTTCTTTGGCTGCAATCTTTTTTGTTTCTATAACTGTTTGGAGTGTCATTGCTTTACAATGGCTGTTTGCAAGTACTTCCCTGCTCGCTTTTTTATCTGTTCTTTACCTAAGTTTTTTTACAAAACAAAAGAAAGTTGACCCGTTTGATCATATATTAACACAATTAAAACAAGAAGCTGCAATCATAGAGTCGGAACTAAAGCAAAAAAGCGCTGAACACGAAAATTGGAAAGAAAGCTATGAACAGCAGCGCCAGCTTCGCACATCCTGGAAAGAAGAGCTTATTCGCTTAGAGCGTCAACAAATAGAATGGCGGGAAACGAGGGAGCAATTAGCGTCTTTAGAGAAGATGGAAAAAAATATCGAAGCGCAGCTTCTCCGGATTAAACATATACTTCAACTTCCTGCTGATTTTGCTTCGACAAAGCTGGAAGATGCATTAGACCGATTAAGAGAGATCATTTTATTACAGGAAAAAGTGGATCATAAAGCGCAAAGAATTGCAGATTTGAGTGAAAAGCAATGCCGATGGCACCAAGAACTTACTGCTTTAGTCCAACCGTTTTTGCCAGGATGGCAGGCAAATGAAACAGGGGTTATTCGTTTGAAAGAACGTTTAAAAGGAGAAGATGAACAGTTGGTGCTATACCGCGAAGCGAAAAAACAATTGCAAGCGTTAGAGGATGACAGGATGCAAGTGCAATTGCAGCATGAAGCTTTGCTGCGTGAAACAGCAGCCTTGCTGCAAGCAGCAAATGTACATGACGAAGAAGCGTATTGGGCTAAGGCGGAAGCGCTACATATATATAAAGAACGAAAAGAGAGGCTTTTATTAATCGAACAGCAGCTCTCTGAGGAAGCTATAAAGGAAAGCGGGCATTATCGATCATTGCTGAACGTAGAGCAAGAGCAAGCAAAGCTATTTACAGAAAAAAAACAAACAACAGCACAACTCGAGGAAATGCACAAGCGCCTTGCCAACTTAACTTACGAAATTAAAATGTTAGAAGAAGGCGGTACTTACACTGAACACTTGCATCATTTTTATCACTTGCAATCAATTTACCGAGAAACAGCAAGAAGATGGATGAAATATCAGTTGGCTAAACATCTGCTTCATGAAACAATGAAACGCTTAAAAGCAGAGAGATTGCCAAAAGTAGTGAAAAAAGCACAGGAGTATTTTAAGCTTCTAACCGATGGCGAATATGTTCGCATTCATATACAGGCCGATGATGTTTTTGTCATCGAAAGAAAGGATCGCGTATTGTTCGAAGCGAAGGAAGTCAGTCAAGCAACAAAGGAACAATTATACATTGCATTACGCTTTGCCCTTGTTGCTGTTTTACAAACCGAATATGCTTTTCCTATTATCATCGATGATGGTTTTGTCAATTTTGATCACCGGCGAACGGCAAAGGTAATACAGCTTTTAAAAGAATTCCAGAAGGACACGCAAGTGCTGTTTTTTACTTGCCATCAGCATTTACTGCCCTTTTTTTCGAAAAGCCAAATCATTGAATTGCAACAATACGAAGAAAATTTCACAAAGAGATAAAGAGGAGCGACCTGTGATATACTTTAATTAAAAAACAGGAGAAAATCGGGGGAATATCGATGACAAAAGCACTTTTAGAGCATGAAATAGGGGAGCAGGTGGAGCTTTATCTATTAATTAAAAGTAGTACAAAGAGTATAGCAAGCAACGGAAAGCCTTTCTTGACACTCATTTTACAAGATAGCTCAGGTGAAATCGAAGCCAAGCTCTGGGACGCATCTGACCAGGATGAGAAAAATTACCAGGCTGAGAGAATTGTCAAAGTTGTTGGCGACATTCATAATTATCGCGGCCGCAATCAGTTAAAGCTTAGGCAGATTCGCCCGATCGCTCCAACAGAAAATTATCGCATAGCCGATTTTTTAGAGACTGCACCATTAAGCCAAGAGGAAATGGCTGAAAAAATAACACGATATATTTTTGAAATGAAAAACTCTCATATTCAAAGGATTACAAGACACTTGCTCAAAAAATATCAATCTGTCTTTTTTGAATATCCTGCTGCAACGAAAAATCACCATGAATATGTATCGGGACTCGCTTATCATGTTGTGTCAATGCTTGACCTGGCAAAATCAATTGCTCAATTATATCCTTCCTTAAATCGTGATTTATTGTATGCAGGGGTTATTCTTCACGATCTCGGAAAGGTTATAGAGCTTTCGGGGCCAATTTCTACTTCTTATACAGTAGTAGGGAACTTGCTAGGCCATATTACGATTATGGTGAATGAAATTGGAAAAGCGGCAGATGAACTCGGAATAACAGGAGAAGAAGTGGTCATTCTACAGCACTTAGTGCTTTCTCATCATGGAAAGCAAGAATGGGGCAGTCCGAAACCACCATTAATCAAAGAGGCTGAGATTTTGCATTACATAGACAACCTAGATGCAAAAATGAATATGCTAGATCGAGCACTTCAGCATGTAAAACCAGGAGAATATACGGAACGTATTTTTGCATTGGACAATCGATCCTTTTATAAGCCAACGATATAATACTGTAGTAGTTTCATAATTGATACTATTATAAATGAAGTCAAATGTTTCTGTACGAAGAATGAACGTTCTAAACCTTTGTTCTGCTTCTTATCAGTAGAGCTAAGAGAACCTCACTGATCGAAGTGAAAGAGATCGTACAAGCGACAAATAACTATAAGCTCCTATAAAAGGCTGTCCTTTAGAAAAAGGTGCAGCCTTATGGAGTTTCAACTGCTTCATTTGCTATTTCTATTTTCTTATCTGGAATAAGCAAACTTACGATGATTCCGGTAAAGATAGCAATAAAAAACGTACTAGCTCTTGAAGTGACAATGTCTTCCAACGGAGAGCTTGTCCAGACTATTGCACTGATAAAACCAGTAATAATGGCAGCAACAATGCCAGCACCTGATGTTTTCTTCCAGAAGAATGTCATCAGTATTGCAGCAGAAAAAGTATTTCCAATTCCCGCCCACGCAAAGCTTACGACAGTATAAATTAAAGAATCTGAGACTAAAGAAAGAATAAGTCCTAATGTTCCTCCTGCTATTACCGTTATTCTAGAGATTGTCACCAGGGATCGGCTTGTTAATTTTATATTCAACGATTTATGGATAATATCTTCGCTGACAGATGTTGTGATCACCATTAATTGTGAAGAGGCTGTTGACATAATAGCTGCTAAAATACTCGCAATAAAAATTCCTGCGGCCCAAGGAGGCAGCAAATCTGCCAGCATAAAAGGCAAAAGCATTTCAGAATCGGTTAATGTCCCTTGCTCATATAGAGCAATCCCAAAGATTCCAACTAAAAAAGCACCTACATAGACAACGAGAGTCCAAGATAAGGCAACTATTTTTGCTTGTTTCACTTCTTTTTCGTCTTTCAAGGCCATAAATCTAGAGCTTAACTGAGGTTGTCCCCCAAGCCAGCCAAAAAACCAAGAAAAATTTGCAAATATTAACACGCCTAAGCTAATACCTGTCAATCCACCAGTCCAGCTATTGCCGCCATTTCCCATCTCAACAAGTGAATGCGAAATAGAGAGATGCTGCGCGTGTATTTCTGAATATGCGACAATCGGTACTACGATAAAGGTAGCAAGCATGAGGAAGCTTTGGACAACATCTGTCCAGACGACCGACATGAATCCTCCCATACATGAGTAAGCAATAATAATGACCGAAATAATAATCGTACCCCAAGTAATATTAACACCAGAAATAGAATAGAGTGTTTTGCCTGTTCCAGCGAACTGTCCAGATATATAAAAAATAAAAAATGTTCCAATAATGATGCTTGATATCCATCTGATTAGCTGTCCATGCTGTGGAAATTTGACGGCTAAATAATCTGGCAGCGTATAAACGTTATACTTTTTTCGTTCCTCCATAAACCTTTTAGCGAGAAAAAGCCATGAAAAAACAACACCAAAAAACATGCCCGCTAAAATCCAAATCCCTGATAAACCAGAAATATAAATAAAACCTACTGCCCCTAAAAACATATATGCAGATTCACCAGTAGCTCTTTCTGAAAAGGCAAGTGCCCATCCCGGCAATTTGTTTCCACCTAAAAAAAAGTCACTATGGTCTAAACCCTTTTTACTGAAATAGAATCCAATTCCAAGCAAAGAAATAAGATAAATAGCTATTTCAATAAAGACTATATAAGTACCTGAATCATTCATGATGTAAACTCCTTCTCTAGCTGTATCATATTAATTCTTATAAAACCGATAAGAATTGAATAAATTAAATTTAAAGTATATAATAAAAAAAGTCAACAAGAGAATTTCACATAAGGAGGAATATTGATGAATATAAAAAAAGAGCCATTGCCGCCTTTATCTATGTATTCTATTACTGCTAAACTATTTACGCATCTTGAGAAATCAGTAGTTTCTTCATTTGGAATAGAAGGAAAAAAATTATTGCAGCTAGGAGTTGAACACTTTGGCTATAAAGAAGCTCATGATATTGCAAAACAAGCTGCGATTGAAGGAGAAATCCATGTTTTAGATAAATATATACCTGAAAATGTTACTGCTCAACCTAAATATGGAGATTTGAATATCTATGGGTTAATGGCTAAATTATTTGCTCAAGTGACAAAAGCAGTTGTAGATGAGTATGGAGAACAGGGTAAAAATGCGATTCGAGAAGGTGTCCGTACTTTCGGGGAAGAAAGAGGAAGAGGAATTGCAGAAAGAGCAAAGTATATGAACAAAGATAATACGGTTGATCACTATCTATCAAACTATGATATGGGCCGAAGCGACTTATTTACTTATGAAAATACGTTTAAACCAAATATGATAGAACAAACTTTTACACGCTGTCCATTTGGTCAGCAGTGGGCTGATGATGATATGCATGAGTACGGTATTTTATATTGTGAAATGATTGATCCAGCTGTTGCAAGAGGGTATAACCCGAACTTTCAAGTTGTTCATGATCGTTATATTCTAAAAGAAGGGGTTTGTCATTTTGAATTTAAGCTGGAAGCGGAACAAAGAAATGACTAATTTTGGTAGGTTTTAACGCCCTCCCGTTTTGTCGTCTCTTAGCGTTATCTTGTCCATCATTCGGTCATTGCAGTTTCATTCGCCTTTTTATACAGTTTGATATTTTTTTAAAAAATAATCGGAATATTTTTTGAAGAAATTCATACACTTTAGCATGGTGCAATTTTATCCCACATCTAACTGGCAGTAAGCCCCCCACCTCGGGGAGTAAGAGGAATCAGAAGCGCTAGGTGGGGGATAACCGAAAGTCAAATGTCCGATTGGTTCGGGCCGACAGGATAAGGAAAGCTTCTTGAATCAGCATCGCACGAAGAAAAAGTGCTCTCCTTTTTCGAGGATGTCGGTCACAAAGGCGTTGCAACAGGACAAGGAAAGCTTCGGCAGCGATACATCGCATGAAGAAAAGCGGTTTCCTTTTCGAGGACGCCTGCGACCTTAGCCTTTGTTCTACTTCTCATCAGTGGGGGATGAGAGAAAACCCCCACTGATGGAAGTTTCACTTTTTATGTTGTCTATTGTCTGAGTCAAAAGGAGCTGTAATATGGACAAACTGTAGAAAGGGTGGAGGAAAAAATCAATGACATTGCCTATCTGGATTTATATGGTTGTATTAGGCATTATATTTAGTGCGTTTATGACGATAAAAACGTCGAAAGCAGAAAGAGCTGAGGAGCAGGAATGGATTGAGAAGGAAGGGGAGGTCTTTTTAGAAAGGATCGCAAAGGCAAAAGCTCAGAAAGAACAAATAAAGGAATTAGGACAGTAAAAAGCAGGCATGCGACAATGCCTGCTTTTTTTGCTATTGCTGTTGTTCTCCCCCATTTTGAACAACAGAAAATGTTTTTCAATACTAAATGCACCTGTTCGAATGATACCCATGTATGCAGCTGCGTACGTGAGTATCATCAAACAGGGAAGCAAAGCTTAAATGATAAACTCATTTATTATCTTTTTCTTCGTCTTTGCTATCTTCTTGATCTTTCTTTTTATCTTCAGATTTTTTATCTTCTTTTTTGTCATTATCTTTTTCTGGTTTTTCAGGATCTTCTAGGAAAAGATCAAAAGTTGATTTCAAATCACTGTCTTTTACAGAAATGTTAGCATCTTTCAGCTCTTTACTAATAACTTCTTGTGGATTTGCTTTCTGAAGCTTCACTTCTTTTTCCATTTCTTCTTTCATGTCTTCAAACGAAGCTTTTTCCTTTTTATCTGTTACTTGGATAATGTGCCATCCAAAAGAAGATTGAACTGGTTTGCTAATTTCGTCGACTTTAAGTTTAAAGGCTGCTTCTTCAAATGCTGGATCCATTGATCCTCGAGAAACCCAATCAAGGTCGCCGCCTCTTTCTGCTGCACCTTGTTCAGTTGAATATTCTCCA
Source organism: Bacillus chungangensis (assembly GCF_030812995.1). Classification (GTDB taxonomy): domain Bacteria; phylum Bacillota; class Bacilli; order Bacillales; family Bacillaceae_C; genus Bacillus_CF; species Bacillus_CF chungangensis. Next base: position 239,191 of record NZ_JAUSTT010000002.1, on the reverse strand, counting down.
GCAAGATCCTCAAATTTTTCCCCGCTGTCAAGCTTTGTTTTCACTTCTTTTGCTGTTTCCTCATCTTCCACTACGATGTGACGCACTTTTATATCATCTGGCTCCCATTCATCGTAATGTGCTTTCACTTCGTCTTTTGTCACTTTTACGGAATCAAGTAAAGCTTTTTCAATAAGCAAGTTCAATTCAAGGCTTTTTTTGTAGTTTTCAACCGTACCGAATTGGCTTTGTTGAATCAACTCTTCAAAGCGATCGCCATATTCTTCCTTATTTTCTTTGATAACGGCATCTACATCTTTATCAGTTACTTTGTATTTGTCGGAAAGCACTTTTGTTAACACAATCGATTGCAATGAATCTTCAACGACATCATTATGTTTCGATTTCATCTCTGCATAAAGCTCGTCCATTGTAATGTTGCCTGCTTTTGTTTCAGCAATGACTTCACCATTGTTATTATTACAAGCTGCTAGTCCGATAACACCAGCAGTTAATGACAGGGCTAAAACCCATTTTTTCATTTTGGTACAACTCCCTAATGATTAATTTCCGCCTCTTTTTAGACTACAAGTCATACTATAACATACATTTATACAGAAAAAAACAATCGTGAATGATTTAGAAAAAGAAAAACATTCCTTTTTACTATAATTCTCTGTTGTATCGTTATTTTCCTCTATTCTGTCTTCAAAATGGGATAAAAATTAGATGCAGTTAACTGATGTCCGATTTATCCTACATCTAACTGGCGAGTCAAGACCCTCTCCTCAGGAATTAGAGGAATCAAAAGCGCTAGGTGTGTAATAACAGGTCAAATGTCCGATTAGTTCGGGCCGCCAGGATAAGGAAGGCTTCTTGAATCAGCATCGCTCGAAGAAAAAAGTGCGGAGGGTGTTGCGACCTTAGCCTTTGTTCTACTTCTTTTAGTGGGGAGAAGAGAAATCCCCATTGATGGAAGTTTCACTTTATTAGCTCTTATCATGTTTTTTGAAGTACAATGGAGATTTTTTCGAAAAAATAGGCGTTTTTTTCAAACATAAATCGTGACAAACACATAAGATAAATCGAAGAGAAAGGGAGGTAATGAAAATGGGTTTCACTTTTGGCGGTGGCTTTGCATTAATTGTCGTGCTGTTTATCTTATTAATTATTATTGGTGCCGCTTATATATGCTAAAAAAATTGAGCAGCTATTGACAGGAGGATAAATAAAAAGCCCATGCGCCAGAAATAATGTATGAATAGAATAGGGTAGACCATTATGAACTACATGTTCCTAGTAATGGCGAATCTCTTTGTGGGCAATCATGATTTGTTGGAACGGAGGTGAGGGAAATTGGGTGCAGCGTATGGAGCAGGCTTTGCATTAATTGTTGTACTGTTTATCTTGTTAATTATTGTGGGAGCGTCTTGGTTCTATTGAACAAGAATCCCTAAGTTTATCGAATTTGAATAAATGAGGTTGTCATGTTTCTCTTCGCTTCGTATAAACAAATGGATGGGAAGATGTAGCAGGGGTCGACTTTTTGTTCGACCCCTTCCAGCATGAATCTTCTTTATAAGAGAAACGATGCAGGACAAGCGATATTATTCATTAAATATTTAAGAATGAATAGGAGAGAATCGTCATCTGCGATTTATCATGCTATAGTAGTGGGGATAATAACATATCCCCACTGGAAGTTTCACTTTATGTAACTGGCAATGTTACATTTAGAAAAATATTTTAAGTAAATAAAACGTCTATATAAGAAGAGACGAGTAAAATAGTAATGAGAATATTAATAGTTCGAAAGATCTTTGGTTGTTTTTCTTCCGGAATCTCTTTTTGTTCACATAACGAGTTCGTTAGATTGTTCATTAAATAAAGAATAAATAAAGCAAAAAAAATAAAAAAAACGATCATATATTCCTCTCCCCTCGGATCTCCTCTATGCTATACAATAGCAAAAAAAAAAGAAAAAAGATAGAGAAGCTTCCCTCTAGTACATGTTCAAGGCTTTAGTGATATTTGCTAATACAGGAGTGATGTCTGTCCTGATTGCAAAGTGTGTGAAATTTAACTTATTGACAGAGAAAAACATTTTCAAACTAGCTACTGCCCTTTTATCGAGTAAGAATCCCATTATTTTCTGCTATTAAAATTTCATAGCCGTTTTCATTTTCTTCAATAACTGCATGTTTTGGTGTAAACAGCAATGGCTTTACATAAATGATATCTGCATAGCATAGGCCAATATGGTAGGCTAATAACATGATAAAATAATGAGCATAGAATGGATATAGCAGGCATGCTGAAGCCAAAAGAGTATTAATGACAAGAAATGGGCTCAGCATCATGAGAATAAACTGTTTTTTAGCAATTGCTTCTTTCATTTTAAAGGTTAAAATCGGTAAAAAAAAGAAATGAATCTCCAGGCTCCAAGCAAGGTGCTTGCGGCGATGGATAATTGGCAATATATGCATAAGCTTATGAAAAGGATACATAAATAGAACCCCTAATAAAAAAAGGAAAAGATATTGATCCTCGAATCTTTGTAAAAAAAACAGCTGTGTAGGTACGTATAAAATCACAAAAGACACGAAACTAATGATTGCCGATAATAAAAAGGTGCGATAGAAATCAACGTATCGACCAATTTTAATAGATTTAAAGCAATGCATTGTAAATGCCTCCGATATGTTTAGAATGAAGGACAGTTTTGACATTGTGGTTCGATCAAAAGTGTCCAATTTGATTTTTGATTCTAATCTGCTTTTCATACTGTACGATGAATGGTGAAAAATTGCAATAGCTATTTTTCTCATTTTTAAAGTCGATATGCACCTTGTTTTTATCGTAATATTTTTTACAAGAGGACTGTGAAAGCAAGGGAATGTTAGTGTGTTTCTTTAAATAAAAAAAGGCCCCTCAACAGAGAAAAGAGGAAGCGGACAATGTTTAATAAGTACGGAGAGAGAGGGGCTGTCTATTCGCCCCTTCACTCGTTGTGAATAATGATTAAGTTTAGAATGATTCGTTTCAGGAGACATGAAGTAAAAAAATGTTACAGTATACGATCATCAATAAGATGCAACATGCTGGAATCATACATTAGATGGGATGATGATGGAAAAGACTTAACTTCGATGTAATGTTTAAGTGTGATCGCTATACAATTTTAATCAGATGGAGTGTTGCACCTTCTGAACTAAATATGAGGCATTTACGGTTCTTGGTCTTCTTTTTTGTTAACTAGTTCTCCATTTTGTTCAATGAATTCGGACTCAAGATGATGAAAAGAACGTTCAAAAATATCCATGAAATCGTCGCCATAAATATGTCTTATAATTGTCATTAGTTCAATGAAATCTGGAAATTTTCCATATAGCTCCCGTAAAGGTAATGCACCATTAAACACAGCATTATTTTCTGGATTGTAGGCTTTCATAGAATCAAGCAGCAGCTCTTCTCCTTTAGCCGTTAACTGAATGTATGTATTTCTTTTATCATTTTCTCTTTTTGAGAATTTTAACAGCTTTCTTTCTTCTAATTTTTTTGAGAAGTTAAAGGCTGTCGAGACGTGCATCACTCCAAATTTCGCAACATCAGATATAGATGCGCCGCGAAGGTGATAAGCAATCCATAATATGTGATGTTCATTAATATTTAACTGGTAAGGTTTTATCCATTCTTGCCAATCTTTTTCAATAGACTTCCAAAGTGCTTTACTTATTTGGGCCATCCTTTGACTAAAGAACATTGCTTCCTTCATTGAACATAGTTGATCTTTCACTTTTTTTCACCTACCCTTTTCTATTTACTTCACGCATTTTAAAAAAGAAGAATAAAAATGAACAGAGATGTTCAAAAAACGAAGCACATGAAATTGCAACCAGATAATGAAAGGGTGTTCATAAATTCTAATATTCTCTTCTTACTCCGAAACTGACTGAAATATGCAATGCCCAAACTTTTGAATCACTCTTTCATTAATATTATGCCAATAAAACAAAAATTAATAAAGATGAAAATATAAGATTTTGTCCATACATATCATTTTCCAGCTAAAAATAATCATTTAGAAGAATATAAATGATTAAATCTGATTTTGGTTCATCGTTATCCATTCACCTGTCGAGTATCAGCTATTCTATTTATTTTTCTGCTATATAGAAAGACGTTTGAAATATGGAAAATTGACAGCATTATGTACTTTCAAGGCTGCAGAAAAAGGCAAGACGGCAGAATAAGAGCGAGGTTCAATCATTGCAATTTCGAGAGATAGATATAACAGGCTTTCTGACTGGAAATGAATGATTTTAGCTTAGTATAAACATTTGATAAGCGTCTGCTAATTAGTAACAGTTTATTCAATCCGTAAGGCGGACCTTAAAAGTGAATTCCCATCAGCTGGATGTTATGTCAACTGATGGGAGTTTTGTTTCATCCATTTTTCTGTAATTTTTGCTCTAATTCCTCTAATGTTTTTTGAATTTTGATTACTTCTTCTTGTAAGCGTTCTTTATTAGGTTCTGTCTGTTTTTGCCAATCATTTACAGCTGTTTTCACATCATGTGATATTTCTTTAATAATATCTTTTCCTTCTTTTGTAAGTTTCGATACCGAATCTTTCAGATCATTTGCGTTGTTTTTCAGATCAATCATGATCTTTGTCCATTCATTTGTTGTTTCTTTTATTTGTAAACGCAGTTCTTTTCCAGAAGAAGGAGAATACAATAATGCAGCAGCGGCTCCAAGGGCACCCCCAATTAAAATTCCTAGGCTAAATGATTTTTTGTTCATCCTGATCACCTCAAAGTTTTGCTTAATACAATTTCTACACAAATAGAGAAAATCCTCTTTATCTTTTACATGTTCAAACTATGATTAGCATAATGATGTTATAGAGGTTGTTCAAAAAGTCCGAAGAATTCCAACGTTTTATTGTTATGTCCTAGACATTGCCATCTCTCAATTTTTTAGATGTCCCTGCTCTTGAATCAAGCATTTTTGGCGACATGTTCAAACATACCGTATTTATCTTGATTAAAAACGTTTGGCTAATACGGCCTGTATCAGTTTTCTGCTTTACTGTTGGCATTAGTTTGAAAACCAGACCTGCCTTACTTGAACCTACTCTTATCTTTTGAATTGAGTGCTCCTTTGAACAACTACCTTTAAGTTATTGGCAAGGAGGGAGAGAAATGTCTAGCATAATTTCTCTTTTTTTTCTGTTAGGAGGATTATTTCTTATTGTTACACTACATTTTTTGTTATCCTTTTATCATGGGGGAATTTATCCTCCGAAACGAATATTAAAAAAACGTGTTCACGTCTTTGCAACAATTACAATGAGTTTCTTTTTATTTGGTCTTTTGTTATGGTTTCTTTTTTAAAATAACCATCAAGTGGATGCCATCTTAACAAGGTCCGTATGGACGGACCTGGCTTTACTTGATTTGCCTCTTATGAGAAAAATTCTATCTGTTTTTGAATAGCTGCTGCAAGGCTTTTTAAATCTTCGGTTGAATACTGCGCTTGGAAATTTTTCCATTTTGTAGAAAAACCATCGTTTGCATCATATCTTGGAATAAGATGTAAATGATAATGAAAAACCGATTGATCCGCAAAGGCTTCGTTATTATTAATCAAATTCATCCCTCGCGGTTGAAAGGCAGACTTTATCGCTTTTGCGATTGTTGGGACAACTTCGAACAGGTTGCTTGCAACATCGGGAGTCAAAGTATAAATGTTTTCTTGATGCACTTTAGGAATAATTAATGTATGCCCTTTTGTTGCTTGACTAATATCTAGAAAAGCAAGTACATGTTCATTTTCAAACACCTTTGCTGCGGGCAGTTCTTCTTTTATGATTTTACAAAAAACACAATTGTTCATTATCATTTCCCTCCTATGCAAATAGTATAGCTAACACAAGTTCTGTTTTCAACGGGTGCTGGAGGATAATCATAATGGTGATGCTTGCATGTCCGTCTTGCAATCATGTTTTTGATTCAATGCAAGGTCGATTAAAAAATAAAACAAGTGTGTATATGGCAGGGAAAAGTTCATCAAAAGGGAATTCTTTGTTAAACTGTATTTACAGATATTTTTGCCACTCTATCAGATTAAGAATAAAAGATATAGTGAATCATTTTCTAGAACAGCTGGGGGTGGCTAATTTCTAGAAGATTTGGATTAGCTTTATGGATAGATGATGATCTTCACGACAAGCCTCGTGCTATCATAATAATGAATCTCGTATTGTCCAAGCTTTGGCGATTAACATTCAGTGTGATTTGAGAAATAATGAAATGGATGTGTTCTGCTTTTATAAGAAATGAAAAGATCCTCGCTGCTTATATAAGGTAGTCAAAGAAGGAGGCAATCTAGAAACAAAGAGAGAAGGGATGTTGCAGTATGTCTTTATTGGAAGTAAAAAATCTTACTGGAGGCTATACGAAAAAACCAGTTTTAAAGGATATTTCCTTTACAGTTGAAGCTGGACAAATGATCGGTTTAATTGGTTTGAATGGTGCAGGGAAGAGTACGACCATAAAACATATTATAGGTTTAATGGAGCAAACAAAAGGAACAATTAAGATCAATGGAAAAAAGCTTTCAGATCATGCTGAAGAATATAGAAAGCAAATGACATATGTTCCAGAAACACCTATTTTGTATGAGGAGCTTACTTTAAAGGAGCATCTTGAACTAACAGCAATGGCTTATGGAATTGATGAAGGAACATACGAAAAACGGGTTGCACCATTATTAAAGGAATTTCGCTTAGAAAAAAAACTAGAATGGTTTCCAGCGCATTTTTCTAAAGGGATGAAACAAAAAGTGATGATTATGTGTGCATTTCTTGTCGAGCCCCATATTTATATCATCGATGAGCCTTTTGTAGGCCTAGATCCTTTAGGAATCCAGTCATTATTGGAATGGATGAGGCGGATGAAAGAGAATGGAGCAGGAATATTAATGTCTACACACATCTTGGCAACTGCCGAAAGATACTGCGATGGTTTTATTATTTTGCATAACGGCGAAGTACGGGCAAAGGGGACATTAGAGGAGCTGCGAGCTGATTTTCGCATGCCTGATGCGACATTAGATGATATCTATATTCAATTGACAAAGGAAGATAACGATGAAGAAAGTTGAACATTTATGGGGTGAACGATTACAGTCTTATGCACAGGAGCTACGGCGATATGCGCGGTACATGTTCAATGATCATCTTTTGTTTGTGGTGATCTTCGGCCTTGGCGCTGGCGGCTACTACTATACAAATTGGGTGAAGACACTTGATGCAGCTTTTCCGATTGGATGGGTGATGGGAATCATTTTAGCTTTCTTTGCTACAATCAGTCCTATCTATACACTGCTAAGAAGAGCCGATGTTGTTTTTCTTCTCCCTCTCGAAATAAAATTGAAATCTTATTTTCAAAAGGCTATCAGGCTTAGTTTTTTCGTTCAAGCTTACGTGCTGTTAATGGTCTTAGCCGTCCTGATGCCGATGTATGCACAAGTAAGTGGAAATGGCTTTCGTTCCTTTTTTCCCTTTTTTCTGATCTTGCTCATTTTAAAAGCCTGGAATCTTTTGTTTCACTGGCAATTTCTGAAGACGGTAAATACAATGCAAGGCTTCCGCTCTTTTTTGACTCGATTTTTAATGAATGCTGTTTTACTGTTTCTTGTCATTGAAGCAGCTGCTTGGTGGTTGATTTCACTTGTTGTCGTTCTATTTTTGGTTGTTTTGTTTTATATGCAGCAAGTAGCGAAAACAAAGACACTAAAATGGGAATTGCTTATTGAAAAGGAAGAGCAGCGCATGACAGCTTTTTATCGTTTAGCTAATTTATTTACAGATGTACCGAAATTAAAAGGGCAAGTAAAACGGAGAAAGTGGCTGGACGGTCTTTACCGGGTTATTCGATTTGATAAAAAGAATACATTTACTTATTTATATGCACGTACATTCATTCGAACAAATGAATATTTTGGTTTATTTATCCGTTTAACGCTCATTGCCAGCTTACTGTTGTTCTTTAGCGATAGTCGCTATGTAGTAATTGGCATTGCAATCTTGTTTTTATATTTAACAGGATTTCAGTTTATCCCGATGCTTCGCTACCATGAATTAAAAATTTGGATTAATCTTTATCCTGTCTCAAATGCTGGTAAAGAAAAAGCATTTTTATCACAGCTGCAAAAGATTTTGCTGGTTCAATCTCTTGTCTTTGCTATCGTTGCAGCTGCTAGTGGCGCGTTTTTTGATAGCGTCATTATTTTAGGCTTAGGCGTTATTTTCACCTTTGTTTTTGTAAAATGGTATGCACCACAGCGCATTAGAAAAATGCAGCGTCTTTATTAATCTAGAATAGTTGAAACTTCTTCTCCTCTTATCCGTATATTTTTAAGAGATAAAAATGAATTGCCGTCATTTACTAGCATATACAAATAGGGAATAGTGGCAGTTGCAACGTTATTATTAAAAAAGAAGAAACTACGTACATCCTTGATAAAAAAGGATCGTATTTTGATAAAGGAGTTTTAAAAATGGAAGAAGATCAGCGGATAAGAGAAGAAGTAGCAGTTTGGAAACATAAAATTCAAGGGCGTTCTGGCTTGTTTAATCGGCTGGCAAAGAAAGCACAAAATAAATTTAATCAAGTGATTCCTGAAAAAGCACATGCTGTCATTACTGAAGGAATCAAAGGGATGGTTAGCGCCACTTTATTTGGGTCTGATTTTTTAACAAAACCGCTAGCAGAAAAACCGCAGTCATTAGCAGAAAAAGAGAAGTTAGTGAAAGAACGTTTTGAAAGCTATCGCAAAACAGCTGTGCTAGAAGGGGCTGGAACAGGTGCTGGCGGAATTTTATTAGGACTTGCTGATTTTCCGCTTTTATTATCGATTAAAATGAAGTTTTTGTTTGAGGCTGCTTCGATTCATGGCTACGATGTAAAAGCTTATGAAGAAAGGATTTTTATGCTGCAAGTGTTTCAGCTTGCATTTTCCAGCGACCAACATCGAAAAACGGTACTCCATACAATTGAAAATTGGGAAACAAGCAAAGAAACATTAAAAGAAATCGATTGGCGTACATTTCAACAGGAATATCGAGATTACCTTGATATTATGAAAATGCTGCAGCTTATTCCAGGAATTGGCGCTGTTATTGGTGCGTATGCTAATTTTCAACTAATGGATCAGCTTGAAGAAACCGCTGTCAACGCATTTCGAATTCGTTGGCTGCAAGAAAAAACGATCGATTAATCTGATGCAGGTCTAGCTTTGTCCTTATAAATTAAATCGCTATCAGTGGGGATATTTCCACTGATAGCGTATTTTTTTGGTACAGCCTTTATTAGCTACTGGCAGATGTCTCCAATTTTTCAACGTTCTTCGTTTCTTGATATTGTAAAGCGGCTGCTCCCATTGTTTTAGCTGCTGCGAGCATTCCTTTTTCATTAATATCAAATCTTGGATGATGATGAGGGTACGCATTTTCTGCCGGCTCTGGCATCGCTCCAGTAAAGAAGAAGCTTCCTTTTATATGCTGCAAATAGTAAGCAAAGTCTTCGCCGCCCATTTCTGGCAAGGTTTCCTCTACAACTTCATTGTCAGGTACAAGCTTTGCGCATTCAACAAGAAAATCAGTTTCCTCATTGTGATTTACAACGGCAGGGTAGCCGCGGTGGTATGCAAATTCATATTCACACCCAGCAGCAATGCAGGTTCCTTGTACAATTTGCTCCATTTCTCTTTCGATCAAATCACGTACATTTTCATCAAATGTTCTCACTGTCCCGCTGATTTTTGCTTCATCCGCAATGACGTTAAATGCATTATCAGAGACAAATGATCCAATAGAAACGACTGCTGAAGAGATTGGGTCTACTCTTCTGCTTACAATCTGTTGTAAGTTCATGACTAGCTGTGATCCGATAACAATCGCATCTTTCGTCCGATGAGGCTGAGCACCGTGGCCGCCATAGCCTTTAATTGTAATTTCAAATCGATCAGCTGCTGCCATAATAGGTCCTTTTCCATAATGGATTGTTTTATAAGGAACACTTGACCACAAGTGGGTGCCAAAAATAACATCGACACCTTCTAAGCAGCCATCTTCAATCATCGCAATTGCTCCACCAGGTGCAAATTCCTCTGCATGCTGGTGAATCATGATATACTCTCCAGCAAGCTGATCTTTCATTTCATGCAATGTTTTTGCAAGAATAAGCAATGTAGCGGTATGGCCATCATGGCCGCATGCATGCATAACCCCTGGTACTGTAGATTTATAAGGAACGTCATTTAACTCTTGAATCGGCAGTGCATCAAAATCAGCTCGCAATGCCACAGTTTTCCCTGGAAAAGCCCCTTTTATTTTTGCAACGACACCATTTCCTCCTACATGACTGCGAACTTCAACACCTAATTTTTTATAAAAATCAACAATGTATTTGGCTGTTTTGACTTCTTGAAAAGATAGTTCAGGATGCTGGTGCAAGTAACGGCGAATATCCACCATTTCATCATAGTAATCTTCAAGCTTTTGAAATAGTTTTTCCAGCATGGCACGATTCTCCTTTTTATAAAATTCCATATATGATCTCTCTTATTATAGCACTTTTTTAAAAAAGGAGTGTATGGGGGAACGAGAATTTTTGTTCATGTCTATGGCTTAGCATGAAAAGTACAAAAAAAGAAAAAGCTTATTTTTGATATGACGTTTGTCATTTCTTTTTTATGACATATCCTACTAATCTTCGTTTCCTTAAAATCGTACAATCAATGTATGAACGAACGGAGGGACGTTATGGAAAAAGTAGTTGTTTTGCAAAATGCAACAAAAACGTTTCAGCAAAAAAAAAGCAGTAGAACGGTTCGCAACTATATATCAGAAATTTTACAAAAGCTACATGTGAAAAATCGGATAGAAGCAATCAAAGTTGCTGAGGAAAAGGGCTGGAATTAAAGAGGAATCATAGGGAAACTAGTTCGAAGCTAGTTTCTTTTTTTGTTTTATCAAAGAAAAAGAGTTTTTGATTAATGACTACGTCTTAGAGAACTTTTTATCCCACATCTAACTGCCAAGTCAAGACCCAAATCTCGGGCAGTAAGAGGAATCAGAAGCTTAAGTGGGGGATAACTGAAAGTGGGCGGACAGGATAAGGAAAGATTCTTGAATCAGCATCGCACGAAGAAAAAGCGGCTTCCTTTTTTGAGGACGCTTTCGATTTTAGCCTTTGTTCTACTTCTTATCAGTAGAGGATGAGAGAAAACCCCCACTGATAGAAGTTATACTTTATCGTTTCTATTTCGTCCATTTCTATTGCAAAATTATTATCTGGATATCCGGCTGTGCTTCTGAAAAGATTAGACATTAGCATTTAATTATGTGTTTAGATTTTCTGTTTCGTTGTCTTCTTCTTTTGGAGCAGCATAATAAGAAAAATAAGAAGCGCCTGCCATGATATGTTTATTTTCTCCAGGAGCTAACTGCTGTTTATTGCCATATGCTGCTTGAAAGGAAGGCGTGTTTGTCCAATGACGAAAAGCAATTTCGCTTTCCCATCCCGTCATAATAATATACGTATCGTGCTTTAACGGGCGCAATAGCCGGAATGCTTGAAAGCCTGGCTCCCGTTGAATAGAGTCCGAAACACCTTTCAAGTGATATTCAAACACTGGGCGGCCTTCATCTTTGACGGGAATATGGTTAAAAACAACGTACTCTAAGCAATCGATTTTTCCTTTAGCATCTATGATTTCATATTTTCTAGGCTGCTGGAAAATGGTTTTTTGAGATGTTTCGTGTAAAAGGAGTGCTTCTGATGGATTTTCCAGTAACACTAAACATTGATGCGGATGCTTTTCTTGCATTTTTTTTAAGAAAGCATAGGTTCCAGTCGTCATATACATATTCATAAAAAAACGCCTCGTTTCTATGATAAAATAGATAAAATGACAAAAAGGACGATTTTATGACATTTAATAGCGCTTACTATACTTTCAATGCCAAAACGTATATAGTAAAAGCTGGCTAAATATAAAAAAACTCAGATAATATTGTATACAGTTTCAGTTTGGTACAATTCTATCATGTTTACTCTTGTCTAATGAAGGACTTATTTTATGTACAAATTATAGCGAGCAAGAGAGAGTAATTTGCATCATTTTACTACTTACTTATCATTGTACCACTTTTGACTAATGAGTATGTATGAAGATGCAGCTATCATGCAGATGGAAGGTGAATGTTTGTAAATGAGTAAAATAACGAATGATACATTTTTAAAAGCGGCAAGAGGCGAGATGGTAAACCATACACCTGTGTGGTTTATGCGCCAAGCAGGAAGGTCACAACCGGAATATCGAAAGCTAAAAGAAAAATATTCTCTGTTTGAGATTACACATCATCCTGAAATTTGTGCTTATGTTACCCGTCTGCCAGTGGAACAATATAATGTCGATGCAGCAATTCTTTATAAAGATATTATGTCTCCGCTGCCAGCATTAGGTGTTGAAGTAGACATCAAATCGGGGATTGGCCCTGTTATAGATAATCCGATTCGATCACTTAGTGATGTTGAAAAGTTAGGAGAAATAACACCTGAAGAGGATATTCCGTATATTTTAGAAACGATTAAAATTTTAACAAAAGAACAACTTTCTGTTCCACTGATTGGATTTGCCGGAGCGCCTTTTACAATGGCCAGTTATATGATTGAAGGCGGTCCATCGAAAAATTATCACCTTACAAAGTCATTTATGCATGCTGAGCCAAAGGCATGGTTCGCTTTAATGGATAAACTAACAGAGATGACAATCCGTTATGTTAAAGCGCAAATAAAGGCAGGGGCAAGTGCGATTCAAATATTTGATTCCTGGGTCGGAGCTTTAAATGTACAGGATTACCGCATCTTTATCAAGCCTATGATGGAACGTATTTTTAATGAGCTTAAAACAGAAGGTGTTCCACTTATTATGTTTGGCGTTGGAGCAAGCCATTTAGCGCTTGAGTGGCACGACCTTCCTATTAATGTTGTTGGCTTGGATTGGCGTTTGTCCATCACCGAAGCAAAAAAAATGGGAATGACAAAAACACTGCAAGGCAACTTAGATCCATCATTGCTTACTTCTCCATGGCCGGTGATAGAAGAACGGGCAAAAGCTATTATTGATGAAGGCATTGCCCATCGAGGACATATTTTTAATCTTGGGCATGGGGTATTTCCAACAGTTAAACCAGAAACACTGAAAAAGTTAACAGCGTTTGTTCATGAGTATAGCGCAGTAAAGAGAGAAAAGACGCTGCACAAGTAAAGCTTGGAATAAAAAATGACGTTTCACATTAGTCTCTTTAAGAACTTTAATGGAATTTTTCCACGTAGATGTGAGATTCTGCTTCTTTCATTAGAGGGAAAGCACCATTAATAAGATAAAAACGAGTTTTAAAAGAAAAGGTGGTAAAAAAATGGCGGGCAAGAAGATGGGACTCTTAGTGATGGCTTATGGAACACCGTATAGTGAAGACGACATTGAACGATACTACACACATATTAGACATGGGAGAAAGCCAACATCAGAAATGCTTGTAGATTTGCGCAATCGCTACCGAGCAATTGGCGGTATTTCTCCGCTGGCAAAAATCACAGAAGAACAGGCTTTTGGATTGGAACAGCAATTAAATGCGATGCAAGATGAGATTGAATTCAAAGCTTATATTGGCTTGAAGCATATTGAGCCTTTTATTGAGGATGCAGTAGAGAAAATGTATGAAGACGGCATAGAAGAAGCGGTTACGTTCGTCTTGGCGCCTCATTTTTCCACCTTCAGCATCCAATCTTATAACAATCGAGCGAAAGCTGCTGCTGAAAAGCTTGGCGGACCTAATCTTACATCTATTGAGAGCTGGTATGATGAACCAAAATTTATCGATTATTGGGTAGAAAATGTAAAAACTACTTATGCAACAATGAGTCAAGAAGAACGTGATGCTGCTTGTCTTATCGTTTCTGCACACAGTTTGCCAGAAAAAATTATTGCTGCAGGAGACCCTTATCCTGATCAATTAAAGGAAACAGCGGAATTGATTGCACGTGGTGCAGGTATTCGTGATTTTGCGATAGGATGGCAAAGTGAAGGCAACACCCCTGAACCTTGGCTTGGCCCTGATGTGCAAGACTTAACTAGAACGCTGCATAAAGAGAAAGGATACAAGGCTTTTGTGTACATACCAGTGGGGTTTGTTGCAGAACATTTGGAAGTTCTCTATGATAATGACTATGAATGTAAAGTAGTTACAGAAGAAATTGGTGCAAGCTATTATCGTCCAGCAATGCCAAATGCGCAAAAGCCATTTTTAGATGCAATGGCGACAGTTGTCTTAAAACATTTGGAGCTATTGGATTAAAAGGGGAGACAACTGCCCTTGTTGCTTGGCGGAAAGGCTCTGCTATCGAATAGATTAGGACAATCCTATATCTGCTTGTGTCTCTTCTACTCCTTTTTACATAGATAAAAACAATCAATAGATGGGAAAATTTAGCGAGAAGAAGGCGATGAAACCGTGACAATAGAGAAGCGCGATGTTGTCATTATTGGTGGTGGAATCACAGGACTAACGGCAGCTTATTACCTACAACAAGAAGCAGAGAAAAGAAATCTGCCGATCAATGTGAAACTAATTGAAGCAACGATCCGCTTAGGAGGAAAAATTCAAACTGTTTTCCAGGATGGATTCACAATTGAAAAAGGTCCTGATTCTTTCCTGGCACAAAATAAAAGTGCAGTTCGACTTATTTCCTCTCTAGGCCTGGAGAAGGAGCTTGTCCATAGTGCAACAGGAACATCATATGTGCTTGTAAATAATAAGCTTTATTCGATACCTGAAGGGACTTTAATGGGGGTTCCTACGACAATAAAACCGTTTATTACATCTGATCTATTATCTGTTCCTGGAAAAATAAGGGCGGCTGCCGATTTCATTCTCCCACGATCTAAGGTAAAGGGAGATCAGTCGGTGGGCTATTTCTTTCGTCGCCGTTTAGGGGATGAAGTGGTAGATAATTTAATAGATCCGCTATTATCAGGGGTACATACGGGTGATATTGATCAATTGAGCTTAAAATCTACTTTTCCTCATTTTTTGGAAATGGAACAACAGTATCGCAGTTTAATAGCTGGGATGAAAAAGACAGCTCCAGTATCGATAAATCAGAATAAAAAAGGGATGTTTTTGACTTTGAAAAGCGGTCTGCAATCGATTGTAGATACGCTTGAAGACGGTTTTTTGCCAAATACAGTGTTAAAGGGAGTACGTGTTGAGCTAATTGAAAAAAGGGAGAAAAAATATCAAGTCGTTTTAAATAATGGGGCAGTACTGTATGCTGACAGCATCATCACATGTGTATCTCATCAAATGCTACCATCGCTCTTCCCTACATATAATTTCTTTACTCCATTTAAACATATTCCATTGACTTCAGTTGCTACTGTTGTGATGGCATTTCCAGAAAATGCGATCCGAAAAAATATTGAAGGAACGGACTTTTTTGTTTCTCGAAACGGTGATTATACGATTACCGCTTGTACATGGACACATAAAAAATGGCCGCATACAACGCCTAAAGGCAAGGTCCTCTTGCGGTGCTACGTAGGCCGTACAAATAATGAAGCGATTGTCGATTTGTCAGACGAAGAAATTGAACAAATTGTGTTGGAAGATTTAAATAAGATTATCGACATTGGCTCAAATCCGGCTTTTACAATAGTTACTCGCTGGAAAGATGCGATGCCGCAATATAGTGTCGGCCATAAAGATCGAGTTGATCAGCTGAAAAACGATGTAAACACAGCTCTTCCCGGTGTTTTTGTTACGGGTAGCTCTTTTGAAGGCATTGGCATTCCTGATTGTATAGAACAAGGAGAAAAAGTAGTTCAACAAGTTCTGCAATATTTAAACATTAGTGAGTGAGAGGTGAGCGAGTTGCTTGCTTCTCACTTAATAGAGGTTAATAAAGACAGAAAGTTTCAACAATACATCGAACTGGATAAAAACCTATCTCAATAAAGTTTCACTTTATCTATATTTAAATGAAAATAAACTCCGAAAAGTAGGTGTAATAAACTGGGGTTAACAGTTACATAACCTTCTAATGAAATGCCCAATTTGTTTAATCTAAAAAAGAAGTTATCATATATGAAAAAGAAAAAAGCAGTAGCAATAAAGACAAACGTTCATGGTATGTCTTTCAGCTGTTGATTTTTCAGCTTGTTCACTTAGTTAAAAGGAATTCATATAAATATCATCATAATAAAGCGAATGAAAAAAATTCAAATTGGAGGAATTGAATTGAGCAACAAGAACAATGATCACGTTGATTTGATGGCTCAAATCTATCAAGATTTTGAAAAAAATGAAGATATGAAAAGTAATCCGGGTTTTGGGAAGCCGCTGCCGAAAAATCTATTTAAAGGAGATGTTTATCAGAATTTTTTAAATACGGCGAAAAATGCCGGTTATTTACCTCCCTGGATTAAGGAACAAAAGGAAATTAAAGAGAAATTATCTGCATTGTTGCCATTCATAGAAGAAAATTCAGCAGAAGCAAAAATTGCTAACATGATTGCAGAAATCAACGAAAAGATCAAAAAATATAATAAAATGTGCCCTCCTCAGATGCAGCGAGGAATGATCAATGCTGATAATGTTAGAAAGCAATATGAACTTTGGCATTGATAATTCCAAAGGTTTTTTTATCCCACATCTAACTGGCGTGTCAAGACCCCTACCTTGGGGAGTAGAGGAATCAGAAGCGCAGTCAAATGTCCGATTGATTCGGCCGACAGGATAAGGAAAGCTTCTTGAATCAGCATCGCACGAAGAAAAAGAACTCTCCTTTTTCGAGGATTCGGTCACAAAGGCGTTGCAACAGGGACAAGAAAAGCTTCGGCAGTGACACATTGCACGAAGAACAAAGTGGTTTTCTTTTTCGAGGACGTTGCGAGATTAGCCTTTGTTCTATTTTTTTATGAGTAGGGGATTGAGAGAAAACCCCCACTCATGGAAGGTTCACTTTATCTTGATAACTGAGGGTGATTAGTTGAGAAAGTGGAAGAATCCAAGTTTGCTCATTTTAGGAATTGGTGTTTCTAATTTTGGAAATTGGATTTACCTTGTAGCTTTAAATTTGCTTATTTTAGAACGTACCGGTTCACCAGCAGCCGTTGCTGGACTCTATGTTATTCGACCGATTGCAACCATTTTTACAAATATTTGGGCTGGCAGCTTTATTGATAGATTAAATAAGCGCCTTTCAACCTTCTAAAAAAGCCGTTTATGAAACAAAAGAAGCGGCAACAATGAATTGAAATACCCTTCAGGAAAAGTGTTGAGTCCAAGCAGATTTGCTTCAGCTTGAATCTGGCACTTTTTTCATTTTAGGAAACGTTTCCATTTGCATAGCAGCAATAAAACGTTGATATATATGCTTTTATCCCTTCGCAAATACTTAAAAAATAAATTTGAAAAATCCTTGCCATCTTTTATGAGCTATGTTATATTCTTAAACATAGACAAAATGACTGAAACATTCAATTGGTCATTCGGTCAATTGAAGGAGGTGAAAGGATTGGCAATTGATCGCAAGCAGCTCATCATTGCTGCGGCTACCAAATCATTTTCTTTATTTGGTTATAAAGCAACGACAATGGATCAAGTAGCTAAGCTAGCGAATGTTGGAAAAGGTACAATATATACTTTTTTCAAGAATAAGGAAGAATTATTCGAAGAGATTGTTTCAACAGTCATTAAAGAAATGAAAGCAGCAGCTGAAGAAACAAAAGATGATGAACGATCCTTTTACGAAAATGCTCATCAAGCACTCTACAGAATTTTAGAATTTCGTAAGGAGCATCAATTAGCAATAAAGCTGTTTCAAGAAAAACGTGAATTGGGAACGCCAGAAGTTCTCGAAGTGACAAAGCGGGTAGAGCAAGCCATTGTCGATTATATTAAAGAAAAGATTCACGTAGCAATTGAAAAAGGGGAAATCAAACAATGCGACCCTGAACTTACTGCTTTTATTATGCTGAAGCTCTATATCTCATTAATTTTTGATTGGGAACAAGATCGGAAGCCATTAGATAAAGATGAAATTGCCGAGTTATTTGAACTATACTTATTTAAAGGATTGTCTAATTGATGATCCAACTCTTTTTTACAATGAAATGACTAAATGAACAGATTGGTCAATGTATATAGGAGGGAGATGAAAAAATGAAGAAATCGCTTTTTATAGCGGAATGGAAAGAGATTTTCCGAGATCGGAAAGTATTGATTCCGATTATTGCGGTTATTTTTATTCCGATTCTTTACAGCGGCATGTTCTTATGGGCGTTTTGGGATCCATATGAACATTTAGAAGATATGCCTGTTGCCATTGTCAATAATGATAAAGGCGCTGAATTTGAAGGAAAAGATTTGACTTTAGGGAAAGAACTTGTTGACAAGCTGAAGGAAAATAATGAATTCGATTTTCACTTTGTCAATAAAGAAGAAGGCTATCGTGATCTTGAAAAGCAAAAATACTACATTTTAGTAGAAATTCCTGAAAATTTCTCAGAAAACGCAACTACTTTAATGGATGATCAACCTAAAAAATTGGAACTTCATTATGTTCCAAATGAAAGCTTTAACTTTCTATCTGCACAAATTGGAGAAACAGCTGTAAAGGAAATTAAAGCAGCGATTTCTAAAGAAGTAACAGCTACATATGCTGAGACAATTTTTGATAGTATTACTGAAATGGCCGATGGATTTGATAAAGCTAGTGATGGTGCTGGCGAATTAAATGATGGTGCAATAAAACTAAAAGATGGTTCTGAAACATTAAAAGAAAATTTAGAACTATTAGCTGAAAAGTCAATTGACTTTAAAGATGGTGTGACAAAAGCACAATCAGGAACAAAAGAGTTGGCAGAGGGAACAAACACGCTTGCAAGCGGCTTAAATCAATTGGCTTCTGGCCATGATCAGCTTGTAAAAGGTGCTAACGATGCAGGTGCTGGAGCAAATCAACTTGTATCTGGAGCAGGGCAAATCAATGCTGGTTTAGGTGAAGCAAATGCAGCAGCTGGGCAAGTCATTGCCGGTACAGAACAAATTCAGGCTGGCGCCAACACATTATCGCAAAAAATGGGTGAACTGCAAGGCGGAGCTGGAAATATCGCTGCTGGAGCAAATCAAGTTCATGCAGGGATTCAGCAATTACAAGCAGAGCTATCAAAATTTAATGCATCCATTGAGCAGCTACCGCTGCCGGAAGAAGTAAAACAACAATTGGCCGGTCAGTTTGCATCATTAACACCAGAGATAACTAAATTAGAAAAAGGCAGCGAACAAGTTGCTAATGGCACGAAGCAGCTTCAGCAATCTTCTGGTGAACTGCAGAAGGGTGCACAAACATTATCTGGAAGTATCGGCGAATTAGCAAATGGCCAGCAGCAATTGAAAGCAGGCTTGAATGAACTTTATGCCGGTTCATCAGCTCTTCATGAAGGTACACAAGAATTGGCAAAAGGCCATCAAACATTACTGGCTGGTATGAATGTTTTTCATGAGAAGTTAAATGAAGCTAACTCAGGGGCAAATAAGTTATCGGATGGTGCTACTCAATTGTTGAGTGGAATGGGAGAGCTTTCTGAAGGTTCTCTAAAAATTAGCGATGGCACCCATCAGTTAGCTGATGGCTCGAAGGAGCTAGCAGACGGTACAGATAAATTAGAAGATGGAACGAAAGAATTAAAAGATAAGCTTTTTGAAGCCGCAGATAAAGCTGGCGATGTACAAACAAATGACGAAACATATGATATGATGGGAGAACCTGTAGAGGTTGAGAGTAAACCAATCAACAAAGTGCCAAACTATGGTACTGGATTTGCACCATACTTTTTATCATTAGGTTTATTCGTAGGTGCGCTCTTGTTATCGATTGTTTATCATTTGCGTGAACCTGTTGAACGTCCAAAAAACGGTTTTACATGGTTTATGAGCAAATTTGGCGTTATCGCAGTTGTTGGGCTGATTCAGTCGTTCTTAGCAGTGGTGATTATGCTGTTCGGCTTAGGAATTGAAGTCCAAAGTGTTCCATTGTTTATCTTAACAACAGTAGTTACAAGCTTTACATTTGTGACATTAATTCAATTCCTTGTGACGTTGTTTGCTGATCCAGGCCGCTTTATAGCGATTATTCTGTTAATCTTGCAATTAACAACAAGCGCAGGGACATTCCCACTAGAATTAATTCCAAAAGTATTGCAGCCATTAAATCTAGCATTACCGATGACATATTCGGTGCAAGCTTATAAAGCAGTCATCTCCAGTGGAGACTACAGCGTATTATGGAATAACCTAGGAATTCTTATGATCTTTATCATTAGCTTTATGGTATTGACATTAGGCTACTTTATTTCCAGACATAAACGCCAATTTTATATCCAAGGAGAAGAAGCAACAGCTAATTAAGAAGAGAAGGTGGTGGCTCAAGTCGCTAAAGCGATTTTGAGTCGCCCCTTTTTTTTGATCATTTTTTCAACATATTTTGCTTAGGACCATAAACCATTTGTCGCTTTATTATTGATGCTTTTGATTTCTATTAATCGGTGAGCTTGTATCAACGAAAACGAAGGCTTTCGTACACTTTATAAAGCTTATCTTATATGATTAACTTCACTCTTTTTGAGTTGCAGTTTTTCGTTTGCAAGGGCAATTATACCGAAGTTTGTCATGATTAAAGAAACAGCGTCATACTATTTTAGTAGTTCAACATTTTTAACGCGAGAGGCTTTATTCGGCTGTTTGAGAAAATCACCCCTTCTGTCATTCTATTTAAACAACAAAAAAAGGAAGCGTTTTCAATGGTTTTAGTTGCCCATCATTTATATACGATAAAGCGGAACTTTAAGATACTAGCTCTGCTTAAAAGTGTTTACTGGCGACTATAAGTCTTTATCGCGTTCGTTAATAGTATTGTAATGACTTGTGCAAGAGGGATATTGAAAGGGGATTGGCATGGCTTTTCAAGGATGGGATTCATTATCAGAAGAAGACAAGCTCGCTGCTTTTATGGAGCGGATTCAGCAAGGTGAAAAAATCGAAGCGGACGATTGGATGCCTGATGATTACAGAGTGGCGCTTATTAAGCTTATTTCCATGCATGGCATTAGTGAGATTATGGGGGCGCTCCCAGAAAAGGAATGGGTCCCTAAAGCACCGTCACTAAGAAGGAAATTGGCAATTATGGCAAAGGTGCAGGATGAAATGGGGCATGGACAGCTGCTTCTCCGGGTGACGGAAGATTTATTAAAACCGTTCGGAAAAACGCGGGATGATTTAATGGCTGATCTTTTTACTGGAAAATTAAAGTTTCATAATGTTTTTCATATGGAGGCGCCAACTTGGGCTGATGCAGGGATGATTGCTTGGCTCGTAGATGGGGCTGCTATTATGACACAAACGAATATGCTTAAAGGCTCTTATGGCCCGTATGCTAGAGCATTGCAGCGTATTTGTGCCGAGGAAGTTTTTCATGCACAGCATGGGGAAGCAATTGTAATAGCTTTGGCAGAAGGGACGGCTGAACAACGAGACATGCTCCAGGCTGCTTTAAATCGCTGGTGGGAGCCGCTGCTCATGTTTTTTGGGCCAAAAAGTGCAAATACAACCGGTTCCTCTAAGCAGGACATCACGATAAAATATAAAATTCGGACAAAAACAAATGAAGAACTCAGACAAGATTTCTTTGCTAAATATGTTCCACGAATCAAAGCATTAGGCTTAACGCTTCCAGATGAAACGATGTTTGTAGACAAAGCAACTGGCCAATGGGTATATCGGCAGCCAGATTGGAAGCTGTTTAAAAAAATCATTGCCAATCATGGCCCTAAATCGAAAGATCGCTTGCGACTGCGAAAGCTTGCATTTGAGGATCATCGCTGGGTAAGAGAAGCACTTAGTGTTAAAAAAACTGGATAGGAACGATTATTTCTGTAGATTGGAGTGCTGCACCTTCATATTGGTTAACCATAACATTCAATGCTAATCAACGGTACATCGACAAATACAAGAAAGGAGTAGGCAGAGCTTTGCAAAATCAACGAGCTTCAACTGAATCCTTTTATGAAGTTTTTGAAGTTTTTAGTAAAAAGACAGATCTTGCTCATTTTCAGCACCAATTTAGTTTACTAGCACCAAATCATGAAATTGCCATTGTAATGGCGCAAGAAAATTTTTTGCGTCGTGAGTCTGCTGTAGATCTTTGGGTTGTAAAGCGTTCTGATATTAGCATGCTTCAGCCGGCAGAAAGGGCTTCTTTACAGCGATTAAATAATAAAGATTATCGCATGACAAAAGGCTACGGATATTTGCGAAAAAAATGGCGGCATTATGAGCAGCAAATGCTGGATGAGAAAGAAATATTATCATGGGGGGAAAAACAGCGTGACAAGTAAGAGCTCTCCAGAGAAAGTCCAATTAATAGAGGATAAGCAGGCGTTAATAGAATTGCTCTATCAATTAGCAGATGATGACTTCGTTTTAGCCTTTCGCGGCTCAGAATGGTTAGGCCTTGCCCCGCATATTGAAGAAGACATCGCCTTTTCATCTATTAATCAAGATACGATGGGTCATGCAGTATTGTACTATGAGCTGTTAGAAACATTAGGAGAAGGTAAGGCAAATGTAATAGCCCATGAACGGCCTGCTTCTGAAAGAAGGAATGCAGTGCTGCTAGAGCTTGCAAATGGAACAGGAACATACCTAGAAGAACCGCGATTTGATTGGGCTTTTGCTGTAGTGCGCCACTATTTCTATAGTGTTTATAAGCAAGAAAAACTTCATGTTCTTGAAAAGTCCTCGTTTGAGCCTTTGGCACAACTTGCAGCAAACATCCAAGTGGAGCTTCATTATCATGTGATGCATTGGAAGGTTTGGTTTCAACAGCTATGTCTTAGCGGCGGCGAAGCAAGGAAAAGAATGGAAGCAGCGATTAAACAGGTATGGGGAGAATTTGCAGGTGTCCTTTCATTTGGGCCAATAGGAGACAGAATGGTAAAAAGTCAATTGCTAGAAGCGGAGTCAGCATTCCATACTCGTTTTATCGTGGAAATGAAAAAGATTTTTTCTAAAGTAAATGTTCCTTATCCAGGTGATCCTCAAATGAACAGCGGCGATGGTCGCAAAGGAGAGCATACGGGCGATTTAAAAGCAGCACTTGCGACGCTTAGTGAAGTATATGATTTAGATCCGCACACTGTATGGTAAAAGCAGGCATTACATGTAAAGGGTGACGTATATGGATGTCGAACGGAAAAAAACAAAGATTTTTGAACGATTGCAAACTGTAAAAGATCCTGAAATTCCGGTGATAAGTGTTGTCGAGCTTGGCATGATTGAGGATATAGTCATGCATGATGATTGTATTTTAATTAAAGTACTGCCGACATTTTTAGGTTGTCCTGCAATAGATATGATCAAAGATAATCTGATACAAGCTGTGGAAGCAATGGGAGATCGAGCGGAAGTTGAATTCATTTATGCTCCGCCTTGGACTTCTGACCGCATTACAAAAGAAGGGAGAGAAAAGTTAAAAAAATTTGGCATTGCACCTCCCCCTGCTCCTCCATTTAGACAAGGACAGTGGACAGTTGCTTGCCCTTATTGTGAGTCTCTTCATACAGTATTGGAAAATGTGTTTGGACCTGCTGCTTGCCGCAGCATGCTTTATTGTAAAGCTTGTAAAAATCCATTTGAGGCGATGAAGCCAATTTTTCAAAAAGAAAGGGAGTATCATTCATGTTCAAAATGATTGCACTATTTAAACAACCGGAAAATCCGAAAGCGTTTGATGAGCATTATTTTCAAACCCATCTTCCATTGACAGCAAAAATTCCAGGGCTCAAGGAAATAAGAGTAACGAAAATGACTGGCGCCCCAAGAGGAGAAAGTCCATATTATCTCATGTGTGAAATGATGTATGAAAGTGAAGCAGCATTTCAAAAAGCGGCGAAAACTCCGGAATCAAAAGCATCAGGTAAAGACGTCATGACTTTTGCTGGGAATATTGTTTCATTTATGTTTGGTGAGGAGACGAATGACTGAGTTTACTTATCTTCAAGTAGCAAAAGACGAACAAATTGGGATGGTGAAGCTTAATAGACCACATGTTTTAAATGCTTTAAATCGAGAAATGGTTCGTGAAATCATCGCTGCCTTAGAACAATTGGACCGCGATGATGAGATTCGGATAATGATGATCAGCGGCAATGGCCGTGCGTTTGCCGCTGGCGCAGACATAGAAGAGATGGCATATGATCATGCCATTCAAATGGAGCTAATGAATCAATTTGCTGATTGGGATCGGCTCTTTTTATTAAAAAAGCCATTGATCGGGGCTGTTCATGGATTTGTACTTGGGGGAGGGTTTGAATTGGCGTTGGCATGTGATGTGTTATTTGCAGCGGAGGGAACACAATTCGGCTTTCCTGAAGTAAATCTAGGTGTTATGCCAGGAGCTGGCGGCACGCAGTTGTTGACAAAGCAAATGGGAAAGAAGAAAGCACTTGAGTGGCTTTTCTCTGGTGCGATGATGAGTGCGAAGGAAGCAAAAGCAGGTGGTTTTCTTAATCGGGTGATCGCTCCAGAATTATTAATGGAAGAAGCATACAACTTTGCAAAAACAATTGCCCAAAAGCCGCCGCTCTCTATCCGCCTTATAAAAGAAGCGGTTAATAAAGCCGTCGACTATTCCTTATATGAAGGAATGCAATATGAACGGAAAAATTTCTATTTGCTCTTTGCTTCAGAGGATCAAAAAGAGGGCATGAAAGCATTTATAGAAAAGAGAACACCTCATTTTAAAGGATCTTGAGGGGGTTATCACATGTACAAAACGATATTATCTGATGTTCATCATCATGTCTTAACGATTACACTTAATCGTCCAGCTCAATTAAATGCTTTTACGGAACAAATGTTGGCCGAATTAACAGAAGCGTTAAAAAGTGCTGCCAAAAACGACGAAGTGCGTGCAATTGTCATTACTGGTGCAGGGCGAGCATTTTGCTCTGGCCAGGATCTCGACAGTGTTCATATTGGTGCTGATTATGGCTCCATTGTCAGAAATCAATATAACCCTATGATTCAACAGCTTTCCAATCTTGAAAAGCCAGTAATCGCTGCAGTAAATGGCGTTGCTGCCGGTGCTGGCTTTAGTTTGGCGCTTGCTTGTGATTTCCGTATTGTATCCGAAAAAGCGAGTTTTTTAGCAGCTTTCATCCATGTTGGTTTAGTCCCAGATACTGGTCTTCTTTATCATTTGCCAAGAATCGTAGGGCATGCGAAAGCATTGGAGCTTGCTATTCTCGGTGAAAAGCTGTCTGCAGTGAAGGCATTGGAGCTTGGGATAGCAACAAAGCTGTTTACAGAAGCAAACTGGGAGGAAGAAGCAGCACGATTTGCTGAAAATATTGCAAAAATGCCGACAAAAGCAATTGGTCTGATTAAACGTTATACAGTGCAAAGTTGGGAAGAAAGCCTATATGAAATGCTTGAAAAGGAAGCTTATGCCCAGCGAATTGCAGGACGGACAGAAGATCATCGTGAAGGCATCGCTGCTTTTTTAGAAAAAAGAAAGGCTTGTTTTCAAGGAAAATAGTGTGTTTGAATAATGGGCATTGGCAAAGGAGAGAAGTGCGTATGCCTCAGCAGCAAATAACGGTTATCGGTTCCGGTGTAATGGGAAGAGGAATTGCCTACGTTGCAGCACTGAATGGGTTTTTCGTAAAGCTTCATGATATTGATAAAGAAGCCTTACGAAAGGCACAGCAAGAAAATGACAGTTTGTTTAAAAAAGGGCTGCAGCGAGGCAAAATTTCAGAAGCTGAAAAGAAAAAAGCCGAAGATAGGCTCTTTTATGAAGCAAATCTTGAAAATGCGGTAAATGGTGCTGATCTTATAATAGAAGCTGTCCCGGAGCAAATAGAGATGAAACGCAACGTCTTTAGACAGCTGGACAAATTTGCTAAAAAAGACTGTGTATTGGCAACAAATACATCAACGATGAGCCCAACAGAAATTGGTTCTTTTACGAACCGGCCGCACGCAGTCGTTGCCATGCATTTTTTTAACCCTGTCCATCAAATGCAGCTCATAGAAATTGTAAAAGGTATGGAAACGAGTGAACAAACAGTAGCATTCGTCAAAAATGCTGCTGCTCGCATGGGGAAAGAGACAGTCATTATCAATGAATTTCCCGGCTTTGTAACGAGCAGATTGAGTGCATTAATTGGAAATGAAGCATTCTATATGCTGCAAGAAGGAATTGGCACGCCTGAAGATATTGATAAAGCTGTAAAGCTTGGCTTGCATTATCCGATGGGGCCATTTGAGCTCGCTGATTTAGTGGGGCTTGATACGAGATTGTACAATCTTCAATATTTGCACGAAAAGCTTGGCGAAAAATATCGGCCTGCCCCTTTGTTAGAAAAATATGTGAAAGCAGGAAGGCTTGGCCGCAAGACAGGTCGTGGTGTGTATGACTATTAACGAATGTTTTTAGGAAGGGGGAGAGTGAATGGAATTGGAAGCGATCCTTGGTATTCGAGTTCCGATCATTCAAGGGGGAATGGGGAATATTAGCAGCGCCCAGTTAACAGCAGCGGTTTCAGAAGCTGGCGGTTTAGGTACGATTGGTACTGGTACGATGAATCCTGAGCAAGTTGAAAGATTAATCAAAGAAACAAAGCAAAGAACAGATCAGCCTTTTGCGCTTAATATCCCAATCTCTGTAAATAGGTGGAGTGAAGAGATGCTTCGGATCGCTGTCCAATATAAGCTTAAAGCTGTTTCCTTATCAGCAGGCAATCCTGCTCCTTATATTTCTTATCTTCGGGACAATGGTGTAGTTGCTATGTGTGTTGTTAGTACTGTAAAGCATGCTTTAAAAGCAGCAGCTGCCGGAGCTCAAATTGTTATCGCTGAAGGAGTGGAAGCAGCTGGTATTCACTCTTCTTTTGAAACGACAACACTTGCGCTTATTCCCCAAGTAGTCGATGCAATCAAGCTGCCAGTCGTAGCTGCCGGCGGGATTGCTGATGGCAGAGGCATGCTGGCGATGTTTGCTTTAGGAGCAAAAGGAATACAAATGGGAACAAGATTCGTTGCCACTACAGATGCCCCCTTTTCCCCTCTTTATAAAAAAAGACTGTTAGAAGCGGATGACACAAGTACGATTGTAATTGGCCGTTCTCTTCAAAAAGGCAGGAGAGTACTAGCAGGCCCTTATACGAAATCGATTAAAGCACAAGAAGAGAGGTCAATAACGCCAGTGGAATTTCAGCAAGCAACGAATGAAGACCGTCACTTACTCGGAGCGTTGGAAGGAAATGAAGAGGAAGGTTATATGAATTGTGGGCAAATTGCTGGGTTAATTAATCGGGTTCTGACAGTGAGGGAGCTTATCGATTCGATGATGGAAGAGTGCGATATTCGTTTAAAAGAAATAACAGCTATCAGGAAGAGTAAGGAACAAGGTTGAAACGCCATAGAAAAGACTGAACTGTCTGAACTATTTCATTCCCTTTTTAACAAAAAGGGAATGAGTGGGGAGTGAAAAGGAAGCCATCTATATTTAGCTACCAAGAGGGGGAAAAAGAATGAAGTCAAGTTGGAAACGGTTGGCAATCGTTTTCTGTATGCTTTGGCTATTGGCAGCATGCGGCACAAAGCCAACACCATCTGCAGGGGATCAAGGAAAAGAAAAAGAGTATTCAATTGGCATCACACAAATAATGGAGCATCCAGCTTTAAATGCTGCCCAGTCAGGATTTAAAAAAGCATTGAAAGATGCAGGCTTGAACGTTAGCTACGATAGTCAAAACGCTCAAGGGGACAATAGCGCAAATACAAGTATTGCTAAAAATCTTGTGAGTGCCGATGTCGATCTAATTTTTGCAAATTCAACCCAAAGTGCTCAAGCTGCTCTAAGTGCAACGAGCGAGATTCCGATTATTTTCACATCTGTAACAGATCCAGTCGGTGCTGAATTAGTAAAGGATTTGGAAAAACCAGGGACAAATGCAACTGGAACGATGGATGCCCATCCCGAAGCGATTAATAAAACACTCACTTTTATGAAGGAAGAAATGGAAGTGACAATCATTGGAACAATCTACAACGTGGGAGAACAAAATTCTCGGGCACAAGTGAATAATGTCAAGCAGCTTGCTAGTGAACTTGGAATGGAATTGAAGGAAGCAGCAGTTGCAACGACAGCAGATGTAAAGCAAGCCGCAGAATCACTAGCAGATCAAGTAGATGCCTTCTATATAGTCACTGATAATACTGTCGTGGCCGCCATTGAAGCCGTTGTAACAGTTGCAAATCAAATGAAAAAACCTTTATTTACTGCTGATTTAGATTCATTGGACCGTGGTGCATTTGCGGCTTTTGGCTTCGATTATTTCGATATTGGCTATGAAGCAGGTGAAATGGCAGTCAAAGTTTTACATGAAGAGGCTGTTCCTGAAGCACTTGCTGTGCAGCCTCCACAAACATTGAAATTAAAAATGAACAAAGAGGCGGCTGCCACGATTGAAGTTGAGGTGAAGCCAGAGTGGAATGCCGAATTCGTTGATAAATGAGGAGATGATTCGACATGTTTACAGCTATTTTTGGCTCGGTAGAACAAGGAATCATCTACGCAATTATGGCATTGGGCGTCTATCTTTCTTTTCGCATCCTTGACTTTCCCGACTTAACAGTAGATGGCAGCTTTGTTACTGGGGCGGCAATTGCTTCCACCATGATTCTTTTTGGCTATCATCCGTTTGCAGCAACAGGCTTAGCGCTAGCAGTTGGTTTTGTTGTCGGCTCTATGACAGGTATTTTGCATACAAAGGGAAAAATCAATCCGCTATTATCAGGGATTTTGATGATGATTGCACTATATTCGATTAATTTACGGATTATGGGGTTTACTTCTGAAAATATTGTTGGCAGGTCAAATATACCTTTAATGAATGCTGAAACAGTAATGACAATATTTACAGATATATGGGAAAATATTGGGGCTGATTCTTTTTTTAATCAATTAGCAGCAAGTATCGGAATACAGCATCCTCCTAAAACATGGGGAATTCTTCTGTTTATAGCATTGATCACCCTTTTTATTAAGGTGATGACAGACCTTTTTTTACAGACAGAAATTGGTCTTGCTATAAGAGCAACAGGTGATAATAAACGAATGATTCGCAGTTTCTCAGCAAATACTGATTCACTTATTATTTTAGGGCTTGGCATTTCTAACGGATTGGTTGCTTTTTCAGGTGCATTAATCGCCCAATACGCACAATTCGCCGATGTTGGAATGGGAATTGGCATGATCATTATTGGCTTAGCTTCTGTCATTATCGGAGAAGCTATCTTTGGGACAAAAACGATATTTCGAACGACGCTTGCTGTCATTGGTGGTGCTATCATTTATCGGATTGTTCTAGGCTTAGCACTGAGAATAAAAGTGTTTGATACGGGAGATATGAAGTTCATTACAGCAGTTATCGTTATTTTCGCACTTATTACACCGAAAATAATGGAAAAGCAAAGAGAGAAACGCAGAAAACAACGCCATCATAAGAAACGTGTCATGCAGAAGGAGGATGGTCGTGTTGCTCCGTCTAGAACAGATTAGAAAGGTTTTTAATGAGGGGAGCTCCGATGAAAAAGTCGCTCTTAATGACATTAATCTTTCATTAGATACAGGAGATTTTGTAACAGTCATTGGAAGCAATGGGGCAGGGAAATCAACGCTCATGAACATGATTGCTGGTGTTCAGCTGCCAGACGTAGGAACAATTTCAATAAACGGAGAAAATGTAACACAGCAGCCGGAATATAAACGTTCTACTCTTATTGGGAGGGTATTTCAGGACCCAATGGCGGGGACAGCTCCAAGTATGACAATTGAAGAAAACTTGGCACTTGCCTATGCCCGCAATAAAAAACGTACGCTGCGAATGGGAGCAAGTAAAAAAAGAAGAGATTTTTTTAGACAGTCTTTAGCGGCTCTACATTTAGGATTAGAAGATCGTCTGCATGCGAAAGCAGGGCTTTTATCAGGCGGAGAACGGCAAGCACTTTCCTTGCTGATGGCTACTTTTACAGAGCCTTCGATTTTATTGCTTGATGAACATACAGCTGCTTTAGATCCATCAAGAGCTGCATTAATAACTACGTTGACAAAGGAAATGGTCGAAAGCAAACAGTTGACAACATTAATGGTAACACACAATATGCAGCAAGCGCTTAAGCTTGGCAACCGTCTGTTAATGATGGATAAAGGAAACATTATTTTTGAAGTAAAAGAAGCCGAGAAAAAGGAACTAACGATTGAAAAATTATTGGAGGCATTCCAAACAATAAAAGGAGAACAGCTAACAAACGATCGGGCACTATTAACCATATAGGAAATAGGGGGATAAAAAAAAGGATGAAACAAGGAATGGAAATTGGGCAAACAGCATCCTTTTCTTTTTATGTCACATCAGACATGTTTGCACAATTTGAAGGCGAGGTCGTGCATGAAGCATATGCTACTGTTTCCATGGTTTACCATATGGAATGGGCAGCAAGGCAACTAATCCTTCCTTATTTAGAGGAGCATGAAGAAGGTATTGGCGGTTCAGTCAAGGTAAGACACCTTGCCCCGACAACAAAGGGAACGAAAGTAACAGTTAAGGCAACATTGACAACATTAAAAGACAACATCGTTACAGCAAAAACAGAAGCATGGAACGAAAAAGGACTTATTGGCAGCGGCGAAGTTATTCAACTCATTTTACCAAAAAAACAAATAGCAGATAAAATCAATGCTTCTTTATAAATGGAGAGATCGGCTTATAACTGTTGCAATTCAGCTTATATAATGTGATCTCAATTAGTCATAGTTAAATTCAACGATTCTATTAGGTAAATAAATTGTTTGTTGATGAAAGGGGAACTACATTGTGGATTTTTTCGAAAAAATACAAGAGCATGAGCAAGTTGTTGTTTGCCACGATGAGGCGACAGGGCTAAAAGCGATTATTGCGATTCACCATACAGCGATGGGACCTGCTACTGGCGGATGCAGAATGTTTCCGTACAGCTCTTTTACGGAAGCATTGGAAGATGTATTGCGGCTTTCAAAAGGGATGACGTATAAATGTGCTGCTGCGGATGTAGACTTTGGCGGCGGAAAAGCAGTGATTATTGGTGATCCGAAAAAAGATAAGTCACCAGCGTTATTTCGTGCTTTTGGCCAATTTGTTGCTTCATTAGGGGGACGCTTTTATACAGGCACCGATATGGGGACGACGCCAGAAGATTTTGTTCATGCAATGAAAGAAACAAATTATATTGTGGGAGTGCCGGAAGAGTATGGGGGGAGTGGAGATTCATCTATTCCTACTGCTCAAGGCGTTATTTATGGAATGATGGCGACAAATTCGATATTGAATGGCTCCCAAAAGCTGGGGAATAGTTCTTTCGCTATTCAAGGAATAGGAAAAGTAGGTTTTAAAATTGCTGAGCTTTTATTAAGAGAGGGAGCACAACTCTATGTTGCAGATAAGAATGAAAGAGTCATTGATGCCATTCAATCAAGAGCGAAGGAAATCGGAAATGATTCGTTAAAGGTTATATCCGAACACGATATTTATCGCGTTCCTGTAGATATGTTCGTCCCATGTGCAATTGGCGGCATTATTCATCCAGAAACGATTAACCTTCTAAAAGCACGAGCAGTTATTGGTTCTGCTAATAATCAATTGCGCCATGACGATCATTGTTATGACTTGCAAAAGAAAAATATTCTTTATGCACCAGATTACATTGTGAATGCCGGCGGACTGATTCAAGTCTCGGATGAATTATATGGTGCAAATAAGGAGCGGGTGTTGCGAAAAACGAAGGCAATTTATCATACGCTCTTAGAAGTATACCGTGTATCAGAAAATGAAAATATTTCAACATTGGAAGCCGCCAACCGAACATGCGAAGAGAAAATCAACAAAAGTAAACAGCGCAATAGCTTTTTTTTAAGGGAGAAGCGGCCTAAATGGGTATTTAAGCATTGAATTCTTTACTGAAGGAGGAGTTTAATGACAGCGTTTACAAAAGTTTGTTATTTAGATGAGCAAGGATATAGAACGAGCTCTTTTACAGAATCTATTCCAACTTCACTTGTGAAAAAAATGTATGAAAACATGTTGTTAGTAAGACATTTTGATCGCAAGGCAATTAGCCTGCAAAGACAAGGCAGACTTGGTACTTATGTCCCTTTTGAAGGGCAAGAGGCAGCGCAAGTAGGGAGTGCGATGGCATTAAATGAACAAGATTGGTTATTTCCAACCTATCGTGATCATGCTGCCAGCATCACCTTTGGCCATTCGCTTGCAACCATGCTGTTATATTGGAATGGGAGAGTAGAAGGATGTATTTCGCCCCCACATAGAAAGATTTTCCCTCCAGCTGTTCCAATTGCGACACAGCTGCCGCATGCCACAGGAGCAGCAATGGCTGAAATGTATAAACAGACAAACAATGCAGTTATTGTCTACTTTGGCGATGGTGCTACTTCAGAGGGTGATTTTCATGAAGGTTTGAACATTGCTAGTGTATTTAAAGCACCAGTAGTCTTTTTTAATCAAAATAATCATTATGCTATATCAGTGCCAATTGAAAAGCAAATGAATTCGAGAACAATTGCGCAAAAAGCAGTTGCATATGATATTCCTGGGATTAAAATTGACGGAAATGATATTTTTGCCAGCTATTTTATTACGATAGAAGCGCTGGAAAGGGCAAGATTAGGGGAAGGACCAACACTAATTGAAGCGGACACATGGAGATATGGCGCACATACAACGGCAGACGACCCGAGCAAATATCGAGATCAGGCAGAAAGTGAACGAAAACGCCAAACAGCTGATCCTATTTTACGTCTAGAAAGATTAATGAAAAATGAAGGGATCTGGGACGAGGGGTGGGCTAGTACTGTGACTGAAAAAGTAATCTTAAAAATAGAACGTGCGGTTGAAGAAATGGAGGCGTTTCCAAAAGCGGATCCAAATGATATGTTTCATCATGTTTTTGCTAAACCAACATGGACGATTCAACAGCAGCAAGATGATTATCATGCATATATAAGAGGTGTGAAAGAATGAAGTCAGAAAAACGAACACTCGTCCAAGCTGTAAATGATGGATTGCGAACAATGATGAAGGAAGATGAACGTGTAATCGTCATGGGGGAGGATGTTGGTATAAATGGCGGCGTCTTTCGAGCGACGGAAGGTCTATTAGCGGAATTCGGAGAAAAACGGGTCATCGATACTCCTTTAAGTGAAGCAGGGATAGTTGGAACGGCAATTGGGATGGCGGTAAATGGACTGCTTCCAATAGTAGAAATGCAATTTCTTGGATTTATTTATCCTGCATATGAACAAATCATGACACATGCGACAAGATTACGAATGCGGACAATGGGAACGCACCATGTCCCGATCGTCATTCGTGCTCCTTACGGTGCTGGTGTTCGTGCCCCAGAAATCCATTCAGATAGTGTAGAGGCATTATTTACTCATATGCCTGGGATCAAGGTTGTATGTCCTTCAACGCCTTATGAAGCGAAAGGGCTACTTATTGCGAGTGTGAATGATCCCGATCCCGTCTTATTTTTAGAACCGATGAGCTGCTATCGAACGATGAAAGAGGACGTACCAAGTGAGTCATATACGATCGAAATTGGAACAGCAAATAAAGTATTAGATGGAGATAATGCAACGATCTTCGCTTGGGGAGCGATGATGCCAATTGCAATCAAAGCAGCTCATGCAGCACAAGAAAAGGGACTAAGTTGTGATGTGTTAGATTTGCGAACACTATATCCATTAGACCGAGATGCCATTAGCCAATCCGTTCAAAAAACGGGAAGGGCAGTTATTGTGCACGAAGCACCTTTAACAAGTGGATTAGGCAGTGAAATCATTGCATTGATTCAAGACAGCTCGTTCCTATATTTAAAAGCTCCGATTGCAAGAGTAGCCGGCTTCGATTGTCCAGTTCCTTTTTTTGCATTAGAACAGCATTACTTGCCGACCGTAGATCGGGTCGTTCAAGCAATTGAGAAGGTAGTCAATTTTTAAATGAAGTTGAAAGAGAAAGGTAGGCGGCACTAATATGTTAGAAGTAAAACTTCATGATATTGGAGAAGGTCTGACAGAGGGAGAGATAATAGGTTATTTCGTACAAGTTGGCGACCATGTAACAAGCGACCAGCCGCTCGTCGAAGTTCAAACAGATAAAATGACAGCAGAAATACCGTCGCCAGCTTCTGGAACAGTAACAGAAATATTGTTTGAAGAAGGAGATCAAGTTACTGTCGGGACAACTTTGTTAAAGATTGATGCCGGAAAAGAAAACACGAAAACAAAAAAAACAAAGCAAAGCGCAAAGAAAGCATGGAACACAGTAAAAAACAAAGAAAAAATCATCCTTGCTGCACCATATACGAGAAAAATAGCTCGCGAAAATGACATTGATTTAGCGCTTATCGATGGAACTGGACCTGGCGGCCGCATTACAGATGAAGATGTCTATCGGTTTATGAATCAAGCAGAAACGGAGCCTGCTGCAAAAACGTTGCCATTAGAAATCCCTTTTAAAGGGCGAAGAAAGCAAATTGCCGCCAACATGGTAAAATCTTTTTATACAATCCCGCATGTGACTCATTTTGATGAAGTGGATGCCACCCATTTACTGAGCGATCAAAGCATCTTAAAAAAGCAAGGCAAGCCTCTCTCACTTACAGCTTTTTTTATTAAAGCGACACAGCTTACTCTACAAGAATATCCTATATTCAATGCAATATTAGATGAAGAAAACGACATCATTCGACTTCAAGCGCATTATCATATTGGAATTGCTGTTGATGCAAAAGAAGGGCTTATTGTCCCTGTTATCCATCATGTTGAACAAAAATCAATGATGGATATTCATCAGGAAATGAAATCATTAATCGAAAAAGCCCAGACTAATACGCTTTCAAGGGCTGAAATAACTGGAAGTACGTTTACAATCAGCAATGCAGGGCCGCTCGGAGGCATGGCGGCTACCCCAATTATCCACTATCCACAAACAGGAATATTAGCCTTTCATCAAACAAAAAAACGGCCTGTCGTGATGGATGATCAAATTGTTATTCGATCGATGATGAACATATCTATGTCGTTTGATCATCGTACAGTGGACGGAGCGACTGCAATTCAATTTACAAATAGATTAAAAGAGCGATTGGAGCAGCCAGCCCAAATGCTTGTGGAGTTGAGTTAAGATGGTTGTCGGTGAAATAGTGCAACAGAAAGAGGTTGTTGTCATTGGCGGCGGGCCTGCAGGCTATACCGCTGCCGTTCGAGCAGCGCAATTAGGCAAAGATGTTTTACTGATTGAACAGAGAAAGTTAGGTGGCGTATGCTTGCATGATGGCTGCATTCCTTCGAAAACCCTTATTCATGCAGCAAATGTAGCTGAGTCATTCACACATATGAAAAAGGTGGGATTTCAACTTCAAGGTTTACTTTTTGATGTAAATACGTTTCAAACATATCAACAACAATTGATAGAGAGGCTTTACAAAGGTGTCACAGCTTTATGCCAAAAAAATCAAATTGAAGTGGTGAATGGGACAGCAGCTTTTTTAACGGATGAGCGTGTGAGTGTCGAAAAAGGGCATCAATACGATGTGATCCATTTTGACCATGCGATTATTGCAACGGGTGCAGCAATATTTGAACAAGATGAAAAATTAAAGACACAACTTCATCCGTACGAACTATTTCAATTGAAAAAAATTCCTGAAAAGCTCCTTCTCATTGGCTGCGATGACATGATTATTGAAGCTGCATTTGCTTATCGCAAGCTTGGCGCTGCTGTTTCTATCATTATGGAGCAAGATTCATTTTCATTCGATCACTCGATTACGAAAATATTAAAACGGCAGTTAAAAAAAGCGAAGATCAACGTATATACAAAAGCCAGTAGTATTCAACTTTCAGAAGAAAGCGATACAGTCTATTGCCGCTTTTTAAAGCAGAATGGCGAGGAAGCCACGCTTACCGCGACGCATTTTTACAAACAAGCAAAATGGCTTGGGAATACGAAGCATCTCGGATTGACACGGGCAAATGTATTAACAGACGAGAATGGCTTTATTAAGACAGATGAGCAGTGTCGGACACAAAATAAGCATATTTTTGCTGTTGGTGATGTGACAGGCGAGCCGCTATTGGCAGCAAAAGGGATAAAAGCAGGTAAGATCGCAGCTGAAGTCATTGCTGGACATAAAGCTGCTGTTGATTCTCCTTGGATTCCAAAGGTCGTATACAGTGATCCGCCAATCGCGACTGTTGGGATGAGTGAGCAGGAAGCGAAAGCAGCTGGTTATGCGATAAAAGTAGGCGAAAACAGCATGCAAGAGAACGGATTCGCCCAAATAACAGAAAAGAGAGCAGGAATCGTCAAAACGATTTTTGACAAGGAAACAGAGCGGCTCCTCGGTATGCACATGATTGGAGAAGGAGCAGCAGAATTAATCTCAACAGCGATTGTCGCTGGAGAAATGGTTGCAAGAATAGAAGATTTACAATATCCGCTTTATCCGCATCCAAGCTATCATGAAGCATTATTAACGGCAGTAGAGCAGAGTGATAGCTGCGGAAAAGATGTCTAAGTAATTTTTATTGCTTAGACTTTTTTTTCGTTTAAAAGGAATCTATAAAGTGAAACTTCCATCAGTGGGGATTATCTCTTATCTCCTACTGATGGGAAGTAGAACAAAGGCTAAGGACGCAACGTCCTCGAAAAAGAAAACCGCTTTTTCTTCGTGCAATGTTGATTCAAGAAGCTTTCCTTCCGATCGGCCCGAACCAATCGGACATTTGACCCCCACCTAGACTTCTTGATTACTCTAATTCTTGGGGGTCTTACTGCCAGTTAGATGTGGGGTAAGTTGCCTATGTTTCTAAATGAAAGATTTTCAGGATGATAAAGGAACAAAATGAAATATTGATAGATTTTACCTTATGTTTCATGTTATGATAGGTATATATATCTAAATCTTTAGATAAAAATCAAAAAAATGAGGAGGATGGAACATGAAAACGTTTAGCAGAAAAAAGGCAGCAATTCTATTTCTTATCTGTTTTGTGTTAATGACTTTTCCTTCTTTGCAAATTCAAGTCAAGGCAGCAGAATCCCCAATCATGGAAAAAACAGATGAGGAAGCTGTATTTGTTGAAGCAAAAAACATCGAGACTCTTCATGACAAAGATGTAGACATCATTGGAGAAACGATGATTGTTCCATTGCATGAAGGAGAAACGCTCAAGATAGGTGATATTATGACGCTTCCCCCTTCTGAAGAGCATCCATTTGGCTTAGCTAGAAAAGTGGAAGCAATCCATTCTGATGAATATTATTATTATGTAGAAACATCAGAGCCGCTATTCGAAGAGCTTGTATCAGATTTAACTGTTTCTGAAACAATCCCTTTACAGGAAGAATATGTCGAAACAGCATCACTGCCTAAAGGAGTAACAGTTGCGAATTATTATCACAGCGATGAGAAGCAATCTTTCATAGATGGGCTCGAGTATACGCTAGACAATGTATCCATTAATATTGGTGGACAAGAGGTGCTTGTGAATGGCTTTATTCGACTGGCAGAAGCAAATGTTGATGTAGATTATGAGTTCTCTCGCTTCACATTTCAAAAATTTTCCATGGTTTTTAACAGTAAAGTGCAAAGTGAGTTACAAATAAAAACACCGAATGGAATCAAAATAGACGAAGATCAATTTGAAAAAGAAATTATTTTAGGCGAGTTAAATATTCCAATTCCATACTTGCCTTCTGTAGGAGTATCGTTTAAGGCAAGCAGTATTTTAGAAGGATCACTGCAAGGAGATATCGAGACAGCTTTTTCAAATGAAGTGATCGCAAATATAGGCATTGTCAAAGATGAAAATGGCTTTCGTCCAGTGAACAACCTTGAGAACAATACGAACTTCACTATTGATGGAAAAGGCTCAACACATATCCAAGCAGGATTAAAAACCGACATCTCTTCCTATTTATTTTCTGTTGATTTTGCTACTTTAACTAGCAAACTAGGAATATATGGAGAGGCAGAAGCTTTTGCAGAGATGCCGTTGAATGCATGTGCAAGTGGAGAATATGGTCTCTTTACCAACGCACACTTTAAGCTTTCTATTGGGAGACAATCATTATTTGATTCAACATTTTTAGATTATCGGCTACCGTTAGGATCACTGCAGACATGTTCGATTTAATGTTAATTGGCGAATCATCACAAACCTTTTAGGTGGTGTGATGATTCGCCTTTTATTTTTTTGGTGTTTTAATTTGTAATTTGGGAATGAATGTTCCTATAAATGCTCCAGCTACAATCGATATAGTAAAAAAATAATAACTCATCATTGCCCAACCATCTTTTTCTAAAAAGAAAGATAGGACTAACGATGCTTGCACAAACTGTTAATAGGATAGGAGGCCATAAATAGGTAGCCCTGTGAGGATACTTTTTTGACAAATAGCGAGAAAAAAAATAAAAAATAATAATCGCTATTATCATAGCAATAAAAAAAACATAAAGCCCATTCATAAAATCATCCCCTTATAAAAATAATAAAAAAATGTTTAAAACGTTTACTTAGAGTAATATGTATTAAATATTTTTTTATATTCCTAAAGAAAAGTTTTGTATGTGAACATACATGACTAAAGCATTGATATAATAAAATACTTTTTGTTAATATTCGAAAAATTTTAAACGGTTTTTAATTTGACTAAAACTAAGATAACTAAATATGCTATTAACATTCCAAAGCTCAATACTCCAATTCCCATTCCTGTCCATCTTCCAATAAAAAGAGCAATTAAGAATACAGCACCTATAGAAATTAACATTGCTCTTAGTGCATTTTTTTTATTCTTTCTTAGCCCAAAAATCAAAAAATAAATAAGTACGTTTAATAAAAAACCCTTACTCATCAACTTATTCTCCATAATTACACCCTTTTTTTGAAAATATTGGTTGGCTAAATGTTATCACAATAACTATGTGTAAACAATGTATTTTATAACTAAAATATTGTTTTCGATAAAAATGGTTTATTTTAATTAAACCAATATCACTTTAAATTATGTACCAATTTATAAAAAAGGTACATATATGGAAAAAATAATAATATGCCCCTTTTTTACACGGATCTCGGTCGTATTCCAATAACAAGGTCCCTACCATAAGAAAATGACTTCGTTTACCGAAGTCATTTTCTTATAGGTTAATTAAAAAGTTTCCCATGATACATACATAGATAGTATACGGTTTCACATCAAAGTTTGAAAAAGAATCAACCTCTTTTATATCTCCAAATACAAAGGTTCCCACTTTAAAATTTGTCTAGCATCATAACAAATACGAAAAAATTTGCTCGATTTTTTGTTATTATTCATGGCAAAAAATTGATTAGCTAGCTCCTCTGCATAATCTTTTACATACTTCCACAAATTCTCTCTCTTGAAATATTGAAGTGCTTTATCTATAACTTCCTCCAATTGTTCAATTGGAGATTGATCCACCATCCTCTTTAAAATTGTGAAATGGTGCATATATTCTGTATCACACACTTTTAATCCTTTTTGAATGTAAGCTTGTGCATCTTTTATATTCCCCAATTTAAAATGCTCTCTTGCCAATAAAAACATTGTTTTATAATCTTTTTCTTTATCTTCATAACCATCAAAAAGGTATTTAATTGCTAATTCAGAATCACCTTTGTTTGAATATAACAAGCCCAAATTATAATACATTTTATTGATTGATGACTTTTCATTTTTTTCTATTAGAAGGTTTAACGCGGATGAAAGGTAGTTTTCTGCGAGGTCAAATTGTGATAATGCTACGTACGACATTCCGATTGCAGTTTGAGAAGCGGCTAGTTTAAATTCATAACCATGGTTTTTAGAGAAATAACTTTTAGTATTTATTGCATGGCCAATGGCACGACAATAGTCACCAATATAATAATAAAATACCGTAGCTCTATGGTTAAACTCTGCTTTTTCTGCTTCGTCTTGAATATAATCCAATAATTTCTCAGCGTACTTGTAATGTTTCTTTGCATTGCTATAATTTCTAATTTCAGTAGCGTAGATGAATTTGAAAAAATGATAATAATATTGTAAAAATTTATCCGTATCCTCTGAAATAACTAAATCTTCGTTTAAATAATGGTTATAATCTCCAATTAACATCTTGTACCGAAAATCTAACAAAGAATAGTAAATGAGTATTTCTTGATCCGGTTCAATATTATTTATCTTTTTATCAATTTCCTCCTTCAACTTTCTTGCTTTAACGACATGATGATGACGCATTTCGACATACCAATCGTTAAGGAGCTTTGTAATGTCTTCTTTTGTTATAACCCCTACATTCAAAGTGTACCACCCTTTCCTTAAGTATATTTCAAATTTTTGTTACAATTATGTCGAATTTTCCATTCAATGTAATTATAGCAAATTATACTTTAACATTAATAGGAAGAAAGATTCAAATGTTTTTTACTGAAATTCATGTGAAGTGATATTTGATTCTACTAAAAAAATAGTTATTTAATTTTTTTAGGTATTTGGATTATCGTGTGGAAATATCGTTTTAGTTGAGTGTGTTTTTTATTACCATGATTCGGATAATGATGTGGAAATACATCTGGATCTAGTAGTGATTAATTAAAAATGGGATCGGAATGAGTAAACTTGACAATAAATAATTAATAAAGTTTTTTTAAATTCTGTTGACCGTAACTTTTTCTATATAGTCCATCTGTTCACACAAAATGAATTTCCTATTTCTGCATCTTGTCATTTAATTTTAAAATAGACTGCGCAGTTTTCCCACTTCCGCTGAAAAAGTCTAAAATTATATCATTATTTGAAACGGTGCCGACGAACAAGGCTTTACATTAGATGAACAAGCAGATAGATCCACGGAGGATTTTGATTTTGTGCAGGATGAATTAATTAAGCCATGAATATACTGCAGTTCCTAGAGTGAAACGAATCAGCGTGGGTCAGCTAAGCAACGTTTGGACAAGGATGAAAATACAAAGAGATACTATGGATCAAAATCTTTCAATTCAACATCATTCATTTTACCTTACCTTACCTTACCTTACCTTACCTTACCTTACCTTACCTTACCTTACCTTACCTTACCTTACCTTACCTCATTTGTAAGTGTTTCTAGTGTTTTATACTGGTTATAATGTGTATAGCTCAATTCAATTATAATCGGAAAATGATAATAAAAAAGGAGCGTTATACAGTGGTCAGACAAGGGAAATTATTAGAAGTCCAAGACTTACAAAAAAACTACGGTAAGAATAACAATATAACAAAAGCTTTACAGGGGATTAGTTTTGACGTTTTTTCAGGAGAATTTTTAGGTATAATGGGTCCAAGTGGCTCTGGTAAAACTACATTATTGAACTGTATTGCAACAATAATAAAACCAACATTTGGGCGTGTACTTTTAAATGGCAAAAACATCAGTGCTTTTGACAGTAAAGATTTAGCTGAGTATCGCGGTAGTCGAATTGGCTATTTGTTTCAAGACTTTGAATTACTGGATAATCTAACTGGACAAGAAAATATACTATTACCATTATCTATTCATGGGGTGGATTTTGCAAAAGCACGAGCTAAATTAGATGAGCTAGCAGGTTTTTTTGAAATTGCAGATATCCTTCATAAATTCCCATCTCAGATGTCTGGGGGACAAAAGCAAAGGGTAGCTGCTGCACGTTGTTTGATTTCTGATCCAGATATCGTTCTTGCAGATGAACCGACAGGAGCATTGGACACACGTTCTGCAAGAACATTAATGAATAAGTTGGAAGGTATTAATAGAAGTAGTGGAAGAACGATTTTAATGGTCAGCCACGATCCTAATGCAGCAAGTTTTTGCTCAAGAATCCTTTTTATTCAAGATGGTGTCATATTTCATGAACTGCGCCGCAAACATGATGAGTCACAAGAGAAATTTTATGAAAGAATTTTGCAGTTACTAGCTCAGCTTGGGGGAGGAAGTGCAAATGTTCTCTAGGCTGATTTATCGTAATGCGAAACGAAGTCGTAAGGAGAATTTAATCTACTTTGCAACACTTGTAACAGCAATAGCGTCGTTTTATATCATTCTTTCACTTGGTAGACAAGATGTTATTTTATTCTTAAAGGAGTTTGAAAGTGATGCGATCGATAAACTTTTAGCTCAAATGCCAATTGTATACTTATTTGCGTTATTTTTATTGTTTTTCTTGATTTTATTTGCTAATCGGTATCAATTAAATCGGAGAAGCAAAGAGTTTGGGCTTTATCTTATGTTAGGAATGCGTAAACAACGCCTTGTTCTTCAACTTTTAGCTGAGGGGGTTCATACTTCTATTTTGGCACTTATTGGAGGCATTTTAATAGGCGGATTTTTAGCAGAAATCATCAGCTTAACGGTTTCTAAATTAGTCGGACAGGGAATTATCGGTCATCAAATAAGCTTGTCGGTAGGAGCGATTTTCTTTACCATCATTGGTTTTTTATTCATCCAGTTGATAGCACTCGTCATTCTTGGTAGAAGATTATTTAATCAAGAGGTACATCAATTACTTTATGAACAAATGGATAAAAAACAAGATATGGGTCATTTTAAAGGCAACGTACTCCATCTATTAGTAGGTGCTGTCTTACTAGGTGTTGCATATTGGATTGTTTTATATCGTTTTGCAGATTTTGCAGGAAAACTTCTGTTTGTGGCATTGGCTCTCGGTTGTTTAGGAACGATCCTTTTTATGAAGGGATTTGGAAAATTACTAGGATTATTGGCAAGCTTGTCCGAGCGCAAATCTACTAAAGGGCTGCACACATTTACATTAAGGCAATTTCAAGAGAACATATCTAATAAATCTACTTCTGTTGCTGTAACATCGATTCTAATCACGTTGTCTATCATTTTGATAGCAAATGGTGCTTCAACGATTATAAGTTTTGAAAGTGTTTATACTAGGAGTTCCTCGGTATATGATTTTACAGTTAATGGGGATGATCAAAAGGTTGAGCAATTTCTTACTTCAGAAAAAATGGTACCATATATAGAGGACTTAAATCTAATGGAAATTGGAAGAATGAAGTATCAGGATGAAAGTGGGGAAGACGACTTTCCTTTATCGTTGGTAGACTGGTCTAAATTAAGAGAGCAAATTATTATGGCTCTGCCAAGCAACTATAAAGAGCAAGTTTTATCTGGAGAAATGCAGGGTTACAGTATCAGTTCGGAAAACCCTGAAGCAGTTAATCTTTTTGGGACTCTAGAGATAGATGCAACAAAACCTTACCTCATTCCTGAATCATCTTATAATGGACTTTTAGAAGCGATAGGAGAAAAACCGCTCAACCTAGATTCAGATGAAATTGCTTTATACTTCAATCCAGATTTTATGCCTATGGATAATCTAGACAGCATGCCTGTACTAGATAATATTCTTGAGGAGGCTGCAAAAAAAGGGCAAAGTTTGATGAGCATTAATGATCAGGAAGTATTGATACGCCCATCAATTCCAATGAGAGGATTAGTAGCAGATCGTTCAGTAGAAATTACTTCAGCATTTATAGTCCCTGATCATATGTTTGAACAATTATTAAATATGCCAACCTATGCGTCATA
The DNA here is from genome assembly GCF_030812995.1 of Bacillus chungangensis. GTDB lineage: Bacteria > Bacillota > Bacilli > Bacillales > Bacillaceae_C > Bacillus_CF > Bacillus_CF chungangensis. The sequence continues at coordinate 195,300 of NZ_JAUSTT010000002.1, read as the reverse complement.
TTGGAATTTTCGCATCCCACAAAAGCTGCAAGACGAGCAAGGTTTAATGAAACCAATGATGGAGGCTAGAGATTTATTAACGTCTTCAGGCTTCAAGTTTGAAAGTTATTTACAAAACTTTGGGCGCAAACTTTTCTACGTTGTTGCTGGAAGTTATACGACACTATATATGGGATTCTTATTCTTGATTATTGCCTGTACGGTATTGGCTTTACAATTTTTGACGCAGATGAAGCAGACAGGTGGGCGCTATGTAACGCTTTCCATGTTGGGGGCAAAACGTCTTCAAATGAAAAAATCGATGCATAGACAGGTGTTGTGGACCTTTCTGTTACCTATATCTCTTGCATGCGTGAGTGGAGCTGTTGGTATAAGGTCTATGATCTCATTTGTTATGATTCATATCGAAGACCAAGTGTTGCTGTATCCTATTGCCTTCGCCTTTGCATGTATTGTTATCGTGATTTTGGTCATTTATGGAGTAGCCGTTGCCCGTTCAGCCGATCATGAGATAGATAAATTGCGTTGGAAGCCAAATATAGATTAAGGAGCCGTTACATTTTACAGCGAAGGAGGTGCTGAAGTGGCGAGGATTACAATTGTTGAAGATGATCCATTGATGAGAGAAGAGTTAATGGATATATTGCAAAAAGAAGGGTTTGAAGTGATAGCAATTGCAGACTTCCATGATATCGTTGCTCAAATAGCCACTTTGGCACCAGACTTAGTATTGTTAGACATCAATTTACCGGAACAATCAGGATTTGAAATATGCAAAAGTCTAAAATCAAAAGGGATTGGTCCAATATTGATTCTTACATCTAGAGATAAGTTACAAGATGAATTACATGGTCTTCATTTAGGTGCAGATGATTATCTCACAAAACCATGTAATCGAGATCGATTATTAGCGCGCATTCAGAACCTGCTAAGAAGATTTGAAGGACAACCAGACTTGATAGATGGCGGCAGTTTTTTGCTAGACCCAAATACCTTTACTTTGTATAAGGGATCTCAGTCGTTATTGTTATCAGCTAATGAAGGAAGAATTTTATTGGCTTTAGTACAGCATAGACCTGAGATTGTATCCAAGTCAACACTGAGAGAACTTTTATGGGGAACAGACCAATATATAGACGAAAATGCACTTCAAGTCAATCTCACTCGCTTACGAAAAACACTGCGACAATTAAACTTGGAAAATCAAATTGAAACAGTAAGGGGTCAGGGTTATCGACTTAGGGGGCAAGTGAAATCATGAGATGGATAAAGCAAATCTATAATTGTTTTTATGCTTACAAACAATGGTTTCTTATTTTAATTACTACAGATCTTCTATTTAGCTTTTTAGCTTGGTTGGCTTATCCAGAAACCTTTAAGGTACTAGTAGGGCTCATGATTGTTTTTACTCTAGCAATGATATCGATGTCTGTATTCATTATCTTTAGAAAGCAAAAAATAATAGAAGCTGCCTTTCAAGATTTTTTATTAGAAGCAAATGAGACGAACGAAGAAAGATTATGCCGGGTATCTCCTAAGACACATTGGTCGTTTATCCATAGAATGGGAGGCGTCATAAGATCATATCAGGCGGAACTTAATGAGCAAGTCATTGAGCTTACCGATTATGAAAACTATATAGAAGGATGGGTTCACGAAATTAAAAAGCCTCTGTCATTGATGACATTGGTATTAGATAACCGCAGTGACGAAATGTCTCCCCCTGTTAGACAGCGTATGCTTCATATTAGAGATCAAATGCTTGGAGACGTAGAGCATATTTTGTATTATGCAAGACTTGGGGCTGCTCATAAAGATTATATTTTTGAGTCTATAAACTTACTAGCATTTTGTAAACAGATAATTGAAGACCATCGCACACTACTAGATGAATCCAGTTTTCAAATACAGTTCATAGGTAAAGAGATGGAAATTTATTCTGATCGCAAAGGATTAGCTTTTATATTAGAACAAATAATCGCTAATAGTACGAAACACGTTGCACAGAATCAGGATAGTCCAATTTTGAAATTTGAAACGGTTTATGACAAAGTGAGTGATCAAACCATTTTAACTATTAGTGATAATGGACCCGGTGTATCTGAAGAAGATTTACCATTTATTTTTGATAAGGGCTTTACTGGAAGGAGAGGTACTTATACAAGACAAGCAACAGGTATGGGACTCTTCTTGGTGAGCAAGATGGCTTATGATTTAGCCATTCAGCTGGATGCAAAATCAGAGCTTGGTTCAGGGCTGACCTTATCACTAATATTTCCGGATGTGAAACAATAAGCTATCAACCACACATTAATAAGTTAATGCTTAGATAATGAGGCGATAGAAAAGCACCACCAATACAAAAAAATGGGAGGTGTAAAAGTTGGAAAAAAGATATATAGTTTTTCTCAAATTGTGTTTAGGTTGGTTGATTATACTAATGACTTACCTATTGACATATTCCGTACCGTTCTTGATTGGTTGGAATGTAAAGCATGTTTTGGGTATTTTATTGATAGCTTTCCCCTATACAGCTGGGGCATTGTATTATTCAGTCTTCTTTAAAGGGAACAGTAAAACTTTTTATGCGTTAGGTTTTTTGGCTCCCTGTATCATAGAGAAAATTCTGATATATTTGCTAAGTGCATTTATTTATGATATTAATCCTTTGTATATTGCAAGTGTTATGCAAAAAATTGATGAAGGATCGCTTTATGATGTCTCATTTTTTAGTTGGGGTTATGTGTTTGGAGGGTTGCTAATTTCTATCATTATGACGATATTTCTAGTTAGATCACAAAAGAGTATGACTGATTAAACTTCGTTCGATGTGATGTTAAACCCAGAGCTTTTATTGCAAGTGTTAGAGGATAGTATATTATACTTTAGATAAACTATACTAGCGATGATTGTAGCCCACTTATTGAACGGTTCCACATTTTTGTAGTAGGCGGGTTTGCAGGCGGCCTTATAACTTATTTATCTTCAAACTAATGTTTGTTATTTTGATATTTACACTGTAAATATCAAAAACTGTCAATGATAAATCATTGACAGCAGTTAAATTATCGCAATCTCTTTACTTCCTTCATAATGTGTGAAAATTGAACATCTTCTACTCCGCCAAAATCTTTGACGATTTCTCCTTCTTTATTAATGACATAAAAGGCAGATCCATGAATAACTTGGTCATCATTTTCGGGCTTAAATGCAGGAGCTTTGAAATTTTTTTCAGCGAATTCAGCAATTTCTTCCATTGAATAGCCAGTTAAAAATTGCCAATTATCTAAATCAGCTTCAAATGTTTCCGCGTATTCCTTCAATACTTCAGGTGTATCGACTTCTGGATCGACGGTGAAGGAAACAATATGAACATCATCATAGCCTTTTTCTTTCATTTGTTTTTGTATTTCTGTCATATTCATCGTCATCGGTGGACAGACAGTCGTACAGTTTGTAAAAATAAAATCAGCAATCCAAACCTTTCCTTTCATATCTTCTAAGCCAAATTCTTTCCCATCTTGATTAATGAAGGTAAAATCTTTAATAGGCCGTCCGCTCTTATCGTTAGAGCAAGCACTTACAAAAAGCAATAAAACAGTAAAAATAATTAAGAAAGAAGGACGAAATAATTTCATTGACTAACCCCCTACACGAAATGTAATCTATCTTCTCATTATAGACGAAATGGGAAAAAAATCTGCCTTTCTATACGCATTTCTTTAAACAGACAAAAAGATTTCATTAAAACATCACAAAGGCAACCGATGTTGATGATAAGGTATGTGAAAAGCAGTAAATTTATTGAAGGTGGCTAACGTAATTGAGAGTAGTAAAATATTTGCTATTATTAAGCGTCTTCTTGTTATTAAGCAGCTGTGGCCAGCCATTGCAGCAGGCCATTTGGGAAAAGCAACATTTTGTGGCAACGTTGAACTTGCGTGACAAATCATTGACTTTTTTAAATGAAACTGGCGACACTATCGCAAAATGGGAGCTGAAACAGCAATACACTGGAGGATTTTTGCTTCCAAATCGTGATACATTGGTTTTGTATGGAACAGAAGAGGAAACAGTTGATCTCTATTCCTTAAAAACGGGGAGTATAGAAAAACGCTTGAAAACGGGAAAAGGCATGACGAATGGTTTGTATCTTCCATCCAAATCTCAGTTTGTTTTTACAGATAAAGAAAAGAACGAAGTACGGTTTTTCGATCGAAACGGAAAAGAAGTTAAAAGTATTGCAACCGGTACATATCCAATGACAATGAAATTGATGAATGACCAATTAGTTATCGCATGCTATCAAGATACAATCTTACAAATGATTGATATCGAAAACTATGAAGTTACGAAAGAAATGCACATTCACTCTGATTCTGCGGGAATGCTTGTGAGAGAAGAGGCGGGTGAATTATGGGTTGGCGGACATGGAAGCGGAAAGGAACCGAGAACGGCTGTCGCCATTTATTCGTTAGCTGATGGAACATTAAAGGAAGAAATCGAGGCGCCGTTAATGCCTGTTAATTTCCATGAAGATCACGACGGCATCTATGTTTTGAGTCATGGCACTAATAGTTTATACCATTTCAATCATGACAAAAAGAAAATAAATCATATTCATGTAGGGGCGAACCCATTTGCAATGGAATCATTTGCAGGAAAACTGATTGTCGCTGGCTACGATAGCGACGAAGTATATTGGATTCATCCACAAACCCTTGAGATAGAAAAAAAAGTAAAGGTCGGAACAGGACCATTTGTAATCATCAAAAGAGAGTAGGTGAAGAAGATGGCAACCATTTTAATTGTTGATGATGAGGCCGATATGCGACAGCTGATCTCGATGTATTTACAAAATTCTGGTTTCACTACTATTGAAGGCGAAAACGGAGACGAAGCCTTCCACCATTTAAACTCGAAAAATATTGATCTCATATTATTGGATATTATGCTTCCAGGTAAAGACGGATTTACAATTTGTGAAGAAATAAGAAGAGAAAGTGCGGTTCCAGTCATTTTTTTAACAGCAAAAGGAGAAGAATGGGACATGGTAAAGGGATTGCAAATAGGTGGGGATGATTATATTGTCAAACCATTTTCACCTGGAGCATTAGTAGCACGCATCGAAGCAGTGCTCCGCCGCATCTCTGGAAAGAATCAAAAGCAAGGCGTTGTCCAGCACGGTATGATAGAAATGGATGCCATTTCCAGAAATATGAGCGTTGCTGGAAAGGCAGTTCATTTAACTTTTAAAGAGTTTGAAATGCTTCGTCTGATGATGGAGCATCATGGTACAGCTTTTTCAAGAGAAAGTTTGTTAGATAAAGTCTGGGGATTGGATTATCATGGAGGAACGAGAACGGTTGATACACACATCAAAACGATTCGTATGAAACTTGGGAAGGAAGCGAGCAATTATATCCAAACGATTTGGGGATATGGGTATAAGTTTGAGGTGCCAAAATGAACATGAGCTTATCAAAAAAGCTATCCCTTTTTCTTTTCGTCGCTTTTATTGCTGCGATTTTGTATACGTATCTTTTTTCTAACGTTCTGTATGAAAGACTTTATGTGAAAAGCATTGAAGAAGAAATGTTGGAGACTGGGAAAAGCCTTTCAGTAGATTATACTGGAGGGCCTGTTTCTAATGCTTTTGTCGATCAGATCGCTTGGTATAATGAGCGTTCAAAATTTGAAATATTTGCTGTTAGAAATCCTCGGGAACTGAGTATGTGCATTCCTTTTGAATTAGATTATGATGCCCTGATCGGCAGCGAAGATCGAGAAAAACTGCTTGAGGGAGAAGTTATTTATAAAAAGGGATATGAAGAGCGGTTTGACCGCGATGTTATCTCTGTTGTTGTGCCGCTGCTCCATGAAAAAAGGTTAGAAGGCATTATTTATTTATATTTTCCACTTGCTAAATTAGCTGATCTTACCTTTAAGTATACGATGTATTGGCTCTTAGGGACTGGTATTTTTTTAATTCTTGCTCTATCGATCGGAACGAAATGGCTGCAGCATATGGTTGCACCGTTATATGATATGAAATCAGCTGCGGAGCAATTATCTGATGGGAATTTATCCATTAGGGTTAATACCGTTCAAGATGATGAAATTGGCCAATTAGGTAAGACATTCAATGAAATGGCCGAATCGATTCAAAAGGAAGATGAACAGCGCAAAGAATTTTTAGCTAACGTATCTCATGAGCTGCGCACCCCTTTAAGCTACATAAAGGGATATACAGAGGCGATTCAGATGGGCATGATTACAGAAGAGGAAACAGGAAAGTACCATCAAATTATTTTAAGAGAGTCAAAACGGATGGAGCGCCTTGTCGATGACTTATTAGACTTGGCAAAGCTCGATGCCAACGAGTTTTCATTAACGAAAATGCCTCTGCCTTTAGCGCAGACAATCGAGGAAACCATTGCCCAAATTCAACCGCGCTTAAAAGATAAAAACATTCGGCTGCTGACAGCACTAGATTATGATGTCATTGTGGAAGCAGACGAAGGCCGGCTTGATCAATTATTTATGAACATCTTAGATAATGCTATTCGATATACACCTGTTGATGGCAAAATCCAAGTAACATTAGAAAATAATAGAAACGGATTTTGTTTCATTTGTATTGAAGACAATGGCCCAGGTATCCCAAAAGCAGATTTAAAGCATATTACTGAACGCTTTTATCGAGTTGATAAAGCGCGAACGCGAAAGGAAGGCGGCACAGGCTTAGGCCTATCAATTGTTGAACGTTTAACAAAGTTGCATGGAGGCATGTTAAAGGTTGATAGTGAATATGGGAAGGGCACTAAAATAACGATTTACTTGCCGCTTCTACAGGAAAATGACTAATCAAAAACGATACGAAGAAAAAAAGGAAACACCACCTTCATCCCCATTGAAAGTGGTGTTTTTATTTTATTATCGATATGAAACATAGGTTAATCAAGTTCTGTAAGCTTAGCATTTATTTTAAGTCCACTTATCTCATTTCTTTTTTGTACCGACTATTTTAGCGAATGTCTAAACAATTTTCACACTTCATTCCATAGCATTCATGTTGTTCGTCAATTTCTTCTCCGCATTCTGCACAATGCTTTGCTGGCAAGTTTCTAAAAAATTCAACAACACTTTTTAACATGGATTTTACACTCCTTATCGCTTAATTTGTTATATAACTAATTAGATGTTAAATACATTGTATTATAACAGAAGGTTTTTCGTCAATAAATAAATGAAAAATAATCCTACATCACTAGAAGTAAATTCCACCTCAATGAATATCAAATGTCCCGATTGGTTCAAGCGTATGATAAGAAAAAGCAGCCGTCTGCTTTTAGGAAGTTGCAATCTTCTCCTTATCGATTTGAATAAGAAAAAAACTCCCATTGATAGCAGTTTCATTTTATAATAAAGAAGTGATATTCATTCTCATTTATCTCACATCTAACTGGCAGTAAGATCCCCACCTCGAGAGTAAGAGGAATCAGAAGCGCTAGGTGGGGGACAACTGAAAGTCAAATGTCCGATTGGTTCGGGCCGACAGGACAAGGAAAGCTTCTTGAATCAACATCGCACGAAGAAAAAGTGCTTTTCTTTTTCGAGGATGTCGGTCACAAAGGCGTTGCAACAGGACGTTGCGATCTTAGCCTTTGTTCTACTTCTTATCAGTGGGGGATGAGAAAAAAACCCCACTGATGGAAGTTTCACTTTATTGCAGGGAATTTCAACTGCTGTATTCGATTTTGCCGATTTTATGAGAGGCGTAGAGAAAGAAATTCATGCTATGATAGAGAAGAACAACAATAAGGAGGAAGCACCATGTTATTTATTGATAATAAAGGAATAACCGATCCGCGCATTAATCTAGCAATTGAAGAATATGCGTTAAAAAACTTAGATATTAACGAAACCTATTTGCTTTTCTATATTAATGAGCCATCTATTATTATTGGGAAAAATCAAAACACAATTGAAGAAATAAATACTGACTATGTTGAAAAAAATGGCATTAAGGTTGTGCGCCGTTTATCCGGCGGTGGTGCAGTCTACCACGATTTAGGGAATTTAAACTTTAGTTTTATTACGAAGGATGACGGAGAAAGCTTTCATAATTTCAGGAAGTTTACGGAGCCTGTTGTACAAGCATTAGCAAAGCTAGGCGTCGAAGCCGAGCTTAGCGGTCGAAATGACATTTTAGCTGGGGGCCGAAAAATTTCAGGAAATGCTCAGTTTGCAACGCGTGGACGAATGTTTAGCCATGGGACGCTTATGTTCGATTCTGAAATTGATCATGTTGTATCTGCTCTTCGTGTAAGAAAAGATAAGATTGAATCAAAAGGTATTAAATCAATTCGCAGCCGTGTAGCAAATATTTCTGAGTTCATGAAAGAAAAGATGACAACGGACGCATTCCGTTCGGTGCTATTACGCACTATCTTTGAAGGAAAAGACGAGATTCCAGAATACCATTTAACAGAAAGTGATTGGGAAAAGATTCATCAGCTATCAAAAGAACGCTATCAAAATTGGGACTGGAATTATGGCAAATCACCGAAATGCAATGTTCAGCATTCTCATCGTTTTCCTATCGGTTCAATCGATATTCGTTTAGATGTCAATAAAGGAAAAATAGAACAATGTAAAATTTATGGTGATTTCTTTGGCGTTGGTGATGTTAGTGATATAGAAAAGCGGCTTATCGGAATTCGCTATGAACGCTCTGATATAGATGAGGCTTTAAAAGATATAGATGCTAAGCACTATTTTGGAAATATTACACTTGAAGAGGTTATTAATTTAATTTACTAACCGGTTCTTTTTCAGTGAAGGTAAAAACACCACTGAAAATTTATTTTTTTCTAAATAGTGCATTCCTTGTTGTAGAATTCCATTGCTTTGTTACTGCCTATAGTATTGCAAGCAAATGAACTTTGCCCATACGATGATGCTGCTTTATATGAGAGATAATGCCTTGCTGATTTTCTTATTAGCAGCATCGATTTTCCTACAATTATGATGTTTTTTGCTTTTTCTTATGCGCCATGAACTGAAGGAATCTTATTATTGTGAATAATCTACGGATAACATTTTGTTTACTGACATGAAAACTATATTGCCTCTTCGGGTAATTTTTTGTGTTTTCAATCTTTTAGAACGAATGATATTTAGTGTTGACTTCTATCTTTTACTCTATTATAATCAGTTCAACAGTTAAATACTTTTATTCCTTATCCAGAGAGGTGGAGGGACTGGCCCTATGAAACCTCGGCAACGGGTTTGTTTAACAAATACCGTGCCAATTCCTGCAGGTTGCATGTACATGATGTGATCTGATCGATAAGAAGCGCTTTATACATATAAACCTCCTTCTTATCTTGTTCAATCGGATAAGAAGAGAGGTTTTTTGCTGTTTTTAGCAAGTTTATTTTACAGGCGTTGTTTTCCATCTTACCTTGTGGAATTTCTATTTATTTGTTGATTTAATTAAATCTATGTAGCAGAAAAGGAGAGAAAAATGGCTTCAAACTCAAATGAGACATCAGGTCATCAGATGTCTATAAGACTAAAAACAGGAGGATATGCAAATTGCTGTTCAGATGGAAATTTTGCCTGTAAATAAAGAAGGAGGAGCTAGAGGTGATTAAGTTTGAAGGAGTTAGCAAATTATTTCAAACGAAAGATAACGAAGTTCAAGCCGTAGCTGATGTTGACTTATCGATAAAAAAAAGTGAGATTTTTGGTGTGATAGGTTTTAGCGGTGCAGGCAAAAGCACATTATTAAGATTAGTAAATCTACTGGAAGTTCCTACTTCGGGGAAAGTGATTGTAAATAATCAAGACGTTCGTTCTTTAAAACCGAAAGAACTTCGTAAAATGCGGCAAGGAATCGGGATGATTTTTCAAAACTTTAATTTATTTCATTCTAGAAATGTGTATGGAAATATTGCATATCCGTTAAAACTCGCAAAACTACCGAAAGACCAAATCGATTTGCGTGTAAGAGAATTGCTTCATTTTGTTGGCTTAGAAGATAAAGCTGATCACTATCCAGAGCAGCTTTCTGGCGGCCAGAAACAGAGAGTTGGCATTGCTCGGGCGCTTGCTAATTCTCCAAATATTTTAATCTGTGATGAGGCAACCTCTGCACTTGATCCAGAGACGACTGAAGAGATATTAAACCTCTTAAAAAAAATAAATGAAGAATATCAGGTAACGATTTTATTAATTACGCATGAAATGCAAGTCATTCGCAAAATCTGTGACCGTGTTGCAGTGATGGAAAATGGAAAGGTAATAGAGGTTGGGAGTATTTATGATATTTTTACAAATCCAAAAAAGCAAACGACGAAGAATTTTATTCGTTCTGTGTTAGATGAAAAAATTCCTAAAAATATACTAACACGATTAAGTGCCGACAATGCCAATATATATCGATTTATCTTTTCCGGTGACGCAACAAAACAGCCGCTGCTGTCAAAAGTTGCGAAAAAACACCAAGTAGACGTGAATATCTTATATGGAAATATTACTGAATTGCAGGGAACACTTTTTGGTAATTTAATAGTGGAATTAAAAGGGAGTGACCAAGAAATTAAAAATGTATTAACATACTTAGAACAATATGTACAGATAAAGGAAGTGACGCCAGATGAAGGTTGATTGGAATACATTTTGGCCGCGAGTAGTCGAGGCAAGCGGCGATACGATCATCATGGTTATTTTTACACTTATTTTTGCAACATTGATCGGTCTTCCACTTGGTTTGCTGCTTTTCGCAACACGAAAGGGCAACATTCTTGAAAATAAATATATATTTACCAGTATTAATATTCTTATTAATATCATTCGTCCGATCCCATTTATTATCTTTTTAGTTGCGATTAGCCCACTAACGAGAGCTGTGGTAGGTACGATCATCGGAACATCGGCGGCAATTTTTCCAATGACAATCGCTGCATCGTTTGTTATTGCACGTGTTGTAGAAAATAATCTTGTCTCCATTGATCCAGGCGTAATTGAAGCTGCAAAAGCGATGGGGGCTAGTCCGCTGCAGATTATCTTTGGTGTGCTTATTCCGGAAGCGCTTGGTCCGCTTATTCTAGGGATTACGTTTGTAACGGTTGCTTTAATAGATTTCTCGGCAATGGCTGGAACAGTAGGGGGCGGTGGCTTAGGACATTTAGCAATGACTTACGGCTATCAGCGCTTTGATACTTCTGTCATGATTGTAACAGTCATTATTTTAATCATTCTCGTTCAAATTGCTCAGTACACGGGAAATTTTTTAGCAAAAATATTTTTGCGCCGTTAATAATAAAAGGAATTCATCAGGTATGGCCACAAGAGTTAGGACAGATTCGGGTCTACAATACACTATTTCTTGTAGCATGGGATAAGTATTCATTCATATTGACGGAATCTTCACTTTATTTTAGAGAAAAGAGGATCTAAAAATGAAAAAAACGTTATTATTAATACTAACTACTGTATTTATTTTGCTCTTGCTCGGAGCTTGCAGCAAGGGAAAAGGTGAAAAAGTTAAGATAGGTGTAACAGGTTCGGATGGACAATATTGGGATATTATTAAAGAAAAAGCTGCAAACGAAGGAATTGAAATCGAATTAGTTGAGTTTTCTGATTACACCATCCCTAATAAAGCACTTGCAGATGGAGAAATTGATTTAAATGCCTTTCAACATATCGCGTTTTTAAATGAATTTAAGAAAGAGCATCATTTAGATATTACACCGCTTGGCACGACACAAATAGCACCAATGGGCATGTACTCTGAAAAATTTACATCACCAGATGACATTCCAGATGGAGCAGAAATTGCGATACCTGATGATCCAACTAACCAAGCAAGAGCCTTAAAGCTGTTAGAGTCAGCAGGCTTAATAGAACTAAAAGCCGATTTTGAAATTTTAGGAGATATGAGTGGCATTGCAAACAATCCAAAGCAAATTAAAATCACTCCAATTGTTGCCCAACAAACACCAAGAGTATTGCCTGATGTGGCAGCTTCTATCATTAACAATGGAGTTGCTGGCCAAGCTGGTTTTATTCCGACAGAGGATGCGATTTATTTAGAAGATCCAAATACAGATGCTGTGAAACCATATATTAATATTATCGCAGTCCGTACAGAAGACGTTGATAATGAAACATACAAAAAAATTATCGATATTTATCATGAAGATGAAGTTGTGGAAGCAATTAAAAAAGATACGAACGGCGGGAGCATTGTCGTCAATATACCAATGAAAGAATTAAAAAACATCATTAAATAAAGGGAGAGTTATCACAATGACAGCAAATGTAGAAAGGCAGCGCCAACGGATTATACACCATATTGATCAAAACAAGCATCTTTATTTACAAGCAAGCCACGACATTCATTGTAATCCGGAAATTGGAAACGAAGAGTTTTTTGCTGCAAAAACTCTAACATTGCTATTAGAGGAAGCTGGCTTTGATGTGACGAGAAATGTTGCTGGACACGAAACAGGTTTTATTGCACGAAAATCATCCGCAAAGCAAGGGCCAAAGATTTCATTTTTAGCAGAGTATGATGCTTTGCCTGGATTAGGACATGCATGCGGCCATAATATTATTGGAACGACAAGCACAGCAGCAGGGATTTCATTAGCTCAAATAATTGAAGAGACAGGGGGAGAAATAATCGTCTATGGCACACCAGCCGAAGAAGGAGGGCCAAATGGCAGTGCCAAAGCTAGTTTTGTTAAAAAGGGGTTATTTGATGAAGTTGATGTTGCTTTGATGATTCATCCAAGCGGCCGAACACAATTAAGTGGTCCAAGCCTAGCTGTTGATCCGCTCGATTTTCATTTTTATGGAAGAGCTGCCCATGCATCTGGTTCACCCGAAAATGGGATTAACGCACTTGATGGTGTGATCCTTCTTTATAATGGAATTAACGCATTAAGACAACAATTGCCAACAGATGTCCGTATTCATGGAATTATTACACACGGCGGCGATGCACCTAACATTATTCCAGCATATGCTTCGGCTCGCTTCTATATACGGGCAAAAACTTGGAATCGTGCAGAAGAGGTTGCGGCTAAAGTCCGTCATATTGCTGAAGGCGCTGCATTGGCAACTGGCAGTACTGTTAAAGTGGAAAGATTTCAAAACGAAGTATACGATTTTATCGTCAACAAAACATTAGATGAAATAATCGGTAAAGAACTAACACTACAAGGGGAAACAGTCATACGAGAAACGAAAACTGCTCTTGGTTCTACAGATGCGGGAAATGTAAGTCATGTTATTCCAACTGCACATCCGCATATTAAAATTGGACCTGATGATCTAATTGGCCATACAAATGAATTTCGCGAAGCGGCAGGTTCTACACAAGGCGACCACGCTTTGCTAGTTGGTGCAAAAGCTCTTGCATTAGCTGCACATCGTCTACTTATAGATGATGAACTTCTTCAAAACGTAAAATCTGAATTTGAGCAGGCAAAAATAAATGTTTGATTACTGTTCTGTTTATAAATGGATAGATATAGCTTATTAAGTAGTACGCCTGCTTATAAATCGGAGTTTCAGCTTATAAAATTAGCGAATTAGCTTATAAATCGGCTTATAAAAGTAGCACTTCGGTTTATAACGCAGTGCCGAGATTTTCAGAACTGGGTTAAATTGAGTATTCTCGAATATTGAGTTTTTATCCGTTACAATATGATCTATCGGCTGCATAACATATTTGATGGAGATTCTAGCTAGAATCTCCTCATCTCTGTTTTCGCAGCTTTTTTATTTATATTATAGAAGTCTTAAACCTACCTGCAACCCAAGTTTAGATAGCTACGATTATGAAAAAATTAGAAAGCAAAAATCCAGAAGATTTCATGGAATACGTGTGATAAATTTAAATAGGGAGGTGGGAAAATGAATAAAACAATAGGGTTGACACAAGGAGTTGCATTATATGTAGCTGCGATTCTTGGTTCAGGGATATTATTTTTATCTGGTGTAACAGCGACAATGGCGGGGCCTGCCTCTATCGTTTCTTGGTTTGTCGTTGTCGCAATGAATATACCAATCGCTTATACTTTCGCAAAATTATCACAAAAATTTCCTGATGCTGGCGGGGCTGCCACCTTTGTTAGAAAGGCTTTCGGCGATCATATGGGCAACTTGACTGGATGGTTTTATTTTGTTTGCGCATCAGTAGGCCAGACGATTGTATCATTAACTGGGGCTTATTATTTAGGAAGCGCCCTAGGTTTTTCAGAAAAGGGCATCGCTATCATCGCATTATGTATCTTGTTTATAGCTGGATTTCTTAACTATTTTGGTTTAACAATTAGTGGCAAAGCTGCTTTTGTTTTAAGTTTTTGTTTATTAACTTTATTGGTGTTTACAATAATAGCATCAATCCCAAAACTACATGCAGCATCTTTTGTACCGTTTGCTCCACATGGATGGATGCCAGTCGGGTCAGCAGTAATGGTGATATTTTGGTCTTTTTTTGGCTGGGAAGCTATTTGTAACCTAGCTGGACAATTTAAAAATCCAGAAAAAGATATTGTAAAGAGCACAATGATTAGTGTGTTGATCATCGGAGGTGTTTTTTTCAGTTTAAGCTTGGTGACAATTGGTACAAATACATACGGCGATGAGAAAAGCACCCTATCTCCCATTAGTGTTATCATGGAAGATACACTAGGTATTGGTGCTAAACTAATAACTGCTATTTTGGCTTTTATTATCTGTACAGGCACTTCAAATGCGTTTGTGGCAAGTTTAAGTCAGCTAGGGTATTCTCTTAGTAGAGATGGAGCTTTTCCAGTTAGTCTAGCAAAATTAACTCCTCGAAATCAGGTGCCTACAAGAATGATTATTTTTACTGTAGGATTTGCAATGTCGGGCGTCCTCTTCACTTCTGTTTTTCATTTTACATTTCAAGATATATTGTTTATCCCAACTTCTTTAGGCATTCTTGTATATGTTGTTTCTATGGGAGCTGGCATGAAGCTGTTTAAAAAAAGAAGCAGACCTTGGATTACTTCGTTAATATCCTTTATATTATGTTTGTTCGTTATACCGTTTTTTAAGCTATATGTGTTTGTACCGTTCATTGTAACAATAATTTATATAAGTTATATGTCAATAAAAAAATGTATAAATAAAAGGGGGAAGGTGAGTATGGATGGATGAGAAAATGCCTTTGACGAAAGATTGCATGTGGAAAGCAGTTATCTCCTGTAATCCTTTATACGATGGTCTTTTCTTCTATGGCGTTAAAACAACAGGCATTTTTTGTCGGCCATCTTGCAAATCGAAATCACCGTCTATTAACAATATTCTCTACTTTGCAAATATCGATGAAGCAATAAAGGCAGGGCTTAGACCTTGTAAAAGATGCCGTCCAGACTTGGCGATCAAAAGGTATAATCCTTATTTAGAAAATGTTCGACAGATTAAAGACATGATCCAAAACCATTATGATCAGCATTTAACTCTAGAAAAAATAGCGTCTAAAGTGAATGTAAGTCCTTATCATTTAAATCGAATGTTTAAAAATGAAACAGGAGAGACACCAAGAAGTTATCTAGAAAAGGTAAGAATTTCAAATGCGAAAAAAATGTTAATTTCTTCTTCTCACACCATTGCTGAAACAGCCCACCAGGTAGGATTTTTGAATTTATCCAGTTTCTATAAAGCCTTTAAAAAGCACGAGGGTACAACTCCAGGCAATTTTAAAATAAAACAGAAAGGCTAACTGTGCCTATTGTAAAAACAATTTAACAAGTTTTTCTATGGAAGGAGATTTATTATTAGTGGAAGAAAAGAAAACAGTATATTGGACACATTTTGTATATGACGATTGGAAGATGTTATTAGCAGCTACAGAAAAAGGGCTTTGTTATATAGGGTCGCCAAACGATCCTGTTCATGTTTTGGAGAATTGGATTCAAAAAAACATTCCCAACTATCGACTAATAGAAAGTGAACTTGAAATGGATATGTATAGCAAGCAGCTAAAAGAGTATTTTTCAGGTACACGCACTAACTTTACGATGCCGCTTATGCTCGAGCATGCAACACCATTTCGCCAAACTGTCTGGAGTGTACTTCAGAAGATACCTTTTGGCAAAACGGTAACATATACGGAGATTGCAGCTCTGATTCAGCGGCCGCAGGCTATCCGCGCAGTAGGGAAAGCGATCGGAGCGAACCCACTTTTAATTGTAATTCCATGTCATCGTGTGATAGGAAAAGATGGGGGATTAAGAGGCTATCGGGCTGGATTGAAAATGAAAAAAGCATTGCTGGAAATAGAGGCTTCACATAAAGCTGTTAGTAGAAGGCGTTTAGTAGAAAAATCAATAGGAGATTCTAGGTAGAACCTCCTATAGGATCACTATTCAATTTGAACAATCTCATGCTTGCGAAGTTTCACAAACATGATGATGGCAAATATGAACGAGATCATGAATAAGCCTCTGACTGAAAAAAATTCTGCCCAAATTCCCGATAAAAAAAATCCTAACGGTGAAGCTAGTTTCATAAGCATAGAGGATGTTCCAGCAACACGGCCGAGCAGATGATTGGGTGTAAATTCTTGTCTAATTGTAAAATAAACGATATTTAACATCATCGTTCCAATCATACGAATAAATAAAGAGATTCCTACCATCCACCATGAGGAAGCAACAACGAGTACAATAAGACCAGTGATGTCAAAAAGGAAACATGATACAAAGATTTTTCCTCTGGGAAAGTGTTTTCGCAAGTAAGGAATAAGGAGGGATCCAACTAATCCGCCGACGGCACTCATGCTGAGCATGAAGCCGATTTGCTTTTCGTTGGCTCCTAAATAATCAGCGGCAAAAAAAATAAGGACACCTAATACTAAGCTGGAAAAAAAATTAAGCATTAAGATAACAATTGTAGGGACAAGCAGTGTTTTGTTTCCAAAAAGCTCAATAAGCCCTTCTTTCATCTCTTGAATGATAGTAGTATCTTTGCTTGTCTTTTTTTCGATCGGCGGCAAATAAAGAAATCTGATTAAAAAAAGTAAAAAAAATAAACAGAAAAAATAAATTGTAAAGCTGATTTTGTATGAATAAGCTGCAATCAACATACCTGCAATGCCGGGGCCAATTAAGCTTAAAAGCGTTTGCGTAAAGGAAAACTTAGCGTTTGCGTCTGTAAGCTGTTCCTTTTTCACAACTAAAGGAACAATCGCATGCTGTGCATTGCCAAACGTATAGCCTGCTGCTGATAAAATAAATCCTAATAGAAACAAGTGCCAGATGACAAGCTGCTCACTATGCAGTAAAAACAAAAGTCCTCCAATCGCACATAATTGAATTAGGGTCATACCACTCATCACATTTTTTCGATCTGCGCGGTCTACTAGAACACCAGCCAGCATCCCCAATATAATATTTGGCAGGAATTCAATGGCTCTCATCGTGCTCATCGCAAGAGCTGATTTTGACATATCATATATGAGCAGTGGAATGGCGACAATATACATTTGCAGCCCAATTGTGCCAATTGCTGAAGCGAGCCATAAATACAAAAAATTACTATTCGTCCAGAGTGTCTTTTTTTTCGTATTGAGCTTACCCTGATATTTGATTTCCATCCCATTTTTCCCCCTTTTTTAGTACATCCCTTTATTTATGTTACTATTGATAACAAGAGATAAAAAGTGTTAGGAAACTTGCCCTTTCATATCACCTTTTAGAGTGCTCATTAAAAAATTTGCTCAATGTCACGTATCATGCAACCCTTTGTGAAAACGTACTTTTAGGAGAGTAAAAATGAAGCTTCAAGAACATTATGAACGACTTTTTAAAATAGTCTTTTCAAAGCGAACAAATGTAGCAAAAGAGATGACAATTAAAGAATTGGCTGCTAT
This sequence comes from Bacillus chungangensis, assembly GCF_030812995.1. Lineage (GTDB taxonomy): Bacteria > Bacillota > Bacilli > Bacillales > Bacillaceae_C > Bacillus_CF > Bacillus_CF chungangensis. The sequence continues at coordinate 177,374 of NZ_JAUSTT010000002.1, read as the reverse complement.
TTTTACTTGTACAGAGCGGCATACGAAATTTTTAATCAGAAAAATGCAGGAACAAAAATGGATTCAGTGGAAGCCGCAGAGCGGTAGGGGAAAACGATCGTGTTTGACATGTCTTAAAAATGCGGAAATGCTATTACTGGAACAAGTACAAATAGACTTTCAAGAGGGGAAAGTGAATGAGGGATTGCAGAAACTTTCTGAGGCAAACCCAATGGCAAGGATAGAATGGGAACGCGTCATGCGTCCTTTTCTAGGTTCTCAAGTTGTAACGGAAAACGATGTGAATGTCGATATTTTAAGATACCCTTTTTATCAAGCCATCCGGAATCTTGATCCCGTTTATCATCTTTCTAGACATGAAGGTCATATGATAGATCATATCTTCGATACCTTGGTAAAGAAGGATGAGATAAAAGGGGAAGTTGTTCCGCATCTTGCTCATTTTTGGGAAGAAAGAGATAGAAAGGTATGGACATTTTATTTAAGAAAAGGGATTTTCTTTCATCATGGGAGAGAGATGGAGGCACAGGACATAGTTAACACGTTTAAACGATTGCTTACCATTGGCGAACCTTATGTGAATGTATTTTTTCGAGACATGATTCAGTCTGTACAAGCAATCGATCCATTGACGGTCCAATTTATTTTATCAGAAAAAAATGAACTTTTCTTAGAACAGCTTACGATGTTAAGAACGGCTATTATCCCATTAGAATGGGTCGACGATAGAAGGAACTTTGCGAAAAAGCCAATTGGAACTGGCCCTTTTCGGTTAAAAGAGCACCATGAGCGAATGATGGCGCTAGAAGCAAATCATGATTACTTTCAAGGCCGTCCTTTTTTAGATAGGATCGAAATCATTACGCTCAAGGAATTATGCCCAAAACGTGATGATACTAGTTATATTTATTGGTCTGGAAACGAAGAGAACGAGCAATGGAAACGATTGCAAAAACCGGAAATGGGTGCGAGCTACCTTTCTTTTAATTTCAATAAAAAAGGTCCTCACAATCATTATTTGTTTCGAAAAGCACTGTTATATGTTCATGACCTTCAAGCGATGTGCCATGAGTTGGGGAACGAAAGTTATTGTCCGGCATCGGGTTTTATTTCCAATCCTAAAGGCGAGCACGAAAAAAACGTTATCGATATGAAACAAGCAAAACAAGCGTTATCAGCTTCTCCATACAAGGGAGAACCATTTATTTTAGCTTGTACTGAAATTCGTAAAAATGCTAATTTTGCAAGGGAAATCATATGGTTACAGAAACAATGGAAAAAGATTGGGATAGATGTCAAAATAAAAGTTGTGCCAGTAGAGGAACTAGTAAAGCCTGACGTCTTAAGTGAAATCGATGCCGTTGTATCTGGTATGTTAATTACAAATGCCCCTCTTTCTTCCCTCGTTCATATTTTGCAAGGTCAATACTTTTTTATTGATAACATGGTTGGTCCTCAATGGAGAAAACAGATAAAGAGTGTGGTAACAGCTATTAAAAAAGAAAAAAATCCTGCAAAGCAATGGCAATATATTGATGAAATTGAAAAAGAATTAAAAAATGATCTTCGTTTACTTTTTCTGTATCACCGTGTCTATCAAGTGAGCGTGCAGTATGAAAGCCCGTTGCAAGGAGTAGAACTTAGTAGCTTTGGAAGGGTGGACTATAAAAAGCTCTGGTTTCAGCATCGTTGATGTTGTTAAGAAGGCTGAAAACTGATGAATGGAGAATGTCATCTTGATCTCGTTCATAATGATATAAACCGAATGCATGTAGTTTATTATTTAGATAAAGATGTGGACTAAGAAGGAATTAATTTGAAGTTTCGTTTTCATTGGTATAAAAATAGAAAATAATAGGAGATTCTAGGCAGAAACTCCTATTAGGATACTATTCAATTTGAACAATCTCATGCTTGCGGAGCTTCAAAAACATGATCGTGATAGAGATCAGTGAAATAACAAACAAACCTCTTATAGGCAGCCATTCTGCCCATAACCCCGACAAAAGCATTCCTAATGGTAAAGATAGTTTCATAAACGTAGAGGCTGTTCCAGAAACGCGGCCGAGCAAATGATTTGGGGTAAATTCTTGGCGAATCGTAAAACTAATGACATTAAGCATCGTAACGCCAATCAACCTGATAAAAAGTGCGATTCCTGATCCACCAAGAGGAAGCAAAAATCATCATTGTGAGACTGACGATGTCAAATAGCAAACATGCAATAAATATCTTTCCTCTTGCGAAACGTTTTCGCAAGTGGGGAATGAGGAGCGATCCAACTAAGCCGCCGACTGCGCTCATACTGAGCATGAAGCCAATTTGCTTTTCGTTGGCACCTAATTGATCAGCTACAAAAAAGATGAGCACACCTAATAATAAACTAGCAAAGAAATTTATGAGTGTAATGACGATAGTAGGGATGAGCAATATTTTGTTGCCAATAAGTGTTGCAAGTCCTTCTTCTTCTAGAATAGACGAGCGGTCTTTTTCTACTTTTTTTTCAACTTGCCGTAAGCGAATCATTCTCACTAAAAAAAGCAGCAGAAATAAACAGACAAAATAGATGGAAAAGCTGATTTTATAAGAATAAGCAGCGATCAACATTCCTGCAATACCGGGACCAATTAAACCGAGGAGCGTGTAAATAAAGGAAATTTTGGCGTTTGCAGCTGTAAGCTGCTCCTTTGCAACGATTAAAGGTATAATGGTTTCTTGTGCATTGCTAAATGCCTAGCCCGCTGCTGATAAAATAAACCCTAACAAAAATAAATGCCAAACGACTAACTGCTCATGATGAAATAAAAATAACAGCCCTCCAACTGCACATAATTGGATAAACGTCATCAAATTCATGACATTTTTACGATCAGCTCTATCTACCAGCACTCCAGCTAGCATTCCTATTACAACACTGGGTAGAAATTCAATTGCTCTCATCGTACTCATTGTGAGCGCAGATTTTGTCATATCATAGATAAGCAATGGAATTGCAACTATGTACATTTGCAGCCCGATTGTGCCAATTGCGAATGCAATCCATAGATACAAAAAATTTTTATTTTTCCATAGTGTGTTTTTTTTCGTGTCTAGCTTCGTTTCGTATTTAATTTCCATTTTATTTCCCTCCTCATTTTCAACATATCCATATGACAAAAACCGCTTCTATCCACTTACAGAAGAATAGTAGATATCTAGAAGTAGAGGCTATATGTTTACGTTTTCAAAATTACGATTAAAAGATAGTTTACGGTTAGTCCTTTGCAATGGATAATATTTTTCCACAAAAAGGGTTTTATTCCTCTAATAATGAAATGAGTAAATAAATTCCTAATGAGACCCTTTATCTCTTATACGACAAGAAGTTTGTTTAACCTGCAAAAATGGTAAAATTCGGCCATTATTGAAAAATATAATTGGAAAGAACAAGAAGGATGAGTTTCTTCAGGGAACATAGTATTTAAAAAGGAGAATGTTGAATTGCCAGATTTACAATGAACCTATCGAACATTTGATGTAGATGATCTTATTCTGAATATAAATACTGGCCTCTGTTCGAATTTAACCATTCAGGGGATAACAAATGTTGATTTATGAATAATAGGTTTTCTAATAAAAACAAAACCTTTTTATCCAAGATATTGCCATAGATCGACGATACTTAGAACAGAAAATCTACTATAATAGAGACAGAGTTAATTTTATATGGATTATCTCTTCTAATATTTCATAGTGGTTCAATATCTGTGCTGTATTTCTTAAACACAACTGAGAGGAGTCTTGACAATGAAAGCAGCAGTTTGGTATGAAGCTAAAGATATTCGGGTTGAGGAAGCTCAAGAACCCGTTGTTCGTCCTGGAACAGTTAAAATTCGTGTAGAATGGTGCGGCATTTGTGGTTCCGATTTGCATGAATACGCGGCAGGGCCAATTACGATTCCAGTAGGGAATCCACATCCTTTAACAGGAGTGAAAGCTCCAGTTATTATGGGACATGAGTTCGCTGGACAAGTTATTGAAGTCGGTGAAGGGGTTGAACGGATTAAAGTTGGGGACAGAGTTTGTGTAGAACCAATTATAAATTGCGGTACATGTTCATCTTGTCGAAAAGGCTTATACAACATTTGTGAAAATCTCGGTCTCCATGGTATGTCTGGCGACGGCGGTGGCTTCTCAGAGATGACAGTAGTGAAAGAGCATATGGTTCACAAAATTCCTGACAATATGTCTTATGAACAAGGAGCTTTAGTTGAACCAGTAGCTGTAGCACTTCATGCTGTACGCCAAAGTAAAGTGAAAGCAGGAGATACTTGTGTTGTATTCGGCTTAGGACCGATCGGTTTAGCTATCCTTCAATGTTTAAAAGCAGCTGGAACAACTCGGATCGTTGCTGTGGATATTTCAGAGGAGCGTAGACAGAAAGCGTTAAGTCTAGGAGCAACCCATGCTGTGAATCCAATCGAGCAGGAAGTAGCAGGGTTTGTTCGTGAATTGACTGGAAGTGGAGCAGATGTATGCTTTGAAGTAGCAGGAGTAGAACCAACGCTTGCTAGCGCAGTTGATAGTGTCAAAGTGGACGGTCAGGTCATTATTGTCAGCTTATGGGAACGGAATCCTGCTATCAATTTGAATGCACTTGTCTTTAAAGAAATTGATATTAAAGGAACGATATGCTATCGAGACATTTTCCCTGCGGTGATCGATATGATTGCTAGTGGTACGTTAGAGTCTGAGAAACTTATTACTAGCAAAATAAAAATTGATGACATTACTGAAAAAGGCTTTGAAGCATTGCTTAAAAATAAGAATGAAATTAAAATATTGGTTAACCCGAAAGCGTAAGAAATTTATCCCACATCTAACTGGCAGTAAGACCCCCACCTCAAGGTAAGAGGAATCGAAGAAGTCTAGTTGGGGGATAACTGAAAGTCAAATGTCCGATTGGTTCGGGCCGACAGGATGTCGGTCACAAAGGCGTTGCAACAGGACGTTGCGATCTTAGCCTTTGTTCTACTTCTTATCAGTGGGGGATGAGAGAATACCCCCACTGATGGAAGTTTCACTTTATTTTAAGCTATAGAGCAACTGCCTGAATAGGGCTATGCTCTATGGCTTTTTGTGTACTGACTGCTGAGGCTTTTAAAGCAATACCAGCTGTACAATACAAGGAAAACCTGAATATCATTAGAATATTTGTCATAATCAAATACATTATCAAGGTAAAAGAAACCAAGATATAACCTTCTCCATCGGTTTCATTGGAGATTCAGAAACCAATTTGTCTTGGATACTATCGGGTAACACTCGTAAACCAGAGGTTGAGAATATTTGTCTGCAACGATTGTTTAAAATACTGCCCCTGCTTTCTTCCCTAACACCATCCACTTATTCAATTTTTATAGGTTAAAAACATCGTATAGTATATCGCCGCAATTTCTACTTCTTTAACAATATCAGTATTTAGTTTTATTTCTAACCCGGTAGGCATCATTTTTATTTTTGTAATCTCTGCAAGCACTTCTTTTGTATCGTGGTAAGAAACGATAGCCGTTCGATTTAATATATCTTTTTTCCACAGAATTTCTCTATTATTTTGATGGTATAAAAAACGAGGATTTGTACTAACCTTTGTTATATCTTCTAGTAAATATATTTTTTCCTCTGTCCCATTATGAATAACTACATCCCACTTCATCTTGCGCAAATTTTCTCGAAACGATTTTTCTGTAATGCTCACTTTAAAGGAAGGACGTTCTCCATATACGTTTACCTTTTCGAATAAATGATCAACTAATGGCGTTGCAGTCAGTATTTTTTGGATTGGATGTTTATAGCATCTTTGAATATAAGCGTTGTTTTTTTCTCCTTGATGGTCAAAGATATGTATTTTATTAGAAGATAAATTACTGATAGGAAGGTTTAAAAAATATGTGGTCATTTGCAACTCACCAATCCTTTCGAACTGTTGTGACTATGTACTTGTTGAATACGGAAATAAACGCAAAAAGTTTCAACTTAACATTAAAATAAACATAAATGAAAGGGTTTTCAATAATCATTATAGAAATAGATAAAGATATTGACGATAAAAGGGTTGGTGACAAAGTTGAAAACGATTTTATTAGAGCATAAAAAACAAATCGCAATAGTGGAGATTAATCGGCAGAATGCGTTAAATGCACTTAATTATCATACGTTGTGTGAATTGGAAAGTATCATCGAGACTTTACGGGTTCATCAGGATGTTCGGGTTGTGATTATTAAAGGAGCTGGTGATAAAGCATTTAGTGTTGGAGCTGATTTAAAGGAACGGAGGTCGTTAAGCGAGCAAGAGGTAAAGAGAAATGTGCTGAAAATAGGTGAGGTATTTTCAGCTGTGGAGGCATTGCCTCAGCCAACAATTGCAGCATTGAATGGGCATGCATTTGGTGGGGGGATGGAGCTGGCACTTGCCTGTGATTTTCGGATTGCAGCAGAGGAAGCATGGATGGGCTTGACAGAAACGAGTCTTGCAATCATTCCAGGTGCAGGTGGAACACAGCGTTTGCCAAGATTAATCGGTGAAGCAAAAGCGTTGGAGTTAATCTTAACAGCAAAAAGAATGACTGCCCAAGAAGCATATCAATATGGAATTATCACAAAAGTAGTCAAGCAAGCAGCTTTGATGGATACTGTTATGGAACTGAGCGAGCGCATCCTAGCCAATGGCCCGATTGCAGTGCAGCAAGCAAAATTTGCAATTAAAAATGGGATGAATACTGATTTGCATACAGGGCTAGCAATTGAGCGGAAAGCTTATGAAATCACGATTCCAACTGAAGATCGTGTCGAAGCGCTTCAGGCTTTTAATGAAAAAAGAAAACCAAATTTTAAAGGGCGTTGATTGTATGGAAGTCGGCTCAAGACGATGTTTTGGGCCGCCTTCTTTATTAGCAATCTTGATTTGTACATTCTTGTATGTCTGATTAGAATGGCCACTGCTTTTTTTTGCAGATGCGCTTTGTATCATGATAAAAATGGTTCAGCAACAAATGAGGCAAAACTTATCCAAAAGATACAGAGTATAGATGAAAAGCTTGCATGAAATGTTCTAACATTTAGTGTGATTGATACTAATTGAAATAAGGAATATTATTTGTTGACATTGGAAGAATAAGGATATGGAGTATGCTTACTAAAAAAATTGATCGCTTGTTGAAGAGAAAGCTTGTTTATTAAAGAATAAGTTAGGATTGTTGTAATAAGAAACCACTTCTCCACCAATACGCTTGATAAATAAGGTTCTATTTTCTTTTTGCAGTTACTACATTTGTATTATGGAGGTTGTTCAACATCATTCATTCAAGCTTAGAAGGGGGAACAGATGCATGAAGAAATGGACTTTTCGAGCCTTATTTGCATATATTTTATTTGGTGTAATGATTTATATTTATCTGTTTTATCTAGCAGGCAGCGGTGTACCAGATGTTTTTCGAGGGACGAGCGCCGATCCAACGACATTTATGAGTGGAAAAGAACTTTTATTAAGCGAAGAGTATTCAAAAATTCGCAACTTGCTCTTCTTTTTATCTACTCCATATGAATGGCTGCTTTATTTTTTTCTACTTCTTTTTGGCGTTTCTCGGCTGTTGGAACGGTGGGGTGGATCTATCTCGCATTTTTCAATTGTACAAACAGCTATTTATGTTTTTTCGTTTTCTTTTATTGTCTTTGTTATTCAATTTCCGTTCCGATATCTTTCTTATTATTTCTCAAGTAAATATGGAATTTCTACTCAAGTTTTTTCCTCCTGGATGAAGGATGGAATGATTGATTTTTGGGTGAATTTTGTGACCATGCTCATTATTGTGGCTGTTCTTTATGCTCTTATGCGGCGCTTCCAAAAAAGATGGTGGTTATTCGCCTGGCTGCTTTCTGTTCCTTTTATGATTTTTATGATGTTCATAAAGCCAGTATTAATTGATCCACTTTATAACGATTTTTACCCATTGAAAGATAAAGAGTTGGAACAAAAAATTTTAGCGCTTGCTGATGAAGCAAATATTCCAGCTGAACATGTGTATGAAGTAGATATGTCAACAAAAACAAATGCGATGAATGCATATGTAACTGGAGTAGGGTCAAATTCACGCATTGTATTGTGGGATACGACGCTTGAACAGTTAAATGATGAAGAAATATTGTTTATTATGGCACATGAGATGGGGCATTATGTGGAAAAACATATTTATGTAGGGATTGGCGGTTATCTCTTGCTTACATTTATTGGATTGTGGCTTACTGCGAAAATAATGAATAGAACGGTGCGTATTCATGGGGATCGATTGAAGATTACCGGAGTTTCAAGCATCAGTTCATTGCCGCTCATCTTGCTTATCACTTCTATACTACTATTTGCAGCGAGCCCATTAAGCAATTGGGCATCACGATATCAAGAAATGAGGGCAGATCGATATGCGATTGAATTGACAGTGGATAAGAAAGCGGGAGTATCATCTTTTCAAGCATTGACAAAAGCAGGATTAAGCCAAGTTCATCCGCCCTTTTTAGTGAAAATATTTCGTTATGGCCATCCAACGATGCTTGAACGAATACAAATGATTGAAGCATACCCAGTTGATCATGATTAACAGAACAATAAAGAGTCGTGACACTTGTAGGTGCACGACTCTTTATTATATTTTTTAAAGCGAATCCGCCTTTTGGTTATTATTGTTCTCCAGCAAGTTGTTAAGCTTAGCTGAAAGTGCCATAAACGCATCAAAATCTTTTTCATCTAGCGCTAGATCAATCTTGTGAAGAAGCGCATCTTTTTGCTTTTCTAATAAAATGTTATTTAACAGCCTATCTATGTAAGCCTCAACTGTTAATGTTTTTTCCGCTTGGTTTTGACTCATCTCATATTCTTTCATCAATTCTTTATAGGATTTTTTATTTTCCATTGATGATCACCTCGGAAACTTTTTTTTATTATACCCTATTTAATGAAAAATAACAACAGAATTATACTAATTTTCAGATAAGGGAACGAAAAGCAAAAGATGAATGTGATGCGGTTTCTTACCCAATAATGAAGCATGATGACATTGATTTCTTGCAGCAGAAAAAATTTTATGCAATTTAAAAAGAAAATGTTCATTTTTGAGACAAGGGTTTTTTCATAACGAATGAGCTCGTCCATACTAATAGAGAAATCTTTATCTATATCAAAAAGCATATATAATGAATCGTTAAATAGACCTACTTCATCTATTTGTTATGTTACATTAAAAATCTATAAGCATTGATAAATAAAGGACAGAGGGCAATATTCTGATTGTTTAGATAAAAAAAGAGACAAAATAATAGTTCTATGGTATCATGTTGGTGGTTTCAAAAAGCGTAGAAAGGAGATAGAAAATGAAAACTAGTAGAAAAGAAAGCATGAGGATAATTGAAGAATATGAAATTAATCCAGAAACGATGGCTATTCTTCCTTTCCAATATGGCACGAAAATCTACTCGAAAGTAATTGAAGTGAACAATCAATTTATTTCACCGTTTAAGCCACTAGCCATTATCAAAAAAAGTTGTGAGTTTTTTGGCTCTTCTTATCCAGGTAGAAAAGAAGGAACGAAGCATTTGATAGGTGTGACACATAAATCACCCATTATAATAGATTCTCATACCCCTATAATTGCTTTGCCCACTACATCACCGTCTAACCTCGAATGTATTTGGCTGCTATTTGTTCATATTGCTCACTTTGAAAAACAGGAATCAGGTACGACAGTCGTCGTTTTCCGCAATAATCAAAAATTAGTGATTCCAATTTCCAAAAATTCCTTTAATAATCAAATGTCAAGAGGATCAAGACTGCAAGTTAAATTCATGCAAAATATGGAATATATGGAGCAGAAATATATAAAAAAATCAATATATCTCTGGCCTAAAAAAGCATCAGAAAGAAGAGGTATATATGATACAGAAGATGAAAGTTGATTTCTAAGTGATTTTGAAGTAGTGCCTCTATAGATAAAATTCCTTAAATATATGACAGAAAAACAGAATAAACATTCCCTTCCTAAAAATATGTCAGGATATAGATCGTAAGTAGGAAGGGGATGTTTTTTTATCCCACATCTAACTGGCAGTAAGCCCCCCACCTAAAAGAGTAAGAGGAATCAGAAGCGCTAGGTGTGGGATAACTGAAAGTCAAATGTCCGATTGGTTCGGGCCTACAGGATAAGGAAAGCTTCTTGAATCAACATCGCACGAAGAAAAAGTGAACTTCTTTTTCGAGGACGTAGGTCACTCAAGCGTTGCGACTGGACGTCGCGCTTTTAGCTTTGAGATCCTTTGTATGGGGGATGAGAGAAAACCCCCACTGATGGAACTTTCACTTTATCATCTAAATAATCGAAGTCTAAGTGCTTAGCAGTTCTTTGTTTCCTCGAAGTTTAGTCACTTTTAAAAAATCTTCGCTGACTATTTCGGAGAACTCAAAACTTTTTGAAGTCAATCTGCCATCAAGTAGTGTCATGAGTAGAGAATCGTTCATATAAATAATATCGCATTATTTCTTCAGTACGGTTGCGAAGACGGGGATTAAAATAATGCTGCTGCTCTTGATAGCCTTTATAGAAAAATAAATATATCGTAAATGTTCCACTAGATTTAATGTGTTTTACTTTCATCTGTTCTTCTTTCATATAGCGTTTTATTTTTGCTAGTTCTTTTTGAATCGTAATAATCGCTGCTTCTATTAAGTCTACATATGGTTGTTTTAATTTGAATGGAACTCTTTCTATCATAAGTAAATCTCGGTTTAAAACAGTAAGAACAAGGGGCAAATAAATGGCTTGCTCTAAAATTTTTTGATCTTTTTCCGGTATCCTTAACATCTTTAGTTATTTCCTTCCCTGAAAGAACGTTTGTTCTATCATTTTAAGTCATATAAAGAAAACTTATCAACTTAATGAACGTGCCAATTTATCCCAAATAAACGTTTCCTTCTTTCTAGAGGATGTTTCGTTTTTGATTGGGTTTTAGTTGAGTAACTAGTAAGAATTTTGAACATATTGAAGAAGATGATTTTTTTCTAAAACAGCAGGAAAATTTATTTTGGGTGTCGAAATATATGTAAAGAAGAAGTTACATGATCCGCATAGAAGGCAGATACGAATGACTTCATTTCCAGCGCTTTTGAAAAGTATCATATAAAGAAAGAAGTACACGATGGATACATAAAAATGCTAAACTTTTTAGAAGCGCGATTCAAAAAAGAAAGGTGATCATAATGGAGAAAAAAGGTTTGCAACCGGAAGATTTATATGAATTAAAATCTGTCGTCGACCCTCGCTTATCCCCAGATGGGAAAGGCACAGTCTATGTCCAAACCCATATTGACAAGGAAAAAAATGAATATGTATCTAATTTATTTTACATAAGCTCGGAAGATAAAAAAGTGTCGCAATGGACTTATGGAGATTATCAAACTAATAGTCCCCGCTGGTCTCCAGATGGAAAACAGCTCGCTTTTGTTTCGACAAGAAATGGGAAACCACAAATTTATGTATTACCTACTATGGGCGGAGAAGCAAAGCAAGTTACCTATTGCAAACATGGTGCGGCAAATCCAGTTTGGTCTCCATGTGGAGAAAAAATAGCTTTTTCAGTGACGATTGGAAAGAATGAAACAATTCATGATGTAGAGACGAAAGAGCAGCAAGACAATGAATTAAAGCCATTAGAAGTAGAAAAAATGAAATATAAATCAGATGCCGGCGGATTTCTTAATTTGGACAATCGTTCCCAAATTGGGATTTACAATCTGGAAACAGATGAGTTGACACAAGTGACAGAGGGAGACCATCACTTCCAACTTCAATCATGGTCTCCAGATGGAAAGTATCTTGTATATACTGCAGATCTCTCAGAGGATACAGATTTTTCATTTATGTCTGATGTATATTTATACGAATTTGCAACAGCAAAAGCAAAAAAGCTCACAACAGGAACAGGCTCGTTCGGTGAAGCAACTTGGTCGCCGAATAGCCGCTACGTGTCTTTAATTGGAAGTGAGCGCGAGTTTAAAAATGCTACTCATACGAAGATTTGGATTTATGACCTCAAAGAGCAAACAATGCAATGTACGACAAGCGATTTAGATGCTCCGATTGGCGACTATGCGATTGGCGATTTTCAACAAGGAGCAGTGACGCAAGGTGTACAGTGGGCAGCGGATAACGAAAGCTTTTACTTTCTTGTGACAGATCAAGGCAGTACGGCTATTTACTATGGAAATATATCTGGTGAATTGTATCCAGCTTTATTGGATAAACAACATGTTTACGGCTTTTCACTTGCAAAAGATGGTTCTGAAGCGATCGTTGCGATAAGCAAGCCAACTGAGCCTGGTGAATTATATCATTTAAACATATCAACTGGGGAACTAGAGCAGTTGACGAATGTGAATGAAGCATTTTTAGCGAAAAAAGAATTATCTGCCCCAGAAGAGCTTCGCTTCGAAGGTGCAGAGGGATGGGAAGTTCATGGCTGGCTTATGAAGCCAATCGGTTTTGAAGAAGGAAAAAAATATCCGCTCATATTAGAAGTTCATGGCGGCCCACATGCGATGTATGCTAATACGTATTTTCATGAATTTCAAACGTTAGCTGCAAAGGGATATGCAGTTCTATATGTGAATCCACGTGGCAGCCATGGTTATGGGCAAAAATTTGTTAATGCTGTTCGCGGTGATTATGGCGGCAATGATTATCAAGACTTGATGTGTGCAGTAGATTATGCCCTTAGAAATTATGATTTTATTGATGAAGATCGCTTAGGTGTTACAGGCGGCAGTTATGGCGGATTTATGACGAATTGGATTGTCGGTCATACAAATCGCTTTAAAGCTGCAGTGACACAACGTTCAATCTCTAATTGGATTAGTTTCTATGGGGTTAGTGATATCGGCTATTACTTCACAGAGTGGCAAATTCTTGCTGATTTAACCGATCTTGATACTTTATGGAAGCATTCACCGTTAGCTTATGCTGATCAAATAGAAACGCCGTTATTAATTTTACACGGTGAAAAAGACTATCGTTGTCCAGTTGAACAAGCTGAACAGCTGTTTATTCGTTTAAAGCAGCAAAAGAAAGAGACAAAATTTATTCGCTTTCCAGAATCAAATCACGAACTATCAAGAAGTGGAAAACCGACACTAAGAATCAAGCGTTTAGAATATATCAAAGATTGGTTTGTAACATATCTGTAAAATAGCAAGTTAAGAAATTTTGTTATGCTGATGATGTAGCCAATTGTGTTGATGAACAAGACAAGTTTAAGTCCCTGTTCTTTGGTGAACAGGGACTTTTCTACAGCGTTGAAATTTTTTACACAGTATAAACTAGTTAGGAGGAATGTTGCATGGATGAAAATTGGAAAAAGGAAGGCTTTGAATGGTTAAAAGCAATCGTGATTACTCTTATCATTTTTGTTGTTATTCAAACATTTTTCTTTACTAATTATCAAGTGAAAGGACAGTCAATGGATCCTACACTCCACGATGGGAATAAACTCTTTATTAATAAAATAGGCTATCAACCAGCAAAACTAAAACGCTTTGAAGTCATCGTTTTTCATGCGAATGATAAAGATGATTATGTAAAAAGAGTAATTGGATTACCAGGAGATACGATTGAGTATAAGGATGATGTTTTGTATATAAATGGAACTAAAGTCGAAGAACCGTATCTTGAAAAACAAAAACAGCAGCTTCATGGAGAAAAATTGACTGGTGATTTTACACTCTTTGAATTAACTGGTGAAGACAGAGTACCAGAGGGAAAGATATTTGTCATTGGTGATAATCGCCTAAAAAGTACAGATAGCCGCCACTTAGGTTTTTTTGACCTTGACAGTGTTGTAGGGAAGGTGAATCTTCGTTATTGGCCTATACAGGAATTTGGCTTTCGTTTTTAACTAGTCTTCGCTCTGAAAGCTATTTTGAACTTTCCTAAAAACAGTTTCGCAATGATGCATGTGGGACTGTTTTTTTTCTAGTTAAAAAAGCAAAAAAAATGAAAGCGCTTGCTTTTTTAAGTGGATTTCCGAAAAGAATTCTCCCACTTCAATCAGACCGCAAGGCCGATAAGTGGTGAGTAGTTCACAGGTTTGGATATTATCATAATAAGATTAAAACTCTAGTCACCTATTATACAATCAGGCAGTATTCCTTATGGCAGTGGTTAATTGAAAATACTTTATAAATTTGTTTTCTTTTAAATTTTTAATTTGATAATATTGGAAGGAGAATAAAAAGAAGGGATAGAATACGATGAAAAGGTATTATTTTTGATTTTGATGTAACTTTAGCAAATATTTTATCAATTTTTGTTATTTTATACTTCAGAATAGTTTTAAAAAATTAAATCTAATAAACTTAGATGGAAAGGTTGATTATCATGGAAAATAACGATCAAAAAGAACCGATGATTTTTGATATTCATGTCACAGAAGGAACACACTATGAGGTAGGGAAACAACGAGCGATTACATTTAAGAAACATTATCCGGAGGATATTGCCTACTATATCAATCCTTTGGAAGGGCGGGATTTTCTCCCTGCGGCAGAGGCTCATAAAAGAATGATGATGATTGATAAAATATGCCCCGGGTTTACAGATGAAATACAGGGATTTGCAGATGAAGTAAATATCGAAGCTGAAAAGATCCTCTGCTACGCCAACTCGTTCCATGACTCACCGAATTGCTGTCAATTCGCTATTCTTCCTTCAAATACAAGTGATGGACATTTTTACGTTGGCAGGAGTTATGAGTATTTTGTAAGGGATGAGAGAAGTTTGTGTATTACCCGTGTAAAGGGAAAACCAAAACATATGGGTTTCTCGTTGCAAAATGCAGGTCGAATGGATGGTATGAATGAATACGGACTCGTGGTTTCCATGTCGAGTACCGCATATTTAAAACCTCTGGCAGGGTATGGATGTGAGTTCTGGATCGCCATTCGGGCAATTTTAGATCGATGCAAAGATGTATATGAAGCTCAATGCCTGCTTGAAGAGATGCCTTTATGCACTAATGCGAATATTCTGGTGGCAGATGCCTCTAATAATGTATCCATCTTCGAAATTGCCAGCTTTTCTGAACACAA
Organism: Bacillus chungangensis; assembly: GCF_030812995.1. Lineage (GTDB taxonomy): Bacteria > Bacillota > Bacilli > Bacillales > Bacillaceae_C > Bacillus_CF > Bacillus_CF chungangensis. Next base: position 162,214 of record NZ_JAUSTT010000002.1, on the reverse strand, counting down.
GAAAAGAATTGCCGTACGTAAACCGGTGGGAGGCCTAATCGTTTCTACCAATCACTATGTGAGTCACGAAATGGAAGAATTCGATGAACATCATTTTTGGCACTCGGAAATGCGTTATTCCGCTGTCTGGAATACTTTATTGCGGGAATCACCAAACCTTGATGATGAAAAGATTAGAAACTTACTTTCAACGAAGTATCCCTTTGGCCCATGCTGCCACTTTTATTCAAGTGGAATGGGCACGCTTAGAAGTATGATATTTGATATAACGGATAAGAAATTGAAGGTAAGTCTTGGCCCTCCCGATATGAATCCATGGTATGCTGTTGATTTTGATGAGCCGGTAGGAATGAAGGAAATTGTTTGTGAGTATGAAAATGTGATTATCGATAATCCGGAACAATTTTGGAGAGAAATGTAATATGACTTATCCAGTAGAATTCAGATAATAAGAAGCATTCTACTGGATTTATAAATGTGTATCTGATTTATCTTGAATAACATCCCACATAAAAAAGAAATAGTTCCTAGAAAAATATATTATCATTAATAGAAGTACTAAAGGTTTTTTTGTTTAATATTTTCCATTATTAATTCACCTCTATTTGTAAATTTTCATTAAGCTTAAGTAGATTTTCGTGAAGAATAGCTGTTATTTTAAAGTTTCATGTGCAAAATATTACCTAAAATAAGTGTAAAATAAAGACAAAAGTGACATTAATTCAGTGTTTGCTGCTTGATTTTTCTATTGGGATAGCATCTAGCATATTTTCAATGAGAGCTGGAGAACAATTCCATTTTCTTGAATGGTATATAGAAAAAGGAGGGAAAAAGTCATGAGATTAAAAGATAAAGTGACAATCATTACAGGAGCCGCTAATGGTATTGGTTTTGCAGCTGCCAAGCGGTTTGCTGAAGAAGGTGCGAAAGTCGTGCTTGCTGATGTCGATCAAGTTCAAGGGAAGAGCAGTACAAAACATTTGCAAGCAGCTGGATATGAAACAATATTTTTTCCCGTTGATGTTGCAAAACGAGCAAGCGTAGATAAAATGGTGCAACAGGTTTTGTCAGTGTATGGGGCTGTGGATGTCCTTGTTAATAACGCTGGTATTACAAAAGATGCAATGCTCGTGAAAATGACAGAAGAGGACTTTCAAAAGGTACTCGATGTTAATATAACCGGTGTATTTCATTGTACACAAGCAGTTACTCCTCATATGATCGCGAAAGGGAGAGGAAAGATCATTAACACGTCCTCTGTCAGTGGAATTTATGGCAATGTTGGACAAACAAATTATGCGGCTGCAAAAGCAGCAATTGTCGGTATGACAAAAACGTGGGCGAAGGAGCTCGGCCGAAAGGGCATCAACGTAAATGCTGTCGCACCAGGGTTTACCGAAACGAGCATGGTAGCGGGTGTCCCTGATAAAGTCATTCAACAATTAAAAGCAGCGGTGCCGATGCAGCGATTAGGGAAACCAGCAGATATCGCAAATGCCTATTTATATTTGGCGTCAGATGAGGCTGATTATGTAAATGGAACGGTTCTTCATGTCGATGGTGGAATGATGATGTAGCGATTGAATGCTGTGTTCTCCCCTGTTATAGGGAGGGTCATAGCATTCAAATAATAATAGTAAGCTTCTTATGAATCAAAAGACCGAAACGCATGGTCCTTACCTATGAGTTGTCTTCACGTCTAAAAAATGTACCCCCTTATAGATTATTAGTCAATGAATGCAAACCAATGCTTTGTTATAAACATCATAAAAAAGTTTCCGCCATTAAAAAAAAAGTATAAACTAGACAAGAAGTACATGTATAAGAGGAAATTAGTTTGATTTACGCTTCTAAAGGGTAAGATTGGATGGAACATTCGTTCTATTTTTGTGGTATGATGATATTAAAAAGTTGCTCGCCAATCGTTAAAAAATTACATAGTTAAATAGAAAGGAGGTGCGTCTGCTGATACAAGAGGGAGAATGCATCCCACTTGGATTTTCAGCAGAGTTTGCATGTCTGTTCGCTTTGTTATTGGTCGGGCTGGTACAGGAAAAACCGCTATATTTTTAGAAGAAATGAGGGATAAACTTCATCAAGACCCAAGCGGTTCCCCCATTATTTATTTAGTTCCCGATCAGATGACGTTTTTGTCGGAAACTCGCTTCATTCAACAACAATCGTTAGCTGGGATGATCCGTGCTCAAGTATTTAGCTTCCCCCGTTTGGCTTGGCGTGTTTTACAAGAGACAGGCGGTCTTGGGCGTATTCATTTATCTAGTGCTGGTTTAAATATGCTCATTCGCAAAGTGGTAGAAGATAAAAAAGGAGAATTAACAATATTTGGACGAGCAATCGATAAACCTGGCTTTATGGAACAAGTAGAAGAGATGTTTACAGATTTTAAACATTATTGTATAACGCCCGAACAGCTGCTAGAAAAACAACAAGAATTGGAGAAGAAGGCTGGATCTCGGGCACTTGCCGATAAATTGCATGATCTTGGAGTAATCTATCGTGAATTTGAAGCAAGATTGTTTGGAAAATACATAGATGCCAATGATTATTTGCGCTTGCTTGCTGAAGCGATTCCGAAGTCTTCATATTTACAGGATGCGGAAATATTTATAGATGGTTTTTACAGCTTTACACCGCAAGAATATATGATTATTGAAAGGCTGATGCAAACAAGTAAACGTCTTTCTTTTGCTCTAACCCTTGACCAGCCTTTTCACAGTACTGTTCCTGATGACTTGCACTTATTTCGTATGACTGGGGAAACAAATGCTATTTTAGTAGAAATGGCAAAGCGTAATGGAGTGAAGATTGAAGCTGATCTGTGTTTAAATCAGCCGTTTCGTTTCTCTCATGGGAGTTTGCGGCATTTAGAATCGCAACTTGAAACAAGGCCTGTTCAAGTATATAAAGGGGCCGCAGCAGTTTATTTGCAGCAAGCAAGCAATAGGCGTGCAGAAGTCGAAGCAATTGCCCGGGAAATTCGTGAATTAGTGAGAACAAAAGGCTATCGCTATAAGGAAATAGCGATATTGGTACGAAATGGAAATGATTATTATCACTTTTTGGAAACGATTTTTTATGATTATGACATTCCATTATTTATTGATCAAAAGCGTCCTATGTTCCATCATCCACTGATTGAATTCATTCGCTCTACATTAGAAATCATTAATAGTCATTGGCGCTATGAACCTATTTTTCGAGCGATTAAAACAGGTCTTCTTTTCCCATTATCTAGTAATAGTAAAGAATTGCGAGAAAAAATGGATCAGCTTGAAAACTATGTGCTCGCATATGGGATAAAAGGAGACCACTGGGTTAAAAAAGAAAAATGGCACTATCGGCGGTTTCGCGGTCTTTCTTTAAACGAAGGTGTTCAAACAGATGAAGAAAAGCAAAAAGAAGAGACGATCAATGAATTGCGGCAAATGGCTGCAGAGCCGATTTTACGATTTGCCTCTCAAGTGAAAAAAGCCAAGACTGTCCGTGATGTATGCGAGGTACTGTTTACTTTTTTAGAAACTTTAGACATTCCAGCCAAGCTCGAGGCATTGCAGGAAACTGCTGAAAAAGAAGGCAGGCTCCTGGCAGCTAGAGAGCATAGCCAAGCATGGAACGCAATTGTTGATTTACTAGATCAATATGTAGAAGTGCTTGGAGATGAAATAATTTCATTTCAGGATTTTGCCCTTTTTCTTGACGCAGGCCTTGAATCACTCAAATTTTCGCTCGTGCCGCCTGCCCTAGATCAAGTGCTCGTAGCTGATTTGGAAAAATCGCGGCTTTCCAATATTAAGGCTGCGTTTGTTATTGGGATAAATGATGGTGTTCTGCCTGCTAAGATGATGGATGACGGTGTTTTGGCTGACGATGATCGCAGCCTCCTAATTCATAAAGGCTTATCAATTGCGCCAAGTAGTAAAATGAAACTATTAGATGAAGCGTTTATTGCATACTGTGCTTTTACAATTGCATCAGAGCTTATGTATTTTTCTTATCCATTGGCAGATGAAGAGGGAAATGCTTTGCTGCCTTCTCCTTATATCCAAAGAGTGAAGGAGCTGTTCCCGATGATGAAAGAGAAGATAGCGGCAAATGATCCTGCAGAATTAATGGAGCATGATCAGCTTGACTATATCTCACATCCTAATGCAGCGATTGCATACGTATCTGCCCAGCTTCAATTAAAGAAACGCCGATATCCTGTTGCTGATTTTTGGTGGGATGTGTATAATTTTTACCTCGAAAATCCAGAGTGGAAACGGCGCTCAATGAACGTGTTCTCCAGCTTGTTTTATCAAAATAAAGCCAAAAAAATTGCACCGTCAACGAGTAAAGCATTATATGGAGATGACATTCTAGCGAGCGTGTCGAGGATGGAGCTTTTTCATAGCTGTCCATTCTCCCATTTTGCAACCTATGGACTACAGCTGCGAGAAAGAGAAATCTATCGTCTTGCTGCACCAGATATTGGCGAGCTTTTCCATAGTGCGCTTGAATGGATTGGGAAAGAAGTAGATAAAAGAAAAATAGCATGGGCGTCGCTTACAAAGGATCAATGCACATATTTGGCAAAAGAAGCAATTACTTTTTTAGCACCAAAGCTGCCGATCTTACTAAGCTCGAATCGATATCGGTATGTGACCTATAAGCTCGAACAAATTGTTCGGAAAGCGTCTCAAGTTTTAAGCGAGCATGCGAAAGTGAGTGGTTTTCATCCAATTGGAATGGAAGTTGATTTTGGCCCAAATGGGACATTGCCCCCATTTCATTTTAGATTGAAAAATGGTGCAACTATGAAACTGAGAGGCAGGATTGATCGTGTCGATCAAGCTAAAAATGAACAAGGAACATATTTGCGTGTGATTGATTTTAAATCAAGTACAAGAGAGGTAGATGTAACAGAAATATATTATGGGATTTCTTTACAAATGCTCACTTATTTAGACATGGTTATTACCCATGCAAACATCCTAGTTGGAACAGAGGCTTCTCCTGCAGGTGTTTTATATTTCCATCTTCACCATCCGATTGTGAAAAGCAATCAGTTGTTGACAATGGATGAAATTGAAGATGAAATCATGAAAAGCTTCAAGATGAAAGGACTATTGCTTCAAAATGAAGAGGTCGTGAAACTGATGGATAAAACATTAGAAAATGGCTCTTCGCATGTTGTATCTGCAGGCTTGAAAAAAGACGGGACATTTACAGCTCGTTCACGAGTGGTGGCAGAAGAAGATTTTACTGCGATAAGAGGCTATGTGAGAAAGCTGTATGAAAAGGCTGGAAACGATATTGTATCGGGAGTGGCTGATATTTCCCCATATCGTCTGCAAAACAGAACACCTTGTCAGTTTTGTGCTTATCAGCCTGTATGTCAATTTGATCAATCATTAGAAGAAAATCATTTTCGGATGATTTCTCCTCAAAATGAAGCTGACATTCTGGAGCGGATGCGAAAGGAGGAAATGGATCATGAAGACGGTTATTCCAGCTAAACAGAAGGACGCCGCCTGGACGGATGGCCAGTGGAAAGCAATCAAAGCTAAAGGTCAAGATATTTTAGTTGCTGCTGCCGCTGGTTCTGGGAAGACTGCTGTACTTGTTAATCGCATCATTGAAAAAATACTGGATGAAGACCATCCTCTTGATATTGATCGTTTATTAGTGGTGACATTCACGAATGCTTCAGCAGCAGAAATGCGTCATCGCATTGGGGAAGCTTTGGAAGCTGCAATCAGAAAACAGTCTGATTCTCACCATCTGCGCAGGCAGCTTGGCTTACTAAATAAAGCAATGATATCAACTTTGCATTCCTTTTGTCTCAATGTCATTCGGAAATATTATTATTTGCTTCATATTGATCCGGGTTTCCGAATTGCAGATGATACGGAAATAGCTTTGCTGCGCGACGAAGTATTAGACGATGTATTAGAGGAAGAATATGGGGCGGAGGATCATCAAGCTTTTTATCGCCTTGTTGATACATTTACAAATGATAGAAGTGATGCAGCACTCGAGGATTTGATTCATCGTTTATACGATTTTTCCCGTTCCCATCCACAGCCGGACAAATGGTTGGACAAGCTTGTGGAAATGTATGATGTTGATGAAACGATGAACATCGAAGATCTGCCTTTTATGGAAGGGCTGCACCTTGATATTCAATTGCAGCTTGATGGTGCGAAAGCACTATTGGAAGAAGCATATGAGATGGCGCAGCTTCCAAGCGGCCCGGCGCCGCGGGCTGAAAATTATTTAGATGATCTTGCTATTATTGAAAAGCTCCACCGTGCTAAGGAGGAGTCATGGCAAGCGTTCTATAAAGAAATGAACAAATGGTCTTTTTCGAGAGCAAAAGCGTGTCGAGGAGATGCATTTGATCAAGCTTTAGTGAAGGAAGCCGATCAATTGCGCAAGAATGCCAAGGCAATGCTGGAGAAATTGAAAAAAGAACTCTTTTCTCGGAGTCCTGAAGGGTTTTTACAGGATATGCAGGAAATGAAAGAGGTATTGGCATCATTAGTGATGCTCGTCAAAAAATTTGCGGTTCGTTTTCAAGAAATGAAAATCGAAAAAGGGATTGTTGACTATGCAGATTTAGAACATTATACCTTGGAAATTCTTGCTGATATGAATCAATCGTCTGCGCATATTCAGCCTTCTGATGCAGCACTTAGTTATCGGGAGCTATTTACCGAAGTACTTGTCGATGAGTATCAGGATGTAAATTTGGTGCAAGAAACGATTTTGCAGCTTGTAACGGCTGACAGTGAGACAGATGGAAATTTATTTATGGTTGGCGATGTCAAACAATCGATTTATCGTTTTCGTTTGGCAGAGCCGAATCTATTTTTAACGAAGTACCGCCGCTTTAACAGTGAAGGTGATCAGACTGGACTTCGCATTGACTTATCTAAAAACTTTCGCAGCCGTTCAGAAGTATTAGCTGGCACTAACTATATTTTTAAACAGTTAATGGGTGAAAATGTTGGTGAAATGGCTTATGACCAAGATGCCGAGCTCGTCAAAGGCGCTGCTTATCCTGAGACGGAACCATATCCAATTGAAGTAGCGTTGATTGATCAAGCGGATGATGTAATAGAGGCGAATGATTTTGAAACAAGCGAAGCAACTGACTTTCATAAACAGGAGCTTGAACAGTCTCAGTTGGAGGCAAGATATATTGCAAACAAGATTAAACGTTTGATAGCTGAAAAAACACCGATTTATCAGCCAAAAACGAATAGCTTCCGGCCGATTCAATATAAAGATATCGTCATTTTATTGCGTTCGATGGCTTGGACGCCGCAAATAATGGAAGAATTGAGACATGAAGGCATTCCCGCTTATGCTAATTTATCAACAGGATATTTTGATGCAACTGAAGTTTCTATTATGCTGTCATTATTACAAGTGATTGACAATCCTTATCAAGATATTCCGTTGGCAGCTGTTTTGCGTTCTCCGATTGTTGGATTAGATGAAGAGGATCTGGCAACGATTCGTTTGCATTCTCGGCAGGCAACTTACTACGAAGCGCTTAAACGATTTTTAGAACAGACACCTGCGAATGAACAGAATAACTTGTACGAAAAGGTAGTCCTTTTCTTTGAGCTTCTTGATGAATGGCGTGATTTAGCGAAAGAAGGTGCACTGTCTTCATTGATTTGGCAGCTATATCGGGATACACGATTTTACGATTTTGTAGGCGGTCTGCCAGGAGGAAAGCAGAGACAGGCTAATTTACGCGCTTTATATGATCGGGCACGACAATATGAAGCAACTTCATTCCGAGGGTTATTTCGCTTTCTTCGTTTTATTGAAAGAATGCGGGAGCGAGGAAGTGATTTAGGGGTTGCTCGTGCTTTAAGTGAACAAGAGGATGTTGTACGGCTAATTACCATACACTCTAGTAAAGGATTAGAATTTCCAGTTGTTTTTATTGCTGGACTTGGCCGTAAATTTAATATGATGGATTTAAATAATGCTTATTTATTAGATAAAGAGTACGGTTTCGCTAGTAAATATGTGAATCCTGAAAAGCGCATTACGTATCCATCTCTTCCGCAGCTTGCTTTTAAACGGAAACAAGCGTTGGAAATGCTAGCGGAAGAAATGCGTGTATTCTATGTTGCGATGACACGGGCGAAAGAAAAACTATATCTCATAGCCAGTGTAAAAAATATGGAAAAGGCAAAAAGTCAATGGTCAAGAGCCAAGAAGCAATCAGATTGGCTTTTATATGATTACACACGCTATAAAGCCAGATCTTATTTAGACTGGCTGGGCCCAGCACTTGTTCGTCATCAAGATTGTTATTTAATGCAAGATGAGAATGTTCCTTTAACACCGCTAGTCAAGGAGGAAATTGTTGCGCATGCGTCCTCATGGCAAGTTGAGGTTTTTCCATCATCTGCGTTCGAAATGTCTGAAACCGAAACAAGAGAAGATGACGCTGACTGGATGGAAGAGGTGCGCTTAGGGAAGGCAGTTGCGAAGGAATCAGAGAATAAAGCGGAAATATATGCTCGTTTAACATGGCAATATCCATTTATCGAAGAGGCAAAAATGCGCTCTAAACAGTCTGTCTCTGAAATAAAAAGATTATTTGAGGCCCGGGACGATGCGAGCAGTACAGAGCTTGTCCGCTCTTTTGAAAAGCCAATTTACCAACGGCCTCGTTTTATGCAAGCTAAGAAGCTTTCTCCAGCTGAACGTGGAACGGTGATGCATAGTGTCATGCAGCATATTTCTTTGCGGGATGTACCAACGAAGGCTTCTATTCGCCAATTATTAGAAGAGATGGAACGAAAGGAATTATTGACACCGGAACAAATCGCGTCGATCGATCCAAACGAGATCATTCAATTTTTTGACACGGACATCGGGAAACGAATGTTGACAGCACTAAAAGTGCATCGTGAAGTTCCTTTTAGTTTAGGAGTGCCTATCGAAGCGCTGTATGCCAATCAGGAACTACTGCATGATCAAGAGGAAAACCTGTCGCCGTTTCTAGGCGTGCCAACGCACATAGACGATAAGATTCTTGTACAGGGCGTGATCGATTGTGTGATCGAAGATATTCATGGGATCATCTTACTTGATTATAAGACAGATAATATTCAAGAACGTTTCAAAGGCGATTTTAGACAAGCTCAACCAGTATTAGAAAATCGTTATCGTGTTCAACTGGCACTTTATAAGAAAGCATTGACACAGATATGGAAAAAACCGGTTTTTGAAACATATTTATATTTTTTTGATGGAGGACATTTATTGAAATTATCGGATAGATAAGAAAAAGAGAAATATCTTCATTATCTTCGCGTTTCAAGGATCTTATGGGTAAGTTTTCCATCTAATTTTCACTCAGTTCATATCAATTATTTTGCAGAAATGAGGTGAACGACAGTGAAGTACAAACGAATAAAACCGAAAAAAATTTATGAAGAAGTGGCCGAAACGATCTTAGCGATGATCAAAGAAGGGCAACTTAAGCCGGGTGATAAACTCGTCTCTGTTGAACAGCTGGCGGAAAATTTTCAGGTTGGGCGTTCAGCGATTCGTGAAGCATTGAGCGCTTTGCAGGCAATGGGATTAGTGGAAATGAGACAAGGAGAAGGAACGTTTGTCCGTCAATTTGATGCCTCACTCCTTTCACTTCCAATACGATCTGCTGTTCTGATGAACAAGCAAGATATTCAGCATTTGTTAGAGGTAAGAAAGATTTTAGAAGCTGGTGCCGTCATAGCGGCAGCAGAGAGACGCACAGAAGTTGATTTGCGAAAAATGGAAAAAGTGCTGCAAAGTATGAAAGATCCAAACGGCGAACAGGATGAATTAGGAGAAAATGCTGATCTTGCTTTTCATCTCGCTATTGCTGAAGCTTCTCACAATCCACTTTTAATCCACTTGATGCGCAATGTTTCTGAAATGACGGTTGAAACGATGAGAGAAACACGCAGAATTTGGATGCATGCCGATCATACTGCAGCAGATCAGCTTTATGATGAACATCAACAATTATTTAATGCCATTAAAAAGAAAGACGGAAATCTGGCACAACAATATTTACTTCATCATTTGCATCATGTTGAACAAGTGTTGAAAGATTACTTAAAGCAATAATAACCAAAGCTTATTACAACTCACTTTTTGAACACTCCCGATTCTTTAGCTTGTTTTTCAGTTCGGGAGTGTTACTCTTGCTTTTTTTTAGTCTGATTCAAATATTCGAAAAAACCAAGACGATTTCCCCATGGATCAGTAAAAGTACACCATTTAACCGGAACTTCTTCTCTTGAATAGATGACAAAGTTCTCGACATTTAATTTTTTTGTTATCCGTTCTCGTTCTGCTTCTATATCCACAACACTAGACCGAATTGGGCCGCTATCTTTTGCCGGTACTCCTTCAGCTACTTGCAGCCAACATCCAGGGATAATCTCCCATTCTGCAAACCCTTCGTGTGGTATAAAATCAGGTTCCTTATGAAGTAATGTTTGATACCATCTTTGTCCTTTTTTTATATCTTTGACACGTACTTGAACTGTTATTTCTCCGATCAATCGTTTCCACTCCTTCACCTCATTTTATTATATCATAATCAATTGAATAATAAGGAATATTCAGATATAGTTGAATAAATAATACATCAGATGACCTGTTGAATTTTTAAATGATATTTTTAAGTAGTTTACTCTGCTTTCATACATAGACATTGTATTGAATGAAGAGCGATGGATCTTATACTCTTAATAAAAATTGGTCATACGGCGAAGAGATAAAAAAGTAGGAAAGGGCTGAGCAAAATTGAAGGTGAGTTTATTTGCGACCTGCCTTGTTGATTTATTTGAAACAAATGTCGGAAAAGCTGCGGTTGTTTTATTAGAGAGATTAGGCTGTGAAGTTTCTTTTCCTTCAGCACAAACTTGCTGTGGACAGCCTGCTTATAATAGCGGCTATGTAAAGCAATCAAAGGAAGCGATGAAACGAATGATGGAAGCTTTTGAGGATGCCAATTATGTTGTAGCACCATCTGGCTCCTGTGCTGCGATGTTTCAAGAATATCCGCGTATTTTTGCAGGTAACGGAAATTGGCAGAAACAAGCGGAAGCATTAGCGAAAAAAACGTACGAATTAACGCAATTTATTGTCCACGTGTTAAAAATTGAAAATGTAGGTGCCTCGTTATATGGGAAAGCAACTGTCCATCCATCCTGTCATATGACAAGACTGCTTGGGGTGAAAGAGGAAGCTTTGACATTATTAAGGAATGTAGAAGGATTAGAACTAATACCACTGCCGAAAAGCTACCATTGCTGCGGTTTTGGCGGAACCTTTGCAGTGAAAATGGAACATATATCGGAGCAAATGGTAGAGGAGAAGGCAGCACATGTCGAATCAACAAATGCTGATTTTTTAATTGGAGCTGATAGCGGCTGCATGATGAATATAAGAGGAAGAATGGAGCGAAAAGGAACGAAAATGAAGGTGATGCATATTGCTGAAGTACTAATCAGTCAGTAACTGCCTTTTAAGGGATACGTACTAATAGCTGACCTTTATTTAAGAATGATGGGAGGGAAAATGAATGGCGATTCAAATTGGAGAGAATTCATTTCAAAAACGAGTAGAAGAAGGAATAAATAATCCATTTATGCGTGGAGCTGTTTCAGGTGCACAGGAGCGTTTGATCCAAAGGAAGTTGAATGCGGCAGAAGAGCTCGGAAATTGGGAAGAGTGGCGCGCTTTGGGAGAAGAAATTCGTCAGCATACACTAGAGCACTTGGACTACTATTTAATGCAGTTAAGTGAAAATGTCGCAGATCGTGGGGGGCATGTGTTTTTTGCAGAGACAGCGGACGATGCAAATCAGTACATTCAAGAGGTGATTGCTCAAAAGAACGGAAAAAAAGTGGTCAAATCAAAATCGATGGTTACAGAGGAGATTGGCTTGAATCATTGTTTAGAAAGAGCAGGATGTGATGTTATTGAAACAGATTTAGGAGAATATATTCTTCAAATCGATGATCATGATCCGCCGTCGCATATTGTGGCGCCAGCACTGCATAAAAACAAAGAACAAATTCGCAATGTTTTTAGAGAGAAATTAGCCTATACAAAAACAGCAAAACCTGAGGAATTAGCGTTATATGCTCGTGAAATGCTGCGCAAAGAATTTTTGTCTGCTGACATTGGCATTACAGGCTGCAATTTTGCAGTTGCAGAGTCTGGTTCAATTACGCTTGTAACAAATGAAGGAAATGCTCGCCTTGTTTCAGCACTTCCAAAAACACAAATAACGGTCATGGGTATGGAGAGAATCGTTCCAACGTTTACAGAACTGGAAGTACTTGTTAGTTTATTAACGAGAAGCGCAGTCGGCCAAAAGCTAACAAGCTATGTTACAGCATTAACTGGACCAAAAGAAGCGGGAGATGTCGACGGTCCAGAAGAATTCCATTTAGTCATTGTCGATAATGGGCGCTCCAATATTCTCGGTACTGCATTTCAGTCTGTGCTGCAATGTATTCGTTGTGCAGCCTGCATCAACGTTTGTCCAGTCTATCGTCATATCGGTGGTCACGCTTATGGTTCTATTTATCCCGGCCCGATTGGAGCGGTGCTTTCTCCATTGCTAGGCGGTTACGAAGCTTACAAAGAGCTTCCATATGCATCAACTCTTTGTGCAGCCTGTTCGGAGGCTTGTCCAGTAAAAATTCCTTTACATGAGCTGCTTCACAAGCATCGTCAAGTGATCGTAGAAAGCGAAAAGAAAGTTCCAATCACCGAAAAGCTTGTCATGAAGGTGTTTGGAATTGGTGCGGCTTCTTCTTCTCTCTATCAAATGGGATCAAAGCTAGCACCTATTGCTATGTCTCCTTTTTCTACGCAATCAAAGATCACCAAAGGCCCAGGGCCGCTGCGAGCGTGGACAGAGGCACGCGATTTTCCAGCACCAGGAAAAGAAAGATTGCGTGATTGGTATGCAAAGCGAGAAAAGAAGGAGGGAAAGCATGATGAAAGGTAACATCTATCATCGTGAACGTTTTTTAGAAAAAATCGCAAAAAACTTAGGGAGAGGTGTACAAACAGAGGTAAATCCTAATCCACAATGGCAGCATCAGCCTCAGTGGAAAGGATGGCAAGGTCTTACACAAGATGAGCTGCTTGTCATCTTAAAGGAACAGTGTGTCCATATCCATACAAAGCTAGTGGAGACGAAACAAAGTAGTCTTACAGAAACGTTAAAAGCAGTTGTGTCTAATCACGGCGGCGGCCCTGTAATAGCTTGGAAAGATGATAGGTTTGCACAATTTGGCCTTTCTGATTTATTGTGTCATCAATGGCCAAAGGAAGGCGTTCCTGTCCATATTTGGAGTCCTGAAGCAGGTGAAAACAATATTACATTAGCAGAAGAAGCAAATGTAGGCATTACTTTTAGTGATCAAACGCTAGCAGAATCAGGCACCGTCGTCCTTTTTAGCAGCAGCGGGAAAGGGCGGTCTGTCAGCTTACTTCCGAAGACCTATATTGCGATTATTCCTAAGAGCACGATCGTTCCTCGTATAACGCAGGCAGCTACGAGTATTCACCAACGCATCAAAAACGGAGAGAAGCTTGCCTCCTGCATTAACTTTATCTCAGGGCCGAGCAACTCAGCTGATATTGAAATGAATCTTGTAGTCGGTGTCCACGGACCAATGAAGGCAACATATATTGTTGTGGAAGATCAATAGCAGTACTGCTCAAGAGCGAGATAAAGCGTCTGTGAGCAGTTAGCCTTGAATGATAATTCGTTTCATGAACAACAGGGAATATATTCATTAAGGCATTAATATTGACTCGAATATTCACCCGAACTTGCCTGTCATTCTAAAAGAGATTTCTGCAAAAAGAGCCGCAAATAAAAAGGTTCCTGTATATACGACAAGCGAGATGACAATAATCCGCCAGCCAAGCTTCTTAAACTCTTTGATATCCTTTCCGAATGACAAGCCTGCGTATGCTAAAATCGGTGTTGCCAAAGCCATAAATTCTAATTTGCCAGTTGCATCAGCTAACGTTGCATGTCCTGGGAAAATAGGAGAAGTAATTATAAGCGCTAAAAGGGAGATCCACACAACAGCAGGAAATTTAATCGGCAAGACCTTTGTAAGGGCTAATCCGACTACAGTAACAGCCATGATGATGAACATTCCTGGCAGCGCTGTTAATGGAGAAACACCATAGCCTACCCAATTTCCGAATAATGCAATGATGCCAATAAGGATAATGATGGATATTTGCTGCTTCATAAAGTGTTCTCCTCCTTACTATTCCGTTTACTTTGTTTCCATCTTCCTAATTTTGGTTCAAGCCAATTGTATAACCGAACAGTAACAGGCAGAGAAAAGAAAATACATACATATGTACCGATAATAATCGTCATAATATTAGCTGCTCCTGCAAAAAGAGCAATTTCAACAGCATCTTCAGGGAAAACGACCGCTAAAGCTCCTGTTGCTGCTGCCATCATACTTCCAGATCCAACCCCAGCTCCCATTGCTAAAGCGATCGGATGAAAGATGCCAAGGTTGCCTAGAAAACCAGCTAACAAAGCTAAATAGATAGCTCCGAATAATGTTCCGCAAACATATACACCAAGTGCGCCTCTGGACTCAGCTGAATCAGCTCCATATTTCTCAGCGATAATTGCCAAGTTCGGTTCCCGATCAATGGAGAATGTAGCACCAATTGCTTCACGTTTCATTCCAATTAAAATGGCAATTGGCAGCCCTAATATGATCGTGCCTAAAAAATGTCCAACTTCTTGAAAGATTAAAGGAAGTCCGGCATCTTTCAATTGTGAAAGTGACGGTCCCATCATTGTGCCTAATTTAGCGACAAAGAGTAGGAATGCCACTTCTAAGACGCGTGAAGCAGTTTTCATTTCTTTCTGTTTTAATAACTTTAAAGATGGCCAACTAATGATTGCCCCGAATAGCATCGCATAGAGCAATGGAAATAGCGCCAACACCCCAATTCCAATGTCCAATTTATAAACACCAATATATTCTGCGACAATTACTAAGACAAATACGATAAGGTGAATCTTCATATTCTTAAGTAGGTGCATTTCTTTCCTCCCTTATTTTTATCTCTTATCTAACTAGCAGTACACCCCCTACCCTCTAG
The DNA here is from genome assembly GCF_030812995.1 of Bacillus chungangensis. GTDB lineage: Bacteria > Bacillota > Bacilli > Bacillales > Bacillaceae_C > Bacillus_CF > Bacillus_CF chungangensis. Next base: position 147,013 of record NZ_JAUSTT010000002.1, on the reverse strand, counting down.
ATGGGGGATAACTGAAAGTCAAATGTCCTATTGTTTCAAGCCTGACAGGATAAGGATAGCTTCTTGAAATAGCATCCGAACGAAGAAAAAGTACTCTTTTTTTTTCGAGGATATCAGTCACAAACGAGTTGCAACGGGATGTTGCGTCCTAATTTTAGTTCTACTTCTTATCAGTGAGGATGAGAGAACCCTCCCCCCACACTGATGGAAGTTTCTAAGGATTGAGAATCCCGCTTATAGAAGCGGGATTTTTCAATCAAGAGGATAGAAGCCAAGATCTGATTTCTTGGGTTTAGGCAATTCATTCATTTGATTGACAGACAGCAGATGAATCGAGCAGACCTTTTCCTTTTTCCATCGCTGTTTGATAGATGTCGCTTACCAACAAACCTATTGGAGAAGGTTGAGCAAAATACTGTGCTGTTTCTGTATACAAATGAATATCTTTATTCATATGCTGAAGGCTAAAAAGGACATGTTCATATGAATCTTTCACAATATTTTCGCCAAAAACGGATAATACTCGATTATGTGCCGAACCGCTTTGTATGACTTCTGCTAACTGTTTTCGGGGAACACCTGCCTTCTCTCCGACAGCAAATGCTTCTCCCAATGCAGCTGTAATGGTTGCAACGAGCATATTGTGGCACAATTTTGCAACTTGTCCATAACCAGAAGAACCGAGAAGAATAATATCTCTCCCAACACTATGAAGGATTGGCAGAACATCATTTATGTAAGCTTCATCTCCACCGACCATAATCGTTAATGTTCCTGAATCAGCTCCTGCGGGCCCTCCACTTAAAGGACAGTCAAAAAAATGAATGCTTCTATCTTTTGCGAACAGATATATATCCTGGGCTGTCTTTGGGTCAATTGTACTCATGTCCAACACGAAACTTCCTGGCTTCAATGCTGCAAAAATACCGTCGTCTCCAAGCAAAACGTCTTTTACGATTTGAGGACCAGGTAACGAGGTAATCACTGCATCAGCCTGTTTCCCTACTTCAAAAGGCGAGGCTTGTGGATGTGCGCCAATATCGCTGCAGATATCCAATGCCTGTTGATCTCTATCATAAGCGAAAACGTGAAAACCGTTCTTTACTAAATTTTTAGCAATTCCTTTCCCCATAGCGCCGCAGCCAATTAAACCGATGTTCTTCATTTCCATTCACTTCCTCACTTTATCCTACATCTAACTGGCAGTAAGACCCCAACCTCAAGAGTAAGAGGAATCGAAGAAGTCTAGGTGGGGGATAACTGAAAGTCAAATGTCCGATTGGTTCAACTAACCATGAGTAGCGGATGAGAGAAAACCCCCACTCATGGAAGTTTCACTTTATCATAAGAGCCATTTTAAGGTTTTATATAGACGGTTTTTGTCTCAAGCCAAAAGTCTAATGCGGTGCTGCCTTGTTCACGAGGCCCAATGCTTGAAGTCTTTTTTCCGCCAAAAGGGAGTTGATTTTCATAGTGATTGGATGGAATATTTACATGGGTTACTCCTGTTTCGATATTCCGAATAAAATAAAATGCTTTTTGAAGATCATTCGTAAAAATCGCGGAAGACAAACCAAAATCGCTATCATTTGCTAAGACTATCGCTTCATCATAACTGTCTACTTCCATAATTACAATAACAGGACCGAAAATCTCTTCTTTCGCAATTGCACTATTTTTTGCAACATTACTAAAAACAGTTGGAACCACAAAATAGCCTTTTGCTAGGTCGCCTTCAGTTAGCTGCTTTCCGCCATATTCAAGAACAGCACCTTCAGAAATGGCGGTGTTAACGTAATGAAGATATGTATCTAATTGATGCTTGTTTGCGACAGCACCATTATCGTTTGTTTCTTGAAATCCATCGCCTACTTTTATCTGCTTCGCTTTTTCCACCAACATCTTTGTGACTCGTTGTGAAATGGAACGGGGAACAATGACACGGCTCGTCCCTGTGCAGCTTTGGCCATTGTTATAAAATCCGCTAATGACAACGCTTTGAACAGCCTCTTCCAAATGAGCATCTTCCAAAATAATCGTCGCATTTTTTCCGCCCATTTCTGCCTGCATTTTTCCGCCTCGAGCAGTAACTTGTTTTCCAAGATGAATTCCTACATCCGAAGAGCCAGTGAATGAAACCGCTTTAATGTCGGGACTATTGCCAAACGCTTCTCCTACAACTGATCCCGGCCCTGTAATCAGATTCAAGACCCCGCTTGGCATGCCTGCTTGTTCAAACAGCTCGATCACTTTTACTGCAATAAGAGAAGTATCACTTGCTGGTTTATAAATAATCGTATTTCCTGCTAACATGGATGGTGCAATTTTGTATATCGCAATACCAAGCGGAAAATTAAAAGGCGTTACAACACCGACGACGCCTAAAGGCTCTTGAATTGTACAAGCAAATGTATTGGGATCAATTGCAGGAACAGTTTCACCTGATAGCCGATTAGCCTCTCCACTGAAATGCTTTAATGCTTGAACTGTCGCTTTTACTTCATTTCGAGCGGCGGAAATTGTCTTTCCGACTTCTTTTGTAATGATGTTTGCCAACATTTCTTTTTGCTGTTCAATTAAATAGATTAATTGAAATAACACATCACCGCGCTTTATTGGCGAAGTCTTTGCCCAAGCAGGGAATGCTTTTTTAGCGCTTTCAATTGCCCGCTGAACATCGACTTCATTTGATTTTTGAAAATAGCCCAACACTTCCTCGGTATTTGCTGGATTCGTGCTTGGGTATGTTTCTCCAGTTACAGATGATACCCATTTGCCATCAATGTAGTTTTGATATGTTTTGATCGTTGTCATCTGAATCTCTCCCTTGTTTTAAAGGTTTATCCCACATCTAACTGGCAGTAAGACCACCACCTCAAGAATAAGAGGAACCGAAGAAGTCTAGGTAGGGGACTGCCAGTAAATGTCCGATTGGTTCGGGCCGACAGGATAAGGAAAGCTCCTTGAATCAGCATCGCACGAAGAAAAAGTGCTCTTCTTTTTCGAGGATGTCGGTCACAAAGGCGTTGCAACAGGACAAGGAAAGCTTCGGCAGCGATACATCGCACGAAGAAAAGCGGTTTCCTTTTCGAGGACGTTGCGTCCTTTACTTCCCATGAGTGGGGGATGAAGGAAAACCCCTTATTAATAATATTAATAATAAAATTCAGATTATTAATTTCATATATGCCGGGTTACAAAAATAAGCTTGCATTTTTGTGTATATCCACAGTTAAACTTTTATGTAATCATCCATTTGAAAGGCAAGAACGACATTAATCCAGTCTTCTTTACGTTGAAAATCGATGCCTAATTGCTTTTCTATTTTTTTGAGCCTATAGGAAAGTGTATTAGGATGAATATGCAATGAAGCAGCTGTTTTTTTGTGACTTTTATTATAATGAATAAAGGCTTTCATTGTCGCAACATATTCTGCATCCATTTTTAAAAGCAATCCGATTTTATCATGGACAAATTTTTTTAACAGATATTGGTCTGTATTTAACCAAAGCCTCTCCACACCTAGCTCTGAATAAGCTGCAAATTCTTTATTCTTTGTACTTTTGCAAAAAGCGGCTGCTTCAGAAGCTTCGTTGTAAGAATCTACTATTTCTGGGAGTAGAACTGCTCTACCTATGCCTATGACCATTCGATTATTTAAATTCGCTTCATTTAAAATTTCCTTGACCAATTTCCTATATTTCTCATTTTCTATGTCAGTTAGCAAAATGACTATTTGAAATGTTTTCGTAAACACAAACGGGGTGAAACCATATTTTATTAAAATTTGTTCAATCGAACGAATCAATTTCTCTTTTTGAAAAACAGCATTGCTATTCCAAATCATGCCATTTTTACATTCAGCAATCATACAGGTTAATTTACTATGATCATATAGATCGAGTTTTTCCTGCATTTTTTTAGTTGACTCCGTTCGGCTACCATTAAGAATCTCTTGAAACAGCTCTTCTCTTCCATGCATTTCTTTTTCAAAAAGCGTATGTTGTTTAAAAAATTCAAGTGCCATTGCAGTTGCAGCATGTTCTAAAGCTGCTTTCTGTATGAGAGACAAACTTTTGAGAGGTTTATTCAGTACCAAATATCCAAATACTTCCCTCGAACTAATAATGGGGTAATAGTTTGCATGGTCTAAAATTGTATCAGAATACGTAACTGTTATTTTTAGCATTCTACTAATCATGTCAAGAATTGCTGGTGATCCTTTGCCTTCAAGAAGAATCTTTGTAAATTTCCGCTGAACTTCAAGCGAATAAGTTAATGCCTCATTTTTGCTTTTCACCTCTTGAAAAAGCATAGAGTTCATTATTGCAATGGCGGCTTGATCGGCTGCAATCTCCATAATGTTAATTTCGTCTTCTGAAAATTGAACGTTGTTTTCATTGAAATTATCAACAACGAGGACTCCAATACAATCATTTTTATATAATAGCGGAACGACCATGCCACTTTTGATTTCCCGATGGTTGACTCCTTTTAAAAAGTAATCAAAATTGATTTTAGACATGCTTGTCATATGCTCTTTCATCGCATTGCCAGAACAAACAACGCCTTTTTTAGATAAAAACACTTTCCCTGTTATAGATTCTCCCGGTCTAAATTTTACATGCTGCATTGCTTTCTCATTTACACCAACACCATGGGAATAATGTATCAACCCATCTTCTTTCAGTTTATAAAGAATGACGGTGTCGGCATTATCAATTAAATCAAATGCAGCCTTTACAAGTTTAATAAGAACATCCTCAACATCCAGTGATTGTGTCAAGCTGCGGTTAATTTCAAAAAGTCGTGATACTTTATCATGAATCATTTCGTTAAAGGAACTCCTTTCAAAAATAGCAGTATATCTCTTCGTTATTTGGTATAATTTTAATTGCAAAACTAATAACAAAATCTATCCTTCATGAACCTCATACAAATAAGAGCTGATTCCGAAATCAAAAGAAGGAAGTCAGAAAGTGAAACTTCTTATGAGTGGAGGGGGTTCTCCCATCCTCCACTCATAGAAGTAGAACAAATGCTAAAGTCAAACCGTCCTCGAATAAGGAAACCGCTTTTTCTTCGTGCGATGCTGATTCAAGAAGCTTTCCTTATCCTGTCGGCCCTAATTAACCGAACATTTGACTTTCAGTTATTCCTCACCTACGCTTCTGATCCTCTTACTCTTCAGGTGAGGGTGTCTTACTTGCCAGTTAGATGTTTGAATAAATCATGTTTTAAATATATCTCTAAAAAATAATAGCGTTTCTTCCTACTATTATATTAAATTTCAAATCGCTGACGAGAAATTCTTACAGCGTTTTATCCGAATCTAACTAGCTGTAAGCCTTCCTCCCTCAAAAATCCGATTAGCTACATTGGCGGGAGCAACGTGAAGCGATACATCGCAAGAAAAGAATGCAGTTTCTATGTTCCAGGACGTAATGGAACACCCTGTTAATAAAAACTTTAAGAAAATAGTTAACTTTCGTAGAGAATAACATAACAATTAATGATGCGATTCATTCGCCTAATACAAGTAAATCATTTAAAATCAGATTAACGAGTTTTGGAAAAGGGGATGTTTATGGTTCAGATGAAGCCAACAAAGGTACAAGAAAGAATTTTATCACTTGATGTGTTAAGAGGGGTATCCTTGCTAGGTATTTTTCTCGTCAATATCATGGCAATGCATTCTCCTTGGCAGTATTACAATCCGATAGAGTGGTGGGAATATGAAGACGCCACGTTGTATGCTTGGCTTGATGTGCTTGTACAAGGAAGCTTCTATCCTATTTTTGCGATGATGTTCGGATATGGTCTTATGATCATGTGGCAGCGTTCACAGGAAAGAGGCATCTCATTTGGAAAAATAGGAGTGAGGAGGCTGCTTGCGCTTCTCTTCATCGGGATTATTCATGCATTTTTAATTTGGTCTGGTGATATCTTAATCAATTATGCACTGTTTGGTCTCATTCTGTTAAGTATGCTCCGGTTATCTGGCAAGTTGTTAATATGGCTTGGGATGGGAATATTTTTACTAGTTCAAATACCGATGAGCGGTCTCATGCTTCTCGCAGCTGTTTTTGAACCAAAAGAAATGACATTTTGGATGGATATTACGAGTGTAACAAATTCGATCAATTTTTATTCATCTGGCTCCTTTATCGAGATTATGGGACAGCGCTTCACTGATTGGTATATGGTCAACGGCCCGCAAAATATTTTCTTTCTCTTGTTCATGATTTTGCCGATGATGATGATTGGAGCAGGAGCAAGCAAGCTTCAGTGGCTGCAAAATGCTCAAGAACAAAAAGTAAAATGGCTCGTTATTTTACTCCTTTCTCTTGTAGTTGGCTTGCCAATTAAATTACTGCCTTATTTAATCGAACCGAATCTTGGATATATGGTTATTCAGGATATGTTAGGCGGTCCGATATTGGGATTTGCTTTTGCTGCTCTCATTGTATTGTTAATGACAAATAAACAGATTGCGAAAGTGTTGAAGCCATTTGCAACAGCTGGAAGAATGTCTTTGACCATTTATTTGTCGCAATCTATTATCGGAACATTAATTTTTTATAGCTATGGATTAGGATTGTATAACCAAATTAGCTTAGTAAACGGTACTTTATTAGCATTAGCAATATACGTACTCCAAGTTGTTTTCGCAGAAATTTGGTTTACAAAGTTCCGCTACGGGCCAGTGGAGAAATTGTGGCGCACAATGACGTATGGAAGAAAAGCCGTTGCTCGAAAAATAGAAGCATAAGATCTTACATGGAGAAGGTGTATATAAATGAAGTTTGTATCCTTTACTACTCAAGATAGAAGCAGCTATGGTTTATTTATTGAAGAAACAGGAAAAATAGTAGATTTACAAGCGCTTGAAAAAGCAAGGAATAAGGAGCAGCTTTTGCCATCCACATTACAAGAAGGCATTACTTTAGGAGATGCTTTTATTCGCCGTGTTTCTGATTTATATGATTGGTGGAAAGCCTATCCATCTACTCTTCATTGTCTAGAATTAGATAAGATAACGTTGACTGCTCCTATTCCCCGTCCCGCGAAGAATATCATATGCGTTGGGAAAAATTATCGCGACCATGCCATTGAAATGGGAAGTGAAGCAGACATACCTTTAGCGCTTATTGTATTTACGAAAGCGCCGACAAGTGTAACGGGCCATCAACAATTGATAGAATCACATCAACATTTAACAAAAGAATTAGATTATGAGGGTGAGCTGGCAATTGTCATTGGAAAAAGCGGGCGAAATATCGAACCATCAGATGCGTTATCGCATGTGTTTGGCTATACGATCATCAATGACATTACTGCCCGCGATTTACAAGCTCGCCATCAACAATATTTTATTGGGAAAAGCCTCGATACAAGTTGTCCGATTGGTCCATGGATTGTACATCATACGGCAATAGCAAATCCAAATCAATTAGATATTATGACGACGGTCAATGGCGATATTCGCCAGCAGTCCAACACGAAGCAATTGATTTTTTCAATTGAAACCATTATTTCAACGCTATCACAAGGAATGACTTTGGAGCCTGGTGATATTATCGCTACCGGAACACCGGCAGGAGTAGGGAAAGGATTAAATCCGCCACAATTTTTACAGCCAGGTGATACAATTGCGATCACTGTTGAAGGAATTGGGACATTAATAAATACAATTGTGTGAGAAATCTATCATTATTGCTTTTTTTAACGATGTGGTAAGATAATGATGTTAATCCAATGTTTTCACTATTATTATGTGAAAAATTGAAAGGAAAGAGGGAGGCAACATTGATATGATGGAAAGTACACATGCTCATATTACGGCATGGGTCATTGCGCTTATTTTATTTTTGGTCGCGCTTGGCCTAAGCAAGAGTACAGGAAAAGGTTTTAAAATTACACATATGATTTTGCGTTTGTTCTATTTACTTATCATCTTGACAGGAGCATTGCTATTTTTCAAGTTTCAAACGCTGGATCCAGCGCTCTATGGCGTTAAAATGCTGCTTGGCTTCGTTGTTATTGCTATGTTTGAAATGATTCTAGTAAAATTATCAAAAGGGAAGCCGACAACAGTGTTCTGGATTCTTCTGCTATTGTCGTTAGGAGCAACAATTTATTTAGGATTTAAACTTCCATTATAAATTTAAACGAACCGCCCATTATATTTTCACGGGCGGTTTTTTTGGCCGAACTTAATTACGTGTTGAATGGATTAGACTGAACGCAAGTAAGTCCAATATCGCAGTACTTTTTCAAATGGACCAGTGCGGAATTTTTTTAAATACAGCTTGCTTCCAATCATTTGGAAAGCGAAAATGACGAATGAAAGCACTAACCCTAGAAAGACTCCCAGTTTTCCAAATAATCCAAAGCCATAGCCGTAAAAAATAGTTGTACAAATAACCGTTTGCAGTAAATAATTCGATAGTGATAGCCTTCCAACGGCAATAAAAAATTGGTGGATTGGAAGCTTTTCTGTTTTGCGATAAAGGTTGACAAAAATGATCATGTATCCGACTGAAAGCAATAAACTGCCAGCTATATAGGTAAAGCCTTGTAAAGGGGAATGTGGAAAAATATATTGAACTGATTTTAAAGCAAGTGCAATAACCGTGATGCCAATCCCTGTTGTTAACCGAAACGATCCTTCTATAAACCAATTACGCTTTGCCGCATACATGCCAAACCAGAATAAGGCACTTGTCATAAATGGTGTTAATATCACGAATAAAATATTCATTTCTGGACTTAACTCAACTGGGTGGGCATTATTTCGATGATCTTTTATTGCAAGATAATTTCCATTCTGGTAAATATGATTTGTTTCTTCAATAAAGTGATCTACTTTTTCTTGATCTTTTTCTATCATTACTTGTGGTACTGCCATCATTCCTACTAATAAAGTTAAAAAGAGAATTCCCCAAATTAGAATCGTTTTTGCTTGCCGATTGACAAACATGATTAATACAAGGCAAGTTAAACCGTAGCCGAATAAAATATCTCCTTCCCATAAAAAATAACGATGCACAAAACCAGCAAATAATAAAAATAAGGCACGGCGAAATAAATGCCATTTTACACGCAATTGTTTACGGGCTAAGCTTTCTGCCATTTTCACGACACCAAAGCCAAATAAAAATGAAAAAATCGGCATGAAGCTGCTTTCAATAAATATTTTAATAAAATAATAGACTCCTTGTGAAAGTGCTGAGAACGATGAAAGATCCAGTGCATCCTTTCCCCACATCCCATATTGGAAAATAAGCATATTACTTATCAATATTCCAAGCAGGCTGGCACCGCGCATTGCATCGACGACTGTAATCCTCTTTGTTCTTATTGCCAGCTTCTCTCGTTCGATAGGAGCTGTCGGCTCACGATCATGAGCGATCTTGATTGAATGATTCATCCTAATTCCTCCTGAAAATAGTGAATAGCTTGCCATTTCCGCTTTCCTTCATCTTTATCTCTTGTTAATTAAAAAGCTTTCCTCCTTTATCCCACATCTAACTGGCAGTAAGACCCCCACCTCAAGATTAAGAGGAATCGAAGAAGTCTAGGTGGGGGATAACTGAAAGTCAAATGTCCGATTGGTTCAACTAACCATCAGTGGGGGATGAGAGAAAACCCCCACTGATGGAAGTTTCACTTTATCCGACAATCTCATTAGTTAGAGGGATTAAATCAATTTAATGAGGGGGAGAGGAAAAAAACTCCACTGACAGCGATGCGAAGGAAACTGCTGCTGAGGGTTATCTTAAAAAATGAATGTAACGGAATATTGACGAGTGCCTTACAATTTTTATATAAAAATGTAAGCATTCGATAAGGTTTTCGTAATACAGCTACTCAGTCTAAAAGTCATAGCTTCTTTGTTGCATCTGGGAAAATAACAGCTTTATTAATTGGTGCGTATGTATGGACCATTTTTGGCACGTTTACTTGTAAGGTTTTCGTAAAGTCGCTGTGATACGATATTTTTGGAGGGGAATAAAATGGAAGGAACACGTATTCTAATCATTGATGATGAGCCATCAATCATCCATGTACTTGAAATGGCTTTGAAAAAAGAGGGCTTTCAGCAACTTTTTTATGCGTATAATGCGAAAGAAGCTATTTCAATGATAGATGCCGAACCATTTGATTTTATTATTTTAGACGTGATGCTGCCAGATGAAAGCGGCTTTAACATTTGTCCGACGATCCGTGAAAAAACGGATGCTTTTATTTTATTTTTAACTGCAAAGGTATCCGATCTTGATCGGATTTTAGGCTTTGCCCTTGGAGGCGATGATTATATAACGAAGCCTTTCAATCCACTTGAAGTGGTTGCCCGTATTAATGCTAAATTACGCCGTCAATACCCGCTAGTGAAACAAAGTCAGCTAAATGAACGGAAAAAAAATACTGATCATTTTGATTTTGGCCGCTTTCAAGTAGATGAGGCTGCTGGTGAATTGATCGTAGAAGGAAAGCAAGTGGAATGCCCACCTCAAGTCTTTCAATTGCTTTTACATTTCTGTAAATATCCGAACCAAGTATTTTCAAAGGAACATTTATTGCAGGCAGTATGGGGATTTCGAGATGTGAGTGACGACAATACTGTGATGGTGCATATTCGCAGGCTTCGTGAAAAAATTGAAGAGAATCCAAGTGAACCTAGATATTTGATCACGTTAAGAGGACTGGGATACAAGCTTGTGAAGGAGAGTTAGAAAAAATGAAATCGATTCGCAAACGTTTAATGTTTCATTTTAGCGGTCAATTTCTACTAGGACTTGTTTTTGCAGTTATCTTCTTTACCCTTTTAGTGCTATTTTTGATTGTGTATGTATCTCGAGAGCAGCTATATGCAGATTTTCCTGAATCTTTGCTTCATCTCATTAGCCTTGAAACATCGATAGAGGATGGCGGGCCAAAAATATCAAGTAGCTATGTTCATCAACTTGAGCAGCATCATATGTGGGTGCAAATCATTCGGATGGATGGTGAGGTCATCTATGAACAAGGGGAAGCACAAGAAATACCAAAACAGTATACGATTTCTCAGTTAGTTGATATACAAGAAACAGGTCAAATTGCGGGCTATGAAGTAAGCTGGCATGTTGAATTTGATCAACAAAAAGATTCCTATATCATGCTGCTTGGCAGGAAAAACGAACTCCCGCAGCTTGTGGAGGAATGGAGCAATCAATATGCTGAAAATGGCATGATTCCAGAGGCGAAAAGTGATGTATTCAATCAGAAGGTAAGAGAAGCATATGCGGAACTATATATTGTAGATGCAAATAATGAGGTCGTGCAAGCATTCGGTGCAGAAAAGGCGAAGCTGCAGCATCATCCATTAGATATATTATTAAAACAATATCGACAAGGAGAACAGAATCGAAATATTGCCACACATCATCCTCTTGGCAGTTCATTGAGATGGGTTGTGTTCCAAAAACAGAACAATATTATCCATACTGAAATAAATTGGGTGAAAAAAACCATTTATATCGGCATTATCATCAATAGCCTTATTTTAATTATGATGATCCTCTACTCTATTTGGTATGCGAATCGCTACAGCCGTCCGCTGCTTTTATTTGTTAGTTGGCTTGAACGGCTAGGCAAGCCGCATTTTTCTTATTTAATCGCTGATGGCGAACAAGAAAAGCTGTACACAAAGAAGGGAGCCTTGCGGCAAAAATATCAAATTTACGAAGAGGTGATTGCATCATTTCAAGAACTTGGACATTCGCTTAAAGAAAATGAAGAAATGCGGCAGCAGTTGGAACGTATGCGTGAAGAATGGATGTCTGGCATCTCTCATGATTTACGGACACCTATAGCGACAATGAAAGGCTATGGTCATTTAATGGAGAATAAAGAGTATTCCTTTACGGAGCAAGAAATATGTAAGATGGGGAGTACGATTCGTGAGAAAAGTGAATATATGCAAAGACTTGTAGAAGATTTCTCGCTTATTTTTCAATTAAGAAATACAGACCTGCCGCTTACACTTACATCTGTAGAGCTGAATAGCTTGCTCCGTTCCATCGTGATTCGTTTTGTCAATGATAGAACACTGCAGCGTGTCAAATTTGAATTTAATGAGGCGCCAGAGCGCATTTTTTTATTAGTGGATCAAACGTTATTTACACGTTTGATTAACAATGTCATCATGAATGCGATCAAGCATAATCATCATAAAGTAAAGATTGCTGTTACGATTGAGTTAGCGGGAGGCTGCGTACATATTCGGATCGAAGACAATGGGAAGGGAATGGATGAAGAAACGCTGGCGCAATTATTTACCCGCTATTATCGAGGGACTAATACGATAGAGTCTACAGAAGGTTCTGGTCTTGGAATGAGTATCGCAAAGGCTGTCGTAGATGCGCATAAAGGAAAAATAACCGTTCATTCAAAGGTGGGGAAAGGGACTAGCGTTGTGATTTCTATGCAATTGTCTCATGAGAAAGATAAATAATCTAGAAGTAGAAGCCAGTAAAAGGGCTAGTCAATGATGACTGCCCTTTTTTTACGGTTGTAAAGATCGGAAGTTTATCGCTTGTTTCGAGTGAGTGAACCATCTTTCGCTCTTCTCAAAAAGCATAAAAAGATAATGTTTGATGCTTTTTGTAAACGTCACTTTAGAGGTGCTCCCTGCATTTGGTTAGTGGTATTAACTAATGGTTGACATACTTTAAATTTGAAAAATGATATGTTTTGATGGCTTTGCTTTTTTGTTAAGTTTGAAATTAGTTGTATGATTGCATATTGCATGATTAATTCAAAAAGCATAAATATTAGATGAAAAGGATACTCGTAAATGATGAAAAGATATGCAGCGCTAAAAGGAACACATAGCAATATACTGCCCCATTTATTTTTAGTAAAAAAATAAATGGATGTTGAAATGAATACGCCAATTAAAAAAGCTTCCAAAAAAACAAAAATAGTTAAATAACCTATAAAAATTTCAGAGAAATAATGCATATTTCTTTTTCCTCCTTCATCAATAGTTTCTCGCCATTCCTTGAACTCACTGTGAAACAGGTGGAGATTAAGATATTTGTATTATATCAGGAAATTTCACTAATGATGGTGAGCCAACTTGGTCTGTCGCTTTCACTTTAAACCGTCTATAATCAAGATATAGGCAAGTTCAAAAAGAAAAATAAGTGAGCAGATGATACGAAAGACGTTTCGAAACGCTTGAAAAAAAAGGATGATTTCAACATATTCAGTAAAAGTAAGACTTTTTGAGCGGCCTGTGTCAGTCAAAAAATGAGCGAACTACAAGCAGCGTGGTGAATGTACATTGTTGACGATGAGAGAAAATTTAATCGTGTCAAAATTAATCGAAGCGAGAAAAACAATTCGAATTAAAGATTTATCTAAAGAGTTGGAGGTTAGTACAAGAACGATTAAATATGATTTAGAAAATATTCGAAAATGGCTTGAGCAGTTTAGCATTGAGATCTATGCACAGCCGAACAAAGGGCTGTGGCTGGAATGCAGCGAAAATGAAAAGCTGCAGCTTTATCGAGCAATGATCGAAAATAAAAATGAATCATTCTATGTCGACCAGCATGCTCGTTTAGAAAGAATTTTATATATGTTTTTTGTAAAAGAGGGTTATATCACAGCTTCGCAATTAGCAGATCAAATTCAGGTAAGCCGCAACACCATTATTAATGATTTAAAAGCCTTTGAGGAATTTATTCAGCCTTGGATGCTGCACTTAGAACGAAAACAGCGAAAAGGGTATCGTATAGTTGGCAAGGAAATCCACCTGCGCTTGTTGACAGAACATATCATACGCGAAAATGTAAGCGACTATGATATGTATCATATTTTCACTACCATTCAGACAGGGAAAATAGATGAGCTGTCATTAAATTTAGACGACACAATCCTTGCTGCATGTAAAAATGTCATGAAACAATCGAGAGAAATTCTTCTGGAAGCAAAGGGAGAAAGCATTTCTCATGTTGAAATCTTGTCCATATTTATTCGCCTTACCATTATGTTAGTTAGAATGGATTGCGGTTGTACGATCGGAAGCTATCGCTTGTTCCAATCGGATGATAAATCTTCATCGTTTCTTGAAAAATTGATGGCAAGAGTTTGTACAGAATATCAAGTGCCGATGTTAGAAGATGAATTTCATTATGTACACCGAAATTTTTTACTTGATCAAAAGCTTGATTTGGTTAAAATTACGAATCAAATTATTCATTATGTAAGCAAGAAAGAAGATGTGCCTTATGTACAAGATGTTAAACTGTATGGCAACTTGCTAGCGCATTTATCACTGCGCTTTGAAAAAAGCACAACCTATTTAACGGAAATCAACCCTTTTAAGGAAGAAATTAAAAACAGTCATTTTTCCTTGTTTTCACATATTAGGGATGCCTGTTTGAAGTACATAGGCCCTTACACGAGTATTGTCCACGATTCGTTCATTTCCTTTATTACACTGCATTTTCTAGTATCATATGAAAATGTTTTTAAGAAGAAACCGTGTGTAACTGCTCTGTATGTCTGCTCAACTGGACGCGGTGTTGCCAGGTTAATTAAGAATCGTGTGGAAAGGGAAATTAAACAAATCGAAATTGCTGCATATTGCTCGATGTTGGAAGTAGAGGAAAGAATGAAGGAACAAGATATTGACTTAATTATTAGTGTATTTCCTTTAAAAGCAAATGTTCCAGTCATTATTGTTGATTCCGTTCCAAGTGAAGAAAATATACGCGCTATTCGGGAGGCTGTGTACGAAATCATTCAAGAAACGGCCGATACTTCTACAGCATTTTTACAACAAAGCAATCAAGCATTTGAGGAAGAAAAAAACAATGAAGAGATCAGTCAGGAAATCATTCTCAAAGGTTTTGAAATTGCACATGAGATAATGGATACTTTCGGTTCACAGCTTCATCCCGACAGAAAAGAAGGCTTTATGATTCATCTCTTTTTAATGGTGCACCGATTTTATTTTAACAAACAGTACGATCATTTTATGATCCGTTCAAAAGAGAAGCATCAAACAGAACAATTATTAGAACAGCTCGACACTGTCTTGAAAAAATATCATGTATCAGTTAATAAAACAGAGCTTATTTCATTAAGCCAATATTTTAAATAATGAGGTGGTGAAGGAAAGATGCAAGAAGCAGTCGTCATTAAAAATGGATTAGTCATCGATCCAGAAACAATGCAAATAGAGAAAAAAGATCTTTTTATGAAAGACGGCAAATTTGCCAACTCTCCTCACGAGAAGGATGTAAAACAAACGGAAATTGATGCAGCAGGCTGTTTTGTCGCACCTGGCTTTATTGATATGCATGTCCATGTTTTTCAAGATAAAACACCGCTTGGAATTAACCCCGACCTTGTCGGCATTAAGCAAGGCGTCACAACCATTGTTGATGCTGGAAGTGCTGGAATCGAAGATTTTCCGATATTTAAAGAAAAAACAGCGAAAAGTGCAACAGAAGTGCTTGCTTTTTTGAATATTTCAAAGCATGGGCTTTGCAATGGGTTATCGGAGCTAGACAGTATGGACAAGCTCGTTCAACTGAATGACCTGCAGACATGTATATTGAAAGAAAGCACGATTGTCGGTTTAAAAGCACGAATGAGTCATTCTGTCGTGAAAAATAGTGGAATAAAACCTTTAAAACATGCACGAAAGCTTGCAGATGCAGTCGATTTGCCGATTATGGTTCATATTGGCAATGCGCCGCCTCCATTAGTCGAGATTTTACCACTTTTAAAGCAAGGTGATATTGTGACCCACGCCTTTCATGGAAAAAAAGGCGGGATATTAGACGAAAAAGGCACACTGATTCCTGAAGCAAGGGAAGCGCTGAATGCTGGTGTTCTATTCGATGTTGGCCATGGTACTTCTAGTTTTTCTTATGAAGTAATGAAGCTGTACAAACAGCAATACGATTATCCATTTACGATTAGCACCGATATTTATTTAGCAAACTATGACAACCCTGTCGGTAGTTTAATGACAACGATGTCTAAGTTGCTAGCGCTCGGATTTCCTTTGGAAGAGCTAGTCGCAGCTGTGACGAGTAAACCTGCACAAGCACTATCATTAAAAGAGCAAGGTACTTTTCAAACTGGAACGAGAGCAGATGTCACGATTTTCTCCATCAAGGAAGGAGAAACAAGTTTGACAGATTCAGAGGGACAACAAATGATTGTAGACAAATTATTGACACCTTGTTATACGTTAAGGGAAGGAAAGGTTGTTTTTAAAAAATGACAGATGGAAACATAACAGCAGAAATGAGGCAATTATTTCAAAAAAGTGGTGACGAAGCGCTTTGTGAACAGGTGTATCTTTTATCAAAGCAGCTATGCCAACAAGAAAATATTATCATGACAGATTATCAACAGTTATCATTGATTTCTCATCTGTCGGCAATGGTGCATCGTTCGATCACAAAAGAAAAAGTAACTGCGGTTGATAAAGCAATATTTACAGATGTTTCAGAAAATTCAATCAAATTATCGAAGAAAATTACAGATTTTTTGCCTAACTTAATAGCAGATGAAATTTATTTGTTATCTATTCATTTTGAAGTAGCAAGACAAAATAAGGGATAAAGGAGATAAAAAAATGAGTGAAAAATTGGTAGTTGTTATTGGAGATCGTTTAGGCAAGGGGCAAAACGTTGGGAAAGGAGTGGAAGCGGCAGGTGGTCAAGCAGTTGTCATTAGTGGCTTTGGCGCCGATATGAAGCTAGGGGACGAGATGCAGAAACATCAAGCAGCTTTAGGAATTTCCTTTTGCGGCAGCGGAGGAGCAGGAGCGATTACAGCCCAATCTAAATATGGCTATCAAGCACGTTATGGCATGCGTTCGATTGAAGAGGGAATAACGGCTATTCAAGAAGGCTATCAAGTGCTAGGGTTTGGGTTTCTGGATAGTGAGGAATTAGGAAAACGGCTTACAGAAGAATTGATGAAATTAAAAGGATAATCGACATGCAGAAAAAGCAGCATTACAAAGTCGAGGTTACAGGAACCGGAAAAACGAAAGAGCAGGCAGTTGCCAGTGCTTTAGGTAAAATTCAAAAAAAGGTAACAGAACAATTAAAAGGGATGATCATTCGAATTGAACCACTTCATGTAGAGATAGTAGAGGCAATAGAGAAAGAAGAGATAGAACGATTTTTATTACTCTTTTTCCCAAGAAAGAAAAGTACGTTCACAGTAACGATGCATGTAGAGGTTCAGGTGACAATCCTTCAACTAGAAGAAATTCATTTTACAAAGCATAAAAAGTGAATCAAAAAGTCCAGTCAAAGAATGTCGGACGCTCATACAACGTCTGAAAAAATAGCAGCTCTGCACCAATACTACAATCGCCATTTTTTCAGCCGTTCCTATCTTGCTTGTGTCTGATTTAATGGCTTTTTGTACGCACTTAAAGGGAGGTAAAAAAACGACATGGCATTTGTGGAAATTCTCGTTAAGTCCGTCATTATTGGCGGGTTAGTAGGTTTTGGTGTTGGAGCAGGTGCTGCACGAATGTTTCATGCGCCTAAAGTCCAAGGTATGGGGGCTTTTCGAACGTTAGGAGAGCTAAATGCTTGTGCAGGCGACGCTGTTTCACACTTTTCATTTGGATTGGGTTTCTTTTTTAACGCTTGGGCATCATCAGTAGGTGCTGGAGCATTTACACAAGATGTAGATCACCGGATTATTCCGAATTGGGCGGCAGCTGTTTTAATGCGAAAAGGAAAGAGCCCAGAAGAGACATTGCATGATTCGAAAAAAATGGCTATTTCTGGGGCAATTATTGGTATGATTGTTGTTGCTTTTCTTAATACAACGGCATCAGCGATTCCCGAATCATTACAAGCAATTGCGATTGAAGTACTAGTTCCAGCAGCAAATTGGTTAATTAATCCTGTTATGCCGGTTATTTTCTGGCTAGCTGCATTAGATGCTGGCAAACGCTCTGGGATGTGGGGAACGATTTTTGGCGGTCTTGCTCATTTAATAATGGGTAATGCTGTACCAGGTGTTGTACTAGGAATTTTGATTGGTAAAGGTGTTGACGATGGCGGGTGGAATAAAGTAACAAGATCATTGCTTATCTCTGTTATTATTCTCTTTATTTTAAGTGGATTTTTCCGCGAATTCGATTTGCAATTAATAGAAAGCTTTCATATGAATCCACCTAACTGGTTAAGAGAATTTCACCAATTATTAAAAGGAGGAGGCAGCTAATATGGATGCACAAATGACTGAAAAAACAGTGACAGGAGAGAAACAGCTGTCAAGAAACTTTTGGTATGCGGACTGGTCTTTTCCAATTTTTGTCGCTCTTCTTTCCGCTGGGATTTTTGCTGGGACTCATATGTATTATGTCTATCATATTGGTGCTTTTAATGATGTTGCAATTGTTGCGATGCTTGAAGCCGGAATTCAAGGCGGAGGCTATGGCGCAGCGGCGGCTTTTGGTGCAAGTTTTTTATTTGCACGAGTACTAGAAGGCTCACTCGTTGGAATTCTTGATATTGGCGGAGCTTTGCAAACGGGTATTGGGATTGGTGTTCCAGCGCTGTTATTAGGAGCAGGAATAGTAGCGCCAATAGAAAACTTTACCTTATCACTGCTTACAGGTGCGCTTTTAGGCTTAATGATCGGCTATGCTGTTATCGGCATTAAGAAGTTCACAGTAGGGCAAGCAAATTCAACCTTTGGGGCAGATGTCATGATGGGAGCGGGCAATACCTCTGGCCGTTTTCTAGGTCCTTTGATTGTCATTTCAGCAGTTAGTGCCTCCATTCCTGTTGGACTAGGTTCGATTGCTGGAGCTGCTATTTTCTATATGTGGAATAAACCTGTAGCTGGCGGTGCTATTTTAGGCGCAATGATTTTAGGCGCATTTTTCCCCATTACAATTGGAGGATGATAAAAGATGACTAGTTGTTTTGAAGTATTTGGTCTAAAAAAAGTAATCAATGCGAGTGGGAAGATGACAGCTTTAGGAGCATCCTCAGTAAGTGAGGAAGTTGCATTTGCACTCAAAGAGGCTGCTCAAGGGTATGTTGAAATGGATGAATTAATCAAATTTGCGGGAACAATCATCGCTTCTCGTACTGGCGCTGAAGATGGCTGTCCAACAGCTAGTGCATCTGCTGGCATCGCAATAGCCACTGCAGCAACAATTACGGGAACGAACCTTAGCTTGATAGAAAGAATGCCTCAGTCAGCAGGATTAAAGAATGAAGTCATTATCCAAAAGGGGCAGCTTGTCCACTACGGAGCAAACATTGGACAAATGATCCGGCTCGGTGGCGGCAAAGTGATGGAAGTAGGAGCTGCAAACAAAGTAGAGAAGGAACATATTGAAGATACGATCACAGATCAAACGGCCGCATTGTTTTATGTGAAGTCTCACCATGCCGTTCAAAAAGGCATGCAGCCTATCGATGTCATGGTTGATCTCGCTGCCAAGTATCAT
This sequence comes from Bacillus chungangensis, assembly GCF_030812995.1. GTDB lineage: Bacteria > Bacillota > Bacilli > Bacillales > Bacillaceae_C > Bacillus_CF > Bacillus_CF chungangensis. Next base: position 127,503 of record NZ_JAUSTT010000002.1, on the reverse strand, counting down.
ATTCCGTTGATCATTGATGCTGCTGCAGAGCAGGATTTTCAACATTATATTAAGATGGGGGCGGATATCGTCGTTTACAGTGGAGCAAAGGCATTAGCAGGTCCGACCTCGGGTTTTCTTTGTGGAAAAAGGAACTGGATGGCCGCCTGTCGAGCGCAATACAAAGGAATTGGAAGGGCAATGAAAGTAGGGAAGGAATCAGTGGCAGGACTAATTGCTGCTCTGCAACAGCAAACCTCCCATGAAAAAACGCTTGAGGAACAACGTGAACAGATGTCTGTAATGTGCGAAGCACTTAATAAGCTTACTGGCCTTGCATGTTCATTACACATGGACGAGGCAGGGCGAACTATTTGCCGGGCGCAAATAAAAGTACAAGAAGAAGCAGGAATAACCGCAGCACAACTCCAAGAGAAGTTAGAAAAAGGAAATCCCGCTATTTATTTGCGGCATCATTATGCAAATGTAGGCTTGCTGTATGTTGATCCACGCCCTTTATTGCCTGGTGATGAAGCAATCATTGTGAAAGAGATCACAAAAATATTACAGGAAGGGAAGTAGCGACATGAAATTGACACAAAAGGTTATCTTTAATGTATTAGCAAAAGACCTTAACAATGCAAAAGACATTGTCCAAATAGCTGGAGATCGTGTGTTAATTGGTCTATTGGTAAAAAATTATGCAAATGAAAAAGAAGCAGTCAAGGACGTTCAGCTTTATAAAGAGGCAGGCATACCTGTTTCAATTGGTTTAGGAGCGGGCGACCCAGCTCAATGGAAGAAAGTAGCCGATGTCGCTGCCGATGCTCATCCAGATCATATTAACCAAGTATTTCCTGCTGCTGGTTATACGTTGGGGAGAATGGTTTCTCTCAAGGCGGCTCCGATTGTCAATGCGCTAGTAGAGCCTTCTGGTGAGGTTGGCTATGTATATATTGGTACAGGACCAAATAGTGCTCACAAAAAAGAAAAAGTCTCTTGTGAGCTGGCGGCTACGATGCTTGCTGAAATCGGTGTTCCGTCGGTAAAATTTTATCCGATAGGTGGGGATAGCTGTCTTGATGAGGTTGCTGCTATGGTGAAAGCAACTGTGGAAGCAGGATTAGAGATCTTTGAACCAACTGGCGGCATTACAGTCAATAATGTGAAAAAGATTGTTGATTGCTGTTTAGAAAATGGTGCAAAACAAGTGATCCCTCATCTTTACACATCTATTATTGACGAGGAATCTGGTGAAACAAGTTTAGAAAACATCCAACAACTATTGGATTTTGGATATGAAGAATAATAGATTTTAATCTATTAAATGCTGCAGGATTTGCCACTATTCTTACCGAAATGTAAGAATGGTGGCATTTTTTTAGAATAAGACGGAATAAAAAAAATGAAGGGATTCTAAATAGGTCAATAGAATCGTGTATCATATAACTATTTTATAAGTAATAGTAATACCTACTTAGGAGGAACTATTCGTTGAATCTTTTTAAACAAATATCACTTTTCGATCGTAGTAAAGAACCTGCTCTTATCGAAAGAGCACTTATTGTACGTGAACCATGGGCAAGTAAAATTGTATCAGGTAAAAAAATATTGGAAATAAGAGGTTCAAATACGAATATTCGTGAACCAATTGGGATTATCGCAGGTGGAACTGGAAAAATAATTGGTGTCTGTGAGTTAGTTGGAGTTAGAGGTCCACTTTCATTGGAGGAATATATTGAAACGTATTCTTTAGGAGGGGGTGTTGACCCGCAATATTTAAATAGGACACAAACCTTACCATATAAACAAACCTTTGCTTGGGAACTAAAAAATCCGCAAAGGTTAAGTGAACCTATCCGTTATGAACATCCGAACGGAGCAGTTATTTGGGTGAAATTAAAAAAAAATACACAAGAGGCTCTACATAAAGCTTTGTCAAAATAATCAATAATGGTGTATCTGTACATTCGAGATAACTGAGTAGCAAAATGAGTGAAAAAAAGCAGGTTCAATCATATATGGGAAAAGGGACTAGCTGGAATATCCATCATTATCTTATTTATAAGGAGCCGGTGATTGGATTCTCAATAAAAAGCAGCAACAGCGGAAAAAATGATTCTAATACATTATTGTCTATCTTCGAATTGTATACATGCCAAGCTTCTGGTAAAGTAAAACGAGAAAAAAATATTGACGATAGACCTATATTTATGCCATGCTAACCTTTATTAATAACAAAAATATTCGATTTACCTTAATGATTTTTGGAAAAATTGTGATAAGGGATGAATGGAAATGATCATCGTTAGCTCTTGTTTAGCAGGTAAAGAATGCCGTTATAATGGCACCCATAGTTTAGTAAAAAAAATCCAACAATTAGTGAATGAAAAAAAAGCAATGATGGTATGTCCGGAGTTGCTTGGCGGCTTTTCTACGCCACGTGAACCTGCAGAAATTATTGGTGGCACCGGGAAAGATGTTTTAGATGGGAAGGCGTCCATTATCGCAAAATCTGGAAAAGACGTTACAGAACAATATCTAGCAGGTGCATACAAAACATTGGATTTTGCAAAGAAAGTAAAAGCTACTTACATTGTTTTAAAAGAGTATAGTCCTTCCTGTGGAAGTCAATTGATCTATAATGGAAGTTTTACTCATACAAAAATAAATGGAGAGGGCGTAACAGCAGCATTATTAAGAAAAGAAGGTTTTAAGGTAATATCCGAAACAGAGTTTTTGGAAATGATGATATGACTTCTAAAATTTCATTTTATTGAAATAAACAAATCCAACGTGCAACTGTTTTAGGTATTGTGACATATTAATGAAGTTAAATTTAAAACGCTTAAAAAGGCTATCTCTCGTTTGACGACAAGAGGTGCAAAAGGATAATCTTAAAGGGCGTATGATTATTTTTTAGAGGGACGTTCAAAAGTTTTTGAGCATTGAAGGCGTTTCACATATATGAGGATAAACAATGCTTATTTTTTGGAACGATCAATTTCATTAATTTTTGAACTCGTTTTAGGGGGGGAACGGATATGTTGAGGAGAATGTTATTATCAATGTTGCTTCCGTTTCTTCTTTTTTATGCCCTTCCTGTAGGCGCTGTTGAAAAAGAAGAACGGACATGGCAAGATGAAATTATTTATTTATTGATGGTGGATCGTTTTCAAAACGGCGACTCAACCAATGATTTGGAAATCAATACTCAAGACCCGCTTGCTTATCAAGGCGGGGATTTTCAAGGCATTATCGATCAGCTTGATTATATACAAGATATGGGCTTTACAACCATTTGGCTAACGCCGGTTTTTTCAAATGAAGCTGGCGGCTATCATGGATATTGGATAGAAAATTTCTACGAAACGGAAGCCCACTTTGGAACAATTGACAAATTTAAGGAACTTGTGAAAGAAGCACATAAACGTGAAATGAAAGTAATGATTGATTTCGTTGCGAACTATGTCGGCCCTAACCATCCATGGGTAGCAGACGAAGCGAAAAAGGATTGGTTTCTTGAAGAGAAAGCCGAAGTAGAGCCTATGTGGTTTCAGGGATTGCCAAAGCTGAATCATGCCAATCCTGAAGTAAAGCAATATTTAATGGATGCCGCAGTATGGTGGATTACGGAAACGGATATTGACGGCTATCGTCTACATGCTGTAAATGAAGCACCGGTTGATTTTTGGAAGGATTTTTCTAAGGAAGTAAAGGCAGTCAAGGATAACTTTTTTTTGTTAGGACAAGTACGTTCAGATAATCCGCAAGATTACCTTCAATATGAGAAAGCCGGTATCGATGGATTTCTCGATTATCCGCTTCATCAACCGATACGAAAAGCTTTTGCTAAGCCAGATGCTTCCTTAGATGAGCTTTTTGCGATATTGGATAAAGGTCAGGAAATTTATCAACAACCGTCTTTCATGGGTGCTTTTTTTGATGATCATGAAATGAAGCGCTTCACGCGTGATATGGTGGAGAATAATGAATTTCCTGGTGGACGCTGGAAATTAGCTTTAAGCTTTTTGTATACAATACCTGAAATTCCGGTTGTCTATTATGGAACCGAGATTGCGATTGATGGGGGAGAAGCCCCAGACAATCAAAAAATGATGAATTTTCGAAGTGAAAAAGAGTTAGTAGACTATATTACGAGACTGGGAGAAGTGCGGAGCCAATATCCTGCTCTTACGAAAGGAAACCTGACCTTGTTAGAGAGCAAAAACGGTCTTGCAGTGTATAAACGCCAGTTTGAAGATGAAACAATAGTCATTGCGATTAACAATACGACTGAAGATCAAAAAGTGTCTTTAACAGCTGATCAATTAGAAAATGATAAAGAATTGCGAAGTTTGATTGGAACGGATATGTCCCGCAGTGAAAATGGCACCTATCAATTCGTTATTAAAAGAGAAAGCTCAGACATTTATAAACTGGAAAATAGATCGGGAATAAATTACTTTTTCGTTTTTTCGATCTTTGCAGTCTTTTTACTTTTCTCTTTGTTTATGTACGCAGCGTGGAAACGTGGAAAAAGAAGAACGACTTCTTAAAAAAGTGGCCGGAAAAGATACTGCATTTTAGGTACTTTTCTTTCATAAAATAGTGTTTCTATCTATTACTTTTATAAGCAGCAAGCCTCGTCAATTCAAAATTTTAGGGCTTGCTGCTTTTGAAATTCTCATCATTATCCGTTGACGATGCCGCCTCCATTCACGTGAAGCGTTTGGCCAGTTACATAGCTTGCATCTTCTGAAGCTAAATACACATATGCAGGGGCTACTTCAGCTGGCTGGCCAGCACGTTCCATTGGCTGTGTTTTTCCGAAGACTGCTACAGCTTCGGGAGTATTCGTTGTGGTAATGAGCGGTGTCCAAATTGGACCAGGAGCAACGCTATTCACACGAATTTCACGAGAAGCAAGCGAAAGCGCGAGTGAACGGGTAAAAGCTGCAATCGCCCCTTTGCTGGCTGAATAATCAATTAGTTTTGCATTCCCTTCATAAGCAGTAAGGGAAGATGTATTGATAATGCTGCTTCCTTTATGTAGATGAGGAAGAACTGCTTTTGCCATATAAAAGTAAGAGAAAAAATTTGTTTGAAAAGTTTTTTCTAATTGAGCAGAAGAAATATCTAAAATACTATCTTGAAGATGTTGGATACCAGCATTATTAACAAGAATATCTATTTTTCCATAATGATCCATCACTTTTTTGACAACTTCCTGACAGTGAGCTTCATTGCCTAAGTCGCCGGGAAGGAGCAAACATTTTCTTCCTTCTGCTTCAATTAGCTGCTTTGTTTTCTGCGCACTTGCACTCTCTTTAGAAAGATAGCAAATCGCAATATCTGCACCTTCTTTAGCAAAGTAAATGGAGACTGACTGGCCAATTCCGCTGTCACCACCAGTAATGATCGCAATCTTTCCATTTAATTTTCCGCTTCCTTTGTATGTAGACCGTACAGATTCTGGGGGCGGGTCCATTTGTGTTTCCATTACTAGGTTAGTTGTTTCCTCAATATTATCCTGCTGCTTTTGGTTCATCTTTCCACTCCTCAGGTGATATTTTTCTATCATTAGTATAGCATCATTTAATGGATAAACTAATGATAGGAAAATAAATATAAAATGGGTTTATGTGTGCCGCCATAGATTGAGGTCCTAATTGTGAGGTAGTAATAGTTGGCTTAAGAGAAGGGGGAGGGGCTAAGGTGACTCTCTATTTACATAATAAGAAAAAGCTTACGAATAGACGCTGAAGAGCATCAATACGAATGCCAATCATTTAACGTTTTGTTGTCATATTAAAGATCTTCTTTAATCCAGACTCCAAAAAAGTAATAAAAGTTTGGTATCGATAATCCAACGCAAAAAGAAACGCTTTCATTCGTTTCCTTTTGCGTTTGCAGTTTGCCATAAAAATTCGAAATTGAGGCTTATTTCGAATTTTAATTTTTCTTAAATTGATGAATACACGATCTATGTTTCTGAAATCATTTCAAAAGAACTCCAGAACCCCTTATTTTGCTTAGTCTTCTAGCTCCTTTTGCAATAACATGATCTTTTCTTTCGACAAACCTGTACATTCGATGATGTTTTCAATCTCCATCTTTTTTTGTAGCATCCTCTTCGCTACTTCTTTAATCCCATCCACTTTCCCTTTTTTAACTCCTTCCTCACGTTTCATTGCAATATAGTCTTTTATCATTGGGCTTGGTTTCATTTTCATCGGCTGCATAAGTGTGGATACCTCCTTATCGATTAGTGGATTCAATTGTGTTTGAAGCTTCTCTTTCAATTCTAATGGGATGTAAAGCAAATAGTCAATGAAGGAAAAGAGTGTGTTGAGGTAGCTGCGCTTGTTTTGACGAAGAATGTGCTTATCTTGAAGTACGAGTGTGAGGAGTTTGCGTTTAAATTGATAGCGGATGTCCATGTCCTTTTTCGTTTGTAGTGCATACTTGCCAGCTAAGATTGCATAAGCAAAACGGTTATTCATTTGAAGAAGCTTTGTTTCGTCTTGATCGAGGATTTTATAGGTATTGAATTGATACTTAAGTCGAGTGCCGTGGAAATTGTAGTGATATGCTGTAGGATGAAACGAACGGTTGCCATCTGTTAAAAGAGCTAGGGCTACAATTTTCTGTTCATACTTATCAAAGGTGCGGTAAAAATATTGAAACATGCGTAAGCCAAAATGGTCGTCTTGTGATTGCTGGATTTCAACGTGAATGAGAATCCATTGATCTTTGCCGTTTCTCAGCCTTACTTTCATTAGCTTATCCATATGGCGAGTCCCTTTTTTATCGTGTTTCGGAAACAGCTTTAAAAGCTCCTGCTCCAGTGCTTTCGGTTCATAACGCCAGTCGATCTTCTGTGCTAAATTTGGAGCAAACAAATACATAAAGTCCTCGAACAGTTCGGTAATCACCGTCTTCCATAGATAATCATAATCGATTACATACTTTTTCTTTTTCTCTTGTACGAGCATGATGAACATGCAGTTACCACTTCCTTTTCTTTTTATAAGCCTCCAGTTACACTATTCGACATTATTACAGTTAATCCTTCTAAATGTTTATCTACTAAAAAAGGATACACTTCATACAAGAGTGTTTCCGAACGAAAAATACAAATCGTTATATCTATTAATTATATTTGCCATGGAATGTACGAAAAAAACTTGCCGCAAAATATGATGTTAATACTAATTAAATAAAAATAGCTATATGCAATACTAGCGTTTGTTTGTTTTTCAGTAAAAGTAATAACAAGGGGCTCGAGAAAGTTAGTAATCTGACTTTCTCGAGCCCCTTTTTCTTTATTCCTATAAATGAGTACTATCGGTAATTGACGAACTGTACTTCAATAGGAAGTTCTGCCCCACGAATGATGCTGATAATTTGTTGGAGATCGTCGCGGTTTTTTCCTGTAACTCGAATTTGATCCTCTTGGATTTGACTTTTTACTTTTAGCTTGCTGTTTTTGATCAGTATGTTAATTGTCTTTGCATTATCTTTGTCAATACCTTGGACAAGCGCTGCTTTTTGACGAACAGTGCCGCCGAATGCATTTTCTAATTTGCCGTAATGAATGTTTTTTACAGGGACAGCCCGTTTGATGAGTTTGCTAATGAGGACGTCCTTTAGCTGATTCATTTTAAATTCATCATCTGAAATCAGGATTAGTTCTTCCTTTTCAAGTTTAATATCGCTTTTACTTCCTTTAAAGTCATAGCGGTTCTGAATTTCCTTCATTGCAATATTAATTGCATTTCTTACTTCTTCTATATCGACTTTAGAAACAATATCAAAAGAATTCTCTTTAGACATAAAAACATTCTCCTCCTCATGAGCTTATTGTCTAGTTTACCAAACATTATAATCAAATCAACGTCTAGCGACAAGTTCAGTTCCGCCGCTGTAAATAAACAAAATAAGGCAGTGTCACTTCTCTAGTCATTTTAGTCGATTTCAAAAGTAAGCCCTTATAACCATGAAATGTAAATCTGATAATTGAAAATTACGAATAAATGTTTGTTTCAGCATATCTTCTATGTCAAAAATTCGCCACTTTTTAGCCATGAAATCGCCATTGATTAGTCAATGATTCGCCATTTAACTTTCATTTTAATTACTTTTTTAAGATATAAAATATAGGTAGGTGAGAAATAGAGCGAAATTCCCATTCTATATGACTACAAGTATATCAAACTACAGGGAATATTTATTCGTACGTGACAGGGATAAAGGGGACCTGTGTTCTTTTGCTATTGAGCAGCCAGAAAGATTTTTCACGTACTAGAAAAATAGCATCCTGAACGACAAAAGGAGGTTCAATATGGACACTTTAATTCTCGCACGTATTCAATTTGCATCAACGACGATTTTTCACTATATCTTCGTTCCGATGTCCATAGGGTTAGCATTTATTATTGCGATCATGGAAACACTCTATGTAATAAAAGGAAAAGAAATGTATAAGCAAATGGCGAAATTTTGGGGTAAATTGTTTTTGATTAACTTCGCTATTGGGGTTGTTACAGGTATTCTTCAGGAATTTCAATTTGGAATGAACTGGTCCACATATTCAAGATTTGTCGGTGATGTGTTTGGGCCATCGTTAGCCATCGAAGGGCTGCTTGCTTTCTTCATGGAATCGACATTTATCGGATTTTGGATATTTGGATGGGATCGTTTGTCAAAACGAGTACATTTGTTAAGCATCTGGCTTGTATCAATCGGTACAATTTTATCTGCATTTTGGATACTTACTGCTAATTCTTTTATGCAGTCGCCAGCTGGCTATGTGATCCAAAATGGACGGGCTGAAATGGTTGATTTCTTTGCATTGTTGAAAAACCCTAATTTATGGGTGCAGTTCCCGCATGTGTTGTTTTCTGCTTTTGCAACAGGTGCTTTTTTTGTAGCAGGTGTTAGTGCATGGAAAATGTTGAAACGAAGCGAGTATGAGCTCTTTAAACGTTCTTTTCAGATTTCAATCATGCTCGGAATGGTTTCAGGGTTGCTCGTTGCCATCTTTGGGCATCAACAAGCACAGCATTTGTTTGTTTCTCAGCCTATGAAATTAGCTGCGGCAGAAGCACTTTGGGAAACAAGTGAGGATCCTGCGCCATTTACTGTTTTTGCTAAAATAGATCCAGAGAACAAAGAAAACTCTGCCGAATTAAAAATTCCATATATGCTAAGTTTATTGACCTTTAATAAGTTTAGCGGGCAGGTAGAGGGAATCAATGATATACAAGCAGCATACGAAGCAAAGTATGGACCAGGAGATTATATACCGCCAGTACGAACTGTTTTTTGGAGCTTTAGAATAATGGTTGGTAGTGGAATGGCAATGATTCTTCTTGGCATGTACGGGCTTTATATGCAAATGAAAAGAAAACTGGAACAAAAGAAGCTATATTTGAAGCTGATGGTTTGGGGAATCGCCTTGCCGTTTATTGCTAATACTGCTGGATGGATCATGGCGGAAATGGGACGCCAGCCTTGGGTTGTATTTGGTTTAATGCAGACTGAGGATGCGGTATCTCCTACAGTTACTGCTGGACAATTATTATTTTCTTTAATTTCTTTTACAAGTCTCTATGTTATCGTTGGAGGAATTGGAGCGTATCTGTTTGTTAAAACTATCCGCAAAGGATCGACACCAACAAAACATGACACATCTGCGGCTCGTTCCAGTGATCCGTATGATAAGGAGGGATTACATGCTGTCACTAAATGAGTTATGGTTTATTTTAATCGCTGTCCTTTTTATCGGTTTTTTCTTCTTAGAGGGCTTTGATTTTGGTGTGGGGATTGTTGCAAGGTTTTTAGGAAAAGATGACCTAGAACGCCGGTTGATTATCAATACGATAGGCCCGTTTTGGGATGCAAACGAAGTATGGCTGATTACTGCTGGTGGTGCTATGTTTGCAGCATTTCCACATTGGTATGCTACTTTATTCAGCGGCTTTTATATTCCATTTGTCTTGATGCTTCTAGCGCTCATTGTCCGTGGTGTTGCCTTTGAGTTTAGAGGGAAGATGGAGCAAAAAGGCTGGAAAAAAACATGGGATTGGGCGATATTCTTTTCTAGTTTAGTACCCGCTCTTTTATGGGGTGTTGCAATGGCAAATATTGTGCGCGGTGTTGCAATTGATCAAGAGAAGGAGCTTATCGGAAGCTTTTTTGATCTATTAAATGTCTATGCGCTAGTTGGCGGCGTTGCAGCCATTGGGATTTTCGTATTGCATGGCCTCTTTTTTATCACTTTGCGGACAACTGGTGATTTGCAAGAACGAGCCCGCGATGCCGCGAAAAAAATTGGTGCGTTCGTTGCAATTGTATTCTTGATTCTTGGAATTATGACATACACAAGTACAGATATTTTCACCGTTCATGGAACTGGATGGCTCGCATTGCCGATTCTTGCCGGGGTCGCTTTCTTGTTAACAGGCATTGCTGCGAAGCAAAAACGGGATGGTTTAGCCTTTACGATGACTGGTGCAGTGATTATTCTATCTGCTGCTAGTGCGTTCATTGGCTTATTCCCAAGAGTGATGATCAGTTCACTGAATCCAGATTTTCATTTAACGATTTATAATGCAGCTTCTGGATCGTATACGTTAAAAGTGATGTCATATGTTTCTTTAACACTTTTGCCGTTCGTTATTGCCAGCCAATTGTGGAGCTATTACGTTTTCCGCAAACGCCTTAGTCATCCAAAGCAGCTGGAGTACTAATGAAAAATAAACAAAGAATTTCACAATATGATGGTATCAAACCGCTTTCTCTCATTTTGGGCTTGCTTACCGTATTACAAAGCATTTGTATTATTTTACAAGCGGTTTGGCTAGCTGAGGCCATTACAGCACTTTTTAATGGTATTCCGATTGAAAATGTAGCAAAAAGCATTACTTATTTTTTACTTGCTTTTCTTGCTCGCCATCTACTCACCATGATGCGTCAAAAGGTTGCTTATCGCTATGCCGAATCAATTGGAACAAAAACGAGAAAGCAGCTATTGGAGACATTGTTTCAATTAGGTCCTAGATTTACTAGAGCAGAAGGGACAGGGAAGCTCGTTACGTTAGCGATGGAAGGCATATCACAATTACGGACGTTTCTAGAGCTATTTATTCCGAAAATGATCACGACGATGGTTGTGCCTATCGCTATTCTCATCTATGTTTTTATGCAGGATATCATTTCAGGAATTATCTTAATGGTTACCGTTCCGATAGTAATTGTGTTTATGATTTTATTAGGAATGGCTGCTCGAAAACAAATGGATCAGCAATGGCATACGTATCGAGTGCTCTCGAATCATTTTGTTGATACACTTCGAGGATTGGAGACACTGAAATATTTAGGGCAAAGTAAAGCACATGAAGAAACGATTGCCCGAACGAGTGATTCTTATCGGTCTGCAACGGTTCGTACTTTAAGAGTGGCTTTTTTATCCTCGTTTGCGCTTGATTTTTTCACGAGCCTTTCGGTAGCTTTTGTAGCTGTTAGTCTCGGCCTGCGTCTTGTCGATGGAACGATGACATTAGGCCCAGCTTTGACAATCTTAATTTTAGCGCCTGAGTATTTTCTGCCAATAAGAGAGGTTGGTTCTGATTATCATGCGACATTGGATGGAAGAACTGCAGCTGAGAATATTCAATCGATAATGGGACAATTAAAAAACGCCTCAAGCACGGAAGATAATGAAGCATTGCAAATGGGGAAAATTGATTCGGTGGCATTTTCTCATATAAAAGTGAAGCATCAAGGTACAAATAAAAGTTCATTACAAGATATCTCTTTTGAAATAAACGGTCCATTGAAGGTTGGAATTGTTGGAGAGAGCGGTGCTGGAAAATCCACCTTGATAGATGTATTAGGGGGATTTCTCCAACCTTCCAGTGGCTCCCTTCGTATAAACAGCTGGGAAACAAGCTCCTTGCAGCGAGAAGGCTGGCATGAACAAATCACGTACATTCCTCAACAGCCTTATCTTTTTAATCAGACGCTGGCTGATAATGTACGTTTCTATGTACCTGACGCGAGCAGAGAAGAAGTGGAGCAAGCTATAAAGGCAGCTGGTCTTGAAAAGCTTGTTGAGAGTTTGCCGCACAGATATGATGAAGTAATTGGAAATGGTGGAAGGGTGTTAAGCGGCGGCCAAGAGCAGCGTGTTGCACTTGCTCGTGCATTCTTGAGCAAGCGGCCGATGATATTGCTAGATGAGCCAACTGCTCATTTAGATATTGAAACGGAATATGAATTAAAAACAACGATGCTCAAACTTTTTGCTGAGAAGTGGGTGTTTCTTGCCACCCATCGTCTCCACTGGATGCCTCACATGGACATGATACTTGTATTGGATAAAGGATGCTTAGCTGAGATCGGTACACATGACACACTTGTTAAGCAAAAAGGTGTCTACTATGAGCTTATTAGGTCACAAATGGAGGGAAGACGATGAAGCAAAAAGGATGGATTTTTCCCTATTTAAAACGTCATGCTTGGCGTTTATCATTAGCCGTAGCTCTAGGAGTGCTTGGTGTCCTTTCTTCAGCAATGCTTTTGTTTCTTTCTGGCTTTTTGATTTCAAAAGCAGCGCTTCGTCCAGAAAATATTATGCTTATCTATGTGCCGATCGTTGCTGTCCGAGCAACGAGTATTAGTCAAGCTGTTTCTCGCTATTTAGAGCGTCTCGTTGGTCATGACACAGTACTAAGAATTTTAGCGTCGATGCGGGTTCGTTTATATCGTATCTTAGAGCCTCAAGCCCTTTTTATTCGCTCACGTTTTCGAACCGGTGATATGCTAGGGGTGTTGGCAGATGATATCGAACATCTTCAAGATGTTTATTTGCGAACTGTATTCCCAGCGATCGTCTCTTTGTTTGTTTATGGACTGTTAATAATCGGATTAGGCGTATTTGATTGGATATTCGCACTCATGATGGCGCTCTATGTTGCTGTGATATTGTTTGCAGTTCCGCTTGTTTCTCTTATTGTAACCCGGAAAAAGCACCAACAAGCAAAGAAAGGCCGTCATCAGTTATATGAAAAGTTAACAGATGCCGTACTTGGCATTTATGATTGGCAAGTAAGCGGAAGAAAGCAGTCATTTATTGAAACATATGAAGTTGATGAGAGAAAACTTGTTGATATAGAACGGTCAGTTCACAATTGGGAGAGATGGCGGAATCTCCTTAATCAGCTCGTCATTGGAGGGATCGTTCTATCAATGATGATTTGGGCTGGCAATCAATCTAGCCAGCATGAAATAGCAGTTACGCTGATTGCGGCATTTATATTGGTCGTTTTTCCAGTAATGGATGCTTTCGTTCCGATCGCAATGGCCGTTGAAAAAATACCTAGATATCAAGATTCTTTAGAGAGAATAGAAAATATTGAGCAAATCGAGGAGAAAACTTCAGACAATCATCACTTTCCATTTGAGCAATCAGATTGGGAGCATGTGCATATCAAGCTGCAAGATGTGTCTTATCGATATGGAGAATCGGATCATTGGATATTAAAAAATGTTTCTCTGGAAATTCCACAAGGAAAAAAGGTCGCTGTCCTTGGACGCAGCGGAGCTGGCAAATCTACTTTAATAAAATTAATGCATGGTGCTTTGCTGCCAGAGCAAGGAACTGTCACAGCTAATGAGATTGAAACACATTTGCTCGATCGTGATATTTCCTCCGTTATTTCAGTCTTTAATCAACAGCCGCATCTGTTTGATACGACGATTGCTAATAATATCCGTTTAGGAAAACCTCAGGCAACGGATGAGGAGATTCGAGCTGCTGCTAAACAAGCGCAGTTGGATACACTTATTGAGTCATTGCCTAATGGCTATCATACTTCCATGCATGAAATGGGACAACGGTTTTCAGGCGGTGAAAGGCAAAGAATTGCCCTTGCGCGAATTTTGTTGCAGAACAATCCGATTGTGATATTAGATGAGCCGACAATAGGTTTAGATCCACGAACAGAAAATGCATTGTTGTCTACTATTTTTCAGACGCTTAATGGAAAGACACTGTTATGGGTTACCCACCATTTAACAGGTGTGGAGCAGATGGACGAAATACTATTTTTGGAAGACGGTAAAATTACGATGTCGGGAACGCATCCATATTTACTGAAAAACAATGCTCGGTATCAGCAACTATACGCACTTGATGCACCTTTCCATGAAATATAAAAATCGATCATTTTGCCGCCATGATCGGTTTTTGTTGGATATTAGGGCTGTCCGATAAGCCCTTAAAAGTAAAGCAGCTAAAGAAAAATAAAACATTTTTCTTAGCTGCTTTTTTAAATGGAAACATTTTTATGAAAGTAGCGAGGCAAAATTTGAGTATCATTGCTTCAAACAACTCATCCATTAATGCTTTCATTCGTACTCCACGGAATTCATTGATACGGAAATCCGGTTGTTGCACCTTTTAACTGCGAGAAAGTTAGAAAAGTGATCCATGGAGTCGTATTGTCATTATGCTCTTTTCCATATAAAACGCTTTGCACCTAATATAAAGAGTGATACAATGATGCCGCCAATTACAATCATGTAGAAAGAGATAAATCCTCCACCAGCTCCAAGCAATAAGTCGTGGTAGTTTAAAATTGCTGGATATTCATTTGATAAGACAAACCTGTTAATTTCTAAGAAGGCCAGGTGAAAACCGATCGTCGTCCAGAGGCTTCCAGTCCAGAGACGAAGCAACTGCAAACATATCCCAAAGCATAGAAGTAATATAATATAACCCAGGGAGACGCTTTCAATAGTAAGTCCAACAATCACCGCCATCAGGACATTTGCTATCGGGAAACAGACAAATAACAGTGTTTGAAATAATACCGCTAGCCAAGTGGAGAATCGATGACGTAAGACATCATACAGCATACCCCGAAATGCTAATTCCTCCGGCAAAGCTTCAAACAAAAAGGCAATGAACGAGTTTATAAGCAGCGCAGCAAACCAATGATCAGGGGGATGCCATTGTTCAATGACGATCCATCCTTGAGAAGTCGCGATCATAAAACCTAACGAAGCGAGTACAATGGCCAGAAGCACTCCTGTTATAAAGTGATAGCCACTTTTCCATGAATAGACCGGCTTTTTCGGTTTTACACCAGTCAGCCGATAGACATGCTGATACAAATACAAAATAGGTGGAATCACCAGCCCACTCATCACGAGCCCCATAATTAACTTTCGAACGTTGTTAGGTACGCCGAATTGTTGTTCAGCAATCGTGCCAGAAAGACCACCAAGGAACAAACCGACGGTTATTGTAACCCATCCGGCGAGTAGAAGAAGTATCCATTTTCGTTTCATATATATTTCCTCCCTCTATAAATATTGATATATCAACGGTTTGAGCCGTTTCAAGAGTGTCAAATTTTTCGACACGTTGACTAGCAGTATTTTTAAAATATGTTAAGCTCCTTATAGTAGGTTTAGAAGTGTCAAAGGAAAAAAATCGCTGTTGCGATTGCAGATGAAGGAAGAAATGAGCCAAGGTTTCATGGAAGATGACCCCTGTTCAATACAGAAATCATCTTCTTGGTGTAATATAGTCTTTTTTAAAATGTCCTTTACAAGGGGTACACTTTATCATTTTGTAGGTCTTTTCTACTGGTTATCCTTATTTCCTTCCGATTTTTCTTGAAAAGCTTCGATAAAACTTCGTAAACAATCGATACAATGATTAATGTTAACAAGGTCGAACTTGCTAAACTCCAATAACCGAAATGGCGAGGCCTTTCGAAATTAATCCATTATCTAAACAGGTAGTCCTTTTTGTAACATCTAATAGATTCTTTCAACAGTATAGCCTTTTTCTTCGAGATAATGTTGAACTCCTGGTTCAGTGATAAAGTGGAATGCTCCGATAAGAGCAAGGTAAGTTTTATCAGTATCTTCCTGTAAAAGAGAATCAATGATATCAGCATTATCAGAATTGCGACGGAATAAAAAAACATCGTCATACTCTTCACCGTAAGTTGTCATATTCCAATATTTAATAAATGTTTCTTCATCTCCAGCTAACCAAACATCGACCAAATCATCTATAGGAAATTCAGGTACGTCCATATCACTTTGATCAATGGTATCTTTTAATCTCTCTACTTGTAACTCCATCGACATACTATCTAGAGCAAGCAGGCTAACTATGAACCCTTCTAATTCCTTTATTTCTTTTCCATCCTCTGCAGCACGTTCAAGGTAATGATAGTCAACGCCACCTTCAAGTGTAGCTTTACTGTCTTTTGATAAAAGAACTTGTTGATTTAACAAATCAGTGATATACCAAGGTTTAAAATGATTAATCATTTCGCCAGTCAGCCCTTGAGGCTCTAGTATCTTTATCAAGTCTTCAAATATTTCTTCACCCAAAAGCTCTGATAAAGTCAAACCATCCTCTAAGGTAAATAGTTCCATTGCTTCTTCTTCACTGAGACCTGCTGATGGGTCAGCGTGTGGCCAATCTATCTCTGGAAGTAACACATCTGCTTCATCATAGGCTGCTTCGAGGTATGGATTTAATGGATACATATCTTCATAAGCTACATGAATGGTACCTTGTAAATATACAGTCGTATCTCCTTCTTGGACTTTCCATAAAAATCCTCCATTCCCGTTATGAACTTCACTTTCGTGACTTGTTTCTTCCTCTTGGGTACCATTTGTCGCTTCTGTTTCAGTAGTTGTAGCTAGGCTACCACATGCAGTGAGTAATAAGGTTAATGCAATAGAAAATAAAAACTTCATTATGCTTTGCTCCTCTCCATTTTTAAACGTAGTAAATGTCATTTAGGGTGATGTCTAACTGTTACATAACTAAGCCAAATTACTTTGTGGGTCAACAAAAGGTGAAAAAGCGATAGAATCTACAATATCTGTCCTAATATCATTATGCTCTTTTCCGTATAAAACGCTTTGCACGTAATATAAAGAGTGATACAATGATACCGCCAATTACAATCATGCAGTGACCGATAAATACTCCACCAAGTCCAAGCACTGAGTCGTGGTAGGTTACAATTGGCGGAACGCCGTATCCATGTGCCGAGATGACAAACCTGATAATTTCTAAGTATGCTATGTGAAAACCAATCGTCGCCCAGAGACTTCCAGTCCAAAGACGCAGCAACTGCAAACATATCCCAAAGCATAGAATTTGTATAATATACATTCCTGGACCTCCACCATTTGCTATAGCGGACAAGACAAATAACAGTGTTTGAAATAATACCGCTAGCCAAGTGGAGAATCGATGACGTAAGACATCATACAGCATACCCCGAAATGCTAATTCCTCCGGCAAAGCTTCAAACAAAAAGGCAAAGATCGAGTTTATAAGTAGCGCAGTAAACCAATGATCAGGGGTATGCCATTGTTCAATGATGACCCATCCTTGAGCAGTCGCGATCATAAAACCTAATGAAGCGAGTACAATGGCTAGAAGTACCCCTGTTATAAAGTGATAGGCACTTTTCCATGAATAGACCGGCTTTTTCGGTTTTATACCAGTCAGCCGATAGACATGCTGATACAAATACAAAATAGGTGGAACCACCAGCCCACTCATCACGAGCCCCTGAATTAATTTTCGAACGTTTTCAGATACACCGAATTGTTGTTCAGCAATCGTAGCAGAAAGAACACTTAGGAAGAAACCGACGGTGAATGTAACCCATCCGGTGAGTAGAAGAAGTATCCATTTTCGTTTCATATATTATTTCCTCCATATGCGAAAAATGTTTTATTTTACCATCAGCATAAATATTACCGCTAGTAGATTTATAGAAGCTTGCCAACTTAAAATACATACACCTCTTTTGATTATTAAACTAAGGAGGGTATCGGCTTTCCATTTACGATAAACTTTTTATCCTCTAACATTTTAATGGAAACTCTTTTCGTTAGTAGACGGATTATTCAAATAGAAATAGAGATTAAAACGAATAGACAGATTTCATATATTTTATAGCTTTGTTCATAACCAGATTTGTTCTTTTTCGTTTGGTACTTTTTAAACATTCCTTATATTTGAATTTTACTCTAGTTATATTCCTTGTTGCGATGTATCCATACTGCCAAAAAGTAAGAGAGGATAAACAAAAGCACCGACACAATTAACGAAGTAATTACAACAATAGGGCTTCGAAAACTAATACTTGGTACAAACAATGATAAAAGAATTGATATTGAAAACATTAGGACTACGGATAAGCCGGAAGACAGAAATATGATTGGATCGCTTTTTTCTGTTCCAAATTTTAATATAAAAGGATACATAAAAGCTGGTTTGTTTGAGTATTTACTCGTTCTTTAGAGTTTTTTTATAAAAGCTTTAAGATGTCTGTAATGCTTGATTTTAAGGTACAATCATTCACTTTTTAACTGTGAGATAATTAAAAAAATGATCCATGGAGTCATATTGTCATTATCGCTCTTTTCCGTATAAAACGCTTCGTACCTAATATAAAGAGCGATACAATGATACCGCCAATCACAAGCATGGTGAGAGTGATCAATCCACCAGCTCCGAGCACTGATTCGTGGTAGGTTACAATTGGCGGATTATATTCTTCATCTGACCCGATGATGACAAACCTGTTAATTTCTAAGAATGCTATGTGAAAACCAATCGTCGTCCAGAGACTTCCAGTCCAGAGACGAAGCAACTGCAAACATATCCCAAAGCATAGAATTAATATAATATAAGCCAGGGGGACGTTTTCAAAAGTAAGTCCAACTATCCCCGACATCAGGGCCATTGCTATAGGGACACAGACAAATAACAGTGTTTGGAATAATACCGCTAGCCAAGTGGAGAATCGATGACGTAAGACATCATATATCATTCCACGTAAAGCTAATTCCTCCGGCAAAGCTTCAAACAAAAAGGCAATGAGCGAGTTTATAAGCAGCGCAGCGAACCAATGATCAGGGGTATGCCATTGTTCAATGATGATCCATCCTTGAGAAGTCGCGATCATAAAACCTAACGAAGTGAGTACAATTGCCAGAAGCACTCCTGTTATAAAGTGATAGCCACTTTTCCATGAATAGACCGGCTTTTTTGGTTTTACACCAGTCAGCCGATAGACATGCTGATATAAATACAAAATAAGTGGAACCACCAGCCCAGTCGCCACGAGCCCCTGAATTAACTGTCGGTTGTAGCCGAATTGTTGTTCAGCAATCGTGCCAGTCTGCCCACTTAGGAACAAACCGCCGGTTATCGTGATCCATCCAGCGAGTAGAAGAAGTATCCATTTTCGTTTCATATATTATTTCCTCCATATGTAAAAAATATTTTATTTTACCATCGACATAAATATTACCGTTAGTAGATTTATAGAAGCTTGCAAACATTTTTAGCTTGTGGAAGATGCTTCGTGATCATACAATCTTCACATTCATATATTTTATAGCTTTGTTCATAACCAGATT
Organism: Bacillus chungangensis; assembly: GCF_030812995.1. Taxonomy (GTDB): domain Bacteria; phylum Bacillota; class Bacilli; order Bacillales; family Bacillaceae_C; genus Bacillus_CF; species Bacillus_CF chungangensis. Next base: position 108,033 of record NZ_JAUSTT010000002.1, on the reverse strand, counting down.
TGTTCTTTTCCGTTTGGTACTTTTTAAACATCACTCATTTTTGAATTTTACTCTAGTCATATTCCTTGTTACGATGTATCCATACTGCTAAAAAGTAAGAGAGGATAAACAAAAGCACCGACACAATTACCGAAGTAATGCAAACAATAGGGCTTCTAAAACTAATACCTGTTACAAACAATGATAAAAGAATTGATATTGAATACATTAGGACTACGGATAAGCAGCCAGACAGAACTATGATTAGATCGCTTTTTTCTGCTCCCATTTTTAATATAAAGGGATACATAAAAGCTGGAGTAGAAATAGATAGTGTTAATCCAAAACAATAACCCAAAATAAGGTCTTTTATATCAACACTACCTTTAAATACAATGAAAACTATTGCTGTTAAAGTGCTAATTAAAATACCTAATGCAATTAGTATAATGAACGACACATATTTTGCATTGATAATCGTTCTTCTTTTGACTGGCAATGTAAGTTCAAATTTATTCCATTTAGAACTTTCATCTATTTGTAGGGATGCTCCCGTGTTCGAAATAAATATAAACAACTGCATACTCATTATCATAGACAAAAAGGAGCTATCACTTATAAAGATGGGTACAAAAACCAGTATTAGTGCCATACAAAAAGAAAGTTTTATATTACCTGACATTGAATATAAATTATTTAGCAGTAGACCTCTCATATTAATCCTTCCCCTTAATAAGTAACAGCATGATTTCATCAATAGTGCCATTGTCAATTATGATGCTATCGTATTTTCGTTCAAAAGCTTTTTTATCCCTTACGAGCACATCTACCTGATATCCTCTTTTTCTATAAGAAAGAATATCTTCTTTATCTAAATGACTAAATTGTTCTGATTTGCAACGAGCAATTCCATATTTGTAAATTAAAGTATCTTTTTTTTCGGTTAAAATAATTTTCCCTTGATGAATGAAGGTAATATAATCAGCCACTTTTTCCAAATCACTAGTGATGTGAGAAGACATTAAAATAGAATGATTTTCGTTTTCTACAAATTCAAGAAATATATCTAAAATTTCTTCTCGTACAACAGGGTCTAATCCAGAAGTTGCTTCGTCTAAAATAAGTAGTTTTGGACTATGTGACAATGCCACAGTAATAGCTAACTTCGTTGTCATTCCACGAGAAAATTGCTTTATTTTTTTATCTAAGGGAATGTCAAGTTTTCTTGTGGTCGCTATAAAAAACTTTTGATTCCAATTTTTATATACCTTTGCCATAACATTTGCAAGTTTTTTAGGAGTTAATGCAGTGGAAAAATTGTTAGCATCAAAAACAACACCGATATCTTCACGAACATCTGTATTGTTGCCATCCATTTCCTGCCCGAGTACTTTAACTGTTCCACTATCTTTTTTTATCGTATTTAAGATGATGCTTATGGTTGTTGTTTTACCCGCTCCGTTTTCACCAACAAACCCCATAATGCAACCTTCAGGAATGCTAAAAGAAACATTGTCTAAATAAAAATCTGAATGAGGATATGTTTTTGAAAGGTTCTCTATTTCTAAACTATAATTCATATCTATTCCTCCTCGTAAAAAATGGAGATCAATTCAATTAACTTTTCTAATTTAATACCACTTATGCGAGCAGTTTCTGCAGCGATCGCTAAATGTTCCTCTATCTTTTTTTGTTGTTCTTCTTGTATAAAATCTCTGTTTTGCGCCGCTACAAAACTACCTCGTCCAACAGTAGTTTCTATGAACCCATCTCGTTGCAAGTCTTCATAAGCCTTTTGAACAGTAATGACACTAACATGAATAGTTCTTGCCAATGAGCGCATAGAGGGAAGAGGGTCGCCTGTCTGCAATTCACCGCTCATAATCATTTCTTTAATTTGGGAAGTTATCTGTTCATAAATGGGTTTACTTGAATTGCTACTAATGATAATCTCCACAAGAGCCCTCCTATTGTAATGTAGTGTACTTATTGAACAAGTACACTATATTACGTTTCGTTGGTTCTGTCAATCCTTTCAGAACAAAGTCGCAGAAAAAATGAACACGCAAACCTCTAAATCCCTATGAGTTTGTCGCTCTTTTAAATGCATATCAATAGACCAATTCTTTCTGACACTCAAAAAGACAAAGATTCTGCCTTACATTCATCAAATGTTCTCCTTTCTAGTTTGCATTAAAACAATAAAAAAGGTCCTTTCTGTTTTCGGGCGAGAAAAAAGACGCTCATTTCTGAACGTCTAAATAAGAGAAAAGGAGTACCATTTTAGCAGCACCCCTTTAAATCTGAATATTCTATTTCCTTGTGTTCCCACAACAGAAACATTGATATCATTTTTAATCATCTTATTTTCGATTTTTTCTCCTTCTCTCGTGAAGACAATATGCTTGAAAAAGTGCTGAAAACAAAGGATTTCTACGGATCTGCTCGTTGTATCAACGTAATGGTCTCGATATGTGTGGTAAAAGCAAACATATGAGTATAAGGATGCGCACCATGTACTTTAAAGACATTCTATGATATGAGAAATAAAAAAATTGATGGAAGCGTCACTTTGTTTTGTTTAGAAAAAAGAGTGCGAGTGTTCCAGGACCAGAATGCGACCCTATAGCAGAACCGATCATATGAATGATGACATTCTTTGTGTGAAATTGTGTTTGTATCATTTTTTTTAGTTCTTCTGCTGCTTCTTGATCGTCTCCATGACTAATGCCAATTGTCTGCTTCTCAAGGTCAACACCGCGATCTTTCATAATATCCAGCATTCTTCTCATTAATTTTTTTCGGCCTCTTATTTTTTCAAGTGGAATCAGCTTTCCTTCTTCCACATGAAGCAGCGGTTTAATTTGCAGAAGTCCTCCGAGAAAGGCAGAAGCCTTCGATAAGCGTCCTCCTCTAGCAAGAAAGTCTAAATCTTCTACTGTAAATAAATGCTCCATATGTTGACAGTACCATTCGCAGTCCTGTACAATATCACTCTTTGAAGCATTCATTTGCAACAGTTCATTTGCTTTTCTGACGACTAAACCATAGCCTAAAGAGGCACATTTAGAATCAATAATCGTTAAATCAAGATCTGGATAATCTTCTTTTACTTGATTGTAGACCATTACAGCTGTTTGGTAGGTGCCTGATAATGCAGAAGAGAAGGCGATGTAGATGCCTTGTTCTTGAGATTTTGCAAGTTCAGTAAATAATTGCTTCATTAACTCTGGAGCAGCCTGAGATGTCTTTGGCATTTTTCCAGCGTGAATTGCTTTGTATACTTCTTCTGGTGCAATAGTTTGTAAATCTTCATAGCTTTTATCATCGATGTGAACATGAAGCGGCAATAAAGTGATATTATTTTCTTGTAAATAGGAAAGTGGCAGGTCGCAGGCACTGTCCACAAATAATTTAATTGTCATATCCTTCACCCTTTAAAAAGTATTGTATGATGTAAGTATACAGTTTTTTACGAGAAACGATAGGATTCATTTAAAATAGGAGGATAACATGAAAGAGAATTTGGTGTTTGAGCATGGGAAAAAAATCATAGTTGTTTTTATTGGTGCATTATTAAATGCGATAGGAATGAACTTGTTTTTAATCCCTGCTAATGTCTATGCAAGTGGTTTTGCCGGCGCTGCACAGTTGTTGGCAAACCTTTTTACTGATTTTACGCCAATGAAGATGTCAACTGGTATTTTGTTAGCTATCCTAAATATTCCTGTTGCTATTTTAGGGTGGAAAAAAGTTGGCCGCTCATTTACTGTCTATAGTATTATTTCCGTTGCACTGATGTCTCTCTTTCTTGAACTGGTTCCAATCGAAGCGCAATCGCCAGATATTATTCTAAATGCCGTATTTGGAGGTGTCATTGCAGCTATTGGCATCGGTATGACCCTTAGGGTTGGAGCATCTACTGGAGGAATGGACATTGTAGCCCTTGTACTTTCGAAAATGAAAGGCCGTTCTGTTGGCACTTATTTTTTTATTATGAATGCTGTTATCATTATAACAGCCGGAGCTGTCTATGGCTGGGAAAAAGCATTATATACGTTAGTAACGCTATATGTTTCTACCCGTGTCATTGATACGATACATACACGTCATCAAAAACATACAGCAATGATTATTACAAAGAAAACCGAAGAATTGAAAAAAGCGATCCACGACAAAATGGTTCGCGGCATCACCGTTGTTCCAGCAAAAGGTGCTTTTTCTAATGAGGAAAAGGAAATGATGATTATCGTATTAACTCGTTATGAATTATACGACCTCGAACGGATTATTAAAGAAATCGATCCGCACGCTTTCACAAATATCGTACAGACAACTGGAATACTAGGATTTTTTCGTAAAGATTAAAAGAAAAAGCAGGACGTCAACTATTTGGTTGGTCCTGCTCTTTAGTTCATACAGCTTGCTACGCACCGCCACGTGAAGAGATTTTCATCTTTTCAATTTTTTTGGCTTCTGCTTTCTGCAGTGTGGAGGATGAAGCAGCATCCAACATATCATTTCCATTTCCTTGCTTTTCGTAGTGCTTGGACTGATTCGTCTTCTTCAAAGGTGATCAGCTTCCTTTTTCGAGAAGTTGAGCAGGGTGCTCTTTTTTTAGTATGCTCTTTTTCATAAGAATCATAAGCAGATGTTTAAAATGTCCGGTAAAAATAACTGTCGAATTTCGGTGTCACTCTGCTGCTCCGGTTCTCACGTATTATATATACGTTCCGATCCTCGCATCTATCGTTCCTAGAATTTCTCGGTTCTTTTTGTCCTCCATTTTAACCTTCGAGAATTACGATTTGAGCGGCTGCAGTAGAACCATTAACGTTAGTTTGCACTAAACAAACGCTTATAAAAGGAATTCAAATCCTATTTACCCCCATTCCAACAAATTAACTTATTAAAACAATCAATTTTACTATCTTTAATTGTAAAAAAAGGACAGTTTATGTCTTTTTTCTCATTGGAAAAAAAGAAATGATTGTTATAATGAGAGTATAATGTAAAATTTACCATAATTGTAACAAAAGCTTAAAATAACTTTGGAAAAGGGTGGTATAATTGGATGTGGGGGTTATAGCAAAAGAAGATATAACGAAACTGCTAAATGATTGGTATGTCGAAATACGTTCACATCATGTTATTAAGGCAAGAAAATTAAAAGAGGAAATTGATAAAAAGATAAATAATATTGAACCAGATCAAGAAATACTTATTTACTATTCTTTGTTAGATTTTCGGTACAAAATCTTAATAGAGGATTTTGAACATCATCTAAACGAAGAATTAGTTATTTCAGAGGATACGAATAAATTTTTACAATATTATTATCATTTTTTTAAATTCATCTATGCTACGGGGATTGGCAATTATAGTAACGCTAAAAAACATTGTGAATATGCTGAGAAATTATTGGAGTCCATTCCAGATGAAGCAGAAAAAGCTGAATTCAACTATAGAGCTTCAGTCTTTTATTACTTAATCGATCAGTGTGTTGAAACAGTAAATTGTGCATTAAAAGCCAAACAATTTTTTTCTAAAAATCCTGGTTATGAAGTGAAGTTAGCTGCTTCTGAAAATATGCTAGGAATGGCCTATACTGCATTAAGAGAGTTTCATCTTGCAGAAAAACACCTTATTGCCTCCATCAACATTCTCCAAGAACTGGATGAAAAATCATTAATTTTAAAAGTTAATTACAATTTAGGATTGTTATATGCAGATCAAAATTTCTCAGAGTTAGCGATTCGATATCTTTCCGAATCATTTGAAGACGAAGAAAAAGATTATAAAACGATGTTCTTATTGGCTCGTGAATATTTTAAAATTGTAAAAAAAGAAGAAGTAACAACATATATTGAAAAAGGATTAAAAGTCTGTAATAAAGAATATATACATCATTTCAACATTCTGAAGGCATTGAATGATCAATTACCAATAGAGCAGCTAGAGGAAATAACAAAAGATGCCATCGAGTATTTTAAAAGTGAAGATTTATGGCATTATGTAAAGAATTATGCAAAGGAACTGGCTATTGGACTTTTTGATAAGGATAATTACAAAAAATCTAGTGGATACTTTATTCTTAGCTACAAAGCAGAGGAAAAATTATTAGAACGGGGGAAATTAAAATGAAAAAATTAAAATTAATGCTAGTAGGATTCGTAGCAATAGGCGCTTTGGTATTTGGAACAGATATAAAAGAGGCTTCTTTTGATACCGCATCCATTCATACGGAAACAAATAATTTCTATGTTGGGTTCAATCATGGAAAATATATATAATTAGTAAGAAAATGACTTCGGTAAACGAAGTCATTTTCTATTTTAGAGATCAATCATTCAGTTTTTTGAATGCAATGAACTAATATACCTAAATCAATAAGATAAAACGTTATATAATGTCGGTTATTGTCTAATAATTAGGTCTAACTTATAATACTTTCTCATTGGAATGTTTGACAGCATGATAATGGGAACATCATAGACTAGCGAAGTATTGGAATGTGTAACAAAGGAGGAGTTTTGGGATGTAGCCTAAAAAATACGTGGTATATTAAATTAATTTTTATCAATTTACATCATTAGAACACGCATAAGAAATAAACAGTATCCATTAGTTTTAGAAGTAGCGCCTTATGTTCATAAGGACAATCAAGGTTTTTTATATATAGACAAAAATATCCCACAAGATGTATATATTCGAAATGAAGTACAACTTTTAGAGAAATCCTTCAAAGAAATTAATAAGAAAGTAGCAAATGGAGAGGCTTTAGTTAATGATGATTTGTCTATAACTGACACTACATTTACTACTTACAGCAAGGGGTATACATCAGAAACTTTTTGGTGGGGTATAAGAGCTACGTATAATAATCAACAAGCTAAAGATGCGATTTCTCAATTACGAAGTGCATCAGTGGATGCAGGACTGATAACAGCTGCCTTATTTTGGATTCCGCAGTTGGGCAGTGTCACAGGTATTACTTCTGCATATCTGGAAAACTTGCAGAAGACATGGAGTCAAAGAATAATGGCAAAGGCGTTATTTTGGATATGACTTGGGCATTAATATATACAGTTAAATCTAGATGAAGTGGGTTTTTAAATGTATAACTTGGTTAGCCTATATTCAGTATTTTTAATGATCGTAACTTTAGTATATTTGTTTATATACTATTCTAAAAAGATTAAATTCTCTAAAATGTATATGATGATATACGCTTTATTATTCTTGCTTTATTGTTTGATGCTGATCGCGCAAAAAAATAAATAATAATGAAGCCCCATTACTTCTGATTACAGAAGCTATGGGGCTTTATCGTTATCGAGAAATCAATCAGTAAAGCCTCTATTTTTTTCAAGGTAAAATGATGTCTTGGATGATGATTTTTACAGTAGTGTTCACCCCAATCCTTGCTTCGGCCGCAGCTGCTAATAATGAACAAGAAAATGTTGCTACATCTGAACAAATAGTAGCGATGGCAAAGGAACTAGCGTACATTTTCACAGAAATTGCAGTTACAGATGAGTCCACTGGACTTTACGTTATTGATGAGCAGGCGTTGAATAATTCACCATATAGTGAAAATGAAAAAGAAGGTATTGTGGCAGTTGTTGAGTATATGAATGATCAGAGTTCATTTACTATCTATAGCAATGCTTTTAAAAGATGCTGGTCTCAGGCCGTTGGGATAGCGGGCGACGCGTTAGATGAATTTTTAGAGTACGTGAAGAACAAACAATGGATTGCAGCAGCAGGAGTTCTAGCACTTGCAGGTATTGCTATTAAACCTATATCTATATTTATTTTTTCTTTAACCTGTGGAGCTACGCCTGTGGAATAAAATACTTACATTGAACTTCATCAGTAACGCTCAGAACAAACTTAAGTATGGATAAAAAAGAAAAGAATCTCTTTTTGCATCTTTAGTAATAATGCTCTAAGGGATTCTTTTCGGTTCTATAATATTTATTCCTAATGGTTCTCTTAGAATAATCAATCAAAATGAGGGAGTTGAGTAATCATTGCTATTAGTATATTAGAAAGCACACATGAAGTTTCTGTATTGCTTCTAGTCCTATGTTCATTTTTTTATTATTGGAAGCTAAGAAAAATTAGACGAGAAAGGAAACTTACCAAAGTTGAATTTACAATGTATTATTTAACTCAAGTTGCATATTTTCTTTGGGCAGGCAGTATAATTCTTATAAAGATGTCAACATAAAGTGAAGTGTTACTTTAGTTATAGAATCGGTACTGCTCTAGAAACTCTTTTGTCAGATGAAACAAGCAATGCTGTAAGATTTCCAATACCAACTTCTTGAACTGTCCGCCACTTAGGTAATGATAAAACATCAAAGGGGAAATGCTATCATGAATTTCAGGAAGATATTTAATATTGGGTATGTAATATATGTGGCTGCTTTAATGATTGTGTACTTTCTGCTACCAGCAGAAAAGATTTTTATAGCTATTATGATATTAACCATCATTTTCGGTGTTTTTAATATTGTTTTAGCTAGTAAGTTCAATCACACAAAAAAATAGGAAAATGTAAAGGACATTCTATAAAAGACTAGGCTGCACAAAGAAGATGATTTCTGTATTGAACAAGGACTTCCTAATAAGGAGTCCTTTAATATTTATAAAAATTAACAAATGATTCACTACTTGCTGTCATTGAGTAATCATCAAGCTTTGTTAAAAATGGCAGCGATGTTTATAGAGAAAAAAGATCGATCATTTTAATATTCTTTCCTTCATTTTTGGTTAAAAATATTTTAAAAACAGATTATTCCGTTATACTTATGAAAAGGAGAGGTTTTGAGAGAAATGATTCATTAGGCTGAGTATTAAAAAGGCGGTGTATAATGAAAGTCAACGTTAAAAAAGTAATTCTATTTATTGGAATCACATTTGGTTTAACTTTGGGGTTCCATATTTTGATTGCTTTTATGAATAATCCACAAAAATTTTTAGGTTTTGCAATGGCGATTCCTTTTCTCTCTGTTGTTTTAGTACAAAAAGTAATTTATAAGGAAAAAATAATCCCAACGCTAGGGGTTTCAATTGGACAATTCCGTTGGTATTTCATTGCAATCATTATACCAGTTTTCCTTTCATTTCACTTGAATTGGACAATGGAACAATTTTTTATCATGATATTGATAGGTCTAACCATCTCAACACTGTCAGCATTAGTAGAAGAAGTTGCCTGGCGTGGTTTCTTACGAACTGAATTGAATAAAATAAGCAGGGTGAAAGCTTATTTTATTACTGCTCTGCTATGGTCTATTTGGCATATTCCAGTAGCTATTTTATATAGATATTCAAATGATATTTTTGTTAACACAACGTTATATTGTGGGCAATTATTTCTTTTTTCTTTTATTATTAGTTGGCTTCGAGATAAATCAAAAAGTGTCATTCCCGCAAGTTTATTTCATGGTATGCTTAATGTGTTTTATTTTTAAAAGCATATAAAACTCCTTAAGAAATGAATGAGTGTCTTTATTTCAATCTTACGTAACAAACTATCGAAAAATAAAACAGGCGGCTTAAACCGCCCGTTTTACTTTTATTTTTTAGGAATTTTCAGATGGAATCATTGGATTATCAGCTTACTTCAGTTTCAACCGCTCTTCAAGAAATACACTAATTCCATCCTCTTCATTTGTTAGCGTCACTTCATTAGCGATATTTTTTAGTTCTTTAATGCCGTTTCCCATGGCAACGCCTATCCCTGCAAATTCAATCATTTCCAAATCATTGTCTTCGTCTCCAAAAGCGATAATGTTCTCTTTAGGAATTTGGTAGTATTCTGCCACTTTTTTAATACCAACCGCTTTATTTAAACCGTGGCGAACAATTTCAATGACATGCCAAGGAGCTGCCCAACGGCGGTGATCTATTACTTCTGCGTGAACATCACTTAAATGGCGGCGTATAGCAGGCACGTGCTCTTCATTTGCATGAATAAGCATAGAGGTAGGATTATCTTCCAAATATTGACGTAAATCACCTGATGTAAATTTCGGCAGACCTATTTTGAATACATCTAGTAGTTTTTCATCATGATAATGGAAGTAAACGTCGTCCATTACTTCGGCGACAATATTATAAAAATCAAATTCCTGGCATGCTTCTACAATATCGCGGGCAACCTTTAAAGATAACGGTTCATGATAAAATCCCCAATCAGAATCAATAGGGTGATGAACAAAAGCGCCGTTAAAATTGACTATCGGTGTATTAAGACTAAGTTCACGATAATACATCTCACTTGCACGATAAGGCCTGCCAGTAGCAATCATGATAATATGGCCAGCCTGTTTCGCTTTCTGCAAGGTAGTTTTTGTTTTCTCTGAAATCTTTTTTTCATCAGTTAATAACGTACCGTCTAAATCTAACGCAATTAAATGTTTCTTTGTCATGTCATCTCTCCTTCTCTGCTTTCAAAACGTCTTAAGAAGTCTATATCTTTATACAATGTGCGAATTCCTTGATGAAAAAATTAAATAATCTTTCTATTGATGATCTTACTAAACTAAAAGCGGATCAAGCAAATGGCATTTGCCAAATAGCTATATATAGGTTCACGTGTGCAAACAGTTGACAACATCTTTATCCTCTTTGGTATGATAAAAGAGAGCAAGTAACTAAGGAACAATAAAAACGAAAGGAATCAGCTGGGGAAGCAACTTCACCAGATTAAATGGGGGCTAAACCCATTCCAATAAACTAAAATATAATAAAAAAGGACGGGATAAACAAATGGATGAAGATTTAAAAGAAAATATTATGGGCGCTTTAGAACAAGTCATTGATCCTGAACTTGGTATAGACATCGTCAACTTGGGACTTGTTTATGATGTAGAGATGGATGAAAATGGAAAAACAGTTGTCACTATGACTTTAACTTCAATGGGCTGTCCTTTAGCTGGCGTGATTGTTGACCAAGTAAATGCTGCTTTAAGTGATATTCCTGAAGTAAAAGAAACAGAAGTGAGCATTGTTTGGAATCCGCCATGGACAAAAGATCGAATGTCTCGTTACGCGAAAATCGCCCTTGGTATTCGGTAAGTGAATAAAAGAGCTTCTATCGAAAGATAATGTCGGTAATGATAATCCCTCCCTTTAAGCTAAATGAAGGGAGGGTGAATGAAAAATCTTCTTTATAGGGCTTATAGCCAATTCAATAATCCGAGTACTAATATACCGACAATAAAACAATAATAAGCAAAATATTTCAAGTTGCCTTTTGCCATAACATTCATGAACCATTTTAAGGAGAAATATGATGCGATAAAAGAGCTAATAAATGCAACCGTATAAGGAATAGCCAGTGTCCCAAGATTTGGATCTTGGAAGATATCCTTAAAGCTTAGTATCATCCCGCCTACACTAACAGGAATATACAAAAGAAAGGAATAGCGAAGAGCAGTTTCCTGTTTCATCCCTCTTGCCATAGAAGCAACAATGGTTGCACCTGATCGGCTAATTCCAGGAATTAAAGCAACGGCTTGGGCGAAACCAACAATGATGGCATCCTTTACACGTAAGTCGCCATCTTGTTTGCGGCCGCGCAAATTTCTAATCATCCATAAAGCGATTCCTGTTACTAATAATGTAATGGCAATTGTCTTAACCGAAGATAAATGCTCGGATATATAATCTCCAAACAAGACGCCAATTACTCCAGCTGGAATAGTTCCGATAACAAGATAAAGGACAAAGTAAAAGTCTTTTTTATCTTCAGGTTCTCGTGTACGGAGGAAACGTATACTGCCATTTGCTAGCCTCATAATATCTAAGCGGTATATAAGAAGGACAGCGAACAAGGACGCTGTATTAACAAGGAGCTCAAAGGTTAGGCCTTCTATTTCTAAGCCCATAAAGTACTGAGCTAATTTTACGTGTCCACTCGAAGAAATCGGGATCGGCTCAGTAAAACCTTGAAGCACCCCTAAAAACAAATATTTTAAAAGTAAATATAAAGATTCAAAATCCATTCACTATAACCTCCAGCTTTTATCCGACATAGTTGTTTTAGAAGTAAAAGGTTGCTAGTAGGAGGCAGGTGTTTTCTCACCTCTCACTATTTTCCTTTCACTGCTAAAAGTAAAAGTCCGATTGATTTGTTTTGACAGGATAAGAAAAGCTTTCAAACATAATGGCAAATTATCCAGGATGTTGGCTCACAAATGAAGGGTGCTGATTATTTTGAGAATGCTGCGGCCAATCTTTGTCCACCTTCATTAATGTAGATAGCAATCTTTTGTGATCCCCTATAGGCTAACAGGAGTAGAAGAAGAAAAGCTTCTCTTGCAAATATAGCGCACGAAGAAAAAAGTTTTCCTTTTTCATTAAGGGAAGTTTTACTCTATCTTATGTTTGTACCATCAACTAATATAACATGATAAAAAGAAGCCTGTCATCACAATCTAGCAATCTTAACAACAACTAAACATAAGGGAAGGTGTTTCTATGGACATCAATAAAATGACAATGGTATTGCAGGAAGGAATGATGCATGCACAGCAGCTTGCAGCTCAATTAAATCATCAAGAAATTGATGTTGCCCACCTTTGGAAAGTGTTAATAGATAAGCCAGATAGTCTTCTTCAAACTGTCTACAAACGTTTAGGTTTAGAAAAAACTTCGCTGCTGCCTGTCATCAATCATATGCTTGAAAAAAAGCCTCAGGTTTTTGGAAATCAGCAAGGAAGTGGACAATATGTATCTCCGTCGCTTCAACAATTATTGACTGCAGCTGAAAAAGAAAAAGCTGCATTGGAAGATGAATATTTGTCTGTTGAACACTTGATACTAGCTTTGATGGAGCAAAATCAGCATGAAATAACTCAATTTTTGCAGCAACATGACATTACGAGCGCCAAAATCCGAAAAGAAGTAATGGCGATAAGGGGGAACAACAAAGTGACGACACAAAATCCAGAAGCAACTTACGAAGTATTAAAGAAATATGGCAGAGACTTAGTAGCTGAAGTGAAGGCTGGAAAAGTAGATCCTGTTATTGGCCGCGATACTGAGATTCGTCACGTTATTAGAATCTTATCACGAAAAACGAAGAATAACCCCGTTATTATTGGAGAGCCTGGTGTTGGGAAAACTGCGATAGTAGAAGGGTTGGCACAGCGGATTGTTCGCAAAGATGTTCCAGAAGGGCTAAAAGATAAAACGATTTTTTCACTAGATATCGGAGCATTAGTAGCAGGTGCTAAATTTAGAGGCGAATTTGAAGAACGATTGAAGGCAGTTTTAAATGAAGTAAAAAATAGCGACGGCAGAATTCTCCTCTTTATTGATGAATTACATATGATTGTTGGTGCTGGTAAAACAGAGGGGGCAATGGATGCTGGCAATATGTTAAAACCTATGCTTGCTCGAGGGGAACTTCACTGTATCGGCGCTACTACGCTGGACGAATATCGCCAATATATAGAAAAAGATGCGGCGCTGGAAAGACGCTTTCAACAAGTACTCGTACAGGAGCCGACGTTAGAGGATACGATTTCTATTTTAAGAGGCTTAAAGGAAAGGTTTGAAATTCATCATGGTGTCAACATCCATGATCGCGCCTTGGTTGCAGCAGCAACACTATCTAATCGCTATATAACGGATAGATTTTTACCAGACAAGGCGATTGATCTTGTTGATGAGGCTTGTGCAACGATTCGGGTCGAAATTGATTCTATGCCGAGTGAATTAGATGAGGTAACGCGAAGAGTCATGCAATTAGAAATTGAGGAAGCAGCATTAAAGCAAGAGTCCGATGCTGTTAGTAAAGAAAGATTGGACATTCTCCAAAAAGAACTAGCTGATTTAAAAGATGCTGCAAATGAAATGAAAGCGAAGTGGGAGTCTGAAAAAGCGGATATTCAAAGCATTCAAGCAAAACGTGAACAGCTTGACATGTTGAGAAGAGAACTGGAAGAAGCGGAAAATGAATATGATTTAAACAAGGCAGCGGAGCTTCGTCATGGGAAGATTCCAGCAGCTGAAAAAGAACTGAAAGCCCTTGAAGAAATGATGACAGCACATCAACAAGATGAAAATCGTTTAGTGCGTGAAGAAGTGACAGAAGAAGAAATTGCTGAAATTGTCGCACGCTGGACGGGGATTCCCGTTACTAAATTAGTAGAAGGAGAGCGGGAAAAGCTGCTTCGATTGGAAAGTATTCTTCATGAACGTGTAATTGGTCAAGAAGAAGCTGTCGAACTTGTCAGTGAAGCGGTATTGCGGGCACGAGCCGGCATTAAAGACCCTAATAGACCAATTGGTTCGTTTGTGTTTCTCGGACCAACTGGAGTGGGAAAAACTGAGTTAGCAAAAGCGCTAGCGCAAACTTTATTTGATAGTGAGGAACATATGATCCGCATTGATATGTCGGAATACATGGAGAAGCATGCTGTTTCGCGTTTGATTGGAGCACCCCCTGGCTATGTTGGCTATGAAGAGGGCGGACAATTAACAGAGGCTGTTCGCCGTAAACCGTACGCGGTCATTTTGTTGGATGAAATGGAAAAGGCTCATCCAGAAGTATTTAATCTTCTCCTGCAAGTATTAGATGATGGTCAAATAACTGATTCGCAAGGACGGAAGGTTGATTTTAAAAATACTGTCATTATCATGACATCTAATATCGGGTCTTCCTTCCTGCTTGAACGGGAAAGTGGCGATGAAGAAATCACGGAAGCAACGAAGGAGCTTGTACTTGGACAATTACGAAAATCTTTTCGACCTGAATTTTTGAATCGAATTGATGATATTGTGATGTTTAAGCCGCTATCTATGCAGCATATGAAGGGCATTGTTGCAAAGTTTATGAAAGAATTGGAGTTAAGATTGCAGGAGCAGCATATTCAGCTGCAATTGTCAGAAGAGGCACAGCAATTTATCGCAGATGCTGCCTATGATCCTGTTTATGGCGCACGTCCTTTAAAACGATATATTCAGCGTCAAATAGAAACAAAAATCGCAAAGGATATTATTAAAGGAGATGTGAAGCCGCATCAGCATGCTAAGTTGGATGTAGAAGGAAATGAAATTACGATACATTATGAATAAAAGCGGACTGGATGAGAAATAGTTTTCTAATGAATGATTGAATATAGCTTGCCTGAAAAACACTCATGATAAAAATCATGAGTGTTTTCTCGTTAAAAGAAGCCAAATAAAAGCAAATGAGATAATGTGTTCAAACTCCAAGGTTCACGTCTAAAAATTAAGTAAAACTTCCATAAGTGGGGGGCTCTCATCCCTCACTGATAAGAAGTGGAACAAAGCTTAAGTACGAAAGCGTTATCAAGAAAGAAGAGCATTTTTTTTCGGGTGATGCTAATTCAAGATGATTCGAGAAGCTTTCCTTATCCTATCGGCCCGAACCAATCGGACATTTGCCCCTACCTAGCACTTCTGATTTCTCTTATTTTTGAGGTGGGATCTTGACTCGCCAGTTAAATGTGGAATAAATGAAAAAACCCCCACAAGTGGAAGTTTTTCTTTACTTATTTTCTTCAATTGGTTTATTAGGAATGACAGTAGATATAAGAACAATTAGGACTGTTGCTGCTACTCCTAGTATAGCCGCTGTATTAAAATCATATGGTGCACCTGTCATCGAACCTCCAACATAAGCAACCATTTGTACAAGCAAGAAAGTCCAGAAAAGCGTCCAGAAAAACCTCACTTTTAATCACCCCATTTCAATTCGATCCATATTCGTCTTCTCCAAAGAGAATGAGCGCTGCTTCAAAAGCGAATCCCAGACGTTTAAGTGAAGCTCAAACGAGTTCATCTTAAAAATCCGCAGCTTCACAAGATCATTTTTGAACAATCATCCTTTGCCTTCTCGTTAAAACTACATTGATTTTTAAACTCGCAATATTTTCGAGCAATGCTTTATTGTATATACTGAGCTCACAATCTATTCCTAGTATATCTTATCATAGACGAGATCGTTTTCAAATGAAAAATAATACAATTCTATGAACAAAGCAGGGATGTTTTAACCAATATTGTTCCCAACAAAAGAACAAAAAATAGAAGGTGGATACATATGCTAAAGGAGAACGATCTTTGTTAATAAAAAACCTATCGTGACTATTTTATCCCACATCTAACTGGCAGTAAGCCCCCCCACCTCGGGGAGTAAGAGGAATCAGAAGCGCTAGGTGGGGGATAACTGAAAGTCAAATGTCCGATTGGTTCAGGCCGACAGGATAAGGAAAGCTTCTTGAATCAGCATCGCACGAAGAAAAAGTGCTCTTCTTTTTTGAGGATGTCGGTCATAAAGGCGTTGCAACAGGACAAGGAAAGCTTCGGCAGCGAAACATCGCACGAAGAAAAGCGGTTTCCTTTTCGAGGACGTTGCGATCTTAGCCTTTGTTCTACTTCTCATCAGTGGGGGATGAGAAAACCCCCACTGATGGAAGTTTCACTTTATTTTTCAATTACAGTGTTTCCAAATTGATGTGTACAAATTAAAAATAAGAAAAGGAGGAGTTTATTCTATGCATCATGCAGTTGTTTGGAATGCTCAACAGTTTCTAGGATTCATGCTTTGTAAAAATTTGCTTGAAAAAGGGTATGAGGTTATTGCTTTCGATCAGCAAGAATGGCTTCGTGATTATCACGAGGAAAAGTGGTTGGAAGTCGGTCGAAATGCTAATATTTCCTTTTGGGAGTCGGAAGAGGCAAATCGATTAGATGCAGTGCCTTCAACGATTTGCTTTATCCCTATTTTTGATTTTTATATTGAATACGATAAAAGAGTAATTGAAAAGTGGAAGCATTCCTATCAAGCTTTTTTAAATAAAAATAGGGATAAGGTCGAGAAAATCGTTTGGATTGCACCGAAACAATTTTTGGAATCGAATCATGGTACACTAGAAAAGCTAAGATCGTCTCTTAATTCTGTTTTCCACGATGACAGCGCTACTGTAGATGAAGTCAGGTGGTATTATGTACCAACATTATTTGGCCCTTGGCAGCCAAATACACTCTTATTTCAACAAATCATCCAAAATGGAAGCAGGATGGATGAGATGAATTATTTAGATGACACTTTCGACGCACTATTCATTGAAACTGCGGTGAATTTTCTTATTGATCATGTGAAAAGCCCTGCTGCTGACTCACATTTCATACTTCAAAATAAAGAATCAGGAGCATGGAATGCCTATTTAAGTCTGTTAGGAGTTGAAAGATCTATGAAAGGAAAGCCGAAAGAGATGTTGAACGATGCTGTCAGTTTAATTGTGGATGAAGAAGAGCCTTTCGTCAATCATATCATGCGACAGCGGCAATGGTGGGAAATGCAAGGAAAGTATTTTACATCTTTCAATCACCTTTCTCGTTCTTCATGTACAAAAAAATAGTTGTTTTCCCTTTATTGCATGTATTAGTTAAGTAGTTCTTTCAATCTGTTCATATGAATTGTAAAATAGAAAGAGCTTTTCATTAAATATCTCGTTTAAAAAAGGGCGTGTTATCTTTAAGGAAAGGCAGGTGAAATCTGCACTAAAAACATGAATAGGACGTGTTCAAAAAGAACTGAACTTACACGAGTTTTTGAACAACATCTAATAGACAAATACGTTATTCAGAAAGAAAGCATCTTAGAAGAACAAACAAATGGATATGTTGTACATTGATAATGGGAAAATAAACAGCATAATGACATTTCAACATTGGTTGATGCGTTTATGTCTATGTTTTTTAGTAGCAGTTGGTGTACATGTTGAAAAGATTGCTGATTTTCTTCTCATTGACCTCCATACTATTAGGATGTACCAACACGGAAAAAATTAAACTAAAAACAATTGGACTGCTTGTACCAGAAACCGTCAGCGACCAAGTATGGGGTACAAAAGGATACAAAGGAATGTTAAAAATTCAATCAGCATTTAATGCCGATGTTTATTATAGAGAAGGAATGACAACAAAGACTGTAGTTGCAGAAGCGGTTAAAGAATTTGATCAAAAGGGAGTTCAGCTTATATTTGGGCATGGCAAAGAGTACGCCGATTTTTTTAATGAAATTGGATTGGTATATCCTCATATACATTTTGTTAGTTTCAATGGAGAAGCACGATTAAAAAATACGACGAGCTTAACGTTTGATAGTCATGCAATGGGTTTTTTTGGAGGTATGACAGCTGGTCATGCTACGAAAACAAACCAAGTTGGGATGATTGCTGCTAAAAGATGGCAGCCTGAGGTTGAAGGGTTTATTGATGGTGTAGCCTTTGAGAATGCTTCCGCTACCGTCTATGTCGTCTATACAGGTGATTGGGATGACTGTCAAAAAGCATTAGAGCTTTTAGATACATTAAATCAATACAATGTAGATGTTGTTTATCCAGCGGGGGATGGCTACACAGTTCCTGTCATAGAGCAATTAAAGGCAAACGGTTTATATGCGATAGGGTATGTCTCTGATCAGTCTGATTTAGGAGGGGCAACAGTTTTGACTAGCACTGTTCAAGATGTAGATAAACTATATGGAATTGTTGCTGAAAAGTATAGCAGAGGAACATTGCAATCTGGTAATGTTCATGTAGGTTTTCAAGAAGGTGTTCTATCCATAGGAAAATATAGTTCGAACGTAAAAGAAAACTTTATCGAAAAAGTCGATCATTATTTGGAAGAATACATCAAAGCTGGAAAACTGCCGAATGCTATAAACTAGCAATTTTTTGTATCTCTGCAGCATTGAATAATGTACTACGATACCCCTAGCGAGTATAAAGGAGCTTTAGATCTATTTATCAAGAAAAGACTCTTTAACACCTTCTTCACTTCAGTATGTTTACTTTTCTATACTTGCCAAAACACAATTATTCCTTTAAAATTAGTACCAAGTCATAATAGGTGCTATTATAAAATCTGCTAGTTGATTTTACACTGATTATTGAGTGTAGCACGCATTAAAACGGTTGACGCGAACGCCCTGAGGGTAAAGCAGCGTCCCTTCCCGTTCATCAAATCTTTAGAAGCTGCTGAAACTTGTAAAGTTTTAGTTAGCAAGATTGTAGTTGGACAATAGAGGGTTCAGCATGATGGAAGATAGTAGATTATTAAAGCGAAGAGTAAGTGCTTAAAAAGTCTGGAAAGAGAACTTCATTAGTTGACTTATTAGAAGCGAGAGGTGAGAAAAAACTTACTTCCACTTCCTATCTCTCAATAAGAAGCAGAATAAATAATGATGTCTGAGAAAGAAGGAGATACGGGCATGAATGCAGGAATCATTGGCATGGGAAAATTCCATCCGGAAAAAATAGTTACGAATCATGACTTAGAAAAAGTAATGGATACTTCTGATGAATGGATTCGTACACGAACAGGAATAGAAGAAAGAAGAATTGCCGAAGATGATTGTGATACGTCTGATATGGCATATGAAGCAGCAAAAAGAGCTATTCAAGATGCAGGAATAACGGCGGAAGAAATTGATTTAATTTTAGTGGCAACGGTCACACCAGATCGCCCATTTCCTTCTGTATCTTGTATGATTCAGCATCGTCTTGGTGCTGTCAAAGCTGCTGCAATGGATATTAGTGCAGCTTGTTCTGGATTTATGTATGGTGTAGCAACTGCAAAGCAATTTATTGAAAGCAAGGCTTATCGTTATGTACTTATTGTTGGTGTCGAGAAGCTTTCGAAGATAACAAATTGGGAAGATCGCAATACAGCTGTTTTATTCGGCGATGGAGCTGGAGCAGCAGTTATGGGGCCCGTATCAAAAGGAAGAGGGGTTTTAGCCTTTGAACTTGGGGCAGATGGTTCAGGCGGCAGCCAATTATATGAGAACGAACAGAAGCATATTGTGATGAATGGCCGTGAAGTGTTCAAATTTGCAGTTAGACAAATGGGAGAATCAGCTGTAAATGTGTTGGAAAAAGCCGGATTGACAAAGGATGACGTTGACTTTTTAATTCCTCATCAAGCTAACATTCGGATTATGGAATCTGCTAGGCAGCGGTTAAACTTGCCAGTAGAAAAAATGTCAAAAACAATTCATAAGTATGGCAATACTTCTTCCGCATCCATACCTGTTTCTATTATTGACGAGCTAGAAGCCGGAAATATTAAAGAGGATGATATAATTGTCATGGTTGGTTTTGGCGGAGGTTTAACTTGGGGAGCAATTGTAGTAAAATGGGGTAAGTAGTGAAAGTGAAAGAGATATTGCTTAAAAAATCTTGAATACTAGCGGGATAATTTGTATGCATCATGTAAAAACTGTGTACATTCCGTTCGTTTTTTATATTAGCTTTCATTACTTTTTGAATACTCACTTACAATCTTCTTATTGTGTGAAGGAGATGTTTTTATGGAGAAAAAACGTGTAGTTGTCACTGGAATCGGAGCAGTTTCTCCCGTAGGCAATGACGCTCAAACAACTTGGGAAAACATCATTGCAGGAAAATCGGGTATCGGTCCATTAACGCGATTAAACGCAGATGATTATCCAGCAAAAGTGGCAGCTGAAGTAAAGGATTTTGATCCTGAAACATATTTGGAAAGAAAAGAAGCAAGAAAAATGGATCGTTTTACCCATTATGCGATTGCTGCTTCACTGATGGCAGTGAAAGACGCAGGTTTAACGATCGATGAACATAATGCCAATCGAGTTGGAGTTTGGATTGGTTCAGGAATTGGAGGCATGGAAACGTTTGAAAACCAATTCCAAATGTTTCAAAAACGCGGGTATCGGCGCGTAAGTCCTTTTTTTGTTCCAATGATGATTCCCGATATGGCAACTGGGCAAGTTTCAATCGCCTTAGGTGCTAAAGGCGTCAATTCTTGTACTGTCACCGCATGTGCAACAGGAACAAACTCCATTGGTGATGCCTTTAAAGTGATTCAGCGTGGAGATGCAGATGTCATGGTGACTGGAGGGGCTGAAGCACCGATTACACAAATGTCCGTAGCTGGCTTTTGTGCTAATACAGCGCTTACTACAAACCCTGATCCCGAAACAGCGAGCAGACCATTTGATGCCAATCGAGATGGATTTGTTATTGGTGAAGGAGCAGGCATCGTTGTCCTCGAAGAGCTAGAATATGCGCTTCGCCGTGGAGCAACAATTTATGCAGAATTAATTGGCTACGGATCAACTGGCGATGCTTATCATATTACGGCTCCTGCTCCTGGAGGAGAAGGCGGAGCGCGAGCAATGAAATTAGCATTAGCTGATGGCGGATTGGAGCCGGCTGATATTGATTACATTAATGCACATGGGACAAGTACTCCGTACAATGACAAGTTTGAGACAATGGCAGTTAAAGATGTGTTTGGCGAACATGCCTATAAGCTGGCAATAAGCTCAACAAAGTCCATGACTGGACATTTACTGGGAGCAGCTGGCGGAGTCGAAGCAATTATTTCGATTTTATCCATTAAAGAAGGTATTATACCGCCAACTATCCATTATGAAACACCAGATCCTGAATGTGATTTGGACTATGTAGCCAATAAGGCAAGAACGAGAGACGTTCGTGCTGCACTCAGCAATTCGTTAGGCTTTGGCGGGCATAATGCAACTATTCTCTTTAAGAAATACGAAGCATAAAAAAGGTGATCCAAAAGAATTTTGCTTTTGGATCACCTTTTATTTTATCCCACATCTAACTGGCAGTAAGACCCCACCTCGGGAAGTAAGAGGAATCAGAAGCGCTAGGTGGGGATAACTGAAAGTCAAATGTTCGATTGGTTCGAGCCGACCTTAGAAAAGCTTCTTGAATCAGCATCGCACGAAGAAAAAACGGTTTTCTTTTTCGAGAACGTTGCGACTCTACTTCTCATGTGTGGGGGATGAGAGAAACCCCCCTCTCATGGAAGTTTCACTTTCTTTTATGCTTTAACGTTAAGCACGAAAAGGTGCATTAGCCGTATAGCGCCAAATCGTTTCAATCGGACCCTGTTTAAACTTTCGTAGCCACATATTTGCAAAAAACATAAGAAATAACGAGATTAGCATCCATATAAGGAGAGTCAACCAACCATTGTTAATAGGAGTCAAACCGAATCCCCATCCATAGAAAATCACTGAAGCGATGATGTTTTGCATGATGTAGCAGCTTAATGCTGTTCTGCCAATCTCTTGTAAACGGTCTGTGAACAGTTTTATATAACCCTTTTCCAATATAATGGAGAACAAACCAATATAGCCGAATGCTAAGAATGGTGCAAAGATATACCTGCTTATAATGGAGAATAAGCCGTTATTAACCATCATAAGCATATGAAGCGGCAGCCCAATGAGTATCCCCCATTTAAAAAGCTTACGGCGGATTTTTCTGCCTTTTTCATGGTGAGCAAAAGCACCTGCACGAAATAATAATATTCCTGTCAAAAATAATATCGTATTCATAGGAAGTACCATGATCGCTTCCGTCCTTAACGGCAAAAATTGTTCAACACGGTAAAGAACTTGTTCCAGCCAACTCCCTTCCATATAAAGATGCGCAGTTTTTTGGTTATCTGCTGCTAATTCTGCTTGTATTCCTTCATCATGAGTTGAGTAATAAAACGCAAATGAGGAAGCACCTATGATCAACAAATGAATTGGAAGTAAAAGAACAATAATCCTTTTTAAAATCCGATTGCGCTTTTTCACTAGAAAGGAGACAACGATTGCAGTTATTGCATAGCTCATTAAGATATCATATTCAAAGACTAGCAGAAAATGAATAAGACCATCAATAAATAAGAGGATGCACGACCAAATATATGCTCTAGGCCAAGGCATTCCTTTTTCAAGTGTTTTTTCATATTTTATTGCAAGACCTATGCCAAACAAGATTGTGAGCAAACTTAAAAACTTACCATTAATAAAAATGTCAATTAGCATCATGATCCACCCATCACTCGTTTTCCACCAACCAACGATATCTTGAGAGTAAATAGAAAGATCGCCAACCGTTGCAAAAATCCAAATATTTGTTCCTAGCGTACCGAGAATAGCAAAACCACGAAGTACATCTAATAAGACTAACCTTTTCAATTTATCAACCTCACAATCTATTATCTTTCATAACATACTAAGTCCCTTTTTCAATATGGACGAGTGACTAAGTAATTCCTACTTTACAACAATAGTGAAAGCTTTTTTTGATTTATGATGCTATTTTTTTGATTAACAGTTTAGAAATAATGGTCATATTGAAGGCCATGGGAGCATGTTATGCATAAGCTAATAAAAACAGGACATAAGGTGAGGAGCATGACAATAATAAGGACAGATCAGTGGTTGAAACAAGCACTTGATAAACCTTTGGAGCTATTACAAAAGGTAAAGCCGACAGTAGAGAATCCTACAAGGTTTTATCGCTATCTTTGCTCATTTGGGATGTACCAACATCCCCGGCGTGCACAACGTGTTTTTCAAATATTGGAAGAAAAAGAGGCTTGGAAAAAAATAAATCAAATTTATCAAAAATATCGCAGCCTTTGGGATGGTCCAACTATTAATATTTATATTTTCCCAATGGAAGAAGGCAACCGAAGTTTCATGAGAGACACAAGGGGGCGTTCTGGTATTACGTTTCCTAAGCAGATTTTTTTGTTTCTCTCTAGTGTAGGTGATGAAAAGGAATGGGAGGCATTATTTGTTCATGAGTATCATCACGCTGCACGAATGAGTCGTTTAAAAAAAGAGATTAACGATTATACGTTATTGGACTCCCTTGTTTTAGAAGGATTGGCGGAACATGCTGTACTTGACTGTTGCGGGGTAGATTACGTAGCACCATGGTGTACATCATATCAGGAGAAGCGACTTGCTTCCTTATGGCAAAGGGCAATTAAACAATATTTGCATATTACAAGGTCAGAAGCAAGACATGATGATATTTTGTTTGGCAAGCGGGCCTATCCGAGAATGATTGGCTATGTAATTGGCTATCACATAATTGCTCACTATAAAAAACAGGCATCCGATTTTTCGATTGCGAAAACGTTAGGAGTACCTTCTAATACTTTTTTACAAGATGATTTTTTGAAATTAGAATAAAAAACAGGTGGAGAAAATTCCACCTGCAGCAAGTTCTAAAAGTGTAATCAATACATATAATATCCTACAAAGTATGGACAAGCTCACTGCTTTTATTATCCACAATGCAATCTATTTTTTAAGAATAATATAGCGAGATATTAAATTGTAAATAATCCAATGATTGTGGAAAAGCTTCCATTTTAGATAAGGATGTTATGAAAATTGATCTTAAGAGCTTTTCTCTTATTAACAGGTTTTGGCTTTTCGGTCGTTGGCGGTGTTCATATTATCAGTTATTTAAATTTAATGGCTGCGGGAAAAACTTTTCAAGAATACGTACAATTTATTCTTTATCGAATCGAGTGCCAGTTATTTTTAGTTGGTCTTGTATTCATGTTAATCGCCATTTTTTCCTCTAGTAAAAATCAGCGTTAAGAAAGATGTTCTCAAATCTTGGTTATGGCTAGTTGCATATTCCCTTTCATCGTTAGAATGGCAGCGATTGTCTTTGTAATTAACAATATTTGTCCAACATCTTAAAGAGACAGGAATAAATTTACTTATTTCCGCTTATACTGAGAGACAAATATGGAATAAAGTGAGGGGTAAGAGATGCTGTATCTTCATGATGTATGGGTAAATTGGTTTGAAGGAGAGGAGAATGGTTACAATGTTTGCCATTTTCATGAATGGCGACGGGATGATGTAATCGAGTTATTAGACCAAGTACCTTTACTGTATGTAGAAAATGTATTGTATCATTATATAGAAAACGACTTGTCTGCTTTGCCTCAAGCTTTATTGGACGATGTTTGCCAAAAGGCATTTTTACGAAAAAACCATGAAAGAATGAAGCTTGAAAACTGTTTTGTTGTTACAGATGGCAATGGGATTCTTGCTGTTGATACAATTGGCTACCAAATTCCGATGAGGAAAAGCCGCTTAATCCCAAGACAAGAACAGCTAGTATATGAAATGATCGAGGATCAGAAGCCAAAGACATATCAATTTGACGCTAAAAAGAATCAAAAGGACTATCATATTCTTTCGCCAGCACCTGCATTAATGAAAGGACTGACAAGAAGAGAAAGACAGCTGAAGCAGCTGTTGTTCATGGCATTGGATCACCTTTATTCGTCAGCCAGTATTGCAGAAATAAGATATTGGTACACAGAATGGGCGCCAGATAAATATGAGGAAATTCAAAAGAAAAACTTTGAAACAGCTTGGAATGAATTATTTGAAGAAACGAAAGAAGGATGGAGCCAGAAACATATTCAACTTTGCGAAAAGATGGTTAAAGGCCATACCTTTTTTGAAAAACGCTGGGAAGTAGAACAGAAACCAAAAGTAAATTAGAGGGTATTTTGCAAATAAAACCAAAGTAAAAAGTGACTGAATAAAATGATCAGCCACTTTTTTACGTTTTAAAAGAAATAGTCACATCGGAAGATCCTTCATTGTCAGGTGCGTTTTTCATACATATCTGGAGGTGGGAAAAGTGCTTATCACTCATCGCTAACATCTTACTTCTACTTCTAGGTATATATCCATGAAAAAAAGTGATTTCTTTTTTCGTGGATGTTTGTCTCTTAAGCCTGTGTTCAACTTCTTATCAGTGGGGGGGGAGGGCCACTAATGGAAGTTTGACTTTATACCATAACGAACTGCCGAGTCAAGACCTCCACTTCAAGAATTAGGAGGCCTAGGTGGGGATAACTGAAAGTCAAATGTCCAATTGGTTCGGGCCGACAGGATAAGGAAAGCTTCTTAAATCAGCATCGTACGAAGAAAAGCGGCTTCCTTTTCGAGGACGCCTGCGATCTTAGCCATTGTTCTACTTCCATCAGTGAGGAATGAGAGCCCCCACTGATGAAGTTTTACTTTATCTTCTTTGTTTTTCGTCCAAGGCCCATGGCATTCTCCATTTTTCTAAGCATTTTATTTGCTGCAATATTTGCTTTTTCAGCACCCTTATCTAATATGTTATCTAGTTCGCTTGATTCCATGAGCTTATTATATTTCTCTTGGATAGGTTCGATCGTTTTGATAACTATTTGTGCGATATCTGCTTTAAACTCCCCGTATCCTTTTCCTTCGTATTTCTTTTCGAGCTCTGCTATTGGTGTTTTATCTAAAATAGAATAAATGGATAACAGATTAGAAATACCTGGTTTATTCTCTTTGTCATATTTCACAATTCCTGAGGAATCCGTAACGGCACTTTTCATTTTCTTTTCAATTTGCTTTGGAGTATCAAGCATGGAGATATAGCCTTTGCTGTTTGGATCTGATTTGCTCATTTTTTTATTTGGATTTTGCAAAGACATGATGCGAGCGCCAATTTTAGGAATGCTTATTTCTGGAATGGTAAATATATCGTTATATTTATTATTAAAACGTTCTGCTAAATTTCTCGTTAATTCCAGATGTTGTTTTTGATCATCGCCAACAGGTACAAGATCTGTACCATACAATAAAATGTCAGCAGCCATCAATGGCGGATAAGTAAGTAAACCAGCAGTTACCGCATCTCTGCCCGTAGACTTATCTTTAAATTGTGTCATCCTTTCCAGCTCACCAATATAAGCAACACATTGAAGCATCCATGCTGCTTGAGCATGTGCAGGCACTTCTGATTGGATAAACAGTGTAATTCGTTCTGGATCTAATCCAATCGCCAGGTAAAAAGCGGCAAGGCTGCGAATATTTTTCCGCAGTTCAAGTCGATCCTGAGGAACTGTAATAGCATGTTGATCTACGATACAGAAGTAACAGTTGTATTCATGCTGCAAGTCTAAAAATTGTTTCATTGCACCAAGATAATTTCCAAGGGTAATTGTGCCGCTGGGTTGAATTCCAGAAAATATTGTTTTCATGATGAAGCCTCCTATGTTTCAACTTTTTTTGTATTTGTGCCTTATTTATTCGTTTTTTAATGGTGCCTTGAAGACAGATTAAAAAACCTTCACTAACGGTTAGAATTGCTGCTGTCAACACAAAAAACCATTCGTCCATTAATAGGGACGAATGGTATATCCGCGGTTCCACCCTAAGTACTCTAATTGAGTCGCTTAGTCCATTATGGCGCCTTCAGTTTGTGATGTCTCTTTCACATGTATCGGGAAGAAAAAATTCACTAGAGAAGTTGCATAAATGGCGCCGAGATAACGATCGGCATTCGCTGTTCGCTAATAAAATGATCATTCTCATGTTTTTCACAAACAGAGCTCGAAAGTCCATTCCATATGGGATACTATTTGCTCACACCACCCGCAAACTCTCTTGAAGTGTTCCCAGTATGTACTCTTCTTTGTCATCACATCTTCCATGTTGATTAGAGAAGCTAACCATTAATGATTATTTCTTTTTATTATATGAACTATCATAGAAGAAAGCAAGTGAGGAAGCAACTTTCCTTGTTGTCCAAAACAATGTAAATTCGTTTGTGATGAAAATTGATTATGATCTTGGTTTTTTCTAGGTATGTGATGCGGGAAAGGGAAAGGAATTTCTTTCTCGTATTAAAGTACGATTTGTTCGAGTCCGAAAGCAAAACACCTTACAAAGAAAAGTAATATTTCTTCTTTGTAAGGTGTTTTGCTTTTAAGGGATACACGAAAATCCTCATTGATAAAGTTTCAACTTTCTCTTTACCGCAAAGAAAAACTTGGGGCTGATTCTAAAGATTTCTAGTGAGTACATATAAATACAAAAATTTGGTTATGATAGTAAGGTCAACTCATCTTGAGCAGAAAAAACTGTAACTGACGTTAAAAAAATGATGGGCTTGAATTCTCTCATCAAAAAATGATGACATTTAGTCATCAAAAAATCATTGTTTTGTCATCTTCTTGACACAAAATGTACAAGAATGATAACAGGACAAGTGATTTTTGAAAAATATATTCAATATCATGATTGATTAGTGTATAATATTGTTTAGATGATTGTTAAGCTTTTTAGGTATTTTGATTGACGCAATAGGCAAGGGTTCATCACTGAAATGATCAATTGCTTTTGTTTAAATCGTACTTAAAAACCATTATTTTAAATTAAGTTATGCATAATCCGTATTTCGTTGTGCAGGTCTGTATATTAATTCGTCCGTGTTAAATGAGATGCGAATGGATACTTAAATTAAAATATATTTTCTACAACAGTATCATTCAAAAATTACATGGGAGTGTGAATGATTTTATGGTAACATTATACACTTCACCTAGTTGTACATCATGTCGGAAAGCTAGAACTTGGCTTGAAGAGCACAAGATTGGCTATACGGAACGAAATATATTTTCAGAACCGCTTACTTTGGCGGAGATTAAAGAAATTTTGAGAATGACTGAAGATGGAACAGATGAGATTATTTCTACTCGTTCTAAAATATTTCAAAAGTTAAATGTTGATTTAGATACACTGCCTTTACAGCAGCTATTTGAATTGATTCAGAAAAATCCAGGATTGTTGCGTCGGCCGATCATTTTGGATGAGAAGCGGCTGCAAGTTGGATATAATGAGGATGAAATCCGTAGATTTCTACCAAGAAGAGTTCGGACTTTCCAGCTTCGTGAAGCACAGAGGCTCGTTAATTAAAGAATTTAAGACGTCTTCACTCCCAGCTTGGGATGGGGGCGTTTTATCATAAATGGACCTTTTTCATTTAGGGGAATTATTAGAACATTCTGATTATTAATTTCTTGGATAGAATAATAAAACGAATGAAACAATAGAGCGAAGTATATAATAATGGATGTCTTCAAAATGATATGCATTAGTCTATTTTTATCATCCGACGTGCAGTCATAATAACCTTTTAAATGATGAAATAAAAAATGGGAATAGCTTTTGTTTCCCTTTCTGCGATTTTTATCATAAAATGAGTGATAAGACGATGCTGATAAAATCGTTTTGTAAGCACGATGGGATAAATTATTTTCCTAGGGGTAAAGTCCCTTCATCATCTTAAATCGGAAGGGAGAGTTGCAGGATGGAAATCGAACGAATAAATGAAAATACTGTCAAATTTTTCATCTCTTATTTGGATATCGAGGAAAGGGGCTTCAACCGAGAGGAAATTTGGTATAACCGAGAAAGAAGTGAAGAACTTTTTTGGGAAATGATGGATGAAGTTCATGATGAAGAAGAGTTTGTTCCAGAAGGTCCGCTCTGGATTCAAGTCCAAGCGTTAGACAAAGGTTTAGAGGTTTTAGTAACAAAAGCACAGCTTTCTAAAGATGGAAATAAATTTGAGCTTCCAATACCTGAGGATAAATTAAGAGAACTGCCTTTGGATGAGAATATTGAAGCATTTTTAGATGAAAACTTTTATTTAAAGCATCAAGATGATCAAGACGAAGATTTGCTGGATTTTGTCATTTGTTTTCAAGATTTCGAGAGCGTTTTAATGCTTGCGAAAAGACCAGGGCTTGAGCATTTGCAGACAAAACTCTACTCATTCCGTGATCAATATTATTTATATATAGAATTTCCAGAAGAGTTGTTTGCAGAAGAACAAATTGACAATGTGATAAGCATTTTGCTGGAATATGGAAAAGATTCCTCGATTACATCACACTATCTAGCAGAATATGGCAATGTTATTATTGAAACAGATGTTTTTCATACACTGAATCAATATTTTGACTAACTTTTATTAAAACCGATTACGTTTAATCGGTTTTTTCTTTATGAAAAAAATTAAAACAAGACTAAATGATAGATTTTGAAAAAGAGAAGGAATGATGAAAGAGATGTCGAAATACTAGTGTGTATAAATATAACCAAAAGAAAGGGTGATCCTCATTTGTTCATTGCGTTAGATAAAGATGGAAAAAAAGTTGCTGTACACTATTTAGGTCCAAACGAAATGATCAACTTTCGCAACAGGTCTCCATTTTATTGCCCCCAATGCCAAAGCAAACTTATTTTTAAAGCCGGTAAGAAAAAGATTCCTCATTTTGCCCATCAACGCCTAATAAATTGTCATGCTGAATCAGAGCCAGAAAGTGAAATGCACTTACAAGGAAAAAAAGATCTTTATGTTTGGCTGCAAACGATGACAAAGACCGTGTATCTTGAACATTATTTTACTTCCATCAAGCAGCGTGCTGATATTTTTGTGAAGAAAGATGGCCATTCTTACGCAATCGAATATCAATGCTCATCAATTCCATTGCGACAAATAATAAAAAGGACAGAAGGATATCGGCAGAAAGGAATTATCCCAGTTTGGGTGCTAGGTGGACTGCCATATCAAAAACAAATGAAAAAAACTACTTCTCTTTATCTGCTCAATGAATTTCAATGGTCCCTTGTAGGTATATATCGTTCACGTTCCTACTATCTGTTAAGTTATAAACCACGAACAAAACGCTTCTATTGCCTGTCTTACCTTCTTCCAGTAACTGCTCGTAAAACATTCGGCCAACTGCATTCAATACCTCTCAGTAAAGCAACATTTCCTTTAACCGTTTCAAAAGAAACCAAAAAAAGTCGATATTCGTTAACCGATTGGATAAATGAAAAGAGACAGTGGTTGAATCAAAAAGTATATTTCACAAAAAATCGTTCAGATCCTTTTTTGAAAGCTATTTATGAAAGTAAGCTAACCACCTATTTACTGCCTCCTATTATTGGCGTACCGATAAACCAAAATAATTGTAAAACAAATGTGATCGAATGGCAGTTTTATGTTTGGCATGATTTTCTTAGCAAGTTAAAAAAAGGGGACACGTTTACTGATCATGATTTATTTCAAAAAATGGCTATACGAGTAGAGAAGAGACATATTCAATTTCGCACACTGCTGTTAAATCATGAAACTAATCAAAGTTGCGATCAACTTTTTTTAGCTTATTTGAATGTTCTTGTGAAAACCGGATATATTTTAAAATATGGCTGTTCCAACTATCAACTTGTAAAGAAGCTTTCTTTTTCACAAAATGTTGAAGCTGCTTATCAAGAAGAGCGTAACTTTTACAAACAGTATGCAAGATATCTTTTTATTTATCCCACATCTAACTGACGAGTCAAGACCCCCACTTCGGGGAGTAAGAGGAATCAGAAGCGCTAGGTGGGGGAAACTGAAAGTCAAATGTCCGATTGGTTCGGGCCGACAGGATAAGGAAAGGCTTCTTGAATCAGCATCGTACGAAGAAAAAGTGTTCTCCTTTTTCGAGGACGCCTGAGATCTTAGCCTTTGTTCTATCAGTGGGGGATGAGAGAAAACTCCCACTGATGGAAGTTTTACTTTATTATTAAAAAAAGTTGTAGTGATGCAATATTCGGTATAAGAAATGACGCAGTTTATGATATGATGATAAGACACTCTGGATGTCATCAAGGATGAAAATCTTGTGTTCATGCAGGAACTTTTGTTTTAAAGAAAGAAAGTACAGAATGAGAAAAATGAAAAGTGAGGGATTTTAATGAGCAAACAGCCAACAGTAAAGGTACTTCCTAATCGAAGTGAAGTTTCAGAAGCACTTACGTGGCGTTTAGAAGATATTTTTGCAACAGATCAATTATGGGAAGAAGAATATAAAGCGGTAATGGAACTTTTAAAGAAAGCTGATGGTTTTAAAGGAACGGTAGGGAAAGATGCGGAATCTTTATATCAAACGTTGGTATACGATGATGAGGTTTCAGAACGTGTTGGTAAACTATATACATATGCACACATGCGTTATGATCAAGATACGACAAATGCTTTTTACCAAGGTTTAGATGATCGTATAAAAGGATTATATGCGCAAGCATCTAGTGCCCTTTCCTTTATTGTACCTGAAATATTAGCGCTTGAAGATCATGTTTTACAGCGTTATATAGAAGAAAAGCAAGAGCTTCGTCTTTATAAGCATGCTTTGGAAAAAATTACTCTACAGCGTCCTCACGTACTTTCAGCAAAGGAGGAATCGCTTTTAGCTCAAAGTTCTGATGTTTTGTCGGCTTCTAGTAATACATTTGGAATATTAAATAATGCTGATTTGGAATTTCCGTATATGAAAGATGAGAATGGCGAGGATGTTCAAATTACCCATGGACGCTATGTCGATTTTCTTGAGAGTAAAGATCGTCGAGTTCGTAAAGAGGCCTTTCAAAAAGTATACGAAACTTATGGGAAATTTCGCAATACATTTGCTAGTACATTAAGCGGACAAATTAAAACAGATAACTTTTATGCACAAGTCCACCATTACCATTCGGCACGACATGCTGCACTTTCGGCAAACAACATCCCCGAAAGTGTATATGATCACTTAATCTCAACGATTCAAGAGCACTTGCCATTACTGCATCGTTATGTCAAACTACGCAAAAAAGCACTTGAGGTCGATACACTGCATATGTATGATCTCTATACACCGCTTGTACAGGAAGCAAAGATGAACTTTACATACGAAGAAGCAAAGGAATTGGTATTAAAAGGATTAAAACCGCTTGGAGCAGAGTATGCAAGTGTATTGAAAGAAGGATTTGAGAACCGTTGGGTGGATGTTGTTGAAAACAAAGGCAAGCGAAATGGTGCTTACTCCTCAGGCTCTTATGGAACAAATCCTTATATTCTAATGAATTGGCAGAACAATATTCATAATTTATTTACACTTGCTCATGAATTTGGCCACAGTGTCCATAGCTATTACACACGTAAAACACAGCCATATATTTATGGCAGCTATTCTATTTTTGTTGCAGAAGTTGCTTCCACATGTAATGAAGCACTGTTAAATGACTATTTACTGAAAACAATTGATGATGAAGTGCAGCGGACCTTTTTATTAAATCATTATTTGGAAGGATTTCGCGGTACTGTTTTCCGTCAAACGATGTTTGCTGAGTTTGAACATCTTATTCATCAGAAGGCACAGAATGGGGAAGCATTGACTGCTGACATGTTGACAAAAGAGTATGCAGCATTAAATCGAAAATATTATGGTGATGAAATAGTAATCGATGAAGAAATCGGAATGGAATGGGCTAGAATTCCACACTTCTATTACAATTATTATGTGTATCAATATGCGACAGGGTTTAGCGCTGCAACAGCTCTAAGCAAGAAAATCATTGAAGAAGGAGAGCCAGCTGTCGAAAAATATATACAATTTTTAAAAGCAGGAAAATCTGATTATCCAATAGAAGTATTAAAAAAGGCTGGAGTTGATATGACAAGCCCTGAACCGATTGCTGCAGCATGCAAAGTGTTTGAAGAAAGATTGGATGAATTGGAAAGACTGTTATCAAAATAGATCATTACAGTGTTGATGATAATCGAGGCATATATTAAATACTGAAACGCTGCAAGAGCCTGATGAGATTGCATCCTCAGGCTCTTGCCATGAAAAACGAAATGAAAATGTAAAAGATATATAAGAAAGCAGTTGTCTCTTAAATCATACTTATTGATGCGTTATTTAATGAAAGCCGCGAAATCGCTTTCGATTATTCAAATGAGCAAGTAATAAAAAAAGCGAGAAGAATAATAATGGAGAAGTAATATAGAGAGGAAGAAGCTTCAATAAGCCGAGAATATTCAATCCGAATGAAAAGCAGACGAAAATAATAAAAAATGACAAAATAACATACCGCAATGACATTGCCTCCTTGTTTTTGTACTTTATAAATAGTACAAAGATAATGAACGAGAAAGCCTGTACAAATTGAAATCTCTATATTATCATTATATGATGTTCAGTTAGAAGCATGACAAGATCTTTGACAATATTGTGAAATAGTTAACATATACTTGCTCATGAAATATGAACATGGTATATTATTGATGTGAAGTTAATCACAAGCAAACATGATACCCCTTTGTTTGATCGTGAAAATTTCTCCCATCCCCTTTGTTTTATAGAAATGTAGATAAACATTTCTAAAAAAAAGCATGTCGACCGTCGACATGTTTTTTTTATGTTTCTTTCTAACTCTATTGTGAGATCATTTTTTTAAGATAAATCTTTCTAGCAATCATAAAGTAGATAGCCTGAAAGAGAATATAGATGCCAATTGCAGTTAATCCTTCATACCAAATGGTATGTGCACCTAGGTTGATTCTAGCCGAATTATATGCAAATAACGTGTGAATAGAGCCAACGGCGACAGGCAGAAAAAAGAGAATCGCCATTTGAATAGTAATCGCATACTTCATTTCCCCTACAGTCATTCCTAGTTTCGATAAGATCATATATATTTTTCGATCATCCTGAATTTCTGTAAACATCTTGAAATAGATCAAGCTTCCAGAGGCGAGAAAAAACAGGCAAGCGATGAAAACGCCGATAAACATTAGGAGTGTATTGCCTTTGCTGACATCAAGATAAGTACTGATGCCATCTAACAAAAGATCTGAGTTTTTTCCAGCGTTTTTTCTTAAATCTTTCATGAATTCCTTGCCGTTTCGAATATCGTCAAAATAATAATCATGCATGACAATGTGTTGTTCTATTGGCATGAGTGCTTCCCATTCTTGAAATTGTTGATCACTAACAACAAATAAAAAAGGTGCACCCCAATTTCCAAGAACCATCGTCACGTTAAAAATGGCCTTCTCTACCTCTATTGTGATCATGTCATTTTCAAGCGGGATGTCGATGCTTTTTTCTTTATAGATTGGTGCGTTAAAATATCCATTGTCGAAGGGGGAGATAAATATTCCTTTTCCTTGTGAAACTTTTAATGGCTCTACTTCTTTAAAGAATTTTATTCTCTCATTGTATCCACTCTCAGAAATGATCCACATTGCAGCCTCTCTATTATTTATTTTAACCGTAGATGGTAAAAAAGTAGCGCTATGGTAATCCTTCATTACCATTTCATACTTCTCTGCGATTGCAGCTATCTCGTCTTTCTCGTATATAGATGGATTATTTAATCCTTTTTGAATGATTTCCATATCTTGTGGTCCCCGCATATTAGTGTTGGAAAAGTGATGAAACCATAATAGCATTCCCATACTGGAGGTGACGACAGCACTTAAGATAGCGATAACACTGAGCATTCTTGCATGGTCTTTTAGTTTGAACATGAGCAAACTGATTGTTGTCATATTTGTATGCTTTAAGTAGATTCTTGGCATTCGTCGGAGCTGGTGAAGCACTGCAGTAGTCATCTGCATGAATAATAAATAAGTGCCTATGATTACTAGAATTAAAATTGGAATCATCGAGAAAAACAACACGAGCAAATGAGGAACGGCAGATAAGGCATAACCGATACCTAGTAATATGATCCCTAAAATAACGAGAAACAGTGAGAAAGAAGGCAGCGATTTCGGTTTCTTTGCTTCTTGCAAGAGATCAATAATTTCACTTTTTCTTATCTCTTTTAAACCGAACAATGTAATGATTTCAAATAAAAACAAAAAAATACCGCTGGTGATCCACAATGCAGTACTTGGGACTGTAAAAGCGAGTGGGATGACAGGCTGCAAAATAGCATTAATACTCATAAAAAATAACTTCGAAAACAGGATTCCAAATAAGATCCCGATGATAATTGCTAGTATAGAGATAAATGTAAATTCAAAAAAGACGAGTTTGCCGATTTGTCTATTATGAAGCCCGATCATTTTCAAGAGCCCAAATTCTTTTTTTCGTGATTTCATAAAAGCAGCGTTAGAATATAGAACAAAGAAAATCGTAAAAAACAAAATAACGAGCTCACAACCGATCAACAAAATCGTAATAATTGGATGAATATTTTGGTTTCGTACTTCTGGATGGAAAAGGAAAGCAGCAAATAAATAAAATATAAAGACAGTAAACGCACTGCTTAATAAATATGAGCTATACCGTTGAAAATTTCCTTTAATGTTTTTAATGACGAGCTGGCGAAATGTCATCGATAGAACCCCCTAACACGGATAGCACATGAAGGATTTTCTGAAAAAATGCTTGCCTTTGCTCCCCTTTATAAATTTCTGTAAACGTTTGACCGTCACGGATAAAAACAATCCGTTTACAATAGCTTGCTGCAACAGGATCATGGGTCACCATTAGGATGGTGCGTTCTTGCTGTTCATTTAACGCAGCAAGAGCCTCCATTAAAGATTTTGCTGAGGCGGAATCAAGATTGCCTGTAGGCTCGTCGGCTAAAATTAAATCTGGGTCATGTATCATTGCCCGTGCTGCTGCTGTTCGCTGCTGCTGTCCACCAGAGAGTTCATACGTTCGTTTTTCTAAAATATCTTGAATGCCGAGCATAACCGCCATTTCCTGAAGACGTTTCTCCATGTCTTGGAGGCTGCTTTTTTCAAGGACAAGGGGCAGCAAGATGTTTTCTCTAACATTTAACGTATCAAGCAAATGAAAGTCTTGAAAAATGAAACCTAACCGTTTTCTTCTAAACAATGCAAGCTCTTTATCATTTAATTGTTTTGTCAGGATGCCATCTAACTCCACTGTACCAGAAGAAGGCTGATCAATCGTTGCTAGTATATTCAATAACGTTGATTTGCCGCTTCCTGAAGGTCCCATGATGCCGACAAATTCCCCTTTAGCTACTTGCAAATTGAATGGATGCAATGCTGTATGCATATAGCTGCCTTTTTTTGAGCTGTACGTTTTCGTAATATTGGTTGCCTTTAACATGTATGCAAACTCCCTTCTTCTATAGCTCTACTTTATATAAAAAGCCGTTTGCTTGCTATTTATTTTGGTGACAATAAAAGCGAGAAAGGTGACAATGTTGTCATTCATTTTATTACATTTAAAAGTAAAAAGGCTCCAGCTAATCTCTCAGGCAGCATTGCTTCTCCGAGGTTTATAACCATTAACAGTTATTTCCTCTTATTTCACATCGAACTGACAGTAAGCTCCCCACCTTAAGAGTAAGAGAAATCGAAGATGTTTAGGTGGGGAAACTGAAAGTCAAATGTCCGATTGGTTGGGGATGACAGGATAAGGAAAACTTCTTGAAGGAAAGCTTCGGGAGCGATACATCGCACAAAGAAAAAGCGGTTTTTTTTTCAAGGACGCCTGCGACCTTAGCCTCTGTTCTACTTCCCATCAGTGGGGGATGAGAGAAAACCCCACTGATGGAAGTTTCACTTTACTGTGATATAATGAACAACCATATTTAAAACATCGTATAGCTGCGCCTATTTGAAGCTTTCTTTATTCTGCAAAACATCATAATAATCTGTACGGGGAGGAAAATGAATCGCAACGGTTGTTCCGCAGTTTTCCTTCGAATCAATGGTGATGTTATGTTTTAGTTTGTCACAAATGTGTTTTGCCAGATATAAGCCCATACCGGTTGACTCTCTGAGCTTACGGCCATTTTCACCAGTAAAAAAGGCATCAAATACGCGGGGGACATCCTCTTTTTTTATGCCAATACCTTCATCCTTTATCTCTATCTTTGTCCCTTTTTCAGATGATGTGACAGTGATGGTAATATACTTGCTTTCAGTTGATGCAGCTTGTGAGTACTTCAATGCATTATTTAATAGTTGTTCAAGCACAAATGTGAGCCATTTCTTGTCGGATTCAACCCAAATTTCATCTTGCCCAGTTTCAAGCTTTGGAAAAAGATGATAACGGATGAATGTTTTGCGTTTTTCATGAAGCAGAGAGCGGATGAGAGCAATGAGTGGAACTTGTTGAATTGAGAAATCAAGTTCAAATTTTTGCAGCCGAATGGTAGAAAGCATCATCTGCATTCCATCCGTTAGTTTCACGATTTCTTCTTCCATATGCTCAAGCAGTTCTTCTTTGCTCCAGTTGTTTTCTTCTTGAATAAGCAGTTGCATGACAGATAAGGGTGTTTTCATTTGATGCGTCCAGCGATTCGTAAAATAGTATGCTTGTTTTTGTTGTGCTTCATATTGATGCAGCTTTTGCAAATAGTCATTGTAGCTTACAAGACAGAGCTTGTAGAATTGTTTTTGTTCATATGTAATGGCATGATCTATTTTAATAAGGGCATGCAAATCTTTATCGTTCAATGCATGGTGAAATTGATCGAAGAAAGGCTTCTGTCTTACATAAGAAATAAAACAATATAAGAGCAGAAGCACGAAAGAAATGATTGCAATATAAATAAAGTAGTTCGTTTCAATATCAATGCTTTTTTCGAGCAAACTAAGTTTAACAATGACTAAAGCGATGATGAGATTAAGGACATAAAAGCTTACATAACCAAGTCTGTCCCGAAGAAAATGAAAAAAAGTCAATGTTTCCGCCCCCAGCTTTTTTTTAAGCAATATCCTTGTCCTCTTACTGTTTGGATCGCATCATAGATGCCAAGCTCTTTTAATTTGTTTCTTACTCTCCGGACATTAACATTTAATGTATTATCATCAACAAGGTCGATTTCATCCCAGAGCGCTTCCAACAACTTCTCTCTTGAAACAATTTGTTCCGTTTTTTTTGCTAGTGTATCGATAAGCCGAAATTCTTTCGGACTGCATTCAATTTTTTGATGATTAAATTCGATTATATTTTTATTGCGATGTAAAAAAAGCCCTTCGATTTCAAGAACATCATGATCAGTAGCTGTAGCATAGTCGCCATAGGTTCTTCTAATCACGCTTTTAATCTTTGCCAGCATTACCTCAAGATGAAAAGGTTTAGTAATATAATCATCGCCGCCGTTTTCAATTGCAAGTACTTGATCCATTTCGCCAGCGCGTGCTGATAGAAAGATTATCGGCACATTGGAAAAGCCGCGAATTTGCCGGCACCAATAAAAACCATCAAAGGAAGGCAAATTAATATCGAGAATGATTAAATCTGGCCGATAATCAAGAAAATGCTCTTTGATTCGTTCAAAGTCATTGGCAAATTGAGCATCATACCCGTATTTTTGTAAATAGTTACAAATGATAGATGCCATTTTTTGATCATCTTCCACAACTAAAATTTTGTACATCTCTGTTTGCTCCTTTTTCATGTTTCGTTCTTCGTATGCAAATGACATAAGAATAATGCTTGAACATGCATTGATAAGGAGGCTTGCCTCTCAACGCAAAGGTACTAACCACGAGAAAGAATATATTTAAACGTCATTTTTCCCAAACGATTTAAGAACACTTTTATTCTTATTTTACTGTTTATCGTGAAAAGTGCAAAAGGACTGCCCCAAAAGTCTAATGACATTTGGAGCAGTCTTAGGAGAGGAACGTTTTTTACGATGATTTTAGACGAAAGGAAGGGCGTTTACCATAAGTCAACGTTCGCCATACCCATTCAAATGGGCCGTAACGGTATTGTTTCAGCCAAATATTGCTAACAAACATTTGGAAGATAAAGATACCAAGTGCGATCAAAACAGCCACGAATGGCTGCACCTTGCCATACAAACCAAGTCCATAATTATAAAATATGAGCGTTCCAATCACTGATTGCATCAGATAATTGGTAAAAGCTGTTCTACCTACAGCGGAAAAGGGCATGAGCAGTCGTTTTCCCCATTGAAAATGAAATAAAAATACCACGGAAGTCACATAAAATAACATGAGCAGTGGTGCTCCTAGGAGCAGGAAATCTTCATTCCATAAGACATACGCGATATTTGCCGGCAAACCAATGAGCAATCCTAACCACCATAATGTTTTTAACAATCTAAGATGTTTAGATGGGTCGTGAAAAATCTTTGACTTAGCAAATGCAGCACCTAATAATAACAAACTAAACATTGGGATCGATGCATAGAAAAACAGCAGTGGATTCGTTGAAAGCATTCCATTAATGGCCATATAGTAAATACGATCATGAACACGCTGTTTTACGATTTCTGTAAAAGTGCCGTTCCCATAAGCTTGAAGTGCTTGTTTCGCCTTATCATTGAACATTTGTGCCATTTCTTCTTGATATTGCATCATCGCCTGTTCTTGTTCTGGATCTATTGTCTGAAAACTAGTTTGTATAGATGGCAGTGAGAACAATAAATAGAAAACGATCGAGAAGATAACCAAAGTTCTCGGTTTGCATTTTCGGAATAGCAATAAGATAAATCCGAGCAGTGCATATTGTGTGAGAATATCACCATCCCAAATGAAAAAACCATGGATGATGCCGATAACGAGCAGCACGAATAATCTGCGAAGATACGTAGGAACAAAGCGTCGTTTTTTCGCTTGTGCATTTTCCATCATGATGATCATCCCAAACCCAAATAGAAAAGAAAACATCATTACAAATTTCATTCGGACAAATATATTGAGAATATCTCCTATTATAAAGTCTAGTTTGTGCCAATCTTTCATTAAAAAGTGGTCTTTTCCTGTCATATGCAAATAAAGATCAGGATAACTAAAATGTGCGATGTTAACGAGGAGTATGCCTAAAATAGCGATGCCCCGGATAATATCGATGATCTCAATTCGTTCATGCGGCTGTATAGGTTGTAATGGCTGCATAGTAAAAACACCTTCTTTTCTTTTTTCATAAGTGATCCCCGCTGCATTAATCAGTGAGCGATATTTATATTTATCATAGTGAAAAGAAGGAGGAGAAGAAATCGAATAAAATGACAAACAGACAAGTTTAGCTTACAATATTGACATAAAGTCATACATTTTTTTCCAATGATTAAAAATTGTTAAATGACAATGAAGTCGTTTAAAACATAATAAATAACTTACATTTTATACAAGAAAGATACTGAAAAATATCAAAAAGAGGTTAGCTTTATGATGAAATTAAATGGGATTTGGAGAATAAAAAAAACAACTAACTATGATTAGTTGGAGGAGTGCCACATGACTATTAGCAATACTGGAGAGCCTGTAATTTCGTTATGGTTAGTCAAAATTTTATTGAAAAAATGCCAATTGGAAAAAATAATGCTGCTTTAACATAGTGGGGGAAAGCCCCCCCACTTATTTCTAAATATTTTAAAAATTTGTTTAGTCTTCTCCAATGTATCTCCAAAACGTACCATACTTCGCAGGGATTTTTTCCACTTTTTGTTGAAGTATCCATTTTTTCATTTCTTTTTCAACTTGGGAAATAGGCATTTCATAAACAACTGAAATTTCTTTAGATGCTACGAGCTTATAATGTTGTAAAAATTGTTCCAGTGGTGGGATAGATGATGGTTTAGGCTTTTTGTCCAGCATTTCAGAAATAATCTGGACATAGATGTCATATGTATACATTCCCGTAATCTTTAAGCCCTCATCCTCAATATTTTCATTGAAAAAGACAAGAGTCGGCATCTCTGTTACATCCATTTCTGCTGCAATTTTTAAGTCGCATTGAAACGCTTTGGACGCACTTTTTGAATGTAAGTCTTTTACAAATTCCTCTACATCTAATCCAACGATTGCGGCTGCATTTTTAAGTACATGCAAGTCCGAAATGTTTTCTTTTTCAAGAAATAGCAGTTCTTGTAGTTTCCGCAGAAATTTAATGCCTGCCCTTTTCCCTTGAAGCTCGGCAGCTTTTATCGATATGGAGGTGAGAATAGGAGAAGAAATCGGCTTTTTTAGCCAAAAACTTCCATCGCATGACATTCCAGATCGAATTGCAGTCATTTCCCATATTTTTGCAATCTTGCTTTGTTTTTTTGCTCCAAGATTGAGTGTAGCTAATTGTCCACTTAAAACATGCTTTAGTCTAAAATAGGCTCCGTACTCAATGTGCAGCTTTTTCATAATAGGTTCTAACGCCCAGCACTCTGCACAAAGCGGATCGATAAACATGTAAATTTCCAACGGTTTATGATCAATATGATACCAATCAGATTGGCAAAACATGTTATTATTCATCAATCGTTTTCACCTGTATCTAGATCTTCTGTATTCACCATGTGTCTAGCTGTCATTGTAAGGCGAGCGAAAAATTGATCACGTACTGGCCCCTGCAATTGAACAGCGTCCATTGCTTCACTCATGCAAGAAAGCCAAGCTTTTGCTCGTGCAGGTGTAATTTTATGAGCTAAATGACGAGCACGCATCATCGGATGTCCATGTTCTTCAGTGTATAACGGAGGACCGCCTAAAAATTGCGTTAAAAATTGCTTTTGTTTTCTTGCAGTTTCCGTTAAATCTTCCGGGAAAATCGGGATAAGATCAGGATGTTTTCCAACCCGGAGATAAAAGGCATTTACAAGACTAGAGAGCTGTTCCTCTCCAATTAGGTCATACGGCGTCATGCGCTTCTCAACCATATGAATGTCTCCTTTTTATCTGAGATTGTATTTTTATTGTAGCAATCAAGATTTCATAACTCAAATAAATAGCTTTTGGGGTTGTTTGAAAGGTTCTAAATTCTAAGATATGCATGATGAACTGAACGAAAATATTGCTTATCCCATGTAAAGCATACCTTTCATATTGTACAATGTTTTTCGAGAAAGTGAAGGGACGGGGAAAATTGGAAAAAATGATAGATTTAGGGACACAAAAAATGAGCAGGGCAACCTGCTCATTTTTTGTGTATGTATCATGTAAGAATGCTTATGCCAAAAATGTATTGGTCACTTTTTGAACGTATTGTTGTGTTTCTTTGAAAGGTGGAATTCCTTGATATTTATCAACATTTCCCGGTCCTGCATTATAAGCAGCAAGCGCTAATTCTATACTTCCATTGTAGCGGTCTAGCATGCTTCGCAAATATTTGCTTCCTCCGTTGATGTTTTCTTCAGGATCAAAGATGTTATTCACTCCTAAACCCTTCGCGGTGCTAGGCATCAACTGCATAAGGCCAGATGCACCTGCACTGCTGACTGTTTGCGGGTTGAAGTTAGATTCATGCTTAATGACGGCTTTAATCAAGGCAGGAGGCAATTGATAGGTTTCTGCCGCTTTTTCAATGATAGCCTCAAGATCTTGTGGAGTGTTGACATGCTGTTTTCCAGTTGCACCAACATATGATGTACTAATAGGTTGATACTGTTTGTTTAATAAAGGGACGGTATCGTGATTATTGAACATGCCTTGAGCTGATAATAAAGATGCAGGCGAAAAAGTGGTTTCTTTATTTCCCATCTGTTCATTTAATAATACTTCTTGAAGCGCTGAATTCAACATTTCTTGAAATAAATAATTGCTATTACTCTCGTTTTGATAGGTAGAAAAAGGTCTTGAGAAATTCTGTAAGGCTTGCAATTCAAACATAACCTTTAGCTGATTGGATGTATTCATTACTAATCTCCTTTCGAGGCTCTCTATACGATTGGAGTACAAGAGTAGGAAAATGGAAGTTTCCCTTTTTGTACGAGTTCAATCTTTTAGGAGAAAGCTCTTATTTTAATGATCCGCCTGCTTCGCCCTCCAAAATCTTAGCGGTTTGCTTACAGCTGGACAAAGCGGGATTTCTAGCTGTTTGAGTAAGTCGAGAAAGACTTCTTTTCCTCGTTGTGCATCGTTTACTTCATATTCTATCTCAAAATCTTCCTTTTTTAAATAGAAACTGTGGTCAAACATCAAAGTTCCATCTTTATATGGCATTTCTGCTCTTTTTGTTGTTAAAGATCCGAGAAATTCTACGCAATCAATTGCTGGTGTTCTTGCTGTCAAAAGCTCTTGCACTTCTCCTGAAGGCAGGTAACCGTTTTTTATCATTGCAGCAGCTTCTCGTTCGGAGATCATTTGATTTGTTTCCAGTACTCCAGCTTCTACAGGTTGTTTAAATGTCAATTCAAATTGATTTGCTTTTTTTCGAATTCTTAAAGCGCATCCGCTATTTTTTAAAGCAAATGTGTTTGTATCAAAATAATGATTTTTTTGTAGGTGAAAGTCCTCTTCAGAAATTGAAAAAAATGCTGTCATAGCGTGAAAATCCTCTTTTGAAACGATATTTTTAAATTCTATTTCTAATGCTTCGCTCAATTGCAACAAACCTTTCCTTGTCT
This sequence comes from Bacillus chungangensis, assembly GCF_030812995.1. Lineage (GTDB taxonomy): Bacteria > Bacillota > Bacilli > Bacillales > Bacillaceae_C > Bacillus_CF > Bacillus_CF chungangensis. The sequence goes on along the minus strand of NZ_JAUSTT010000002.1, from coordinate 64,214 downwards.
CCTTTTACTTATTATCTATTGAAATCGCAGGTGATGCAAGATGAAGAACTGTGAATGTTCGCCTTTTACATTCTGAACAGCTTGATTGAAGGGATGCTTTCTATCCTATTTGATGAAAAGGAATGCTATTAATGTTTATCCCACATCTAACTGGCAGTAAGACCCCCACCTCAAGAGTAAGAGGAACGAGGAAGTCTAGGTGGGGGTTAACTGAAAGTCAAATGTCCGATTGGTTCGGGCCAACAGGATGTTGGTCACTCAAGCGTTGCGGCAGGACGTCGCGCTTTAGCTTGAGATCCTTTGTATGTAGGATGGGAGAAAACCCCCACTCATGGAAGTTTCACTTTATTTAACTTTGAAGAAGATGGGCACTGAAGCTATAATAAGAAAGGTGGAGGTTATGCGTGATGAGGAAAAAAATCCATTTTAACAAATTCAATCAGACAGCGTTGTCATTGGAGTTGCTTACAGAGGAAAAAGTTTCTTTTCGTTCTTTGGAAGCGGCAGCGCAAATGATTGTCGATTCAGATGAAACTGCATTTATATATTTGGTCTCAGATGAAAAAGAGTATGTTTATTTTTATATTCATGAACAAGTCTGGCCGGCGTTGAAAGCAGCGCTTGCAAGCGGGACAAAGATTGAGGCTATTTCTTATAATGAAAGGCTTGAGTTAATCAACTTTCACGAGGAACTAACTTACTTGATTGAAAATATTCAAGGAAATGGAAATTATGGAGAGCAGATGGTGAAAAAGGTAGAAGCGACGTTTTTATCCGCTTTGTGAGGTGATGTTGATGAACCATTGGGATCAATTTCTTGCTCCTTATAAGCAGGCAGTAGAGGAGTTAAAAGTAAAATTAAAAGGAATGCGTGGACAATTTCAATACGATCACAGTCATTCGCCAATTGAATTTGTGACTGGACGTGTGAAACCAATTGCAAGTATTTTGGATAAGGCAAATCAAAAGCGCATTCCTCTTGATAAATTAAGCAGCGATATGCAAGATATTGCCGGATTAAGAATGATGTGTCAATTTGTAGATGATATTAAAACAGTGGTTGAGCTGCTCCGTAACCGTAATGATATGCGGATCGTTGAAGAGCGTGATTATATTTCCCATAAGAAACCGAGCGGTTATCGATCTTATCATGTGGTAATTGAATATCCTGTTCAAACAATTCACGGTGAAAAAATAATACTTGCAGAAATTCAAATCCGCACGTTGGCTATGAACTTTTGGGCGACGATTGAACATTCATTGCATTATAAATATAAAGGCCGCTTCCCAGATGAAATTAGTATGCGACTTAAGCGAGCGGCAGAAGCCGCTTTTCGATTGGATGAAGAAATGTCACAAATAAAGGAAGAAATTCAAGAAGCGCAAGTCTATTTTTCAAAAAACAAAGAAACGCTGTTAAAAGAGAAAAAGGAAAAAAGTGAAGGAAGCTCACTAAATGGGGCTTTTTATAAAAATGGAGATCACTAACTATAAGAACTGATAGCTTGTTCCTATTACTTGCTTGTCCTATATGCAACAGCAGCTATTAAACATGCACTTTAAAGAAAATTTTCACAAAAGGGTGTCGATCATGAAATTTTCCATTACGTCGAAAGGTGATTCACAGTCGAATGCGTTAATGCATAAGATGCGGACATATTTATTAGATTTTGATCTAGTATATGATGAAAGTCAACCAGATATCGTTATTTCTGTTGGTGGCGACGGGACTCTTTTATATGCTTTTCACCGTTATAGTTCAAGGCTTGATAAAACTGCTTTTGTTGGTGTACATACAGGCCATCTTGGCTTTTATGCAGATTGGGTGCCTTCTGAAATTGAAAAGCTTGTCATCGCAATTGCGAAAACTCCGTATCAAGTGATTGAATACCCGCTTTTAGAAGTTATTGTTCGTTATCAGCATGGCGGAAAAGAATCACGATATCTTGCATTAAATGAATGCACAGTAAAAAGTGTCGAAGGTACTCTCGTTATGGATGTTGAAATCCGCGGCGAGCATTTTGAACGTTTTAGAGGCGACGGACTTTGTATTTCTACTCCATCTGGCAGTACTGCATACAATAAAGCATTAGGTGGAGCAATTATTCATCCTTCTCTGCAATCCATTCAACTAGCTGAAATGGCATCTATTAATAATAAAGTGTTTAGAACGATCGGCTCACCTTTAATTTTGCCAGGACATCATACTTGTATGTTAAAACCAGTAAATCGACCAGATTTTATGGTGACGATTGACCATTTAACACTACTGCATCGCGACTTAAAGTCGATCCAATTTCGGGTAGCAAAGGAAAAAGTCCGCTTTGCGCGCTTTCGCCCATTCCCTTTTTGGAAACGAGTGCATGATTCCTTCATATCCGATGCTGATTAATAAGGAGGATAAAAAATGACCGCTTTTTTTCTCCAATGGGAGATTGATCAGCAGAACGCTATGAAGACAATCAAGGAGTTTTTACAGACGCAGCACGTGTCTAGGAGAGCGCTTACTGCTATTAAGTTTTCTGGGGGATCGATATGTGTTAATGGGATTGAGCAAAATGTCCGCTATCAGCTACAAGCATCTGATATATTAACGATTGTGTTTCCACCAGAAAATCCTAGCAATAAGCTGGCAGGAGAGAATATTCCACTTGTTATAAAGTATGAAGATCGAGATGTTTTGGTTGTTGATAAACCTGCAGGCATGAATACCATTCCTTCGCGGGAGCATCCGAGCGGAAGTCTAGCTAATGCGATTATAGGGTATTATGAACAAATAGCTTTGCAGCGAGCTGTACATATTGTAACAAGATTGGATCGCCAAACGTCAGGTCTTGTCCTCATTGCAAAGCATCGTTATGCGCACCATCTCTTTAGTGAAATGCAAAAGCAGCAAAAGATAGAAAGAATATATGAAGCATTTGCAAAAGGAGTATGCAAAGAAAAGGAAGGGTTTATTGAGTTGCCAATTGGCAGAAAGTGCGACAGCATCATAGAGCGGGAAGTACGATCGGATGGACAGTATGCTGCCACCCATTATCGGGTTATTTCCCAATATGCTGATTTTTGCCATCTACAATTACGACTTGAAACTGGGAGAACACATCAAATTCGTGTTCATCTCTCCCATATCGGTCATCCACTCTTGGGAGATGAGTTATATGATGGTCCTCTTGATCAAATTAAAAGACAGGCACTGCACTGTAAGGAGCTCCGCTTTTATCATCCTTTCTTGCATAAACATCTTACTTTTTGCTCTGCTTTGCCAGCCGATTTATCCCACATCTAACTGGGAGTAAGACCCCCACCTCAAGAGCACGAGGAATCAGAAGCGCTAGGTGGGGGGAAACTGAAAGTCAAATGTCCGATTGGTTCGGGCCGACAGGATAAGGAAAGCTTCTTGAATCAACATCGCACGAAGAAAAGCGGTTTCCTTCTCGAGGCCGCCTGCGATCTTAGCCTTTGTTCTACTTCTTATCAGTGGGGGATGAGAGAAATCTTTAATGGTATTCTAAAAAAGGGGATGACTGTAAAAGAACGCCTTGGCGTCCTTTGAGTCTCCCTTCTTTTTTGTTGTGAAACGCTAATAGGAACGAAATTTCTCTTGTTTAAAGGGCATCGTAGAAGGCACATCAACGATTTCTCTTTCAGGATATCGAAGCGCAGTTAATTTTCCACCGAAGACAGCGCCAGTATCGATATTAACAGTATTTTTCAAGAAACGAGCTTGCAATACGGGTGTATGTCCATAAACAATAAACGCCTTTCCATCGTAAGAGGCCGCCCAATCCCTTCTTACTGGAGAACCGTCAGGATGTTTTTCTCCAGTGATATCTCCATATAAAACAAATGTTTTCACATTCTTGTTGTACCTTCCAATGTCTTTCTCGCGGATGCCTGCATGTGCAATAATCAATCGCTTATTATCCAATTGAGCATATAATGGTGCATGTTCATAAAGTTGAATAAATTTTTCCTGATAATCATGAAAATCTGTTTTTGAAAGCTGCATTAATTCATGTACAGTTGTTTCTAATCCATGTTTTTTTTGGACTGGACGTCCTAAAAAATAGCGATAAAGTTTGTTGCAATGATTTCCAGGTACATAGATAGCAAGTTTCTGTCGCCAAAGTTGATAGACAACGTCGATTGTTTTTAATGATTGTGGTCCACGGTCTGTTAAGTCACCTACAAACCCAAGGATGCGCTGATGTGGATGGATAGGAACTCCATCTTGCCACTGATAACCTAATTTAACTGTCAATTGATAAAATTCATGGAAGCATCCATGAATATCGCCAATAATATCAATATTCATGATTCACCTCAGGAATATGTTTTTTGTATGAATAGGATTCCCAATTAATAAAGATTAAGTTTAGCAATATAATCCAATAATTCCCATTTAAAAGATCAGGTTGTTCGTTTCAAGAAAAAGCTGACGATATCATTACATTACTTTTTTTAAGATAAGTAACGACAATCTTGAAAAGATTTGTTAGGATAATGAAGACAAGATGGAAGGAGGGGAAGTGACGATGGGAGAAGCTTATATGGAGGAAGCAAGACAATTGAATGAGGAAATATTGCTGAAGGCACTTCAAGAAGAAAATATCGATGTCTTTCGAGATGAATTTATAGACAGCCATCCATATGACCAAGCCACGTTTTTCATGACACTTGAACAACAGCAACGTATATATGTCTATTATTACCTTTCTCCTAAAGAAATTTCCAATTTGTTCGAAAATCTTGAGATTGAAGATGACGAATATGAGATGTTGTTAGCAGATATGGACCCAAGCTATGCAGCAGACATGTTAAGCCATATGTATGCTGATAATGCTGTAGATGTCCTTAATCGTCTAGATAAGGTTCAAGTTGCTAGTTATTTATCAATTATGAATCCTGAGGCAGCTCAGGAGATAAAAGACTTGCTTCACTACGAAGAATATACTGCTGGAAGTATTATGACGACGGAATATGTTGCGATTGTAGCTAATCAAACAGTTCGGTCCGCCATGTATATTTTAAAAAGTGAAGCACCAAAAGCAGAAACGATTTATTATGTGTATGTCATTGACGATTATAAACGATTGCTAGGTGTTATTTCTTTAAGGGATTTAATTATTAGCGACGATGAAACAATGATTTCCGAAATTATTAATGATCGGGTTGTATCAGTTTCAGTAGGGGAAGATCAAGAGGAAGTCGCTAGAACGATGAAAGATTATAATTTCCTAGCTGTACCGGTTGTTGATTTTCAAAATCATTTGCTTGGCATTATTACATTTGACGATATTATCGATGTAATGGATGAGGAAGCATCTGACGATTACTCAAAATTAGCAGGGGTTACCGATGTCGATTCAACTGATAAAAATCCATTTTCAGCTGCGAAGAAGAGATTACCTTGGTTGATCATTCTACTGTTTCTCGGGATGTTTACAGCTAGTTTAATTGGTCGTTTTGAGGATACTCTCAGCCAAGTTGCTATCTTAGCAGTGTTTATCCCATTAATTGCAGGAATGGCTGGAAATACAGGAACGCAAGCACTGGCAGTCTCTGTTAGAAGTATTGCAACCGGTGATATTGAGAAAGAAAGCAAATGGAAACTCATTGCTCGTGAAGCAGGTACAGGTTTCATCACAGGAACGACATGCGGCATCTTAATTACAATTATTGTCTATCTATGGAAGGGAGAACTTTTTCTTGGTATGCTTGTTGGCATATCAATCCTTGCTTCCCTTTTTGTTGCAACACTTGCTGGGGCGTTAGTTCCTCTCTTCATGCATAAATTGAAGATTGATCCAGCAGTTGCATCTGGACCTTTTATTACGACGATTAACGACATTATTTCTATACTTATTTATTTTGGAATGGCAACGATGTTTATGAATTACTTGGTTCATTGATAGATTGTATTATTTAAAGCCACCCTCTATCATCATGGCAGCTATTAGATAAGAAGAGATACCTTGATATTTATTTCTGAAAGGGGAGGTTTACATTGGAGCAGCCAGCATCATTAATCTCGATTGTGATTGTTATTGTTGTCGCATTTCTAACACCTATTTTACTACATCGATTTAAAATGAATTTTATACCAGTCGTTATTGCTGAAATTATAATGGGGCTATTAATAGGGAAAAGTGGACTAAATTTAGTTCATGATGATATGTGGCTGCAAACATTGTCAACATTAGGATTCATTTTTTTAATGTTTTTAAGTGGTGTTGAGATTGACTTTTCCGCGTTTTCTGGAAACAAAAAAACGGTTTTGCTGCCTAATGGAAAAAAGGAACCTCATCGTCTAGGTACAGCGACCGTTATTTTTGCTGGTATTTTTGTCATATCGCTCTTATTGTCTTATCTTTTTGTTTGGATTGGTTTAATTGAAAATGCATTTTTGATGACATTAATCATTTCAACCATTTCGCTTGGAGTCGTTGTACCTACGTTAAAAGAAGCTAATATCATGAAAACTGGAATCGGTCAAATTATTTTGTTAATCGCCGTCATTGCTGACTTGATTACAATGGTTTTATTAGCGGTTTTTGTTTCTATATCTGGAGATGGAAAGGGAAATATGTGGCTGCTACTCATTTTATTTGGAGCAGGAATCTTATTATTTATTGTCGCGAAAAGGTTCAAGAACAAGGCGCTTTTTGAAGTTTTGTCAGCGGGAACTGTTCAGATTGGAACTCGTGCTGTTTTTACCTTGATTATTGTCCTTGTCGCTTTATCTGAATCAGTAGGAGCCGAAAATATTCTCGGAGCTTTCTTAGCAGGGGTTCTCGTTTCTTTATTGGCGCCGAATCAGGAAATGATTCGACAGCTTGACTCTTTTGGATATGGATTTTTTATTCCAATATTCTTTGTGATGGTCGGAGTCGATTTAGAACTATGGTCTTTATTATCAGACAAGAAGCTCCTTATGCTCATCCCATTATTGTTGTTGGCACTGCTTATTTCGAAGCTTATTCCCGTCTATTTGCTACGGAAATGGTATGATAAACAGACTGTCTTAGCAGCTGCCTTTTTATTAACATCAACTTTATCGCTTGTGATTGCAGCAGCGAAAATTGCAGAACGAATCGGGGTCATTACCCCAGAAATGAGCGGCATGCTCATTTTAGTAGCGGTGATCAGTTGTATCATTACGCCAATTGTATTTAAGAAGCTCTTTCCAAAAGAAAACGGGGAAGAGAGAAGGCTAAAGGTAGCATTAGTAGGAGCGAATCAGCTCACCTTGCCATTAGTTCGTGAATTGGATAGTTCTTCCTTTGAGCCGATGCTTTATCATACAAAAATTGATAAATCGGATCGCCAAATTGCCGATTCTTTATTTAACATTGTTGAAATGCCGAATTATGAAGAAGAGACATTGATCGAGAATGGCATCTTTACAGCAGATATCGTTGTTTTTTCAACTGGGGATGAAGAATTGAATGCAACGTTGTCAGTAGCTGCGAAAGAACATGATGTTAATAGGGTCATTGCTCGGATCGAAAGCCCTGATCTTGATGAAACATTAAAAGAGCAGGGAGTTGAAGTATTTTCAATGTTTCTCTCAACGAAGGCGTTATTTCGAGCACTCATTGAGTCGCCTAATGTGATGCAGATTTTAACAAATCAAGATACTTCCTTATATGAAATTCATATGAAAAATCAGCAGTTTGAAGGGATGACACTAAGACAATTTCCTTTTACAGGTGATGTCATTTTCGTACGCATCTTTCGTGGGAAGGATTCGATTGTGCCTCATGGAGATACGGAGTTGCTTGTAAATGATAAGCTAATCGTAACTGGTTCAAAAGAGTATGTCGATGAGTTAAAGAGGGAATTGCAATTTTTCTACGAATAAAGGCAATCGCTTCTCTCATTTCGCTGTAGGAGAAGCAATGTTCGTCTTGAGGCAGCGAAAGTGAACTGCTGCTTCTCTGAATAAAAGGTAAACGAAAGAAAACTTCCAATGAGCTAATGGAAGTTTTCTTTTCATGCTAAAATGTTTAGAAGAGTATGATTGTCGATATGGGATCGCTTTTTTGTTTTGCATGATAAGGATACTTTTTCATTCACTGCCAATAGGCGGTTGGGGTGAATGAATGGGTGTTTGTTGGATATTTACAATAAGGTATAGGTGGTGTGATAACGGATGAAAGCGATTTCCTATAAATATCGACAATACTCTTTTCACATTGAAGCTCGGTTTACGTAAAACCTACGTATTGCTGCCTCCTTTCCTTTATTTGACCATGGTTCTCTATAAAGAATACCACGTTTATTGGTAATGAAAATCATTATCAATTAAATAGTAACGTTTTTATACTGAAAAGTCAAGGATTAGAGGCATCTTCCTTTTACACTACTTTTTCAATTGGCTGTTTTAAGAGATTATATGATAAACAGACTGGGCAGCCTAATTCTGGATCTGGAATAATACGAGCATCAATATGAAAAACATCTTTTAAAACATGAGAAGTAATAACTGATTGTGGATCTCCTTCATAAATCAGATTTCCAGCATGCATGGCAGCTATGTAGTGAGAAAATCTAGCAGCATGATTAAGGTCATGAATAACCATGACAATGGTTTTCTTTTCTCGCTTGTTTAAATCTTGAAGCAGCGTTAAAATCTCAAGTTGGTGCGCCATATCTAAATAAGTAGTCGGCTCATCTAAAAGCAAAATTTCTGTTCCTTGAGCTAAGGCCATTGCAATCCAAACTCTTTGTCTTTGTCCACCTGACAAGGCATCAACTGCTTGATGGCGGAAAAGTGTTAAACCCGTTACCTCCAGTGCCCAATCGATCATATCATAATCTTCTTTTGTTAAACGGCCAAAACCTTTCTGATGGGGAAAGCGGCCGTAGGAAATCAATTCGTGCACCGTTAATCCTGCTGGAGAATCTGGACTTTGCGGCAAGATAGCAAGCCGTTTTGCTGTTTCTTTCGTTGATTCTTTATGAATAGACTTTCCATCTAAATAAACGTATCCGCTTATCGGTTTTAAAATACGTGACAACGCTTTTAAAAAAGTGGACTTACCACACCCATTTGGTCCGATAATAGAGGTGATTTTCCCTCGAGGAATCGAAAGCTTTAAATCATTTACAATTATTTTATCTCCATAGCCAATCCTAACGTTATTAGCTTCTAAGATTTCCGTCATTTCTAAAACACTCCTCATGAGATGAAATCGATAATGACTTTCATTATCAAGTTGGTATGATCATTATAATAGAAACCATCGTCTTTGACAAGAACATAGCGCTCTGCGAAAAAGGATCATTTCAGAGTGTGAAAGGTAATGTAAACCTTGAATTATGTTCTCTTATTTATAAAAAATAGATGTATTAAGCAGATTTTTAGAGAGGTTTGTCCTTTTCAAGCGTAGAAAAATCAGGTAATATTAGGACTAGGTACTAATAACGTGTATAAATCGGGAGGCTAATATAATGAATTTTGCGTTAGAAGGTAAAACATTTGTTGTGATGGGAGTTGCAAACAAACGGAGCATTGCTTGGGGAATTGCTTGTTCCCTTCATAAAGCTGGAGCTAGATTGGTTTTTACTTATGCTGGGGAAAGGCTTGAAAAAAATGTTCGCGAATTAGCTGCAACTTTAAATGATGAGTCATTGATTTTGCCTTGTGATGTTACTTCTGATGAAGATATTGAAAAATGCTTTGCTGCTATCAAAGAGGCGGTCGGTCCAATTCATGGATTAGCGCACTGCATTGCATTTGCTAATAAAGAAGAACTGAATGGCGATTACTTAAATGTTACTCGGGATGGTTTTTTACTTGCTCAAAATATTAGTGCATATTCTTTAACAGCTGTAGTGAAGACTGTCAAAGAGCTTGAGATGATGCCAGAGGGAGGCAGCATTGTCACAATGACGTATTTAGGCGGCGAACGTGTCGTATCAAATTATAATGTCATGGGAGTTGCAAAAGCATCACTTGATGCAAGCGTGAAATATTTAGCAAATGATCTTGGAAAAAATGACATACGGGTCAACTCGATATCTGCAGGTCCAATCCGAACATTATCAGCAAAAGGGGTTAGTGATTTCAATTCTATACTGAAGGAAATTGAAGAAAAAGCGCCGCTTCGCCGCTGCACTACGCAGGAAGAGGTCGGCGATACAGCTGTTTTCTTATTTAGTCACTTTTCACGAGGCATTACTGGTGAAAATATTCACGTTGACTCAGGCTATCATATTCTTGGAAATTAAAATGAAGAAAAACCAGCAGCTAATTATTAGCTGCTGGTTTTTCTTTTTGCGCAAATAACTACTCTGGTGCATACATATAGAAATGAGCAAAAAAATAGGCGAGGTGGAAAAAATGAAGAGAAAAATAGTAACAATGGAACAGAAGCCTTTGCTATATATTGACCAACCAACTTTATCTCCGGTTTCATTTAAAATGCAAGAAAAATTTTATGCAAAAGATGAGCCGAAAAACGATATCTTAAAGAAAAAAGAATCCATTCAACAGAATCAAAAAAAGAAAAGAAAAGAAGGTCCTCATATAGAAGAGAGGCTGCAACAATATGATGAAATCGAAATTGATATTAAGAATAAAGAAAAAATAGTATCTCTAGATAAAAAACCAAATCCAATAAAAATAAACGAAAAAGAAGCAAATCAAAAAGAATTGAATGAAAAAACGGTTAATGAAAAAAAAAACGAAGAAATGAAAGTTGAAAATAAAGAACATGATACACCTTTATTACTTTCTAATCCAGTATTTTCCTTTCAGCCATTGAAATCTTTTAAAGATATGACAATTGAAGAACGTCTTAAGTATTTAGCTCGTTTTCCGAAAAATTCTGCCCCTTTTCCTTGTGAATTTATTACAGATACAAAGAGGTATAGAGGGAATTTAGTTGCATATGATGACCAAAATGTCAAAATTGCTACCTTTAGTGGAAAGCAGATATCAATCTTAAAAACCGATCTTCAATACATTAGAATAATGGGTCTACTGTGAAAAGAAAAAGACAGCCGGTATATGACCGGCCGACTTCTTTTTTTAGTCGCAAATGCCAAGGTACACGTCACGAATACATTGAACTGCAGAGAAGCTGCGAAGATCTACAGTGACACAACTACCAGTACTTTCGAAATTTGTAACCCTGCACACCTGGCTCAAGTCAATACAGCAATCTTTTGTAATATCAATTGTTTCTCTTCGAGGATGACTATGCTCTTCCTCATCATAGTGTTCATGGTGACGATGTCCAATAGGACGAAGTACTCTTAATGTTGCGCAGCAGTTATCAAAAATTTCTTCAACACGAAAGAAAATTGAAACACATGCTGTATCGTCTTTTTTTCCATGGTGATGAAATGGCATAAAAAAAGCATGAAAAGGGCTTCCGTCCGCAGTTTTTAAGACAAAAACACGTGTATCGGCTCTTTGTCTTTTATTTCGAGAGACTAAATCGCCTAAAGGTTCTATAAAGCAATTCGTAGGACATCCCAGACAGTCTTCTTCTTCAGCTATATCTTGAATATGTTTAATTGCCCGTACGACTTCACATACACAGTTTCGATCACACTTTTCTCTTTCTCTTTTTGGATCGCGTTGACTCATAGAAACTTCCTCCTTAATATTTGTTGTATCCTTCACTATTAACATATTGTAAAAGTACTTTTTGGGTTACGGACAAACGCCTTTTATAAAAAAAAATGGGCATTTAATAAAACATTTTAAAAAAATAAGGAGTCCTACAGTTCGATGTAGCTGTGAAGTATTTTTCATTCGTCTCGGGAACGTCATGCTTATGTAAAGTAATGATGAATGGCTCACTTATATATTCTTTAGTAAAAAGAAAGCTTTCGGTTAATTTACAGGAAGCTTGAATTTATTTGAGGAGTTTGCTTTATGAAAATAACTTTTTTACAATTTTTATTATTAAGCTTTGCCTCATTTAGGCTGACACGATTAGTGGTATTTGATAAAATTACAGAATTTCTTCGGCGCCCATTTTTCGATGAGGTTTTGGAGAAAAATGAGGATGGGGAGGAAGAGGTTTATTTGCTTCCGAAAAAAAATGGTTTGAAAGGATGGATAGGAGAGCTTCTAAGTTGTTATTGGTGTACAGGAATTTGGATAGCTGCTTGTTTATTTTTATGTTGGCTGTGGATTCCTTTTTATTCAATGCCTGTCATTTTAATCTTGGCAATTGCAGGTGGAGGGGCCTTATTGGAAACAGCTATACAACATTGGCTATCTGATGATTACTAAGATAAAAGTCGTTTCACTCTTCCCTTTTCCACATAGAATAATATTAGATATATATCAAATAGAAGGGACTGGAAAATATGAAACGGCTACAACCAGCTCCAAATGCCGGGAAAAGACGGCCATTAAAGAAAAAAGGATGCGGCTGTGGAAAAAAAAAATGAAAAACTGACTGGAAGACAGTCAGTTTTTTTGATTGTTTAAATATTTAATTTTACCTTTATTTTTAAAGTATTCAAAACTTATCAGTTGATTCCCTTCTCTTTGATGATTCCTCTCTTTTTAATACAAACGGATAAAAACAAAAAAAAAGTTAAAAATAAAAGGAAAATAGTCAAAAAGGGGATCGATATGAGAAGATATATTCCATTTTTCATGATGATGTTTTTACTAATGAGTGTCACGGGGTGTGCTCTTAACAAGAAAAGAACAGAAGAGAGCAGCTATGCACTGTTAAAAACGACACAGCCAACACCAATTGTTATAAAAAAATCCAAAAAACATCAAGTGGTTGGCGACAAAATAGAAAGAGATATAGAAGAAATACCTGCTATTTATGACACAGCGATTGTAGAAAATGAGAAGAGAGTGATTGTTGCTTATAAAGTACGGCATTTACAGCGGTTTAACATGAGAAAAATAGAAAAGAAATTAAACAAAAAACTGGAATCCCGCTATCCAAAAAAACAATTTATTGTTTCTAGCGATTATAAAATTTTTCTAGAGGCAGTAAGACTAAAAGAAGCTTTACAATCTGGAGAAATTTCAAAGAAGGAAGCAGAAAAACGATTTAAAAAAATTATTAGTTTAAGTAGTGAGCTTACATAGGGGGGATTAAAAGATGGAAAAAAACAAGGAAAAAACACCGGAACAGCAGCAGTATGAAAAAATGCAGCAACAATACGAAATAAAACGGCCTATATTAAAAAACTGTCTTCGTGCTTTTTTAGCTGGAGGCATCATTTGTTGTATTGGACAAGCGATTACCTATGGATTTATTTATTTTTCCAATTTTACTGAGCAGACTGCTAGTAATCCTACAGTTGCAACGATGGTATTTTTATCAATGCTTTTAACTGGATTTAGCCTCTACGACAAAATAGGTCAATTTTCAGGTGCGGGAAGCGCAGTTCCTGTAACAGGATTTGGAAATGCTATCATCTCGGCTGCTATTGAGCACCGAACTGAAGGATTTATTCTTGGAATTGGCGGCAATATGTTTAAATTAGCAGGAGCTGTAATTGTTTACGGTGTATTCTCAGCATTTATCGTTGCTTTAGTAAAAACAGCCTTAATTCAATGGGGGGTTATTTAATGCTCCAAGGAGGACAAACATGGAAATTCCCCAACTTGCCTACAATCGTGTCTACAGGAGTAGTTGGTGGTCCGTTTGAAAAAGATGGTCAAATACCAAATGATTTTGATAAATTCCACGATAATATTTGGATGGAACAAGACTCATTTGAAAAAGGACAGCGCATTTTAATAGAAGATGCTATTGAAATTGCGCTTCAAAAGCGAAAATTAATTGAAGACGATGTGCAATTTTTTATTTCTGGAGACTTGCTTAATCAACTTACTCCATCTAGCTTTGCCGCTCGTACAAACAAAATTCCATATTTAGGTATCTTTAGTGCTTGTTCAACTGCAGCAGAGGGACTTGCGATCGCAGCTTTTTTGGTCAATGCGCAAGGAGCTCAGCATGTATTAACTGGTGCTTCAAGCCATCATTCAGCAACTGAAAAGCAATATCGCTATCCTACAGAGTATGGAAGTCAAAAGCCTCCGACTGCGCAATGGACAGTTACTGGTGCTGGAGTAGGCTTAGTAAGTACAGCTAACTATATGAAGGATAACAAAGCACCAAGAGTAACTGCTGCTACGATTGGACGAGTAATTGATATGGGATTAACCGATCCATTTAATTTAGGAGGAGCAATGGCACCAGCTGCTGTAGATACGATCATTAGACATTTTCAGGACTTACAATTGCCACCAAATTACTATGATCTTATTGTAACTGGAGATTTGGCATTGATTGGCCGGAAAGCTGCTTTAGCTCTTTTGCATGAGAAGGGTATGAAGATTGAGGAATCACGGTTTCAAGATTGCGGTATGATGATTTATCGAGAACATCAATCTGTTCAATCTGGAGCTAGTGGTGCTGGTTGTTGTGCCACCGTTTTATACGGACATTTGTTAAATCAAATGAAGCAAGGAATGTTTCAAAAAATGCTATTTGTTGCGACAGGGGCACTGCATTCACCATTGACTTTCCAACAAAATGAGACGATCCCATGCATTGCACATGCTGTTGCGATTGAATATCAATAAAATTTAATAGGAGTATATAAAGAGGGAAACTCTAATACAGCATGAATTGTCATAAAAGATGATTCTGTACAAATGTCTTTATAGGTTGACGGGAAGGTGGTTGAAATTATGTTAGCAATGTTTTTTTGGGCGTTTGTCATTGGTGGTTTAATTTGTGTGATTGGCCAATTATTATTTGATGTTGCCAAACTAACGCCTGCTCATACATTAAGCTTATTAGTCACAGTAGGTGCTGTTATTTCAGGATTTGGTTTATATGATCGGCTAATCGATTTTGCTGGTGCCGGAGCAACAATTCCGATTACAAGTTTTGGAAATTCACTTGTTAAGGGAGCGATGCAAGAGGCTGAAGCACATGGAATTATAGGAGTACTAACCGGGATGTTTGAAATCACTTCTTCAGGGATTTCTGCTGCAATTATTTTCGGAGTAATTGGCGCTATCTTTTTTAAACCAAAGGGTTAATGTTATAGGCCATTATATGTCATAAGAGCTTATCGAATACGGATTACTGCCCAGACATAATGATATCACCCCACATATGATATAAGTGATTCATTACAAAAGTGAGGTGACAGTCTATGCCTTATGGTTTTGGTTACGGTGGTTACGGATATGGCGGTTATTGCGGCGGAGGTTCTACCTTTGTGTTAATCGTAGTTCTTTTTATCCTGCTTATTATTGTGGGAGCAAGTTTTTGCTGTTAAATGCACTTCAGTGGGGCTATTTCCCCACTGATTTTTTTGTTGTTAAACAATCTGCTTTTGCTCATATGTAACTGATAAAGGTGAAAGGAAGAAGTGAGAAATACGTTTTTCAATTCTATTTAGTAAATGTCCGATTTATTGACAAGTAGACAGATTAGCTTGAATAGATAACTTCTTTTTATGGAAGTTAGACTTTTTTCAACCTCTGAACTTAATAAAAGGATAGGCAGCCTCTTTTTATCACCAAAAATGAGATCTTTTCATATGATGGAGTAGTCGAAAGGGAGGCATCTAAAAGAATGGAAAATCAATTTTTTAAAAGTATCGAAGAAAAAACAGGGGTTAATATGAAAGAAATTGTCGATTTGGCCAACTCATTGCAGAATGCAAATTTTAAAGATGAAGATACAGTCAGAAGGATCATTAAAAAGGTATCGAAAATTGCGAACAGATCGGTTCCTAGAGAGCTAGAAGATAAAATGGTCCGTTCTATCGTAGCTGATGGAAAAAAATTAGATTTTGCAACCATTTCAGATATGTTGAATAAAACAAAATTAAAATAAAGAAGAAAATTCAAAAAATAATTGTTTTGATTGAATAAAAGAGGGTATAATAAAAGCAACAAAGGATGAGGAGGGGTGAAAATGGGATATATTGCACCAATTCCACAATATCAATACAGTCAATATCGTGAGCGGTCTATACCTGACAGACATGACCCGATTCCACTAACCCCCGTTCAAAAAGCCGCCCTCACAACAACAACTTTTCAGGATACATTAAAAGGTAAAATAACTGTAATGAAAAGGCAAAAGAAAAAAAGAAGCACGGCCAAATCTTCTTTGAAAAAAAACCAGTATGATTTATTTGAAGCTGCTGAGATTACTGGGAAAGGGACAAATATTCAAAAGTTTATCTAATTAATTAGAAAATCCTTGCAAAAGCAAGGATTTTCTTTAGTCTAAAAATTTTTTCATTGATTTATGTGGAATGCCTGCATCGTAAAACTCTTCAGAATCTTCCTGATAGCCAAGTTTTTTGTAGAACGGAATTGCATGCGTCTGTGCATGAAGAACGATACTTGAAACTTCAATCGTTTTCGCATAGTCTTCAATGGCTTTCATGATATGATTTCCTGCACCAAGGCCGCGATATCTAGGAAGAATGCAAACTCGCTCAATTTTTCCATTGTTGTTGATTATTCTAAATCTGCCTGCGCCAGCAGGGTTTTCATTCACATAAAGTACAAAATGAGCCGATTCATTTTCATATTCATCCATTTCTATCTCAACCGGCACGTGCTGTTCTTCAATAAAGACTTTTTTTCGAATGGAGAAGGCATCTTTTAGCTGCTGTTCTGTCGAAACTTTTGTAACATTCACGTTCTACTGATCCTTTCCTAATCGAAATGTTTCATATACTGTCCATGAACTATTTTCAAGCTGATAAAGAAGGTGGAATCGATCAATTACCTCTTCATGATCAACACCAAGCATTCGAAGCTGTCCGTACACATCTGAATGTTCATCATTAGAGAGTTTTTGTGCTATTGTAATATGTGGGACAAATGCATATTCGGGCTCTTCGCCAGGTAGTGCCTCGTATAAATCATGATATAAGCCTTCTAGCTCTTTTGGAGTTTCGGTTTTAAAATAAATGGTATTGCTTACGGGTTGAAAGGAGCTTACTTTGAACACCTTTAATGTAAAAGGGTCATATTTCATTGCTATTTCTTTTAACTGTTTTGTAAATGCTCCCCCCTCTTGATTAGAATGAAAAGCATCTCTTATCGTCAGATGCGGAGGGATGAGAGAATAATGGGGATCATAGCGTTTTCGATATGAGTTCGCTACGTCTTGAAGTTTTTTTGATGGAAAAATGGCAACACCATATTTCATTGATCACTACCTCCTTTTAAATAAAACAGTGATGGGATTGTAAAGGGTACAGACATCTATTTAATTATAACAAATTCTAGCAAAATTATATATGGTGCGGGAGAATCTTTTATATTTCTTTGAATCTTCATGAAAACATTTTTTTAAGTGCTCTCTTTAAATCAGATTGCCAATACTTCCAAGTATGATCTCCTTCAAATTCTTCATAAAAATAAGGAAAACCTTTTCTCTTAATCAGTGCTTGGAGTGTTCTATTCGGTGTTAAAAAATCTTTTATATCGCCGCTTGTTGTTTTAACCTCTGTTTCTTTGTTGCCAATTACGTGGTAAATATCCAACAAATGCGGTTCGGGATGCTGACTAATTTCAGCAAGCACTTTTTCATTAACAAATGGACTTTGCATGATGACTTTACCAAAAGTATGTGGGTATTTTACAGCAGTCATTAAGGAGACAGTTGCAGCCATCGAATCGCCAATTAATGCTCGTCCATTGCCTACTTGATAAGTTGGATACATCTGATCTAGATACGGGACAAGCTCATGCGCAAGAAAACGAATATATGCTTCATTTTGCTCTCCATTCGGATGATATTTACTTGTGCGATCTTCCACATTTTTATAAGGAATCCCAACAATAATGACATTTTCAATTTCTTGATTATGCAGTAATTCATCGGCAAAGCGAGTAATGCGTCCCAGTTGAAAATAGTCTTTCCCATCTTGAGTAATTAAAAGTGAATACTTGTATAAAGTGGAAAATGTTGCAGGCAAATAAATGAATATATGAATAATATCCTCTAATTCTTTGCTTTCAAACTTGATTTCATTGATTGTTCCCCTTGAAATAGCCATGATCATTCTCCTTATATTGTGCTTTGAGGCAGGTTTTTCGAGAAAAAATGTGCAGCCTCTTCAATGATTTTATCATAAAGAATCATGCTGTTGTTACCCTGATGGAACGGTACTTTTATAATGGATTCATACTTAAGAAAGCTCCGATTTTTGCTCGTTGAGTGGTATAAAATAACCTATAAAAGTGATATTGCTTAAAGATATTTTTCAATCGCAAAACGTTGCGCAGTAGATGACCGCAATATTCTATAGTTCCTTTTTTATAAGTTATTATATTGTGTAGGGAAACATTTGTTAATAACATCGAACTATAATTATGTAAAGAAGATAGGGGCACTGCCCTTATCTTCTTCTAAGAATTCATTCCCAATAGTACTCGTGATGGTGATGAGGATGCTTATGATGTACATGGTGTATATGGTGAGGACTGTATCCTTGATGTTGCAATTGAAGTTGTGTTTGATGTCCATAATCATGTCCATGATGATAATGATGATGCCCATGATGGTGCCCATGGTGATGGTGCCCATGATGGTGGTGATGTGGATATGCGTGCCCATGATAGCCAGTATGGTATGGACCATAATGCATATCACGATATCCAGGAAAATATGGGTTTGGCATTTGCCCACCTTCTTTCTCATTTTGTATTCTGTATAGCCTATGTCAATATAAAAAATATGAAACCTTATATGATAAAAATAGGTAAATGCCTCAATTTTTCGAAAAAAAAAAGACGCCCCTTTGGACGTCTAAGATAACCATATTCCCTTCCCCTGAAAAGCATTTTTTTTATTACACAACGTGATGAAACATTTGTTTAGAAATGCGTTTTTTCTCACCACTAACAAAATAAAGAACTTTATTAAATGAAGATCATAAAATACTAGAAGATATTTGTTATAGTCAGTGGTGCCTTGCGAGAACCCTCTCCTAGTTAAGTTTAAAAGATTGAAAAGAACCCAGACCACTGTTTACACTTGCCCGGGAATTCCTTAAGTTACTGGTTAGCAAGAATAATCCAAAAATACTTCAAAATGCATCTAGGCGGCGTTTTTATACCACCTTAACGATTAAGAATAGAGTACTATAAATTTTAAAACAAATTACCAATATTTTTTTGGTTTACATACGTGATGTTTCTTTGGCGGACAGCAGCAATAATGCTCTTGTGATACTGAATTAACTACAGACTGTGTGTGAGGATAAGAATGCATGTGTTTATAGGTAGTATGATTAATTTGTGTTGTGTGACTTGGATGCACAACTGGAATGACTACGTCTTGCCCTACAAATTCTGTGATCTGTTTTACTGGCTGATATTGTGCTGGCAACGTTTTGGTAGGTAATTGTTGTGCTGGTTTCGCTTGTGGATAACCGCATATGCATTCTTTTGGACCCTTCTTACAGTGACAAGTTTTATGATACATGACAGAACCTCCTTTAAAAGAGTATATTTAATACTATGAAAGACAACCGTCTAATGGTTGGACAACAACCTAATAATTTGAAAATAGGCTGTATTACACGAAATTTTGAATAAATAAACGTGAGTAAATTGTTGTCAAGATATGGATCGAAATGGGAACAGAGCGTGAATTGGTTAGGGGCTGTCTGATCAGATTATTAGAGGACTAATATATTAATGATAGGCAAACTAGCGTATACGTTCCAAGATGTGTGGCACATGAAGGCAATCATTTAATATTTGTTTTTTCTAAACAAAAAAATAGCCACTTAAAAAGTGGATAAATGTTTTATATACAAAATCACTATTTATTTAAAAAATGTTCTTAATATTCGCACATCCAACCAGCTGGTGTCCAATAACAAATAGGACCATTTGGAGTAATGACAGACGCTGCAGAAGCAGATGTCGCTCCGAAAAGTGCTAAAGCAAATAAAAGAGCACCTATTTTCTTTTTCATCATATCACCTCCTTATATTTATTATATAATAAATGAATTGGTAAATGCAATATTTTATTTCAATTTTTAGAATTTAAATAATAGTTAATAATTTAACTCCTACCTTAAAATAAGAAGACAGTTATGTTTTTAATGCTTTTTCTTTTTTAGACAAAAATGAAACGTTAATAAACGATAGCATCCTTCTGGAGTGCTTTTCCTATACTTTGTCATGAGAAGGATATAACTATCATGATTTCGAGTGAACATAGGAAAGAAACAGTCTTTTTTGATAAAAATGATAGAGAAAGGAGTGATAAGTTAAAGGGTGCTAGGTATAATGATGTTGTGGTAACATGTAAAATTTGAGGTGGGATAAGCTATGGATTGGGATTTCATATTTTTTATTTATATATTTCCTATCTTATTAACATGGTATTCGATAAAAAAATTACATGAATCACTTGGTACAAAGACAGGAATAGTGGAAGTAATCATTGCGCTGTTACCAATTGTGAATGTCCTTGCTTTGATTATTATCATAAAATCATTGTTTGATGAGTTCATTATGCGCATTATTAAAAAAGTCTTTCAAATAAAATGATAAAAATAGATCATAATAACTTCATAATTTAAATTGCCAGCTTCATTGTTTGAAGATCAAAATGTGATGAGGTCATTGCTAAGATCAAAGAAGGTGGTGTAAGTGACATAATTGAAAATGACAATGGCTCTCTTACGTATAAGATGTCTAAATCTGTATATAATACAATGATGAAATAAAGACGTCCCATCAAGGGAGAAATAGATCCCCGTTGTCCAAACCTCAGAGGCGTCTATTTCTTTTTCTCTTGAGATAGCGATCAGTACGCCGAAAGCAATTATAAGTGGCTTCAAATACCGGCATAAGCATCACCCCCTTTGAAGAGGATGAGCCAAATCACCCTTGAGTGATCCGATTAATTGTGGAATATTATACCATGACACTCTCATCATTTGAGGTGTTTTTTTGTTTTAATGAAAGGAAGGTAAATCATTAACGACAGTATCATAAGTTTTTTACAATGCTTTCATCTATGTGGAAAGTGCAGATCCTGTATTAAATATGAATTATGATATTGTATTTTTCAATCGTTCGTATTCATTTAGTAATTCATCTAGCTTTTGGCTTGTGTCAACGACTTCTGGATCGTATAGGGATTTTACTTTTCCAAGCTCATTAAGCTGCTTTCTTAATTTTTCAATTTTTCGACTTAAGTCTTCAAGTTTGTTATTTGACATATTTTTTCCTCCAAATTTTTTTCTTAGTTTCTATAACAGAGGAAGAAAATATGCATTGATTAATAAAAACACTGCACTACATTTTATTTGCAAAATAAAAGAATGGATAGGGTTTCAGATAAGATCTGATTACTATCCATTTCTGTTTGCAATTACAACAACATTTTTATTCTGTAGATCGTCTATGAACTAAAAAGCCGACTGATTTTTTAATAAAATCAATCGGCTATGTAAGAAATTTTATTGAGTTTTTGAGGAACACTCTGTGGCATACAGAAATTTATTGGGTTTCGTTGTTACAAAGACTTTCTTCACTTGTATATTGAACTATAGAAAAAGAGATTCATTGACTAATCTAATCAAATATGGGGGCTGTATAGCCCCTTTAAAAGAAGGTGAGGAAAATAAGTGCCCAAAGGGAATTAATATGGGCATGCTGTTGCTCTAGGCGAAGAACTACCAGAGCATGACGCTGATGCGTCAGTTGGAACAAATAAGACCACGAAGCCTAAAATTAAAAAAACACTTAGTAACTTTTTCATACTACACACCGCCTTTCAGAATGTTCTAAAGATAGAATAACAACTAATAAAAATAAATGATAGATAAGAAAAAAACAAAAATTCTGACGTAATTCGGGTAAAAACGACAAAAAAGGAAGATAAATTATTAATAGTATCCCAAGAGGGGAACCAATTCCATAGGTGCTTAAATAACAGAAATATAAAGATGATTCTAAAGAATCGTCAAATAATCTAGAACATTCTGTTACAATTGAATCAACGGAATTGAGTTTTCAAGAGATACAATTAAGATATTAGTACTATCTCATATAATGTAGGGAGGATTTCTTATGATATATGATAATCAAAATAAAACAATTATCACTAAAAGGCTAGTACTAAGACTGTTTCAAAAATCTGATGCAGTAGCTGCTACTAAACTTTGTAATAATTATAATATTTATAAAAATACATTGTACTTGCCTTATCCATACTCTATAGAGGATGCTTTATCGTGGATTGAACATCATCTTGATAATTTTAATGCTAATAAATTATATGAATTTGCTATAACAGATAAGGAAAGAGGAGAATTATATGGAGCTATAGCGCTATCTAACAACCAAAAGTTTAATAATGGTGAAATGGCCTATTGGATAGGTGAAGAATTTTGGGGAAATGGATATGCTACAGAGGCAGCGCAAGCTATATTACAATTTGCATTTGATGAAAAGCAATACCATAAAGTATTTGCTCGTTGCTTTAATTCAAATCCAGCTTCAGGAAGGGTTTTGCAAAAATTAGGAATGAAAAAAGAAGGGATATTAATTGACCATGTAAGGAAAGAAAATCGATATGAAGATCTGGTGTATTATGGAATTATAACTCAATAGGATTATAGATCATACTATCTGCTGCCGTTAATATATAAGAAATAAAAAAATCGTATCAAAAAAAGATGACTCAAATGCGATCTTCAGAGATCAAAACGGAAAAAGTGTGGAAAGAGGGTTAAAAAATACCCTCCTCTACATTTTTTTAGTATACATCAAGAATTGAAAGCCACAGTAAACTTGGCATATAAAAAATAGCCCTATGAGACTAAAAAAAGATACCTTATTCATATAACCAAACATTGCTAGTGCTAAGAGACCAAAAGAAAATAGAATAGTCATCAAGTCAAATGTTTTAGATTTCGCATTTTGTATAATTGTGATATTTCGTTCGTCATTTTCCTTGATATGTTGTTCTTTTGTCTTATATTTTTCGTGCATGATCGTAGAACCGCCCATAACAAATAATAAACCCCCGCAAAACCCAACTGCTATTGGAACTAAATCCATTCTAATAAATGGAATTTTTAAAACCTCTGCACCAACAAATCCCAAAAAAATCCCTGATAGTAAAAGTAAGAAACCCACAATTACTAAAGACCACTCTAAATTATTTTTTTTCATTATTTGTTTCCTCCTCATAGATAAAAATTTCTTCAATACTCATTTTAAAATATCGTGCAATCTTAAATGCCAAAATAATAGATGGGTTATATCTTCCATTTTCGAGTGAACCAATTGTTTGTCTGGTTACCTCTAAAGCTGTGGCCAGTTCTTCCTGACTTATTCTATGTTTTTTACGTATTTCTTCCAGTCTGTTTTTCATCTCATATTTCCTTCCTCGTAATGGAAAGTCTGCTTTCCATAATTATAGAGGCATTTCGTTTTTTTGTAAAGCTGACTTTCCATTTTGCATTTATAAAAATTGCAGGTTTAATACTACATACCTGTAAATGATATAGTAAATATTATTTAGCTATCGAGGGCATTTCACACGATCATTCGAATACCCTAAAAAATAGCCTTTCTTTAGGCTATTCAATCCACCCAGACACCCACAATGCACCAGAATCATGGCCGTTTGCTTGCTGGGTTCTGAAATCTACTATATATTCAGTTTCTCTATTTTGTTTACGCAAGACGATCTTGGCAATATCATCTTGCTCAAGTACACATTTTAGCGGGATAGTGTAGTTTTCTAAAAAAGATTGGTCATTTAAAACAAAGTTCGATTATTTAAAATAAAGATTGATCTTTGCCGACAATCTGTTATTTCTTACATTAAGTTCTTTATTATTGAGAATGGAGACGGGTTATTTTATTTTGATGCAATTGACATCAATGATGACGGAGAATTATTATCACCTGAACCAGAGAACCCAGAGAACCCAACTCCTAACCCACAAAACCCAGCAACATGTCCTAATGACCGTGAAACGGATGGAAAAGCCAGGTTGTTTGTGGCCAATAATTCAATCTATAAATTAGTTGAAGGTGAAGTATATTCTTGGGGAGAGAATAGTTATGGGCAGCTAGGACTAGGAGATACAAAAAAGAGGTCCATTTCTTCTAAAGAAAAAGTGAATTTACCTGAAAAGATAATTGATTTAGTTGTAGGTAAGAATTTTGTGGTTGCATTAGGTGAGAGTGGTAAAGTCATTTTCCCCTTCTGCCTTTTTATCCAAATAAGGGTAAAAAGGCAATATTATATATTTTTTTATACAAGTTACTTTATGCAATATTTTAGTTTAATTTGTAAAAATAATTGAATAAAAAGTAGTGAGTATTTATACTTATGTTATCATAAATTACAAGGAAATGGTCATATTGATAAAAAAGGACACAAAAAGGGGAAAAAATGAGAACTGGAATTAGAATACGTTTTGAAAAGGATGTTAATCCTTTATTAATAAAAGCTTTTAATCATTTTTCTAAATGGCTACGAAGAAATTATGAGTTTCCTATAAGAGTTAAAGTCTATGTGAAATCGAATTATTATATCGTAAATAGATACAGTAAAGAAGAAGTAAGCGCTACTTTTTTTGCACCATATAAAAAGACAAACAAACCCTATATGCGAATTGCCACAGGTGATTTTAATGATTTAGAAAAAAAGCATGGAAAAGAAGATGCTATTCTGATGACGTTAAAGAGTTTGGCACATGAAATTCAACATTATTACCAATGGATAGATGAGACTGAATTTGATGAAGAGGAAGCAGATAATGGTGCTTACGAGATAATAAGTGATTATTATAATGATTCTTTTTCAGAGTTTTGGGATTCTATAAAGGAAGATAAGTTAGATACGACCGCTAAAGACTGTGAGTATTAATATTGATTATGTCCAGGTTGTAGAGTTAAATTTAAAAAAGTCCTTCTTACGAGAGAAGGGCTTTTTTTAAAAACCTCTATTAGATTTATCCCATATCTAACTAGCTATTCAAGACCCCTACCTTGGGGAGTAAGAGGAATCAGAAGCGCTAGGCAAAGGATAACGGAAAGTCAAATATCGGATTGGTTCAGGCAAACAGGATAAGGAAAGCTTCTTGAATTAGCACCGCACGAAGAAAAAAGTGTGCTTCTTTTTCGAGGACGCTTGCGATCTTAACCTTTGTTTTACTGTTTATGAGTAGGGAATGAGAGAAGACCCCCCACTTTTTTGAAGTTGGCTTTATAAGTGGCCGTATTCATTATTTGGATCAGATTAAACAAGAAATAAGGTTGAAAGATCAGGATGATAAAGTTCAGTACATAAAGTTTGAAGATATACTTACAGTTGAAATAGTGGATTAAAAATTTTTAAGAGTGGAGAGATTTTACGATAATATCAACAAAAGATATTAAAAATCATTAAGTAATTATTTTCTGCCGTCAAAATGTCGGCAGGATGATTGTTTATAAAAAATATATAGCGACTCCTAAATCAATAGGAATCGCTATATATCAATGTTTTAAATGGTATGATTCTGACTGGGCTCGAACCAGCGACCTCCACCCTGTCAAGGTGGCGCTCTCCCAGCTGAGCTACAGAATCATTATGTAAGCATTACTGGAACATATTATAATATACATGTAATTGTTCAATCTGTCAATGATTTTTTTGTTTTTTCTTTTTTAAAATTAAAGATCTATTTGTATCTTAATTCCACGTTTAAAAAACGCACTTATTTTTAAACATATTAATGAAGTGAATTTACAATAAAAAAGTATTAATAGTGGAAAATATTGTTTTTTATTGATACCAAATTGACAATTTTTATGTTGATGATTACAGTAAAAAAAGTATAAAAACTGTGAAGGGACTGTTTAAATGAAACAGATTGTTCCGTATTTATTATTTGATGGACAGGCTGAAGAAGCGTTGCAATTTTATAAAGATACTTTTCATGGGGAAATATTAGCATTTCAAAAGTTTGGAGAAGCAGATTATCCGACACCGAAAGAAGCGAAAAATCGAGTGATGCACGCACGTCTGAGATCTGGAGATTTCATTATTTATATGTCTGATACGTTTCCAGACCAACCTTATAAACAAGGAAATGCAATCTCTTTAGCAATTGAGTTAGAGAATGATGAGGAAATGAAGGAAATATACAATAAATTAAAAAATAACGGTCAGGTATTCATGGAAATGCAAAAGACATTTTGGGGAGCAACCTATGCAAAAGTGCAGGATAAGTTTGGTATTGTTTGGGACTTGAATTGTCAGTCATCCTAATTTTATATATCGCTTTTTTTAAGGCTGATCATAACACTATGTTTGCAATCCTATTTAAGATTTATTATTATTTATCTTCTTAAAAAATTGAAAATAGCCCCATATTTTTCAATAGGAGGAGGGATCGCCCTCCTCTTTCAATTAACCACTTCCATTTACTGAACAAAATGAATCTCAATCTCATTCTAAAAACTAAACGCGTTTTTATTTTTTCGTCTTTATCTTTAAAACATTCACTTTGCTAGGCTATAGCACAAATCCCAATAGATAAGAATAAGATACATATGGGAAAAAGTGAGGTGAAAACATGGAAAATGAATTCGCTGTTGGGGAACGTACTGCGCTCATTGGTTCTCTTTTCTCGTTGGGAGGATCTATTCTTTTCCTAATTGGTTCAGTAACATTACTTGTTGCAGCCTATGAAAAATATAAGGCAGTGTTGACTAAACAATGATGTCTAATATTTTGATTTTTCTTACAACTTCCTGATTTTTAGATGGAAAATCATATCTAGATTCTAGGATGTTCACATGTCTAAATCATTGTATATCCAACCAAAACAGAGACATATCTAAGTTAAGCTGCGTTTTTATCCGGATTCAGTAAAGGAGTCTTATGAAGGATTATAGCATTCACTTACTTCATTTCTTGACCTGTAAGGATGGTATTGCAAGTAGATCGGGATTTATAAATCCTAAGCCTCTAACACCGTATTCTTCATTCACATAAAGAGGTCAAACATCGACTTTTTTTGCTCTAAGTAAAATATTTCGTGGGAAGGGCAATAAAAATCGATGACTCTATGAACGATGTTATTTTGTGAATTTCTAGGAAAGCTATTGTATTTTCTTTGTTTCAACTAAAAAGATGGTCGAACTCTTGTGATTCAAAAGCTTTGTATCGATTCGCTTACACATAAGAAAATGGAATTTCATTTCAAGATAATCGACATATCATTGAACAAAAAATTGATCTCATGTGGATTTCTCCACCTCTATACAATATGCCACCTTCTAAATGAATAGTTGAGAGGAAAGTTGCATCAAATATTCAATGAAAAAGTGAAAAAATACCTTTCTAAAAAGAAAAATTTTAGAGATTACTTATGTTTGTAGCTGTAATTATTGGTGTTTTTTTTTTCAGAAATGGACACTTCTTTCTAGGTTAATCCACATATTTTTGGGGCACTCTTCAAGTATAGGGGAGGTGAAGAGTGATGGCAAAGGACGTACTTTGTGAGGTCAATAATTGTACGTATTGGGAACATGGAAATCAATGTGGGGCAGAACAAATTTATGTTATAAGCCATGTAGGAAAGCAAGCATCGACTTCAAAGGAGACAGATTGTAAAACATTTAAACCAAATGACTAAATAAACTGGAGTCACTCCTTAGAGTGACTCCAAAGTTGAAGACACAATAAAAAATTGGCCATGTTTCAATCCTCCTTTCTTTTTTTACATTTAGTAAGACGTTGTTTATCGTTATTTTGGTTTGAAAACACAATCAATATATACGAATAGTGCAATTAATTTTTGAAACAATGATCGAAGGAGAAAAAGATGAATCCTGTTTAAGACTTCCAGCCTTTTTTCTCAACTATGTATATTGCAGTTAAAAAATTACTTTGTTATAACATTGTTCAAAACTGATATGAATTGATCAAAATATGGCTTTACAATAAAGTCTTTTGCTCCAATTTTTAATGCTTTTTCAATCAAATATTTTTGACCTAATGAAGAGCACATGACTACTTTAGCTTGTGGATCTAATTGGATGATTTTTCGAAGCGTTTCAATGCCATCCATTTTCGGAAGGGTAATGTCAAGTATAACAAGATCAGGCTGGCAACGTTCATAAATAGCAATAGCCTCTTCACCACTGCTTGCTTCAGCCATGACCTCAAAATCACTATCGATTAGAAGTCTTTTCAGATAACTTCTCATAAAAGCTGAATCATCCACAACTAATAATTGTATCTTACTTTTGTCCACGTTACTCCTCCTTCCTCCTTTGCGACCAGGAAATAAGACTCACTGGTAAATGGTAGCATAAACCTAGTTTTAAATAAAGATTTTCTTCTTATTGTCGGTTTGCCTGTGTCAGCGAGGTGTATCATCTGATTTTTCTGATAGAAAAAATGTACGCAGCATCAAAACAAGGTCTTGATCAACCAAATTTGTTCTAAATGTGACACGAAGGACGGCAGTTAATCTTTTCACATTCGAGAATGGACTTATCTTGTTTATGAACCCAACCATGACAGAGATATAGCGCTAGTATCAACATCTTGACTGAAGGTCTAAGACAGCTAGCCTTCATGTAAATATACAAAAATCGTAGGAATGAAGGGAGTAGCCTAAGGAATAGAAAAGAAATCGCTGATTGTAAAGGAATACGCAGTCAAGTATGTTCTGTTTTAGGAAGCTCCGACTTTTAAGGGAAGCATAAGTGGGAGTAGTTCACTGAAGTGTCACAAAACGTTTAACTAAAAGTGGCACTATACATCATTAAGTGAGTTATATTAGTGTATATAGGACTTATTAATTTACTAAGGGGAGAAAAATATGTACATGTTGTATGGGGTATTGGCAATTGGCGTTTGTGTGCTTGCCCTATTGTTAACGTTAATTGTTGGAAAGGATGTAAACAAAAAGATTAAACATTATGAGATTAAAGGGGATCTTCTTGAAGATGAACTTGCAAGGTCAACTGAATATGAGACAAGTTCTATTAAGAGAAATGTTCGCAACCTTAACAACATTTATATTGTTATTTATTTAGTCGTGATCTTTGTATCACTTGGTTTTGTATTTTTTGGGTAAACTGCAGCAATTATTCCACGTTTAAAAACGCTTCACTCTTTTTTACAACAGATTTTTTCTCATTTCGAAAATCAGTGGGGGAAGTCCCCCACCTTGTCTTTTCCATGGCGATGTATCCTCCAAGAAATAAAGGGAATACCATTTTTATCCTTTATGATGCATAAATAAACAAAAAAATAGCAGCTTTCACCATTTGTTCATAAATAATTCAAAAATAATGAAGGTGCGTGAAAGGTTGATCTTTAGAACAATGTAAGCGGTTGCAAATAAATCTAACAAATCGAAATTATCTAAAACTTATGAAAAAGATATTGACCTCTAGCCAAAAGGGTCGTATGATAGTCTTCAATTAATTATTTTTTCAACTAACATACCATCAAATTTACAAAATTTTATTAGAAAAAGTGAAAGAGAAGAAACTGAAAATTGAATAAAGAAAGGAGTGAACATTGTGAGCGAGCAATGGATCTTTATGCACGACAGATTCGTTAAAAAAGCAGAAGCAGTAGTTTCTGTTTATGATCACGGGTTTTTATATGGCGATGGGGTGTTCGAGGGGATTCGAATGTACAGCGGGAATGTGTTTCGTTTGAGTGAACATCTTGATCGGCTTTATGATTCAGCAAAATCCATTATGTTGGAGATTCCCTACAGCAAAGAGGAATTGACAAAAATTGTCGTAAATACACTGAAGAAGAATGAATATCAAGATGCTTATATTCGCTTAGTTGTTTCTCGTGGTGTCGGCAATTTAGGGTTAGATCCAAGTACTTGCAAAAACCCTCAAGTCATTGTTATCGCAGAACAGCTGTCTATTTTCCCAAAAGCGCTTTATGAAACTGGGATTGAGATTGTTTCAGTCGCTAGCCGCAGGAACCGCTCAGATGTTTTGTCTCCTAAAGTAAAGTCTTTAAATTACTTGAATAATATTTTAGTGAAAATAGAGGCGCATCTAGCAAGTGTCAATGAAGCGCTAATGCTCAATGATCAAGGATATGTAGCAGAGGGATCGGCAGATAATATCTTTATTGTAAAGAATAATGTGCTTAAAACACCGCCTGGGTATGTGGGAGCTTTAGAAGGAATCACACGCAACGCTATTATCGATCTTGCTAAGAAAAAAGGTTTTGACATTAGAGAAGATGTATTTACACGACATGATGTTTATACAGCAGATGAAGTTTTCTTGACAGGAACTGCTGCGGAAGTAATCGCAGTAGTGAAAGTAGACGGCAGAACAATTGGAAATGGTATGCCAGGAACATACACAAAACAGTTGCTAGAAGATTTTAGAAAGCTTGTCACTGCAGACGGTGTAAAAGTTTACGGAAATAATGGCGCTCAAGCTGTTTAACAGGATTTTGAAGGAGAGATACAACAATGCGCAGTGACATGATCAAAAAAGGAATAGATCGAGCACCACATAGAAGTTTGCTTTATGCAACTGGTGTTAAAATGAAAGATTTAGATAAGCCATTTATCGGGGTTTGCAATTCTTATATTGATATTATCCCGGGCCATGTTCATTTGAAAAAATTTGCTGAAGTTGTAAAAGAAGCAATTTGGGAAGCAGGCGGCGTTCCGTTCGAATTTAATACAATTGGTGTTGATGATGGTATTGCAATGGGACATATCGGTATGAGGTACTCGCTGCCAAGTCGTGAATTGATTGCTGATGCTGCGGAAACAGTGATTAATGCTCATTGGTTCGATGGTGTTTTCTATATCCCGAATTGTGATAAAATTACACCTGGCATGCTTATGGCAGCTGCAAGGACAAATGTCCCTTCCGTATTCGTTTCTGGCGGACCAATGGAAGGTGGAACGTCAAGTACTGGCAAGCCATTATCACTGGCATCGGTCTTTGAAGGAGTCGGCGCCCACCAGTCAGGGAAAATGTCAGCGGAGGAATTATTGGATATTGAAACAAATGCATGTCCTACATGCGGCTCATGCTCGGGAATGTTCACTGCAAACTCAATGAACTCGTTAATGGAAATGCTAGGAATGGCACTTCCTGGGAATGGTACGATTGTTGCAACCTCTAAAGAACGCCATCAGCTCATAAAAGATGCAGTAAAATATTTGCTAGAGATGATTAAAAAGGATATAAAGCCAAGAGATATTATTACGAAAGAAGCGATCGACGATGCATTCGCCCTAGATATGGCGATGGGCGGATCAACAAATACAGTTCTTCATACACTTGCTATTGCACATGAAGCAGAAATAGATTATGATTTAAAACAAATTAATGAAGTTGCGAAGCGTGTTCCATATCTTGCAAAAATCAGCCCTGCTTCGGAATATACGATGCAAGATGTTCACAATGCAGGCGGTGTTAGTGCAATTATTAAAGAGCTTTGTTCCATTGAGGGTGCGATTCATAAAGACCGTATTACGATAACTGGGAAGTCAATGTACGAAACAGTAAAGGATTACGATATCAAAAATGATACAGTCATTCGCCGCAAAGACAATCCTTACAGTCCTGTAGGGGGGTTATCGATTCTTCATGGCAATATTGCACCAGATGGTGCTGTCATTAAAGTTGGAGCAGTGGATCCTTCAATTAAAACATTTACTGGGGAAGCCATTGTCTTCGAATCTCAAGAAGCTGCACAACAAGGCATTAACAATGGCGACGTAAAAAGCGGTCATGTTGTCGTCATTCGTTATGAAGGTCCGAAAGGTGGACCGGGTATGCCTGAAATGTTAGCACCAACAGCTGCAATTGCTGGACGCGGACTATCAACTGAGGTTGCTTTAATAACAGATGGACGTTTCTCAGGAGCGTCTCGCGGCATCTCAATTGGGCATATTTCACCTGAAGCTGCTGAAGGCGGCCCTATCGCATTAATCGAAAACGGAGATAAAATTGCAATTGATTTGCAAGAGCGGACAATTAATGTACTCTTATCAGACAAAGAATTAAAGCAGCGTCAAGAGAATTGGGTTCAGCCAGAACCCAAAATAACAAAAGGATATTTAGCAAGATATGCAAAACTAGTTACCTCTGCAAGTACAGGCGGAGTCATGAAAATATAATATAATAACACGTTGACGGGGTAAAAGTGTTAGGGATTGGTATTTACAGAGAGCCGGTGATGCTGAGAACCGGTAATGCCTCCTAATGCGACATCGCCTCTGAGTGTCGGTCTGAACGTTAAACCAGTAGGATCGATCGAGTATATCCAGGTACTCGTTATCAAAAAAGAACAGGTTTCTTAGCTGTTCATAAGGAGATATTTGCGAAAATATCTTAAAAACAGGGTGGTACCGTGAAAAGTGGTTTTGTAAAGTCTTTTCACCCCTGCGCTAACCAAAGTGTTAGGCGTAGTGGGTGAAAAGGCTTTTTTATATGCATTGAATTGTTAATGGGATTGTTCAAAAATACGAGAGAATTCAATCCGCAGCTCGCCTATCATTAAAAAATAAACAATTCTGATTTAATGGTTTTTTTTGACTATATTTATAGACTTTAAGTTAATAAGACACTGAAGCATTACTGTAGCATCATTATTCATTTGGAGGGAGTTTTATGAGGTTGAAAGTAGAGCCAGAAGCTGAACCGATGGCGAAAAAAGCAATGAATGGCGCGGATATTTTTATCCAAGCATTAAAAAATGAAAAGGTAGAAGTCATTTTTGGATACCCAGGCGGGGCGGTCTTGCCGATTTATGATGCGCTTTATAAAAATCCGATTGACCACGTGCTAGCCCGCCACGAACAAGGTGCAATACATGCTGCGGAAGGATATGCGCGCATTTCTGGAAAACCTGGGGTAGTCATTGCAACATCAGGGCCTGGTGCTACCAATCTTGTCACTGGGATTGCAGATGCGATGATGGATTCGATGCCGCTTGTTATTTTCACTGGACAGGTTGGCCGAGGTGTAATTGGAACAGATGCATTTCAGGAGGCAGACGTCGTCGGGATTACGATGCCTATTACAAAACACAATTATCAAGTGAGAGATGTGAAAGAACTGCCAAGGATTATAAAGGAAGCCTTTCATATTGCAACAACCGGGCGGCCGGGTCCTGTTCTCGTTGATATTCCTAAAGATATTGCTTCAGAAGATGCAGTTGTTTCTTTTCAAACAAAGATCAATTTACCAGGATATCAACCAACATTAGCACCAAATGTGCTGCAAATAAGAAAGCTAATCGAAGCAATTCGGACTGCAAAAAAACCAGTGCTGTTAGCGGGATCTGGCATTATTCACGCAAAATGTTCTGAAGAATTGTTTACATTTGCAAAAAATATGAAAATTCCTGTTGTTAATACACTGCTAGGGTTAGGCGGGTTTCCTGCTAACGATCCGCTGTTTCTTGGAATGGGTGGTATGCATGGAACTTATACCGCTAATATGGCAATGTATGAAAGTGACTTGCTTATCTGTATTGGCGCCCGTTTTGATGACCGTTTAACAGGGAATATTGATCATTTTGCGCCGAATGCTACTGTTGCACATATTGATATTGATCCAGCAGAAATCGGAAAGAATATCACAACACAAATACCAATTGTTGCCGATGCGAGAGAAGCTCTTCTCAGCCTTTTGGCTGGAAAGGGAGAACCAGCTCAGTCTGAGGAATGGCTAAAAGCTTTAGCAGCATACAAAGTGGAATATCCACTTTGGTATAACGAATCAAACAACGAAGCAATTTCCCCGCAAAAACTAGTAAAAATGATTTATGAAATGACAAATGGGGATGCGATCGTGACAACAGATGTCGGACAGCATCAAATGTGGACAGCTCAATTTTATGAGCTTAATGAACCAAATAGATGGGTAACGTCGGGTGGTCTAGGAACAATGGGTTTTGGTTTTCCGGCAGCAATTGGGGCACAAATTGCCGCACCGGAGAAAACAGTTGTCTCAATTGTTGGTGATGCAGGGTTTCAAATGACATTTCAAGAGTTAATGCTGCTGGTGGAGCTAAAGTTGCCAGTGAAAATAGTCATTATGAACAATGCCGCACTTGGAATGGTAAGACAGTGGCAAGAAACATTTTATGAAGAACGCTATTCTCAATCGCTTATTCCAATGCAGCCTGACTTTGTAAAACTCGCTGAATCATTTGGAATTCGAGGCTACCAAGTACAATCTGAAGCAGAGGCTGAAAAGATACTAAGAGAAACAATGAAAGATCGGCAGCCAGTGTTGATCGATTGTCGTATTAGTCCAAGAGAAAATGTCTATCCAATGATTGCACCAGGGAAAGGACAACATGAAATGATAGGGGTGAAACCATGAAGCGGAGAATCGTAACGGCAACAGTTCATAACTCAAGTGGCGTTTTAAATCGGATTACTGGTTTATTTACAAAACGACAATTCAATATTGAAAGTATTACAGTTGGGCAAACAGAAACAGAAGGCATTTCTAAGATGACTTTTGTCGTTAGTGTGGAAGATGATCGCAAGCTTGAGCAGCTTATTAAACAACTCAATAAGCAAATCGATGTACTCAAGGTAACTGATATTACTGATCAAGCAATTGTAGCTCGTGAACTTGCTTTAATTAAGGTGATGAGCAATGCGCAAACGAGAAGTGAAATAAAAGGTATTGTCGAACCATTTCGGGCTTCCTTGATTGATATTTCAAAAGACAGCGTGACTGTACAAGTGACAGGAAATTCTGAAAAAATAGAAGCGATCATTGATCTTCTTCGACCTTATGGCATTAAGGAATTAGCTCGAACAGGGATTACCGCCTTTACTAGAGGCACGCAAAAATCAGTTGCAGATATGAAGCAATATTACCTGCTGCAATAAATTTAGCAAATTGGAAAAGATGTGTTCACGCACATTTTATATATAAAATTTTTATACAAATTGAGAGGATGAATGAGAAATGGCAAAAGTTTATTATAACGGGGATATTAATGAAGAGGTTTTACGTAGTCAAAAGATTGCGATTATTGGATATGGCTCACAAGGGCACGCACATGCACAAAACTTGCGCGATAGTGGATTTGAAGTGATAGTAGGACTAAGAAAAGGAAAATCATGGGATCAAGCAGTAGAAGATGGATTTTCTGTAAAATCTGTTCAAGAAGCAGCTGCTGAAGCAGATTTAATCATGATTCTACTTCCGGATGAATTGCAGCCACACGTTTATAACCAAGAAATTAAGCCAGAATTAAAAGCTGGCAAGTCGCTTGCTTTTGCACATGGTTTTAATATTCACTTCAGCCAAGTGACACCACCTGCAGACGTAGATGTATTTCTTGTTGCTCCAAAAGGGCCTGGCCATCTAGTCCGCCGTACTTATGAAGAAGGTGCTGGTGTACCTGCATTATTCGGCATTTACCAAGATGCGTCTGGCAAAGCGAAAGATATTGCATTAGCATATGCAAAAGGTATTGGCGCTGCACGTGCAGGCGTTCTTGAAACGTCCTTTAAAGAGGAAACTGAAACAGATTTATTTGGAGAACAAGCAGTTCTTTGTGGTGGATTAACCGCGTTGGTGAAAGCAGGATTTGAAACATTAACAGAAGCAGGCTATCAACCAGAAGTTGCCTATTTTGAATGTTTGCATGAATTAAAATTAATCGTTGACCTTATGTACGAAGGCGGCTTAGAAGGTATGAGATATTCAATTTCTGATACTGCTCAATGGGGAGACTTCGTTTCTGGACCACGTGTTGTTAATGACGAAACAAAAGCACGAATGAAGGAAATATTAAAAGACATTCAAACAGGCAAGTTTGCAAAAGGCTGGATTCTTGAAAACCAAGCAAATCGTCCAGAATTCAATGCAATCAATGAAGCAGAAAAAGCTCATTCTATTGAAGTTGTAGGAAGAGAGCTTCGCAATATGATGCCATTTGTTAAAAAACAATCCAAAAAGGAAGTGGCAGTCGGTGCGAAAAATTGACATTTTTGACACAACGCTAAGAGATGGAGAACAATCAGCAGGAGTAAACTTGAATACGATAGAAAAAATCGAAATCGCCAAGCAGCTTGAAAAGCTTGGCGTCGATATTATTGAAGCAGGCTTTCCGGCTGCATCTCGAGGAGATCTCGAATCTGTTAAGAAAATTGCCAATATCATTAAAAATTGTTCTGTTACTGGGCTTGCTCGAGCAAATCAGAAAGATATTGATGCTGCTTGGGAAGCATTAAAAGATTCTGAAAGCCCACGCATTCATATTTTTCTCGCAACATCGCAAATTCACATGCAATACAAATTAAAAATGACACCTGATGAGGTAATCGAGCGTGCTGTAAGTGCAGTCAAATATGCTAAGGATCGCTTTACACATATTCAATGGTCAGCAGAAGATGCTTTTCGCTCTGATCGTGTCTTTCTTGCCAAAATTGTGACAGAAGTGATAAAAGCAGGAGCAACAGTTATTAATTTGCCAGATACGGTTGGCTATAGCAGCCCTCATGAGTACGGCGAACTTTTTAAATATATAAAGGATAACGTACCAAATGTCGATCGCGTAAAGCTTTCAGCACATACGCATGATGACTTGGGGATGGCAACAGCCAACACACTTGCAGCGATTGAAAATGGTGCCGATCAAATTGAAGGTACGATTAATGGTATTGGTGAACGCGCTGGAAATTCTGCGATTGAAGAGACAGCGGTAGCTCTTCATATTAGACAAGATTTTTATCAAGCTCAAACTCAATTGAAGCTGAATGAGTTCAAACGTACTAGCAATCTCGTAAGTAAGCTGACAGGGATGCCGGTGCCTGGAAATAAAGCAATCATTGGTGCCAATGCTTTTGCCCATGAATCAGGCATTCATCAAGATGGTGTGCTAAAAGAAAAATCAACTTATGAGATTATTACGCCAGAGTTAATTGGTGTAAACTCTAATAATCTTGTTATTGGAAAGCATTCCGGCCGACATGCCTTCAAAAATAAAGCACTTGAACTTGGCTTTGAACTCGATGATGCAAAGCTAAAAGAAGTGTTTGTTGTCTTTAAAGATTTGGCAGATAAGAAAAAAGAAGTTACCGATGAAGACTTGTTTGCCCTATTGACTGACAAACAAACAGAAGCTGCTGATGTTCCTAAATACGAATTAAAGAGCATTCAAGTTCAATATGGAACAGAAAATATTCCGACGGCGACGATTTCTGTGATTCTTCCAAACGGTGTTCACATTGATGAAGCTGCTACTGGATCTGGAAGTGTGGAAGCAATCTATAATACGCTTGAAAAAATTGTCGCTGAACCAGTGAAGTTGTTAGATTACAAACTTCATTCAGTTGGGGGCGGACGTGATGCGCTAGCGGATGTTTATGTAAAAATCACTTGCCGCGACAGGGAATCAAGCGGCAGAGGAACTGCACAAGATGTTCTAGAAGCTTCAGCTCGTGCTTACTTAAATGCAGTTAATAGACTGTTGTTTTACGAAAGTCAGGCGTTAAAGCAGAAGGTATCATCGTAAATAATGTATTCGAAAAGTACTGAAGAGTTCAAGAAAGAAGATAGTTAAGACATACTTATGGCGTTGTTCGAGGATAGGTAGGTTTACCGAGGACGCGAGTACCTTTAGCAGAAGAACATCACGATAAATACAATCGCAAAACAAGGCAGAACATATGGAACAACGTCTATAAACTAAAGAGTGCCGGATAAAAAAATCCCGGCACTCGTATTCAACGAATTAAAAAATGGAACGTTGGAGGGACCGAATATGAAAAAGAAAATTACAGTGTTGCCTGGCGACGGAATCGGTCGTGAAATTGCCTATGGCGCCATGGATGTTCTCCAAGCGATCGGGCAGCGATTTGGACATGAATTTGAAATGGAGACAGCGGAAATTGGGGGGGCTGCGATTGATCAAGAAGGAACGCCGCTTCCCGAAGCAACTGTTGCATTATGTAAACAAAGTGATGCTGTTTTACTTGGTGCAGTTGGCGGCCCAAAGTGGGATCATCATCCTTCAGGGGTTCGGCCAGAGCAAGGATTGCTTGGAATTAGAAAAGCATTAGGTTTGTTTGCAAATTTACGGCCGATAACTGCTTATGAAAGTTTAATCGATGCTTCGCCATTGAAAAAAGAGCTAGTAAACAGCGTTGACTTTATGATCGTGAGAGAATTGACTGGCGGACTTTATTTTGGAAAACCAAGTGAAAGGCGTGGGGAAAATCAGGAGATTGTTGTTGACACGCTATATTATGAGCGCCATGAGATTGAAAGAATCGTAGAAAAGGCATTTGAAATTGCAATGGCTCGCCGAAAAAAGCTCACTTCAGTCGATAAAGCAAATGTATTAGAATCTAGCCGTATGTGGAGAGAAATTGTCAAGGAGAAAGCAGCTCTTTATCCAGAGGTAAAGGTAGAGCACATACTCGTTGATGCAGCTGCAATGAAAATCATTCATCAACCGAAAGATTTTGATGTGATCGTAACTGAAAATTTATTTGGAGATATTTTAAGCGATGAAGCCTCGATGATTACAGGGTCGCTTGGAATGCTGCCTTCAGCTAGTCTTCGGGCCGATGGCTTCGGTTTATACGAGCCGATTCATGGCTCGGCTCCA
The DNA here is from genome assembly GCF_030812995.1 of Bacillus chungangensis. Taxonomy (GTDB): domain Bacteria; phylum Bacillota; class Bacilli; order Bacillales; family Bacillaceae_C; genus Bacillus_CF; species Bacillus_CF chungangensis. The sequence goes on along the minus strand of NZ_JAUSTT010000002.1, from coordinate 25,579 downwards.
GATATAGCAGGGCAAGATAAAGCCAATCCTCTAGCGATGATTTTATCGGCGGCAATGATGCTAAAATACTCGTTTGGACTTGACGCGGAAGCAAGGATAGTGGAACAGGCAGTAAATGAAGTATTGAATGCCGGCTACCGTACACAAGATATACAATCTGACCAAGGAAATACGGTGGTAGGAACGAAAATGATGACGCGTCTAGTTGTCGATCGGTTAGAAGAAAACCATGCAACCTCAGGTATTCTCACTTGCTATCTTTAAGGACATGGAACATCAGTAAGGAGGACGTCATTAATGAAACCAAAAACAATCATTGAGAAAATATGGGAACGGCATGTTGTACACCAAGAAGAAGGAAAACCCGATCTACTTTATATCGATCTACATTTAGTTCATGAAGTCACTTCGCCGCAGGCTTTTGAAGGTTTACGGATGGCAAACCGGAAAGTAAGAAGAACAGACTTAACATTTGCAACAATGGATCATAACGTCCCAACGGTGAATCCTCATATCATTAAGGATCATATTGCCAAACAACAAATAGAAACACTGCAAGAAAACTGCCGAGAATTTGGGGTGAAGGTTGCAGATATTCATCACCCTGATCAGGGGATTGTCCATGTTATTGGACCTGAGCTAGGCATAACACAGCCAGGAAAAACAATCGTTTGCGGTGATAGTCATACTTCTACTCACGGAGCTTTTGGTGCATTGGCATTTGGAATTGGAACGAGTGAAGTAGAGCATGTTCTCGCAACACAGACTTTATGGCAAGCAAAACCAAAAACGATGCAAATAAAAGTGAATGGGAAGCTAGGTTTTGGTGTAACAGCGAAGGATTTAATTTTAGGAATTATCTCAAAATTCGGTATAGGTGCTGGAACAGGCTATGTTATTGAATATACTGGAGAAGCGATTCGCAACCTTTCTATGGAGGAGCGGATGACAGTTTGCAATATGTCTATTGAAGCGGGAGCAAGGGCTGGCTTAATTAGTCCTGATGAGAAAACAGTTGCTTATTTGAAAAACCGTAAATATGGTCCGACACTAGAAGAATTTGACAAAGCAAAAGCATATTGGCTATCTTTGGCAACCGATGAAGGTGCTTTCTATGATCAAACGTTAGAAATAGACGCATCAGAAATAGAACCGCAAGTAACGTGGGGAACGAACCCTTCTATGGGACTTGGCGTCAGTTGTAAAGTGCCATCACCGGATGATTTTGTGAAGGAATCCGACCGGGAAGCTGTCAAGCGAGCGCTCAATTACATGGCTTTGGAAGCAGGAACAAAGATAGAAGATATCCCAATCGATTATGTGTTCATCGGTTCTTGTACAAATTCACGGTTGAGCGATTTAAGGGGTGCGGCAGAAGTTGTCAAAGGACGTAAAGTAGAGAAAGGTGTAACAGCAATTGTCGTCCCAGGTTCTCAAACAGTAAAAAAAGCTGCTGAAGAAGAGGGACTTGATCAAGTATTTCTAGAAGCTGGCTTTGAATGGAGAGAATCCGGCTGCAGTATGTGCTTGGCGATGAATGATGATATTGTTCCATCAGGAAAAAGATGTGCATCGACATCGAATAGAAATTTTGAAGGACGGCAAGGCAATGGATCACGAACGCATCTTGTTAGTCCGCAAATGGCTGCTGCCGCAGCAGTGACAGGCAAATTTACAGATGTCAGAAAATTAGTAGAAAATGAAGCGTTGGAGGTATAAAAATGGAACCGATTCGAAAGCTGACAGGCATTGTTTGTCCTCTTAATCGTGTAAATATCGATACAGACCAAATTATTCCTAAACAGTTTCTAAAAAGAATTGAACGCCAAGGCTTCGGTCAATTTTTATTTTACCATTGGCGTTTTGATGATCAAGGAACTATACGGAAAGACTTTATATTGAATCTGCCTCAATATAAGGAAGCTTCGATATTGGTAGCTGGCGATAATTTTGGCTGTGGTTCATCTCGAGAGCATGCACCGTGGGCATTGCAAGATTATGGTTTTAAAGTGATTATAGCTCCAAGCTTTGCTGATATTTTTTATAACAATTGTTCAAAAAACGGTCTTTTGGCAATTAAACTTCCTGAAAAAGATGTCCAGGATATCATTCATAAGGCAGAAAGAGAGAACTATCAGCTTTCTGTTGATCTCGAAAAGCAAGTGGTATCAGACAACACTGGATTTGAGGCAGCGTTTCCCATTGATGCGTATCGAAAAGAAATGCTTCTAAATGGCTGGGATGAGATTGCGGTCACTTTAAATTATGTAGATAAAATTACTGCATATGAAGAACAGCACTAACGAAAGTGCGGCTAAAAAGAGTTCCAACATCTCCTTTTTAGCCGCTTTCTTCATGAAATCATCTAAATGCGAACCGCTCGAATTAAACCATTACTTTACAAATATCATTGGTGAACTCAACCGGATCGTTAATTGGCAATCCTTCGATCAATAGTGCTTGATTGTACAATAAATTTGTATATAGATTTAATTTCTCTTTATCTTTTTCATAAGCATCTTTCAACGATTGGAATACTTCATGATGAATGTTGATTTCCAATACCTTATCCGCCTTCACATCTTGGCTGTTCGGCATTGCTTTTAAGATTTTTTCCATTTCTATCGTTAATTCGCCTTCGGTAGAAAGGCATACTGGATGGGTCTTCAATCTTTTAGATGCTTTGACACTTTTCACTTTGTCTTTCAAGATGTCTTTCATATAATCAAATAGCTCTTTATGACTATCTTCTTCATTCGTTGCAGTTTCATCATTATCTGCTTCAATCCCGAGGTCGCCGCTTGATACAGATTTGAATTCTTTTTCTTGATAGTTCATAATCATCTTAATTGCGAACTCATCAATGTCATCGGTAAAGTACAAGATCTCATATCCCTTGTCAGATACAATCTCTGTTTGCGGAAGTTTTTCGATTCTATCGATCGATTCGCCAGCAGCATAGTAAATGTACTTCTGATCCTCTGGCATTCTCGAAACATATTCATCTAAAGTGACTAATTTCTTTTCTTTAGATGAGTAGAATAATAACAAGTCTTGGAGGACTTCCTTATTCGCTCCATAATCGCTATATACACCATACTTTAATTGTCTGCTAAATGATTGAAAGAATTTTTCATACTGCTCTCTATCATTTTTTAATAAGCTTTGCAATTGACTTTTGATCTTGTTTTTAATATTTTTCGCAATTAAATGCAATTGTCTGTCATGCTGGAGCATTTCCCGTGAGATATTAAGGGACAAATCATCGGAATCGACCATCCCTTTGACAAAGCTAAAGAAGTCTGGCAGCAATTCTGCACACTTATCCATAATTAACACACCATTGGAATATAACTCCAATCCTTTTTCATATTCTTTCGTGTAATAGTCAAACGGCGTGTTTTCTGGGATAAACAAGATGGCATGATAAGATACAGCACCATCAGCACTAATATGGATATGTTTAATAGGCTTATCGAAGCCATAGTGTTTTTCAGCATAAAAATTAGCGTAATCTTCATCTGTAAGTTCATTTTTATTTTTTCGCCAGATTGGAACCATACTATTGATCGTTTGTTCTTCTGCATATTCCTCAAATTCATTGTCGCTGTCTTCTTTAGGTCTTTGTCCAGTTATCTCCATCTTAATAGGGTATCTAATAAAATCAGAGTATTTTTTAATAATCGCTTTTAGGCGATACTCATCCAGATACTCATCATACTGTTCATCTTCGGTGTTGTCTTTTATTTTTAAAATGATATCGGTTCCAACTTCATCTTTTTCATATGGTTCAATTGTATATCCATCCGCGCCTTTAGATTCCCATTTAAAAGCCTCATCGCTGCCTAAAGCTTTCGTTATGACTGCAACTTCATCTGCCACCATAAATGCCGAGTAAAACCCAACCCCGAATTGGCCGATAATATTGTGCCCATCTTGTAGTTCATTCTCCATCTTGAATGCCAACGATCCGCTTTGCGCGATAACCCCAAGGTTATTTTCAAGCTCTTCTTTTGTCATTCCGATGCCTGTATCGCTAATTGTTAAAATACGGTTTGTTTTATCAGGGGATACTTTTATGTAAAAATCGTCCTTGTTGAATACTAATTTATCGTCAGTCAATGTTTTGTAATATAGTTTGTCTATTGCGTCACTTGCATTAGAAATAAGCTCTCGAAGAAAGATTTCCTTCTGCGTGTATATGGAGTTTATCATCATCTCGAGTAGTTTTTTCGATTCAGCTTTAAAAGGTTTTTTCGTCATAAAGGAGTCTCCTTTCAAATTTAAAATAAAAAATAATAAGTTTAACTAAATTAGCACTCCAACTATTAGAGTGCTAATCTTATGTTTATAGTACATATACTTATTTTTGAAGTCAATAGATAGATATAGGAAATGTCATTATCTTCATCATTGCAGGTAATGATCTAGTGTTCCGTTTCAAGTTTGATTTTAGGCAATAGCAAGCTAAAGAGCAGACTGAGTACTGCAATTGCTAAAATCGCGATAAAAACGTGATGCAGACCATCCGTCAACACAACTCGCAAAAGCGATTGTGTATTCGCAGGAACGTCTGCTGCTGTATGAGGATTAATTAGTAAGTTTAATTCTTTTGGATCAATGTTTTCCGCTTGATTGGCAATCATACTTTTTGATATCTTTGCATTAAAATAAGTGCCTAGTAAAGCAACGCCGACTGTTTGTCCAAGCGTCCTAAAAAAGGTATTAGAAGCGGTAGCAACACCGCGTGATTTCCAGTCTACTGCAGATTGAACACATACGGTTGTAATGGTGATGACAATCCCAAAACCTAACCCCAATATTGCTGATAGCAGATAAAATAATAGGGAAGGGGTTTTACTCGTGAAAGTAGAGAGCCAAATACTCCCAATTAATAGGATTGCAGCACCAACAGTGATTGAAAAACGCTCGCCTTTTTGCAGCAACATCTTCCCGCCCCAGAAAGACCCGACCATCCAAGTGAGAGAGGTGGGGGCAAGCATTAATCCTGATAATGTAGCGCCGTAGCCAAGAATACCTTGTACCCACATCGGGATGTAAACCATTGTTCCGATCAGGACAGCACTTACAAGAAATGCGACTCCATTTGCAGCAGAGATCACACGAATGCGAAAAAGCTGAAGTGGAATGATGGGATCACTTACTTTTGATTCAATGATGATAAAGAGAGTGAGTAATATGATCGAAGCGATAAAAGGCCCTAAAACGGAAAGCGAAAACCAATCTTGCGTATCGCCTCCTTTTTGAAGTGCAAACAGAAGTGCTAGCACTCCAGCTGTAAATGTAATCGCTCCAATATAATCTATTTTCTTTTTTGTTTTTTCAATGACTTCTTTTAAAGAAGCAGCAACCATAAGAGTAGCAATGAGTCCAAAGGGGATATTGATAAAGAAGATCCAGTGCCATGTTAAATGATCAACAAAGAAGCCGCCGACTAAAGGTCCGAGTACTCCAGCTATTCCCCAGGCTGCTCCTAAAAAACCGAGCATTTTAGCTCTTTTTTCATATGGATAAATATCCCCAATAATGGTCATCGTAACAGGCATAATAGCACCTGCTCCAATCCCTTGAATAGCACGATAAATGATGAGCTGCTCCATATTTTGTGATAAGCCGCATAAGATAGACCCAATTAAAAAAATCAATGTTCCAATCATGAAAATGATTTTTCGACCATAAAGATCGGACATTTTTCCGAAAATCGGAACAGTAACTGCAGATGTTAATAAATAAATGGAAAATACCCAGTTCATTAATTCTATCCCTTGTAATTCACCAATGATAGTCGGCATTGCGGTAGTGACGACTGTTCCTTCTATCGCAGTTAAAAAGGTTGCTACAAATAGAGCGATAAAAACGAAACGTGTATTTGTTTTTTTCATGCAAGGACCTCCGATAGTCAAGAAACTTTTGCAACATAATCACCAATAATGAGGTGAAATATAAAGAATAATGTATTGTATGATGACATATGATTTTTAAGTCGTTACATGATCAAATGGACGACAAGCCCGTCATCTTCATCTTCTCCTTTCTTAGCAATTATAGCACTATATGATTAGTATGCCCTACTTGCAAATCTTTGTGCTGCTAGGCGAATAACAAGAAGAGAAAGGCAAAAAGGCGTATTCGCTAAGTTTACTGTTCTTTTTCTTTCCAATATAATAGAATCATCACAATTTTATCGCTGTGAACGATGTTAACAAGGAAAAGGGGTTTTTTATGATGTCCGCATATCCAAATACGAAAGCAACATTTCAACTAATTAAACAGCTTGTATCGATTCCAAGTCCATCAGGAAATACACAAAAAGTTATTGATTTTTGTGATAATTATATTAAAAATCTTCCGTATGAAAGAAAACGTAATCGAAAAGGCGGTTTAATCATTACCATTCCAGGCCAAGATAACTCTCAGCACCGGATGTTGACAGCACATGTAGATACTTTGGGTGCGATGGTAAAAGAAATTAAAGCTGATGGCAGATTAAAATTAGCTATGATAGGCGGTTTTCGCTGGAATTCTGTAGAAGGAGAATATTGTCAAATCGAAACAAGTTCAGGAAAAATGTATACAGGGACAATTCTTATGCACCAAACATCTGTACACGTTTATAAAGATGCTGGAGAAGCGAAACGCGATGAAAACAATATCGAAGTCCGCATAGATGAACGAGTCAACAATGCAGGAGAAACACGTGCTTTAGGAATTGAAGTTGGCGATTTTGTTTCGTTTGATCCTCGTGTGCAAATAACCGAGAGCGGCTATATAAAATCAAGACATTTAGATGATAAAGCGAGTACCGCCATCTTGCTGCAACTGATCAAGCATGTTAATCAACAAAATATAAAACTTCCGTACACGACTCATTTCTTAATTTCTAACAATGAAGAAATTGGCTACGGAGGAAATTCAAATATACCTCCCGAAACGGTGGAATATTTAGCAGTAGATATGGGAGCGCTTGGCGATGGGCAATCTTCTGATGAATATACTGTTTCTATTTGTGCGAAGGATTCCAGCGGTCCTTATCATTATGGATTTCGAAAAAAACTTGTACAATTGGCGAAGGAAAATCAGATTGATTATAAGGTAGATATTTATCCTTACTATGGATCAGATGCTTCTGCGGCTATTCGTGCAGGACATGATATTGTTCATGGGTTAATTGGGCCAGGAATTGAGTCGTCACATGCATTTGAACGCACGCATGAAACATCTATTTTAAACACAGAAAAGCTGCTATTAGCATATATTCAATCGCCAATCATTTCATATTAGTATCCGATTAATAGGAATATTTAAATGTAAGTCTAACATAATGACAAATAGGTTTTTTATCCAACATCTAACTGGCAGTAAGCCCCCCACCTCGGGGAGTAAGAGGAATCGAAAGCGCTAGGTGGGGGATAACTGAAAGTCAAATGTCCGATTGGTTCAGGCCGACAGGATAAGGAAAGCTCCTTGAATCAGCATCGCACGAAGAAAAAGTGCTCTTCTTTTTTGAGGATGTCGGTCACAAAGGCGTTGCAACAGGACAAGGAAAGCTTCGGTAGCGATACATCGCACGAAGAAAAGAGGTTTCCTTTTCGAGGACGCCTGCGATCTTAGCCTTTGTTCTACTTCTTATCAGTGGGGGATGAGAGAAAACCCCCCACTGATGGAAGTTTCACTTTATCTATGTGATAAATTTTTAAGTGCATCTGCAGTTTAGGAGGCATCTTTTGAGGAGGAAAAGTTTGTTGTGAAAGCTAGAGAGCTTGGTTTTAATGTTGGAAGTCTAAAAGTGGGAAAGAAGAATTGTATAACAGATGTTCCAGATGTAAAGGTAGGTCATGTAACGTTAAAGAAGGATACTGGCAATCTTGAGCGGATTCGGACCGGAGTAACAGCTATCATGCCGCACAATGGCAATCTCTTTAAAGAAAAAGTAGCAGCAGCAAGTTTCGTAGCAAATGGTTTTGGCAAAACGACTGGCCTCATTCAAGTAGATGAGTTGGGACTAATAGAATCTCCTATCATGTTAACTAATACGTTTAGCGTTGCCCCTGTTTTACAAGGAACGCTTGCTTATATGTTAAGAGAAAATCCTGAAATTGGCGATTCTACTAGTTCCATTAATATTGTCGTGGGAGAATGTAATGATAGTTATTTAAATTCTGCACGGCAGCTAGCGGTGAAACCTGAGCATGCGATTGCAGCAATTGAGAATGCATCGAATGAGCAAGCAGCAGAAGGTGCAGTTGGTGCAGGCTGTGGTACGATGTGCTTTGGGTATAAAGGTGGCATTGGCAGTTCTTCGCGGGTTATTAGTAGGCAGGATTTGGAAAAAACGGCTGATTTGGAAGCACCATATACAGTCGGTGTTCTTGTTTTAAGCAATTTTGGAAGAAAAGAGGAGTGCCTTTTCCTTCAAAAAAAAGAAACAGATGATGCTGCATTTATCCGTCCAGATGGCTCGATTATGATGATTCTTGCTACTGACGCCCCTCTCTCATCAAGACAGTTAAAACGCTTAGCCAAGAGATGTATGATCGGTTTATCAAGAACAGGGAGTCATATTCATCATGGAAGTGGTGATATCGTCATAGCATTTTCTAATGCAGAACCAATAAGCCATCAAAGTAATGAATGGATGGAAAGGAAAAGGTTTATACGCGACGACCATCCTCTCATGAATCTTCTTTTTCAGGCAGCTGCAGAAGCTACAGAGGAAGCGATTATGAATTCGTGCACACAAGCGGAGACAACAAATGGAAGAAAAGGCCGTGTTGGAGAAAAAATGCCTTTGCAGCCTCAAGAATAGGTTCAGTCCTTCGCATTTCTAATAACAGACACGAATCGATGAAGAGGATGTGAGACGATCATATCGATCTATTATTTAGCAGCTGAAAAAATAAACGGAGACCATACATCGTTAGCGGCTTATAAAGGGAAAGTTTTATCCCACATCTAACTGTCACCAACGACAAAACTGAGTCAGTTTGAGAAAGAAATTAAAAAGCTTTTAAATAAAATGAAATAACTGCTTATATAATCTAGGAATTTCTCCTTACATATATCAAAAGATGAAATGGGATGATTGTCATGAAAATTAGAAAAACAGTGCTCCACGATAGAGAAGTGAATGTCTATGTATATGAAAATAAAAAGGAAGCTTACTTTGTAACAGCAATCCCAGATATAGAATGGTCTAAAGATTTTACTTACGAAGATGCTGGAGAAGCTTTTCTTCAAAACTTAGCTAACTCACTAGCTCATTGTGTAGAACGTGAGGAAGCGGAGGAGCTTGCACAACGAGTGTACCAATGGACGAGAGAGATGTAAAAGGTGAGATCACAATCATCATGTGACTTTCATCAGGAGGCACCCCTCTAAAGACGCGTCATCTTTGAAAAAGGAACCGTTTTTCGTATGATCTAAAAAGGTTTCTTTATCCCACATCTAACTGGCAGTAAGACCCCCACCTCGGGGAGTAAGAGGAATCAGAAGCGCTAGGTGGGGGATAACTGAAAGTCAAATGTCCGATTGGTTCGGGCCGACAGGATAAGGAAAGCTTCTTGAATTAGCATCGCACGAAGAAAAAGTGCTTTCCTTTTTCGAGGATGTCGGTCACAAAGGCGTTGCAACAGGACAAGGAAAGCTTCGGTAGCGATACATCGCACGAAGAAAAGAGGTTTCCTTTTCGAGGACGCCTGCGATCTTAGCCTTTGTTCTACTTCTTATCAGTGGGGGATGAGCGAAAACCCCCACTCATGGAAGTTTCACTTTATCCTGTTGACCTAAATTAATTAGACATATTAGTTAGAGGTGGAAAGCTCAAATTTGCTTCCTGACTCTAGAACAGTTAGATGGGGAATAAATGATTTCCTTTTGTAAGAAAGACGAATAAAATAAAGTGAATAGCCACATTACATGATAAAGCCAATATCGGGCAACAGGCTTATTTTGTTCTTAACGGACATAAACGCCCTATGTTTTTAAGAATAACGACTACAAGATTGCTGCGATAGAATAGGTATATGAGCAGCAATACATTAGAACATCTGCTGCTTTATTAACTATGGCCTTCAAGGTGTGGTGATGAGAGCAAGAAGATAGTAGAGGAAATAAGAAATTGACGCTAGTGAAAGGAATTAGTGAAATGAAACAACTTTCTCTTCAAGATGAGGTAAACAGAAGAAAAACGTTTGCAATTATTTCTCACCCAGATGCTGGGAAAACAACGATGACAGAAAGATTATTATTATTTGGTGGAGCAATCCGAGAAGCAGGGACGGTAAAAGGGAAAAAATCGGGTAAATTTGCTACCTCCGATTGGATGGAAATAGAAAAGCAGCGGGGGATCTCTGTTACTTCTTCTGTGATGCAATTCGATTATCTTGGACACCGTATCAATATTCTGGATACACCTGGACATCAGGATTTTAGTGAGGATACTTATCGGACTTTAATGGCCGTCGATAGTGCTGTAATGATGATTGATTCTGCCAAAGGTATTGAGGAACAAACGATTAAACTTTTTAAAGTTTGTCGAATGCGCGGCATTCCGATTTTCACTTTTATTAATAAGCTTGATCGTGTTGGAAAACCTCCTTTAGAACTCATAGCAGAGCTTGAGGAAGTATTAGGAATAGATGCATACCCAATGAATTGGCCGATTGGAATGGGAAAAGAATTACTAGGCATTTATGACCGTTATTATAAACGAATCGAACTTTTTCGTGGTGAAGGGGATGAACAGTATCTGCCATTAAACGAAGATGGGGAAGTCGCGGAAGACCATGTTATAAAGCAATCATCACTTTATGATCAGGCTCTAGAGGAAGCATTGCTTTTAGAAGAAGCGGGCAATGCATATAATGAAGAAAAAATTGCGAATGGTACATTAACACCTGTATTTTTTGGCAGTGCTTTAACGAATTTTGGCATTAAAACATTTTTAGAGACATTTCTCTCTTTTGCACCATCACCACAACCGCGGAATTCTAATTTAGGAAAAATAGATCCCGCTGCTGATGTATTTTCCGGATTTGTTTTTAAAATTCAAGCAAATATGAATCCAGCTCATCGCGATCGTATTGCTTTTGTACGGATTTGTTCTGGTACGTTTGAGCGTGGAATGAATGTGACATTGACGAGAATGAATAAACAAATCAAGCTTGCTCAGTCTACACAATTTTTAGCCGATGATCGCAGCACTGTACAGGCAGCAGTAAGCGGCGATATTATAGGTTTATACGATACTGGAACTTATCAGATAGGAGATACAATTACAAGTGGGAAAGACAAGTTGGAGTATGAAGAGCTGCCACAGTTTACACCTGAATTATTTATGAAAGTAACAGCGAAAAATGTTATGAAACAAAAGCATTTTTATAAAGGGATTCATCAACTTGTTCAAGAAGGAGCGATTCAGCTCTTTAAAACGTATCGAATGGAAGATTATATTATCGGTGCTGTTGGGCAGCTGCAATTCGAAGTGTTTCAATATCGAATGAAACAGGAATATCATACAGATGTTATGATGGAGTCGATTGGATCAAAAATTGCTAGATGGATTGAGGATGGAAAAGCAGATGAATCCTTATCCAGCGCTAGAAGCTTGCTTGTGAAAGATCGGTTTGATAGGCCACTGTTTCTTTTTGAAAATGATTTTGCACTTCGCTGGTTCCAAGATAAACATCCGGATATTTCATTAATCAGTATGCTCGGTTAAACAAATTTAGATGGTAGAACATTGCCTTCGCTCCTTTTTGCGCAGTTTAAAAGAGCGAAGGCAACGATAAAATAATCAAAAAGCAGGCTTGGTCAAAGTAGAAGGACTAAAGAAGCAACATATGAAAAATTCGTTATGTATACGGCGATGTGAGAAACTTCCACTAGTGAAGTTTCACTTTGTTTTTGACTTTTAAGATGTCTCGAAATATAATTAGGTTGCCAAAGTAATTAATTTTTATTGATAACACATGTTTTCTTGAATGATGATGAAATAGATTGGAATGGCATACATATATGTGGCATGATGCGATGGTGAGGGGATGACAATGTCATGTAATGAAAATATAACTTCCAGGCGTCTTTTACAAGCTTTTATGCAATTCAAAAAGATTGACTGGCATTCGAGAACGATTGCCGGCTATAAGCCTAGCGAAATTAGAATGTTATTTTGCATCAAAAATTCAGCCCTAAAAGTATCAGAAATTAGTCATCATCTACACGTTACTTCTCCTACAGTCACACAGTTAGTAAAAAAACTAGAAAATGATGGTTTAGTCAAGCGGTGTATAGATACGAAAGACAGGCGAGCTGTTTGGGTTCATTTAACACCTAAAGGCACCGAGATTGTTAAAAATGCGGAAGAAATGATGTTTTCTTCTTTTCAAGGTTTAATCACATTTTTAGGGGAAGACGATAGCAATCAGCTTGCTGAGTTGTTGACAAAAGTATTCCAATACTATTTAGAGGAGGAGCGTTACAAGGATGCAAATGGGGATATTTCCTGATTGCGCCCTATTTGTGGATCTTATGAAGAAATAGAACGAAGAATGAAGTTTCATAAAAAGTAATCCGAACACCTTTTTTTCGGGAGCAAAACGACGGTTCTTCAAGGGAGAATGGCGAACGATTGTTTTTTAAAAAGTGACATCAATCATTCACTTTCATAAGGAACGAGTATACAGGTTTTCGCTGCGTTGTATAAACTAAAAATGACAGCTTATGATTAGTACAAGGAAGGAGTTCGTATTTTGAAAATTAGCAACTTTTCAATTAAGCGCCCTGTCTTTACGATTGTCACTATGTTTCTTGTGTTGATCTTGGGTGCTGTATCTGTATTTAAAATACCGTTGAAGCTAATTCCTGACATCAATCCGCCTGTTGCAGTTGTCGTCACTTCTTATCATGGTGCCAGTCCAACTGAAGTAGTTGAAAAGATAACAAAGCCATTAGAAGCAAATTTAGCGACACTGCCAGGGATAAAAAATGTACAAACTATTTCTCAAGAAGGTTCTAATTTCACTTTACTGGAGTTTTCTTGGAGCACGAAAATTGATGATATCCAAAATGAAGTATTGCAGCGAATTGATCAAACGCCGATTCCAGATGATGCTGGAAAACCAAGATTTTTAAAGTTTGATCCTTCACAATTTCCTATTATTCAGCTTTCTTTAAAGACAGAGGGAGATAAAAGCAGTTTAAGGAAATTAGCTGAGAGCCTTACTACTGAATTGACGAAAGTAGAAGGAGTCGCAAGTGTTAATGTAACTGGAAATATTGTTGAACAGATTTCTGTTCAGCTAGATCAGGAAAAGTTGAAGCAATATCAATTAAGCCAAGCCGACATTGTACAAGTCATTCAAGCGAATAACATTTCATTGCCTGGAGAGACAGTTGAGTCAGATGGGAAACAATTGACAACTCGTATCCTCAGCCAGCTTCATTCGCCAGAAGACATTCAACAGTTGGCCATTGCCGTTAACCCTTTAGATGGGACAAAACTGAAAATTCAAGACGTTGCTGATGTATCATTATTAAAAAAAGAAGAAGATAGCATGACAAGAACGAACGAAAAACCAGCTGTTTTATTAAGTGTCTTACAAGAGACAGATGCAAACACAGCAACTGTTTCAAAAGCCTTTAAAAAAGAATTAACGAAGCTGCTTGATCGAGAAGAATATAAAGAAATTAATGCAAATATTCTTTTTGATCAAGGAGATTATATTCAAATCGCAATCGGAAATATCGCAACGTCATTAATCATTGGCGGGGCTTTGGCAATGCTAGTGTTGTTTTTCTTTTTGCAAAATATAAGAACGCCGCTCATTGTCGGTGTAGCAATTCCATATTCGGTGATTGTTACCTTTGTGCTCATGTATTTTGCTAAATTTGCTTTAAATATTATGACACTTGGCGCACTTGCATTAGGAATAGGGATGCTTGTCGATAATTCAATTGTGGTCATTGAAAATATATATCGACATTTGTCAATGGGAAAAAGTCGGGTGCAGGCCGCTCGCGATGGTGCGAAAGAAGTTGGAGGAGCGATTACTGCTTCAACATTGACAACTGTAGCGGTATTTTTACCAGTTGTGTTTATTACAGGTTTGCTAGGAGAATTATTTACAGAGTTTGCATTAACGATTTCTTTTAGTCTATTTGCATCTCTATTTGTCGCTCTAACCGTTATTCCAATGATGGCTAGTCGGCTATTAAAGAAACCAAAAGGGAATATGGATGCAAAAAGACGACGTTCGAAATCAATGAAAATGCTGGAAAAATCAGTGAGGTGGTCTTTGCGTCATCGACTAACTGTCTTGTTTTTCACACTTTTGCTGTTTATTGGAGGTATTTTAGGTCTAACGACAGTAGGAACACAATTCCTGCCTGCGACAGATGAAGGGTTTTTTAGCATCGGTGTGACATTGGAGAATGGAACTGCCTTGTCCGAAACAGATAAAGTTATCAAAAAAATGGAAAAGGTACTGCACAAAGAAGAAGATGTTGACTTTTTTGTCAGCCTTGTTGGTTCAACACAGGAAGATACTTTTCGAGGTTCTGGAAAAGCAAACACTGCGGAAATTTATATTAAAATGAAAGCATTAGAAGAGCGTGATCGTTCTATTTTTCAGTTTGTGGATGATATCCAATCTAAACTTGAAAAAGAAGTAAATGACGTTAATGAAGCTGCTAAACTTGTTTTTAATGTTCAAGCAACATCTGGTTTAAGTCCGCAGACTTTAACCTTTCATGTTCGTGATACGAACAAGCAGCGTTTAGAAGCAAGTGCAGATAAAATTTTCTCTGCATTAAAGGATTTGGAAGAAGTAAATGAATTATCTACAAACCAGATGGATGAAGTAGAAGAAGTACAAATTACGATTGATCGTGATAAAGCATTGGCTGCTGGTTTGGTTCCAGCACAAATTGCAATGACCGTTAACGATATAACAAGAGGTGTACAAGCTTCTCAAGTAATTTCCGAAGAAGCTGAGGTGCAAAGTATTTTTGTTGCTTATGACACTGCCATCACACGTGATTTAGAGAAATTGAAAAAAATCTTGATAAAAAAACCTGATGACGGATATGCTACATTAGACGAAATTGCACAAATTGAGATTGGAAAAGGACCTGTACAAATCCAGAGAATTAATCAACAAGATGCAATTCAATTTACGTTAAAATATTCGTCTGATGTTAACTTAGGTGAAATATCAAAGATTGTCGATGAAAAAATCGCAGAGTCTGATATTGCTAATGAAACAGAAATAACCTTTGGCGGTGATCGTGAATTGCTAGAAGACGGGCTAAAGGATATGACGATGGCATTTATACTAGCAATTGTATTAATCTATATCGTCATGGCGGCTCAATTTGAATCGTTCAAGTACCCATTTGTGATTATGTTCACTGTTCCACTTATGGTGATAGGAGTTGCTATTGCATTAACATTGACTCGGATTCCATTAAGCATTTCAGCAATTATTGGAATCATTATCTTAGCAGGTATTGTAGTGAACAATGCAATTGTCATTGTTGATTACATTAATCAAAGAAAGCGGGATGGTCTTGATAGTCTAGAGGCAATTGTAGAATCTGTTAAGGATCGGGCGCGTCCGATCTTAATGACAGCTTTAACAACGATCTTAGGACTTGTGCCGTTGGCAATAGGTCTTGGCCAAGGTACAGAAATTAATCAGCCAATGGGGGTAACTGTTATAGGAGGGCTTATAAGCAGTACGTTTTTGACTATATATGTTATTCCAGTCGTCTATAGTTTTTTTGATCCTGAGACGAGAAGAAAGAAGAAAAAGAAACGGAGAAAGCCTCAACTTATTGATCTATAAATATAAATTTTAGTGAAAACGAGATAGCAGTTTACATCTGTATCTAGCTTGCACTCCCAAAAATGAAATATGGGGTAAAATACTAGATTATAGACTTGTAAAAAAGATTGCTATAATCTATAATGAAAACAAAGAAAATAGCTTTTGACATTCGTCAAAGGGGAGTAGCGTTAGATTATTTATCTAAAGCAAAGTCGTCAATACATGGAGAGATTCCATCGGCTTTGCTGGCACATATGGTGCTTAGCAAGACCTTTGCCTATATATAGGCAGAGGTCTTTTTTGTTGTCTTGGAAGAAAATGTATAGAATAGCTGATGAATCTCTCCTTGAAACGGTGTTAACTAGGTTTATCCCATATCTAACTGGCAGTAAGACCCCCACCTCAAGAGTAAGAGGAATCAGAAGCGCTAGGTGGGGATAACTGAAAGTCAAATGTCCGATTGGTTCGGGCCGACAGGATAAGGAAAGCTTCTTGAATCGGTTTCCTTTTCGAGGACGCCTGCGATCCTAGCTTTTGGTTTACTTCTTATCAGTGGGGGATGAGAGAAAACCCCCACTGATGGAAGTTTCACTTTATCACATGTCATTAGTACCGGAAACAACATTAGTTTATGCACAAGTCACAATCATTGGAGGTACAAGAAGATGGAGCTGTCATTATTATTAGAATATGGTTGGGTTTTACTTATTTTAATCTGTTTAGAGGGGATACTATCTGCTGACAATGCAGTTGTGATGGCAGTCATGGTAAAGCATCTCCCGAAAGAGCAGCAAAAAAAGGCATTATTTTATGGATTGCTGGGTGCGTTTGTATTTCGGTTTGCGTCGCTTTTTATTATTACCATTTTAGTACAAGCTTGGCAAGTTCAGGCGATGGGTGCGGCGTATTTATTGTATCTTTCTGTTCACCATTTAATAAAAACGATGAAACGAACCAAAAAAAATGCAGAACAGCCGAAGCAGGTGAAAAGCAGTTCTTTTTGGATGACAGTATTAAAGGTCGAAATAGCGGATATTGCTTTTGCTGTTGATTCTATGTTAGCTGCTGTAGCTTTGGCAATGACATTAACCCCAGCAGGTTTATTCCATATTGGTGGAATGGATGGCGGACAATTTATTGTGGTATTTTTGGGCGGTATGTTTGGCCTCATCTTAATTCGTTTTGCAGCTACTTGGTTTATTAAAGTACTTGAGAAATATCCAACACTAGAAACAGCAGCATATTTAATTGTAGGCTGGGTAGGTGTGAAGTTGGCAGTACTTACGTTAGCTCATCCAAAGGTGAATATATTAGATGAAACTTTTCCTGCCTCTACTGGCTGGAAGCTGACGTTTTGGATAGTATTAATAGGAATTGCATTATCGAGCTATATTGTTTCTTTGAAAAAAGCAAAGAACATGACAAATGTATATTGAATTTTCAAGGACATTTGTCATGTTTACAAAATTTTTCTCCATTCACTTTCTTTCTATGCTATTTTTCTTTAAGATAATAGGAAATGAAAATTAATGGCATAAAAATCGTGATTGGTGAAAGGGATTTGAAAAGATGTACATGAAAACAAAGCACAGATTAAAAAAATTAACACCTTTTCAGGTGATTGCTTCTTATTACTTATTAGCACTCACCATCTCAACAATTTTACTAAGCTTGCCCTTTGCTCATCGTAATGGAGTAGAGTGGCAATTTATTGATGCTATATTTACTGCTGCAAGTGCGATCAGCGTGACAGGCTTAACGACGATCAGCATTCCTGATACGTTTAGTACAGCGGGTATCTTTATTTTAATGTTTGTTCTGCAAATAGGCGGGATCGGTGTCATGACGCTTAGCACATTTTTTTATCTATTAATTGGAAAAAAGATCGGACTTAAACAAAGGCAGTTAATGATGACTGATCAAAACCAAACGACACTTGCCGGTATTGTAAAGTTGCTAAAACAGATCTTTTATTTAATTATTTTAATTGAATTTGCCGGCGCTCTTATTTTAGGGGTCTATTTTCTTAAGTATTATGGAACTTGGGAAGAAGCATTTTTAAACGGATTATTTGCTTCTGTCAGTGCTACGACAAATGCCGGCTTCGATATTACTGGTGCTTCTTTTATCCCGTTTGCTCATGACTACTTTGTTCAGTTTATCGTGATGCTGCTGATTATTTTAGGATCGATTGGTTTTCCTGTATTAATCGAAACAAAAAATTTTTTGCTACATAAAAATCAACAGCAAAGATTTCGATTTTCTTTATTTGCAAAACTAACGACGGTTACTTATTTATATTTATTTATCTTTGGAACGGCCATGATATTATTCTTAGAGAACAGCTTATTTTTTAGTGATAAGAGCTGGCATGAGTCATTTTTTTATGCACTCTTTCAATCAACGACAACAAGGAGTGCAGGTCTCGCGACAGTCGATATTAATCAATTTTCAACGTCAACACTTTTGATCATGTCATTGCTTATGTTTATTGGGGCATCTCCGAGTTCTGTCGGCGGGGGGATCAGGACAACAACATTTGCTGTCAATCTCCTTTTTCTGATGCATTTTGCAAGGGGAAAACGTGATATTCAAGTATTTAACCGTGAAATATGCCCAGAAGATGTGCAAAAGTCAGTAGTTGTGTTAATGCTTGCTGTCATTATGTGTTCAACCTCAGTTATTATGCTGTCAGTAACAGAAGAGCAAAGCTTAATGGCGATCATCTTTGAAGTTTGTTCGGCGTTTGGAACGACTGGGATATCAATGGGAATTACAAAAGAGTTGTCTATTTTCGGGAAAATATTATTAATCTTATTAATGTTTATCGGACGAGTAGGTATTCTTTCATTTCTTTTCACAATGGGTGGAAAAGAAAAAAATGTTCATTATCATTATCCAAAGGAACGAGTCATTATTGGATAAAGATAGGAAATTTTTCATTCCTGTATCTTGAAGCAGTAAGACAATGATACTATACATGTTACAAGAGAGGGTGATCAAAGATGCCCTCTCCTCTTTTTTCTAGTTAAAATAGACGAATTTTAAAAGAAAGGCAGGAATTTGACAACAATATTAGAATATTTTATATTATTGAAAAAGAATGGGGGCTTTTTAGTTATACACAATAAAGAACATCAGATGGGAATTCTGTACCACCTTGATTGGAAAAACTTGCATAGAGGAGGGGCTAAACCAAAAAATACGATTCATGCATATACTAAGTTGTTGTTCGTATGAAGGATTCATTATTTTGACATTTAATTTGCAGTATCCTTCTCCACTTATTTGGTAAACGGCAATGAATGTTAAGGACGGTTGACAAGAAAGAAATGAAAAATGAAATGGTTATCGTTTGTTATGACAAACCTTATTCTATGCTGCTTTCCTTAAAAGTCCTATTAAAAAACCGTGCAATAAATAAACATAAATGGTTTTTTTTCATTTCGTAAAAAAGATTGTTCTTCTCAGTGTGAAGGTGAAAAACTCCAGATTATGATAGTTCATGACATATCATTTAACCCTTCAGAAAAAACCGAAATATGTTTTCTCCTACTAATTGACTATGCGGTTTGGACCCTACGAGCCCATTTTTCATTTTTAACTGGATTTCCGAAAAGAATTCTCCCACTTCTAAATGTGAAGGGCATAGCCCAATGAAAGTGGGAGATGAATTTTCGGTTGGCGTAAGCCAAAAGATTGTTCTATGATTAGTCTATACAATATGGAGCTTGATACAAAGCAGAGTGGGAAGGTCGTGATTTGATCATCGCTCCTAAAAAATATGCAAGTAGTCAATTATGTTCTGAATGTGACTACCAAGATAAAGAAGTAAAAAACCTAAAGAAGGCAAAATACTTTTTGATTTAGCAACATAGAAATAAAGATGAAACTGACAAATGAACCGTGTAAACCAAATGACTGAACACAACGAAGATGTTCAAAAAAATAATCTCTTTTTATTTTCACCATTTCTATTAATAATCCCATATCTAACGAGCGCTGCCGGTTAGAGTCCGATTAAATCAGAAGAAATAAAGACTTCTATGTGATAAGCATCATTTTCAGTTTTACACTTAAGAATATATTGCTTATTCTGTGATCGTACTTGCTAAATTGATTTAGCAAACAGAAGCAAAACTGAGAAAAGCACCATTTAATTTCGGGTTGAAGGGGAGAAGAAAAAAGTGAATGTAATGAATGTAAGTGATTACTCTCAACGTAAAAATGCAGCAGAAAAGCAGAAGAACCATAAAATTGATTTTAAACATAACCCAGCTATTTACCAAAGGCTGAACAAAGTTATTCGGAGAGATTATATTGAAAAGAAAATGTTAAAAATGAAACTGCAAAAAAATGAAGAAGTCTTTCACAGCTTTTTTGAAGAGGTACTGGAAGCAACCGTTTTATGCAGTGAAAGTGGAAAGCTGATCAGAGTTAATCATTCAACATTGCAATTATTAGAGTGTTCGTTAAGGGATATTTTAGGAAAAAACATTTTTGATTTTATTCAAGAACAATATAGAGAACGGTTAGAATTAACATTAAAAACAACAAATTCCAAGATTATTCAAGATAAAGTGTTTTTTCAGCTTCCAAATGGAAAAATCAAGTATTTAGCATATAATTGGAAAAAACATCCTTTATACGGTTATCACATGATTCAGTTTCATCAAATAAGGAGTCAATATGAAGTGAAGCAAAGACTTTATGAAGGGGAAGAATGCTTTCGAAATATTTTTATGACAACGAACGACGGTATGGTTATTTGGAATCATCAGTATGAAATACTGGAAATGAATACGAAGGCGTTAAGTCTTTTTCAGTGTTCTTCTACAAGTATAAAAGGCCATGATATTAGGACACTTTTCCATCATCATCCTGAGCTGACGGCAAAATACGTTGCTCATTTAGAAGAAAGTAATAATGGAAAGAAAGAAGAACCAATTATATTAACTATTAAAACTCCTTCGTATAAAAAGTATCTAGAAATATATTCAAAAAGAAACATTGCTGCACATTCTCATTTAACAGTCATTCGTGATATCTCTGAAAAGATGGAAATGTTGGAGCAAATTAGAAAATCAGATACATTGAATATTGTTGGCGAATTAGCGGCAGGAATTGCTCATGAGATTCGTAATCCAATGACTGCGTTAAAAGGCTTTATTCAATTACTAGAGAGCAGTGTCAATGATGAACATACAATGTACTTTAATGTGATTACGACAGAATTGCAGCGTATTGAATCAATTATTACGGAGTTTTTAATCCTTGCTAAACCTCAAGATATTCAATTCCGTAAGCATGATGTTCGAAAAATTATGTCCGATACGCTAGAATTGCTTCATGCACAGGCAATCATGCATAATGTTCAATTTGACACGTGTTATGACGGAGCACTTCCGCAGCTTTTTTGTGAGCCAAACCAATTAAAGCAAGTGTTCATTAATATTGCGAAAAATGCTATTGAAGTAATGCCTAAAGGAGGGATTATTCGTATTAAAATAACAGTAAATCAAGATGGTTGGCTGCATATTGCGATTCAAGATGAAGGAGAAGGAATTCCAAAAGATAAGCTTAAAAAGTTAGGAGAGCCATTTTATACGACGAAGGAAAGAGGAACTGGACTCGGTTTAATGGTTAGTTTTAAAATAATTGAGGAGCATCAAGGGCGAGTGGAATTAGAGAGTGAGTTTGGTGTAGGCACAACATTTCATATCTACTTGCCAATTCCAAAAGAATAGGAGACCATTTTTATGTGCATATGCTATACTATCATGAATAGTCCACTTGGAGAGCTAGTGCTTACTGCAAATTCTGCAGGCTTAACTGGCATCCAATTTGGAACACATCAATTGCAAACATCTCATTCCACTTTAACACGCAATGATAAACACCCCATTTTGCAGCAAGCAAAGTTGGAATTAGAAGAATTTTTCAATAAAGAAAGAGAGAGATTTACAGTTCCGCTTTCTTATAATGGTACTCCCTTTCAAACAGCAGTTTGGGATCAATTATTAAAGATAGAATATGGGTTAACAAAATCTTATCAAGAAATTGCTGAAGCGATTGAAAATAAAAAAGCAGTTCGTGCTGTTGGCCAGGCAAATAAAGCGAATAAAATTCCAATTATCATTCCTTGTCATCGGGTTATTGGGAAAAATAAAAAAATGGTCGGTTATGCTGGAAAGGAAATAACTAAAAAACAATTATTATTGAAATTGGAAGGTGTGTTAAAATAACGAACGCAAACAATAATTTATTGTGCTTTCCACTCGGATTATTATGTAGAGAACCTTGTCAACTGAAGCAAAGATGATGGTGCTAGCTGAATCAAAAAGTAGCTAGCGCTTATTTTATGTTGTTTAATAAACTGTATTCGGCTATAATGTTCCCCCTTTTATTTGTGTATGCTGAAAAGCCGATTAATAAGCTTTGTTTTTATACACAAAATATCCTACATTTCTTAAGAGAATACACTTCTTTTACGATAGATCCTAGTTTTATTCACTAAATAATACCTTTTTTTACTTTTTGCCCTTTATTTTTCATGTTTCATTTTTTATTTGATTTAATGATGAGTGTCGAAAATTGATAAAAAAGCGGATGTAACGTCATTGAAATGTCAAATAAGATAGCGATATAGCTGATTTCATTGTTTATTTAGTGATAATATGTCTAGTTTTGCGAATCGATTTACTTTTCAGTCAATAACTGTCATAATTTACAAAGACTATATGAAAGTAATCATACTTTTCTATTAAAAAGAAAAGGAGAGAGAACCGTGTATAGAAAGTTTATACAGAAGAAAGTTTTTCAACTGAAAATTAATCAAAAGAGAAAGAAAATGATTGCCATCGGTTCAAAGTATGGACTTAATCATCAGCAAACTTTAACATGCAGTCAACAGTTAGATCAGCTATTAAATGAATATAATCGACTTTTATGTCAAGAAATAGTGAGGAGAGAGGAAATTGAAAAAGAAAAAAGTAAAGTACTATCCATTTTTAGCTGATCTAAATAACTCCTGATTTTATGAAAAGGAAGCTCTTTTAGCAGGAGCAGCCTTTATTATTTTTTAAGGGAAGTTTAATGCTGACTGTCGTCCCAGCTTCAACTTTACTCGTAATTTCGATATAACCATAAAATGATTGAATAATCCTTCTGCAAATGACAAGACCCAATCCTGTCCCAGATTCTTTAGATGTAAAAAAAGGTTCAAATATTTTTTTAAGATTCTCTTTTGGGATGCCTATTCCAGTATCAGAGATGGTTAACACTGCATATTGCTCTTTTTTTCTTAAAGAAATGGATAGTTCACCTTCTCCATTTATAGATTCTAATGCGTTCTTTGCAATATTAAGAATAACTTGCTTCATTTGATCTTTTACACCATTGACTATAAAAGCGTCATTCTCTAATTTTAATTGGTAGTGAACATTAAATAAGTTTGCTTCAGAGTGAATAATAGGGTCTAAATCAAACAAGACCTCCTTTAAATCGATAGATTCCAGCTTATCTAGAGTAGGCTTGCCGAGAACTAAAAATTCACTTACAATTTGATTGATTCTCGCAATCTCTTTATATATAACAGAAAAATAAAATTGATCCTGAGGGTCAGGGTATTTTTCGCTTAACAATTGCACTAATCCTTTAATGCCTGTTAGTGGGTTACGAATTTCATGCGCTAAGCTGGAAGCAAGAATTCCAACAAGCTCTAATTTATGTGCTTCGTTTTGGATTCTTTCCTTTTTAGCTTGTCTATTTAAAGAGATATTGTGAAGGATTAAATACACAACATGGCATATAGCTGTAAAAATAACGAAAAAAGAAAGAGTATATAGTATTATTTTATTCCATATTTTATCCTCATTTTTTATCACACTGATATTCCAAGGAACTCTTTCTAATGGGATGGTGATCCATTGTTGTTTATCGTGTGAAACAGCATGTTTCTGATCTGTTTGAAATATGGGGATGCCATTTGTATTTTCAAATAGGATGTTGATGTTTGGAGTTAATAGTTTCATGATGTTAATGATGTAATCTGTTCTTAGATGTGCTACTAAGATCCCATTGATTTCCTCATTTTGAAAAGCTGGTGTGGCAATTGCGATAACTTCTTGATTATTTGCAAGCGTTTCTTGTTCTTCAGAAATTGTTGTCTTTTCAGTTATATGCATTTTTTTGATATATTGCTTTTGACCGAGCTTATTTTGTTTTAGTAAATCATTTGAGCCTAACAGTACATTTCCTTTAGCATCAAGGAAATAGAGACCGCCATACCTTGGATCTTTTTTGCTGATATTTTTTAATGTTGTTTCTAAATCTTCTAGGTTAGAGACGTTTGACTCTAAAGTAAGTGCCAATACTTCTAGGCTTGTTATCGTTTCGCCAATAAATTGATCAATTTGTTTTTGGTGGATGGATGCTACCCATCTTACTTCATTTTCTACCTTGTTTTTTTCAAAACTATGGCGGAAAATTCCGTAAAACAATGTAAAAACAATAGAAGGTATGAGTACAATCATGATGTAGGTTAGCCATTTTTTTCGATTCTTTATCATCTAAGTACCTCAATATGTCATCATTTATCATGCAAAAAGGAATATAAACCATCTACGGGAAAGGAGAGTTCCGTTAGGCAGCCATCCCATATTGCAAGATAGTGTGAACGACCTGCACTTACAAAAAGAAAAGCTTTGTTAAGTGCGGTTTCTCGGGTTGTAGCTGCTTTTCGTTTGACAACTAAGTAGACCGAGCTAACCCTCTTGTTCTAAGAGTTTTTTTATAATATCTTACAATAATTGCTGAAGAATGATATTCCACCTTTACCTTGGCAGAACTTATACTTTTCTTCCTGTTCAATGTCGTTTTCTAATTGACTAAAAGTAAAAAACAGTCCATTAAAAGAAAATGAATATATGTATTATTATAACAAAGGAAGTTTTTTTAGACTATTACTAATATCTGAAAGTAGTTATTGACATTCCGATGCTCATTCACTATACTAATTTTAATTTCGAGATATTAAGTAAAAGGGAAATGATAACATTGAATGACGAAAAAATTCAACAATCATTAAAGTTATTCATCGTTTTTTCAAAAGCATATCGAGCTGTGAATGAGTGTGTGAATCAACATATTCAACAACATGGTTTACATCCAACTGAGTTTGCCGTTTTAGAACTACTTTATCATAAAGGAGAACAGCCTTTACAGCAAATAGGCGAAAAAATTCTATTGGCTAGTGGAAGCATCACATACGTTGTAGATAAATTAGAGAAAAAAGGTTTTCTCCGTCGAGCAGCTTGCGCAAAAGACCGTCGAGTTACTTACGGACAAGTAACAGAGGCCGGAGCTAAATTGATGGAAGAGATTTTTCCAGATCATCAGAAAATGATTGATGAAATAATGTCAGTCCTCTCAGATGATGAAAAAGAGACAGCTATTCACCTATTAAAAAAGATAGGCCTATCAATACAGTAAACCTCATTCGTGAACTACTCACCACTTATCGATCTTGCGGTCTGATTGAAGTGGGAGCTTCTTGGGAACTAAATACTTTTGTTAGCTATCTATATTTACCAAGCTATAAGGGTAGTCCCTACCCCTAGAGAAAATACCAACTATATGGCGAGTTTCAGCAAATTTTTACTTGCATTTACGTCTCTATCGTGATGGCTATTACATTTTGGACAAGTCCACTCACGAAGATTTAGGTTTTT
>NZ_JAUSTT010000001.1 GCF_030812995.1 Bacillus chungangensis | reverse complement strand
TCATAACAAGTAACACATGGGTAAGCCGTATGCCTTAGTAGGGCACGTACGGTTTGATGAGGGAGTAACCTCGAAAGAGGTTACTCTACTCTATGTATAAAATGTCAGCGTTATCATAAAATGAATCGTATTAGGGATAAATAAGCTTCTGTTTCATTACAAGGCCTTGAATAATTCATAAGGTTATAAAAAGGATCGCTTCACTTTATGCCAAAATGAATTGTTTTTCAGTTTTATTGTTTTAATCACTTCACCACTTAGCTGTACTTCCACTTTTTTTACATGCTGGATGCTTAATGCTTCATTATCCATCGCCATCGTTGGATAGTCATTACCATCTTGTATCACATGAAAAATAAGCTTTCTGTCCCCACTAAGGATAAAGGAAGAATCTAAAGTTCGAAATTGGTTATTATTTAAGGAAGCAATTTCACTTACTTGCAAACAAGGCAACAACGGGTCAACGACTGCACCTTTAACAGATTTGTTATAGGCAGTACTGCCAGTTGGTGTAGCGATAAGCATACCATCACCACAAAAAGTTTCAAAATGCAAATCATCGATGTAGACGTCCAATGCAAAAGTTTTTATAATCCCGGAGCGAATGCTGAACTCATTCAAACAATAAAAAGTACCTTCTCCGTCTACATTCACTTTTATCGTAGGGTATTTTCTAACTTTTATATGTTTATCTGTCATGGCAGCAATCATTTCTGAAATTTCATCAATATGGAAATCACAATACATGCCAAGATTTTCTTTCGTTGCAAGCCCTACATAAAGGCAGTCGTTGCGAAAACCAGTTTTTCTTACTGATTGTAAAAATGTTCCATCTCCACCGATACTAATAATAATATTTGCTTCTTGATGGTTTTCTACAATGTTAAATCCATTTTTTTCTGCTAACTCTGATAACTCAGTCGCTTTTTTTGTTAATTCAGGAACTTGACGATAAAAAAGATATACATGTTGACGATCTGCCATCATTTTTCTCCTTTCTATTCCATCTTATTTTTAGAATGGCCAACAATTTGCTATGATGGAGAGGTGTTAATAATACTCCTATTTTTCAGTTGTTTTGCAGGAGTATGTCTTCTTGATGATTGGATGTTACATTGATAGTCTATCACTTATTGAAACTTTTTAATAAATGAAATCGTAATATTTTATGAATTGATTAGAAAAGGGAGGTCTTTACTCTTGAACAGTAAGAGATGGTGGGCAATTTTAATTGCAGGAACCATATTTATTTTTTCCGTTATCATCAATTTTGCATCGATGGCATTTAGTACTAACTTCTCTAAACTATGGGGAGATGCGTTTGAGGAATGGAGTGAAAAAACAATTGAAGAAGGAAGCGTAACGAAAAAAATCGCCATCATTGACTTAGATGGTGTTATTCAAGACAACGGGGATGTCACTTCAATCTGGAGTAGCGGCGGCTATAACCATAAACTTTTTATGGAGCAGCTTAATCATGCGAAAGATGATAACGCGACAAAAGCGATTATTTTACGTGTCAACACTCCTGGGGGCGGCGTAGTGGAATCGGCAGAAATCCATCGGAAAATCGTGCAAATACAAGAAGAAACGAAAAAACCTGTCTATGTTTCGATGGGTGGTATAGCGGCATCTGGCGGCTATTATGTTTCCGCACCAGCCGATAAAATTTTTGCCAGCCCAGAAACGATGACTGGTTCGCTCGGCGTCATTATGCAAGGAACCAATTATGGAGAATTAGCGAAGAAACTTGGAGTTGATTTCGTCACTATAAAAAGTGGAGAATATAAAGATATTATGAGTCAAACGCGAGAAATGACAGAAGCAGAAAGAAATATTATGAAATCAATGCTTGATAATTCATTTAATGGATTTGTCAAAGTGATTGCTGAAGGAAGAAACATGCCAGAAGAAAGAGTACGGGAAATAGCAGATGGGCGTATCTACGATGGACGTCAAGCAAAGGAACTGGATCTTATTGATGACTTTGGCTACTTAGAGGAAGTCATTGAAGCGATCCGTGCGGATTATTCATTAGATGGTGCTTCCGTTGTCAGGTATGGGGCATATAGTGGTTTTCCTTCCTTATTTGGAACAGCGATGCAAAAAATAACTGGGAAGGAAGGGGAAATGTTTGGTGCGTTTAAAATGCTGACACAGCCTAATTCCCCAAGGTTGATGTATTTATATGCGGAATGATAGGAGGGAATCACATGGATAATGATCAGCAAGCACAGCCTATAAGTGATAATAATGAAGAACATTTAGTCACAAAGGAACAAGAAGATCTAAGAGTAAGCGATAAGGAAGCTGTTTTTAACAAAACTGATAGGCATGAAAAGGAAAAATATGTATCAGTGGCTGGTTTTTGGATGCGTTTTTGGGCATATCTAATTGATTTGTTAATGATTGGAAGTGTGATGCGTTTACTTATCAATCCAGTTTTTCGCATATTCGATATTCCATTAGGAGATACTGCCTTCTTTTCGACAATTACAATTACACATGCGGTCGTCTTTTATCTTTATTTTGTGCTAATGACAAAACTGATGGGGCAAACAGTTGGTAAAATGATCTTTGGCCTTAAAGTTGTTTCCATAAAAGAGGAGAAATTGACATGGGGAACGGTTATTTTCCGGGAGTTGTTTGGAAGATATATATCGTCCACATTTTTTAATCTTTTATATATCGTTGTTGCTTTCGTTCCGAAAAAGCAAGGCATCCATGACTTGTTGGCAGATACAACTGTGATTCATGAACGATCTAGTCAACAGATTGCTTTAAAACGACAAATGCAGCCTGCAACTTAACATTTTTAAAACTGAACCTGCTAAAGATAGCAGGTTTAGTTTTTTTATTTTTCGCCGATAATGGCTAATTGAAAGGTTGTGGGCAAAAATGACAACAATTGTCATCATTTTCTTGATCATCCTCTTTATCTTTATTCTTCTTATATTTACTAACATTTCAATTACTATTGACTTCGCCCATTTACAAGACGATGATCGCTTTCAGCTAAAAATAAGGGCGTTGCGCGGCTTGGTTCGGTATAACTATGAGGTCCCTGTAATAAAAATAGACAAAGAAGATTTTGCAATCGTATACGAGGAACGCAGTAAAGGAGTACGAAACTCACAACAGGTAAAAAAATGGACATGGCCGGATATTCGCCAACGAATAGCAGAGACGAAAAAGTTTTTGGAAAATATTGTTCATCTCTCCATGATCATTAAAAAGTTTTTAAAAACAGTGAAGGTGCAGCACTTCGAATGGCATTCAAAAATTGGATTAAAAGAGGCAGATAAGACAGCGCAACTAATCGGTATTTGCTGGGCAGCCAAGGGGCTGACGATAGCCATGATAAGCCGTTATATGAAATTGATGATTCGTCCCGATGTTTCTTTAATTCCATCTTTCCAGCATCCTGTTACGCAGACCCGTTTTTTATGTATGTTTGAAGTTAGAGCAGGGAATGCTATTCTTGCAGGATTTAAAATACTGAAATATTGGAAAGGTTTCCGACTAGCAACCGTTAGCGATACGAAAAGAGACGAGAAAATAGGGAGGAATCAACATGTCTGAACATCCAATCAAAGGTCTGATGTCAACAGCAATGGAAAACATAAAAGAAATGATTGATGTCAATACGATTATTGGCGATCCAGTCGAAACGCCTGATGGAAGTGTTATTTTAACTGTTTCCAGAGTGGGATTTGGTTTTGCTGCGGGCGGAAGTGAGTTTTCAATTGATGGTAAGGAACAGAAAAAACAAAATGGTCAAGCGCAAACGCAGTCGAATGGGAAATTGGAAAATCCGTTTGGCGGTGGAAGCGGCGGCGGTGTATCTATTACGCCAATTGCATTTTTAATTGTAAATAACAGCGGCGTAAAAATGCTTCATTTAGATCAAAATACGCACCTTTTAGAAAAAATAATGGACATGGCTCCTGGAGTTGTCGACAAACTTCAAGAAATAATAAAAAAGAACGCAACAAATGGCGAGACATGTGCCAAAAACGATCTTAATTTATAAAAAAATCTAATGAAGTCCGTTTCTTATAACGGGCTTTTTTTTGTTGTTGTAGATTCAATCAGAAAAGGATAATTCCTTGTTCCCTTTTAAAAACCAAGCTACAATAAAGTTATACGAAATGGATTGTAAGGAAATGATAGAGAATATAGAGGTGTAATATATGCAGCAAACCCCAGTTGAAACGTTATTTTATATGTTAGATGAAACTGCAGCAATGATACAAGAATCAATAAATTGTTCATTTTTAGAAGCGCTTGTAGAAACTGGCGAAAATCTTTTTCAGGAAACGATCCTTCAGGATGAACTGAGTGAATGGACAAAGAAACGACTGCAAAAAAAATATGAAACTGCAGCGCTTGGTAAGTTTACAAGTGAGCAGATTAGACAAGCATGGCAGCTTGCGTTGATTAAAGGAATGAAAGAGACAGTCCAAGCAAATCATCAAATGACCCCTGACTCTATTGGAATGATCATTAGTTATTTAGTAGAAAAGTTTCTGCAAAACACGAAGCAATTTACGATACTTGATCCTGCGGTCGGAACTGGCAACCTGCTTATGACATTGATGCATCAGTTCCATCACAGCAATATTCAAGCTTATGGTGTTGACGTAGATGATGTGCTAATCAAGCTTGCCTATACAGGGGCAAATTTGCAAAAAAAAGAAGTCACCTTATTTTGCCAAGACTCACTTGCATTATTAATGATTGATCCTGTCGATGTCATCGTTTGTGATCTTCCAATCGGCTACTATCCAAACCAAATAAATGCAGCTACATATCAACTTAATAGGGAGAGCGGACAGGCATTTGCCCATCATTTATTAATTGAGCAAAGTATAAAGCATACGAAGCCTGGCGGATATTTGTTTTTTCTTATCCCTAACAATCTTTTTCATGAGGATGAGAGTAAGAAGCTCCATGATTTTTTAAAGCAAGAAGTTTATATTCAAGGCATTATGCAGCTGCCAAAAGCTTTGTTTAAAAACGAAGCTTCAGGCAAAAGCATTTTCATCATACAAAAAAAACAGCAGGGGTTAAAGCCTCCAAAGCAAGTATTATTAGCTGATTTGCCGAAGCTTTCGAATAAAGAAGCAATGATGCGAATTTTTGCACAAGTCGATGTTTGGCTTCAGGAAAATAAAAGTTGAAAAATGTTCGTAAAATGCTACTTGATATCTGATCTATTCAATGTTTAAATGGAGACTGGAAGAAGCAAAGTTTTTCTAACTAGTGTATGTGCGAAAGATTGGGGAAATAAAACCTATCATCCATATGGAAAAACTAGCTGACTTTCAAAACTAAAATAAGAGTGCCGCTGTGAAAACAGAGACTTTTTGAACACATATGTTGAATTGTCTAAGAAAGAAAACATCAATAGTTGAAAGGATGACACTAAAAACATCATGTCAAACATTCTCGCAATTAATGCAGGTAGTTCATCTTTAAAGTTTCAATTTATTAAAATGCCTGAAGAGGAAATCATTACGAAAGGAAACATTGAGCGAATAGGTTTAAATGATTCGATCGTAACGATAGTAGTAGATGGCATGAAACATACGCAAACAACAGTTATTGAGAATCATGAAGCAGCGGTGCAGATCTTGTTTGATACATTAACGAATATGGGTATCATTAAAGATTTAAAAGAAATTCATGGGATTGGACATCGCATCGTTCATGGAGGCGAAACTTTTTCTCACTCAGTTCTTATTGATGACAAAGTGTTAGCAGATATCGAAAAGCTTACAGATTTGGCACCGCTACATAATCCAGCTAATATAACTGGAGTCAAAGCCTTTAAGAGGCTGCTTCCTAATGTACCAGCAGTTGCTGTTTTTGATACTGCATTTCATCAAACAATGCCGGAAAGCTCATATTTATATAGCTTGCCATACCATTATTATAAAGACTATGGAATCCGAAAATATGGATTTCATGGCACATCACATAAATATGTCTCTATGCGTGCAGCGGAAATGCTCGAACGTCCATTAGAGCATTTGCGCTTAATATCCTGCCATCTTGGAAATGGCGCTAGTATAGCGGCCATCGAAGGTGGGAAATCAATCGATACATCGATGGGATTTACTCCATTAGCGGGTGTAACGATGGGTACGCGTTCTGGTAATATTGATCCTGCATTAATTCCTTTTATTATGGAGAAAACGAATAAAACCGCGGATGAGGTCCTGGAAGTGCTTAACAAAAAATCCGGTATGCTTGGTGTTTCAGGATTATCAAGTGATTTGCGTGATATTGAAACCGAAGCTGCCAAAGGAAATGAACGTGCTGAATTAGCGCTTGAAGTATTTGCAAGTCGCATTCATAAATATATAGGCTCTTATGCAGCGAGAATGAAAGGATTAGATGGAATCATCTTTACTGCAGGAATAGGAGAAAACAGTTCAGCTATTCGTTCTCGTGTCTTAAAAGGCCTTGAATTTATGGGGATATATTGGGATCCTATCTTAAATGAAAAATGTGGCGAAGAGGTATTTATTCATTATCCTCATTCACCTGTAAAGGTAATGGTTATTCCGACAAATGAAGAAGTAATGATTGCACGAGACGTAATGGAATTGATAAGCTAAAGGCATAAAGAAAAAAAGCAAAACCGACGATACAATCAAAAGGTTTTGCTTTTTTTTGCACCTAGATAATGCAAAAAATATTAATAGAGGAGGGTTAACAATGAAATGGACTGAACAGGATGAAAGATTTTGGAATGAGCTTCTTAAATGGGAGCAAACATTGAAAGAGTTCAAAGAAGGAAGTATTGACCACACTTCTTATTCAAGATGGATTCAGCAATCGTTTGCACTTTTGCCCCAAGAAGTACAGGATCGTTTTCTTGCTACATGCAACAGTACCATTTTTTATATGCATTCTTTTTTGCAGAGCAGCAGTTTTCAATTAGAGGCTAGAGAACAAATTATACAGTCAGGGAGAATATTTGATCATACAATAACAAACCTGACCGATATGAAGCACTTATCACTTGATCAGTTGCATTATCTTTGTGATCAGCATGCTTCTAAGCATCGGTTGTACGCTTTTATCCAAGGTGGGATAACGGGAACTGGCAAGCCACTCGCGATTCTCTCTGATTCACTAGTTTTAGCAGTCATCCAAATGCGAGTCATTCAATTAATTGCAATGACTTATGGATATGATGTTCAAAAACCGTCTGAAATGATGGCATCCTTAAAACTATTTCGTCTTAGCACACTTCCCAAACGCTTCCTTTATGATGGATGGCAAGAACTATTAGCAGACACTGAGCGAGAAACACAAATCTATTTTTATGAAGGAAATGAAGCATTCATACAGCCAATATATGTAGAGGAAATATTAAAACAATTAGGTAAACTATGCCTCATTCTAAGTATTAAACAAAAAAAATCAACCTCGCTGCCACTTATTTC
Organism: Bacillus chungangensis; assembly: GCF_030812995.1. Lineage (GTDB taxonomy): Bacteria > Bacillota > Bacilli > Bacillales > Bacillaceae_C > Bacillus_CF > Bacillus_CF chungangensis. Next base: position 364,624 of record NZ_JAUSTT010000001.1, on the reverse strand, counting down.
GATGACGATTGGCAGTATGATAAATTTCCGTATGACGAAAAGGGTTACTGATTTAGCTGCAAAGTATTATCAATTTCGATATTTATTAGATAAAAAAGGAGGAGAATCATGAGTGTTTATGAGCATAAAAATGCAGCGCCGCAAATAGTTGGCTGTGCTGTATTTACGATAAGCGATACAAGAACCGATTATACTGATACTAGTGGAAAATTAATAAAAGAGCTTCTAAAAGAAGCTGGCCATCAAGTTGTACGTTACGAAATAGTGTCTGATACAAAAACAGAAATTCTCCGTGAAATTGAGGGTGTCATTGACGAAGAGAATGTAAGCGTTATTCTTTTGAACGGCGGAACTGGAGTTGCCGCAAGAGATGTGACGATTGAAACAGTACAGCCACTTTTTGAAAAAGAAATCGTAGGTTTTGGCGAATTATTTCGAATGATTAGTTATCAGGAGGATATCGGCTCAGCAGCGATGCTTTCCAGAGCAGCAGCAGGTACATATAAGCAAAAAGTTATTTTTGCTATGCCAGGATCAACGGGAGCAGTACGGCTAGCAATGAATCGATTGATATTGCCTGAATTAGGACATGTCATGAGAGAAATCCAAAAAGATTTTATACAATTTTAAGAATAAGTATTGAAATATGATCCATTCCTTGATATCCTTTAAACAATCTATTTTGATTAAAAATAAATAATTTTGTATAACTATTCATTTAGGTGTGTGTACACAATGATGAATGATACGTTCAAAAGGATAATTTTAAGGAATACACTGAAGTGAGCAGAAATGCATAATCGATGCATTCTGAAAATAATATGTTTTACAAAATGCATACGCTTCTTCCATCTTCCCTACAAGGACTGTTTTTCCTAGACTTTTGAACAATCTTTCATCGCGTGTTCGACAACCTTTTAAAAAGAGAGGGAGAACAAAGGGATGACTAAAAAGAAAGTAGTTCTAGCTTATTCTGGCGGATTAGATACTTCTGTTGCCGTTCAATGGTTAAAGGATCAAGGATATGATGTGATTGCATGCTGCCTTGATGTCGGTGAAGGGAAAGACTTAGACTTCATTCAAGCAAAAGCGATGCAAGTAGGAGCTGTTAAAAGCTATGTGATTGATGCAAAAGAGGAATTTGCACAACATTTTGCACTAACAGCACTTCAAGCACATGCAATGTATGAAGGGAAATATCCGTTAGTTTCAGCATTATCAAGACCATTAATTTCTAAAAAATTAGTAGAGGTTGCTAAACAAGAAAATGCGGATGCTGTCGCTCATGGATGTACAGGAAAAGGGAACGATCAAGTTCGATTTGAAGTTGCGATTAAAGCATTAAATCCAAATTTAGAAGTCCTTGCACCTGTACGTGAATGGAGCTGGTCGCGTGAAGAAGAGATTGCTTATGCGAAGGAAAAAGGCATTCCGATTCCAATTAATTTAGATAGTCCTTTTTCCATTGACCAAAATTTATGGGGAAGAAGCAATGAATGTGGTATTTTAGAAGACCCATGGGCTACACCGCCCGCTGATGCATATGATTTAACAACGGCCCTGGAAGAAACGCCGGATACACCGGAAATCATCGAAATTGATTTTGAAAAAGGGGTTCCAGTTCGTGTTAATGGTGTTTCATATGCATTGAGCGACTTAATCTTACATCTTAATGACATTGCAGGAAAGCATGGCATCGGCAGAATTGATCATGTCGAAAATAGACTTGTCGGCATTAAGTCTCGTGAAGTATATGAATGCCCAGGTGCAATTACACTTATAACAGCACATAAAGAATTAGAAGATATCACATTAGTAAAGGAATTAGCACACTTTAAACCAGTCATAGAAAAGAAATTGACGGAGCTTATTTATGACGGTCTATGGTTCTCACCATTACAACAAGCTTTATCTGCTTTTCTGAAAGAAACGCAGCAATTTGTGAATGGAACAGTCCGTGTCAAGTTATTTAAAGGCCATGCTATAGTAGAAGGCAGAAAGTCGCCGCATTCTTTGTACAATGAAAAACTTGCAACCTATACAGCAGATGATGAATTTGATCAATCAGCAGCAGTCGGATTTATTAAACTTTGGGGCTTGCCAACGGAGGTCCATAGTATGGTGCATAAAAAAGAAGAGGTAAAGCAATGAAAAAGTTATGGGGTGGCCGCTTTTCAAAAACACCAGCACAGTGGATCGAAGAATTTGGCGCTTCGATTACATTTGATCAAGCACTAGTCTTGGAGGATATTGAAGGAAGCTTAGCTCATGTGAACATGCTGGGCAGCTGCGGCATTATTTCACAAGAAGAAAGCAAGACAATTTCTGATGGACTGAAGCGTTTGCAGGAAAAAGCAGTCAATGGAAAGCTTGTCTTTTCAGTTTCAGAAGAGGATATTCATTTAAATTTAGAAAAAATGCTGCTCGATGATATCGGACCTGTTGCAGGGAAGTTGCATACAGGAAGAAGCCGCAATGATCAAGTTGCCACTGATATGCATCTCTACTTAAAAAAATGTGTGATCACAATGATTGAGCTTCTCAAGGAAATGCAAACTTCTCTTATTGAGCAAGCTGAGCAGCATATCGAGACAGCGATTCCGGGCTATACACACTTGCAGAGAGCGCAGCCTGTCTCATTTGCTCATCATTTACTCGCTTATTTTTGGATGCTGGAGCGGGATAAAGAGCGTTTTCAGGAGAGCTTAAAAAGAATTGATCTTTCTCCATTAGGAGCGAGTGCTTTAGCGGGAACGACCTTTCCAATTGATCGTGCTTATACAGCAAAATTACTTGGTTTTTCTCAAATATATGAGAATAGTATGGATGCTGTTAGCGACCGTGACTATATTGTTGAGTTTTTAAGCAATGCTTCGTTGACGATGACACATCTTTCTAGATTAGCGGAAGAAATCATTTTATGGTCTAGCCAGGAATTTCAATTTATTGAATTGGATGACACATATGCTACTGGAAGCAGCATTATGCCACAAAAGAAAAATCCTGATATGGCAGAATTAATTCGGGGAAAAACGGGGCGTGTTTATGGTCATTTAATGTCCTTATTAACGGTCTTAAAAGGACTGCCGCTTTCCTACAACAAAGACATGCAAGAAGATAAAGAAGGCATGTTTGATACTGTTGAAACGTTAAGTGGATCATTGAAAATTTTTGCTGGGATGATTAAAACAATGACGGTAAGAAAAGATGTCATGGAGCAAGCTGTTCATCGCGATTTTTCTAATGCGACAGAGCTTGCTGATTACTTGGCAAACAAAGGGATGCCATTTCGCCAGGCTCATGAAATTGTCGGTAAACTTGTTTTTACCTGTATTCAAAAAGGCTGCTATTTGCAAGATTTAACTTTGGAAGAGCTGCAGGATGGTGCTGCACAAATCGAAGGAGATGTTTTTGAGATTTTATCTCCACACAGAGCGATTAAAAGAAGAAATTCCTATGGAGGCACAGGCTTTCAACAGGTGGAAAAACAACTGGAAAAGGCGAAACAGTCATTAAGCAAAGCGATGTCTTAAACGGAACATTTTGTTCCGTTTTTCTAATAGGCTGAATTCCATCAGACACCACTTTTTTGAAAAAAAGAAAGAAGAGCTCTGCTTTTGGCTGGCTCTTCTTTCTCTTTTATTCATCTTCTTTTTGTGTTCTCACGACTAAAACATCACATGGTGCTGAACGTGTAATATGTTCAGATACACTTCCAATTAAAAGACGTTCCACTGCATTAAGGCCGGTGGCCCCGCAAATAATGAGATCAGCCTTTATATTTTTTGACACATCTTTAGCGATCGTCACCTTTGGTGAACCGTATTCTACAATAGACGTTACTTTTTTAACACCAGATTGTTCTGCTTTTAGTTTATATCTTTCTAATAGCTCTTTTGCATATTTTTCTGCTCTTTCTGCCATCGTGCCATCATAGGCATCAATAGCGGCAAATGAACGAGTATCAATGACATGTACGAGTGATAATTGCGCTTGATTTCGCTTAGAAATCTCAATGGCTTTTTTAAAAGCCCATTCTGCTTCTTTAGAGCCATCGACAGCTACAAGAATGTTATTGTAAGTTAATGTCATCCTTTTCGTCTCCTCCCATGTTATGTTGCCTTTTAAGGCGATTTCTCTGTAAAAAGCAATAAGTTAAGATGGATAATTTCTTTTTATGTGTGTTCAAAAAATAAGCGCGAAGATAATGAAAGATCAAAATAGAAAACGCTTAAAAAACTGAAAAATTTAAGTGTATGTAAGTTTGTATATAACGGAAATAACAATGAATGAGAAATCATCTTACCCATTCGAACATCCGAACTGACATACAGCATTTTTTTTGAACACAACTTTTATCCTATCTTTATTTTACAACATTTGGGACAGTATAGCAGTAAATAAATTTCGAACAATAATAAAGTGAAACTTCCATGAGTGGGGGTTTTCTCTCACCTCCATACAAAGGATCTCAAGCTAAAAGCGCGACGTCCTGTCGCAACGCTTGAGTGACCAACATCCTGTTGGCCCGAACCAATCGGACATTTGACTGGCAGTTATCCCCCACCTAGGCTTCTTCGATTCCCTCTTACTCTTGAAGTGGGGGTCTTACTGCCAGTTAGATGTGGGATAAAAAGTAGTGAAGGAGTTGATAAAAGTGGGAAAAAAAACAGACAAAGAAATCATTACCGATGATCCTGAAGGAATAAACGACATTCATCAGATGATTACAGAAGCATATGAAAGCGGGCAAATAGATGAAAATAAGCCATTAACTAGAGAGAAGCAAGAGGAGTCTTAGGAGAAGTTAAAAGGGAAAAATACAAGGCTGAGAGGGAGAGAGGAGTTGTTCTCTCCCTCAAAAATTAATAGGAATATTACTTTTTATTTGATAAAATATAATTACTTTAGCTTATAGAAGTGGGTTCAGCCCCCTGCTTCTATAAGCGGGAGTGATTTTGTAATGAGCACATATCGGCAACTTCAAAAAACTCCTATATTTGCTCATTACTCATTTTAAATTAGGAGGATAATAAAATGCTGATCGGTGTGCCTAAAGAGAAAATAAACAATGAAAATCGAGTGGCAATGACTCCAGCAGGTGTTGTAACGTTAACAGGTGCAGGACACAAGGTGCTTATAGAGGCTGGTGCAGGAGCAGGCTCAGGCTTTACAGATGAGGAATATAGACGAGCAGGAGCTGAAATCGTTGCAGATGCTAGTGATGCTTGGACAGTAGATATGGTCTTAAAAGTAAAAGAGCCGCTCGAAGAAGAATACAAGTATTTCCGAGAAGAACTGATCCTCTTCACTTACTTGCATCTCGCTGCAGAACCTGAATTAGCAAAAGTACTGCTTGAGAAAAAAATGATCAGTCTTGGCTATGAAACAGTTCAGCTTCCAAATGGTGCATTGCCATTATTGACGCCAATGAGTGAAGTTGCCGGGAAAATGGCAACGCAGCTTGGCGCTCAGTATCTTTCAAAAACAAATGGCGGAAAGGGAATTCTTCTGTCAGCGGTGCCGGGTGTACATCGCGGAAAAGTAACAATTATTGGTGGAGGGATGGCTGGTGCGAATGCCGCCAAAGTAGCGGTCGGACTTGGTGCTCAAGTGACTGTTATTGATGTGAATCCTGATCGCTTACGACAGTTGGAGGATATTTTCGGAAATGAAGTAACGACTTTAATGTCCAACCACTATAATATTGCACAAGCTGTACAAGAAGCAGACCTTGTTGTTGGTGCAGTCCTCATTCCAGGAGCAAGGGCACCGAAGCTAGTGACAAAAGAAATGGTGCAATCAATGAAGCCTGGATCTGTTATTATTGACATTGCGATTGACCAAGGCGGTATCTTTGAAACGACTGATCGAGTGACGACGCACGATGATCCTACATATGAGAAGTACGGTGTCGTGCATTATGCAGTCGCTAATATGCCAGGGGCTGTACCGCAAACATCTACGATGGCATTGACGAATGTGACAGTGCCATATGCACTTCAAATAGCCGATAAAGGCTATCAAAAAGCGTGTTTAGAAAATGAAGCCTTATTAAAAGGAATGAATACATTAAATGGCTACATTACGCATAAAGCTGTAGCTGAAGCGCTGCAGCTCGAATATCGGGAAGCAAAAACGGTTCTCAGTGAAATAAAATCATAGTAAAGCCGGGCTTTAAGCCCGGTTATATTACGAGATAAATTGAAGTGTTTTTGGAAACCTATTTAATATTTCGCCCCCTGCTTTCGTTACGTAAATATCATCTTCGATTCTAACACCTGCTACTTCAGGTACATAAATGCCAGGTTCAATAGTAAAGACCATTCCTTCTTGCATTTCTAATTCGTTTTCTTCTGTGATCGAAGGATATTCGTGAACACTTATGCCGAGGCCATGACCGAGGCGATGAGTGAAATAGCTGCCATATCCAGCATCTGTAATGATGCGTCTGGCGGTTAAATCTAGTTCTTTTGCCATGATGCCTGGTCGAACGGCATTCACAGCAGCTTCCTGTGCTTGCAAGACTGTTTCATAGATGCGCTGCTGTTCCGCGTTTATATCTCCAAATGCAACTGTACGGGTTATATCAGAGCAATAGCCTTTATACAAAACTCCCAAGTCAAAAAGGACAAAATTTCCCTTTTGTATCGACGTTAATCCAGGTACTCCATGTGGAGATGCTGCGTTCTTTCCAGCTAAAACCGTTGTAGCGAACGACATGCTCGCTCCTTTTTTCTTTACTTCATATTCGATTGCCGCCACAATGTCAAGTTCTGTTTTTCCTTCAGCAATTTCATTGACACCGACTTCCATAGCAAAATCGGCAAGTTCACAAGCAATTCTTATTTCTTTCATTTCGTGTGCATCTTTGATCATACGAAGCTTACGAAGTTTTTCTTCCGCTGTATAAAAGCGGCTTTTTCCATATCTCGCTAAAAATTCTTCATATCTTTCTACGTTTAAGTGTTCTTTTTCGATTGCCCAAGCGTTGATTTCACTTGTACGTTTTTCAACACTTTGTTGTACAAGCTCCCAAGGATGATCAATATCAGAATAGCCAATGATTTCATATTTCCATCCAGATTTTTTTGCATCTTCTACTTCCATTGCAGGGCAAATAAGAAACGGTTCTGCATCTTGAAAAACAGCTAAACCGAGCAAACGTTCATGGGGATCGCTATGGAACCCGCTTAAATAAAAAACATTTTCTGTTGACGTAATAAAAGTAGCGGAAATATCTTCGTCCCGCATCCATTGTACTAGTTGTTTTAACCTTCTATTCATTTTTCGCCTTCCCTTCCTACTAGGATATGATGAATACCTTGTTCATGATAAAGCGCTACAATAATTGTCCTGTATCCTGGTTCACTGGACAAATGATAAACTGAGCGTAACAGGAAACATTTTACTTGTAAACTAGAAATGTAAAGAGTTTTTTTCATACAAAAGTTGATTTTAAAAACAAGTTTTCAAGCTTATAAGAGAATACCTTAATAAGGGAGTGTCACTTTACTATGTTTATGTGATCATTGCTCTTTTAATAAATGTCGAAATTCATCTGTTTCTATCACTGCCATTTCATTCGTTTTATTTGCAAGATAAGAGATTTTATATTTAAGATTATTTATTATAACTCTTTCGAAAAATTTGGTCTTATTCATTCTAATACCTCTTTTATTTTTTCTGATGAAAGTAATATATCATAAAATAAATATGCATATATGATTGTACTGTTTTTATATCCTACCATAATCTTCAGAAAATAAAAAAATCCACAAAAAAATTAAAAAAATAGCAAATAACTTAACATTCTTGAATAACGTTTTTTAGAACATATACTTTTTGTTAAAATGAGGGAAGATGGGGGATGTCTCGTGTTTGATGCTTGACTGTTATGAAAGAAGCTGATTTCATAGTAGATGAAACATGCTTTCATCCGATCTGTGCTTTTTTATGATATCAAGTTTATTGCTGGCAATTGTTTTCAACATGTTACGATTAAAAAAATGGAAAAACAGAGGGAGTGGTTTTTGATGAACATATCTTATCATGGACATTCTGTTGTAAAAGTAGAGACAAATGGGAAAGTTATTTTATTCGATCCTTTTATTAATGGAAATCCGTTAACAGATTTGAAAGTTGAGGAAGAGCACCCAGATGTGATTATTTTGACCCATGGCCACGGTGATCATGTTGGCGATACGGTTGAAATTGCGAAACAAAGTGGAGCGCTCGTTATTGCCAATAATGAAATAGCGAATTATTTAAGCTGGCAAGGTGTTGATACGCATGCAATGCATATTGGTGGTGCATACGATTTTGATTTCGGGAGAGTAAAGTTAACACCTGCTTTTCATGGCTCTGCAATGATAACAGAAGAAAAGGAAATTATTTATTTAGGGATGCCGACGGGCGTGTTGCTGACAGCAGAAGGAAAGACGATCTACCATGCAGGAGATACTGGACTGTTTTCCGATATGAAATTAATTGGTGAACGCCATCCTATAGATATTGCTTTCCTCCCAATTGGCGATAATTTTACAATGGGACCAGAGGATGCGGCTCTGGCTGCAGAATTTTTACAAGCAAAGATTGTTGTGCCGATCCATTACAATACATTTCCACCAATCAAGCAAGATCCACATCGGTTTTTGCATTTGTTAAAACAAGGAAATGGGAAGATAATGAAAGCAGGAGATGTCCTAACCTATTAATAACTGATGTATCATTTTAAGAAATGAAAAAGAAAATATCGCATAACATATAGTAATGGACTTGTCGTTGGGGAGCAGAAAAGCATGTATGATGATGCTTTTCACCTGATAAAATATGAATGGGATGGAGGGATTGAATGAAGCATCGTTATTTACTTTGTATCCTGTTGACAATTGCTTTGCTTATGTATGCGATTCCACAATTTTCACTACAGGCACAAGGGTTGGAAAGGTATTTTATCTTTTCATGGCTTTGTTTCGCATTTCTTGTTTTAGCTGGAAATCTTGCAGCCTTTCTTTTCACGCCAAAAAAAGGAGATTACAGCGATTACAATCGAAAGCTTGCAGAAAAGAAACATGGCAGGTCATATTAGAGGATCCGATAATTCATCCACGCAATGGGGAAAACATCCCCCACCCCCTTGTGTGGAATATGGTGATGTCAATTTAGTGAACAAATCCTGTCAATAAATCCCTCTTGATTCAATGCATATTTACCCGATACATATAAATGTATTTGCACCGACCTTTAAAAGCGAAGAGAAAGGGCGATTGTTTTATCACTGAAAATTGAATGAATGAGCTTTTCCCTATATAATCATAAGAAGTACGGAAATGGAAAAGGGTGAAAAGCTTGACGACTAAGCACGAACAAATTATTCAACATATTAATACACTTCCAGTTGGAGAAAAAATCTCTGTTCGACAAATTGCAAAAGACCTTAAAGTAAGTGAAGGCACTGCTTATAGAGCAATTAAAGATGCAGAGCTAAAAGGCTATGTCAGTACGATAGAGCGAGTAGGAACCATTCGTATAGAGCAAAAGAAAAAAGAAAATATAGAGCGGCTGACCTTTGCTGAAGTAACAAATATTGTTGATGGACAAGTCTTGGGAGGCAAGACAGGCTTACATAAAACATTAACAAAATTTGTGATCGGTGCAATGAAATTAGAAGCGATGATGCGCTACACCGGCGCAGGCAACCTCTTAATTGTTGGAAACCGGGTTAATGCACATGAGCTGGCATTACGTGCTGGTGCTGCTGTTCTGATTACTGGAGGCTTTGATACGGAAGAAAGAGTAAAGAAGCTTGCAGATGAATTGGAGCTTCCGATTATTTCGACAAGCTATGACACCTTTACAGTTGCAGCAATGATTAATCGTGCAATTTACGACCAGCTCATAAAAAAAGAAATCGTCTTAGTAGAAGATATATTAACTCCTGTAGAGGAAACTGCTTTTCTCTATGCAACTGACAAAGTAGAGGCGTGGTTTGAAAAAAAACGCGAAACACAGCATAGCCGCTTTCCTGTTGTCGATGCTAATATGAAGGTGCAAGGAATGGTGACAGCAAAGGATGTGATGGATCAAAAATTACATCTTTCGCTAGAAAAAGTCATGACAAAAAATCCTCTTACGGTTGTCCGACAAACAAGTGTTGCTTCAGCAGCCCACATGATGATTTGGGAAGGCATTGAAGTACTGCCAGTGATCAATGATTATCAACAATTACAAGGAATTATCAGCAGACAGGATGTCTTAAAAGCGATGCAAATGATTCAGCGTCAACCACAAATGGGGGAGACGATTGATGATATTATTGCATCTCAACTCACGTCAGCTGGCCAAAAGGCTGGACCTGAAAACATTTATCGCTTTGAAGTTACGCCGCAAATGACGAATCAGCTTGGAACAATTTCTTATGGGGTATTTTCAACGCTTGTCTATGAAGCGACGAACCGGGTACTGCGACAACAAAGAAAAAGCGATATTGTGATTGAAAATATGACAATCTATTTTATTAAGCCTGTCCAGATGGAAAGTATCATCGAGATACAACCAACAGTACTGGAAGCTGGACGAAAATTCGGAAAAGTCGATGTAGAATTATATCAGGAGAGTGTCCTTGTTGGCAAAGCCTTATTAATGTGTCAGTTAATTGATAAGTAATGCCAATAAAATGATGGCGGTACGGTTATTTACTGTTATAATCTGTATTTCAGAAGTCTAATATAGCATCAGCGTTCATGTTATGCTGTATCTGTTTAGTAACTTTTGACTATAGGCAATCCTCTGCTTCCCCAAAGACAAGTGCAGTGGGGAAGCTTGAAGATAGCAAGTTTAATTTTGATTTTTGCCAGCTTCAAATTCTTCGATCGCATACGGCAAAAAGAAGCGGTAGTGGCGAAATCCATCATAAATGCTTATAGCACCAACGATAATAAATAAGCCTGCGATGATATAAGACACGATTTTGTCGTTGATGAATAACGTATTGATTCCAAAAAACATAACAAAGAATCCAAGCATCATGCGTGATTTTCCTCCTACATACTTCTTCGTCATCGGAAGTTTGCTGCGCACATGTTTAATTTTATAATAGATATAAAACATGAATGATACAATAATAAAAATAACGATCAACTTTTGCAATGCCTATCCCCCATTTTTACAATAACATAAATGAACTATCTATCTTCCAAATAGCAAGCAGTAAAAAATTTCATATCGATCTGCATAGGAAGTTTCACTTTATTTTAACGTTTATCGGCTCATATTGCACCTTAACTGCTTCTGTAACAATACTTATTGAAAGGAGTTTAAAATGACAAATGAACTTTTAAATCTCATTTTGCAATACGATACGATCATTGTCCATCGTCATGTTCGTCCTGATCCAGATGCTTATGGATCTCAAGGAGGCTTAGTTGAAATCATAAAAGCATCCTTTCCAGAAAAAAAAGTATATGCAGTAGGAAAAGATGAACCAACTTTGCAATTTTTACGTACGCTGGATGTTATCGCAGATGAAACCTATCAAGGAGCTCTAGTCATCGTCTGTGATACCGCAAATCGAGAACGGATTTGCGATGAACGCTATCATTTGGGAGAAAAGCTTGTGAAAATTGACCATCATCCAAACGAAGATCCTTATGGAGATTTACTATGGGTCGACACAAACGCTTCCTCTGCTAGTGAAATAATCTATAGATTCTATTTAGAAGGGAAAAAACAGGGACTAAAAATGACTGCTGAAGCAGCTCGGCTTATTTATGCAGGGATTGTTGGAGATACAGGAAGGTTTTTATTTCCAAACAGCTCTTCTAAAACATTGCAATATGCAAGTGAACTCATTTGCTACGATTTCGATCGCAACGAACTGCATGATAAGCTGTATGAAATGGATGAAAAAGTCTTTAAACTGCAAGGTTATGTACTTCAGCATTTTCAAGTTCATAAGGGAGAAATCGCTTCAATTGCATTAAGTAAAGCACTGCTTAAGCGGTTTGATGTACTTCCTTCAGAAGCATCGTTATTGGTCAATTCATTAAGGGATATCAAAGGAATTAAAGTTTGGTGTTTTTTTATCGAAGAATCCGATCAAATTCGGGTAAGACTCCGTTCAAAAGGACCGGTAATTAATGGGGTCGCAAAGAAGTATCAAGGCGGCGGGCATCCACTTGCAGCCGGTGCATCGATATATGAATGGGATGAAGCTGCTAAAGTTTTAGCAGACCTTGAACAAGTAATCACTTAATTGGTGTCTTTAATCAGGTGAAGAAATTTCTTCACCTGATTCACTCTGCAAGCTTTAATTCTAGGATGGCCGTGATGGTTGTATAGAAGTACATTTCTTTAATTTGCAGACGATACCTGCGATCGTTAATACGCAGCGTTTTATTTTCAATGATTTTTTTGATCAGTTCACGATTTTTATAAATGGAGGCAAGATCCTTTGCAAGCAGCATATGGAGATCTTCTTTTATCGCTTCTTGCGCCTCAAAGATACTTTGAGTTTCATGAATTTGATATTTTTTATTATGGACTATTTTTATATGAAGCTTTTGTACTGTTAATATTTCTTGGTTTTTTTTGTTTAATTCCTTGTAATCCTCTTGCCAAATGGAGAGGGTTTTTTTCATTTCAGCGATTTTATTTTGTTGTTCTTCTATTGTACGTGTTTGTTTCTCTTGAATGGTACCAAACATGAAAAGAAATAGAAGCCAGCTCATACAGACACCTAGAACAATGCCTGCCAGCAACAACTGTAAATATCGATAGCGGCTTAATAATGGAACTCTCATACAATATGCTCCTGTGTCAACCAAGAAATAATTAATGCCCCGGTTTTTGCTCCTCCCATTGCAGCGAGCAAAAATAGAAATTGCTTAAATAAATCTTTTGTTTCACCCTGTAAAAATCCTTTTTCAAAGCTGTAAAGTGTATCAAATGTACCGCCAATAGCAGCAACAATTGCCCAAATTCTTAGCTTTGATGCAAATCGAGAAATTTCAGTCAGCACCGGTTCACCAGTTAGAAAAGCGGAAAGCCCGCCAATAATGGAGCCGCCAAGCATCACCCCAACAGCGATAAAAAAACTATTTAAAAAGGAGGGGAAAAAAGTCTCATTCATTATAGAACCATCTCCACATCAAAGTTTGGCTTCTTTTATTACAATATGGGACAACAATAGAAAATATGAAAAAACATAAAAATGTTAAAAGTAGGCCTATGAAACATGTTTTTAAGTATGTAGCCGCCTAGATTGTTAGATATAGATTAGCTTTTGTCCATTTTCCTGAATTTAGGTCGGCAACATAAAAAGGCCAAAAGTTCGACTTTTGAGAGAGTAGAGGGAACGTATTTTCTTTTTTAACTGGATTTCCGAAAAGAATTCTCCTACTTCTAAATGTGAAGGGTGTAGCCCAATGAAAGTGGGAGATGAATTTTCGGTTGGCGTAAGCCAAAATATTGTTCTATAATCAGTCTATACACTATAGAAGGTGATAGCACTATAATTAGATAGTAACAAACACTCAGTTTTTCTCTTTCATTACCATCTGTATTGGTAGTAAAACATCGTAGACAAGTGTTTGATGAAGAAATATCAAACTACGCAAAAGATATGTTTGTAAGAATAGGATAATCCTATAACATTACACTTCTCTATGGGCAGGGACTGCCCTTATAGCTTGGTAAATATAGGTAGCTAACAAAAGTATCTAGTTCTCAAGAAGCTCCCACTTCAATCAGACCCTAGGTCGATAAGTGGTGAGTAGTTCACAATAGAAGCACTATAATAGGAATAGGAAGTTGGTGCATCCTATTTAATAGTACGATGTTGTAAAGATCTTCTTGTTATGGATGAACAGGGCGTACTGTTAAAGTAACATCATTTGTGAGTCACTTAAGGAATGCACCATGGATTTAAGTCCTAATGGAACGACTTTAGTATGTAAAAAGGTGTGGATTCACTTGTCATTTATTCACCTGCAGGTTGCAACGGGGTACAGCTTATTATCGAGCACGATCTCGATTGCAAAATTAGTGGAGCAAGCAAAACAGAATCAGTTTAAGGCACTGGCTATTACAGATCACAATGTCATGTATGGAGTAATTCCATTTTATCAGGAATGTCTAAAACAAGGAGTCAAGCCCATTATCGGAATGACCGCTGATATCTTGAGTGATATTCAGCCAGAAAAAGCATTTCCACTTATTTTGCTGGCGAAAAATAACAAAGGATACCATAATTTGGTGAAGCTCTCTAGTATTCTTCAAACTAAGTCTCCTAAAGGCATTTCTTTAAAATGGCTAAAAGGTTATCAAGAAGGACTTTATGGGATAACACCAGGTGTTGAAGGTGAGATTGAACAGTTTTTATTGAAAAATAATGAAGAAGCTGCAATGAACACTGCTCGTGCATACCGTGATGCACTGGAGGATGATGCTTTTTTCTTTTCTTATCAAATGCATGGACAAAAAGCAGAAGAAATGCTTTTGCCGCGCTTGAAAAAACTTGGTGCTTCTCTTCATATAAAGGCAGTAGTAACAAATGATGTTCGATACTTGCATAAAAACGATGCCTTCTCATATGAATGTTTGCTTGCTATTCGAGATGGGAGTAAACTTTCTGGCCAAGAATCACTTTCTGAAGAAAAGCAAACATATTATTTGAAATCAACTGGAGAAATGCATGAAATGTTTTCTGCTGAAGTGGATGCATTGGAGAATACTTATATAGTTGCTAGTCATTGTCATGTAACCATTCCAATGAATGAACAGCATTTACCAAAATATCCTCTGCCAAAGGGTGTTTCAGCTGTTGAAAAGCTCGTGCAATTGAGTGAGCAAGGATTAGAGGAACGAGTCCCTCAAGCTTCCCCTATTTATCGTGAAAGACTTGCTTTTGAACTAGAAATTATTCAACAAATGCATTTTCAAGATTACTTTCTCATTGTTTGGGATTTTATGAAATATGCAAGAGAAAAAAGAATGCTGACTGGACCTGGAAGAGGATCGGCAGCGGGCTCTTTGGTGGCCTATGTTCTTCGAATTACAGACATTGATCCAATTGAACACCGATTATTATTTGAACGCTTCTTAAATCCAGAACGAATCTCAATGCCAGATATTGATATTGATTTTCCAGACCATCGTCGTGACGAAGTCATAGCGTATGTGGCGAAGAAATATGGTGCTATGCACGTTGCTCAAATTGTCACCTTTGGAACGTTGGCTGCTAAAGCGGTCATTCGGGATGTAGCAAGAGCATTTAGTTTCAGTCCAAAGGAGATCGATCAGCTTTCTAAGTTGATCCCAGCTCGCATAGGGATGACGCTTCAAGCAGCGTATAAAGAATCCTCTCGCTTGCGGGAATTTGTAGAATCGTCTACTGTGCACCGCAAGCTTTTTGAAACAGCTAAGCGGTTAGAGGGATTACCGCGTCATACTTCTATACACGCAGCTGGTGTTGTGTTAAGTGAAAAACCGCTCGTTGAACTGATCCCTATTCAAGAGGGACACGTAGCAAACTACTTAACGCAATATCCAATGGAAGTGTTAGAGGAACTAGGACTCTTAAAAATGGATTTTCTAGGTTTGAGAAACTTAACAATCTTGGAACAGATTTTAGAGTCGCTTCGCCGAAAAGGGAAACAAATAGATATTAAGAACATTCCGCTAGATGATAACAAAGTTTTTTCCTTGTTACGAAAAGGAGAGACAACAGGCATTTTTCAGCTTGAATCAGATGGGATGAGAAAGGTGCTAAGGTCACTTCAGCCGACTGAATTTGAAGATATTGTTGCTGTGAATGCCTTATATCGGCCAGGTCCAATGGATAACATATCTCTTTATATTGATCGCAAGCATGGTCGAAAGCCGATTCATTATCCGCACCCGGCTTTAAAGGAAATACTGGATGTAACGTATGGTGTCATTGTTTATCAAGAGCAAATTATGCAAATTGCAGCAACAATAGCCGGCTTTTCTCTCGGGCAAGCAGATTTGCTACGCAGGGCAGTAAGCAAGAAGAAAAAAGCGGTATTGGACAAAGAACGCGGCCGCTTTGTTCAAGGGAGTATCGCGAATGGATTTGACGAAAAAACGGCTCATGCATTATATGACTTAATCGTACGTTTTGCTGACTATGGCTTTAATCGCAGTCATGCTGTAGCATATAGCCTTATTGCTTATCAACTTGCTTATTTAAAAGTACATTATCCACTTTATTTTATGGCATCTCTATTAACTTCTGCAATTGGCCATGAAAAAAAGATTGTACAATATATTGGATTGGCACGACAAATGGGAATTGATATTTTACCGCCTTGTATTAATAGAAGCAGCTATCCATTCGTCGTTGAAAATAGCAGCATCCGCTATAGTCTTGCTGGTGTGAAAGGAGTAGGAGCTGCGGTGCTCAAAGATGTCCTTTCTGAACGGAGAAAAAAGCCTTATCACGATTTATTTGATTTCTGCATCCGTGTCCCGGCAAAATCACGTTCTAGAAAAACGTTGGAGTCACTCGTCTATTCTGGTGCTTTTGATCTTTTTGGCAAAGATCGGGCAGTATTGCTGGCGAGCTTGGACATCGCAATGGAACATGCTGCTCTTATCCGGCCTACTGAGGATGATGATTTATTTTCAGAAGGGGACTTTTTTGAGCTAAAGCCAAAATATGTTGAAGTTGAACCAATGACGATGATTGAAGTGCTGGCGCATGAACAGCGGGTTTTAGGCGCTTATTTAACAGACCATCCTGTAACGCCATTTGCATCTCTTTTTCATACTGCTGGGACAACAGAGATTATGCACCTGAAAGAATTTCAACAAAATGTCTCCCTCGGTGTATATATCCATGAAACAAAGAGTATTAGAACAAAAAAAGGCGAAGTGATGTGTTTTATGAAAATAAGCGATGCTACAGGAGAATTAGATTGCGTGCTGTTTCCAGCTGTTTATCATCGTTTCCTTCCTTATTGTCAAGAAGGCAGTGTTGTTTTAGTAAAAGGAAAGACAGAAAATAGAAATGGCAAGTTGCAGCTGATTGTCGGCATGATGGAATCATTAGAAATGTTAGAGGAAAAATTAGCAAAAAAGCAGACATTATTTTTAAAAATTACTAAAGATCATTCATCTTATGAATTGCTTGGCAAAGTTCAACAAGTGATTCAGCGTTGTAAAGGGGATATACCTGTTATCTTATATTATGAAGATAAGCAGCAGACGCTGCAGTTAAAACAAGAGTATTGGGTGCATCCAAATGAAAAATGTCTCGCTGAATTAAGCGGGATATTAGGAGTGGAAAATGTTATTTTGAAATGAAGCAGAATTTTTAGTACACATAAAAGCAGAAAGTGTAGTATGATTATCTCCATAAAAATATACAATATTTTGATAAGTGCTCTTCGCCTTTATCATTGGAGACAGGCACTTAATAGTCAAAAAGCTGAGATTCAATAGTCTTTACTTGCAAAGCTGATATGTTATATTGTTAAGATAGACTATGTAGTCTGACAACTGTCGAGAAAATGTGTAGGACAAGTTTTGTGAATCTAAGGGAGTGAATATCATTGACTTTACGGGAAGAGGCTTTACACATGCATCGAGTCAATAGAGGAAAATTAGAATCTAAATCAAAGGTGGAAGTTAAAAATGCAAAGGATTTAAGCCTTGCTTACTCACCTGGGGTAGCCGAGCCTTGTAAAATGATTTACGATAAGCCAGAAACTGTGTATGAATATACAATGAAAGGGAACATGGTTGCTGTTGTGTCCGATGGAACAGCCGTTTTAGGGCTTGGAAATATTGGGCCAGAAGCAGCGTTGCCTGTCATGGAAGGAAAGGCAGTTCTCTTTAAAAGTTTTGCTGGAGTAGATGCATTCCCTATTTGCTTAAATACGACAGATATGGAAACAATTATAGAAACCGTCAAAGTATTAGAACCGACATTTGGTGGAGTTAATTTAGAAGATATTGCAGCGCCAAATTGCTTCTTTATTGAAGAAAGATTAAAAAAAGAAGTAAATATACCAGTTTTTCATGATGATCAACACGGAACTGCTATTGTAACTGTTGCCGGACTCGTAAACGCATTAAAATTAACCGGTAGAAAAATGTCTGAAATCAAAGTAGTGGCTAATGGTGCAGGAGCAGCAGGGATTGCAATTATTCGCCTGCTTCATCATTATGGAGTTAGAGATATTGTTATGTGCGATTCAAAAGGTGCTATCTATGAAGGACGTCCAGCAGGGATGAATAAGATAAAAGCGACTGTTGCGAAATATACGAACCGCGATAAAATCCAAGGTAGCCTTGAAGACGTTATAAAGGGTGCGGATGTATTTATTGGTGTTTCTGTTGCGGGTGCTTTAACATCTGAGATGGTTGCTTCGATGAATCAGGATCCAATTATTTTTGCAATGGCAAATCCTAATCCAGAGATTATGCCGGAACTAGCAATAGAAGCTGGAGCAAAAGTTGTTGGTACAGGACGTTCTGATTATCCAAATCAAGTCAATAATGTTTTAGCATTCCCTGGGATTTTCAGAGGTGCGCTTGATGTCAGAGCTACACATATTAATGAAAAAATGAAACAAGCAGCCGTAGAAGCAATCGCTGATCTAATAACAGAAGAGGAACTAGCATCAGATTATGTAATCCCGCGTCCATTTGATCCACGAGTAGCACCAGCAGTTGCAGCAGCTGTAGCGAAGACGGCAATGGAAACAGGGGTAGCTCGTTTGAAAATAAATCCAGAGGACGTTCGCAAGCGGACAGAGGAATTAGCAGTGATTGGTAAAGAGTAAAGAACATTTCGCTGATTTTCATTTGCTTCGTTTGTTTGAATAACAAATATTCCATCATGAAAGTGGATGGTCGACGTTTTTTTACATTTTTCATAGTAAATAACTGCTACAATAGGGACAAGCTATTTCACTCATGCCGAGCAACTAGTTTGTTGCAAGCTTAGCATGAGTTCCTATTATGAAAAATTGGCACTCGTTACAGTTATTTACAAGGAGGTTTCACCTTGCTAAAAGACTTATTTTCAAAACCAAAACCTAAAAAGAAAAAATACGCAACGATTCCTTCTGAATCTGCAAAGCAAGATGTACCAGAAGGGATTATGACAAAATGCCCACAATGTAAAAAAATAATGTACACAAAAGAATTAAACCAAAATTTAAAGGTTTGTCTTCATTGCTCCTTTCATCACAGAATGAATGCATTTGAACGAATAGACAGTTTAGTTGATGAGGGGAGTTTTACTGAACTGGATGCAGACCTCACAACAGAAAACCCATTGCATTTTCCTGATTATATAGAGAAAGTTGAGAAAGACCGTCAGAAAACGAAATTAAATGAAGCGGTGTTAACAGGATCTGCTTCTATTAATGGGTATGAGATCATTATTGCTGTGATGGATGCTAATTTCCGAATGGGCAGTATGGGATCAGTTGTCGGAGAAAAAATTACTCGCGCTATTGAAGAGGCTGATCGGACAGGAGTTCCTTTTATTATCTTTACAGCTTCGGGAGGGGCACGCATGCAAGAGGGCGTTTTGTCCTTAATGCAAATGGCAAAAACAAGTGCTGCACTAAAAAAGTTTAGTTCTAATGGAGGATTATTTATTTCCATTATGACAGATCCTACAACAGGGGGAGTTTCCGCCAGCTTTGCTTCTCTAGGAGATTATAATTTCGCAGAGCCCGGGGCGTTAATCGGTTTTGCAGGCAGAAGAATTATTGAACAAACGACTCGTGAGGAATTACCGGAGGATTTTCAAACAGCAGAGTTTTTATTAAAACATGGCCAGTTGGACGCGATCATTCCTCGTCTTGAACTGAAAGAAACGCTAGCTAAAGTCCTTGATCTTCATCAGCAAGGCGGTGAGCTGATATGAAAAATGTACTTGGCTTTGAGAAACCGATTGTTGAATTGCGTGAAAAAATCAATGAGCTAAAAGAATTTACTAAGAGCTCTGATGTAGATTTATCGGTTGAAATTGAAAAATTAGAGGCGCGGCTGGAAAAGCTGCAAGTCGATATTTATGAAAACATGAAACCATGGGATCGTGTACAAATGGCGCGTCATCCAGACCGGCCAACAACACTGGACTATATAGAATTTTTATTTACTGATTTTTTTGAGCTGCATGGAGATCGTTTATTTGGAGACGACCGAGCGATCGTTAGCGGTATTGCTAAATATCGTGGAATTCCGGTAACAGTAATTGGGCAGCAACGAGGCAAAAATACAAAAGAAAACATTATGCGTAATTTTGGGATGCCGCATCCAGAAGGCTATCGAAAGGCTTTGCGCTTAATGAAGCAAGCTGAAAAATTTAATCGCCCAGTTATTTGTTTTATCGATACAAAGGGGGCAGAGCCAGGAAAAGCTGCTGAAGAAAGAGGCCAAAGTGAAGCGATTGCCAGGAATCTTTTTGAAATGGCTGGGCTGAAAGTCCCTATTGTCAGTATTGTTATTGGTGAAGGAGGAAGTGGCGGTGCATTAGCGCTTGGAGTCGGAAATCATATCCATATGCTTGAAAACGGCACTTTATCGGTTATTTCACCAGAGGGTGCGGCTGCTATATTGTGGAAAGATGCATCATTAGCAAAGCGTGCCGCTGAAACAATGAAGATCACTGCTCCAGACCTAAAAGCGTTAGATATTATTGATGATATTATTCCTGAAGTAAGAGGCGGAGCACATCAAGATGTTGAGAAGCAAGCAGAGGCGATTGATGCAGTCTTAAAAAGATCATTGCAGGAACTTTCTGTTTTATCTCCTGAAGAATTAGTAGAAAAACGCTATGAAAAATTCAAAAGGATTGGGAAGTATACTAGTTTACTTCAGAGCAGCATGAAAATATAGATTGTCTAAAGCACTTTAACCAATTAATGGGCGTCATATTCTTATCAGGCAGTATCCTCTAAAGGAAAAGAGGTACTGCCTGTAAGTCATCCGTTTTCATTTGTATTTAATTCTATAATGTAAAAAACTTGCCCTAAGTATAAAGTTTTAAATAAGTAGAAAGTGTTATAATAAAAAGAAGTTCCTCCAGCGAATCTACTTGTATCTTTATAAACTAATATTGAGGTGAGAGGAAATGAAAAGAATAGGTGTTTTAACAAGTGGAGGAGATGCTCCTGGCATGAATGCTGCTGTTCGTGCAGTTGTCAGGAAAGCAATCTTTCACGATATTGAAGTTTTTGGTATATATCAAGGCTATCAAGGATTAATGAATGGGAAAATCGAGAAATTGGAATTAGGATCAGTTGGGGATATTATTCATCGTGGAGGCACGATTCTTCAATCAGCCCGTTGTGATGAATTTAAAACGAAAGCCGGACAGCAGCAAGGGATCGAGCAGCTAAGAGCGCACCAGATTGAGGGCTTAGTTGTAATTGGTGGAGACGGCTCTTATCGTGGAGCAAAGGCATTGACAGAATTAGGTTTTCCATGTATCGGTATTCCTGGAACGATTGATAATGATATACCTGGAACTGATTTTACTATTGGTTTTGATACTGCTATGAACACAGTCTTGGATGTTATCGATAAAATTCGAGATACAGCTACTTCACATGAAAGAACATTTGTAATTGAAGTGATGGGCCGCGGCGCTGGTGATCTAGCACTATGGACTGGCCTAGCCGGAGGCGCTGAAACGATCATTATTCCTGAAGAAAAATTTGAGATGAAAGATATTGTAGATCGTTTAAAGAAGGGGAATGAACGCGGCAAAAAACACAGTATCATTATTGTTGCTGAAGGTGTCATGAGTGGTGTGGAATTCGCATCTAAGGTTCAAGCAGAAACCAATTTTGAGACAAGGGCTTCTGTGCTTGGCCACATGCAAAGAGGAGGTTCTCCAACTGCTGCAGATCGGGTGCTAGCAAGTCGTTTCGGAGCTCGTGCTGTAGAGCTGCTTCTTGACGGCAAAGGAGGCAGGGCTGTCGGGATCAAGGAAAACCATCTCATTGACTATGACATAGTGGAAGCATTAACTAGCGAACATCAATTAAATTTAAAATTGTATGATTTGTCGAAGGAGCTCTCCATTTAATTGAGAGAATTCCCTGCTTTTTACTAAACACCTGAATCTTAGGAGGGTATTACAAAATGAAAAAAACAAAAATTGTTTGCACCATTGGGCCTGCTAGTGAAAGTGTTGAAACGTTAGAAAAATTGATGGAAGCTGGAATGAATGTTGCGAGGTTAAATTTTTCCCACGGCAATCATCAGGAGCATGCAACACGTATTAAACGTATACGAGAAGCCGCGAAAAAAACAGGGAAAACGATCGGCATCCTTCTCGATACGAAAGGCCCAGAAATTCGTACCCATACAATGCAGGATGGGGTTATTGAGTTAATCGGGGGCAACACAGTTATTGTTGCGATGGAAGAAGTACTAGGAACAGATGAGAAATTTTCTATCACTTATCCAGAGCTAATCGATAATGTTGAAATTGGTGCGAGAATTTTATTAGATGACGGTTTAATTGCATTGGAAGTCATTTCACTAGATAAAGATAAAAAAGAAATCCTTACGAAAGTATTAAATGGTGGGAAATTAAAAAACAATAAAGGGGTTAATGTTCCAGGCGTTTCTGTTAACTTTCCAGGTATTACGGAAAAAGATGCGAAAGACATTCTTTTCGGTATTGAACAAGACATCGATTATATTGCAGCATCCTTTGTCCGCCGCGCTTCAGATGTCCTTGAAATTAGAAAGCTGTTAGAGGAAAATCAGGCCGAACATATACATATTATTCCTAAAATCGAAAACCAGGAAGGCGTCGATAACATCGATGATATTCTTAAGGTGTCCGACGGATTAATGGTTGCACGCGGAGATTTAGGTGTTGAAATTCCTGAAGAAGAAGTACCTCTCGTTCAAAAAATGCTCATTAAAAAATGTAATGATTTAGGAAAACCAGTCATCACGGCTACGCAAATGCTCGATTCAATGCAGCGAAATCCAAGACCAACAAGGGCGGAGGCGAGTGATGTCGCCAATGCAATTTTTGATGGTACAGATGCAATCATGCTTTCCGGTGAGACAGCTGCAGGCCTCTATCCTTTAGAAGCGGTGCAAACGATGTATAACATAGCGATACGTGCAGAACAATCATTGCGGCATAAGGATATTCTCTCAATGCGCCGAAAAAGCAGCAGCCATAATATGACAGATGCAATTGGCCAGTCTGTTGCTCATACGGCAATCAATTTAGATGTTGAAGCGATCGTCACGCCTACAGAAAGCGGTCATACTGCAAGAATGATCTCAAAATATCGCCCTAAAGCCCATATTGTTGCCGTTACTTTCAGTGAATCCGTCTCACGGCGGTTAACACTTGTTTGGGGGGTGCATCCACAGCAAGGAAGAAAAGTGACGACTACAGATGAAATGCTCGAATTAGCTGTACAAGAAAGCTTAAATTCTACTCTTGTAAAGCATGGGGATTTAATCGTCATTACAGCTGGAGTGCCAGTTGGAGAAACAGGAACAACGAATTTAATGAAGATCCATGTTGTTGGCGATATTCTTGCAAAAGGCCAAGGTATTGGCAGGAGCTCAAGTTATGGCAGAGCAATCATTGCTGCCAATGCTAAGGAAGCTAATGAAAGAATGGAGCAAGGAGCAATTTTGATCACTGTTGGAACGGATAAGGAAATGATGCCGGCATTGGAAAAATGCAGTGCGTTAATTACTGAAGAAGGCGGATTAACAAGCCATGCTGCAGTTATTGGCATTAACCTAGGCATCCCTGTTATTGTCGGGGTAAAAGATGCAACAAAACTCGTTCAAAATGGCGAAGAAATCACAGTTGATGCCAGCAGAGGGGTTATTTATCGCGGCCATGCAAGTGTTTTATAAACATAGAGCTTAGAACAAAAAATGCCAAGTGTATTAGAGGAGATAAATGGAAAAAAACCTCCCATGCGTTTAGATGAATCTTACTTCTAATCGTAACATCTGATCGGATTTTTAAGCTGGAGGACAACAAGCGCTTTTCTAGCTTGATTTTAGGGGAAAGCCGTTGCTAAAGCTAGGTTGTGCCTATCAATAACGGGATGAGAGAAAGCTACTGATGAAAGAGCGGTAAATGGTTCCCGGACACAAACGGCGGCTGACTCAGCATTGTAGATTCATTGCTTTGAGTCGGCCTTATTATATTCAAATTGAACTTTCTTGGCATTGTTAGTTGAATATTTTTTGGAACAATGTGTATGTTATAATGAAAAAACGTGGGGGACAAAACAATGAGATATTTGTTTATTATATTTATTCTCATACCTGCTTTAGAAATTGGCTTATTCATTTATGCTGGTCAAACAATTGGTCTATTGTGGACAATTGTCTTCATTATTTTTACCGCACTGCTCGGCACATATTTTGCAAAGCAGCAAGGACTGGAAACGATAAAAAGATTACAGGGAAAGATTCATCATGGAGAATATCCAGGTGATGAAATATTTTCTGCACTCTGTATTTTTATTGGCGCCCTGCTCCTTATAACTCCAGGCTTTTTAACAGATGCTTGTGGCTTTTTGCTTTTGCTGCCGCAAACTCGTCATTTATTTAAGCCACTGTTCAGAAAAATAACGAATAAATGGGTCAATCAAAAACGGATTATTATTTGGAAATAACCTTTTAATATGTTTTTCCTTTTATGTATGACCATATATCTCGAAACACATTCGCTTTATATAAAGCTGTTAAGAACACAAGTAAAACAGGACCTAAAATAAAACCGATAAAACCAAAATATTGAAAGCCAATAAATAATGCAATTAAAGTCGCTAATGGATTTAAACCGATACTTGAAGAAAGAATTTTCGGCTCCGTTAACTGGCGTTGGACTACGATAATTAAATACAAAACGATAAGACCAACTACAAGGCTTTCATCACCTGTTGCCATTGCATACATGATCCATGGAATAAAAATGATGCCTGTTCCAACATAAGGAAGCAAGTCCACAAATGCACATACTAATGCAATCGTTAGAGCATAGTGAACTTTTAAAAAAAGCAAGCCACTTATTACAAGAAGAAAGGTAATGGACATAAAAGTAAGTTGTGCAAATAGATAACCGAATAATGCCTGCCTTACTATTCCTGAAAGTGCGATCCACCTATGCTTTATTGTCTCCGGAATAAATTGACTCATTTTTCTAGTAAGATCATCCCAATCTTTGCTAATAAGAAATGTTGCAATGAGAGAAAATAACAGCACAGTAGCTGTATTTGGTATCCACGAAACGATGCTTGGCAATTTTAACAAGAAATGCTGCACAAAATTACCGATACTTGCGGATAAAGCTTCACCTGCTAATTGAATTTGTTTTAAAATAGCATCTTGTTGTCCACTTTCTAGCCGAGAAATAAGTCCAATAAGGCGGTTGTAAAGAGGAATCACCTTTTCAGCAACAATCGTTTCCAAACTATGTACGAGAGTTGCCACATGTTCTGGAACAACGTTTGCCAAATAATTTGCACCTGCAACAATTTCTACAATTAATAACGTCATAAGACCGATAAATACGCCGATGAGCAGCAGGAGAGAAGTTAAAACTGCCAATAACCTTGGAAGTTTGATTGTTTTTTCAAGAAAACGAACAATCGGATTGATCAAAAACGCAATACCAAAAGCGATAAAGAATGGATAAGCTGCTTTTGCTAGAAAGTAAAGAAATGTGATGCTTACAGCAATCATGACTAGGACGAATATAAAACGCATTATTTGATACAATGTATGTTCATTCAAATGATTTCTCCTCCAACTAAGATTTAGCTTAAGCTGGCATCAATAGCTCTTTAAGGAGGTAAGCTATTGATCGTTTATCATTGCTAATACCTGCCTCTTTTCCACATTTAGCTGGGCAAGAGAAGAGGAGGTGGAAAGTAAAGAAAACTTATTTTCTTATCTCTCATTCCTTGTTGTGGAAGTTTCACTTTTTCAAAAAAGGGTATACTTCAATTTTATTCATTTATTTTGCAATATAGTACGAAAAGCTTGGACAAGTAAGGAGACAAACATTGTATATTACCTAATTCAATGTTTTAGCTTTAAACTCTAGTAAGAAAGTGGATAAGCTGCTGCTGACAAGAACCTGTAGAAAGGGAGAAAAATCTTGAATCAAGCACTAATATTTTTATTGCTTTTGTTAGCAATAGGATTCATTGCCAAAAATCAATCTTTAATTATTGCCGCTTTGGTGTTAATTATTTTAAAAGTGATAAGTGTTGATCAAAAAGTGTTTACGATGCTGCAATCAAAAGGGATAAACTGGGGAGTAACCATCATTACGATTGCTGTTTTGGCTCCAATCGCGAGCGGGGCAATTGGATTTAAGGATTTGCTTGCTGCGTTAAAATCTCCATATGCATGGATTGCTTTGGCATCAGGAGTATTAGTCGCAATCCTTGCAAAAAATGGTATTATTCTTTTGGCTTCAGATCCTCATATTACAACAGCACTTGTTTTAGGAACAATTATTGCAGTTGCACTTTTCAAAGGTGTGGCAGTCGGACCAGTAATTGGAGCAGGGATTGCTTATTACGCGATGAAAGGATTTGAATTATTCCAATCATAGTATTTTATTTTGTCTATGTCAGTTAAGCAAGAAAATTCTTCATTAATCAGAAAAAAGGCGGATAACAAAGAATCAACTATTGCAAACGTAAGAATAAAAGTATTGTAAAATCATAATAACCATGGAATTCATGAAGCGTATCCATTCACAATACTTGCATAATTGTTTATAATAGGAAATGTGAGTGGGTATCGTGTATATGAAAGAGCGATAGACAAGTTTTTATATTATATTATAATAGAAAGTGCAATCGCTTTATTTATGTACAAACACTGAGCCGCTGCTCAAAAATGTGACAATTTTTTATTTGAAAGGACTTGAAAAAACAAAAGGGAAAATTAAAGTCGAAGGAGAGATTATCATGACAGCTACTCGCGGTCTTGAGGGTGTCGTTGCGACAACTTCATCAATTAGTTCTATTATCGATGATACGTTAACTTATGTAGGGTACGATATCGATGATCTTGCAGAAAACGCGTGCTTCGAAGAGGTCATTTATTTATTATGGCATTTGAAGCTACCGAATAAAGAACAGCTTGCAGTATTAAAGCAGCAGCTTGCCGACAATATGGATTTGCCGCAAGGTTTAATTGAGGGCCTTAAAGCGTTCCCGAAAAACGCTCATCCAATGGCAGTTTTACGAACCGCTGTTTCTCAACTGGGATTATATGATGATGAAGCAGAGGTAATGGAGGAAAAGGCAAATTATGAGAAAGCAATCCGCTTACAAGCTAAGATGCCAGCGATCGTGGCTGCTTATGCACGTATAAGAAAAGGGCTTGAGCCGGTTTCGCCACGCAAGGATTTTAGTTTTGCGGAAAATTTTCTTTATTTGTTAAAAGGGGAAGAACCAAATGCAATTGCTGTTGAAGCATTTGATAAAGCACTTGTGCTTCATGCCGACCATGAGTTAAATGCATCTACCTTTACAGCGCGAGTTTGTGTAGCAACATTGTCTGACATCTATTCAGGTATTACTTCAGCTATTGGAGCTTTAAAAGGTCCATTGCATGGCGGGGCAAATGAACAAGTCATGAAAATGTTAAGTGAAATAGGCTCTCTTGAAAAAGTTGATTCATATGTTTATGATAAATTGGAGAACAAAGAAAAAATAATGGGATTTGGGCACCGTGTGTATAGAAAAGGAGATCCACGAGCTAAACATCTCAAAGAAATGTCGCAAAAATTGACAGATTTGACAGGAGAACCGCATTGGTTTGAGATGTCAACCAAAATCGCACAAATCGTGACATCAGAAAAAGGTTTGCCGCCAAATGTCGATTTTTATTCAGCTTCAGTTTATCATAGTTTAGGTGTCGATCATGATTTATTTACGCCAATATTTGCTGTTAGTCGTGTTTCAGGATGGTTAGCACATATTTTAGAGCAGTATGAAAACAATCGTTTAATTCGTCCTCGTGCAGAATATACAGGACCAGGAAAGCAATCATACATTCCTCTTGAAAACCGCTAATCATGACGCTACTAATGTCATATTATTGTGAAAAAAAGGTTAATAGAAATTTAGATGCAAGAAATTTCTAACCTTTAAGAAGATTGAAATCTGGAGGGAAAAAGATGTCAAAAGGTGAAAAAATTACTGTCGAAAATGGTGTTCTTCATACACCAAACAATCCAATTATTCCGTTTATTGAAGGGGATGGAACAGGTCCTGACATTTGGGCTGCCGCTTCTCAAGTCTTAGATGCGGCTGTTGAAAAAGCATATAAAGGCGAAAAGAAAATTGTCTGGAAAGAAGTTTATGCTGGTGAAAAAGCTTTTAATAAAACAGGAGAATGGCTTCCAGCAGAAACTTTAAAAGATATTCAGGAATACTTAATTGCAATAAAAGGCCCTTTAACTACTCCAATTGGCGGAGGAATTCGTTCATTAAACGTGGCGCTTCGACAAGAACTAGATTTGTATGTCTGTTTGCGTCCTGTACGTTATTTTACAGGCGTGCCATCCCCTGTTAAGCGTCCAGAAGATACAGATATGGTCATTTTTCGAGAAAATACGGAAGATATTTATGCTGGGATCGAATATAAAGAGGGCACTGATGATGTGAGAAAGTTAATAAACTTCTTACAAAATGAAATGGGTGTCGATAAAATTCGTTTCCCTGAAACTTCTGGCATAGGCATTAAGCCTGTTTCAGCGGAAGGAACGAAACGCCTTGTTCGTGCTGCAATCAATTATGCAATCAAGGAAGGTAGAAAATCTGTTACCCTTGTACATAAAGGAAATATTATGAAATTTACAGAAGGTGCCTTCAAAAATTGGGGTTATGAAGTAGCTGAAAAGGAATTTGGCGATAAAGTGTTTACATGGGCTCAATACGATAAGATTAAAGAAGAACAAGGAACAGATGCTGCAAACAAAGCGCAGTCAGACGCTGAAGCAGCTGGCAAAATTATTATTAAAGATTCAATTGCTGATATTTTCCTACAGCAAATCTTAACTCGTCCGCGTGAGTTTGATGTTGTTGCAACAATGAACTTAAATGGTGATTATATTTCTGACGCGTTAGCTGCACAAGTAGGTGGAATTGGAATAGCACCTGGAGCAAACATCAACTATGACACAGGTCATGCGATATTTGAAGCGACACATGGTACTGCACCAAAATATGCAGGCCTGGATAAAGTAAATCCATCTTCTGTTATTCTTTCTGGGGTTCTGATGCTTGAACACCTTGGATGGACTGAAGCAGCTGCACTGATCACAAATTCAATGGAGAAAACAATTGAATCTAAAGTTGTTACTTATGATTTTGCTCGATTAATGGATGGTGCAACGGAAGTGAAATGCTCTGAATTTGCGGCTGAACTCATTAAAAATATGAGCAAATAATCGCATTTTTACAGTGAGTGTAGTGTAAAATACTAATATTTTCCAAAATATTTTGCAGCTAAATCAGGTGGAGGATATTTTATTTGCTCCATCTGATATAGCTAGAAAAACTTATTTTAACTGGATTTCCGAAAAGAATTCTCCCACTTCTAAATGTGAAGGGCATAGCCCAATGAAAGTAGGAGATGATTTTTCGGTTAGTGTAAGCCAAAATATTGTTCTATAATCAACATATACACTATGGAAGGTTGATGACAGGGATGTGAATGCAAGTAAGAACTTGCTGAAACTAGCCATGTAGTCGGTATTTTCTCTAGGGGCAGGGACTACCCTTATAGCTTGGTAAATATAGATAGCTAACAAAAGTATCTAGTTCCCAAGAAGCTCCTACTTCAATCAGACCGTAAGGTCGATAAGTGGTGAGTAGTTCACTAGATAACGAGTATTGCTTAGCCAACAAAGATTGGCGAATGGTTGATGGTTGATTAGATAGCGAAGAAGGACGCACATTACTTTATATTGAAAAGAGGCGGAAATCTCATGACAATGAAACGTAAAAAAGTTTCTGTTATTGGCGGTGGTTTTACTGGTGCAACAACAGCCTTTTTAATTGGTCAAAAAGAGCTGGCAGATGTTGTTTTAGTTGATATTCCTCAAATGGAAAACCCAACAAAAGGAAAAGCTTTAGACATGTTAGAAGCAAGCCCAGTACAAGGTTTTGACGCTAATATTACTGGAACTGCAAATTATGAAGATACAAAGGATTCTGATATTGTCGTCATTACAGCTGGTATTGCACGCAAGCCTGGCATGAGTCGCGACGATCTTGTACAAACGAACCAAAAAATAATGACAAGTGTCACACAAGAGATCGTGAAATACTCTCCAAATTGTTACATTATTGTCCTAACAAATCCTGTCGATGCAATGACTTATACGGTTTATAAGGAATCTGGCTTCCCGAAAAACCGTGTAATCGGACAATCTGGCGTTCTTGATACAGCTCGTTTCCGTACGTTTATAGCACAGGAATTAAATTTTTCTGTTAAAGATGTTACAGGCTTCGTGCTAGGCGGCCATGGAGACGACATGGTACCGCTCGTTCGCTACTCTTATGCTGGCGGGATTCCGCTTGAAACGCTTATACCTAAAGATCGCTTAGACGCAATTGTAGAGCGTACTCGCAAAGGCGGCGGGGAGATAGTTAATTTATTAGGTAATGGCAGTGCATACTATGCTCCTGCGGCTTCCTTAGTCGAAATGGTTGAGGCAATCATCAAAGATCAACGTCGTGTTTTGCCAGCGATTGCATATCTTGAAGGTGAATATGGCTATGATGGAATTTATTTAGGCGTGCCAACAGTATTAGGTGCTGATGGTCTTGAAAAAGTGATCGAATTAGAATTACTACCAGAAGAAAAAACAGCTTTAGACAAATCTGCAGAATCTGTTCGTCATGTGATGAGTGTATTAGCATAATAAAATAATGACACAAGCGGGATGGAGGGCGACGTATAAGTCGAGAAATGACACTTTCATCCCCTTTGTCGTTCTAATAGAATGGATTGGCAGCTCCAAAATATAGACAATGTTAGGAAAAAGGGGGAGCCTAAAAAGGCAGCGTACCCCCTTTTTCCTATACTAAAAGGCAGAAAAGTGTTATAAATATGAAAAGAGTATTGAAGCTTCATTCGTATGAAAATGACAAACCAGTAGACATTCATACTTAGAAGGACTTATTTATTACTTTACGGAAAAGCTAAAAAAGACAATCCATCCTAGAGAAATAATGTGAGAAGTTTTAACATCAATGGAGGTGCAATTAGATGTTATTGGGAAAAAAACATAGGATAGGCAGAAGAATAGAAGAAATGAAGGAGGGAGAGAAACTAACATTAACAGAAAAAATGGAAGACAAGGATTTGCTTCTATATCTTGGTCTTACAAATGATTCTAATCCGCTTTATATTCAGCATGATTATGCCTCTCAAACACCATTTAAAAAACCGATTGTTCCACCTGTTATGCTAACAGGCATTATGACATCAGCAATTTCAAAGTATCTTCCTGGGCCAGGTTCACACATTACAAAACAAGACTTTGAATTCTTAATGCCTATCTATCACTATGAAACCGTTCAGTTTTTATTTGAAATAATCGAGATCGATAGGGAAAATCATACGGTCACTATTCAAGTGGCGGTAACGAATGAAGAAGACGATTTAATGGCACAAGGAAGAATGACAGTTGTTCCTCCACATGAATTAGAATTTTTCCAAAGTAGTGTACTTGATAATTTTTAATCTATTTATAGTGAAAATAGCGTAAATGTTATTTTCTTTAAATCGCCTCTTATCTCCGCCTATCTGATACATGAGATCAAAAAGGCGGTTTTTAATGAGCATTCATTTTTGCTTCATTAGTCATTAAAAGGGTCGGTTAAGATTGATATTCTTTAGGAGAAATGAAACTTTTTGGGCTGCTGGGCGTATATAGAGAATAGAAAGCTGGAGGAGAAAGGAAGAGAGAGATGAGTCTGAAGAGAATCTATACAATAACTGGTATGGTCATCGCAGCACTCGTTTTAGGAGTTGTTTTGGTGACATCTTGGTACACGGTTGATGAATCTGATCAAGCAGTTATCATTACATTTGGAAAGGTTGAAGAGGCTGTTCAAGAACCAGGTTTGCATTTTAAATTGCCATGGCCGATTCAGCATGTCGAAAAGCTGTCAAAGGAAACATTTAGTCTTCATATCGGAACCGATGATCAAAAAGGAAAAATGAAAAGGGCAAGAGAAGACTCTAAAATGATTACTGGCGATGAGAATATTGTTATTGCTGACCTCGTTGTCCAATGGAAAATTACAAATCCGAAGAAATACTTATTTCATTCTGAGAATCCAAAGGAAATTTTGTATGACGCTACTTCTGCCTCTTTAAGAAGCATCATCGGCAGTTCGAAGATTGATGACGCTTTAACATCAGGGAAAGTAGAAATTGAAGCAGGTGTAAGAGAGCTATTAACAACGTTAATAGAAAAATATGATATAGGCATTTCTATTCTTGCTGTTAAACTTCAAGATGTTGAATTGCCAAATGAAGATGTTCGCAGTGCCTTCACAGCAGTTACAGATGCTCGAGAGACGATGAATACGAAAAAAAATGAAGCGGAAAAATATCGCAACAAGCGCTTAAACGAAGCAACAGGCGAAAAAGATGCGATTATTTTAAAAGCTACTGGTGAAAAAGCTGCCAGGATCGAAAGAGCTCGTGGGGACGTAGCTGTTTTTAATAAACTTTATGAAGAGTATCAAAAAAGCCCTGCAGTTACGAAAGAAAGATTAATCTTAGAAACGTTGGAACAAGTATTGCCAAACGCTGAAATTTACATTATGAATGATGATGGGAATACGATGAAATACTTTCCGATACGCCCATTAGAAAATGAGGCGCCAAAAACGGAAGCTCCAAAGGAAGAAGAGAAGGGAGCCCAACAAAATGAGTAAAGATAATGTTATTGATATGAATGATAAAAAGAAACTTGAATTGGAATGGAAGAAGTATTCAAAAGCTGGAATTTTCTTTGTCATTATTATTGTATTGCTAGGTATTTTGCTTGCGAATACGTTCATTGTAAAAGAAGGAGAGTATAAGGTAATCCGCCAATTCGGTGAAGTAGTAAGAATTAAAAGTAAACCTGGCTTAGGTTTTAAAGTGCCATTTGTTCAAAGCATAACAACATTGCCAAAATATCAAATGCGATACGATGTGTCTTCTGCTGAAATTAATACAAAGGACAAAAAGCGGATGTTGATCGACAACTATGCAATTTGGAAAATTGATGATCCGAAAAAAATGATTACAAACGCCCGTTCTGTTGTAAATGCTGAGTCAAGAATGGAAGAATTTATTTATTCTGTCGTTCGAGCAGAACTAGGTCATTTGGATTATGACGAAATCATTAACGATGAAAAATCTTCTCGTGGAAGCTTAAATGACAAAGTGACAGACATGGTAAATGAATTACTCGCCAAAGATAATTATGGGATTGTAGTGACTGATGTTAGGATGAAACGCACAGATTTACCGCAAGAAAATGAAAATTCTGTTTATACGAGAATGATTTCTGAACGTGAATCAAAAGCACAAGAGTATTTATCAAAAGGTGATGCAGACAAAAATGTTATTACGGCTAAAACCGACCGTGAAGTAAGAGAACTGCTTTCGAAAGCCAATGCAGATGCAGAAGTCATTCGTTCTGAAGGAGAAGGAGAAGCAGCTAGAATATACAACGAAGCTTTCTCAAAGGATCCTGAATTTTATAGTCTATTTAAAACATTAGATTCATACCAAAAGACAATTGGAGACAAAACAGTTATCGTACTTCCTTCCGACTCTCCTTATGCACGGTTGCTAACAGGCAACACAAAATAGTTGAACCACCTTAAACGAGCTTTTTGTATTCTCTATGAACATTGAACAGGCTGCCCTCGATTATTGAGGCAGCTTTTTCATATTCAAATGTCGTTCATTCTGATAATATCAATAGGGACAATAAACAAATATTAAAACAGGGTTGTCTAAAACATGTTAAAATAAAGAGAAGATGATTTAAGTAAGGAATCGAAAACCTTCACTAAAAGTGAATAGTCCCCAACAGATGAGGAGGATCTGAATTTGCCGAAAAAGTTAATGTTAATAGACGGAAATAGTATTGCTTATCGTGCCTTTTTTGCACTCCCGCTTTTGAATAATGAGAAGGGAATCCATACAAACGCTATATATGGGTTTACGATGATGTTGATGAAAATAATGGAAGAAGAGAAGCCGACGCACGCACTGGTTGCCTTCGATGCTGGTAAAACAACCTTTCGTCATAAAACATATCAATCGTATAAAGGAGGACGGCAAAAAACCCCTCCAGAGTTGTCAGAGCAGCTGCCTTTTATTCGGGAGCTTCTAGATGCATATGGGATTAAACATTACGAATTGGAAGATTATGAAGCAGATGATATTATTGGAACCTTGGCACTGCAAGCGGAGCATGATGACTTTGAAGTGATCATTATTTCTGGTGACAAAGACTTAACACAATTAAGTACAGATAAAACGACTGTTTATATTACCCGAAAAGGGATTACTGATATGGAGGTTTATACGCCGTCTCATATCGAAGATAAATATGGGTTAACTCCACAGCAAATTATTGATATGAAAGGCTTGATGGGTGATCAATCCGATAATATTCCAGGTGTGCCAGGGATAGGAGAAAAAACAGCGATCAAACTCTTAAAGCAGTTTGGTTCTGTTGAGAAGCTTCTTGATTCCATAGATATAGTTAGCGGTAAAAAGCTAAAAGAAAATTTAACACAATATCATGAACAAGCTGTGATGAGCAAGGAACTTGCAACGATAACAAAGGAAGCACCGATTAGTGTGTCTATAAAAGATCTTCCGTATAACGGTTATGACGTTAAAAAAGTAAGCTCTCTATTTCAAGAACTTGAATTTCATTCCCTTTTGGCGAAGCTTGGAGAAACGGATTTTGATGAGCCAACGGAATCGATGGAAGATATCCCCTATGAAACAGTAACGGATATTACTGAAGATATCTTTGCTCATAAAGCAGCCCTTTATGTTGAAGTAATAGAAGAAAACTATCATACTTCTCCAATTAATGGTTTTAGTTTGAAAACCGATAAAGGCCTTTTTTTTCTGCCAGCAGAAACAGCGCTGCAATCTTCTATTTTTAAAAAGTGGCTAGAAGATGAAACAAACATTAAATATGTATATGATGCAAAGCGATCCATTGTAGCTTTAAAACGTCATGGCATCGACTTGTGTGGCATTTCCTTTGATTTATTGATAGCCTCCTATCTCTTGAATCCATCAGAAGCAACGACTGATTTTGCTGGTGTTGCAAAACGCCACGGCTATCAACAGATTCATACGGATGAAGCGATCTATGGGAAAGGTGCAAAATTGAAGCTGCCTGAAGAAGAAATTTTAGCAGAGCATCTTGTCAGAAAAGCAGCAGGGTTATCTGCCCTTGTTGAACCATGTTTGCAGGAATTGGAAAAAAATAAACAGATCTCCCTTTTTTATGAATTGGAATTGCCTTTAGCCCTCATTTTGGCAAGGATGGAAGCATTCGGTGTACACGTTGATGTCGATCGTTTACAAGAGATGAAAAAGGAAATCGCTGCTCGATTAGAAGCGATTGAAAAAAAGATATTTAACATTGCTGGTGAAACCTTCAACATTAATTCACCAAAGCAGCTTGGAGTTGTTTTATTTGAACATTTAGGACTACCAGTAATCAAGAAAACAAAAACCGGTTACTCCACTTCTGCGGATGTATTAGAGAAGCTAGAGCCTGAGCATGAAATCATTACGGAAATTCTCCATTATCGTCAACTAGGGAAGCTGCAATCTACCTATATTGAAGGACTTTTAAAGGTGGTACATGGTGAATCACAGAAAGTGCATACAAGGTTCAATCAAGCATTAACACAGACAGGAAGACTAAGCTCTACAGATCCGAACCTTCAGAACATCCCGATTCGATTAGAAGAAGGTCGAAAAATTAGACAAGCATTTATTCCATCAAAGCAGGACTGGGTAATTTTTGCAGCGGATTACTCCCAAGTAGAACTTCGTGTACTCGCTCATATTGCACAAGATGAAAACTTAATAGCCGCTTTTAAAAAGGATATGGATATTCATACAAAAACAGCGATGGATGTTTTTCATGTGGATGAGACAGAAGTAACTGCAGAGATGCGAAGACAAGCAAAGGCAGTTAATTTCGGAATCGTATATGGGATTAGTGACTATGGTTTATCGCAAAACCTTGGAATAACAAGAAAAGCCGCAGGGGAATTTATTGAGCGTTATTTTGTTAGCTTCCCAGGTGTAAAAGATTATATGACGGAGATTGTACGAGAAGCTAAGGAAAAAGGTTATGTAGAGACGCTGCTCCATCGCCGCCGTTATATTCCAGAGATTACAAGCCGTAATTTTAATCTTCGTAGTTTTGCAGAACGGACAGCAATGAATACACCAATTCAAGGTAGTGCAGCTGATATTATTAAGAAAGCGATGATCAATATTGCGGAAATGCTGCAAAAAGAGAAACTGCAAACTCGTTTGCTCTTACAAGTCCATGACGAACTGATTTTTGAAGCGCCGCAGGCTGAAATAGAAAAACTAAAGCATTTAGTTCCAGAAGTCATGGAAAGCGCGGTAGCATTATCTGTTCCTCTAAAGGTTGATTATGCTTACGGTCCAACATGGTATGATGCAAAATAGCAAGACAATAGGAGAGAAGGAAAAATGCCAGAATTACCAGAAGTAGAGACGATTCGTAAAAATTTGCAGGAATTAGTAGTCGGGAAAAAAATTAACAATGTGACAGTTAAGTGGCCAAAAATCATTAAACTACCTACAATTGTCGAACAATTTCCCGATGCTTTAAAAGGGCAAACTATTCAAGATATTGGAAGAAGAGGGAAGTTTTTATTATTTTATTTAGATAAGCTCGTACTTGTTTCACATTTGCGAATGGAAGGACGCTATGGATTGTATGAAAGTCACACAGAAGTGGAGCCGCATACTCATATTATTTTTCATTTTGAAGACCAAACAGAATTAAGGTATAAAGACGTTCGCAAATTTGGTACAATGCATTTATTTGCAAAAGGGGAAGAAAACGCCTCACTTCCTCTCTCCCAGCTTGGCCCTGAGCCTTTCTCAAAAGATTTTTCAACAGCACTGCTTAAAGAAAGATGCCAAAAAACACAGCGGAAAATAAAAGCAGTCCTGCTGGATCAAACAGTGGTCGTTGGTCTTGGTAATATTTATGTTGATGAAGCTTTATTTCGAGCGGCCATCCATCCTGAGCGCAAAGCAAATTCGTTAACAATGGACGAGCTATTGAACTTGAAAAAAGAAATAATGAATACGCTGCAGGAAGCGCTTGAAAAAGGCGGGAGCTCGATTCGCTCATATGTTAATAGTAATGGAGAACTTGGGAAATTTCAGCAATCGTTATTTGTTTATGGACGGAAAGGAGAAGAGTGCCTGCAGTGTGGAGAAAACATTGAAAAAATCGTTTCAGCTGGACGAGGAACTCATTTTTGTCCACAATGCCAAATGCTTAGATGACAGTTTCTTGAAAAAACAGGAGGAGGTGACATACTGCTTGGAAAATTGCTCAATGCTTGCCATTGGGTAATTTTTGCGGCAGGCTAAACGGATGGCAGCAATGATCATTGGCTTAACAGGTGGAATTGCAAGTGGCAAGAGTACAGTATCAGCTCTGTTTCAAAAACGAGGATTTACAATGATTGATGCCGATGATGCTGCTCGAAAAGTAGTAGAAGTTGGCAAGGAAGCATATGAGAAAATTGTCGATCATTTTGGCAAGGAAATCTTACAGGCTGATGGTGCGATAGATAGAAAGAAACTTGGCGCCATTATTTTTCATGATAAGGAAAAACGCCTGCTTTTAAATAGCATTGTTCATCCCGCAGTGAGAAAACAGATGAATGACAGCAAGACAGCAGCACTGGCAAACGGTAAACAGACAGTCTTAATGGACATACCTTTGTTATATGAAAGCAAACTCACTGATATGGTAGATCGTACAATTGTTGTATATGTGGATGAGCATATACAATTACAAAGACTAATGGATCGGAATCAATTATCTAAAGCAGACGCAGAAGCGCGTATTTCCTCCCAGCTCCCGCTGCAGGAAAAGAAAACAATGGCTGATGCTGTTATTAATAATAATCGGACGATAAAAGAAACAGAAATTCAGTTGGATGAATTAATTAAGAAATGGAATTTAAAACCTTGAAAGCCGCTGCTCTCAAGGTTTTTATCTTACATTAAACTTTTTGAAGTACCAGTAAATGTCCGATTGGTTTGAAGTTTACAAATAAGAAAAGCTTCGACGTAACACTTCTCATGAAAAAAGAGAAGATTCTTTTTTAAGGAACCAATCGTTATTACTTAAAAAATATTTGTATGGAAAGATGTGAGAAATCCTCATTGAAGGAAGTTTCGCTTTAGCATTATTTTTCCGAATAATAAGATATCAAAAGAATGACAAAATGATGAACTTATTTAAGTGTTAATATGTTATACTTATTACATCATAACTATTTAAAAGTATAACACTTATGTAGGGGGAACCAACGCATGAAGGCGAAGATAGCAATTACTGGTTTTGGTCGAATTGGCCGGATGGTATTTAGAAAGGCAATTACAGAGGGGAATTTGAATATTGTTGCCATTAATGCCACCTATCCTGCTGAAACATTAGTACACTTAATTAAATATGATACAACACATGGGAAATTTGATGGAGATATTAAAATTGAAAGCGATGACATGATCGTTGTAAATGGAAAGCGTATTCAACTTCTTCAAAATCGCGATCCTTTACAATTGCCTTGGAAAGATTTGGGGATTGATATTGTCATTGAAGCAACTGGAAAGTTTAATGATCGTGAAAAAGCAGCGCTTCATTTAAAGGCTGGAGCAAAAAAAGTGATTCTGACTGCTCCTGGAAAAAATGAAGATGTCACGATTGTCATGGGTGTAAATGAAGATCAATTGAATATCAACCATCATGATGTTATCTCGAATGCTTCTTGTACAACAAACTGCCTAGCACCAGTTGCTAAAGTATTGGATGAGAAGTTTGGAATTGAAAATGGTTTAATGACAACAGTCCATGCATATACAAATGAT
Source organism: Bacillus chungangensis (assembly GCF_030812995.1). Lineage (GTDB taxonomy): Bacteria > Bacillota > Bacilli > Bacillales > Bacillaceae_C > Bacillus_CF > Bacillus_CF chungangensis. Next base: position 325,390 of record NZ_JAUSTT010000001.1, on the reverse strand, counting down.
CAAAGAAATATAGACAATCCACATAAAGATTTACGGAGAGCACGTGCGTGCGCCCAATCGATTATTCCGACAACAACAGGAGCAGCAAAAGCATTAGCGCTTGTCTTACCACAATTAAAAGGCAAAATCCACGGAATGGCGCTTCGAGTTCCAACTATTAATGTGTCCTTAGTGGACTTGGTAGTAGATGTCAAGAAGCAAGTAACGGTTAAAGAAGTCAATGAAGCTTTTCAAGAGGCTGCTAAAGGTTCGTTAAAAGGAATTTTAGATTTTACGATGGAACCGCTCGTTTCTGTTGACTTCAATACTAATCCACATTCTTCCATTGTTGATGGACTTTCTACAATCGTAATGGATGGGAAAAAAATCAAAGTATTGGCATGGTATGATAATGAATGGGGCTACTCTTGCCGTGTGGTTGATCTTGTCAATTATGTTGCAATGGAAATGAACACAACCAAGCAAGTAAAAGCTGGGTAATAACTTTTAAAATACGATAGAAAGTATGGAGGAAAAGCACTTTATTTTTCATCCATACTTTCTTTTTTTTCTATAAAAATGTGCAGGAATTTTTCTACAAAAAATTAAAAAGGATGTATTGAAAAATAAACATAAACAAAGTATACTATGATTCGTGTACTTCATAATAAGAAGTACAGGGTTGAAAAACAACTTCAATACCTTGTTTTAAAATAGCTACTGAAAGGGTTAGGACCTCTTTGGACTAACTTTCCCCCGTGGTAGTTAAGTATGTTATCGGAATTGTTTTTGTGATCGAAAAAATGATGAAGAGTTAAAGGGGGATACGATCAATGGAAACAATAGGTCGTCACGTCATTGCAGAATTATGGGGTTGTGATGTTAACAAGCTTAATAATATGGAGTACATTGAGCGGATATTTGTAGAAGCAGCTTTACATTCAGGAGCTGAAATTCGCGAAGTGGTTTTTCATAAATTTGCTCCCCAAGGCGTTAGCGGTGTTGTTATTATTTCAGAATCGCATTTAACGATACACAGCTTTCCAGAGCATGGTTATGCCAGTATTGATGTGTACACTTGCGGGGATCTAGATCCCAATATTGCTGCAGACTATATTGCTGTTGCCTTGAGTGCTGAAACGCAAGAAAAAATGGAGTTGCCTCGAGGAATGGGACCAGTACGAGTGAAGCAAGTAGTTCAATAATGATGAAAACATTCAAAAGAGACAATACGGGTTTTCCGTCATGTCTCTTTTTTCATCTTTCCTATTTTGAATAGCTTATCCAATTTTCCAACGATTCAGTGTAACTACAGTTCGCTAAATGGGAATTTCCCTTTACTTACAGTTTATACAAAGACGTACGTTTTTCGTCGAAAAAAGGAAGATTCTTGTGGATTTCTTGACTTTTATATATGATGATAATAAGACAAAAGGAACGGAGCTGATTAAAATGAAATGCCCGTCATGTCAGCATCATGGATCACGTGTCGTAGATTCTAGACCAGCTGATGAAGGCCGTTCGATTAGAAGAAGGCGTGAGTGTGAGGCGTGTGCATATCGCTTTACGACATTTGAAAAAATAGAAGAAACACCATTAATTATCGTGAAAAAAGAAGGGACACGTGAAGAATTTAGCAAAGAGAAAATCCTTCGTGGATTAATAAAAGCTTGTGAAAAACGTCCTGTTACGCTAGGCCAATTAGAAAATATTACAGCCGAAATCGAAAAAGAGCTCCGAAGCAATGGATATGCAGAGGTAAGTTCAGATGTGATCGGTGAAATAGTGATGGATAAGCTAGCAAAAACAGATGAGGTTGCGTATGTACGATTTGCTTCTGTCTATCGCCAATTCAAAGATATCAATGTCTTCCTTGATGAATTAAAAGAATTGATTAAAAAAGAATCATGAAACTTAAAGTCAAAATAAGAAATGAAAAAGAAATAGAAAAATTCTTATAAAGTTTTTTCGTATCGATAAGGAGACGCACATAAATGAAGCTTTATTGGAATGAGATTCAACCAGTTGATCGCTATCAAGTGAAAGCCAATGGGATATTGCATGATTTCGATCGCAAAGTGGTTACTTTTTTATATCAGCCATTAATTGGAACCGCTTGTTTTAGCTTATATATGACATTCTGGAGTAAAGTAGAGGAAAATAGGCTTTGGTCCGAAGAGTGGACACATTATCATTTGATGGATTTCCTATCTGTAAATATACGTGATATTTATGAAGCTCGCTTAAAACTAGAAGGAATCGGACTATTAAAAACATTTATTAAAACCGATGCAGAGGAGCGCTGTTTTATTTATGAATTACAAGCTCCATTATCTCCGGAACAATTTTTTACCGATGGCATGTTGAATATTTATCTATATCGAAAAATTGGACATACTCATTTTACTCGATTAAAAAGGTTCTTTTCTGATAAGACCATCGAAAGGCAAGCGTATACAGAAATCACTAGATCTTTTCAAGATGTGTTTGCTACAGCCGATCATCGTGATCTTCTAGATGGTGATGGCGAAATAGCAAGTCAAGCTGCCTCCGGCCAGCAATATTATGCTCGCCATGATAATGAAGGTATGGTATTTACAGCTGAAAACTTTGATTTTCCTCTCTTGATGGCAGGACTGCAAGAGGCCATTGTTCCGCATCGTGCTCTAACTGCACAGGTTAAGGATGCGATTGTAAAACTTGCTTATTTGTATAACATCAATGCGATAGAAATGAAAAATATCATATTAAGTGCTATTACAGCTGAACAGCAAATTGATATAGAAGAGCTTCGAAAAGCAGCCCGTGATTGGTATCAAATGGAGCATGCAGACGCACTTCCGAAACTAGTAGACCATATTCAGCCAGTGAATGAACGTAAAATAATTGCAGCTCCGCAAACAAAAGAACAGCAGCTCATTCATTATTTAGAAACAACGTCCCCTAGACAGTTATTGATTGACATCGCTGATGGTGTACAGCCATCTAAAAGTGATTTGGCTGCGATCGAAGAGGTAGCTTTTCATCAGCAGCTGCCTGCTGGAGTTATTAATGTACTTATTCATTATGTGATGTTAAAAACAGATATGAAGCTTTCAAAAAATTATTTGGAGAAAATTGCTTCGCACTGGTCCCGTAAAAAAATAAAAACTGTTCCTGATGCAATGGCATTAGCCAAGGCAGAACATCGACAGTATCAAGAATGGGCGGCAGGGAAACAAAATCAGCAGCAAAAACGAAAAAAACCAATAAGAACTGAAAAACTTCCAGATTGGTTAAAAGAGCAAGAATTAGAAAAAGAGAGGGTTGAACCCGGAAAAGTGGAAGCAAATGAACTTGAAGAAAAGCGGCGTAAATTAACAGCAATTCAAAATAAATATCGAAAATAGGAGGTGAAACGTGGTGAAAAAGATTCATCATACAATGAAAAATGTAATAGCTAATTCAGATTTTCAAAAGCGATATAAAGAAATGAAAAGAGAAATACTAGCTCATCCTGATATTCAAGCATTTATAAATAAGCATGAGGGACAGATCACGGAAAAAATGCTCCATATTAGTTTAGGGAAGCTATATGAATACATCTCACAAACAACTAACTGTCATGCATGCCCAAATTTGAATGACTGTGTTAATTTAATCCAAGGATTTGAACCAGCTTTAGTTATAAGAGGAGGTGTAATCGATATTGACTATCATCGCTGCAAACGAAAAATAATCGATGAAAAGCGGAGAGAAACAGAAAAGCTGATTCAAAGCATCTTTGTTCCGACTGAAATTCTTCAAGCATCGCTAGCTCATTTTACACTAGACAGCAAGGGCAGAATGCTTGCTTTTGAACGAATAGAAGCTTTTGCAGCTTCTTATCAGCAAGGCAAGAAAATGAAAGGATTATACCTTCATGGAAGCTTTGGAGTCGGAAAATCTTATTTATTAGGTGCATTAGCCAATCAATTGGCAGAGAAACAAATTTCATCTCTACTCGTTTATGTTCCAGAGTTTTTAAGGGAAATGAAGCAGTCGATTGGTGATCAAACTTTGGCGGAAAAAATTGATACAGTAAAAAAAGCGCCAATTTTGATGTTGGATGATATAGGTGCAGAAGTGATGTCAAGTTGGACACGTGATGAAGTATTAGGAACCATTCTCCAATTTCGTATGCATGAACATTTGCCAACGTTTTTCACCTCCAATTTTAATCTAAAGGAATTGGAACATCATTTAACTTATTCGCAGCGGGGCGAAGAAGAGAAAATGAAAGCAGCACGAATGATCGAACGAATTAAATCTTTAGCAGAGCCAATAAAAGTGGACGGCTATAATCGCCGCAGCAATTAAGATCCAACCTGCATGATTGGGCTTCTAAAATAGGCAAGCTCCCCATATATATAGGAAAAAGAGATTTTCTATATGAAAGGTTGTTCAAAAAGTCTGGGAAAACAACGGTTAAGTTTAAAGCGTTATAAGCATATTTAATACAATAAGAGACGCTCCGTAGTCTTGTAACAGCCGCGGTTAAACTACGTTCTTTAAACTTCTCGGTTTTTTCGCCTCCTTTTGAACACTTACGAAAAAGGGGAGATTGACATTGGAGTTTACTTTTAAAAGCTTTCATGATGCTATTTGGCTTCATGAGCATTTATATAAAATGACAAAAGCATCCCATTATTGTGAAACATCTATACAGAATCAAAAGCAATTTGTTTTAAAAATTGATATGAACAAAATTTCATTGAACCATCTTGAGAAAGCTTTTATTGATTTTATTAAAAGAAAAAAACGAAATGATTGGATACAAGAGATTCTAAAAAACCATTTCTTTTACGAGGAGGAATTCGAGAGAATCCAAATTGGAGAAATTGTCTCCGAAATGTTAAATGGCAAGCGCCAGGAGTTAACGGCATTATTAAATAAAACAAATGATATGAATACGATTGAACAAGCAGTTCGCCCACTTTTTGAGCAATCAGCACGTATTTCTTTTGATTCTTTTTTAACATTTCGATTAAAAAATTATTATGAAGATCTCATTAGTTATGTAGAGATTGCGATTGATGAATATAAAATGGAACAAGATTATCAAGTATATATTCAAATGCTTCGAGATTACTTACAGGGAAAAGCTCCGAAAAGAGAGATTGTACGCATTTATTTTTCTAATCATCGTGTTTTTTATGACGGTGATTTTGAACAAATCTCAGATGAAGTGCTTAATCGTTATTTAGACCGTCGATTGTTAATCAACCACCCGATTTATGTAGATTCTAATACTATTGCCCCACTATTGTCTATAGCACCAGCAGCTATTATATTATATACGGATCACCCAGAGCAAGGATTAATCAGAACCATTAAAAACATTTTCGAAGAACGAGTTGCCATCTACCCGAAATCCACCTTTTTAGAGGGAAGATCATTGTTGAAAAGCGGGGAATCCTCTTCTTAAAAACAAAGAAGAGGAAAATCATTTATCCCACATCTACTGGTAGTAAGACCCCCACCTTAAGAGTTAGAGTAATAAACTGCACCTCAATTGTTAGACACAGATCTAACAATGGAGGTGTAAATTAGTGGTTAAATTTACTGCGACACAAAAGATTGGGGCTGTTCCATATTATTTGAATGGAACAAAAGGCTACCGTTCGTTTGCTTTAAAGCTAGGAATTGATCCAAAAACATTTCACTATTGGATTAAATGTTTTGCCTAAGCCTTTGTGTTACCAACCATCAGTGAGGGATGAGAGAATCCCCCACTGATGGAAGTTACTTTACCTCACGTTTTCTGCAGTTTCAGGGAGATGTGATTTTTTAAAAGATAACGAAAAGCGAACCTTGCTTTTTTTGTCATAACCTACTATAATAGGTTCAAAATCATCTCATATTATCTATCAGTAATGAGAAGGACAAGAATAGTCTATTACGATTTAAAGAGAGGGAAGGCATGGCTGAAATCTTCCTAATACGGATAGAATATTTACCGCCTTTGAACTTCAACCGTGAACATATTGTGAGCGGTTGACGGATGCAGCCGTTATCTGAACCGAAGTCATGCTGTGTGAAATTTTAGCAGTATGAAAATGAGGGTGGAACCGCGTGCAACAAGCTCGTCCCTTTTTAGGGATGGGCTTTTTTGTGTTTCCATGCATCCGTGGATAGATAAAGTGAAACTTATCAGTGGGGGTTTTCTCTTATTCCCCACTGATTCCTCTTACTCTTAAGGTGGGGGTCTTACTGCCAGTTAGATGTGGGATAAATAGTATAAAAAGGAAGTGAAGGAAATGTCAGAAGTCGTGAAGATTACTTTTCCAGATGGTGCTGTAAAGGAATTTCCATCACCTGTTACAACAGAGGATATTGCTGCTTCGATCAGTCCTGGATTAAAAAAGAAAGCATTGGCTGGCAAATGGAATAACCAACTGCTTGATTTACGAACTCCAATTTCAGCAGATGGAAAAGTGGAAATTATAACTTCAGATAGTGAAGAGGCATTGGAAATTTTACGTCATAGCACCGCTCATTTAATGGCGCAAGCTGTTAAGCGCCTTTATCCAAATGTCAAGCTTGGTGTTGGACCTGTAATAGAAGCCGGCTTTTATTATGATATCGATGTCGAAGAAGCAATTACGCCTGATCATTTAAAGAAAATCGAAAAAGAAATGAAAAAGATTGTCAGTGAAAATTTGGAAGTTATTCGTAAGGAAGTAAGCCGTGAAGAAGCAAAAAAACTATTCGGTGATGATCCTTATAAACAAGAATTAATTACTGCTATACCCGAAGATGAAAAAGTAACTATCTATAAGCAAGGTGAATTTTTTGATCTTTGTCGTGGCGTTCATGTCCCATCAACAAACAAAATTAAAGCATTCCAATTATTAAATGTTGCAGGTGCTTATTGGCGCGGTGATAGCAATAATAAAATGCTTCAACGCATTTATGGAACTGCATTTTTTAAAAAAGCGGATTTAGATGCACATCTTCAGTTTTTGGAAGAAGCAAAAAAGCGCGATCATCGGAAACTCGGTAAAGAACTAGGGTTGTTCATGTTCTCAGAAGAAGCACCGGGAATGCCATTTTATTTGCCAAAAGGCCAAATCATTCGTACAGAACTTGAAAATATTTCTCGTAAATTGCAGCGAGAAGCAGATTATGAAGAAGTTCGTACGCCATTTATGATGAACCAGCGTCTATGGGAGCAATCAGGACATTGGGATCATTATCATGAAAATATGTATTTTTCAGAAGTAGATCATACTCGCTTTGCAATGAAACCGATGAATTGCCCAGGCCACATGCTCATTTTTAAAAACGATTTACATTCTTATCGTGATTTGCCGATTCGAATGGCAGAATTTGGCCAAGTTCATCGTCACGAATTCAGCGGTGCATTAAATGGCATGTTCCGTGTCCGTACTTTTTGTCAAGACGATGCTCATATTTTCGTTAGACCTGATCAAATCGAAAGTGAAATTAAACAAGTTTTTAAACTTGTAGATAAAATTTATCGCCTCTTCAATTTCTCTTACACAGTGGAGCTTTCAACAAGACCTGAAGATTCCATGGGCGATGACAGCCTTTGGGAGCATGCAGAGCAATCACTGGAAAAAGTGCTCAAAGATCTAGAAGTAGATTTCCACTTAAACGAAGGGGATGGGGCATTCTATGGACCTAAAATTGACTTCCATATTAAAGATGCTTTAGGTCGGAGCCACCAATGTGCAACAATCCAATTAGACTTTCAAATGCCTGAGAAATTTGATCTTACTTATATTGATGAACATAATAAGAAAGTACGTCCAGTTGTTATTCATCGCGCTATTTATGGTTCGATTGATCGCTTTTTCGGCATTTTGATAGAACATTATGCTGGAGCTTTCCCTACTTGGCTTGCACCAGTGCAAGTACAAATTATTCCTGTATCTCCTGAGGTTCATCATGACTATGCAAAACAGATTGAAGAGAAACTTCGCGCTGCTGGTTTCCGAGTTGAAATGGATGTTCGTGATGAGAAGATTGGCTACAAAATCCGTGAAGCACAAATGCAAAAAATCCCTTACATGCTCGTAGTTGGAGACCAGGAAGTTGAAAATCAAGCTGTCAATGTTCGTAAATATGGCGAGCAAAAATCAGAAACAATTGCATTTCAAGATTTTATGGATCGATTGCAAAAAGAAGCTGAAATTTAATTGAAGCAGGAAGGGAGCGATGGCTCTCTTTCTGTATTTTTTAGCCTTAAAAAAAGCAGGTTGAAAAAACAATTGCAAGAAGAACTGATTTTTGTTAAAATCAACGAAGTTAATTGACAGATTATCTGCCTTATGGTATATTATCTAAGGTCAACTGAATACAACTTTTTGGGAAAGAAGAAGCACCCGCTTCTCGCCTGCTTGACGCACATTTGCTGTTTACAGGCCATGATGAATGCCATTCTATGATTAATGATTGTGAATGTAGTGCGGGTTCTTCAACCGGTGCTTTTTTTCTGTTTAAATTTTTATAAAAAGTGATGAGAGAATGAAAATCTCTGTACAGTGTTTTGCTCCTTTGCTATGAGGATCAAATGATGACCCAAACCTTGTATTCTAACAGTGTACAATAGTACGCTTAAGAAGATAGTAGTATCAGTGAACTCAAGGGGAATTTAGATGGAGATTCTATTCAACTGATTGAAAGAGCTTAGCTTTGGAAGCGGAAGTCTAAAATCCGAAAGATTACTGACAGATTTACTACTGATGTGTTTAAAAATTCTTGGAGGTGGCTAACCATTAGCAAAGACATGTTGGTAAACGATGGAATTCGTGCTCGTGAAGTTCGTCTTATCGACCAAAACGGCGAGCAGCTTGGAGTTAAAACACGAAATGAAGCAATCGACATAGCTTCGCGAGTTAATCTTGATGTTGTACTTGTTGCTCCAAACGCAAAACCCCCAGTAGCTCGAATTATGGATTATGGTAAATATCGTTTTGAACAACAAAAGAAAGATAAAGAAACAAGAAAGAAACAAAAAGTTATCAATGTAAAAGAAGTGCGCTTAAGTCCAACAATCGATGAACATGACTTCAATACGAAGCTTCGCAATGGACGTAAATTCCTTGAAAAAGGCGATAAAGTAAAAGCTTCTATTCGATTTAAAGGCCGTGCCATTACACATAAAGAAATTGGCCAGCGTGTACTAAATCGTTTCGCTGAAGAATGTAAAGATGTCAGCACCATCGAATCAAGGCCAAAGATGGACGGACGCAGCATGTTCTTAATTTTAGCACCCATTAATGAAAAGTAATGTTATAGGAGGAATACCAAGATGCCAAAAATGAAAACACACCGCGGCTCTGCTAAGCGTTTCAAAAAGACAGGTTCTGGTAAACTTAAACGTTCACATGCATATACAAGTCACTTATTTGCTAACAAATCTACAAAACAAAAACGTAAACTTCGTAAATCAGCGATCGTTTCTAAAGGTGACTTTAAACGCATTCGCCATATGTTAGATAACATTAAATAATTGTGATGATCAATTAGGAGGGAAATATTATGCCACGTGTAAAAGGTGGGGCAGTGACCCGCAGACGTCGTAAAAAAGTTCTAAAATTAGCAAAAGGTTATTATGGATCTAAACATAGATTATTTAAAGTTGCCAATCAACAAGTAATGAAATCTTATATGTACGCATATCGTGACCGTCGTCAGAAAAAACGTGATTTCCGTAAACTTTGGATTACACGTATTAATGCGGCAGCACGTATGAACGATCTTTCTTACAGCCGCTTGATGCATGGCCTCAAGCTTGCAGGCATCGAAGTGAACCGAAAAATGCTTGCTGATCTAGCTGTTCATGATTTAAATGGTTTTGCAGAACTAGCAAACAAAGCAAAAGCACAATTAAAATAAACAATTATATCGAAAAAGTCATTCACATTTTGCTGGGAATGGCTTTTTTTATCGATATTTTATTCATTTAGACGTGAGAAGCTGGAAGTAGGCAGAACCTTTCTTGCACTCCTGACTCATCAAAACTTCATTTAAAATTAGTACATGTCCGATGAATCGTGGAAGCTCAGGAAAAGGAAATTTTCTAGACTTCTGCATTGCAAATTCTTGTTTACTCTTAATGGCGGTAACACAATACGAAGAATAAAAGGAATAAATGTACTTTCAATAAGGAAGAAAATACGATTTGAGGATAAAACATGATGGAGATTGTAAAAGGGTTATTAACGATTTATGGAATGTCTATTAATGTAATTGCCATTCAGATGATGAAGCGTGATAAATATTTAGCAGTATATAGAAAAAGAAGAACACGAGAAGCGACATTATGGAAAGCTGCATTTGCTGGGGGCGCTCTTGGTATGACAGTTGGTATGAAGATGTATCGCCATAAGACCAAGCACGCTGCTTTTAAATGGGGGCTTCCAATTCTAGCAGCAATAGAGCTGATTGGATATAGCCTTATAATGCTGCTTTTAGGATGACTTCAACGGAACAGACATTTTCACATTCCCAGCACCTTCTTTGTTCATGCAGCAACTAGAAGGATAGAAAATGATGATGGACAAGAAAAGTGAAAACGATCGTAAATCTTAGTGGTAATCCCTTTATTTGTTTCTTTCTTCCTTCCCTACTCTACTGCTTTTATCTATCATCATGCTCAGCTGACAACGGGTCAAAAAATATCGGCACAGTTTTCCTTTGAAGAAGGATATGAACCATAAACACTACACAGCTGTGCCGAGTTTTTTAAAAAGTTCTTTCTGTTATAAGGCTGCAGCAGCCGTACTCAATCATGGCGTTTTTTCGTTAAAAATTCTTTAATTGGACTTTTCCAATCAATTTTTGCGTTTGGATAACGGAGGTTCATTTCTTTTTCCAAATGCATGAAATCATCGTAAGACAGCCCTTGCAGCGAATTAGCATTACGTGGGAAAACAAATATAGAAACAACATCAAAAGCGTTATCTGTTGTTCCTAAATATTTCTCTCCTTCAAATAATACACCTTGATACGTAACGAGGAAATTTTTTCTAACGTTGTCAGGATGATCGTAAAAATAAAATTGTTTTTGTTCATGAGCGTGCTCTAATTTTCGCTTCGGATCAATAATATATTTGACGATTCGATAAATGATGTAAATAATAAGAGTTAGGATTGCTAAACGTGATAATAAAACAATCATTTTTAACAGCCTCCGTTCCATATTCTTATATCTCTACGATTAAGCTGTGGGAAGGGTTTCATTTTTAAACATTTTTTTTAAAAAAAAAGGAGGACAAATATACGATTATTGTATGACGCTAACGTTGTGAACTTATTATAACTAAATCGGCCCAATTTTCGAAGTGATTAACAGATTTGGTTATAAAAAAGCAAAGCAGGATCACCTTTCATTTTTCAAGCAACTCTTTCGTTTGCAATATCCTATTAGGACGAGATCAACAGGGTGATGGTTGATAGAATCAAATTTTGGTGTTTGTGTAAAGAGAATGTCGTTTAGACAGGTTCCAGAATTTTAACTATCAAAAAATAAAAAAGGCGGTATCATAATGGAATTATTAGAATGGTTTGATATGCAAAGACAACTAGATCATTATATTGAATCACAACATGGGCTGGAAAATAAATCCCTGTTAAAACAAAGGACATTGGCATTGCTAGTTGAGTTGAGCGAATTAGCAAATGAAACAAGATGCTTCAAATTTTGGAGTAAAAAGTCGCCTGCGTCTAAAGCAATTATTTTAGAAGAGTTCGTAGACGGAGTTCATTTTATTTTATCATTAGGACTTGCTTTAGGTTATGATAAAAAAATATTAAGTATACAGACAGAAGAGCAAAAACAAGCAGATCTTACATATTTGTTTTTAGAAACATACGCTTGTATACAGAGATTTTCTGAGTCGATGTCATTTGATGACTACGAAACACTTTTTCAACAATATTTCCTTTTAGGGAGGAGCTTAGGTTTTTCATTAGAAGAAGTTCAAAAAGCATATAAAGAAAAAAATGAAGTAAACTATGAAAGACAACAGACTGGCTATTAATCATTAGGGTCAGTGAGAGACTGTAAATAGTGTTGCCTGTTTACGATTAGAATGAGGTTAACACTATCATGGGAGGTTGTACAGATGAAGAAGCTTGACGAAACATTAGTGATGTTGAAAGACCTAACAGGTGCAAGAGGAATTCCTGGGAATGAAAAGGAACCTCGTGCAGTAATGAAAAAATACATAGAACCATTTGCAGATGAAATGGAAACAGATGGGTTAGGAAGTTTAATTGCAAAAAAAGTTGGTGATCCGAATGGCCCAAAGGTAATGGTTGCTGGTCATTTAGATGAGGTCGGCTTCATGGTTACTCAAATCGATGAAAAAGGCTTTCTGCGTTTTCAAACAGTTGGCGGCTGGTGGTCTCAAGTAATGTTAGCCCAGCGTGTGACGATTGTAACGGCAAAAGGAGACATTACTGGTGTTATCGGTTCTAAACCGCCGCATATTTTATCCCCAGAGGCACGTAAGAAACCAGTCGAAATAAAGGATATGTTCATTGACATCGGTGCCAGTAACGATGAAGAAGCAACAGCGTGGGGAGTGCGTCCAGGCGACATGATTGTACCGTACTTTGAATTTACCGTGATGAACAATGAAAAAATGCTTATGGCAAAAGCTTGGGATAATCGCATAGGATGCGCAATTGCCATTGACGTTTTAAAAGGCTTAAAAGGGAGCAAGCATCCGAATATCGTGTATGGAGTCGGTACTGTCCAAGAGGAGATCGGTCTTCGCGGGGCGAAAACAGCGGCAGTTAAAGTAAACCCAGATATAGGATTTGCTGTTGATGTCGGAATAGCAGGCGATACGCCTGGCGTAACAGAAAAAGAAGCGATGGGTAAAATGGGGGCAGGGCCGCAAATCATTATTTATGATGCTTCAATGGTTTCCCATAAAGGCTTGCGTGATTTCGTTATCAATATTGCGGACGAGTTAAAGATCCCTTATCAGTATGAAGCAATCCCTGGCGGCGGAACTGATGCAGGAGCGATTCATTTAACTGCCAACGGCGTTCCAGCTTTAGCAATTGGGCTTGCAACTAGATATATTCATACGCATGCAGCCATTTTGCATCGAGATGATTATGAGCATACGGTTAAGCTCTTAATCGAGGTGATAAAACGGTTGGACAAAGCTGCAGTAGACAAGATTATTTTTGATTAGTAAGGGAAACTGGCAGATTAAACAGCAGTTTTTCTTCAGATGAGGATAAGAAAGGACATTATTTTAATCCAGTTCGCTGCTGAACTGGATTTTCTTTTTCACTGTTAGCTGTTGTAAATTATTTTATATTACTTACAATATATAATTATAGTAAAAAATTTTACTAAATAAACAGTATTTACATATTTTTAAAGTTAATTGACTCGATAATCCCAAAATGAATTGGACAGTTCTAATTTTTATTCCTAATTAGTATATGGAGCTTGGAAAAAAGTATATATTAACTGGATATATGAGGTTTATACGAAGGGGCAGTCACTAAAGTGGGTGCCCCCTCACTTTCTACAAAAAAATAGGGGAATAATGAACTTTATTGTGTTTTATTCAACCCGTCTTCTAGTGTTTGAAGCATCATTTGCTTTTCTTGTTCATCTGCATGCTGCCAAATCACTTCAAAGAGGACGCCTAGGCCTGGCAGCATTTTTTCTTCTCCTCTGTGAATTGCATCAACGATTGTATCCTCTAATTGTTGTTGATTATTCCCTGATACATTGTGAATAATCGCATTACGGAGATTTAAGTTCATTGAATCTGCTCCCTTCTATAAAATATTGATGAACATATTGAACACATAGTTTTAGCATGTCTTAACAAATAGAGATTTATGTATCCATCCTTTTTCAAAGCTCAGATTCAAAGTCAGCAATCTCCTTTGTATTTGTATTCTATACGATATATGTTTCATTATGGTATGGTATATAAGAAATCCGTTCCATACTAACTTTACCATCGGTGAGAAATGAGGAAGTTTATCCCACATCTAACTGGCGAGTCAAGACTCCCACCTTAGGGAGAAGAGGAATCAGAAGCGCTAGGTGAGGGATAACTGAAAGTTAAATGTCCGATTGGTTCGGGCTTACAGGAAAAGGAAAGCTTCTTGAATCAACATCGCACGAAGAAAAAGTGAACTTCTTTTTCGAGGACGTCGCGTTTTAGCTTTTAGATCCTTTGTAGGAAACCCCACTGATGGAAGTTTCACTTTATTCTTTATGGAGGAATTTGATTTGACTTATATTCAATCAGTAAAAAATCAACAAGTAAAAGAATGGAGAAAATTATTAACAAAAAAAGGCCGTGATCGGACAGGCACTTACATCATAGAAGGTTTTCATCTCGTAGAAGAAGCACTACAAAGTCGCCAAGAGATCGTTTCATTAATGATTGATGAAAATGTGGATATCCCATTACATTGGGATTTACAGGCTTTTCCAACAACGACAATTACTGCAGAGGTAAGCGCTCATTTGTCATCTACAGAAACGTCTCAAGGTGTATTTGCTATTTGTCGTATACCAAAGTTTAATGTCTCTACACTAAAGGGAAGCACATTTCTATTATTAGATGCTATCCAGGATCCAGGAAATTTGGGAACAATGATTAGAACGGCAGATGCGGCTGGAATAGATGCTGTTATTCTTGGAGAGGGGACAGTAGATGTGTATAATTCAAAAGTTATTCGCGCTGCACAAGGAAGTCACTTTCATCTTCCTATCTTGACAGGACAATTGCCAGAATGGATACAAAAACTTCAAAATCAACAAATACCTGTCTATGGCACTGCACTAGAAGGGGGAGTCTCATATAAAACTGTTCAGTCTTCCACCTCTTTTGCTTTACTCGTTGGAAATGAAGGCAATGGTGTTGCAAAAACACACTTGAGTCTTACCACCAGTAATCTTTATATACCTCTTTATGGAAAGAGTGAATCTTTAAATGTTGCTGTAGCAACAGGTATTTTACTTTACCATTTGAAAGATGCTAATTGATCGTAAATATGCGAAGACTCCATAGTTATAACGAACTGTTCCTCAAGTTTTTAACGTATTGGCGACAAGTCGCCAGGTGGTGTAATAAGGCAATTAAAAAGAAATTTGAATTATTGTTTACAAAGTACTATAATAAAGATTATTCAAATATTCAAAAGGACTTTTGAATCGATCTTTCATCAAAAGAGTGAATGAGTTGGCTCTACTCCACATGATTCAAAGGCCGCCTGTAAAGGCGGGAGTATATCGAGATAAATACAATGACGGAGAAAAGTAGTTTACATACACTTTTCAGGGAGAAGATGCCGTTGACTGCAAGCATTTTTATCGCTGTATGTAAATGAAGTTCACCTCCAGAGTTGACATCAGGACCGTTTTTCGCAACAAAAAACGTAAAGATGCCCCGGTGTAAGAGCCGTTATCATAATGAAGTGAACAGATAAATAATCTGTTTATTAGGGTGGTACCGCGATCAAACCTCGTCCCTTTCTGGAACGAGGTTTTTTAATTTGTTAAAAACAGGACGTCCCCTTACCGCTCCAATGGAAGTCTCAAAATTAAGGGGGGGATGAATCTTTTTCAAACATTCTGCCATCAAAGCTGACGATGAAAATATAAACACAATGTGAGGAGGAAATAATGTGGAATCACAATTGAAACAACTACAAATTGAGGCACTAGAAAAAATTGAAAAAGCAGCTGATTTAAAAGTATTAAATGAAATCAGGATTGCGTATCTTGGTAAAAAAGGACCAATAACTGAAGTACTGCGTGGAATGGGCAAACTTTCTGCAGAAGAGCGACCTAAAATGGGGGCGCTTGGCAATGATGTAAGAAGTGCTATTACGGAGAAGCTTGCTGAGAAACAAAAAGTGCTTGAAGAAGCTGCAGTAGCAAAGCAATTAGCAGCGGAAACGATTGATGTTACACTTCCAGGCAGACCAATTAGAGTCGGCAATCATCATCCATTAACGAAAACGGTCGAAGAAATAGAAGATCTTTTTATTGGGATGGGATATACCGTAGCAGAAGGTCCAGAAGTAGAACAAGATTACTATAATTTTGAAGCATTAAATTTGCCGAAAGACCACCCTGCGCGTGATATGCAAGACTCTTTCTATATCACAGAAGAAATGCTGCTTCGCACTCAAACATCGCCAGTACAAGTTCGAACGATGGAAAAGTACAATGGCAAAGGGCCTGTTAAGATTATATGCCCTGGCAAAGTATACCGCCGTGATCACGATGATGCGACCCATTCTCATCAATTTATGCAAATTGAAGGTCTTGCAGTAGCAGAAAATATTACAATGGCTGATTTAAAAGGAACATTAGAGGTTTTTGCTAAAAAAATGTTTGGGGAGAATCGCGAAATTCGTTTGCGCCCAAGTTTTTTCCCATTTACAGAACCGTCTGTAGAAATGGATATCTCTTGTATGATTTGTGAAGGTGAAGGATGCAACGTCTGTAAACAAACGGGCTGGATAGAGATTTTAGGTGCTGGAATGGTACATCCAAATGTCCTAAAAATGTCAGGGTTTGATCCAGAAAAATATACAGGATTTGCCTTTGGAATGGGAGCGGAAAGGATTGCAATGTTGAAGTACGGAGTGGATGATATTCGTCATTTCTATACAAACGATGTTCGGTTCTTAAAGCAATTTGGACTTCATGAATGATAGAGGAGGAAGAAAATGTTAGTTTCTTATAAATGGCTAAAAGAATATGTTGACCTAAATGGGATTAGTGCAGAAGCATTGGCTGAAAAAATAACGAGAAGTGGAATCGAAGTAGATGGTGTAAAACAAATAAGTAAAGGTGTAAAAGGAGTTGTCGTTGGTCAGGTTTTAACATGTGAACGACATCCGAATGCAGATACATTAAATAAATGTCTTGTTGATATTGGAGAAGCTGAGCCTGTTCAAATTATTTGTGGCGCTCCTAATGTAGCAGCCGGACAGAAAGTTGCTGTTGCAAAGGTTGGAGCTGTTCTTCCAGGAAATTTTAAAATTAAACGCGCCAAACTCCGTGGAGAAGAATCCTATGGCATGATCTGTTCATTACAGGAGCTTGGGGTGGAAGCAAAGCTTGTACCTAAAGATTTTGCTGATGGCATTTTTGTATTTCCTGAAGATGTTGAAATTGGTGAAGATGTGCTTTCATTATTAAATTTAGACGACGAAGTGCTTGAATTTGATTTAACACCAAATCGTTCTGACTGTCTAAGTATGATTGGCACTGCTTATGAAGTAGCTGCTATTCTTGATCAGAAAGTATCCTTGCCAGAGGCAAAAATGACACCTTCTTCAGAAGAGGCTGCAAGCTATATATCTGTGCAAATCGAGGCGCAGGATGCGAACCCATTATATGTGGCAAAAGTCATTAAAAATGTCAAAATTAAACCATCGCCGTTATGGCTTCAAGGCTACTTAATGGCTGCTGGCATTCGTCCGCATAACAATGTTGTTGATATTACTAATTATATTCTTTTAGAATATGGCCAGCCGCTCCATGCTTTTGATTATGATCGCTTTGGTTCTAAAGAAATCGTCATTCGCCATGCACATCAGAATGAAAAAATCCTTACACTTGATGGAGCAGAAAGAACATTAACTGAAGATCATTTAGTGATTACGAATGGAAAAGTACCTGTTGCATTGGCAGGTGTGATGGGTGGTGCAGATTCTGAAGTACAACATGATACGACGACTGTTTTGCTCGAATCAGCTTATTTTACTGGGAAAACAGTGAGAAAAGCTTCTAAAGATCATCACTTGAGAAGTGAAGCGAGCATTCGATTTGAAAAAGGTATTGATCCTAATCGTGTACGGGCTGCTGCAGAGCGGGCTGCTGCGTTAATGGCGAAATATGCTGATGCCGAAGTGTTATCAGGATCAGTTGAGAAAAATTACCTTGATAGACAACCTGCTGTCATTTCCATTACAGTAGAGAAAATCAATTCTGTCCTTGGCACTGCGATCCAAATGTCGGAAGTAGAGGCGATCTTCCAGCGATTGCAATTTGACGTTAAAAAAGAAGGGAATATGCTGAAAGTAACAGTCCCGACACGACGGGGCGATATTACGATAGAAGAGGATTTAATTGAGGAAGTAGCTAGGATCTATGGATACGATTGTTTGCCAATAACGCTGCCAACAGGTGCCACTACACCGGGATATTTAACAAATGAACAGAGAAAGCGCCGGATAACGAGAAGATTTATGGAGGGTGCTGGTCTATATCAAGCACTTACTTACTCATTAACAAGCGATGAAAAAGCGATCGCATATGCACTGGATGATTGTGTTCCAGTTAAAATCGCGATGCCAATGAGCGAAGAAAGAAGCCACTTGCGTTTAAGTCTAGTTCCGGAGCTGCTTGAATCACTATCATACAATCTTGCTCGTAAAAATACTCACATTGCATTATATGAAATGGGATCTGTCTTTTTACAGTATGATAAGAAAGAACAGGTAGAAGAGCAGGAGCATTTGGCAATGGCAATGACTGGCTTATGGCAATCCCATGACTGGCAAGGAGAAAAGAAACAAGTTGATTTTTATGTTGCAAAAGGATTATTAGAAGGCCTATTCACTAAGCTTGGCGTGAACGAAGCGATTCATTATCGAGCAGCTGTGATAGATGGGATGCATCCTGGACGAACCGCAGAAATACTTCTTGACGATGAGGTAATAGGATTTGTTGGACAAATCCATCCAAATGTGCAAAAGCGCCTTGATTTAAAAGAAACTTATGTCTTTGAACTGAAGACAAGGCCGATTTTCGCTTATCCAGTTTCTCCTCTTCGTTATCAGGCTATTCCTCGATACCCAGCAGTTTCTCGAGATATTGCCTTAGTCGTTGATCGTTCGGTTGCCGCAGGCAAGCTGAAAGAAATTATTCAAGATGCTGGCGGCTCGCTGTTGAAGACTGTTGAAGTATTTGATCTCTATGAAGGTGAACATTTAGAAGCAGGGAAGAAATCAATCGCCTTTACATTAAACTACTACAACCCAGAAAAAACGTTGACAGATGAAGAAGTGGTTGCTATTCATGATAAAGTGCTGCAAGCTGTGAAAGAAAAAGCAGCTGCTGTATTACGGGAATAACAGGCTTGCCTATAGAGGCAGCCTTCTTTTTTTATAAAAAAATGTATAGGAGAATACTCCTTTTTTTGTTATGATAAAGAAAAATGAAGAAGGAGGAGTAAAATGAGAAAGAATACTTGCTTCCGTCAGAAAAAAAGTTGGACAAAGAAGAAGGCATTATTAAGAAGAATATTGGTTTTTGCTGCTGTTGTAATGTTGACGGCATGTAATCAGTCAGACACGAAGAATTCACCAGAAGAAAAAACAAATTCTCTATCATTTCAACACCCTGATACAAAACAAGAATTTGAAATAATTGCTGCTTATAAACAATACGATGATTATTTTGAACATTTCGACGATAAGGAAAAACGTCAAGAAAATTTCAAAAAAGACATCATTGATCCAAACTATGACGCTTGTTTTAAAGATGCCCAGTACCTCCATTTAGCTGATTCATTTCTTCAAAATGCACCAAATAATGATATTGGCATTAAAGAGGTCATAAAGAAAATCAATCGTATAGACACCGAAGCAATCGTCAAAGAAGCTTTGCTTACATCAGCTGAGAAGTTGCCGGCTGAAGGTAAAACGACAGTTTGTATTTTTCCAGTTCCAGAAAAAGCTGAAAAATCTTTTTTAACGCTGGATACAGGAAAAATAATCATCTTTTTTGATCGTTTAGTAGACGAGAATATTTTAAAGGCTGGTACTGCTCATGGATATTATCATAGTGTCTGGGGAGAAAAGCTAGCAGGTGAATCAGGACCATCCACCATTTTAGATCATCTTGTCTTAGAAGGAAAAGCAATAACATTTGAAAAACTTGTTTACCCAGATGCAAACTATTTATCCATTGATCAAGAAGATCATCCAGACAAGTGGGAGATGATTAAACCAGATTTAGAATTAAGCGATCCTGAAAGACAACGTGAAATTCTATTGGGAGGCAATGGACTGCCCAAACATTTTGGCTATAGCGAAGGCTACAAAATGGTACAAGCATTTTTAGAAAAGGAGCCTAACCTGACACCAGAAGAATGGACAGTCATTTCTGCAGCTGAAATATATGAAAAAAGCGGATTTGATCGCAAGTAATTTGTTGTTTACGGAAACTTCGGAGGAAAACAGATGAAAAAAAATCGTTTAAAGATTTACTCGCTCTTATTTGCGTTCGCTGTAGGAGCGATTTTTTTCTATCAAAAAACAAGTATGAAGCAGCATTACCCAGAACAAAAAGTGAAAAGCTATCAGACTGCTTTATCAGTAGGCATACAAACAATTTTAACCAAAGTTCCTATAGAGGAAATGGTTGATGATAAAGCATTATCAAAAGATCAATTAGAACAGTTGATTGCTAGCACCGATCAAATTTATACTGCTTATACAGAATTAAAAGCAATTGCAATTGCGTATCAACAATATGAAGAAGATGAGGAAACAGCGGATAAAATAATGGCGAATAGCATGTCCGCTTTTACAAAGATGCAAAAAGAAAGAGAGAAGAGAATACCGATTTCCAATGAGCAGCTAGATGATATAAAGTCGCTTTATCGCTTTTATGAGGAAATAGGACAATTGGACATACATACATTAGAGTTGGAAGTTTGGCTGCAAAAGGCAGCGTATATAAGTGAACAGTATGCTTCGCTTGCTGAATGGAATTGGTAAGATACGCTGCGGCGAATGAAAGCTAAATGTTAGTATGTGATTTTAGGTAATTGCTTCTCATCAGGTGGAAAAGAGCTTCCATCTGATTCTTTTTTAATGTTAAGTTAAAAAGTTGAACTGGTATTCTTATTTCAATAAAATAATTTTTTGGAGAGGGAATTAGTGGGGAATTCTCTGTTGCAGCAGGTTTTTATATCATATGATATTGATCGCGGAAGTCTCCTCTTTTCGGCGCTTCTCTTCTATTTGCTTTATATGCAATCACTTTCCATCCCCTTTTATTCGTGATATTATATGGTGTAGGATTCATTAGGACAGGGGGCTCGCTGAGTGTCGGATGAAAATAAAAGACGTACATCTGTTGGGATATATGGCCAACAGTATATCATTATAGGGACAGAATCAAATGAGCATATTCGACGGGTCGCTGCATCAGTTGATGAAAAAATGCGCCAAATAAGTGCTAAGAATCCTGCATTGGATATTAGCAAACTAGCAGTATTAACAGCTGTTAATGCTGTCAATGACTATATAAAACTAAAGGAGCAGTATGATCTGCTTGAAAGTGAATTTAAGAAATTAAAGGACTGAAGCATGTATGCTAGATATAGCGATTATCATTATTTTTATTATTGGTTTCCTCGTTGGGTTAAAACGAGGTTTTATTCTTCAATTTATTTATTTAACAGGATTTATCATTGCTTTTACAGCTGCCTATCTGTATTACGATGAGTTAGCGCCAAAATTGCGGCTCTGGATTCCTTACCCAGCTATGGATCAAAACTCAACCTTTTCTATGATCATTAATGGTGCTAATTTGGATGAAGCATTTTACCGTGCAATTGCCTTCGCGATTATTTTTTTCGCTGTTAAAATAATTCTTCATCTTATCGGCTCCATGCTTGATTTTGTTGCACATATTCCAGTTCTCAAACAAGTAAATGGATTAATGGGAGGCATATTGGCTTTTCTAGAAATCTATATCTTACTATTTATTGTATTATATATTGCCGCTTTGCTGCCAGTAGAATCTATTCAGGCAGCACTAGATAAATCATTTGTTGCCGAAGGAATCATTAAGCACAC
The DNA here is from genome assembly GCF_030812995.1 of Bacillus chungangensis. GTDB lineage: Bacteria > Bacillota > Bacilli > Bacillales > Bacillaceae_C > Bacillus_CF > Bacillus_CF chungangensis. Next base: position 303,538 of record NZ_JAUSTT010000001.1, on the reverse strand, counting down.
ACCAATTATTTCAGATAAAGTAAAAGATTGGTGGGTTGATTATGTTGCCTCTTAACGAACCTCTCTTTAGTAAAGTTCGTGTCCAAAAAACATTGGATCAAGAAGCTATTTCTTAACTAGAACGCTAAAGGGAGGTTTTTTCAGTACATTAAATAAAATAAATAGACTTCACATTTAGCAGTGGATATCTATCTGAATGCGGTTAAAACTATTGATAACGAGCGTGCTAATTGCTAAAAAGGGCAGATTGGTGGGGGAAATGGATATTCATAAGAAAGACATTATTCGTTTATTAGAACAAATAGCAATTTATATGGAGTTAAAAGGAGAGAATCCCTTTAAGATTGCTGCTTTTCGGAAAGCAGCTGCTGCTTTAGAAAGGGATGATCGCAGCTTAAGTGAAATAGAATCGTTTACAGAAATTCCTGGTATTGGAAAGGGCACCAATGCTGTGATGATAGAATTTATAGATAAAGGCACATCTACTGTGCTGCAAGAACTTCAGCAGGAAGTCCCTAAAGGATTGATCCCGCTTTTACAGTTGCCAGGACTTGGCGGCAAAAAAATTGCTAAGCTGTATCAATCATTAGGAGTGAAAGATGTTGCTTCTTTGCAAGAGGCATGTGAAATGGGGAAAGTAGCTACATTAAAAGGCTTTGGCAGCAAAACACAAGAAAATATTCTCCGTTCCATCCAACAGCTTGGCGTACGGCCAGAACGTCTGCCAGTTGCTTATATGCTTTCCATCGCTGAAACAATTGAAGCACATCTAGCTTTAAGCAAAGAAATTACGAATTTTTCACGCGCTGGCAGCTTGCGGAGATTGCGCGAGACAATGAAGGATCTTGATTACATGATTGCAACAAATCATCCTAGTGTTGTGAAGGAGCATTTGTTAAAACTAAATGGAACAAAAGCAGCTGTTGCAAGCGGAAACACAAAAATTACGATCACACTTGATGATCCAAATGCTGTCTCAGTCGATTTTAGGCTCGTGAAACCGCATGAATTTGCTACTGCTTTACATCATTTTACTGGATCAAAGGATCATAACGTCAGAATAAGACAGCTAGCGAAAGAACGCGGGGAAAAAATAAGTGAATATGGGGTCGAAGTACAAGATACAGGTGAAATATTAACGTTTGATACGGAAACTGATTTCTTCCATCATTTTGGTCTGCCATTTATTCCAGCTGAGATAAGGGAAGATGGAAAAGAAGTTGATTTTTTCATCTCTCATAAGGAAGTTGATTTGATTGCACTAGACGATATTAAAGGGGATCTCCATATGCATACGACTTGGTCAGATGGAGCCCATTCTTTAGAGGAAATGGTGGAGGCATGTCGAAAAAAAGGCTATCAATATATGGCCATTACCGATCATTCCCAATACTTAAAGGTTGCAAATGGATTAACGGAAGAACGGCTTCGAAAACAAAATGACGTCATTAAAGAGCTAAATGAAAAATATGACGATATATTCATCCTTTCTGGGATAGAGATGGATATTTTGCCTGATGGATCGCTAGATTATGATGATGAACTTTTACAAGAAATGGATTTTGTCATCGCATCAATCCATTCAAGTTTTTCTCAGCCGCAAGCTAAAATAATGGAACGTTTAACAAATGCGTTAAAAAATCCTTACGTTGATATGATTGCACATCCTACAGGCCGTTTGCTTGGCCGAAGAGATGGCTATGATGTTGACATAGATTTGCTGATAAAGCTGGCAAAAGAAACGAATACAGCACTCGAATTAAATGCGAATCCGAACCGGCTTGATTTAGCAGCCGACAATATTAAGAAAGCACAGGAGGCCGGCGTTTATATTGCAATTAATACAGATGCACATCATATGAAAAGCCTCTCTTTAATGGGGATCGGCGTCAGTGCAGCTCGAAAAGGGTGGCTCCAAAAAAAATATGTCTTAAATGCGATGCCGCCATCTGCATTGTTCGCTTTTTTAAACAGAAACAAGCCCAAAAGGAGCTGAAAAACAATACAGATGCTAGACAATGTGTTAAAAACATTAGAATTTGATAAAATTAAAGAACAATTAAAACAATATACTACTTCAACACTTGGAGCAGATAAAGTACAAGCGCTTCAGCCGTCGGCTAGCTTCGAAGATGCTGTCCATTGGCAAGCAGAAACAGATGAAGCTGCTCATGTAATCCGTTTAAAAGGGACTGCTCCTCTCAGCGGCATTTTCGATATTCGGGCGCATATTAAACGATCGCTTATCGGCGGTGTATTGAATCCAAATGAATTGAACGAAATATCTTCCACCCTTCGTACTTCGCGCACAATGAAGCGATTTATTGAGCGTTTGTTAGAAGCGGAAGCAACTTTGCCAATTTTACAAAAGAAAGCGGAACAGCTCGCATCCCTCTCTTCATTAGAACAGCAAATTATGAATGCGATTCATGAAAACTGTGAAGTATCTGATCATGCAAGTGATGCCCTTCGGCAAATACGCCAACAGCTACGTACGAGTGAGGCAAGAGTAAGAGAGAAGCTAGAGAGCTTTATGAGAGGGAAAAATGCCCAGAAAATGTTGTCAGATGCAATCATAACGATTCGAAACGACCGTTATGTTATTCCGGTTAAACAAGAATACCGAGCTCATTATGGTGGGATTATACACGACCAATCTTCTTCTGGCCAAACTCTTTTTATCGAACCGCAAGCTGTAGTTGATTTAAACAATCAATTGCGAGCTTATCATTTAAAAGAAAGAGAAGAGATTGAAAGAATTCTCATTGTGCTTTCAGGATATGTAGCTGAATCTGCCGATGATTTACTGCTGATCGTAGAAACGCTCGGTTCTCTTGATTTTATATTTGCAAAAGCACGCTACGGAAAAGCTTTAAAAGCCTCTAAACCAATAATGAATAATAAAGGAGTTATTCGTTTAAATAAAGCACGCCACCCTTTGCTCCCTATTGATAAAGCTGTAGCAAATGATATGATGTTGGGAGACGAATTTACAACGCTTGTTATTACTGGTCCAAATACTGGAGGAAAGACTATTACACTTAAAACGCTTGGGCTTTGTACATTAATGGCTCAAGCAGGCCTGCAAATCCCTGCATTAGACGGTTCAGAGCTGGCTGTTTTTAAGCAAGTATTTGCTGATATAGGCGATGAACAATCAATTGAGCAAAGTTTAAGTACTTTCTCCTCACATATGGTAACCATTGTTGATATTTTACAAGCTGTCGATCACGAAAGCTTAGTACTATTTGACGAATTGGGAGCAGGAACTGATCCTCAGGAAGGAGCAGCGCTTGCGATTGCAATACTAGACGAAGTCCATCAGCGCGGTGCGCGGATTATTGCTACTACACATTATCCTGAATTGAAGGCATATGGATATCATCGTGAAGGTGTAACGAATGCCAGCGTTGAATTTGATGTAGAAACGTTAAGTCCAACATACAAACTTTTAATTGGTGTGCCAGGGAGGAGTAATGCGTTTGAGATTTCCAAGCGCCTTGGTCTTGGAGAAACAGTAATTGAACGGGCAAAAGCACATATTGGTATAAAAAGCAATGAAGTTGACCAATTAATTGCTTCATTAGAGAAAAACAAACGTTCTGCTGAAAGAGAATTTGCTGATGCACGTGCATTTCGCAAACAGGCTGAACAATTGCATAAAGACCTTCAGCAAAAAATGCAGCAATTTTATGAACACGAAGAAGCATTATTGGCAAAGGCAAAGCAAAAAGCAGCATCAGTAATTGAAAATGCCAAAGTAGAAGCGGATGATATTATACGAGAGCTGCGGAAAATGCAAATAGAAAAAAGAGTAAATGTTAAAGAACATGAGTTGATTGATGCAAAGCATCGTCTGAACGAAGCGGTTCCTGACTATCATTTAAAAAAGACAGTTATTCGTCAACCGGCTAAACAACGTGTACTGCAGCCTGGAGATGAAGTAAAGGTAAGCACACTGGATCAAAAGGGACAATTGCTTGAAAAAGTGGGAAGCGACGAATGGCAAGTGCAAATTGGGATGATGAAAGTGAAAGTAAAGGAATCAGATCTTTCCTTTTTACAAACAGAGAGAAAATTGGAGCCAAAGCCGCTAACAACCGTTAAAGGAAAGAATTATCATGTTAATCTTGAACTTGATTTACGTGGAGAAAGATATGAAGATGCAATTTTAAGGGTTGAAAAGTATATTGATGACGCTCTACTCGCAGGCTATCCCCGCGTTTCTATTATTCATGGAAAAGGAACAGGCGCATTAAGACAAGGGGTGCATGAATACTTGAAAAAGCATCGTGCCGTGAAAAGAACTCGGCTTGGCGAAGCTGGGGAAGGTGGAAGTGGCGTTACTGTTGTTGAATTCAAGTAGTATGTTTTCCGAGCATAAAAATAATTTGGGCATCGAGGCCTCGTAAGGCTGCCATTTTGGAGTAACCTTTTTCATTCAAATGGTTCACTAAAAAAGCATGGGCTATCTGAAAAGCGGAAATATATCGTCCGTTTTTGCTCCGAGTGAACGGGCACCTGATTGGAAGAGCTTAGATTCAGAAACTCGATTCTTGAACGATAATGAATCACCTACAATAAAGACTCTGCTTCTTTATTGGACTATGAAACTGGATCAAAAAAGCTTGTTGTTAGGATGAAGCGATGCCTTCACAGGGCTAAGAGAAATTCTTTGCAAAGGAGTAGGATAAAGATGGATGCTTTTTGGGAAAACCCATTTGTACAAACAGCTGGATATTACAGTGTCGTTATATTATGCATCATCGTCTTTCTCGTTGTTTTTGAAATTGTAACAAAATATCGGAACTGGGATGAAATAAAAAATGGCAATCTTGCTGTTGCTATGGCTACAGGCGGGAAGATTTTTGGGATTGCTAATATTTTTAGACATTCTATCATGCACCATGATACGCTACTTACAATGATTGGCTGGGGTGTGTTTGGATTTATTTTGCTTTTGATCGGTTATTTTACTTTCGAGTTTTTAACCCCTAAGTTTAAAATTGATGTTGAAATTGAAAATGACAATCGTGCTGTTGGTTTTATTTCTTTAGTCATTTCTGTCGGATTGTCATATGTAATTGGCGCTGGAATTGCATAGGGAGAGATGATTGTGGAAAAATTAGCAAAGTGGTTAATTGCATTTAGCATTTTATTTGTACTTGTTGGTACTATTTATATGTTTTTTTTCACTTAAAACATTTGGCAGGCAGGAGATATCAATCCTGCCTCTTTTTATCCTACATCTCATTGCAAGTCTATCTTTTCTTTGATCCTTTACCTCTCAATAGTATATGTCCGATTATTTGGAGTCGACTGAATAATGAAGCTTTATCGTACGAAGAAAAAATGTTTTCTTTTTCGAGGACACATCACTCAAGATCTTCTTATATCAATTTGAAAAACCTTCAATAAAAGTATCGATTTAATATTAAAAACTTTTCAGATTGTAACAAAACAAACAATATAATATAATAGTGGAAGAAGTGGAAATTTTTTTAATAGTTCCAGCATGGAAAGGGGGATTCTATGAAGGCCAGACCATGGATATCACAATATCCAGAAACTATTCCTGTTGCAATGAATTATGAAGCAAAACCAGTACAATCTTTTTTAACCGAAGCAGCTGAGAAATATCCGCAAAAATGCGCCATTGATTTTATGGATAAGGAAATTACTTATCAAGCATTATATCAATCTGCATTAAAATTTGCCAATTATCTTAAAAGCTTGGGTATTAAAAAAGGCGATCGTGTAGCAATTATGTTGCCCAACTCACCGCAAGCAGTTATTAGCTATTATGGCACTTTATATGCTGGAGGCACTGTCGTACAAACTAATCCACTTTATACAGAGCGAGAGCTTGAATATCAAATGAGTGACTCTGGTACAAAAGTTATCGTAACACTTGATGTTCTCTATCCGAGAGTATCTAAAGTCAAAGGAAAAACATCATTAAAACACATCATTGTAACCGCTATCAAAGATTATTTACCTTTCCCAAAAAACCTTATCTATCCCTTTGTTCAAAAGAAACAAACAGGAATTGTTGTTCAAGTGAAACATGAGGGAGAGAACCATCGCTTCAAAACGATTATGGAAACATCCGATGCGAAACAACCAGTGATTGATTTCAACTTTGAAGAAGATATTGCCTTGCTGCAGTATACAGGAGGAACGACGGGATTTCCAAAAGGCGTTATGCTTTCTCATAAAAATTTAGTGGCCAATGCAACAATGTGCGATGCTTGGCTTTATAGGTGCAAAAAAGGTGAAGAAGTCGTATTAGGGCTGCTTCCACTGTTCCATGTTTACGGAATGACAGCTGTTCTCATTTTATCTGTGATGCAAGGATATAAGATGATATTGCTGCCAAAATTTGATGCCGAGACAACACTGAAAGTGATTCATAAAAAACGCCCAACAGTATTTCCAGGTGCGCCTACTATTTATATTGGCTTGATTAATCATCCCGATGTCCACAAATATGATCTATCTTCTGTTGCATCATGCATTAGTGGATCTGCTTCGCTGCCTGTTGAGGTGCAGCAAAAATTTGAAAAACTAACCGGGGGCAAATTAGTGGAGGGCTATGGACTTACAGAATCATCGCCGGTTACGCACGCTAATTTTCTTTGGGATAAAGAAAGCGTGAAAGGAAGTATTGGTGTTCCTTGGCCCGATACCGATGCTCAGATTCTTTCCTTAGAAACTGGTGAACCTTTGCCGTCTGGAGAAATTGGAGAACTGGCAGTTAAAGGGCCGCAAGTCATGCGCGGATATTGGAATCGTCCTAAAGATACGGAAGAGGTATTAAAGGATGGCTGGCTGCGAACAGGTGACCTAGGATATATGGACGAAAATGGCTATTTTTATATTGTTGATCGCAAGAAGGACATGATTATTGCGGGCGGCTTCAACATTTATCCACGGGAGATTGAAGAAGTTCTCTATGAGCATGAAGCGATTCAAGAGGCTGTTGTTGCAGGAGTGCCTGATCCATATAGGGGAGAGACCGTGAAAGCCTATATCGTTTTAAAAAAGAATGCAAGCGTTACAGAAAAAGAGCTTGAAGCATATACACGCAAATATTTAGCAGCATATAAAATCCCAAGGATATACGAATTTCGGGATGAATTGCCGAAAACAGCTGTTGGAAAAATTCTTCGCCGCACACTAGTGGAAGAAGAAAGACAAAGGCTTGGCTAGAAAAAAACTTCCATCTTGACAGAAAAAAATATAATCTATATGATAGAGATATGAATGAACAATCATTCATTTCAGAAGTGAAACTGGTAGGTGGTAGCCCATTGAAGAGAAATAGACCAAAGTATGGACAGATTATTGATGCAGCCGTCATTATTATTGCTGAAAATGGCTATCATCAAGCACAAGTAGCGAAAATTGCTAAACAAGCTGGTGTTGCTGATGGAACAATCTATCTCTATTTTAAAAATAAAGAAGATATTTTGATTTCGTTGTTTCAAGAGAAAATGGGAGCTTTCATTAAGAAGCTAGCCAAGGCGATTGAACAAAAAGAGACGGCAGCAGAGAAATTGTTCATCTTAGTGCAAAATCATTTCTTTACATTTTCCAACGATCGTCATTTGGCCATTGTAACACAGTTAGAGTTAAGACAATCGAATAAACAATTGCGTTTAAAAATTAATGAAGTGTTAAAAGGATATTTAATTTTAATCGACGAAATCATACGTTATGGGATTAAAAGAGGAGAATTCGCCTCTCAGTTAGATATCCGTCTTACGAGGCAAATGATCTTTGGAACCATTGATGAGACCGTAACAAGCTGGGTAATGAATGAACAAAAGTATGATTTAGTATCCCTAGCGCCTGCTGTTCATCATTTGCTCATTAATGGATGTGGAAAGAAATAAAGGAAATATGCAGGAGGGAAGCAGCAAAATGACTTCTTTAACAGTAGCAAATGAAAAGAAAGTTGGCTTAATTTCGCTGCAGCGTCCACCGGCTAATGCGCTGTCAAATGATTTATTGACAGCGCTGTCGGATGCGCTTGATCAAGTTGAAACCGCTAAAGACATTCGAGTTGTACTTCTGTATGGAGAAGGAAAGTTCTTTTCCGCAGGTGCAGATATTAAAGAATTTACATCCATTCAAAATAGCGGTGATTCTTCTTCTATGTCTGAAAAGGGCCAAAAGCTTTTTGAACGCATTGAAACATTTCCGAAACCTGTTATTGCTGTCATACATGGTGCGGCTTTAGGCGGCGGTTTAGAACTTGCGATGAGTTGTCATCTTCGTTTGGCAAGTGAGAATGCCCAATTAGGGCTTCCGGAACTACAGCTAGGACTCATCCCAGGATTTGGCGGAACGCAAAGGCTTCCGAGGTATGTAGGCAGCGCCAAAGCGGCTGAGATGATGTTTACAGGTGAACCGATAACAGGAAAACAAGCAGTACAGTGGGGATTGGTCAATCATGCTTATCCAGAAGAAGTATTAATGGAAAAAGCAAAAATGCTTGCCAATCGAATCGCTGAAAAAAGTCCAGCTTCCTTGCGAGCTGTTATTGAACTGCTAAACTATGGAAAATCAAATTCATTTTATCAAGGAATGAATCGAGAAATGCAACTATTTGGAGAAGTTTTTCTTTCTGAAGACGCAAAAGAGGGCATTCAAGCATTTATTGAAAAAAGATCGCCAAATTTTGTTGGTAGCTAATTTGAAAACGTTTTATCATAGGGCTAACTTGCAAGTCAAACTCCTCTCCCCAAAAGGAAGATAATCGAAGAAATATTTTTTTCTAGAAAGAATAATGAGAGGTCGAAAGGGAGGTTTATTCTCTCCTTTAGCTTTTATACCTAGTAAATCCAATTTGTTCTAATCAATAGGATAACAAAGTTTTCTGAATCAGCAGCACACGAAGAAAAAATGAATATCTATTGCAAGGACGATGGAGGATGAGGAAAGCCCTCGAAAAATCACCATATCTTAAAACTGAGCGGGCGATCAGTTTCATCGTTTGAAAAAGAGGATAAGATTTGCTATTAAAAACTTAATTCGCTAGAACGATAGAATATCGGCTGCAAAATGCATGAAGAAAAAGTTATTTTCTTTCGGGGATGTGATGTAGCCCTAAATCCTTGGAAACCCAACTAGAAAGGATACTTTATTAAGAACAGGAGGACAACAGCATGAAGATTTTTGTTTTAATGAAAAGAACTTTCGATACTGAAGAAAAGATCAGCGTGGAAAATGGCAAAATTAATGAAGATGGCGCTGAATTCATTATTAATCCTTATGATGAATATGCAGTCGAAGAGGCTATTCAGCAAAGAGATGAGCATGGTGGAGAAGTGACGGTTGTTTCAGTTGGAGATGAAGAAGCAGAAAAGCAACTTCGAACAGCGCTTGCGATGGGAGCAGATAAAGCAGTTCTTATTAATACGGAAGATGACATCGAAGATGGAGATCAATATACGTCTGCAAAAATATTAGCTGCTTATTTAAAAGATCAAGCAGCAGACTTGATTATTGCAGGAAATGTAGCAATTGATGGCGGCTCAGGACAAGTAGGCCCGCGTGTTGCTGACCTTCTAGATATTCCTTATGTTACGACGATTACAGATTTAAAAATAACTGGAAGCAGCGCCACTGTTGTTCGTGATGTAGAAGGAGATTCTGAAACGATTGATACCTCTTTGCCATTGTTGGTTACAGCACAGCAAGGTTTGAATGAACCACGCTATCCATCTTTGCCAGGAATCATGAAAGCGAAGAAAAAACCACTCGATGAATTAGAACTTGATGATCTTGATTTAGAAGAAGAAGAAGTGGAAGCAAAAACGAAAACAGTTTCTATATTTATGCCTCCGAAAAAAGAAGCTGGGAGAATCTTGGAAGGCGAGGCTGGAGAACAAGTAAAAGAGTTGGTAGCGCTTTTGCATAAAGAAGCGAAAGTATTATAAAACAATGTATATACGTTGATAATCGTTTTTAAATTACATTATATCAGCTATTTTTCTTCTTTATTTTCATAACATTAGAAAGTGTTGATTAATTAAAAAATTTACTTATTAACTGGATTTCCGAAAAGAATTCTCCTACTTCTAAATGTGAAGGGTATAACCCTATGAAATTAGATAGTAACACTCAGTCTTTCTCTTACAATTACCATCTTGTATTGATAGTAAAATATCGTAGACAAGTGTTTGATGAAGCAATATCAAACTACAAAAAAGATATGTTTGTAAGAAAAGTGTAATCCTATAACATTACACTTCTCTAGGGGCAGGGACTGCCCTTATAGCTTGGTAAATATAGATAGCTAACAAAAGTATCTAGTTCCCAAGCAGTTCCCACTTCAATCAGACCGCAAGGTCATTAAGTGGTGAGTAGTTCACTAAATATTAAAACACTATACAAAGACACACATAAGGAGGTCATTTCGATGGCAAGAAAAGTATTAGTGTTAGGAGAAATCCGCGATGGAGTCCACCGCAATGTTTCTTTTGAAGCGATTGCTGCAGGAAAAACAGTTGCAGAAGATGGAGAAGTGGTTGGAGTATTAATTGGAAAACAAGTAGCTCATTTAGCTGAAGAAATGATTCATTACGGTGCAGATCGCATCGTGATAGTGGAGAATGAGAAGCTCGAGCAATATACTTCTGATGGATTTTCCCAAGCTTTTATGGCCGTTGTTCATTCTGAAAATCCAGATGGAATCATTTTTGGCCATACTGCATTAGGAAAAGACCTATCTCCTAAGATTGCCAGTAAATTAAACGTAGGCTTAATTTCTGATGCTGTTGCAATTGAAAATACAAATGGACAGATTATCTTTACAAGACCGATTTATTCTGGGAAGGCGTTTGAAAAAAATACGATTGCTGATGGAACGATTTTTGCAACTGTCCGTCCAAATAACATTGCATCGCTTGAAAAGGATGGATCGCGAACAGGGGGCATCGGCTCGTTATCTGTTGATATTAAAGATTTGCGAACTATCATTAAAGATGTTGTACGCAAGGCAAGTGAGGGAGTTGACTTATCAGAAGCAAAGGTTGTTATTGCTGGCGGCCGCGGCGTCAAAAGCGCAGAAGGATTTGAACCTCTAAAAGAGCTTGCTGCTGTACTTGGAGGAGCGATCGGCGCTTCGAGAGGGGCTTGTGATGCTGATTATTGTGATTATTCTTTGCAAATAGGCCAAACAGGTAAAGTTGTTACACCAGATCTTTACATTGCATGCGGCATTTCAGGAGCTATTCAACATCTAGCAGGGATGTCAAATTCAAAAGTGATTGTCGCTATCAATAAAGACCCAGAGGCAAATATTTTTAATGTAGCAGACTATGGAATTGTCGGTGATTTATTTGAAGTTGTGCCATTATTAACAGAAGAGTTGAGAAATTTAACTTGATTTCCGAAAAGAATTCTCCCACTTCTAAATGTGAAGGGTATAGCCCAATGAAAGTGGGAGATGAATTTTCGGTTGGCGTAAGCCAAAATATTGTTCTATAATCAGTCTATACAATAGAGAGTTGATAGCACTATGAAATTAGATAGTAACAAACACTCAGTCTTTCTCTTGCATTACCATTTTGTATTGGCAGGGATGTGAATGCAAGTATGAACTTGCTGAAACTAGCCATGTAGTTGGTATTTTCTCTAGGGGCAGGGACTGCCCTTATAGCTTGGTAAATATAGATAGCTAACAAAAGTATCTAGTTCCCAAGAAGCTCCCACTTCAATCAGACCGCAAGGTCAATAAGTGGTGAGTAAGTTCACAAGGATCATGATATAACCTAAAGAGCGGCTTTATAGTCGTTTTTTTACATAGATAAAGTGATAACGAGCGAAGAAATGGGCATCGTATGGAGTGAAACAAATTATTAGCATGATTGAACTGCCGATGATATACTGTCGGTAGTATGTATAGTATTTTTAGGAGGAATGTGAATATGGCAATTGTAAATGCTACAGATCAAAGCTTTGAATCTGAAACAAGTAAAGGTTTAGTATTAACAGATTTCTGGGCTCCTTGGTGTGGACCTTGTAAAATGGTGGCGCCTGTGCTTGAAGAATTAGAAGCAGAAATGGGCGATAAAGTGAAGATTGTAAAAGTGGATGTAGACGAGAACCAAGAATCCGCTAGTAAATTTGGTGTAATGAGCATCCCGACTTTAGTTGTGATGAAAGATGGCAAAGAAGTTGACAAAGTAATTGGCTTCCAGCCGAAAGAGGCATTAGCAGAACTGTTGAAGAAACATATGTAAGCTAAAGTACGTTATAGAAAAAAATCTAATCCGGGTCATTTTTGACTCGGATTTTTTGAGTAAAAAAACGGATTGTGAGACAAGCTGATGAAAAGAAAAAGAAGAACATTTGCAGTTTTCTCCTATAGTTGATAATTGTTTTGCCTAGAATTCTCTTCAACTAAACAGAACAAATGTTTTTGTTTATTTTAATAAAATTGTATAATAAAAATAGAAATTATTATTGGTAAAGAAAAGTCTTCGAATAATATCATTCATTCATTTCCTCATCACTGAAGTTGTTCTGCTTCAAACGTTCCTAAAGCAAGTAAGTGGTGGGAAGTCAATGAAAGCCTCTCATTGAGTCTAGCATCGATCCAGTTATATAATAAGAGGAAGTAGATGCTCCCTTTAGGCAGGAAGATAGGAAAGAAAGGTAGAGGTAATGAGAATGAAAGAGATGATCAAAAAGAAGCTCTCCTTGCTGCCTGTTCAACCAGGTTGTTATTTAATGAAAGATCGTCAAGGTACGATTATTTATGTAGGTAAAGCAAAAAATTTAAGAAATCGAGTCCGTTCCTATTTTTCAGGAACACATGATGGGAAAACACAGCGGCTTGTTGGTGAAATAACCGATTTTGAATATATTGTGACATCTTCTAATATTGAAGCGCTTATATTAGAAATGAATTTAATAAAAAAACACGATCCAAAATACAATGTAATGATGAAGGATGATAAAAGTTATCCATTTATTAAATTAACAAATGAACGACATCCCCGACTTATTATCACAAGAACGGTAAAAAAAGATAAAGGCAAGTATTTTGGCCCTTATCCGAATGTTCAAGCGGCGAATGAAACGAAAAAGCTGCTGGATAGAATATATCCATTACGGAAATGCAGGGCTCTTCCAGACCGGGTATGTCTTTATTATCATCTTGGACAATGTTTAGCACCATGCATCAATGAAGTCAATCCAGAAACATATAAAACGATTCTAGAGGAGATTACGCGCTTTTTAAACGGCGGCTACAAAGATATCAAAAAAGCATTATTAAAAAAAATGGAGGAAGCATCTGCCCAGTTGGAATTTGAAAAAGCGAAAGAATATCGCGATCAAATCATTCATATTGAAACAGTCATGGAAAAACAAACAATGACATCAACTGATTTTACGGATAGAGATGTATTTGGCTATGCTATTGACAAAGGCTGGATGTGTGTGCAAGTTTTCTTTATTCGACAAGGAAAACTAATTGAAAGAGATGTGTCCTTTTTCCCAATATATCGAGAACCAGATGAAGAATTTTTAACTTTTCTAGGACAATTTTATTCTCAAGCGAATCATTTTAAACCGAGGGAAGTTTTATTGCCGGAAGCTGCCGATGAACAATTGGCTGAACAATTATTAAAAACAAAAATAGTAAAGCCAAAGATTGGACAAAAAAAAGAATTGGTACGCCTAGCTGAAAAAAACGCAAATATTGCATTAACAGAAAAGTTTTCTTTAATCGAAAAGGATGAAGAACGGACAATTAAAGCTGTTGAAAAACTTGGAGAAGTACTGTCTATTTATCCACCTTATCGAATAGAGATTTTTGATAACTCTCATATTCAAGGAGTAAATCCTGTATCAGCTATGGTCGTATTTATCGATGGGAAACCGGAGAAAAAAGAGTACCGGAAATATAAAATTAAAACCGTAGTTGGTCCAGATGATTACGCATCTATGCGTGAAGTCATTAGAAGACGATACCTAAGGGTGCTGCAGGAGAAATTGCCGTTTCCAGACCTAATCCTCATTGATGGCGGCAAAGGACAAATAGATGCTGCCAAAGATGTGCTTGAGAATGAACTTGGCTTAGATATTCCTGTTGCGGGGCTGGCGAAGGATGAAAAGCATCGCACTTCTCAGCTTTTATTTGGCGATCCGCTGCAGGTTATTCCATTGGCACGCAACAGTCAAGCCTTTTATTTATTGCAGCGGATGCAAGATGAAGTACACAGATTTGCGATTACTTTTCATCGTCAACTGCATGGAAAGAGCGTTTACCGTTCTACTTTAGATGATATTCCAGGGATAGGACCAAAGCGCAAGAAACAGTTATTAAAACACTTTGGCTCCTTAAAAAAATTAAAAGCAGCATCAGTGGAGGAATTTCAAGCCCTTGGAATACCAAAAAAAGTATCCGAGACCCTTTTTGAAAGATTACAATCTTGATATTGCACAGATAAAAACTCTATGATATACTGTTTCAAACTCAATAACCAAGTTATTAAATCACTTTAGAGTGTTAAAGTGGTGGTAGAGGTGCGAACTTCATCAGTAAAAGTTTGGAGAAGAATGAGCTTCTAGGAAGAGCTTTGAAAGGGAATGTTCGCCGAAGTAAAAATGGTCTCATGCCATTTTTTGCTGGTCATATGCTGAAAAAGTATATGATTGTCAAGACAAGTTTCAAGTCTTGGAGTGCTATCTCACGAATGTGTCTTTCGTAATTATATTACGTTTTCACAGCAATGAGATGATATCTCATTGCTTTTTTGATTTTTGTTGAGATGGTGCTGCAAAAGAAGGGGGCAAGCTAGTGGATTTGTTAGTAATGAAATTTGGAGGAAGTTCTGTAAGCACAATTGCAAAAATAAACCGTACTGCAGAAAAAATTATGGATGCGAAAAACAATGGGCACCGAGTAATCGCGGTTGTTTCAGCAATGGGGAAAACAACTGATCAGCTAGTATCATTAGCAAATGAACTTAGTGAATCTCCTAATAAACGAGACATGGATATGCTGCTATCAACAGGAGAGCAAGTAACTATCTCATTACTTTCGATTGCTCTAAGGGAAAAAGGCTGCAAAACCGTTTCCTACACTGGATGGCAAGCTGGAATTTTGACCGAAAATATTCATGGCAATGCACGTATCATTGATGTGAGGAAACAAAAAATTGCTGAGCAATTAGCTCTTGATAAGGTCGTGATCGTTGCTGGTTTTCAAGGGATGACGGAGGATGGTGAAATTACAACACTTGGAAGAGGCGGTTCTGATACGACAGCAGTTGCACTTGCTGCGGCATTTAAGGCGAGTAAATGTTTGATTTGTACGGATGTACCAGGTGTATTCACCTCAGATCCTCGTTATATTGAAAAAGCTCGCAAACTAGATTCTGTTTCTTACGATGAAATGCTGGAGTTGGCAAATCTTGGAGCGAGTGTGCTTCACCCGCGTGCAGTCGAATTTGCTAAAAACTATCTTATCCCACTGGAAGTATGCTCAAGTATGGAAAATATTCCGGGAACTTTGATTGAGGAGGAAGTATCAATGGAGAAAAATTTAGTTGTTCGTGGAGTCGCATTTGAAGAAGATATTACTAGAATTTCGGTATTCTGGAAGTCTCATAAATCCATGAATCTAGCTTCTATATTTTCAATGCTTGCTGCTCATCATGTCAATGTTGATATTATTATTCAAAGTTTGACAAACCACGATAGAACGAATTTATCTTTCTCCATCAAAAACAATGACTTAAAAGAGACATTGCAGGTTTTAGAAGAAAACAAAGCATTATTAGGTTTTGAAGAAATGGAGTTTGAGACAGGATTAGCAAAAGTATCAATAGTTGGTTCAGGGATGATTTCAAATCCAGGTGTAGCAGCAGAAATGTTCCAGATTATTGATCGTAATCACATTCAAATGAAAATGGTAAGTACTTCGGAAATAAAAATTTCAGCTGTTGTAGAAGCAAATGAAATGCTGAAAGCTGCGAATGTATTGCATGAAGCATTCGGACTAAGTAATAAGATATATGAAAAAGGGTTGAGTATACAGCCATCATAAAAAGGAAAAAAACCAAGAAGACTGTTAAAAAGCAGTTTGCTTGGTTTTTTGTTCATCGAAGGAAATGACCTGTTTTTCACAAAAGTGGGCTTAGTGTCTGGTTAAAAAACATTTTCTGTATACTCAATTGAAAGCCTTACACAGTATCTTTTTGATCCCATCGCAATAAAAAAGTGACTTTTTTTTGCTTTTTATGGACTTCCTCAATCGTTTCTGTTATGACTTTCTTTTGGTTCTGAATTTGTTCTGCTAAAAAACCAGCCTCTAGTTTAAAAGAATCTTCATTTTTCATATCTATTCTTCTTGCAATGATAGGCCCTGATAATTCAAATTTCATTTCTTTTTTTGTCATTACAGCTAATTCTAGACTTCCCCATCCAGCTTCAGTAAAAAAAGCATTTATTTCTTCCGTCGTTACTAATGGAAAATTTCTTGCCAAGCTTTTTCCGGCCCAATACAAAATATCTGGCGTATCTTTTCCGAGAATATCGGGAATTAAAATGTCGCGAATAAGCTCATAACCAAAAATTGGGACATTGATATCTGTGTTTTTGGTGTCCTGTTGTTCATGGTAGGTTATAGATTTCAACTTTCTCCCCTCTTTCTATATGCTTATTATATACAGAAAGCAATTCATTTTAGAATGAAAATTTCACAATTTAACTAAAAAGATGTTTGTTCTAATGTTAAATATTTCACTATATCTTTTATTGTGACAATTATAGAGTGAAAAAGGTAAAAATAGCTGGATGGCATTTCCTTGTACCTATTTTTAAAAGGTTCGTATTCTTGACGATTTAGTGACTTGGGAGTAGAATGAACATGTCACAACTTAATTGTTTATTCTTTTTTTTGCCATTTTTCTCTTAGAAAAGGGGTTATTTGGAATGGGAACATATGGCACAAAAGCTTTTTTACTATTTAAGGGGGGTAAATTGTGGTAAGCAAACGTGAATTTTTAAACCGCAAATTGCATTCATTGCTAGGCGTAATCCCAGTAGGATTATTTTTGGTGCAGCACTTATTTCTGAATCATTTTGCGACACGTGGAGAAGAAGCATTTAATTCAGCAGTAGGATTTATGGGAAATCTTCCTTTCCTTATTGTTCTAGAATTTGGAGTTATCTATCTACCATTAATTTTTCATGCAATCTACGGTTTGTATATTGCATATACGGCGAAGAACAATACATCGACTCTCAGCTATTTCCGCAACTGGATGTTTCGGCTTCAACGGATCAGCGGAGTCATCGTGCTAATTTTTATTGCATGGCATGTATATGAAACGCGAATCCAAGCAGCGTTAGGACAGGAAGTTAATTACCAAATGATGTATGATGCTCTCTCTAGTCCTTATATGTTGGCATTTTACATAGTGGGAGTGATTGCTGCCATTTTCCACTTTTCTAATGGGCTCTGGTCATTTATGGTTTCTTGGGGAATTACCCAATCTCCGACATCCCAAAAGATTTCAAGCTATGTTGTTATGATCATTTTTGTTCTATTATCAGTTGTGGGAATTAGAGCATTATTAGCTTTCTCACATCCTGGACTGTTTACCTAATCATGAGTGTTCAAAAAGGAAATGTAGAAGAGTAAAGTTAGCTAGAATAGAAGTTTGCTAAAAATAATCTCTATTTTTTGAACAGCCTCTAATCAACGAAAGTCAGATTTTTAATGGAAGACAAGTTAAAGGAGTGAGTCACACAATGAGTAAAGGAAAGATCATCGTAGTTGGCGGAGGATTGGCTGGCTTGATGGCAACGATAAAAATCGCAGAACAAGGCAAACAAGTAGATTTGTTTTCCATCGTACCTGTGAAACGCTCACATTCTGTTTGTGCTCAAGGCGGTATAAATGGTGCGGTTAATACAAAAGGTGAAGGCGACTCACCAATGATTCATTTTGATGATACCGTTTACGGCGGAGACTTTTTGGCGAATCAGCCTCCAGTTAAAGCAATGTGTGAAGCGGCCCCTGGAATTATAAATTTACTAGATCGAATGGGAGTAATGTTTAGTCGGACTCCTGAAGGTTTGCTTGATTTTAGACGCTTTGGTGGAACGCAGCATCACCGGACTGCTTTTGCTGGAGCAACAACTGGACAACAATTATTGTATGCACTTGATGAGCAAGTTCGTCGTCATGAAGTTGCAGGACTTGTAAATAAATATGAAGGTTGGGAATTCTTAGGTATTATTTTAGATGAAAATGGTGCTTGTCGAGGAATTACGGCCCAGGATTTAAGAACAATGGAAATAAAATCGTTTTCTGCTGATGCAGTTATTATGGCTACTGGCGGCCCTGGCATTATTTTTGGAAAATCGACAAATTCTGTCATTAATACAGGTTCTGCAGCCTCTATTGTTTACCAACAAGGTGCACATTATGCCAATGGAGAATTTATTCAAATTCATCCTACTGCTATACCGGGAGACGATAAGCTTCGTCTAATGAGTGAGTCAGCTCGTGGTGAGGGTGGACGTGTTTGGACGTATAAAGATGGTAAACCATGGTATTTCTTAGAAGAGAAATATCCAGCATATGGAAATCTCGTTCCTCGAGACATTGCAACACGTGAAATTTTTGATGTCTGTGTAAATCAAAAACTAGGAATTAATGGCGAAAATATGGTTTATCTTGATCTGTCCCATAAAGATCCACATGAACTTGATGTAAAACTTGGCGGTATTATCGAAATTTACGAGAAATTTACTGGAGATAATCCACGTAAAGTACCGATGAAAATATTCCCTGCTGTTCACTACTCGATGGGTGGAATATGGGTTGATTATGATCAGCATACAAACATTCCTGGTTTATTTGCAGCAGGAGAATGTGATTATTCACAGCATGGTGCTAACCGGCTTGGTGCAAACTCATTGTTATCTGCTATCTATGGCGGGATGATTGCTGGACCAAATGCAGTTAAATACATTGATGGCCTAGAAAAAAGCGCTGACGACCTTCCTTCTTCTCTTTTTGATAGCGCTGTAAAACAAGAGGAAGAGAAATGGAAAGAAATTCTTTCATTAGATGGCAATGAAAATGCTTACGTTCTTCATAAAGAGCTTGGTGAATGGATGACAGATAATGTTACTGTAGTTAGACATAATGATAAACTATTGCAAACTGACGAAAAAATCCAGGAATTAATGGAACGCTGGAAAAAAATCAACGTCAGTGATTCTGCAAAGTGGAGCAACCAAGCCGCACCATTTACTCGCCAATTACAGCACATGCTGCAGCTGGCACGAGTAATTACAATTGGTGCGTATAACCGTAATGAAAGTCGTGGGGCTCATTACAAACCAGACTTCCCGAACCGTAACGATGATGAATGGTTGAAAACAACCATTGCAAAATATAATTCAGCTACAAATACACCGGAATTTAGCTATGAGGAAGTCGATGTTTCCCTTATTAAGCCTCGTAAACGTGACTATACCAAAAAGAAAGAGGAGAATTAGGGATGAGTGAAAAGAAAACTGTAGAATTTATTATAACTCGTCAAGATAATCCTGAATCTGCACCGTATGATGAAAAGTTTGTACTGCCATATCGACCAAATATGAATGTCATTTCCGCGTTGATGGAAATTCGCCGTAATCCTGTAAATGCCAATGGGGAAAAGACAACTCCAGTAACATGGGATATGAACTGTTTGGAAGAAGTTTGTGGAGCTTGCTCAATGATTATTAATGGCAAACCTCGGCAATCCTGTACCGCTTTAGTTGACCAATTAGAGCAGCCGATTCGTCTTAAACCAATGAAGACATTCCCAGTTATTCGTGACCTGCAAATTGATCGCAGTCGTATGTTTGATGCTTTGAAACGAGTAAAAGCTTGGATTCCAATTGACGGTACTTATGATTTAGGGCCCGGCCCGCGAATGCCAGAGAAAAAGAGACAGTGGGCTTACGAGCTGTCCAAATGTATGACTTGTGGTGTATGTCTAGAAGCATGTCCAAACGTTAATGACAAGTCGAATTTCATTGGACCGGCGCCAATTTCACAAGTACGCTTATTCAATACACATCCTACAGGGGCAATGAATAAAGATGAGCGTTTAGAAGCACTGATGGGAGAAGGCGGAATAGAAGGCTGCGGCAACTCACAAAACTGTGTACAATCTTGTCCTAAGGGCATTCCATTAACGACATCGATTGCCGCATTAAACCGTTCAACAAGTTTGCAAATGTTTAAAAACTTCTTTGGCAGCGACCATATGGTTGATTAACATCTGAACATGAGGAAGCTTCTGATCTTTGATTGGAAGCTTCTTATCTTATCCACATCACATTAGTTCGTTTTAAATAAATGATATGAAAAGGATATGAGTAAATATGAGTAAAATTGATAAAATTCATCCAGGAGTTGCTATCATTGTTTTTAATGATGATCATCATGTTCTACTGCAAAAGCGTGCGGACGTTGGACTGTGGGGAATTCCTTCTGGACATGTAGAGCCCGGTGAAACTGTTCAAATGGCTGCTGTTAGGGAAGTAAAAGAAGAAACAGGCTTACACGTTACAATTGAAAAATTAATTGGTGTTTATTCTGATCCAGACTCACAAATTTTTCACTACCCTAACGGAAAAATCGTTCATTTTATTACGACATGCTTCCAAGCGCGGATCGTTGATGGGGCGCTTTCAAGTCATTCATCTGAATCGCTTGATGTTCAATTTTTCCCCATTGATGCTCTTCCTGATAACCTGTTGACGATGCATCCAAAATGGTTGGAAGATGCTCTTCAAAATCAAGCTGCAGCATTTATTCGTTGAAAATGAATGTGATAGACACACAATTCTCGCTCTAACACAATGATACTTCTGCACCTTAATGGATTGAAAGATGTCTAAGTAAAATTTTTTCATAAGGAGTGGATGAGTTGAGGAATATTTCTTATATTGAGCAACTTGAAAATTGGCAGGATGCATTTTCTTTTTATCAGCCAATCAAAGTAAGATTTTCTGAAACAGATATGTTTGGCCATTTAAACAATACCGTTCCATTTACATATTTTGAAGAAGCGAGAATTGCGTTTTTACAGCATAAAGGATTGATGGAAGAATGGGTTGGCAGCGATAGCATCACGATTCCGGTAGTTGCGGACTTACAATGCGATTTTCTCACTCAAGTGTATTTCGATGAGCGCTTAAAGGTATATGTAAAAATAGCGAAAATAGGAACATCATCTATAGACCTTCACTATATGGCTAAGAAAGAAGATCATCGCCTTTGTTTTGTTGGTCGAGGCACTATGGTGCAAATATCACGAGAAACTGGAAAAGCAGTCCCATGGTCGTCCACAACAAAAACAAAACTGATGGAGTAAAGGCGATAAGAAAGCTAGATGTGCCAAAGCACATTTTTGTTAAAATCATGATTTCCTTGCCTTTGTTATGTCACTCTACTTATTTTCCTCACATATGATAACTTGACAACCAAATTACCCATCCCCGAGTTTAAGCAGGCGAAGGCAAGGAGGGTTACAATAGTTGAAGGAGAATAAATTCACTCATAAACCGCTGCTCACAAAAAGAGAAAAAGAAGTTTTTGAACTGTTAGTGCAGGATATGACAACAAAAGAAATAGCGAATGCTCTTTTCATCAGTGAAAAAACAGTTCGAAATCATATTTCAAATGCAATATGACCCCATTGCAAATGGAATGACATCCAGTAATATAAACCCCGAATCCTTTAGACACACATTATTAGCAATTAATAAATTCCGAATATTGAAATCTTTATATATTATTATTATGTTCTATGCTTATTTGAATGTTTACCGAAAAATTTTATCCCGATTATAAATATTTCTATAAGGAAACAGATTGTGAAAAGAAGTATAATCAATATTCTAATCTATATACATTTCGTCTCCATGACTTTCATAGTAAAAGCTTCCTGTTTAGCGTTAACTTCTTTTAAATACATAAATGGCATTTTTATTTCATTCAGCTCTTTTATCCAGATTCAAACTTATTGGCTATACTTAGCAGTTCATTAAAGACGAAGATCACGATTTTTCATACTTTCTAATGCTATTTTCTAATTTCTTCAAGAAAATCTTTATTAAATAGCAAATGAGAAAAGGGCAGTCCAATTGTCCATCTAACATAAGATACAACGAGGTGATCTTATGACAATTAAAAGACCGAAAAAGAAAACAGTACCTTATATAGGAAAGGAAATATATGGGGTTAAACCAAGAGAAGAAGCTTTTAAACACGCACTTGCACCCTATTTCAACAAAGGAAAAGCTTTTGAAGACAAAAACTTTGGAAAAGCAGAATGTTGATGCATTGTGCTTTTCTTTTTTTATTGACAATAACATCGTTATATAAAGTTGAATCAAGTATTTCTCATCTTCTTAAATGAAGGATAAAATATTTACTCATGTTAAACAAAGAAATCCCTTGACTTTATTGGTATTGTAGCGTATACACTTAACCTAGAAACACTATTCAACAAGAAGCTTTTTTGGAGCGATGGAGGATTTCAACATGAAAATACATAAGATCTTAAATAATAATGTTATTGTCATGATTGATGAAAACAATATTGAACAAGTGATGATGGGGAGGGGGATTGGTTTTAAGAAAAATGTAGGGGAAGAATTAGATATAGCTAAGGTAGATAAAATTTTTTATTTGAAAGATCATCATTTGCATGAGCATTTTAAATCGCTGCTGCAAGAAGTTCCGTTTGAAATTATTGAAGCGGCTCAAGAAATTATTAAAAATGCGAAAAAAGTATTAAATCAGAAATTAAATGAGAGTTTGCATGTTTCGCTAACCGATCATATTTACCATGCGATTAAACGTCAAGACAAAGGACAACATATTTCAAATTCACTATTATGGGAAATAAAACGTCTATATAAAAAAGAATATGAAATTGCTATAGATGCATTGAAGTTGTTAGAAGAACGTCTAAATATAAAGTTGCCAAAAGACGAGGCTGGTTTTATTGCAATGCATATTATTAATGCCGAATTGAATGAGGATATGAATAGTACAGTAAACATTACAAAAGAAATAACCTCGATTTTGAAGATTGTCCAATATCAAATGGGCATTAAATTTGATGAGGACTCCATTAATTTCTATCGCTTTTTGACGCATCTAAAATTCTTTGTACAACGTCTTTTAAATGGAACGATGCTTACGAATGAAGACCAGGAATTATACAACTTGATTAAAGTAAAATATGCGAAAGCTTATACTTGCGCGAAGAAAATCGCAGAGTATATTTATAAAGAATACTACACTGATTTAACAGCTGAAGAAATGCTTTATTTAGTCATTCATTTAAACCGCTTAGAAAATCGCAGCTAGAATAAAACAATGACATTTCTAAATGTAAGTGTTAGCATTTATTTATATTAATAAAAACAAGTAAAAAATTTTAGCGGATTGTGTGGTATCATTGTATCATACCCCAGTTAAGTATTTGATGGATAAAAAACTTTTAGGAGGCGAAGTGATAACATGACGAACCAATCTGAAGGTGCAAAAATTTCACATAGATCAACGAAAGAAAAAGATCAATTAATTAATCGGTTAAAACGGATTGAAGGCCAAGTTCGCGGTATTCAAAAGATGATTGAAGACGATCGTTATTGTGTAGATATTCTTGTCCAAATCTCAGCGATTAACGCAGCATTAAAGAAAGTAAGCCTTCATTTATTAGAAAGGCATACTCATCATTGTGTGTCTGACGCTATTAAGAATGGAGAAGGCGAAGAAGCGATACAGGAATTAATGGAAGTTTTTGAACGTTTTTCAAAGTCTTAAAGTACAAAGCCAGTTATGCTGGCACTTTATTTTCATTCTTTAAATACATTGCGGAGGTATAGTAAAGTTTTGTTTAAAAGAAAAAACGTAATTGGAAGCAAGATAGAAAATAAGAATAAAATGATAAGATCGAGAAAAACTAATTGATAAAGATGCAATCAGATGGAAATCTTTAATAAAGGAAAATAAAAATTTCTACATTGACTACCATACCAGGGTATAGTAGTATAATAAATATAGAAACAAAATATTTAGGAGGAATGCATCATGCAACAAGCAACACTTCATGTACAAGGAATGTCTTGTGGACATTGCGTTAGTTCAATTGAAGGTAATGTAGGCAAACTAAGTGGGGTTGAATCTGTCAAAGTACATCTTAAAGAAGGAAAAGTCGATGTTGCATTTGATTCCAATGTTGTAAGCTTGAAAGAAATTACCGATGTGATTGAAGATCAGGGTTATGATGTAGCGTAAATCTTAGAAAAAATCAAAAAAGATCGTGCTGTTTTTCAGCACGATTTCTTTTGAAATATAGTATACCCCCATATCGTATATATGGTTAGGAGTGAAAAACATGACTCAAAAAGAAGCAACCCTGCAAATATCAGGAATGACGTGTGCAGCTTGTGCAACAAGAATTGAAAAAGGATTGAAAAAGATCGAAGGTGTTGAAGAGGCAAACGTTAATTTTGCACTTGAAAAAACACAAATAATTTATAACCCAGATCAAACAGACGTTAAGAAAATGAAAGAGAAAGTCCAATCTTTAGGGTATAACGTGGTAAGTGATAAAGTGGAGTTTCAAATTACAGGAATGACTTGTGCCGCCTGTGCCAATAAAATTGAAAGACGCTTAAACAAATTAGATGGAATTGAACAAGCTGCTGTTAACTTTGCTTTAGAATCGGTTCTTGTAGAATATCATCCTGATCAAGTTTCTATTTCTGATATGAAAGAAGCGATTAAAAAATTAGGATATACATTAGAACAAAAACAAGAAAAAGCGGGAGAGCAAGTCGATCATCGACAAAAAGAAATTGAAAAACAACAGAGGAAGTTTCTTTTCTCTCTCATCTTATCATTTCCGTTGTTGTGGGCGATGGTCAGCCACTTTACATTTACACGCTTTATTTGGCTGCCAGATATTTTTATGAACCCATGGATGCAATTTGCACTAGCGACACCCGTTCAATTTATCATCGGCAGACAGTTTTATGTTGGAGCTTTTAAGGCTTTAAGAAATAAGAGTGCAAACATGGATGTACTTGTTGCATTAGGTACATCGGCTGCTTATTTCTATAGTCTTTATCTAAGTATTAAGTCGATTGGTTCAAATGCTCATATGGTAGATCTATATTATGAAACGAGTGCTGTTCTCATCACTTTAATCATATTAGGAAAATTGTTTGAAGCGAAGGCAAAAGGCCGGTCATCTGATGCGATTAGAAAATTGATGGGATTGCAAGCGAAAAATGCAACAGTTGTCCGCGATGGCCAAGAAATGATGATTCCAATCGAAGAAGTGTTGGCAGGTGATATTGTATATGTGAAACCAGGTGAAAAAGTACCGGTAGACGGAAAAATAATAGAAGGCCAATCAGCTCTTGATGAATCTATGTTAACTGGAGAAAGCATTCCGGTCGATAAGACAATAGGAGATATTGTTATTGGATCAACAATGAATAAAAATGGCTTCTTAAAAATAAGAGCAACAAAAGTCGGTAAAGATACAGCATTAGCTCAGATTGTGAAGGTTGTCGAAGAAGCTCAAGGTTCTAAAGCACCGATTCAACGTTTAGCTGACGTTATCTCAGGTATATTCGTTCCGATTGTTGTAGGAATAGCGCTAATCACCTTTCTTGTGTGGTATTTTGCAGTGAGTCCTGGAGAGTTTGCAGTTGCCCTTGAAAAATTCATTGCCGTCTTAGTTATCGCTTGTCCTTGTGCACTTGGTTTAGCAACGCCTACTTCAATTATGGCAGGCTCCGGCCGTGCTGCTGAATATGGCATTTTATTTAAAGGTGGAGAACATTTAGAAACGACGCATCGTTTAGATACGATTGTTCTTGATAAAACAGGTACCGTGACAAATGGCAAACCATCCTTAACGGACGTTATTGTAGCAAAAGGAATGGATAAAATGGAGTTTCTTCAGCTCGTTGGCACTGCTGAAAGAAACTCAGAACACCCTCTTGCTGAAGCCCTTGTTGAAGGAGTAAAGGAAAAAGGAATTGAGCTAGGGTCATCTGATGCTTTTGAAGCTATCCCAGGTTTTGGAATCGAAGCGAAAGTGAATGAGAAAACATTATTAATCGGTACACGCAGACTCATGGCTAAAAATAACATTTCTGTACAACACGTATTATCAAGAATGGAAGATTTAGAGAAGCAAGGCAAAACAGCCATGTTAGTAGCCATTGATGGAGATTATGCAGGGATTGTTGCTGTAGCAGACACAATCAAGGAAACATCAAAAGAAGCCATTGCCCGTTTGCAAAACATGGACTTGGAAGTCGTCATGATTACAGGCGACAATACCCAAACGGCTAAAGCGATTGCTGATCAAGTTGGTATTAAGCATGTCATTGCAGAAGTTTTGCCAGAAGGAAAAGCTGAAGAAGTGAAAAAGCTGCAGAAAACTGGCAAAAAAGTGGCTATGGTAGGAGATGGAATCAACGATGCTCCTGCACTAGCGACAGCAGATATTGGAATGGCAATTGGAACTGGTGCAGATGTCGCAATGGAAGCTGCAGATATTACCCTCATTCGAGGTGATTTAAATAGTATTGCCGATGCCATTTACATGAGTAAAAAGACGATCACCAATATTAAACAAAACCTTTTCTGGGCGCTTGCTTATAATAGCCTAGGCATTCCGGTTGCTGCAGTCGGCTTCCTAGCACCATGGCTAGCTGGTGCAGCGATGGCATTTAGTTCTGTATCGGTTGTTCTTAACGCGCTTAGACTGCAAAGAGTAAAGTTGCAGAGATTATAAGAATAAAGTGCTATACGAGAGTATAAGATTATATGAGCTGTCCATTAGTCGTATTGACTTATTGGACAGCTCATCTTTTTTTAAAAAGAGCATGATAATTCAATTTCTGCTTATCTTTACTAAAGGCTGTATTTTCAAATATGCCCGCATCTCCATCTCCATTCAAGTGGACCAAATCTGAATGTTGACAGCTATAAATGATTCATGACAATCTGCAAGAAACAACTATTTTAATAAATTACATAGGGATGAAAATACAAAGCATGAGGATCGGAGACTAAATGAGGTGGGAAGAACATCTCCACCTCATTGTAGAAGGCTGAGGGGGGCGTAATTACATACTTGTGTTGCCGCTATACATGTGTTTATGTGGAATTGCTCCATTTACAGTCGTCGTACCGCTAAATTCATGATAGTGACGACCATTAGGAAGGAAGATTGCTAGACCAGTTACTCCCCTTATCTCATGCTTGTGTCCATCGTTAAAAGTGGTAAAAGTAAAATACCTATGAGTATGCTGTACACCACTTGGTGCGGGTTCTGTAGTTCCAGCATATTGATGTGTATGGCCAACATCAAAAGAGGTGACTCCAGAAAATTGATGAACATGCATTGGTTTTCCATCCCAAGTACTTATATAGAGGCTATGAGAATGGATTGAATTTGAATCATCTGAATGAACCAAGAAACCAGTAATAGGTATTTTCATCAATAATGCTCCTTGTATATTATTTTTCGGTATTGTCATACAGTGAGACAAATACCTATGTCTTTTTGTTAATGTATGAAATGGAAACCAAAAAGGTTTTTAAAAAAGCAATATTTTAGTTGAATTTTTAATCTCTAAATGGCAGTCAAGAGTAAGAGGAATCAGAAGCGATAGGTGGGGATAACTGAAAGTCATATGTCCGATTGGTTGGGCAAAGAAGGGATAAGGAAAGCTTCGGCAGTGACACATCGCACGAAGAAAAAGCGGTTTTCTTTTTCGAGGACGTTGCGACTTTAGCCTTTGTTCTATTTCCCATCAATGGGGGATAAGAGAAAACCCCCACTTATGGAAGTTCACTTTATTATCTAATCGGTTATATTGATGAAAGTGACTAAAGAAGCTATTCAAGCGACAAGAGGAAATCTATAATAGGATGTTAGATAATAATATTAATGAATGGTATACATAGAAAATGGTGCAACTGAGAGGAGATCATCATGATGACCTATAGAATCATGCACTATCCAGGGAGTAAATGGTCTATGGCAAGATGGATCATAAGCCATATGCCAGTCCATGAAACATATCTTGAACCTTTTTTTGGCAGCGGTTCTGTATTTTTCACGAAACAAAGAAGCCAATTGGAGACGGTTAATGATATTGATGGAGATATTGTGAATTTGTTTCAAGTGATTCGAGAGCAACCAGAAGAACTGGCATATGTGATTCGTTGGACTCCCCATAGTAGAGAAGAATACAACAAGAGTTATGAGCATACAACGGACAAGCTTGAGAGAGCAAGAAGATTCATTGTTCGTTTTTGGCAAGGTAGAGGAGGAAAAACATCGATAAAAACAGGTTGGCGAAGTATGATTGAAGCAAATGGATCGTTGCCGGGAAAAGAATGGCTTCAGTTCCCAGAAAAGATTATCGCTGTATCGGAAAGACTTTTAGGTGTTCAGATTGAAAATCAGCCTGCTTTACAATTAATAAAGCGATATCAACGCCCAAATGTGTTAATTTATGCAGATCCACCATACGTACTTTCAACACGGACAACTACTAGTTATCGATACGAAATGACGGATGAAGATCATATACAACTAATTGAAGCACTTGATAACCATCCCGGCCCAGTTCTTTTATCTGGATATGATAATCGTTTATATGATGAACGTTTAAAACATTGGCAAAAAGAAATGAAAAGAGTGAAAGCAGAAGCGGGAGCCATTAGAGAAGAAGTCCTTTGGATCAATCCAGTAGCTTTTCAACATGGCCATTTTCAACAAACATTGTTTTAATGATATTATAATTGACCGGAAACTTTAAGAATAAAACTGCGGTAGATCATAACAAGTTAAAAAATCATGTTTGAATGAGTTCATATCGCCGAGCGAATAACCTTCCTTAATAACTTGTAATTTTAACTCATAGCGACGACCCCCTTGGTATTGTATAATTTTCTCTAAATGTCCAAATTCATTTGGAAGCATAATAGGGGGGACGTCAGGAAAATGCGGATTTACAACGTTGATATTTTTCTCACGATTACCCCGTTATTAACAATGTTAAGTAAGTTTTTAAAGAACTCTAAAGAGACCTTTTTCGCTGAATTACAATGATATTCTTCAGTAAATTAATATGCTCCGACTTAAAGGGGACAAATGGTACAACAAGTTTTCATTAAAATTACATAAATATTTTTGATATTCAATCTTTTTTAACTAAGGTGTATTCTAAAATTAATACTTATTAGTTGTTTATTAAACTGGTTGTTGTAACTGAAGCTGCAGAATTCATCCCGAAGCTTAGGGTGTATATGTTTTGAATTTAAAAATATATAAATGTGCTTCATTAACAATAAATTAGGGGATAATCGAATGAGAAACTTGTTAATAATACTCATTATTTTATTTTTGATCGCCAAGTTTTTCATAATGAACCGTTGGAAATGATTTTTGAAGACCTTCGAATAATATTAGAACCTTTTTTTATCATTGTTGGTCTTGTTATTTTAATGTTTATTTACTTTTCTTTTACAAAAAAGTAAAAGAAATTCAATGAATTATTACTTGTTATAGATTTTCAGTGTAAAATGTTGATTAGGATCTTTAGACAAATTTAAACAAAACAAAAACAGTATCGAGGTAAGGAGATCTCAATATATAATCAAGAAAAAAAAGTAAGTTTTAGTTTAAAAAGGGAAGTGATTATCATCGAAACAAGAGTGGAATATCCATTCATTTATTTTCTTATAGAGCCAAATGTGGTTTTTGTCTATGAAATCGAAATGCAAAGATATGTAACAGTGCATGACTTGTTGCATAGTCAGGGGTGGAAAACATATGAACTTGATGATGGAGATGACTTTGCTGCGTTTGATCATAAAGAACATAAACCTCCTGTGGGTCGAGGACATGTTGTAGATCAACACATTTTGAACTTGATGGTAGAAAAAAAAATCAATCAACAAATACAAAGCTGTCGAAAGTCTCGCTTAATAAATAAGGATTTTTCTCCAGTTCATATCGTTTGCTCAGAATATGCAGCTGGAACTTTAAGAGTAGCATTGAAACCTCCTAAATTAGTCATTGGATTTCCAGAAATATTTTCTATTGGACCGCTATGGAAATTGGAGGGAAAGATTGGGCGAATATCGCGAAATGAATGGCTGAGCGAACATATTAATTTAGAAGAGGAAGATTTTGAATATGAAAATAAATTGGCAAATACGATTCGAGAGGTAGAGGATATTCCAGCGCATATTTCTATTAACATTTGGTATGCGGATAATGTAGAAGAACAAATAGGAGTCCGGTTTATCCTTTATTTATTACGTCATAAATCCAATGAGGTTATTTTGATAAACTCTCCTAAACTCTATCATACATACGTCACTCCTCGGCTTGAAGATCAGACTATTCTTCACACAGGAAATATTCAACCAGATCATTTAAGATTAATTTTTCAAAAAAGTAAAATGACAAAGCCGTTATCATGTAAAGAGAGAATGCAATTTGAAAAAGAATGGGAAACACTCTCACAAACAAAGGAAGTCTTGCGTATCTGGATGAACAATCGAATCAAAAGTGTACCTGAACATTATTATGATCCACTCATTATGAATACAATTGAAAAATTGCATAAGGAACAAGCAGACAAAGCTTTTATCAAGGCGGGAGAAGTGATCGGGGAAATAATATCAATAGAGAAGAACCAATTGATTCAACCTTTCTTTTTAGAATATAGAATAAGACATTTAATTTATCATGGAGTGCTTCAATTGAAAGGAATCCCGAAATCAATGCGTTGTTATAGTGTCAAGCTATGATACGGTGAGAAGACGACGATTCATCTTAAAAATATAGAGATAAAAAATAAAAAATCATTGACTTTATTAATAATATATGTTATAATAAATATTTTATTGACAAATAAATATATCACCTTTAATATAAACTCTATAGCTCATTTGCTAGGAGTTTTTTCTTTTCTGCAGAAGGATAAAATGATTGCATCAACAAATTGATTCAAAGGTGGCGTTTTATGTGGAAAATAATAGGGGAAGTTTAACAGCGTTAGTAAGCAGCTTTGCGAGAGGCTATCATGCGATGCACAGCAATAATCCCATTTTTAATGATATAATCGCCCATTCATTATTAACAGAAGAGGAAAAAAGATTAATTGCAGCGAACTGGGAAAATGCATGCGCGTTCTTTGATAAAGAAAAAAGTGAAGCATTTAAAAATAATGATGAAAAATTAGCGTGGGTAATGAATACACAATGCATCCCTCAACTAGTAAGCAGAGCAAGATATGCTGAAGATAGGCTCTTGTCTGCCATTGAACGAGGGGTTAAGCAGTATGTTATTTTAGGTGCAGGTTTAGATACCTATGCGTTAAGGCAAAAAAATTTACCGAAAGATTTTATTATATATGAAATTGACCATCCTTTCACACAAACTTTTAAAATAAAGCGACTACAAGAAGCAGGCATTAAAATACCAGATCATTTAAAGTTTGTTCCCGTCGATTTAACAAAAAATACTCTACGCAATGAACTAAAAGCAGTAGGGTTTAATGAAGATATGTTAAGTTTTTTTAGCTTGTTAGGAGTAGTCATGTATTTAGATAAAAAAGATTTTTTTAATCTCTTAACCCTTGTTTCTGATATGTCTCCAAATGGCAGTTCGTTTATATTTGATTATCTTGATGATACAGCTTTTAATCATCAGTTAGCGTCAAAAAAAATCATTCAAATGAGACAAATTGCTGCTCAAACAGGCGAACCAATAATTACTGGTTTTGATCCGTTTCAATTGGATATCGAATTACAAGATTATCATATGTTATTATATGAAAATCTTTCTCCTGCAAATATTGAGGAATTATATTTTAAAAACAGGGAAGACGATTTACATGCTTTTGACCATTTTCATTTTGCATATTTGGTAAATAACAAGTGATCTATTGAATAAGAAGAAATCTCTATAAGCCCGTTCTTGCTACCTTTCGACTATTTTTAAACAAGAAATAAATTTGGAAAAATAAGCTGAAAGTGATCCTTCGTTAAAAAATCTCAAGCAATCAAGCTGCTATTTGGATTGCTTGAGATTTTTATTCGGTTGGAAATAAATAGACTATTTAAACCTGAATGCGTGGCAGGAAGTTGGATTATGCTTATTTCTATATTTTTAGTGCCTATAGAGACTGTAGGCAATATTCTCTACTGAAATATGCTATTTAAAAGAATTGGAAATTAATTTAAATGCGTCTGCTAATTGTTCATGTTTGTCCGCGTTTTTATTAGCAGCAACTTTCGCAGCATAACTCGCAAAATTTAATTCCGAACCAAACATTTGTAATGCTCCATTAGAAAGGTGTCCTTGTTTTAAAAGTTGGATGCCATCTTTCATGAAATTCTTGCTTTCATCTAAATGACAATCAGCAATTTGTTTATCCCCATTATAGAACGACTCCAAATTTTCAATGATTTGATTTCCAGTTTCTACAGAGATAGAGGCATTGATATCCATTAACAATTGGTTTATTGGCTTCACTAATTGTGCATACAAACTGTCATATCATTCACAGGCTTTTGCAATTTTGCTTCTTAATTCGTTTGCATTCATAATGAACACCTCCTATTCATTGCTTTTGATTTTGTTACTTTATAAAGAATGTACGCTTAAAAGAACCATATAATGAAAGATAAATGCCCTTTGCATATTGAAAAAATGAAGAGGGGGATAAGAGATGTTTTTTCAAAAGGGAAACGAGGAGGCCGTCCATACTTATCATGAGTTTCCATATTTAGTGTATGTGAGAGTATCAACTGACAAAGATGAACAGGTGTCTTCTCCCCAGAATCAGGTCGATATTTGCCGAAATTGGCTTGAAAAAAATGACTTTGAGTGGAACAAAGAAGCAATCGTTTTTGATGATGGCATCAGCGGCACAGTTCTTCTCGATCGGCCAGCAATGCAGTTAGTGCTAGAAAAAGCGCGCAGCAGGGAAATAAAGATGGTTGTCTTTAAATCCATTCACCGATTGGCTCGTGATATGCGCGATGCGCTTGAGATTAAAGAGACGCTCATTGCACATAGCGTTAGACTCGTCACAATCGAAGAAGGATATGATAGCTTGTATGAGGGCAAGAATGACATGAAATTTGAAATGTTCTCGATGTTCGCTGCTCAGTATCCTAAAACGCTGTCAGTATCTATATCCGGAGCGTTGGCTGCTAAAGTTCGCCGTGGGGAGCATCTTGGTCAAATCCCATATGGATTTAAAAGCAAGAATAAGAAACTAGTGATAGATGAAGAGATTGCTCCAACCATTAGGAAAATTTTTTATTGGTACAATCATACTGGATTGGGTTTTAAATTAATTGTACACAAACTGAATGATGAGCTTGAAAAAGGGAATGTTGTTCCGCCGAAAAGGTCAAATAAATGGCAGTTGACGACAGTCCGATCGATTATAAAAAATCCTGCCTATGCAGGTATTTTTATTCATAATCGATACACCAAAATTAAAATAGGCGGCCGCAAAAAACAAATTCAAAATCCGCCTGAAAAATGGAACATTTATGAAAATCATCATCCAGCTATTGTATCGGTTGAACAATGGAAAAAAGCGAACAAACGAAAGTTTCCAAATTACCGAACTAAGATAACACCGTGGAATGAGTTAAGGAGCCTTATGAAATGTTCAGAATGCGGCAGCAACATGGTAATTCTCCAGTCCTCCAAAAAAAAGAAGGACGGTTCTATAAAGGAATGGAAGTATTTGAAGTGCAGCGCCTACCGACGCGGCGGTAAAACATTATGCGTGAATCATACGCCGATTACTTATGAAAATGCGAGAAGTGTCATGATAAAAAGACTGCTTCGACTAGGACGTCGTGTACATGTTCATTTTGAGAACACCCTCTACAAACAGAAACAGAAAGAGATTCGAACGTTGGAAAATAAAATGATAAATCTGAAAGAAAAAAGCGCTGGATTAATTGATTTATATTTGGATAAACTCATTTCAAAAGTAGAATTTCAAAAGCAGAGACAGGCATATGCATCAGAGATAGAAGAAATTAGAAATAAGATAATCGTTTTGCAGCACGAAGAAGAAAACAGTATTGATGTTGAAAGTGTTGAAGAAGCATTCAAGCAGTTAGAAAGGTACGAAAAGGACCTTCATCATGCGATGAAGGAGCTTATTCAATCCATTATGGTACATCCAGATGGGAAAATAGATATTCATTATTCCTTTAAATAATATGTTATTCAGAAATATTGATCAATCACGCTTTCCTCCCTGCATCTATTTATTCCACTCGTTCAACTAACAGTAGCATATCATTGATTCAAATCCCTTCTTTCCAATCAATATCGGAATCACCCATGTTCTCATGATTGTTTGCAAAGACTACATATTTCAAATGCGATGCAAAAACTTGGTGTTAAAGGACGTTCACAGGCTGTCGTAGAGCTTCTACGTATGGGAGAATTAAAATTATAAAGAAATGCCGGCTGCCATAGGTAAGCCGGTATTTCTTTTTAAAGTGATATATTCTTGAAATTTTAGCGAAAAAAGGCGACAATGCAAGTATTAGCATCTACCATTTCTACATTTTTTTATCGATCATAAATCCAGTAAGATAAGTGGATGTTTTCATCATTCGTTTTTTGTCTTTCTAAATGGAAGAACATAACTTTAAGTAAGAAAATGAAAAAAATAATGGTCAACGCGGTCAACTTTGTTTAAAATGGGGGGGGAATGACATGGAACAAACATTAAATGAAAATAAGCATGAAACGACAATAGTCGCTGGGATCGAGAAGGATTTGCGATATATATCTGCACTTGTAAAGCAAAAGGGTCGTGAGCTTCTTAGTAATTATACGATTACACCTCCTCAATTCGTCGCTCTTCAATGGTTATTAGAAGACGGTGATATGACTATTGGAGAATTGTCCAGTAAAATGTATCTAGCATGCAGTACAACTACTGATCTAGTCGATCGCATGGAAAAAAATAAATTAGTCGTTAGAGTGAAAGATCCAAAAGATCGTCGAGTCGTAAGGATACATCTGTTAAGTGAAGGCGAAAAAATGATTGAAGAAGTCATTTATAAACGTCAAAATTACTTACAAGATATCTTAAAAAATTTTTCTGCAGATGAAGTTATCCAACTGCAAAAGAATTTAATGAAATTACACCATGAAATGAGGAAAGAATAAAACAGCATGAATAAAGATAAGGCTATTGGAGTTATTGATTCGGGAGTTGGAGGACTAACAGTTGCAAAAGAAATCATGAGGCAGTTGCCGCATGAGAAAATTTACTACCTTGGAGACACTGCCCGTTGTCCATATGGGCCGCGGAAGCAAGAAGAAGTTCGGCAATTTACTTGGGAAATGGTCAATTATTTGTTGTCTCTTGATCTAAAGCTATTAGTGATAGCCTGTAACACTGCCACTGCTGCTGTCTTAGATGAGATGACAAGTCAACTGCCTATTCCCGTCATTGGCGTCATTCAGCCGGGTGCGAGAGCAGCATTGAACTTAACAAAAAACCTGCATATAGGTGTAATAGGGACAGAAGGAACGATTCGAAGCAATGCTTATGACATTGCACTTAGAAATATTAACAGTCGAGTGAAAGTTACAAGCCTTGCTTGTCCGACATTCGTTCCTCTTGTTGAAAGCGGAGAATATAGGGCATCTATTGCGAGAAAAATCGTGGCAGATGCTTTACTTCCTTTAAAAGAAAGCGAATTGGATACGCTCATTCTTGGCTGCACCCATTATCCATTGCTTGAGCCAATTATTCAACATGAAGTTGGACAAGCTGTTAAGGTTATCAGTTCAGGGGAAGAGACTGCAAGAGAGATTAGTGCAATTTTATCGTTTCATGATTTATTGCAACCTGCTGTCTGCCGTCCTGATCATGTTTTTTTAACGACTGGCTCTCATCAACTTTTCGCTAATATCGTCTCTGACTGGTTGCAATTGGAAGAAGTTAAAGTGAAAACCATTCTGTTAGGTAATTGAAAGTTTGCCTAACAGAATGGTTTTTTATTTGAAGAGGTCTAATTTAAAACAGAGGCTCGTATACATAGTACAAACTTTCTATAGGAGGGGTACAATGATATCCAATCGCACTAAATTAATTATTTTGTCACTGCTTACATTCAGCCTCATATTATCAGGGTGCAGTTTAACTAGCGGCGAAAAAAAGAAAATAGATCCGCCACAAGATGTTTCATATTTGAAAGAAGATGAAAGTACAACGATAACAGAAGAGGAAGATAAAGCTTTGCAGGCAGATAACCAGTCAGAAAAAGAAGCAGCGGTAATGACAGAGCTTTTTTTAATTGACAAAAATGATTTTGTCGCTTCGAAAACCATGATGCTTCCAAATACGGAAAGTGTAGCAAAACAGGCTTTACAATATTTGGTCAGTGAGGGGCCAGTGGAGAGTATGCTTCCTAATGGTTTTCGTGCTGTATTGCCTCCTGATACGATGATTCATGGTGTCAATATTGAAGATGGAAAAGCAATTGCAGATTTTTCCTCAGAATTTAAAAATTATCAAGCAGAAGATGAAGAAAAAATTGTTCAAGCTGTCACATGGACGTTGACGCAATTTGATGGTGTTGACAGTGTGGAGATGCGTATGAATGGAGAGACGCTCACAGAAATGCCCGTGAATGGAACTGTGCTTGCCTCGACTGGATTAACAAGAAATCAAGGTATTAATATAGAGACAGAGGCTGTAGCCGATATTACAAACACCCATCCAGTGATTGTTTATTTTATAGCGCAAAATGACGATGATTATTATTATGTTCCTGTTACAAAACGAGCCTCAAATACAGAAACTGATCGAGTAACTGCGGCTGTTAATCAATTAATTGCTGGCCCAGGCTACGAATCGGAACTAGTAAGTGGTTTTCTCCCAGATGTGAAATTATTGGAAACCCCGAAACTTGAAAATGGGCAGGTTACTTTGAATTTTAATGACGCTGTTTTGGGAAGCTATGAAAAGAAAATGATATCTAATCATTTGTTGCAGTCACTCGTTTTAACTTTAACTGAACAGCAAGGGATTGAAAGTGTTGCGGTAAAGGTGGATGGCAGTACAGAGCTGGTAAGCGGGGACGGAGAGCCGTTAACAGAACCAGTCACTCGCCCAACTAAAATAAATGCTGATCGTTTTTAAAAGAGCATTATTTGTTATACTATAGGTGCACGTTCAAAAAGTTGCGGCATATTGGAACAGTTAACTGCTTTTTGAACCGCCTCATATAGAGTTTGGAGGTGGCAGGCCACCTCTTTTATCGTTTTCTCTATTGGGCGTTCTTGCGGCATATTCATCTCTGAGTAGATTATTTATGTCAGATTACAATTTATTGATGACTGGTGAAGGGGGAGCATCACTTGAGAATTGATGGTAGAAGAATTGGGCAATTACGGCCGATAGCAATGGAAACCAATTATGTAAAGCATGCAGAAGGTTCTGTTTTCATCACTGTCGGAGATACGAAAGTCATTTGTACAGCAAGTATAGAGGAAAGAGTGCCACCTTTTATGCGTGGCGAAGGCAAAGGATGGATTACGGCTGAATATTCCATGTTACCGCGGGCGACAGAACAGCGGACGATACGGGAGGCGGCACGAGGAAAAATATCAGGAAGAACGATGGAAATTCAAAGACTGATTGGCAGAGCACTGAGAGCGGTGGTTGATTTAAAGGCCCTCGGAGAACGTACAATTTGGATTGATTGTGATGTTATTCAAGCGGATGGTGGCACACGAACAGCAGCGATTACTGGTGCATTCGTTGCATTAGTTCAAGCGATTGAAACACTTAATCAAGAAAAAGAATTGCAAACTTTCCCGATCAAAGATTTTCTTGCTGCTACAAGCGTTGGAATCGTAAATGAACATGGAACTGTTTTAGATTTAAATTATGAAGAAGATCGGAATGCACTAGTTGATATGAATATCGTAATGACAGGTGCGGGAGAATTTGTCGAGTTGCAGGGAACAGGTGAAGAATCAACATTTAGCTATACACAGCTTCAGGAACTTGTAAATCTTGCACAAGAGGGAATAAATACGATTTTTGATATCCAGCGGCAAGTGCTTGGAGAAATAGGAAATAAAATTGCAGAACAGAAAAATAGGTGAGAATCTTAACATGAAAAATCGAGTCATCATTGCAACTAAAAATAGAGGGAAAGCAAGAGAATTTGCCGAAATGTTTGCAGACTTAAAATTTGAAGTGCTGACATTGTTAGACTTGCCAGAGGAAAGCGATATTGAGGAAACTGGGACAACCTTTGCTGAAAATGCAGCTTTAAAAGCAGAGGCGATTGCCAAGAAATACGATGCAATCGTCATTGCGGATGATTCTGGTCTTGTCATTGATGCACTTGATGGAAGACCAGGTGTTTATTCTGCACGATATGCTGGTGAAGACAAGGATGATGAAGCAAATATAGATAAAGTCCTAGATGAGATGAAACATATTCCTTCCGAAAAGCGGACTGCTAGATTTTTGTGTGTACTTGCACTATCTGTACCCGAGAAAGAATTAGAATGGATCTCTGGCAGCTGTGAAGGGAAAATTCTTTTCTCGAGAAAAGGAACGAATGGATTTGGTTATGATCCCATTTTCTATGTTGAAGAGAAAGGAAAATCTATGGCAGAGCTTTCACCAGAAGAAAAAAATCAAATTAGCCATCGAGCAAATGCAATGAGAAAACTAAAAAAAGTGTTAGAAACGATTTTGGGTGAATAAAATGAAATTATTAGTAGTTAGTGACAGTCATGGACAAACAAAAGAATTAAAAGAACTGCAGACATTATATCAAAATCGAGTAGACGCTATGTTTCATTGCGGTGATTCCCAACTTTTAGCTGATCAAGAAGAGTTAAATGGTTTTCTAACTGTCCGTGGAAATTGTGATCATGATGGCCGATTTCCACTTGAGCTCCTTCATGAGATAGATAATCATCGCATTTTTGTAACTCATGGACATTATTACAATGTTAAAATGACATGGACGAATCTTGCATATAAAGCGAAAGAAGTTGGTGCTGACTTTGTATTTTATGGTCATTCTCATTATTTAAGTGCGATCATGGATGAAGGTACGTTATTATTAAATCCAGGCAGCATTTTTTTGCCTCGTGGACGTGTTGAACGAACTTATGCAATTGTCGAGAAAGACGCCAAGAAAATCGACGTTTCTTTTTATACACATGAACACAAAGAATTGTTTGCTTTACGACAACAATTTTTACTGTAAATATGTATTGCTATTGTGGCTTGGCGAGAAATACCACAATAGCAAATCTTTTTAAAAATAGCTATTGACATTCATCAATAGACTTACTATAATTAATTATGTCTTCTGAGATAAATGTTGTGTCCCAGTAGCTCAGCTGGATAGAGCAACGGCCTTCTAAGCCGTCGGTCGGGAGTTCGAATCTCTCCTGGGACGTCAGTGAAATGGACGGAAAACACCGTCGTAACAACCTTCTATAACGTTAAATGAAACGGTCAATGTATCGGTCAAATGGCTAATCGCCCCGAAATTGACTCGACCAAATTTAACGATATAGGAGGTTTTTTATTTGACGAAAAAGAAACAGATTTTAACTGTCAACGAAGATTTATCCGATATATTCGCCATTCCCAAAACGTCTAGACCGGAATCTGACCGATTGACTATCGAAAAAGCATTAGCGACTGTTACACGTCAGATGGAGATTAGCGGTTATCGGGAAAGAACGATTAGCGACTATAATGTGTACGTAAAGCATTTCAGAAAAACGTTAAAAATCGACTACATAGACGAAATTACCAACGACTCAATTTACGACTGGCTTGCGAGTATGGACGTCAGTCCGCAAACGAAATTAACGCGCGTAAAGTGTTTAAAGGCGTTCTTGTCGCGTTGTTTCGATAATGGCTGGATTACAGTACGTTTTTGGAAAACTGTTAAGGTAAAGGTCGACAGCAACGTCAAGGAGGGCGCGACTGAAAATAACATAAACGCTTTGCTTTCTGTTTTAGATTTAGGGGATTTCGTACAGTTACGGGATGCGACGGCAGCGTTATTGATGTACCGAACAGGGATTCGAATAAAAACGATTGCGCAACTTGAAAACAAACACATCGATTTCGAGGAAAAGTTACTACGGCTTGACGGCGCAATAATGAAGAATCACGAACAATTATTATTGCCATTCGATGACGTGTTACATCGTCTGCTAACTGTCTTGATAAAACAAAACGACTTAATTAGGCGTGAATATAGGAAGGATAATACCTACGTTTTCATCACAAAGCAAGGCGGGATTATAGCGACAAGCCCGTCGAATAACAATATTCAAAAACGTTTGAATAAGTATGCGAAGCAGTACGGTTTAAAAAACATAAATCCGCACGCATTACGGAGAGGGTTCGCAAAATCACTTTTGGAAAAAGGTGCGAAAATAACGGACATATCTCGTGCATTAGGTCATAGCAATCTCGCAGTAACGAGTCAGTATTTGCACTTGGATAAAGAAGAAGTAGCGGAAAATTTACGAAAGTATTTATAAGCTGATTTAACACCTGAAAAATAAAAACCCCGTCATTTTCGGCGGGGTCTCTTCTTATCTATTGAACGCTGGATGCTCGAAATATTGCATCGCAACGGTTTCGTAATTTTTCGTATCGAAAGCCGCCCAGTTTATCTTTTCGGCTGTTGCACGATCTAATTCTATTCGGAGCACTTCGCTGTGCTCCGAATTTCCATACGCATCGGTGAGCGGAAGTTCCCATTTGAGCGTAACGCTATGTAGTTCCGAGTGCTTTTCGAACAGTCTTTCGAATAATTTCGCGGAGTCACTTAAAAATATCTTTTTCGTCATTTTGGCGCTAAGGCCAACTTCGTCCTTAAAGGTTACGATTGCGAGTTTTGCGCCCTCGATGTCAACGCCATAGTTATCGTTAACTTGCAGATCGGACAATGTTTCTTTGGTATCGACTTTTGCAATCGTTTTCTTTATTTTGTCGTCTAAAGATGCTGGTTGCTTAGGCTTAGCTTCGGGCTTTTTCTTTTCTTCTTTCGGCTTAACTTCATTAGCTTTTACTTCTTCCGATTTTTTCTCGTTCGTCTTCGCTACTTCTTTTTTATCTTCTTTCGATTTCGTCTCTTCCTTCTTGTCGGCTTTGTCTACCTTCGCTACTTCCTTGGCTTCTTTCTTTTCAGCCTTCGCCACTTCAGCCTTGTCTTCCTTTTTTGCCTCGACTTTTGGCTTATCCTCCGCCTTCTCCGCCGATTCTTCCGGTGGGTCGGCCATGCTGCCTATCATAAATAAGATAAAAAATATTGCGATTACAATAAACCACCACCGCCTATAAAACGGCTTTTTCTTCTTTTCCTTCTTTTTAGCCACACGATAACCCCCTTATGTTTTGTACAAGTACATTTTACCATATATTCCTGTCGTTTACTGTAGCAAAAATAATTTCGAAAGTATGGTGCACTTTTGAATATAGCGGTTCCTGTTTATAAGTAGGTGGAAAAAATATATTTGTAAATTTGGTGCGTTTTCTGGCGCACGCTTCCCAGTCTTAAGTGAAGGCGAAAAAATTATTTTCGGGAAAATGGTGCAATTTGCAAGTGCCGTGGCCCTGTTTATAAGTAAGGACGAAAAATATTTTTGAGAAACACACCCCACTGCGTTGTCATTTTTCGTTATTAAAAGTAAAGGAGGCGATCGAAATTGCTCAGCGTTGAATCACAGCGAGAATATTCCATAACTTCCGGCAAGGCCGAGACGCGTATCTTCGTTAAGATGTACGTCGATGCGGTTCACAGCGGTCTAATAGCCGATATGGGCGCCGAAAGATGGCAGACACTTTGCGTCTTGGCAGCGTTCATGGATGCGGATGGCAACTGCTTTCCCTCGCAAGAACTCATAGCTAACCGGCTTAAAGTTACGAGAGAAACGGCCAACAGACGAATAAGGGCGTTGTGTGATTATCGTTGGAACGGCAGTCCTTTAGTCGAAAAGGTTCGCGCAAGGCAAAAAGGCGGCATTTGGGAAAACGCTAGATATACGATAAAGCCCATAAGTAACCTCGGAATATTCTAACCATGTGACGTTGACGCCATGTGGTACGTAGCCATATATGGTTATACGTCACACTAACAATAACGAGTATTAAACGAGAACCATCGTATTTAACTAGATAAAACATACCGCCAAAAACAAGTTTTGTCGGAACGTATCTATATAAGAAAACGAATGTGTTCGTAGAGGTATCTATTCGAAGGGGGTCTTAGTTCCAAAAGAAAAAATTAAAATAAAAAAGAAAAGGTGGCGCCGGCCGCTGTTAAGGGGAGTGAACGGAATGAAAACGTATAAGTTCTTTCTTCATACTGGATTTGCTGGGTGCACACAAGAAGAGATCGTCGAATTGCCATCTGACTTATCGGAGGAAGAAGTAGAAGAAGAGTTTAAAGATTGGGTTTGGAATTTGTTAGATGGCCATTATGAGGAATTAGAAAGGAGAGAGCCATGACGGAAATTTCGAACGGTATTGCTGAACTATCGAAAGACCTGAACGTAATGACCGCAGAAATCAACGCCTACCAACGTGTTGCAGGCGAAGCAATATTCGAGATAGGAAGAAGACTGAAGTGGGTTCGAGACAATCCGAAAGAGTATGGATTCGAAGGGTATCAGGGTTGGGAGCATTGGTGCTCTAAGAGTTTAAACATTACACGACGACACGCAAACAGGTTCATTAAGGTTTACGAAAGGTTCGCAGAAAAATCGGGAACCCCGGGGTCCCGACTACCCTCATCGATAACCGTTTTAACAACTTTAGCGGAATTCACTGACGAAGAACTCGAAAAGCCTCGCGAAATGCCTGACGGTTCTACAAAAAAGCTGACGGAAATGTCTCGTAGGGAAATCGAAGAATTTAAACGAAGAGAGCGAAAGGCTAT
The DNA here is from genome assembly GCF_030812995.1 of Bacillus chungangensis. Lineage (GTDB taxonomy): Bacteria > Bacillota > Bacilli > Bacillales > Bacillaceae_C > Bacillus_CF > Bacillus_CF chungangensis. The sequence goes on along the minus strand of NZ_JAUSTT010000001.1, from coordinate 260,433 downwards.
AGCGGAAAAAGAAAAGGCATTGGCAGAAGCAGAAGCGGCGAAGAAGCGCGCTGAACAAGCCGAGCAACGAGAGCGAATGGCACAACGTGATGCAGACCTAGCTCGGCAGGCTTTGGAAACAACAACGACAAGCGAACGCCCATACGGCGTAAAACTCGGCGTAGAAATGTACTCGGCACTCGAAGAACTATCCGAGTGGCAAAAGAAATATTCCTGGATAATCACGAACGTAGGAGATTTCGCCAGACTTGCGGAAGCTGACCCAAATTTTCAGAGAGAGTTTAAACGCTTAGATGAGTTTTGGCGGCAGATGAGCGTTGCTATAGATCGGCAAAATGGTGTTGAGATATTCGAAGCAGATTACGAAATTATTAATTAGTGTACGGAGGGGATAAACGTGGCATCACAAAATTTCTTAAGTAAAGTATTCGGCAGGAATGACGAAGTAATTGGGGCGATTGGGGAAGTAACGGGGCAGCAAGCGAGTATGTTCGAGTTAGTACGGGGGATACAGTCAAGCTTAGAAATGATGGAGACGAGACTGACTATAGAAATTAACAAGATATCAAAGAACTTTGAAGATGAGCTTGCGGAGATTAAAAAGATTGCTATAAATGGATCGCCGAAAGAAGTCGTAAAAGCTATCGAAGGTAAAACACAAGAGGAAAAGAAACAACGTCAATATCGAGCAATAAGAGTTAGATTAGAAAGTACGATGGCTAAATATCTTGTTAATGATCTACCTCTTTACAAGGAGAATGCTCGCTATAAGAACGCAGAGATTACACCACAGGGTTTGGCGGTTTACGAAGCCATTAGTGAATTTCTTATAAAATTGGCGAAAGTGAGTGGCAAGTCTAAGGAGCAATTTACGAACTATGGTAGATATAGAAAGTTTTTCAGAATCTATGGAATTAAGCCGTACACTAAAATGACAGTCAGAAGGAGCGATGGAACTACGATGAGCACGTTATTGGCTGCTGTTATTGTTAACGGACATGTACGACAGTATCTTGATTACATTCTGGGGATATTAAAGGAGGAAACGAAATGTACAGACCAACAGTAACAACAGACGTTGCAGACTCGTTAGCTTACGTAGAGACGCAAGGAATTATGGAAGATGTTATTCGAAAGAAAGCCGAAGGATATAAATACAAGGGTAATCCATCTTTAATGCCATTGAATAAGATCGATCTGCAAACGCTAATGGCCGCAATGGTTAACGGATATGAAATCGAAAAGACGCCCGAAGAAAAATTGCTCGCATACTACAAGAACATGTGGATGTGCGAAGATGACTCGGGGACGATGTACAGTCTTGGGGTATGTGAGGGAATAAGGAACACATTGGAAATACTCGGAATTACTGTCGAAGGTATTAGCACGCAAGATTATGGGTTTTAAACGCCACGAATGTTATTACATTCAGGCGAAATATAAACGTCAAATACAAAGCAGGAGGAAGGCAAATGGACATTAAAATAGGCGAAGATTTCCGTATAGTTTCTGAATCCATGTGTATTACGGTTTTGCGGCGACGTATAATCGACCCAACGAAGGCGCCAAATTGGCCGAAACTAAAAGCCGAGGGCAGGTCGCCAGAGCTTCGCGAAGAATGGCGGGAATCCACGTACCACACCACGATAGAGCAAGCTATGCGATCGATATTGCAGCAGAAAGTACGAGAAAGCGAGGCCGAAAGTATGGCGGAACTGCTGGCGGAAATCAAGGAAATTAAGCGTGAAATAAGCGAAGTTTTAAATACGGAGGGCTATTGCATTCAGACGAAATAAAAACGATGAATGGACAGCGAAAGGAAGGCGAAAGGAAGGCGATTAAATGCGAAGTGGGGCTAATGGAATGAATAAACGTTTGTCTAACGTAGAATTAGCGGCTATTCGCGAGCGAGTCGAAAAGGCTACGCCGGGACCTTGGATAATCGAAGAATCGCGGTACGAAACGAATTACAACGTAGGGAATAGTAAGTACGACTTTTCTGCGTGCTTGTCACCATTATATGACGCAGAATTCATTGCAGAAGCCCGCGAAGATGTTCCGGATTTACTTTCGCTAGTAGATCAGCAACAGGCGGAGATTGAACGGTTGAGGCAGGCGTTGGGATTTTATGCGGATGAGAGTAGCTATATAGACTTTATTGCCCTACAAAGAATAGAACCAACAGTTATGATTGACAAAGGAGAAAAAGCTCGTCAAGCCCTGAAAGGAGAATCAGTATGACCGAACAGGAACAGTTGGAAGAAATTGATAAAATAGTAGATGATTTGCTAGATAACAGATTAGAATTATAGAACTTTGTTAATGAACATTTTTCGCAGGATGAGCGAGTAAAGGAACAGCAGCAGGAAATTAAACGGTTGAGGGAAATAATTTCTTGGCAGATGTCTTGTGTAGGATGCGGAAATCAGCTTGCCGAGGGTTGGGAAAACGTAGAAGGAACGCCAATTTGTCGAAACTGTTTTGATTATGGAGGCGATGACGAATGAGTAAAATCGAACTTGATGGTGGTAAATATACGGTTGTAAACGAACTTGACGATGGTAAAGGTTTTTACGCGCTTCGGCACGGAGAAACTTGGCGTAACCTTGTCGGAGATAATTTAGTCCTAGCAATGTTCCGCGAAATAGAGACGCTAAAGGAGGAAAACGAGCGATTAGTCAGGGAGAATAAATCTTTGGGAGTTGCTGTAATCGAAAATAAAAAGATATTAACGCGTGTGTTACGAATTTCAGAATAATAACGAGAGGGGGTCCATACGGTGAACATTATCGAAAAAATATTACTATCACTCGTTCTAGGCGCTTTTGGCGTGATGACTGTCGCAATTATTTCGTGGGCATTTTCTACAATACACGTTATAGCAGCGAGCATAGTTACGCTTTTGTATTTCGTATTAATATACATTTTCTATACTGTGTTTATTATGGATTAAAGCTAAGGAGGGGTCGCTAGGATGGCGAAACATTATACAGAAGTTCCAGTCGAAAAGTGGAACACACGTCACTTTACGGACTATTTATGCGAAGAGCATCAACGGTTATTCGGGGTTGAGTACGTACCATACGCTTCGTGGAGACGTGAACAAGGGCAGATCGCAAATATAATCGGTACGACTAAACGAAAGGGAACGCATGATGCTCCGACGTTGAAACGTTTCATTGACGAATGCTTTTCGACATTTACACCATCGGAGAAATACGCTGGAATCAACTTTTCATTCATGTGGACGTATAGAAAGGCGTTATGGCAGCGAATTTTGGCGGACAAAGCGAAACAGACGAAAATAGAGCGTACCGAGACGACACAAGAGGATTTGAAGGAACTGGCCGAATGGCTTTGAGCGGAGGGATTTCGAAATGGAAAAGAAAGTGAGAACTTTACACGAAATGATAAAAAGTAATTTTCCGGACGCGGTGGCGGTTAGAATTTTCGTTAACTCCGAAGGAATAGAAGTTAGTCCGGAATATCGAACGAATGCCGATGGATATTCTATGCAGAAGATTAACGGGCACTGGATAAATCGAAATAATTAAAACGGAGAAGGGGAGACGATAATATGACGAACAAATTCGATATTACAAAGGTGAACGGTAAGGCGACTGTGATAGACATAGGGCATTCTTATCCGAACTTTAGCTCTTTCGCTGGTGCAGCTGGTCATCCCGATGCAGTTAACAGAACCGAACTGATAAATAACGGCGAAGATGTAAACTTATTAGTCAGAGGAAGGCATCCAGATGACAATGGCGTTCTCTACGTAGTTGCAACGAAGGACGGACGTAAAGCTATCTTCGGTTGCAGGGGGCTGAGCATTAAATACGAAATGCCCGAAATAACATATGACGAAGCGATAAAGAACGCAGAAAAAGCGATTGAAGTCCTACGCCAAGCCGCATATGCGGAAGGTTACGCGCAAGGCAAATTCGATGCGGAAATGGAAAGGGTAGCTACTGTTGCGCCGAAGGGACCGAAGGAATTGCCGCAGGAAAAGCGTGATCTTATTATCGAACAGGCAAAACAAGATGTAAAACGTTTATTGGGAGAAAGCCGAATAAGAATGGTGCCAAATCTCTGCGGAGAACTCGAATCATTTTATCCCAACTGTACCTACCCGAGGGATGAAGTAGAATTTGTTATAAACAGGGAAAAGCGGACAGTCGTTGCGTTAATAAAATATGTAGCCGGTAAGGTATGGGCGAAAGGAATCGCCAAGTGTGCCCCGGATGACTGCTTTAATAAACACATCGGAAAGGTTATCGCATTGCATCGTGCGTTAGGACTAGAAGTGCCGGGCAAATATTTAAACGTACCGCAGCCGAAGAAAGTACGTGAGGGCGATAAAATTAAATTTATTGCGCCGGACCACACCTTTGACGGAAGAATCGAAACCGTTTGTGGGGTGGACGAAGATGGGGCGATATGGACTAAAGAGTCTTCGGGATGGGTAGGAGAGGGAGATTGTGAAATTATCGACGATTCAAAAGGAGATGACCGCGAATGACTATTGATAAAACGAAATTCAGAAGTGTAATAGTTAATCGTTTATTGAGAGCAGAAGAAAATAGAGCTCGTGCAGAAGGTGATGAAAGTTGGCATAGTGCTGATTATTATAAAGGGATGACTAAGGCGTACAGAGAATTACTAAAAGTTATCGATGATTGGAGTTGATCACAAATGACCAACGAAGAATTAATGCGACATGCCGACGATTTCCTGGCGAAGGAATACGGAATGTGTAGAACGATACCTATTAAAATTAACAATCGACTAAAGCGAACTTTAGGACGATGTTTAATCGTAGGAAATGAGATCGTCAAGATTGAATTAAGTGGCGATTTAATAAAATATGGTGCTACTCAGGTAATAATCGATATCCTAAAGCATGAATTAATCCATTACGTGATGTTCGTTAAAGGACTTCCACATAGCGATGGCGACGCTACGTTTGAGCAAGAGTTGCTACGATTAGGCGTCGCAAGTTCGGGCAGGTATTGTGTCGGAATGGCTGTCGAATATAAGTGCGAAGTGTGCGGAGTCAACTACGAAGCTTTTACCAAGAGGGTCGCAGAGAAACCGCAAAAATATAGGACTAAATGTTGTGATGGAAGATTAGTAATCTTAGGGGAACGAATCTATGACGGAAAGGGGACGAAAGAAGTATGTTGAAAAAATTTCCGGTTACGTCCGGGTCAGGCAATGAGTATTTAGTGAAAATAAGCGAAAGTTCGTACTTTGAAGATTCGGTAGATGTGAAGGTTTATAGAAAAGGAAAGTTCTTTTCGAGAAAGTTATTCGAGATTCCTTTTGATGAAGAAGCACGACAATACGACTATACGGCGATGGCCATTAGTGCTGTAAATAATTATGAGCAAGGGGAAAGGTACAAACATATTCAACTTATGATGAAACAATACAGAATTAAAGAGTTCGAAGAGTGGGACGGTAATTGTTAATTAAACTGGCGAAATCAACGAATAATATGCCAATTCCGCACATTGTATTAAAATATCGAATAAACGATGCTATACTAACCTCAAAGAAAACGAAAAGAGGTTTTAATGGTGGTAACTAACGCTGATGGAGGAAAACTATTAAGAAAAGTAAGAGAAGATTCGGGGCTTACACAATCCGATATGGCAGAGATATTAAATTATGACACGAGTGTGATAAGTAAATTAGAAAATGACAAGATGTTTATAAAAATCGATTTGTATATGAATTGGCTTAAAAAATTAGGAAGAAAAGACATTCTTGCGTTAACGATTATGGGCGTACCCTTCGAAACGATAATGAAAGAATGCTTTACTAAGGAATACAAAGAAAAGCTTGAACAGATAAAAAGCCAACCACCTAGTCCTGAAGCGATAGAAAAATTCAATAAGGCAAAGAAAGAATACGGGTCTTTATGGGAGGAAATCGAAAAATTGATGAAATAATTTGGAAGGAGATGTAAGATTGGCAAAGACGAATGAAAAACGATGTTTACTCGCATCAAAATGCCGACTAGCCGCCGGCTACAAATGCGTAAATACTTGCCCGAGTTTCATAGCTTTACACGGTATGTCAGGCACAGGCGGTCGGGCAGGTGCGGCGGGTGTACCGTCTGACTATCGGCTATTAACGCTCGAAAACTCGCCCGCAGGCAAAGACCAAGCGAAATATTACGCTTTTCTAACGCAACACGTCGAAACATTCGATAGGCAATTTGAATCGGACGCTGACCGAATAAAGTCACTATATTTATGGTCGGAATCGCCCGGCACAGGCAAGACTACGACAGCAGTGGCGTTGTTAAACGAATGGCTTATACGGCATTACCTCGGCAGCCTGAAGCGAAGTCTACAACCACAGCAGCAGCCGGCTTTATTTCTCGACGTAAACGAATGGCAGACCGAATATAATCTCGCTGCCATGACTAAAGATGAAAAGGGACTCGAAGCTACCAAGCGGGTAGTCGAACGAACGAAACACGTACAATTTGCGGTTCTTGACGACATCGGCGTAAGGTCAGCGACTGAAGCCTTTCGGGCGTTACTGCACACCATAATTAATTATCGATGTGCAAACGGCTTGCCGACGGTTTACACGTCAAATCTATCAATCGAAAAAATGCAGCGAATATTTGACGTGCGTCTATTTGATAGAATGCGAGATCAATGCGCCGATTTGAAGTTTTCCGGCGAGTCAAAAAGGGGGCGACGTTAGTGCAATACGCATCGTATTTTCTTTCGAAGGTTATCGACACAAACGATCCGAAAGCACTAGATCGGTTTAACATCGCGGAATTAGATATGCCGACCAAAGCCGAAAAAGCAGCTTATCGATTCATCGTTGACTACGCCGAGGAAAATCGGGGGCAAGCCCCGTCGTATGCGACTGTAGTTGCCGAGGTCGACGGTTTCTTCTATGTGCCGGAAGTTTCGGACAGCTACGACTATTTGGCTAGAAAAATTAAATCGTACTCGGCGAAGCAAGCAGTCGAAGAGCTTTTCGTTACAAAGACATTCGAACAGAAATACCGCGAATTGAGTGGAGAAAGTTTTCTCGACTGGTTGCAAACGGAAACGGAATCTATTAAAATGAGAACAAGCGTTCGTAATAAAGTGGGAACAAACTTTACGAACGTGACCGAAAAGTTTCTTTCCGAATATGATCGACGTAAGATAGGGGAATCATTCCGTGTGTGGAAATCATTTTTGCCAGAAATCAACGAAACTATCGGTGGATACATTTCTTCGAACGTGTATGTTGTATACGGAAAGCCCGGCCGAGGAAAATCCGTAATAACACTTATGGAAGCAATCGAGGCTGCCACACAGGGCGCGAACGTGTTGATCTGGGCGATGGAAATGGGGTGGTTCGAGGTTTGGGTTCGGATATTCGTTTTTATATCCGCAAAGCAAGGCGTAACAACTGCTCACCTGCACGGATTTGATTTAACCGCCGGATTCGATTCCAGCGAAATTCGTTATGGTAAGTTGGATAAAGATTTCGAAGAAGCATTTCGGAATTTTATAGCAACCGTGAACGACCAAATCGAGGGAAATATAACGGTGCGGGCAGTAGACGACACTGATTTCGATAATAGGAGTTTACGAGCACTTGAAGCCGACATAGAAGCCACGAAAGCAGATGTCGTTGTTCTTGACCCATTTTATTACTTAGATTACGAGAAGAACACATCGAAAACGGCGGGCGGAGATGCGGCAGCAACGTCGATGAAATTGCGACACTTGGCTGGAAGAACGCAAACTGTTATTTTTGCAATTACGCAAGCAGATGAGACGAAGGAAGAGAAGGCCGAAGACGGCAATCGGGAAATTGTTCTGCCAGAGCGAAAGGATGTTAAGAAAACTACACAATTAATCCAAGACGCATATTTGCTTATCGGCGTCGATACCGATTATAAGCAAGGTCGTGGTCTTGTCGGCATAAATAAAGGACGTGATGGAGGCGAGGGCTTAGCCGTAGAAATACTTTATATCCCGCAAGTTGGTGTTGTGAAGCAACTAGAAACTGGCGAAGCTGCCGTTTCACAATTCGATTTTTAGGAGGTGACTACTAATGCCAGAACTAAAAATACGCGGACAAAAGATCGATGTCGATATCCGGGCTGAACTTGAACAATTCGATTGGGGACACCGCGCTAGTTGGAGCGACGACAAACTAAACGCAGCAAGCCCCTTTCGGGATGATCAAACGCCGTCCTTCTTTGTCAATCTTGACGGAGAATACGCTGGCACATGGGGTGACTTAGGCGCGTTTGATGACAACTGGCGTTCGGGCGGTTTCGTTAAATTGCTGTCGTTTCTGCGAGGCGAAACGTGGGAAGAAACTGCCGAATATCTACTTTCGGAATACGGGCGCACGGGCAACGATGAGTCAGAACTGCGAATAAGAATGCCGAATTTGAAGCTACCCGAAAGATTTCGACCGTTGCCGGAAATAGCCGTAACCAAAGCAACGAGTAAATATTTACTTTCGCGGGGCATTGACGCAGAGACACAGCAAAAATATGGCATAGGTCGAGGGCAACAACGAGGCTTTGTCGCGATTCCGTGGCGTACTCCGGACGGCCAGTTAGCGAATATAATGTACCGATCTGTGCGAGGTAAGTATTTCTTTTATGCCCACGGCTGGCCAATACGGAATTTAGTTTGGGGAATTGACGTTATACACCAGTCGCAGGCCAAAACCGCCGTGCTGGTCGAAGCGCCAATTGATGCATTAACTTGGGCTTCGGCTGGTGTAGCGGGCATCGCTGTAGGAGGCGTAAATTTTTCGGATGAACAAGCCGATATAATCAAACGAAGCCCAATCGAAAAGTTAGTCCTCGGCGGAGATAATGACGCAGCAGGCCGTCGATTAAACGAACTAGTGAAGGAGAAATTACGTAGGCATGTAGACTTATTTTCAGTGTGTTATGGAGATAAAAAAGACGCCAACGCTTGCGGCGCTGACGTATTAAAAACGTTGGAATGGCGCGCTGAGACGGTAAAATACCAGTTTTTAACGTGGTAAAATCGACCAGTTTTGTCGAAGGGAAAGTGCGCCATTACAACGTTTGTATGGATTTTCCTCGGCCGGAAGTCGAAACGTGTCGATTGAAACGTGTAGAAACGCGAATCGAGTTTCAATAATATGAAATTAAAGCGCTTACTGCTTGTCTGATTCGTTTGGCACAATACGAACGACCTGTTCGATCGGAACGTCGAGATACAGGCAAATTTTTTCAATAGTGGACATCGTGACTGATTGATTGTTCGATAATTTAGTTGTTGTCGCACTAGAAATGCTAAGGTCTCGCTGTAGCTGCCTCATAGATATTTTTCTTAATTTTAATTGTTGTAATAAAGGTTTATACGAAATCATTGCACCATCTCCATTTAGTTAAATATTTCAAAAATGATTTACAAAACTAAATCATATATGTATAATATAACACAACAACACAAAAATAAAAAGATTTTCTTAAAACACACCCCAACAAATATTTTTATACGTTGTTAATAGTATAGGAGGATGGAGAACATGAAAAACTTAATATCCGAATATCAAAAAACAAGAAGCGATTTAGTTTTTTCGGAGATTTACTTCACTTATTATAGTGATAACAAAAGAATTGTTGAGAAGTTGTCAGCTAAATACAAAATAGATGAGGCTGATATAGAGTCAATGATCAATGATAAGTTAATGAAAGTTGTTGAAAACCTAGATATTGCAATAGGGAATTTTAAGAAAGAAATGGCTGTAGCTGTAAAGAATGGGTGTTTGGATTTAATCAGGAAAATGAGCCGAGAGAATAGTTACCTCGCAGACAATTACCTTGTAGACGAGGATGGTGACGATTTAGAAATATTCGAAGTCGTTTCGGTTGCGCCAACAACCGATGACGAGTTTATAGTAAATTTACAAAAAAACCGCGACCAGCGCCAACTAGTCGCAGAACTTTTGCGGAAGGCCGATGAACAGACTCTCACATCGATATCAGCCTTCGTACAGACAAATTCATACCGACAAGCCGCCAAGCAAGTCGGACTCTCTTGTCACAAAGCGATGAAGAAACGAATTAGACGAATAGCACGCCAATACGACGCCAATCGTTTTGGTAGCTACCACGACTATTTTACCGTACCTACACGCTTTGTGGGGTAGAGTAAACGTTACCCAAAGTACATTATAGCGTACACTTGTTCACATATTCAACGTTTACACACGAAATAAATATAGCAAATTATTACAATTATGTCAAACATAAATCGACAGGAGGCGTTCACAATGTTATATACGGACGAACAAAATGAAAGGTTTCACGATTTATACGAAATATTTGAAATTACTGACGAAACTTTCGAAAGTAGCGAAATTAAGGCGGTTCGTATCGCATGACCAAACGTTACACAGCGACATTACACGCAATAGAACGGGCACATTTGCGATTTGGGGTTGCTTTAGAAAATGCGGAAACTTGGTTTCGGGAAGAACTACGACGAGCAAAGTACATTAGCTCGCAGGGGAGTAATAAAATTATCTACGAAAACGAAGGAAAAACGTTCGTTGTCAATGTTGACGAACGAAAAATAATCACTGTTAGACCTACGGCAGACGCTGCGTTTCTTCAGCCAATCTTCGAGAGGGAACGACGAAAAGCAAAACGTCTGCTAACGAAAACAACGCGAGCGCTTGAACTTGAAATGGCGCATCTGCTAATCGAAAAAGGCGAGCAGACACTAAATAAAGCCCGCGCACGTAATCCGAAAACACGTGCGCTTATCCAAGAAAGAATAAACGAAATAGAAGCGAAAATAAACGAATGTAAGACGGACATTGCACGGGCAAAAGATGAATACGAAAATCATTGTCGGGTGCTTTCGTTAGTTGGAGGTTGACCTATGGAGTTTCTCACAACATTTTTCGGCGTGGTTATCATATTGTGTGTGTCTTCGATGATTCTCGGGGAAGACGACGACCGGACGGAATAAACGTCTGCGTCGGTCACTGCATATGTCGATTACGTGGGCGGTGACGGGCGCGGTCGTATCCGCGGACGGCTGACCCGAAATAACGAGCGCAGGAAAGACTAACGACCATATGCATGCCCATAGGAAACGCTTAGGCGACCTAATACGGCGTAGCTTGCGAGCAAAGTCGGGACGAACCTTGTATGTGGACGTGATTTTTTCGCAGTCACCGTTTTGACAGCGAAAAGTTAGCGCAACCTGCGCTCGGACAATAGAACCGAAAGGGGTAAACGAATGAGCAATATTCGTGACATTTTAAAGCAACGTGAAGAGGCGCGTGACAAAGCGGCACAAGGCGGAGATAGCGAGTTTCCTGATGGGGTTACACGCTACGTACGAATGGGCAGGCACGGCGAGGTAAATGCCGAAGGTAGAACATTTATAATGCTTGCAAAGCCTGACGATTGGTTCTTTTACTTCGTTCACGAGGATAAAGAATACAACGGCAAGGGGTACGACTATAAGCTAAGAAAACACACGTGCCTACATTCGCCAAAGGACATAAATGCCGATCTAATGACATACTTCAAGCCGGGGAAAGACGAGTGCTTAACGTGTAAAGCCGGCGGAAAACGCAAAATGTTCGCTATTATTCCGGTTTATGATCTCGAATATAAGACGTATAGAGTCATAGATACGGCGGAATTTCATGTTAATAATCTTATAGCCGACTATGACAAACTCGAAAAGGCAGCGAAGAAGTTTTCGAAAGACTACACGCTCGTAGGTGACGCTGTTCATATTAGTCAAGTCGACAAAACGTATTCTCTTGAAAGTGGCGATGCGCCGGACGAAGCAATCGAAGCAGCAAAAGCGTACATTGGTTTCGATTTTAAATACGAAGAACTCGCAAACTTTCGAGAGGAAAAAGACCTCGTCGAATTGCTGAAGGAGGCATCGGACGAAGCGATCGACAAGAAAGTCTTAGACGAACAATTCGAATTTTAGGAGGCGGCCAAGATAGCACACGAAACACAAGTAGTAGGCGCAATAAGCGAACTGACCGCTGCCATCGCCATGATGCGGGGTTGCGGTTGGGAAGTCAGTAAGCCGGTAGTGCCGGAGGTCTACGATTTCTTAGCGCGGGACCCTGCAAATGGACGTGTTTATCGCGTCCAAGTTAAGACAATGCACTTCCGCGAAGATCGTAGGTCTCTCGTCGTATACGCTCGAAAAGGAAACGGAGAGCCATACACTAAGGACGAGGTCGACTATATTATCGGAATTGACAATGATCGTGCTTTTATGTTCGAATGCGAGGGTCAAAAAGAATATTGGTCGACAGAACAGACGGTATCGCGCCGATGGATTCAACTGCAAGTCAATTAAAACGAAAAGGGGACGATTTTATGGCGAAGCTTTATGACGTAAAAGTTTTAGATATGGTTGACGGTGAAGTTAAGAAAATTGAGTATGACGGCCATGTTTACGTTAAGACATCGGCACCAGCACAGGTTGGCGACGTAATGCTGGAAGTACGGGGAACATCAACACGTACAGCAGACGCCTTTTACAAAGTCGAGAAATTAGACGACTATGTGCGAGTGTCCGACGATAGAAACGGGCTTCACGGGTGGGTCAAGGAACAACAAGGAGACTATTTCTATATTTTCCGCAAAGTAGGCGATTCCCAGTTTCGAAAGATTGACCGCAAACCTGCCGTTGGTGACTATGTGAAATTTAACGAAGACTGCTGGGATGCGTCGGCCGGCGTATACTATGAAATTATCGGCATTGACGAAGACGGTGACTTAGAGTTTATCGATGACGTAGGAGACGAAAACATAGCGATGTTCGAACACGATGACTTCGAAGTGTTCGAAAAGGTTGTCGATAAGCCGAATAAGCCGAAATTTAAAGTTGGTGACTACATCGTTCCATTGCCGGAGACAAACGGGAGATACAGAATTACCAATACGGAAATGAAACTCGGAGTTGTTAAACGTATTATGTCAAATAAACGTATAGAAGTAGAGGTTTTAAATCACGAAAACAAGCGCGAAAAAGGCTATACAGCTTATGTTGAGGAAAGATATTTCCGCCATGCGACCGAAGAAGAAATTTTTAATCCGGGAACGAAAGTGCGGCTAAATATACCGGAAGGGAAACGTCCTCGATACGGTTGGGGTTATGTGGAAAACGGGGTAATCGGTGAGGTTCGTAGAGTAGTAGTAGGGCGCTTAGGCGAGAAAAAAATCGTTGTAGACTTTCCTTGCAATGGGAAATGGTACGGAGACCCATCCGAACTAGTAATCGTAAATGACGACGTTGAAATTCCGAAATATGAAGTTGGGGATATCGTCCGAATTGTAGGGATTCATCACGGACGTAAAGGCATGATCGGGGAAGTTTCGTGGGTCGACGATCACGTAAGTGTATTAACTAAAAAACCCGAAAGAGTAGATGAAGCCGAAGCAGTCGAACTGATCGCAAAGGCTTCGGATAGGTTTGACATTAAATGATTTCGCCCATCATCGACTTTTGTGCAAGTTGTGACGCGCCAATACGCGAAAGCACGACGGCTTATTACGACGACTACGAAGAGCAGCATTTTTGTTCCGGCGGCTGCTTTCGCGACTGGTGCGCGGACAATCACGAAAAGATAGTCCAGTTTTATCGAAAAATGAACGTCAGTAAGGAATTTTTATAATCCGAAGGAGGACGTTAATATGGCGAAAAATTACGTTAAGGTCGAAAGAGAACCCCGAATTGGTGACTATATCCTGTACGAAAAGGCTCTGCTCACACGGTTGACTCCTGGGAAACATTACAAAGTGGTTGATATTGACGAATACGGCGATGCCTTTGTTATGGATGACCTCGGTGATTACTACGATACAGGCGGTACTGACTTTGAGATATTCGAAGAAGTTGAATTGAAAGTCGGGGATTTTGTGAAAGTGCTCAACGGAAATAGTTACTCCGAAAAAGGCGACATATTGAAAGTCGTTGCAGTCGACCGTTCAATTTTTCCATATAAGGTCGAACATTTAGACGGAACATACGCAGGTTGGTACTCTGATAATATCGTGACAAAAGCGACGGAAAACGAAGTATTCGCTCAATTTAAAATCGGGGATAGGGTACGCCTTTTGTCAGGCGGTGGGGATGCACCACTTTGCGGATATCGCAATGGAGAGGTATATACGAATAATAATTGTTGGCCAGACGCGGCGCCGAATGACGGATTAATCGAGCTGGTGGGCGGGGATGTCCCGCATGGCTACGCAAAGCCGTCGCAACTCCAAAAGGTTAGTGACGAAACCAAGCGGCTTCAAGTGGGCGATTACGCAAAACTTAAAAATACGGTCGGGAACGTGGCAGGTTTTAGAGCCGAAGATATCGTCGAGCTTAGATACAACGAAGTGGGAGCTTCAGACTTCAAAGTAAAACTACTGGCCGGACCTTTATACGGATACACTAACGAAGAAAATTTACTACCAGTTTCGGCCGAAGAAGTCGAAGAAGCAAAACGATGGGCAGCTGTTTCGAGACGACCGAACGAATATAAAAAGGGCGATATTGTACGTGTAATTGAGTCGCCCAATGCTCTTCCAGTCGGGACGATTTTCGAGGTCAAAGCTATAGGAAACGATTATGTGCGCGACTATAGAGGCAATGTCTACGTTATTCGTAGAAAACGTGTGGAACTCGTTGCTCCCGTAGAACAGCGCGTGGACATCGACAAAGAAGGGAGCGACGAATAATCACACCGAAGCTTACACTTAACATTCGACAGCCTACGGAACCTACTGAACGAATACAGGCGGCAATTAAACGAAAGAAGGCGGCTACTGAAACGTTGGAAGAAGCATGGGCGCGGATATTCGAAATGAAGAATACCGCCCCGGACCATCGAAAGCTAGTTGAAGTTAGGCAGGCGATGGCTGACGGACAAATCGGGCGTGAACCTGCTTCAGTGGACAAACGATTTAGCAAGGCCGAGGCTTTACGAATTTGGCGGCAACTAGAAGAAAAAAGGCAGGCCGAAGTACTTCGTCAAATGGTCGAGGAAACGCCTGACAATTACTGGCTGATCACTGACGAGACGAAATTGGCAAAATTCTTATCGATCTTGGAGACCGAAAAAGAAATCGTATTTGACGTAGAAACAACGGGGACTGACATATACAGCGACTACATCGTAGGGCACGTTATCACCTCAGTTAAGGCAGACATTCACGCGTATATCCCTACGAAACACAAAACGAATAATAAACAATTGTCAAACGATTTAGTAAACGAACGATTAAAACCGATTTACGAAGATAGTTCCATCGGTAAAATCGCGCATAATGCGAAGTTTGATATACACATGCTACGAAATGAAGGCATAATACTTCGAGGGTTAACATGGGATACACAAGTCGCCATGCATGTATTAAACGAAAATGAGCGTTTTAACGGCGGTTCGTACCAGCTTAAAGAGTTAGTATCGAAGTACCTCGGAATCCCTTCGAAAACATACGGCCAACTATTCGGAAAAAAGGGCTTTCATGAAATCGAATTAGACATAGCGCTTGCTTATGCGGCCAAGGACGGAGACGTAACGTTAAAACTACGTAATTTTCAGCGACGCCATCTCGATAAAATCGATTTATTAAAGTATTACGAACAGGTTGAAAACCCAACAATCGGAGTTTCTATCGAAATGGAGCAGGCGGGCTTTGTGTTGGATATCGAAAGGGCAAAAGCTTTGTCAAAGCAACTTTCAAACGAGTTGGCGGAAGTTGAGCAAGAATTACGGAAACATTTCGGAGATATCAATTTCAATAGTCCGACACAACTAAGTAGGAAGTTTTATGAAGATTTACGTTTAGGACGCCATCTGCCAAAAGGTACGAAAAAATCAACGGATGTTAAGACGCTCGAAATACTAGCTCCACATCATGAGGGCATTCGAATACTTTTACAATATCGGGAAAAAACAAAACTTCTCGGCACATATATCGATGCCCTTCCGAAACAGGTGCGGGATGACGGCAGAATACACGGTAATTTTAATCAGATGGGAACCGTAACAGGACGTTTTTCTGCCAATTCTCCTAATCTACAAAACCAGCCGTATTTTGCACGCCAATTATTCGTGGCACCGCCGGGTCAAGTAATTCTTTCGGGGGACTTTAGCCAGCAAGAGCCACGTTGGCTCGCTCATTACACAGGCGAAGAAGTCCTCGTTAATGCTTATCGAGAGGGTCGCGATCTATATTCAACCGCAGCCGCAGAACTATTCGGAAAACCTATCGAAGAATGCGGCGACGGTTCTGTGTATAGAAAGATGATGAAAACGGGCATTCTCGCGGTTATGTACGGCACCGGACCGAAAACATTAGCCGCACAGCTTGACATTACTGAAAAAGAAGCCCGAGAGTTTATCGAACAGTTTTACGCCAAATATCCGAAAGTAAAGGCGTGGATAGATAGCAATGAATTATTTGCCAAACGCAAAGGATACGTAAAGATGTTCATGGGAAGAAAACGTAGATTACCTGAAGCAAAGTCGCGAGATCGGTACGAGCAATTTCGTGCTATGCGCCAAGCAACGAATGCAATTATCCAAGGCTCGGCGGCCATACAAACTAAGTTAACTATGCTTTCCTTACAGAAGCTATGCCGCGCTAAAGGATGGACGATGGCTTTCTCGGTACACGACGAAGTGGCGGTGTATGCACCGGAAAGCCTGACGATATCAGATGTGCGAGATTTCGAAAACATTATGTTGCACACCGTTAAACTATCCGTTCCTAACAAAACTGATATCGAAATTAGCCGTAGATGGGGCGAAGGAAAAAATATAGGGGAGTGGTTTCAAATATGAAAATAACGCAGGAACAAATTAATGAATTATTTTTCGAAGGTGAAATCGAAGTAAACGGCGCTAAATATAAGACCGTCGAGGAAGGAGATTTCGAGCAGGGCGTCAAATACCAGACAGCACATTTAATATTTACGGACGGCAAAAAACATTACCTCTCGTATGTAACTCGAAGTGGCTCACCGTTTACTGATTGGGAGTACGAAGATTGGAACGATGCCGCAGTCTATGAAGTAGAACAGCGCGAGGTAGTTGTTAAGGAGTGGGCAGTGGTCAAATCGAAAGGGGATGGCGAGGAATGAAAATCGATGATCTAATTAGGCATTACGAAGAAAGGCTTGTTCTTTTACAAGGAAGCATCGATGAAATAAACGAAAGGTATGGCGATGATTTCGACGTCATCGACGCTTGTGGTGCCAATTACGACGATGCATACGCACTAGGCGACGAACATGGTGGTATTTATGCGGAATATGACGCAATAAAACAGTTTATTTCCGACTTAAAATCGTTGAAGGAGGTCGATTAAATGTTTGACTTAGTATTTGTAGGCGCAGAAGCTCACGGCTACTATAGCGGTGCACATGCTTGCGAGGGTGTTTTCGTACGTAGAGACTATTACGAAAAATATAAAGAAGAACTTACAAATGTTTTCGGATTTAAGACCTTTTGTGAATTAGACGGAAAGCATTCAGAGGTTGAAGGCGATTTAATAGTTAAAAATATTAATAGTATTACGGATGTTGCCGAAGTTGTTTTCGATTTAAACGCGGACTACGATACGTATGTTTTTGAAGATTATATCGAAGAAGAGGACTATCAGGAAGAGTTATCTAAGCACATCTCAGAGGTTTATGAAAATGTAAAAAGAGTTATCGAAGATTATTCGCCATACAAAATCGCGCTAACTGCCGAAGAATATAAAAAAGTTAGTGAGTACATCGAAAAATTAAGGGGCGGGTGGCAAAATGTTTGAAATTATCGGAATTACTAGCGTTATATTTATCGGATTGTTTACGGTGGGTCTAGCGACGGGTGCTCTAAAAATTAGCGTTGATATAAAACGAAAAGGAGATCGATAATTTGACGAACACAAACGAACTAGTCACACAAATAGAAGGCGACTTTTTAGCGTTATTGGACGAATGGCATTCGTTGCCTGAAGTGTGGGACAACGGACTGGATGCGCAAATACATCGGTGGTACTCGAATCCGCCGAAAGTATTTCCCAAAAAACCGTATTTTTCACCATCTTCGACTAATTCGTGTCCTCGCGAGCTTTACGTAAAGGCGAAGGGCGCTAAGAAGGATAACTTTCGACGTCAGCCGCATCAGGCGCGCTGGCAACGTATCGGAACGAATATCGGCGATATAATACAGCGCGACTTGCTCTTTATCGAAAAGCATTTCGAAGCTAAGACGGGCAACAAGTCTCGGTTCAAGTTCGAGCGTAACGTCGCAGGCCAGCCGATGTTCGAGGACTTTGCGAAGACAAATACGCTAGTCGAACATGCAGGCGAATCGTTTTATCTGTACGGCGCGCCCGATGGCATTATGGAGTACGTAACGGACGAAGGCGAGGCAATTCGCGTCGGACTCGAAATCAAATCGAAGCAAACAACGCCTGCCCGAACGTCCTTGCATTCAATGCGAAATCCTGACGAATCACACGTAAAGCAAACGATAGCTTATTCGCATATGTTCGGCTGCGACTATTACGTAATTTTATACGTAAACGCCGCAAAGCAAGGTTGGTCTTTGACGGAAGAGCAATACGCCAAAACGCCCGACATTCGCGCCTTCTGCTTGCATATCACGGACGCTCAACGTACTGTGCTGTTCGATGAACTCGCTGAAATTAGTAAGTCAATACGAACGTCTGAACCGATGCCTCTCGATTTGTCAAAATGGACGTTTAACAATTACAAAACGGCGTGCGCACTCGATTTATCAGACGAAGAAGTGGCGGCACTAAAAACGCAAGTCCAGCGTGTTCTTCGCTCAGGGCTTTCCCTTAAGAAAAAAGAGGAGTACGTCGAAGCGTTTCAATTTATTGAAAGTGTTCGAAAGAAAGAGGAAGGGGTGCCCGTATGAAATCACGCAGAGAACGAAGACAAGAAGCACGAAAGAATGGAGCAAAATTTGTTCCGCAGTACAACGGTAAAAAGCCGAAAACATACAAGGAGGCTTTCGGCGTTGGTTATGAAAGATTCGATGGAAAATACGTTAAAGTTACGGAGGTGATTTAGTGTCAAACGATAAAGAGGTATTTTCTAAGTGGGTTAATTCGATGTGGGACGCACTCGGCGCTATGCCAAGTGACCCTAAAGAGGTTATCGGTATGTCCAACGAAGAGGTCGAAAAAGCTCACGACTATCTAGCGAAATTGGAGCAAAGTATAGCGCTTAATAACGAAGATATACTCGTTTTGGTGTCAGCGATACGTCGCTTTTTATACGAAAATATAGGAGATATAGACGATCTGTTTCCCGTCCCTGCCAATATGTCTAAAAAACAGAGGGACTTAGCGCTAGAACGGTTAGAAAAATCATATCCCGATGCCGAACTTCTTATTAAGTATTTGCAAGGGCTATACAATAGAATCGCTGCGGAGTTTAACGAAGATGAATAAACGAATATTAGCGTTCGATATCAGCACAAATCCCGGCGTCGCTGTTCTCGAAGTTAAAAAGTTAAAGTCCGGCATTAAAGTCGAGCTAAAACACGTCGACAGCATAAAGACATCGACCGCACATACAGACGCCCAACGTTACGCCTACATCGAGGCTTTCGCGGTAAAAGTTATTCACGAACACGGACCTTTCGACGTTGTTTTGCGCGAACATTTCACAAAAGGACGAAATAAGCGCTCAACGCAGACGGTATTCGGCGCGTGGGCAGCGATAGACGCAGCGTTAAACAAGTACGGTTACGAAGTGGTCGCGGAACTAACGCCGTCTGAAGTCAAAAAGGCAGCGAGTGGTAGTGGAAACGCCGATAAGGCCGAAGTCGAAGCTGGCGTTAGAAAAAGGCTCGGACTGCCGGACGACTTTACGTTTAAAAGCGATGACGAATCTGACGCGGTTGCGGTCGGCCTCGCCTATTTAATTAAAAAAGGAGTGCTTGCGTAATGGTAATGTATACAGTTGAGCAGATTCGGAAGGCCAAACGTTTTAGACTTACGAATAACGAACATTTTGACAGCGATACGGAGGTCGGCAAGTGGTACGAACTTAAAAACGTGTACGGTTTTGTGTGCCACAAAGACGAAGCAGGATATGACTGTCGACATGTTTATCGCGGAGGTATGGATGAATGCGTCGAACTCTCAATACGAGACGGCTACATCGAATACGACATTTCAACGAGTAAACAGGAAATAATCGAAAAGTTGAAAAAGCTAGAGGAGGGCGATGTTCTAGAAGCAGTTAAGAGTGATCACCACTTTACAATGGGGAGCCTTTACGTCATCGAAAAGGATGGACATGGCGATTTGTTTATCACGAGCGATATTGGCGGCTATTTTTATGTGAACATAGGGATTGACTACGAACGAAAAGCGTTTAAAGAAATACAAGCCGGTATTTTAAGTTTCTTTGATAAGAATAATTTACCCGAACTTTTTATGGAATCTTTTGTATGTAATACCGGTGGTGAGTTCCATATGACAATATCAGGAAATATGGCAGGTCTACCAATAATAAGAGATACCATCGATCGAATAGAGAAACGAGAAAAATTGCTTCGATTGCTTCAAGAACGCGCCGAGTTAGACAGAAAAATTGACGTATTGAGGGCGGAGGGGTAGGGGTGTTGCTTATAACAAAGTCCCTAATGGTTTTATTGTTTATGCTCTTCGCCATAATAGGTACGTCTGAATTACTAGATATAACATACGAGAGGGCGGCGATATCGATTTTAGCCGCTATTGTGGCGACTCTCCTCGTGCTTGGGGTGGGAGGTAATTAATTGAGAAATCTAATTTTGGCTTTTATAGCACAACTAATATATGACGTTTTAATAATGATATTAGTCGCATTAGGATTGACGTTAGTTATTAATGCGATATTCAGCGCAGACATCAACTATATGGTAATCGCTATAGTTAACGGTATATTGGCCGCCGCAAATAATCTCGTAAAATCAGTTCCGATACTCATGAGGGAGATGAAAAAGTGCGGACCTCATTAATCGAAACTTATAAAAGACTTCTAATTGATCTCGAATATGATCGTAACCAAGCGCTACGAGAATACGATAATATCGAAAATAGAAAATCCGAACTTGAGGATGAGTTGGCCAGTATTTCGGAAGGAATAAGCGAACTTAGGAAGTTAATAAACGAAAAGGAGGCGTTAGAGTGTCGGAAACAATAATCACGAAAGACGACGGCCTTCGAAAGCTACCGTTCGACCGTGTGCGACTAGATAGCTTTATCGATGCGTGCTTCGTTGACTATCCGAACCTTGAAGCGGACGAATATAAAGCGAAGGTAATTCGCTCCATCGAAGCGCATGAGCAGTACAAAGCAACCGAAATAACACGCTTGCTGACGTTACTAGCGCTGGAAAACGTCAGAATGGAGTCTCCCGATTGGACTTTCGTAGCTGCTCGTATTCTGCTTCGTTCTTTATACAAGCAAGCCGCGCGTAACCGTAGTTATGACTCGGAAAAGCGATACGGTGATTTTTACGGTCTTTTAAAAACGCTAGCTGGTAAAGGCATTTATTCGGCGGCTATACTCGAAAAATACAGCCGAGAAGAAATCGAAATGCTGTCTGCAATAATCGACCCAGAACGCGACTATCTATTTACGTATATCGGACTCAAAACGTTAGCCGATCGGTACCTAGCGACCGACCATGAAGGGCAATTATACGAACTTCCGCAAGAACGCTGGTTAATAATCGCTATGTACCTTATGCAAGACGAAGTGTCGGCTAAACGTACACAATACGTAGCTGAAGTGTACTGGGCGTTATCGAACTTATACATGACCGTCGCAACGCCGACATTGGCCAACGCAGGGAAAGCACATGGGCAATTATCGTCTTGCTTTATCGATACAGTCGAAGACTCTCTTATTGGCATCTATAACAGCAATACCGATGTGGCAAGGCTTTCGAAAGACGGCGGTGGCATCGGCGTTTATCTCGGCAAAGTACGTGCAAAAGGTTCGGCAATAAAAGGCTTTGTGGGCGCATCTTCCGGCGTTATTCCGTGGATAAAACAGCTTAATAATACGGCGGTTAGCGTTGACCAACTGGGCACACGTAAAGGAGCTATTGCTGTTTACCTCGACGTTTGGCACGCAGATATCATGTCGTTCCTAGACGTTAAGTTAAATAACGGTGACGATCGATTACGTGCACACGATATTTTCACCGGCGTTTGTTTGCCTGATTTGTTTATGGAACAAGTCGAAAAGCGCGGCGATTGGTACCTATTCGACCCTCACGAAGTGCGACGGGTAATGGGCTATTCTCTGGAGGACTTTTACGACGAAGAAAAGGGCGCCGGTACATTCCGAGAGCGCTATGACGAATGCGTCCGTAACAATGCCTTAAAGAAAACGAAAGTTGCAGCAATTGACGTTATGAAACGTTTGCTGCGGTCACAACTCGAAACAGGCGGTCCGTTCATGTTTTACAGGGACGAAGTGAATCGGAAGAATCCGAATAAGCATGCGGGCATGATCTACTGCTCGAATCTATGCACGGAAATAAGCCAAAATATGTCACCGACCGAACAGTTTAGCGAGACAATCGAGGGCGACCAAATCGTCATACGAAAGCAAGCAGGCGACTTCGTTGTATGTAATTTATCGTCAATTAGCTTAGCTCGAGCCATTTGCGGTAATGCACTCGGTCGACTAATCCGGATTCAAATTCGAATGTTGGATAACGTAATCGACCTAAATACAATCGATGTAAAGCAAGCGCAAATCACGAACCAAAAGTATCGAGCAGTTGGGTTAGGAACATTCGGCTGGCATCATTTACTAGCGAAATACGACATATCATGGGAGTCAGAACGTGCGGTTGAACTTGCAGATGAGATATACGAAGAGATAGCTTATTATACGATTAAAGCTTCGGCTGACTTGGCGGAGGAAAAGGGCGCATATCCTATGTTTATAGGTAGCGAATGGCAGACCGGCGAGTATTTCGAGAAGAGGGGTTATTTTGAAAGTCCAATGGCTCCGGCTTGGACGGAACTGAGTGCGAGAATTAGAAAGCACGGCATTAGAAACGGCTATCTCATGGCCGTAGCGCCGAACGCTTCAACCTCGATAATTGCCGGCAGCAGCGCAAGCATTGACCCGATATTTGCAGTTGAGTACACCGAAGAAAAGAAAGACTACCGTATTCCTGTTACTGCGCCCGATCTAACACATAAAACGTATGCAGTCTATCGGAAGTCAGCGTACATGCTCGATCAGTTTTGGTCTATTAAACAAAATGCAGCGCGACAAAAACACGTTGATCAAGCGATTTCATTTAATCTTTACGTACCGAATACAATTCCCGCGAAAGTACTGCTCGACCTGCACCTAACAGCTTGGCGTGCAGGGTTAAAAACTACGTATTACCTACGGTCAACTGCGAACGAAGTAGATGAATGTGAGTGGTGCAGTTCGTGATGGAGGGGAAAGCTATTAAAATACTAAAGTTCTTTCAAGCGTGGTTATTGGGAATAATTTTCGTGTGTGCTTGGTTATGCTTACTTGTGCTAACACTATTGCCTTTTATTTTGGTCGGAATTGGATTTATCGGAAGCGTAACAGGGGCTATTCTTGCGCTTCTCGTGCTTTCGCTGCTTGTAGGCATTTCGTGTGACTGGGCGGATGAATTATGGTCAAAGTTTTCATAGCTTATGCGAGTCTATCGGGTAATACAGAAGAAGTTGCGCACTTAATAGGCGTAGAACTGACGAAGGCAGGCCATAGCGTTGACTATTATCGGATATGGGACGGCGCAAGCCCGCCCGACCCTTCCGACTACAACGTATTGTTTCTTGGCTCGTACACTTGGGGCAAAGGCGCTACTCCCGACGAGGTAAAAGATTTCGTGGCAGATATCGGATACAAGCCCGAACCTGTTTACGTGTTCGGTACGGGTGATACTCAATTCGGCGGCGACGACCTTTTCTGTAAAGCTGCGGTCAAGTTGGCGCGCTTTTATAATTCGCCTGCCGAGCCGTTGAAGATCGAACAGAGTCCGCGAGGTTCGCAAGAAGAAAAGGTGCGAGAATGGGTAAGGAGGAGTCTATCATTAAATCCCTAGAAGAGATTATTAACCAAGAACCCGTTTTTATAAACGAATGGACACATAAAATTGATGTTATTGGAGACTTTGAATGTATTTATATGACTAAAGCAGAATACGAAGCTACTGAATCCCCGCATCCAAACGAATCTTATTGGTTAAAGAACAAGGATAAAATGAGGAGAGCAATCGAAAAATACCGCGAAGTGAACATTTTATTTGCTTCCTATGGTCAAGATAATTACACGGGTGATGCTTGGGTTTTATTTGAAAAGGAAGGGAAATTATTCGAAGTGAATGGGAGCCATTGCTCCTGTTACGGCCTTGAAGATCAGTGGTTTCCTGAAGAGGTCATTCTAGAAGAATTAGAGAACAGGCTTTTAAATGGAACGTTTGGGGAAGACAAATGGTCAGGAAATACTTTTAAAGAAGAGCTTTGTAAGTTTCTAGGTGTAGAATTTGTAGAGAACATGTAAAGAAAGGACGATTCAATGGCGGAAATCTTAAGAAAAGCACACGTATTAAATCCGACCAATCCGAATAAATCTACTAAACTATTCGGCGGCAAAGCGTCGGGCATCCTTAACTGGAACGACATTGCGTATCCGCATTTCTATAAGCACCGCGAGCAAATTCGCGCACTATTTTGGCGGGCGAGCGAAGTCGATATGACACAGGACGTCAAACAGTTTCCCGAATTGCCCGAACGAACCAAAAACGCTTTTTTAAAGATCATCGGCTTGTTGGCGACACTCGACGGACCGCAGACTCGAATCGCACACGCAATCAGCCAATATGCTACTGACCCGTCGGTACAGTCGATTATGGCGACTATTGCCGACCAAGAAAGCGAGCATAATCACAGCTATGCGTATGTACTTTCGTCGGTTGTTTCTTTGGCAGAACAAAACGAGTCCTTTGAAACAGGACGGAAAGACCTCGTGCTATTGAAACGGAATCAACGAATTATGGACGTTTATAATACATTTGTCGAAAAGCCAACGATAGAAAACGTTTTGAAAACGATAGTTTATACAGCTTTGCTTGAAGGGCTGTTTTTCTACAGTGGATTCGCGTTCTTTTACAACCTCGCCCGACAGCAGCTTATGGTCGGGACATCGACGATGATTAGTTATATCAATCGAGAGGAACTACAACACGGACGTTTCATAAGCGAGCTATTCCGCGCAACCTTAGCCGAAAATCCGCACTTAAACACGGAAGGTTTTGCGGATTGGGTATACGAACAGTTTCGAGTATCGGTCGAACTAGAGTCGGAATGGTCACGCTATATACTCGCGGGCATTGACGGCATTGACCTAGTCGAGATGGAAGGCTACGTTAAGTACCGCGCTAATAAAATGCTTCGCCTTATGGGACTAAGCGAAATTTACCCGGAACATACCAAAAATACTATGCCGTGGATTGAAGCGTATGTGGATAATTTCGACGGCAACAAAACGGACTTTTTCGAACAAAAAAGCCGCCAGTACACGAAAACTAGCGACTTGAACGGATTTGATGAACTTTAGGAGGGGTATTTATGCGACCTTTAAAAATTCGAAATCAGCGAATTAAACGAGACGTGAAACGGCTGCTTGAAATCGTTGCTTCTGCGAGTGAACCGGACTACGCCGAAGTCGAAGCGCTGGCAAGACGTAATGGTTTTTATTATGACGCAAAAGGCAATGTGAGGGAGTCCAAGATATGATGGCATATGTAGTTGCGATTGGGTACTTATTGTATTTTATTTTCCACGTTGCCGGTGTTTATGAGCCTACTCCGTTGGCGATAAGCCTTAATCTCTTATTAATATCGTTATGCTTTTTCGCAATAGGGAGTGATTCGCGTGGAAATCGTAGCTAAGAACGTTGATTGGTTCTATTATGTGGCCATAATTATCCTTACACTTCTATCGATTTTTTGTATGATATGTTTTATCAAAGATACTTTAGAATGGTTTAGTTTTGATTTTCCTGCTGTGCTTGCAATCGTAGTGCTATTAATTATTTCGCTATTGGGAATCGGTGGAATAGCACAGGGGCCGATCATAACCTATGATGCAATAATCACGGACATTAATGAGGTACGAGATCAGGGATATAAGATCATTGGGCAAAGAGGGAAATTATATGAAATTATAAAAACCGGAGGTTAAATCAATGGAAGTAATCGAGATTCATAACACGATTGACGAGGATGAGATGCGGGAAGCACTTACGATTCAAGTTAACGGAAAAACTCTATTCAACGTGTTTGACGGAGAACCTGAAGATCGTTTGTTAATGAGAGATTTCAACGACTGTTACAACATTGTCGATTTAATGCGTTTGGCTTATCAAGCAGGTCGGGACGGAGAAGGTTTCTCTCATGAAATTATCGACGAAAGTGAGGGCGTTTGATGGCGGAAACTCAAATGGGCGTGTGTCTTTTAGCGCATACGCAACTAAGCATGGAATTTATCGAGCAGCTATTCAAAGATGACGCTATTCCAAGTGATCTGCTCGAAAGTATGGCCGAATACACGTCCGGTCAGGCCGCAGCGCTCACGGCAATCCGATCGTGCTACAGTCCGAACAAGCCGAGCGAGATTGTCGCCAAGGAAGGCGAACGTTATTTCGGCTCTAAAGCAACTGACGGTAAGGCAGGAACGGAAACTGATCGACTGATTCGGTTGATTGTTGCGTCAGGCCATACGTCAACACTTGAACATCTAACGTTTACTTTCGCAATCGAAGGTGTTAGTCGCGCACTACTGGCGCAATTAACACGACATCGTGTTGGCTTTAGTTTTAGTGTCCAGTCGCAAAGGTACGTTCGGATGGGCACTTCGGATAAGACGGGCGGTTTCGATTACGTCTTGCCTGAAAGCATAAAAGAAAAGCCAGCCGGAAAAGCGTTTTTTGAAACAGCGATGCGAGACGCACAAGAACATTACGACGTCTTACGTGAAATTGGCATACCGCCCGAAGATGCGCGCGCAGTATTACCGAATGCTGCAGCGTGCAATCTCGTCTTGACCGCAAATTTACGTTCTTTGCTCGACTTTTATTCAAAACGACGTAAAGGGATGGGCGCGCAGCACGAAATTACTGTGTTAGCGGAGCGTTTAAAAAGTGCCGTCGTTGGGGTCGAGCCTTGGGCGGAACAATTATTCGAAAAGGGGTATGTTTGATGGTTATGTATCTTAAAAAGCCGGTTGTTGTCGAAGCGATAAAGTTCGAAGACACGCCCGAAAGGATTCGTGAATTAGCCGATTTCATGAAAAAACAAATCCAAGTGCTCCGTGGATATCCGGTACCTTTCGTAGAAATAGAGACGCTAGAAGGCGTAATGGTGGCGAACGAAGGCGATTACATCATAAAAGGCGTAGAGGGCGAGTTCTACCCTTGTAAGCCCGAAATTTTCCACAAAACGTATGAAAAGTTGGGCGACAATGTCGAAGGGCATATCCGATCTGTCCGTAAACTCGAAACGTTATTTGCCTTACAAGCCACGTTGGACGAACGTATTATTGACGAACGCGACATCGATAAGACACTTGACGAGTGGGTAGCCGGACTAACGATCGCCATGGAAAGCGAAATCGATGAAATTCGGCGCGAAGTAAACTGGAAGTGGTGGAAGAATCCGAAAGAAGTCGACCTTCCTGCGCTTCAAGGCGAGGTAATTGACTTGTGGCACTTTCTCTTATCGTTGTCGCGCGTTGTTGGTCTGACGCCTGAAAAGATTTATACTCAATATACGGAAAAGAATGCGGAGAATCACGCCCGCCAAGCAGGAACAAGCGAAAAGGAAGGATACGAGGTCGAATGAATTTTAATGAAATCGAACGGAAGTTGTGGCGTAGAGCACAACGGGAACTAACGCTCAGGATTGGAGCTACAGGCTTAAAAGCGCCGGCTAAATATACAGTTCGAGGAGACGGTAGTCTATTGTCACTAGATCGTTACTGGATTCCAGTTGTATTTTTCTCGGAAGATCGAAAATTACACGTAACTAATGAGATTGTCCGTTACTCAAGCAAGCCGGTATCAGTCGAGGAATTAGCGACACTCGAAAAGGTATTAGAAGAGTGGCTTGACTGGCTCGAAGTGGGAGCAGGTGGCGACTTATCGGAATAATTACGTCGGTAACATTGGCGGTGCAACTACTTTCGGCACCGCCTTCCATAGAAGCTGCCGAACTAGCCCGGTCGGTCGCTCCTAACGCACAAATTTGGCGTCAGCAGGCGGAGGAACGAAAGCGAGAGATCGAGGCTTTACGTTTAGAAAACGAGCAATTACAGGCTGAAATCGCTTTACTACAGGCCGAAATTGAAAACGCCGGTTGGTATCCGTTTGAAGCAACGGCATATACGGCCGACTGTATGGGCTGTATCGGCATCACCAAGACGGGCATCAACGTTAAGGACACGGAATATTACGAAGACAAGCGTATAGTCGCAGTTGACCCGAGAATAATTCCGTTAGGCTCGACATTAGAAGTACAGTTGGCCAACGGCACGCAATTTAAGGCGACCGCACAAGATATCGGTGGGCTAATCAAAGGACGAATAATTGACGTTCTTGTGGAAAACGAAGACACTGCGAAACAGTTCGGCAGGCAGGCGGTAAGCATACGAATGAAGGAGGGCGTTTAGATGGAAAAACCTAAACTAGTACTTACTCGGGAAGATTGGTATCACAATTGCGGAGATGGATGCTGCTTCGACTTCGGGGCGGATTTATACATTAATGATGAGCGAGTCGAAGGTGTTGACCTTAGTGACGAATCGCCCGAAGATGCATTGGAAGCTGTGTTGGAGCACTTAGGTTACGAGGTCGTGTGGGATGAGGGTAGCGATGACTAAGGTACGAAAATAAATCGTAAAGGGGACGGTAGTGTGAAGTATTATGTGGCTGATGAATCGCTAGGCGGCGTTGAGCGAGAATATAACGCAGTTGAGCGAGACGCAAATATTGGCGAGTTGGTTGTACTGACTAAATACGAGCATGTCGGATATGGCGAGTACGCGAAGGTTGGCGACATTTTAACGTGTACAAAAACTAGTTGTCACGACGGCTCTATTCGAGTAAAGAAAAACATTGACGACGTTGGTTACACATTTATTAATAAGGAATACGAGGACTACGCAGTTCTTGAGCCGACTGGGAACGTCCGTA
Organism: Bacillus chungangensis; assembly: GCF_030812995.1. Classification (GTDB taxonomy): domain Bacteria; phylum Bacillota; class Bacilli; order Bacillales; family Bacillaceae_C; genus Bacillus_CF; species Bacillus_CF chungangensis. The sequence continues at coordinate 231,143 of NZ_JAUSTT010000001.1, read as the reverse complement.
TCGACGGTATTATTTATCGGCTCGTCAAACGTAAGGCTGATATAGGTGACCGTATACTTGTTACTGACGGTTCATACCCTCATCTTTACACTAAAGGCTACTATGTACTTGAAATTCCCGCAAAATCCAATACAACCAGCCCTCGCGATGTTCACGACGTAATCGCAAATCTGACGGACAGAGTCGCAAAGCTCGAGCGTAAGTTACAGACTATTGAAGACGAAAAGGCCGACTTAGCGTTTAAAGTAGCGCAGGTAGATACTAAAATTACGCTAGACTTCGAAAATGTTGCGAAACTGATGGTAGAAAAATTAGGGGAGGCGCTTGTATGCGGCACGAAGTGAACGTCAATAAACGTATAACCATAACGAAAATAGCTCTTACGGGAAAAGCCCGTGCGGGCAAGGATGAAGTGGCACGTATATTAGGTTTACACTATGGATTTAACCGATTTGCTTTCGGCGACGCTTTAAAAAATACGCTTACCATCGCATTGCCGCAAATAATGTACGCCGAGCAAAAGCCTCGTAGGTTATTGCAAGAGTACGGCCAACTAATGCGCAAATACGACCCCAATGTTTGGGTTAACTCGGTAGCAGCGTTAATAGATAGCCACATCGACATAATGACACGCCGCGGTGACGAAGAAATCAACGTTTTGGTCACCGATTGCCGCCAGCCGAATGAGTACGCATGGCTTCGTGAGCAAGGCTTTTCAATCATTCGTGTGTCCGCACCGGAGGAAGTCCGTCTTGAACGCGCTAAGTTGGCAGGCGACCAATTCGACGAAGCTGACTTACAGCACGACACGGAAAGCCACGTCGATAGTTTCGATGTTGATTTCGAAATTATAAACGACGGCACATTAGACAAATTAAAGACGCAAGTTGACGAATTTATGGGCGCACTAATGTTAGCTAGTGCGGGTCAGCCCAGCTAACGAACGAAGGCAAACGCAATAAGCCCGCCTTTGTTAAATTTCGATATTTCACTCGTACAGCAAACGGCTGTTCTAAGTACGCGAAGTCTTTCGTTTCATAAGCGACGGTCAACGAATACACACGACGTTTAGCTTCCGCGGGCACGCCGAGTTCCATCGCACCAGCATATTCGCCTGAGTCGGCAAACTTCAACGACCAGCCGAACTCGGCCTTGCGCCAGCCCGTCACGAGCACGTCAGCAAACTGATAATTAACGACTTTCAGCCAATTGGCACTGCGTTTGCCGATTTCATAGCGCGAGTCCTTACGTTTTAGCACGATGCCTTCGAGGGCTTGTTCTTTTACGGCGTCGTAATAAGCCGAGCCGTTGCCTTCGATGAATTGAACTTTCGATAACAACGGTGTGTCAGTCGGTACTATTTCGGCTAGCAGTTCCTTACGCACGAGCAACGGTAGCTGAATAGTCAATTTGCCTTCGTACTGCAAGACGTCAAACACAACGTAACTCACCGGAGTTACTGACTTGCGTGACATAAAACGACTCATGACCGCCTCAAAGTCCGGCTTGCCTTCGTTATCAGTTGCAATAAGCTCGCCATCAAGCACGGTACCCGGCGGCAGGCTGAGTGCTTTAAGTTCGGGAAATCTCGTGGTAACTTCGTTTTTGTGCCGAGTATACATTCGAACTTTGCCGTCTTCCCCGACCGAATATATAAAACGGATGCCGTCCAGTTTTAATTCGGTTAAATAGCGAGAGTCATCGAAAGGCTCTTCGGATTTACGTAATAGCATTGGCGAAATAAACACGTTAAACACCGTCCTACGGAATATGTCTTTTAATTGTACCGTAGGCAGGCGTCAGGTAGTTTAGTAGATTGCTGGAAAATTAAACGAAATGGAGACGATAAATTGACTAAAAACGACCTTTATAGCGAGATGTACAAAGTCTACTGCGATGGCTACTCGTTAGCAGAGGTTGGGAAGATGTACGGAATAACGCGACAATCGGTTTACTGCGGTTTTAAACGACGTGGGTACGATTTAAGGTCGAAAAATAAACGACCATACCAAACACTCGACGATATAAAATTCACCCTTAGAAATAACGGCTATTATGCAGCTACTACAGGAGACCGTCAGTTAATGCATCGATACGTTTGGGAGAAGTATAACGGAGAAATCCCTCCTGATCATGATATACACCACGTTGATCGAGACAGAGGAAACAACGATATTAGTAATCTCGAACTCTATTCAAAAAGCGAACACGCTCGGATATTTAGCACCGGAAGTAATCAGTATGTCAAAAAACCTTTTAAGGAGTGTGTTGCTAATGAGTAAATTTACGTATATCGAATTATTTGCCGGTATCGGAGGATTTCGACAGGCGCTTGATAAGCTAGGTGGCGAGTGCGTCTTTGCTTCAGAAATTGACAAGTTTGCAAAGCAGGCTTATGCAACTCTGTACAGTGATAATCATTTATACGGAGACATAACAAAGATAAAAGAATCAAACATACCTAATCATGAATTAATTGTGGCGGGAATACCTTGTCAGGCGTTCAGTGTAGCTGGAAAACGAAGGGGGTTCGAGGATACTCGCGGGACTTTATTCTTTGATGTTGCTAGGATTGCTAAAGAAAAGCGTCCAAAAGTTATTTGGATTGAAAATGTAAAAGGTCTTGTCGGACACGACAAGGGGCGTACGTTAGATACGATTGTTCAAACGCTAAATGATTTCGGATATACGTTCGATTTTAACGTGCTCAATTCGAAATACTTCGGAGTTCCGCAAAATAGAGAACGGATATTTATTGTTGCTGTACGAGATGATTTAGTCGCCCGTGAGCCTTGGGCACATGTCAAAGGAACCACCGTAGTGCCAAAGGGCAAGCGAAGATTAAGTACGTACGAAGGTGTGAAAACATTTAACTTCGATTGGCCTACAGAGAACGAAGTCACAACGAGACTTCTCGATGTTCTCGAAAATGAAGTCGATGAAAAATACTACTTAAGCGAGGAAAAGACGTCGAAACTGATTGCACAATTACGTGACAGGGAGTTACGTTTGTTAGAAGAACGGGAAGAGCATGACATTAATGCGATTTACTCTCCCGAAATTATATCGAAAAATCAAAACGGAAGCAGAATAAAGCCGAGTGGCGATCCGATGCCTACGTTAACAAGTCGGGATAGGCACGGCGTTATTGAGCCGCATATGGTTGGGAACATCGGCATAAAAGGCCACGACTCTAATAAGCGTGTATACAGCACTACGGGCATCAGTCCGACTCTTACGACAATGGGTGGAGGGAATACAGAGCCGAAGATAGCTATTGAGTATTCGCGTAAAGAAGGAATCGGTAAAGAACGAGATATTGCACTTTGTCTTTCCGCCAGCGATTGGCGGGGTCTTAATCGAAATCAAAAGCAAAATGCAGTTATACAAAATTTCCGTATCCGAAAACTTACACCACTCGAATGCTGGCGTCTGCAAGGTTTTTCTGACGTGGCACACGAAGCCGTAAAGGCCGCGGGCATTTCCGATACTCAACGCTACAAAATGGCCGGAAACGCCGTGACTGTCAACGTAGTGGAAGCGATAGCCGAACGTCTATTGCCTTATTTATCCGGCGCCTCGTGCGTTTCGAGTTGAAAAGCGAACGCTCCGTCGGGATATTCGGCGTAATCTATGCCGACGTAAGCGAAACGTAACGGCAAATCCGCCTCAGCAAAGCCCGCCTTTGCTACGATACGTTTCGCGTGGCCGTAACGTCGTTTATCGAACTTAAACGGCTGTACGTTAGGTACTCGTACAATTTCCGGCTTTGCTAAAACGATACGTTTGTTTGCGTGATCAAAACCGGCTACCAAACGAAATTCGCCATTTTCGGGGACGTTTAGAACCGTACATGCGCCCGATGAAATGTATAGTCGAAGGTAAGAATCGATCGAAATATAGGCGGCTGGCCCTGCGGAAATCCAATCTAGTGACATAAAAACACCCCGAATCTGTTGTAATTTTACGGCAATTATACAAGCGTATTAAACGAAAGTCAAGCGAAAGGGGACGAAATCATGAGCGAAATTTACGTAATCGTGTGCAAAGAAACGGGAAAAGAAGCGCAAACCTTTAGTCTAAATGAGCCACGGAAGCTTCTCGTTTATACTTCGCACGGTCGAGCGAGGGCAGCGATGAAAGTACGTAAGATGCCGGAAACGCACTACGAAATAAAGGCATATGTACCCAAAAAGGAGGCGTTAACTTGAATGTTCGTACATTATTGCGAGAGTACCACGCATTGCACGCACGTCAATATAAAGGCGATTATAACGCCGTATGTGCGCTCGTAGACCTTCGGAGGGCTATTACATTGGCGGACTTAACGGAGCGTCAGCAGGAAGCGTTAGCATGGATTTATGGCGCTGATTTAACGCAAGAAGACGTGGGGGAGCGAATGAATACGACACAACCGGCGGTCAGCCTAGCAATCGATTCCGCCATTGTGAAGATACAACGAATATATGACGATTGGTCAAGCTTGGAGGATGCCGGATGACTAGTTTTACATTTACGGATAAATATACGGAAGATTTTCAGCGTTACGTCGATGAGTTGTACGAAAATCCTATTGCCGATCGGCAAAAACGAATAGAAACTGTCGATCAACTGATTAATGACTACGTGCAAGCTACGGGCAAACGACCTGCTGGCGCACAGCTCGACCGTTTAGCAACGTTGATTTTACGCGAAGAGCTGACCGACATGCACCCGGACAAGATGTCGCGTGCCGAATATCCGCTGCTTAGTCCGTCGCAGCAGGGTCGGAGGCACTCAGGAGAGCGTTCGTTTAAATTGGCCGAAGAAGTGGCGACAGACGGCAGGGACTATCGATTGCCAACGAGACTCAATCGAAGAATACTGAAATAAACGAAAAGAAACCGCGCCTTAGCTGCGCGGCCCTTTTACGTCTTTTTATCGACCATTAAGGCCGCCTATCATCGTAAGAATTTATATTCAACGCATCTTTAATCGAGGCCTGTAACAAGTGGGAAAAATTCAAACCGGCCTCTTCGCCCGCATCACGAAGCCATCTAGGCAACGTGCAGTTTTTAGTAACTGACTTAAACGCCGCCTCATCTCGAAAGGGTGGCATGTATACTTCAATAAAAACTACACGGTCACTTGAGCTAAACAATTCAATTTTGTCCGGGTCTGAAGGCTCGGGTATAACTTCTCCCTGCTCTTCTTTGTCCAATATAAGATGTGCGAGCATCTCTTTAGCTTTTTGTATCCCGTCGATCAGGCCTTTTGCAAGGATTGCTGTACCGGGAAAATCGGGGAAGTACATGCCTATCCCACCATCTTCGGCTTTTTCAACGACTACAGGGTAGATGTAATGGGTTTTGTAAGCCAAGTTTAATCACTCCTTAACGTTTATTGGAGATAAGGGGAATTAGGTTAGGGACAAGGGGTTAGAATTTAACCCCCGTAGTTTTCTCTATATTTTTTAATGTCCCTATCGGAATCACCTGACCGCTGTTATGAAAGCTTATGTCAGCATATCTCGTGGGGTCTTTTTCATGTATATATCGCTGATGACTTCCCCCACCTTTATGGTTAGGCGATTTGACGAATCCTTCTTTCTTTAGAATTTGAAGGACTTTTCTGACCGTTATTTGTTTCCCCAATCCCTTACCCCCTTCCTAAATACATTATAACACGCATCAATTACACGTGTCAATGTCTTCTTTCGGTACTAAGTCGATTAATTCTCGAATGTCTCTAATATCTAAAGTCCCGATAATCTTTTCGAGAACTTCTTTAGGATAACGTTTCATTTTTCCGTTTGCCAGTTCGCTAATAGTTCGTTCTGTTAATCCTGACATCTTCGCTAATTGCTTTTGATCTAACCCTCGATCTTTTAACAACTTTTTAAGTTTAACCTCGATTACTAAATCCATTTTGGTACACAACCCTCCGATTTTCTTATTTATAAACTTAATTATACATCTTCTCAAGAAATAAATTACGTAAAATGTAATTTTTATGTTGACAATTACGCTAAACGTAATTATTATAGAGTTATAGATTACGTTAAACGTAATTAAGTTTCGAAATTCAGAAGGAGAAAGTGGGGGAACGATATGAAAGTTAACATTGCAGATTTTTCAAATACTCATAAACTTTGCATTGTGGAGACGAGAAAAGGCTATCAATATGCCTGTACTTGGTCGGTTGAAAAGAACGTAAAAGGAGAAGTTACAAGCCCGACATCCGAGCAAGTCAAAGATGCTTGGAGGGAAAATAGAAACGACTTTGAACCGTATGCAGGTCGAATGTATCTATAATACTTTAAAGGGGAGTGAATAAAGTTGCCATCTAAAAAATCACCGTTACAGTTGGTGGATGAAAAATTTACCGAAGAGTTGAAAAGACTTGAACGAAAATTTGAAGATGGGTTGAAAATTGATAACGTACAATTATTTATACATCACGCAGATTTTGTGTTTATTCTTGGTTACTCGATTGGGCAAACAATCGGTTCAAAGCATATTTAAGATAGGGGTATGGATATGAAAAATATTAAATTATTAGCTATTGTATTGTGTGTTTTGATTCTTTCAAACACCGCAGCATATCAAATTGGAAAAGCCGGCAGCAAGGAAAACAGCAATTATAGAATCGAATATGTTGAGGATAAGAGCGGAAGATGGGAACTATACGTCGAACTGAAAAACGGCCAAGCAATCAGCGAAGCGCCGGTGTCCGACGACGGCACTAGCGTATTGATTGCGCCAGACATAACGCCATCTACTACCGTCGATATTTCAGAAGGACTTACACATATTACGTCGAAATAAGGAGCTACTTACTTATATTTTACGCTTTCAGTTGCCTATACGTTATAGGACGACTAAACCGCAGATGCTTTCGAGCGCTGCGGTATTTTTTCGTTGGAGGAGGCTTTGCTTTTATGCTAAATAAATTCGTTGAAATATACGGTTGGCTTGCGATAGGAGCAACAGCCTACATATTCATATTCGGGGGCGCTCTTCGTTTCGAAGTACCTCGCGGAATCTATCGTCTATTTAATACGCTAGGAAACTTGACTATTAAGCGAAGACTGACTTCCGAAGATTACATCGCACTTGCACGGGCCGGCTACATTTTCGAATGGTCATTGCCGCTATTATTACGCTGGAAGGCGAAACAAGTGTGACCTTATTCGGACAAAATGCCGATTTTATAAAATTTAAGTCAAACGGAGGTAATCCACTTGAACGAGTTTTTCTATTGCTACTCGACTAATTTACATTCGTTCTTACAACAGAAAGGCGAACGATATATTTGCGTAGGATTAAACGAAAAAACACTACGCAAATTTTGGCAATATCGCCGCACCGAAGTCTTGAATACGCTGCTATCGGAATACACCGAAAATAATCCGAATAAGTAGATTGCTTTTATTTTAAATACCTATAAATCAAAGGGGACGAACTTAAATGAATAAATTGACCAAAGAACAGCGCGAAGTCTTACGTCAAAAGGAATGCTTGCTGTCGGGCAACGATGTCGGATATACGCCGATTCCTCACGATATTTATCGCAAATTATTGCCGGAACTAAAGGCAAAATATGACGGCATGACCGCGCGGGACTGTGTGTTGCTATACGGATATTTACAGGCTTATGTGAACGGCCAAAACAGCAGTACTACGTATATGTGGGCGTACCCTAGCGTCAAGCAGATTAGTTCAGATACGGGAATCCATAAAGATCGAATTAAGCCGCTAGTAGATATCCTCGAAAAGGAAGGCGTGCTTATTTCGAAAATGGTTTCGTATCGCGGTCACTTAAAGAAAATGTACATGCCGCTTTATGAGCGAAAATCCCCCGATTCCTGTTGATAGGATACGGCCGATTCCTACGGATGGGATTCCGCCGATTCCTGTCGATGGGATACTAATAATAACAACGTAATAACAACGAATTAAAAACAATAAACATAGCGACCTTCAGTCGCCTTCTATGTAGTGTGGGGGTATATTCGGTAGGTCTTTAAAAAGAAAAAGACAAAGATGATTCCGCCGATTCCTACGGATGGGATTCGGGCAATTTATTCGAAGGGAGGCTGACGGAGATTAAAAGATTTATTCTAAAGCTATATTTTTCGCTTAAAATTTGGCGGTGGAAAGCGAAAAGAAAGCCGTATTATCTTATCGTAATACCTACGACATTATGGGTCGGAAAAGAAGGCTTTGACACTTGGAAAGTCGTTCTTGACAAAAACGGCCAGCATTTAAAGTTTAACACTTACGATGATGCGTACGCTTTCGGAAAAAGTCTTAAGGGCAATTTTTTCATAATCGATATCGTTGGTTAGCGAAGGGAGGTCGTTTATGTGTTCGAAAAGAATGGCGATAAATATGGCGTCTATTTTGAAGGAAATCCGTTGTTTGAAACCACTATTTTCGTAGCTGATGTTGCGAGAGTCCCCGATTGGTCAATAGATACACGTTCGATCGTTGACGAAGCAACTACGCGAGAGACGGTAAGATACACGCTTGACCCAAGCATAATTTAGTGGGGATTACGTTGTCAGTACGTTAGCTATATAAGTAGGAAGGAATACGGCTATATACGTTTAGCCCAAGTGAGTAAACGTAAAAGAAAACGGGGGAGTGGGACGTATGATTTCGGGGAGGGGCGTACCTTTTTCGGTGTGGGTGACGGCTACATCCGCTAAGTCCTTCCGGAGGACAGACGCCTTCCAAACTCGAGGGGTTCATATACAACGTTTGCATAACTTATGCATAGCCCTAACTATTTCGATGGTCGTACCTTATGCAATCAGCGTTAGTTTTACGCGCAGCACGCGCCACACAAACAGCGCCATATCAACGATGTATAAAAACGTGCATAATCGATAATTTCAAACGTTTTATAAAGCGCATAACAACAACGTTTATGACAACGATCAACTTCCTGAAACTGTGATTATGTAAACTAAAATTGCATACGAAATTCAACGAAATGAATAAAAGAAATTAAAACGATGAATAAATACGTTTGAATTACGAATAAAAAACCGTTGAGCAGCGTCATTAACGACCAAACCCCCAAGGGCACGGCGCTAGACCCCACGACTGCTGTTCGAAATTAGCGCACAATTTTTCTAACTCGGGGTGCATGACGTATGTATTTCGAAAGTATTTCACCTAGCTAACGCCTTACTAACGAAGCCTAAGAGCTGTTTTAAGCGCTAAGTAAGGTATTTGTATTCGATGTAAACCAATACGATATTTTCACGGGAATTTTAAGCGAAAGGAGGGCGTTTGATTGGCGTATGTAAACGGTGAGTGGTTAGACCGAGCCGCGCGGCAAAAAAGAATCGACATTCTCGTTCAGAGAGTACGTAAGTTAGCGGAGGCAATTAAAGCCGGCCGTGCAAACGACTATTATGTCGACATGTTCTTTCGCGACAAAGAAGAATTAGTTCGATTAAAACGAATACATCGGGCTGAAGTCGACATGTTGTACTTTTTCTATGAATATTTTTCGGAAGCTCGTAATCCTGGCAATCCCGACAATTTAGTTCCTGATATCAACGTTGATATAGACAATGCGCCTGACTTTCACGTCAAATTGTCACGTATTCTCGATTCGGTATCTAATCGAAATCGTACAGCGCGTATTGCGTGGGCAGCCAGCCGAGGGCACGCAAAGTCAGCTTACCTATCGAACGCTTTTCCTACGCATGAAATCGTCTATCGAAAACGAAAAATGATTCTTATAATCTCGGAAACAAACGCAGGGTCTAAAAAGTTTATCAAATGGGTTAGCGACCAGCTTAAATATAATCTAAAGTTACGCGAAGATTTCGGAGTCTTATTACACGAACAAAAGACGAGAAATACAAAGGATTCCGAAGAAGCGTTTCTAACGACAACCGGGATTAAAATGGAAGCTACGTCACTCGGAATGCAAATCCGAGGGTTCCGTAACGGAAATCAACGACCTGATCTAATCATCCTCGATGACTTAGAATCTCGCGACTCTAATAACACGCCAGAACTGCGACAAAAAGCAAAAGATTGGCTTAATCAAGATTTAATGCCAGCTTACGACCCGACGCAGACTGCCGTCATATTCATGGGAACGTTAGTACACCACGATTCTTTGTTAAATTATGTACTTAAAGAGCGTCGGGATTTTATTACGAATCAATTTCCGGCCATTATCGAATGGCCTGAACGGATGGACTTGTGGTCGGAATTTGAGCGAATTTACAAAGAGTATGAGCCGTCGGATGAAGAGATGGCGGAAATGGAAGAAGCAACAGAAGAAACGCCAACGCCAAGCGCACGGGCAGCGCTAGGTTTTTATGAGAAACATCGAGAAGAAATGGACAGGGGCGCAAAGGTACTATGGCCGGAAAGGTTCCCTCTATCTAGCCTAATACTCGAAAAGATTAACGGTGGTACTAAGGCTTTCAATACCGAATTTATGAATAATCCTATCGACGAGGATTCGCAGCTATTTAAGCCGGAACGTTTTCAATACCACGACGGAACAAATGAATTCTCCCACAAAGATTATTATATTGCGATGGGCATGGACTTTGCTATGGGGAAACAAAAAGGTGACTATTCAGCGCTCGTGACGGTAGCAAAACATAAGATAACAAAAAAGATTTACGTCATCGACGCCTATATTGAACGAGTACATCCTGACAAGTTTCTCGATGTAATCGTCAAGCGCGTGCGGAAATATCAGCCGGACGTAATCGGAGCGGAAGCGCAAATGGCTCAGGAATTTTTCGTCGATAAACTAAAAGAGTCATTACAGTACATCGGATATCCAGCGCACAGTCGAGTTAAAAAAATCCAACAACGACAACGAAAAGAACTTCGTATAGAAGCGATGTTACCGGACATAGAAAGCGGGACCATCGTTTTTTCTCATGAACACGAAAGGTTACTTGAGCAGTTCGAGCGATATGGAGCTAAGTGGCACGATGATGGTCCTGACGCCTTAAATATGGCGGTTACTTCGGTGCAAAGGCCGAGGGCGGTTGTCACAACAAAGCCGGATTGGTTATAAAAGGAGGCGATGATATGAGCGATCGAAAAAGAGAACTTGGTGCAAAATTAGACGCAAGGCAACGAACGGCAGCGTATTTGCTAGTTGAAAACGAAATGCTTGGCACAGAAGAACGGCGAACTATGAAAGAAATTGCTGCGGAAGTCGGTGTACACCACAAGACAATGTGGGAGTGGCGTACGAAGAATCGTAATTTTATCGAATATAAGAACGAGATAGCAGACGATTTCTTATCGGACAAAAGGGACCAAGTATACGGCCAATTGATGAAATTAATAAACAGCAATCAGCCTTCCGTAAGGGCTATCGACTTATTCCTGCGTCGTTTCGGACTACTCACCGAAAGACAAATTACGCAGTCTGACAGTAGTGACGAAAAGCGCTCTACAAATAATCTAGAAAAAGGTTTGAAGGACATAGATGCGTTGTTGGAGGACGATGCCGAATGACTCTATTCGTTAAGGGCGCACAGTTTCCGCCACAAGAAGACCTAGAACGTTTGGCGCGCTACGAACGAATGCGTAAGCTATTCGACGGCAAGCAAGCGGAAATATATGAGCGAGCAACGGAAGTATTGAAAGGGACGCCAGCGGCTGCACAAATCGAGAAACTCTATATCGCTGTAAACTTGGCTGACATTATAGCGACAAAGCCGGCAGACTTACTTATAGGCGACCCTCCGACATTTGAGAGCGGCGAGGACGACGATTCTCCCGAACAGATTGCGCTAAATAAGTACATTGAAGAAAACGACCTGAATCATCTAATATATGAATCTGCAATCGCAAATGGGTATCGCGCTGACGCTTGGATAAAGGTTCGTTGGGACTATCAGGAGGATTATTCGGAAGTTCTGTCGGCTGGACTACCGTTGCCGGACGGCATCGAAATGGAGCCAATCGTTGAGCACGTTGACGCTACTTGTGTTTTTCCGGAGACTTCGAACGGAAATATCAAAAAGTTTAAAGCGATAAACATTGCAACGGTCGAATGGGTCGAGACAAAAAAGAACGAAATACCGTACCTTAACGTCGAAAGGCACATACCGGGCTATATTCAATATAAACGTTTTCGGCTAATTTCCACGTCTGTGGATACGTACTGGGGCGCACCGATTCAGACATTTTATATTGAAAAGGAAGTGCCGACCGGCAGGGCTACCGATATAGTCGAAACGGGGCTTTCTTATATGCCCGTTTTCCATATTCCATACAAGTCGATCGATGATCGATGGGAAGGCATCGGAGGGTTAGAAAAGATGGAGTCCACGTTTACAGCCATCAACGATCGGCTGGTGCAAATCGACTACATCTTGTGGAAACACGCTGACCCAACAGCGTATGGACCGGACTTAACTGGCAACTCGGAAGGCGCAGTTCGTTTCGGCGGTAAATATATACCGATTACGAAAGAAGACGCAACGCCCGGCTACATGACGTGGGAGGCGCAACTAGAGTCTGCCTTTCGTGAACTTGACATATTAATATCGTCTATCTTTATAATCGCAGAAACTCCGCAATGGCTTTTCGGTACGGTAATGGCAGGCGATCAAAAAGGCGGTACCGGTACGTCGCATACGGATAGCAGCACTACAAAAGCACGCTTTATGCCGATTTTGTCGAAGGTAAAACGTATTCGGGCGCAGTACGAGCGTGCAATACGTGACGCCCTGTATACCTGCTATCTATTCGATCAGAAATTCGGCACGTATGAAGGAGAAGCGGTGTACCCTACTATTCGATGGCAAGATGGCCTTCCGAAAAACGAAAAAGAAGAAGCTGAAATCGCAAGCATAAGGACTGGTGGCAAGCCTACGCTCGATGTCCACACGGCTATAAAATCACTCGATGACGTTGGAGATAAAAAAGCAACAGAAATAATTCGTCGAATCAACGAGGACGAGGATCGCGAAACTGGTACCGTAAATTCTACGGTTTTCAACGAAAAGGTTGAGGTAATCGAAGATGACGAAGCGTGAATTTCGTGAATCTCCTCGACCAAATTACGATTACGATGCTCAACGACTAGTTCGGCAGTACGAGCAGGCACTTAAAGCAATCCGAAAAGAGCTAAATTCGCTTTTTCTTACGGATTTTAAACGCGCACAAATTCTTGCGGTTGAAGCGGAAATCATCGAAATCTTAAAGAAACTCGGCGCAAACGCTGGTAAATGGGCTAGCGAGGCGATCACAAAATCAGCGAGAGATGGCGTTGCATCTACGTTATATTCGATGGGATTGGCCGTCACTTTCGAGGAAGCTAAAAAAATTGCCACCTTTAATAAGCTAAATAAGGCGATGATCGAGGCGATCGTGGCTGACACGCAGTCTGATTTATTAGCGGTTACTGAAAACGTAGAAAGGCGTACAAAAACAGCTATCCGCCGAACGTCTGCGCTTGTCATGCGCACTAAGGCAACGCAAGGTATAAACGATATAAAATCACTTAATAAGGACATTGCCCGCGAGTTGAAGAAACGACTTGGCGACGAAGTAGATACGGCTATTATCGATGCGGCCGGCCGACGATGGCGACTAAGTCACTATACGGAAATGCTAGGACGTACAAAAATGATGGAAGCACATCTAGAATCGACAATAAACGAAGCGATCGGGCGCGACGTTATATATGGCGTTATCAGCCGACATAACGCTAAAGATGACTGCCGAGCATACGAGGGTAAGTTAATTAAGTTGACGCCAGAAGCTCCGGGAAATTTTCCTGCTTTCGAAGACCTGCCACGGAATGAAATTTTTCATCCATGTTGTAAGCACACGATCAGTCCAGTTAGGCGTCCAGATCGTCTTCCAACGGACTTGCTCGAATTAAACGAATTGCCTTACGAAATGGCGTAAAACTTTCGGCCACTTATAGGCGACGGCCTTAAAACGGGGAGGTATACGAATGTCAGAAGAACAACAACAGCAACAGAAGGAAGAAGTAACGACAGAAGAAAAGACGTTTACGGAGGAGCAAGTTAACGAAATTATTACGAAAAGCCTCGCTCGTGTAGAGAAAAAGTATGCTGATTACGATGATTTAAAAGCAAAACTGTCCGGATTTGAAGCGGCTGAACAGGAGCGAAAAGACGCTGAATTGACAGAAATAGAGCGACTACAAAAACAACTTGCCGAAAAATCAAACGTTGAGCAAACACTAACGAAGAAGATCGAGGAACTATCTTCAAAAGCACAACGACAACAAGTCATCAACGAATTTATCAAAGAAGCGCCAAACTACAATATTCCAACGGAACGGTTAGGTGCTGCACTAAAACTAGCCGATATCACAGCGGCTACAATTACGGAAGATAACAAAATCGATGGGCTAGACAATATTCTCGGTGGCTTGGTCGAACAATATCCTTTCTTAGCCTTGACTGAATCGGCAACACAACCGAAAGAGCCAATAGGCGTGAGTACGAACGGTGGTAAAACTAAGGATACCAAAACATTAGAAGCACAATTAGCTGAAGCGAGACAGAACAAGGATTTTGCCAAGGTCGTAGAGTTATCGAATAAATTACTAGAACAATAGTTAAAAAGGAGACGGATGTAAATGGTTATGCAATCTTATGATTTTCAAGATCAGGTACGACAGCTCGAAGCAGGAATTTCCCTAATTATTGAGGATGAACCGACTTTACTTAGCACGATCGGACTAAGCGGCGAAACGCTTTTTCAAACAAAATACGAATGGATGTCCGATCACCTAAATTCAAATCGGGCGAATCTTGCCGGAGACATTGACGACTCGCAAACCGAAATCGATGTTGTAGCAGGTGATGGCGAGAAATTCCGAGTGAATGCAGTAATTGTAATCGAAGACGAATACATGAAAGTCGTTTCTGTAAATGAGGACAAAATTACAGTCATTCGAGGGTTTGACGATACTGCAAAAACGGCACACGCGAAAGATACGGAAGACTCCGAAATTCGGATTGTCGCAAGACCACAGCTAGAAGCGGCTATGCCGGGACAGGACGAGTCACACGACCGTTATGTTGACTTTAATTACACGCAAATTTTCGAAAGATATGCGGCTGTATCGAAAACACAACAGGCAGTGCGAACACACAACGTCTCAGACGAATTAAATTATCAAGTCCAACTGCGTCTAAAAGAGCTTGCGCGCGAATTTAACGATCAATTGATCTATGGACGTAGAAATGCGGGAAGTGTAGGGCAGCCACGTATGACAGGAGGTCTATTGCACTTCGCACAGATTAAAAATTCCGTGAAGGAGAACCTTAGCGGGGGAGAGCTTTCAGCGAAGGTAATCAACGAAGCGCTTGAAAAAGTGTTTCAACGTGGCGGCAGTGTAAACACTATTCTTACCAATACGCCGGGTTCTCGTCAATTATCTAAACTACTAAACGATAAAATCACGATCGAAAGGCAAGACACAGCACGCGGAAACTACGTAGCTACATTCGTGTCTGATATCGTTGGTGGTGACGTGGTAACAGTCGTTGTAGATAAAAATATGCCGAAAGATAAAATCATCCTATTCGACCGATCAATTTTATCTTTCCATCCGTTGCAAAATCGTGCACTACATGACTTAGATGCAACTCCGAACGGTGCCGACTTTGTCGCTCGCCAAATTCGCGGAGAATATGGCATAAAAATTATGAATGCTAAAGAAAAAATCGCTGTGCTTGAGAACGTAAGTAAAAAAGTAAAATAACGGGGGTGTAGTGATTGGCGAAGTTTAAAGCGACGCCGTTTTACTCGGTCCGTTATGGTGACAAAAGCTTAACGTTCGGATTGGACGGCATATATGAAACAGAAGACGATGGCGAGATCAGGGCGTTAATGGAGCTTTGTCCTCGCTATTTAACGTGCTTAGAAAAGGCGGAGAAGCTAAAAACCGAAGAAAAATCAGAGCCAGCGGAGAAGCCAAAGGCAACGAAACCTAAACCTAAACCGAAAGCCTCCGCCAAAAAATAGAAGCGGGGGTGGGTTTATGTCAATCGAATGGTATCTCGACGATGCAACGGACTACATTCAAATGAACACGCTCGATAACGAAGATTTTCTCGAAGCTGAAGACGAGCGAAAATACGCGCTGCTTAACGTAGCGTACCGAACGCTCAACCGAAAATTTGACGGATACATTATACCGACACAAGCCGTGTACATTTTCGCTGCGGTGCTCGGAGCAGCGTATAACGATACGAACAAATACCAGCAGCAAGGCGTTGCGTCGTTTTCAGTGCGAGGAATCGCGTTTACGTTTAAGGATTGGGCTAAGAAGGGGCTGGACGATCTTATCCCCGAGGAAGTATACGAAATGATAGGTGCGCCTAAAGGCCGAATTGCGAAATGGACGGTGCTGTAAATGGCTATAGTCCCATTAAAGCAAATCGTGACAGTGCATCGAGTTGTCGAAAAGAATAAGTGGGGCGAAGAAAAAACGACATCTAACGAAATGAAGTGCCGTATTGACGAACGAACGCAAATAGTAAAAAACGTAGCGGGCGAAGAGGTCGTCAGCGGTGCGGAAATGTGGTTCGATAAATTCCCCGACGTTCGTTATGACGACGCATTCGAATACACAGATGAACGAGGAATTACAACGAAAGCTAGGCCTATTAAGATCGAGCCGGTCCGAATGCTTAGTGGAAAGCCGACGCTGACAATCGTTTATGTATAAAGGAGGGCGGTAAGGTGGCGAAAGAGTTTCATCTCGATTTAAAAAAATTTAAACGAGCCATTCGGACTTCGCCCCGAGCAGTAAAACGGGGTGCAACGCAAGCATTAGGTGACATTAAAGACGACTGGATTCGTGAAGCTCGCGATGTTGCACCGATGGATAAACGTAACTTACGTGATCAGATAACAGGGGAATCAGATACAGCCGAAGTTGTGGTAACGGCGAATGCTACGACTGATTCCGGCGGTCGTTTTAATTATGCGTATTATATTCACGAACTAGATGCCGGTGGTAAGTCGCTTCGTCACGCGGGCACTGAAAAGAAATTCCTTGACGTATCCGCAGATAAGCGGGAAACGGCGTGGCAGCAGTGGCTTGAGTCCGATATAAAAGCTGCGCTTAAAAGGAGCGGCTGGTAGATGGCGAAAATAACCGACGAAATAGAAGCGATCGGGGCGATTATTTCAGGAACCTTACCGGACGCTACTATTAAATATCAGCATTTGCCGGAAAAGCCAACGCTTGGACTTGCGGTTATCCAATACGTGGAAAGCAGCAATACGACAGAAACGGCGTATCATTATCGAATTGATCGAACTTTTCGGTTGTTATATTACGGACAAAGCGAAGTAGATTGCTTGCGTAAATTCGAACTTATCGAGGAAGTATTCGGAAACACGCTGCAATTTAAAACGACAGATTATCGAGTTATTCCTAAAAGTTTTGGTGCGTCACAGCCGTTTAAAACGGAGGGTGGCGCTTTTTGTATGCTTGCAACTTTGCAGGTAGAGCTTCGACAGGCAAGACCACAAGAAAAATACGAAAAAATTGGCGTTGTTGAAGTTGAAACAAATGGCGATAAAACGAAAACAGAATGTGGGAGGCGGAAATAGATGGCAGGTGGAACTTGGGACCCGACGTCCTTACCGATTCAGCCCGGAATGTATATACGATTTCGAGACGCAGCCTTAGCGCAAATTTCGGGCGGTGCGCGCGGAATCGTGGCTATGCCTTTGTTCGAACACGAAGGTACGGCTGACATTGGAAAATTTTATACGATCGAACGGGAAGCCGAGGCGATCGAACTTTTCGGCATGGATTACGCTAGGCCAGTTATTCGGGTATTGCAAGGCGGAGCGAAAGAAGTCCTTGTATATGCTATGTCACAAATAGACGATCTAGAGTCGAGCGACAAAGAAGAAGCGTTTTTCAGTGTACGGGATAAGTACGAAGCACAGCATTTTAACGTGTTTGTGTACCCCGATGCTGTAGAAGCAACGGAGCAAGACGCATCGTTAGCGTGGTGCAAACGAAACCGCAAAGAGGGTAAGCACTTCATGGTCGTATATGGTGGCACACTCACAGAGGACCAAGACCCCGAGGTCGGAAATGCTCGCTCAATTCGATTGGCTGACGACTATGCAGTAAATCTAATTTCGGGAGTAATTAGCGGCTCCGGCACAGAATTGAGTTCCGGGCAATTTGCGCCGTACATCGCGGGTTTAATTGCAGGCACTCCGATTAACCAAGCGATTACGTATCGGGATATTCCGGTCGTAGACGTTACTAGACGCTTAAAAAATAGTGAAGTCAACAAAGCGCTCACTAGCGGTTCGCTCGTTCTTTTTCACGACGGGCGAAAAGTGAAGGTTATGCAAGGAATCGTGACGCAATCAGACGCAGGTAAACGAGGGAAAATTCGCATCATGCGCGCTCGGCAGGCGATTCAAACGGACATTACCGCAACTGCTTGTGATCACTACATCGGAAAGATTGACAATAACGAAGCGGGTCAAGCGTCGTTAATAAGCGCGGTTAAGGCGTATTTAGAAATGCTGGAAACCGAGAATGTTCTCGCAGAACCAACCGTACAGCTTGACCCTGAACGACCCTCAAAGGGCGATGCGGTATTTCTTTTAATTTCCTACATCGAAGTAGATTCAGCGGAACGATTCTTTGTAACGATTGACGCAAAAGAATAACGATAAATTGGAGGTGTTAACGGATGGTTTTAAAGGCAGAGACGGTAATTAACGGGGCTTTCTGTAAAGTTTATCATGAAGGACGATGGTTAACGTTTGTCAACTCACTCGAAGCAACAATGAACGTTGACTACGAGGATATAGCACGATCTGGCACTAGGTGGGTCGGTAAGAAGGCTATGGGCGTATCCGGGGAAGGTTCTATGTCTGGCTTTAAGATGACTCATGATTTTGCGAAACTAATTTCCGTTGTGGGAGACGATAAAAGTTCGCCCTATATCACGGAACTACTTATAGAAGTCAACGATCCAGAGTCGCCGCAATCGAAAGCATTCATACGGCTAAAAGAAGTACAGTTTGAGGCAGCCCCTATTATAAATGCTGAAGCTAATTCTATAGTTGAGGAGGAATACAACTTTACATTTGGCGGAGTCGAATACCTATAAAAACGATAAGGAGACGATAGCATGGCGGAATTAAGCGCAATCGATGCGTTACTAAATTCGGACGTAAACGTAGAGGAAAAATACTTCGTAAAACGTTTAGACACTTACTTCACCATCAAAGCGATTGACGGTGATACCTTGAATAAGATTCGGGAAGAAGCTTCGGACTTTGAAGGGCGCGGCAAGAAGAAACAAAAGGTCGTCGATGGCGATAAGCTCGGCTATCTAACGATCGCGGCGGGTTGTGCCGACCCCGACTTTGCCGACCCACGAGTGCTTGAAAAATTTGGAGCGCCCACGGCGGGCGAATGCGTAAAAAAAGCGCTACTTGCCGGTGAGATTTTCGAGCTACACCAAGCCATTTTGGAACTATCCGGATTTACTGCGGACGAAGACGAAGACGAGATCGAAGACGTAAAAAACTCATAAAGGCGGGCGGGAAAGCATACATCCTGCATCGCCTTTTTCAATTGCACGGCGTAACGCCCGACGAATTTTACTCGAAACATTTTCGACATAGGCAATTTATGGTCGCTTCCGAAATGATTGTAATCGAAGAAGAGGCCGAGGAGGCCAAACGACAAGAGCGGGCAGCAAAACGAAATAGGCGGAGAGGAGGCGTTTAGGTGGCGATTGATTTAGTTGCGAAGTTAACATTGCGTGATCGCATGACTGCTGGCTTAAAAAGAGCGACGGCGGGACTAAGTGGTTTCGAAAAGCAAACGAAAAAATCAACAAGCGCTGCGGAAAAGTTTTCGGGCGTACTCGCAGGGTTTGGCGTCACTCTAGGCGCTGCCGCAGTTGCCAAGTCTATCATCGGCATAGGCGCTGCCTTTGACGGACAGATGTCCCGTGTAAAAGCATTTTCGCAAGCTACCGACGAAGAGTTCGAGAAAATGCGAGCAACGGCGAAACATCTCGGGGAGACCACGGTATTTACAGCAACTCAAGCCGGTGAAGGTATGGAATACCTCGCTTTGGCAGGTTGGAAAGTTAACGAAATCATTGCGGGAATGCCTGGTATGTTAAACCTCGCCGCGGCTGGTGCGCTCGATCTCGGTCAGGCGGCTGATATAACCTCCGACACTATGCAAGCTTTCGGTATTTCAGCAGAAAAAGCAACTCACGTTGCTGACGTATTTGCCTACGCACAAGCAAACGCAAATACAAACGTACAGCAAATGGGGGACGCAATGAACTACCTAGCACCAATCGCGAATGCGCTCGGCTGGGGTCTTGAGGAATCTTCGGCCGCACTTATGACGTTCGGTGATTCCGGTTTGAAAGGTTCGATGGCTGGTCAAGCATTTGCTACCTCGTTGGCGCGACTCGCAAAGCCGACAAAACAAATGAACGTGGTTATGAAAAAGCTTGGAATCGAGTTTTTCGACGCACAAGGTAACATGAAATCTTTGCCTGAAGTAGTCGGGCAAGTCGAGCGAGCCACAGCGAAGATGACACAAGAACAGCGATCTTCCGTCCTGACTACGTTATTCGGCGCGCAAGCCTATAAACATTGGGCAATACTACTCGAACGTGGCTCAGACGAACTAGCGAACATGACGACACAGCTTGAAAATGCGGATGGTGCTGCTGAAAAGATGGCTGCCGATATGCTCGATAATTTACCGGGCAAATTCGAACTATTTAAGTCGGCTATGTCCGGTGTCGCATTGCACATATACGAACAGATTGCACCGGCGCTTACACGACTCGTAGAAAAGGCCACGGAATTTGCGGGCAAATTGCCGGCTAAATTCGACGCTTTCATAAAGCTTTGGCCGAAAATAAAAGACGGTTTAATTACAGCAGCCGTCGCAGTGGGAACGTTTAAAACCGCAATGCTTGGCCTAAAGATGATTAAGACCGTTACAATGTTAATGCAAGGTTGGCGCACGGCAACGATGGCAGCGACGATTGCTCAACTCGGCCTAAACGCGGCTTTTTGGGCGAGTCCAATTACATGGATAGTCGCAGGCATCGCAGGTCTTGTCGCAGCAGGCGTGCTTTTGTATCGTAACTGGGACACGGTTAAAGCCAAAGCCGTAGAGCTATGGGGTAAAACGAAAGAAATATTCGGCAAAATGGGCGAATGGCTAAAGACGAAATGGGGCGAAATGAAGACGGTGGCGACCGAAAAAGTTGTCGGTATGTATTTGTCAGCCGTCGAGTGGTTCGGAAAATTAAAAGAAACAATGAAAGAGAAAGTTTCGAGCGCTATCGAAAACGTTGTTACGTTCTTTTCGGAACTTCCGAGCAAGGTCGCGGAGTGGCTCGGCTTTATGTTCGGGGTTGCGGTCGAATGGCTTTCGCAATTTCCGGGCAAGTTTGCTGAATTTATGTCGCAAGCATATACGAACACAGCCGAATGGCTCGGTCAGTTGCCGGGCAAGGTCGGTGAATTTTTATCCAACACGTGGGATAGCGCCGTGTCTTGGCTTTCAAGTATAGCGGCTAGCTTCGGTGAATGGTTTATGAAGGCTTACGACAATGCGGTTGAGTGGGTTTCGCAGTTACCGGAAAAAATTGGCGGGTTTGTCTCCGCAATTCCGGGCGCTGTTGGCGGCGCAATTAGCGCTGTATGGGCGAAGTTTAAGGAACTCGGCGCGGCTATTCCAAAGGCAATCGCCGAAGGATTCAACGGAGCTAAAAAGGCAATCAGTGGCGCGGCCAGTTGGGCGATCGATAAGCTGTCGGCAGGCATTTCAAACTTTACCGATATGGGTAAAAAGGCGGGAAGTTCTTTCTCGGATGGGTTCGGCAAAGGTAAAAAGGCTGTTAACGGTTCGCACTACCACGGCTTGGAACGAGTGCCCTACGACGGTTACGTCGCACGAATGCATAAAGGTGAAAGAATTCTGAATCGAAAACAGGCGGACGCATTCGACAATGTTATGTATTCATCCGTTTCGGCGGCAGGTGGCACAGCGTCAAAGTCTAACGGTGGAAACGGTCAAAGTAGTTCGGCAACGACTGGTGGAGGTAAATCATTAGGTGATGTGGTTGTCGAAAAATTGGCAGAGACATTAGTAATCCGAGAAGAAGCGGACATCGACCGTATTGCTAATCAACTGGCACGAAAAATTTACGAAGCGGGGGAATTGGGGGCATGAACAATCGAATTGAATTTTGGCTTTCGTTCAATAATGGTGCGGAGAAAATTCGGCTGCCCGTCAATCCTCCGACACTGGAAATGAAAACCCCGTTTAGTAACACCGACATCGAAGTCGCACAGCTTGGCGAATTTACAGTAATCGGTGAACGGGGTCTAGCTGAATTTTCTTTTCATTCCTTTTTTCCATCACGATATAATGCGAGCTACTGCGAATACTCCGGCTTTTTATCACCAAATGAATTTGTAGCAATTATCGAACGTTGGCGAGATACGCGGCGCCCTATCCGTTTTTTAGTGACCGGCACACAAATAAACTACGCTGTCACAATTCGAGAGTTTGAGCGGGAGATCGAACGCGCCGGCGCTGCTGGCGATATATATTATACGCTTGCACTTAAAGAATATCGTTTCTTGAAAACGAAAGTCGAAGAAACTACGAAGCCAGCGGAAAAACAAAGACCGCCCGTTGTAAACGACGGTTCGGCGGGACCGGCTAATAAATCGTACACAATAAAAAAGGGCGATAACTTATCAAAAATTGCTAAGGAAGTCTATGGGAACGCCAACGATTGGCGAAAAATTTATGAAGCTAATAAGGATGTTATCGGAGCAAATCCGAATCTGATTTATCCTGATAAAAAGCTGGTGATACCGTGACTATGCGTGTAATTTATTTTCATAATGGGAAGATATATACATTAGATGGTTTAGTTAAATCGGTAAATATTTCCGGCGATATAGCAAAAGAAGCGCGCACTTGTAATGTCTCTTTAAATAATACACAAGATGGCCGTAAGAAGCTGTACCCTTTTGAGAATGGTGGGGAGATTCGTGTCCTTTACGAAAAGTCTGAGGTTTTCCGAGGTATCGTTTTCCAAACGGATATAAATGAAAAGGGAGAACAATCCTTAACAGCTTATGATTCTAACGTCTACTTATCTAAAAATAGTGACACGGTAAAATTTACGAATAAAAAAGCATCGCAAATCCTTAGTGAATTGTGCTCCAAATACGGCATAAAAACGGGAAAGATTGCTGACACGGGTTATGTTTTCAAACGTTTTATCCAACGAGGAAAAACGCTCTACGATATCGTAGTCCTAGCGCTAACGGAGACACGAAAGAAAAACGGACGACGCTTTATGTTGCGCAACACTGAAGGTGCTCTCGAATTAATCGAAGTATTAACGAAGGACACTCGCATCGTAATCGAAAGTGGCCGAAACTTAACCAATGCGACTTTTTCCGAATCAATCGAAGATCGCCGTACCCAAGTAAAGTTAACCGGTGGTGACGAGAAGAAACCGGCGGTAACGGCGGTTGTGAAGAGCGATGCAGGTATCGCAAAGTACGGTATCATGCAGCATTACGAACATAACGGCGAAGTCAAGGACGCTAATAAGCTAAATCAGTTAGCGACGCAATTGTTAGCGGAATTAAACAAAACGCAGCAGGATTTCGACGTAAGTGCGTTGGGTGACATCCGTATAAAATCGGGCGAATCTATAGTAGTACGCGACAGTGTTACGGGACTTTCGGGTGCTTTTTTCGTTTCAAACGATTCCCATAAGTTTGAAGCGAATAACGTATATACGATGTCTTTGAAATTATCACGAACGTTAGATTTAGCAGAAATTGACGGGGAGGTAGACGAGGATGCAGAAAAACCTAAGCGTGGAAGGTAGTCCGTATTCGCAGATCGTGCAGCTAATGCGTAAGCATGGAGAAAATAAACCGATTGACTGCGAAACTGGCGTAGTTGTTTCGGCTCCTCCGGATATTAAAATTCGGCTAGACAGTTCGCCTATTGAGCTTGACAAGGATGACTTAATAATACTTGAGCATTTAACGAGACACGAACGTGTAGTAACGCTAATGCATGAGCAGGAAGCCGAACGTGATCTTGGCGACAATACCGTAGAAGACGATCGAATAGACAACGGCATACCGGCTATCGTACCCGATACTTACGAACATAAAAACATAATATTGCGATTTGAAGACGTCCTGAAGCCGGGCGACCGTGTGTCAGTCGTATGTCTCGATGATCAAATGAAATTCGTCGTACTAGATCGGGCGGTGATGTACTGATGGCGCTGACTCCGAAGCATAGCTCGAAAGCACTGGATGACTATATCGACAACGTCGAACTAGCGGACGCACCAAAGCCTGAACCATCGTTGGCCTATCGTTTTGATTTCGAAACAGGTCGGATTAGTGGTGTAGTTGACGAAATGGAAGCGCTGAAACAATTCATTCGGAAAGCTCTTATTACGAGGCGGAGTCGTTATCTGATTTACGACGACGATTACGGTTGTGAGATTCCGGGTCTACTTGGTGAGGACGTAACAGATGGTTATTTGCAGTCGGAAATTCCTCGGATGGTTCGCGAGGCGCTTGTGTACGACGATCGAATCGAGGACGTTACAAATATCGTTGTTACACGCAAAAATGATTCGGTGTTCATTCAATTCACGGTAATTTCCATTTTCGGTGATATTGACGAGGGGGTGGTCTTGTGAGCGTACGGACTCAGTCGGAAATTTTAGAAAGCTTATTAAATAACATTCGCGATGACGTTAGTAAACGAAAAGGTGAGATCGTCTGGGATGTATCGGCAGCACTAGCCTACGAAGTCGAAATGCTTGAATGGGAAAACCATGCTACGCGTCTACTCGGATTTGCCGACACGTCTGAACATGAATATCTCGAACGACGAACGGCTGAACTTGGTATAACAAGAAAGCCTGCAACGAAGGCTGTCGGGCAAGTCGTTTTCACGGGCAGCAACGGCGCCGAAATACCTAAAGGCTTGCGAGTATTTACTAACAATACTACGCCTTTATATTTTGTAACGACCGAAAACGCAAAGATTATCGATGGTAAAGCGTCCGTGCCAGTCGAGGCCGTCGAAGCTGGCTCGGCAGGTAATATCGGGATTGGAGAAATCGTCGGCTATGAGCAAATCGTGGGCGGCATCGACGCCGTAGCGAATGAGACTGAATTTGCCGGTGGTGTGAACGCAGAGACCGACGAGGAGTTGCTCGGCCGTTATTTGTTTAAAGTTCGTAAGCCGATAACGTCCGGAAACGTGTATCACTACGAAAAATGGGCAACTGACATCGAGGGCGTTGCGGCAGCGCGTGTCTTTCCAATATGGGACGGTCCCGGCACGGTAAAAGTTGTGGTGATCGGTCGTGATGGAAAAGCGCCTGACGCCGTCGTCATGGATGCCGTAACCGAGCATATCGAACGGGAACGGCCGATCGGCGCAACAGTTACTGTCGTAGGTATCTCGGAAGTACCGTTATCAATTTCGGCAAAACTAACGCTTGCGGGCGACCTAAAAGCGGACGATGTCAAGCAAGATATTATCGATTCTATAACTGCATATATAGTAGAAGAAACTCGGATTATTAGGTATGCCAAAATTGCCAATGCGATCATCGAAACGAAACATGTGATCGATTATGAAGACTTATTAGTTAACGGAGGAACGGCAAACATTCCGATAGCACTTGACTCCGTTGCTGTCGTTGGCGAGGTTGATTTCGTATGATAAGCCAAACCAAGCGAAATTTGCACGAATACATGCCGCCATATTACGATCATTCGCCCGAATTGACCGCATTAACGGACATTGCCTCGGCCGAAATTGATCGTATACGTGCATTGATGCGGGACACTCTCGATCAGATGTTCGTTAGAACGGCAACGTGGGGACTTTCCGACTGGGAACGCGTACTCGACTTGCCGCCAATGAAACACGCCTCACTAGACGCTCGACGTGAACGCATTTTGGCAAAGCTAAACGGAAATGCCCCGGCGACTGTGCGCTACATGACCGACATCTTAAATTTGTTTGTTGAAAATAAGACCGGACAAATTATCGAACATAACGAAGAGTACTGGTTTGAAGTGCTAATGCCGATAGAAAGCCTTAATAGGTTGGCTGAAATAAAAAATGCGTTATCAGAAGTAAAGCCAGCACACCTTGAAGCAATTTTTATTGGCGAGTTTTATGCGATCTTATTAAGTTTTATTGACAACACCTACGACTTTCACGTCCAATACCCAATTTGCGGTGACATGCCACCGAGTGAAGCTCATGTCTCTATAGAAGAAGACGAAATGCGCGTCACAGAAGGTTCTTACGATTTCAGCGTTGAATACGAAGTAAGCGAAACGAAGGTTAGCAGTTTAAAAAAGGAAAAGACAGTCAGCATCGATCAAACTTATGATTTTGCTGTGGAATATCCGATCTGTGGCGAAATGCAACCGCCACAAGCGCAAGTTAAAAATAGTCATTTCAGATCGATAACAAAAGATAATAGCTACACCGTTAACGTCACATATCCGATTTGTGGCGATTTTTATTGCGGGGAGGAGATTTCATGATCACACCTTTATTAACCAGTCTTATTCAGCAAGACCTAAATCGTCATTTTAATAAAGCGAAAGTAACGATTAACGGCATCGAACAAGAATATGAAATTTACGAAACTATCATCCGAGATAACATCATAAAAAAATACGTCTATATCGAAGACGAGCCTAGCGGCTTGATCGAACGTGCGGTACTAGTTGATCAGTACGGACGTGAGCTAATAATCCAAGAACCAAACTTAGAAAAAGGCCAAGATGGCTGGATTATTTCATTTAAGCTTGTGATCGAAATCAAAGACGAAAGCGAGGTTGGTAACGTTGGCGGAAGAAAGGATTGAATTGCCGGATTTGTTAGCTGAGATATTCCAATATATCCCGACCGAATGGCGAGATAAAATAGATGACCCTGAGGGTGACCTATCCCATCCGGGTACACCATGGACAGCTCGTAGGGGGAACAACTTAGAAAAAGGAACGCAGCTTGCACATTTAAGATTAAATAACATCATTGCCTATCTCGAAGACATGACACATGTTCAGAAGAATCTTCGATTGGAATTTTTGTTGTTGAAAGCGTCTGTGACAAGTGGATTGACAAGTAACATCTTTGTCGAGAATTTTGATTCACTTGAGGATATCGACTTGACGCATGGCTCACACGATGTAGAGGATAGAAAAATTTATTTACGATAAGGAGGGAATAAGATAGCTATGTATTATTATAATAAATATAGAATTGACTCAAAAGTGATTGGATATGATCAAAAAGTTAAAGGTGAAACGTATATAGAATATGCCAGTTTGGACAGCGGTAGTATTGATCAACGGCCAATATATGATTCATGGCAAAAATATGAAATACACAATGGAAAGTTTCATGCGCGAGGTGAAAAGGAATCACACCTCCTACAAGAGACTCCATGGATGTATTATATGTTTGGTAACAATTGGAGAGAACCGGACCGTAATAGCGATCAAGGAGATTATTTATTTTTTAGAGGGAACAGTGATATTTATGGAATATATTTTAGTGTCAACTATATCGATACTAAATATAGAGAAGAAAGAGGAAGCTTGGTACAATCTAACATTCTAGCTGAATACAACGCTTACCCAACTGACGGCAAACACACTGACGGTTATTGGTATGTTAGAGGTAATATGTATGAAGGGCCAAATCCACCAACATCTATCACTTTATCGAAAACAAGCGGTTTACGAGTGGGAGACACTATAACTGTCAGTTGGTCTGGGGCATCCGATCCCGGAGATAAGATTACAAAACATTTCTTGGAAGTACAGAGAAATGGCGGCAGTTGGTCATCTGTTGCAACGAAGAATACGTCAAGCGGCTCAAGCAGCCATAGTTACACTATTCCGTCTGGCACAACGTCGATTCAGTTTAGAGCATGGGTAGAAAATACGCTAAATTACGTCTCACGAGCAATAGTATCTTCTAAATATACGGTAATGAATAATGTTCCGCCGAGAGCCGTTCCAGTCGAACCAAAAGGCGACCTTGCTAAAATCGCCATCGTTGACACAATCAACCCAGTCTTAGTTTGGAGGTTCGAAGACACCGACCTAGGGGACGCTCAATCGTCGTATCAAGTTTTTATTGTAGAAAATGCTACCAATAAAGTAGCCCACAACAGCGGGAAAATAGCATCCTCTCAATCTTTCTATATTGTTCCCGACTTAAAGTGGGCAACGAGGTACAAATGGAAAGCAAGAGTATGGGACAAATACGACTTAGCGAGCGAATATTCTTCGTATCAGTTTTTTCTACCAAAACGACCGCCAAACGTAACGGACGTGATGCCAGGAAGCCCCAACGTTGAAGAACCAGCAGGCACGGGAACAGCGCCAGAGTTCAGCTGGACGTTCGAGGATTTAGATCAACAAGCGCAGGCCGCATATCAGCTTAGAATTTACGACACAAAAGATGTCCTTATATATGATTCGGGAAGAATCGAGAAAACAATAAATATGCACAAAATCCCCGAAGGCATATTGACTGAAGGGACTATTTATTATGCCGTTGTGACGGTATGGGATCCGTTCGGCTTGGATAAGGACAGTGAAAAAGCGTATTTTGTGACGAACTCTACACCTACGCCGCCAACGCTTACGAATCCAGCAAATACCTATCGGACGGGCTTGCGACCGACTTTCGAGGGACTTATTGGATCGGATAAAGAAAACGATCCTCAACACTTTATCATCCAGATTTCGCAGGACGAAAAATTCGAGAAACACGTGCTTGAATTGTCATCCATGAATGACCGAAAAGGCTGGCAAGTGTCCGATGGCTCTCAGTGGTATGATCTGCCGGAGGAAGGCGTGGACAATAGTTACGAGGGTAAAGGCGTTCGCTATACTCTGCAAGTGGACTTAGACGAAGGCCGTACTTACTACTGGCGCCTTGCTGCGATTGATGCCAACACCAAAGCCCGCGGCAAGTGGTCAAACACTAGGTGTATTCGTTGTGGAAATACGTTGCAATTTAAGCTGAAAAGACCAATTGAAACAGGTAATACCGCAGCACGAAGAATATTAATTGCTGCCGACTACTACATGGCGCAAGATGGCATAAACAAGGCGACCATGAAAATCGAAGTTACAAATAACGCATTGGACACTAATCCAATGTGGGAGGATGCGACAGCCGCCTATCAAAATGCGGATTACTTCACGTTTTCCAATACGACAAAAACAGCGCAGCAATACGCGTTAGATATTCGTGTTACATTCTTGGCGAACGATTCATTGGGAGCTATCGAGATGCGCGGGCTTGGCTTCTCGTTCGATTAAGGGAGGGAATCACATTGAAAGCAATTACCGTAACGCCTTTGCAAGTTTTGCGTGAGAAAGAAAAGGAGTTAGAAGACAAGGATAAACAGCTACAGCAGCTTGGTTTTGCCTTGACAGAAGAAAAAATAAAGAATGCTCAGAAAGATGCGATGTTATCACAACTGGGGCAGGAAGTTACGCAATTAAAAATCGAGGTTCTTGCACTGAAAGGGGAGGCTAAACAATGAGTTATTGGGAGCTAGCTTACGGATGGGGATGGTGTTCTATTGATCAGCTTAGACTAGTTGTGCTGTACAAAGAAATCACATCCGAAGATTTCAAAAAAATCACAGGTGAAACTTACGAAGAAGAAAACGCCGAATAGGGCGTATTTTTATTTTTCGAAAGGAGTTAATGATGGAAGATGTAATGCAATATTTCTTAACACAAGGACCCTTTGCGGTCCTTTTTGTGTGGCTTTTTATCCACCAAATGAAGTCGTCCGAAGCGCGGGAATTACGCTATCAAAACCTACTCGAAGCGATGACAGCGAAGTACGACGACATTGCGGAAGAGATTCGAAAGATGAAAGATCGTTTACCCCCTCGGCAATAAAACAAAATAGGAAAAACAGGAGGCGTTTATATGTTCGAAATTTACGATATCGCATTAATTCCATTAATTCTTGGCGTGGTCGAATTGGCCAAACGGCTTGGCTTGCCGACTAAATATTCGCCAATAGTAGCGGTTGTGTTCGGCTTACTATTCGGCATATTTTACGTAGCCGACGGCCTAAAAGACGGCCTGATTATCGGCCTTGCTATGGGACTCGCTGCGAGTGGCCTATATAGTTTCGGCAAGAATGTAACGACTAAGGACGGTTCTAAATAATGAGTTTCATCGAAGAGATCGCCCCTCACGCACGGAAAGCAGCGGCGGAGTCGGATGTCCTAGCGTCACTAATACTCGCACAGGCCGTACTTGAGTCGGCTTGGGGGACATCGGAATTAGCGCAAAAAGGAAAGAATCTATTTGGTATAAAAGGCGAATACAAAGGGCAATCCGTTATGATTATTACTTCGGAATTCGTGAACGGAAAAGAAATCAAGGTAAACGCCGCCTTCCGTAAGTACCCGTCATGGCTTGAATCAATTCGTGACCTGACCGACAAATACGTAAACGGTGTGTCATGGAATAAGGACTTGTACAGGGCGGTTGTTGGCGAAAAGGATTATCGAAAGGCAGCGTGGGCAGTTAAAAACGCTGGCTATGCGACTGATCCTAAGTACGCCGAAAAGTTGATAGGCGTAATAGAAACGAATAATCTAACGAAATATGATGTTAATACGAAAGGAGTCGATTTAGATTTGCGTATAGCAATCGATGCAGGACACGGTAATAATACTCCGGGAAAACGTGCGCCAGACGATAGTATGCGAGAGTTTCATTTTAATAGCGTTGTGGCAAAATATGTAGTCGAAGAACTTCGGACATATCAAGGCGTGCTCGTCGAAATTACACATGACCCTTCAGGCATTCGCGATATCCCACTAAAAGAACGAACGGACAAAGCAAACCGATGGGGCGCCGATGCCTTCGTATCTATTCACGCTAATGCGGTAGGCTCTGCGTGGAGCAATGCGAACGGCATCGAGACTTATGTATATACGTCTAAGCCAGCGGGCGCTGTCGCCCTCGCGACGAAGGTGCAGGCTGCGCTAATAGCTTCGACCGGACTTCGTGATCGAGGCGTAAAGGTGGCCAATTTCCACGTGCTCCGCGAGACGAAAATGGACGCAATTCTAGTCGAATGTGGCTTTATGGATAATCCGGCAGAATTAGCGTTATTGAAGTCGGACAGTTATCGGCGCAAGTGTGCCCAAGCGATTGTTTCCGGTTTGGCGAAACAGTTTGGACTAAAAAAGAAGAGTGGCGTCGTAGCCCCTACAGTGCCAAAGGAGGAATCTTCAGTGGATAAAAATAAACCATCTGCATGGGCGAAGAAAGATTGGGACGAAGCTGTCGCTAATGGATATTTTGACGGCACACGTCCACAAGACAACATCACTCGTGAGGAAATGGCTGTTGTTGTGAATAGATTGAGAAACAATTTGCTGCCACTAATTTATAAGAAGTAAAATAAATAAAACAACCCTTGGATGCCTTATTTACCCAATATGACCATCCAAGGGTCTCGATTAGGTACACTAAAACCCAACACTACTTTAATTTTACCTTTTTCAAATTTTTTGTCAATTAAAAAATAGCCCTTCCCACAGAGAGGAGATGCTTAAATTTAAATATTCTCTAGATCATGCCTTTGCTTGTAAAAACCAAGTAGCCACTTATCTCCCAATGGTCTGTCGTCATAAGATTCCAATCCTATCTCGTCTACTATTTCATCAAATTGTTTCATCAATATATCTTCTTTTCTCCCAAATTTGTGCGTGTAATTCATCAAATCTTCATGGATTTTAACAAAAGTAGACATCGGCTTTTTCTGAAATTTTTCCATGTATTTATTTTGTACAGAGTATTTATCTTTTTCAAAAACACCACTACCAAACACATCTGCTGTGGCAAATAACTTTCCAAATAGCATGTCTCTATCTTTATTACCCAACACCTTTTCCCCCTTGAGTTTCAAATAACAATCGTACAGTTTTATAGCATTGCCAAACGTCATATTTTCAATATCCGATACACCTTTCGAGTATTTTGCAAGGACAGGCTGGCTAATGCCCGTCTCTTGGGATATTTTATAGTTAGATACATTTGACTCAAAAAGTAGAAATTCTATAGCTCGTTTTGCTTCTTGCATTTTTTAACACCTTCTTAGTAGAATATTTCTGCGTATCGATAATCATCTTCGATTTGCCAATGTGCAAAGCCTTCTTTGTAGTCTTTGTGTTTAGCTTTAGCTAATTTTTCTAAAACCCTATAATTGTATCTGTCATTTCTGCCGTA
Source organism: Bacillus chungangensis (assembly GCF_030812995.1). Taxonomy (GTDB): domain Bacteria; phylum Bacillota; class Bacilli; order Bacillales; family Bacillaceae_C; genus Bacillus_CF; species Bacillus_CF chungangensis. The sequence continues at coordinate 198,747 of NZ_JAUSTT010000001.1, read as the reverse complement.
AAGATCGTCTTTGCTTATCAATGTAACGATCGAATCGCTGTGATAGGTCGGTATATCAAACACTTGTGTCCACGCTGACATATCTTCAAAATCGATAAAAATAACCGCATTCCCTTGCCAACCGTTAAATTCCTTGCGAGCATCTTCTAACCCTTTAAATAATTCTTTTACAGCCATTTTTTTTATTTCCTCCTTTTATATGTATGAGGGAAGAACCCTCTATAATTAAAGCCATTTTGGATCGATGTGGTTTTCAATCACAATAACCTCATCATTAAGACGAATTTCGATGTCTCCACAGTTCTTAGCGTAGTGGTACATTCGGATTGGAGCGCCTGTTAATTTATTCTTTCCAGTTCTGTATCTTTCAATTGGATTACGTTTGATATATTCTTTTCCTCTCCATGATTTTTCTTTTGAAAGAAGAGATACTTGAATGCCTTTGTCATCATTTATAACAAAGTAGCAAGAACCGTTTATGCCTTTTGGTAATTCACAAAATCCAATCTTACTTTCCATTCCCTTTAACACGATTGCCCACGCCATGCGAAGAGCTTCTGCAAAATAATCTTTAATCTTTCCACCAAATTTAGAAAAACCTTTTCTGGCAATTTGCCAAGCCTTCGTCATGACGATTTTCTTCATCGTTACTTCCCCCTTTGTTTTGATTAACTTAAGTATACTAAACTTAAGTATACTACGCAAGACTTTTTTAAAATTATTTTTGCCCAAACAAAAAACTCCCCTAAAAAGAGGAGTTATTGCCACCCAGACACCCACAGCACATTGTCATGACCAGCTTGTTGTTGTACTCGGAAATCAATACAATATATTGTTTTTTCTTTTTGCCTGTGCAAGATAATTTTTTCGATGTCATCTCGAAGCATTCGTTCTAAGCTAGGATTATATTTCATTTCTAGCCGAAATTCATCGCACAATCTTTCGATTTCATCTATTAATATCTTCCCGTCATTTATCAATTTATGATTTTCCTTTAAGACGGAAATCTCAAATTTAATAAGATCAGATGTTCGGATATCGATTGCTTCTCCATTGCGAATAACAAGAGTAACTTTCTTAACACCCATAGTAGCACCTACTCATCGAAGATATTTTAATTACTTAAACCTCACAATACCCTTGGTTTTTAGTTTAACATAACGGAAACAGATTCGAATACCGTTAACGCTTTTCTTCTATAATACGACGTGCTATAATGAAATCGGTCGAAAGTTCGGTAAATGACCGAATCAATGAGCGTATCAAATAGCGTTATATCAACGGTTAACACATAACACGTTACAGGTCGGTCGGGAGTTCGAATCTCTCCTGGGACGTATTTTAAGAAAAAACGCTCAAAACAGAATGATTTAATAAACGTCTGAAATGTTGATTTATCAACGTTTTGGGCGTTTTTTCTTATAACACCATTCTTTCAAACATTACTAAAAAAATAAGCATAAGTATTACATCAACTAATCCTGATTATAATGATAATCATTTTCATTATAATTTTCAACATAAATAAAAATCAAGGATGATGTTTACCCCATTAAGATAATCAAATATTCAAAGGGGTAAAACGGTTAAACTTTATTTCAAAGCTACAAATATCTTTTAGGCTTGTCTGAAAATATTATGACGAGAATTTAAAAAAAGACGCCCAACGGGACGTCTATTTAAAATCAATTTTTACATTATCATTTTTTATATAATCTCTACTTTCCCTAGAAAAAACGTGTAGTATCATTTCTAAGTCTTCTTCTATTTGACAGAGACCTTTATCGTAACTATGAATTATTAATACACACTCAGCTTTTTATCCTTTTTGATTTATTTACTATTATTTAGGTGACAATAACCTTAATTTTTATGTTTGCTTTTATTGAACACCGAAATAATAGCCACAAACAATAATGTAATAATCCCACTAAAAACAAAAAGATAACTTAATGGAATCAAGAAGAAAGGTTCAACCAAAGTACCGTCTGGTTCCAATCTTGCACCAATCATACTATAGATAACTAAACATAAAACCCCTAAAAATATTGGTGTGGAAGCTAATCGATATTTATTTTTCATCATATACTCTCCTTCATTTAATTAACCCTAATCTAATTTTTTTGATATTCTAGAATATCACCTGGTTGACATTCTAGAACTTCGCAAATTTTTTCTAAAGTAGAAAATTTAATCGCTTTTGCTTTTCCATTTTTTAAAATTGATACATTTGCCATTGTAATCCCTATTTTTTCAGATAATTCTGTAACACTCATTTTTCTTTTAGCCAACATAACATCAAGATTTACTATGATAGTCATCATTCAACACCTCATATCGTTAAATCGTTATCCTGCTTTATTTCACTAGCTTTTCTAACTAAATGAGAAAGCATGGAAGTAAATACGGAAATAACGACTGAGAAAAATAGTATCAGTAAAAAAACAAATAAAATGTTCATATAATAACTTCCGACTACGAAAATATAAAGTAATGCCCCAATGTATAAAACACCTTCAATTATTGATAAAACACTTATTATCTTCAATCTACTTGCATTTTTAATGGTAAAAGCCTGATCAGAGCCAATATCCGAACATATCTGCCACCCTAATGCTAAGGCAATGAAAAATGGAATTCCTGTAATCCAAATAAATGCAACAAAGGGCGTATACAGCACCTGCAAATTTTTTGAGTCTAGTAACATTTCCCTTCCAATTTCAGGACCAATATATATGCACAACAACAGACCAAAAAATCCACAAATAACAATGATCATTTTTAACCACGCTGATAATTCTTTCTGTTTCATAAAAAATCTCCCTTTCTTAGCAAGCTAACAATACAATAAACCGAAATACCTTTTAAGTCAATAAATATTTATCGTTTAACGATAAATATTTATTATTTCATACTATATTTAAGTTGAATGGGAAATGTTTCTGTATAAAAAAAGCAGGGAATTCCCTGCTTTTTTTATAATTCTCTAATTCAGTATGTTAGCCCAGGTCTTGACCTGTCACGATGATATATCCAACTAAGAAAATATTCAAGATGATAATGACAGCAGTACAAATCCAGGCTAGAACTTTAACCCATAAGCTGTTTGCAAATTCGCCCATTTTCTTTTTATCATTTGTAAACATCACCAGTGGAACGACTGCAAATGGAAGCTGTAAGCTCAATACCACTTGGCTCCATAGAAGCAAATCTCCTGTTCCTCTTGAACCCGCTATCCAAGTTACAATAAACGCAGGGATAACAGCAATTAAACGGGTAATCAGACGGCGAAGCCATGGTGCAATTTTTAAATTGATAAATCCTTCCATCACGATTTGCCCGGAGATTGTCCCAGTGATTGTTGAGTTTTGCCCAGAGGCAAGTAATGCGACAGCAAATAATGTACTTGCAATTCCGACACCTACTGTAGGGCTTAGTAATCGATAAGCCCCTTCAATTTCGGAAACATCCAACCCTGTTCCATGGAAAGCGGCGGCACCTAGTATCAAAATGGCAGAATTAATGAAGAATGCCCCCCCTAATGAAATGGTTGAATCCAATACAGAAAATTTAACTGCCTCTTTTTTACCTTCCTTGTTGCGTTTATACTGCCGCGTTTGCACGATTGACGAATGAAGATAAAGATTATGCGGCATAACGGTTGCTCCTAGAATTCCAAGTGAAATAAATAACATTTCGGGATTTGCAATGATTTCAGCCTTCGGGATATAGCCACTAAATAACGCCGATACATCCGGCTTCGAAACAATGACTTCAAAAGTAAAAATAACAAATATGGTCGCCATGAGGACGATAATAATTGATTCAATAATTCGAAACCCTTTTTTCTGAAGTAGAAGTAACAACAAGACATCAAGCGTTGTAATTAAAATACCGAGCAGCAAAGGAATTTGAAACAGTAAATTCAAAGCGATAGCGGAACCGATCACTTCTGCAAGATCGGTTGCGATAATCGCAAGCTCGGTTAATATCCAAAGAAACATCGCTGCTTTTTTACCTGTTGCATCTCGCGTAGCCTGTGCTAAATCCCGTCCTGTCACAATTCCAAGCTTAGCAGCTAAAGCTTGAAGTAGCATAGCAATTAAATTAGAAATCAAAATGATAGACAGCAGCGTATAACCAAATCGGGCACCACCAGCAATCGAAGTGGCCCAGTTTCCAGGATCGACATACCCAACAGCAACCAATGATCCCGGTCCTGCAAAAGCAAAAAATTTTCGCCAGAACCCCACATTTTTGGGAATTCGAACGGAGTTATTTACTTCTTCCAAGCTAATGCTTGAACTGGGTTTTAGCCATCCGTTAACTTCATTTGATTGTTTGGTTTTGTCATTCATAGATGCCCTCCTCAAGAAAACTTGTGTTAAGACAAGTAATTTGGCTGATGGAAACAATTAAAGTAAAAAATAACGGCTTTCATTTTTTTATGTAAGTATGGTAACTCTAATCATTTCCTATGTAAAACATTTTTTCAAACTTGAATGATGGTTTATCCCACATCTAACTGGCAGTAAGACCCCCACCTCGGGGAGTAAGAGGAATCAAAGAAAAGAAGTCTAGGTGGGGGATAACTGCTAGTAAATGTCCGATTGGTTCGGGCCGACAGGATGTCGGTCACAAAGGCGTTGCAACAGGACGTTGCGATCTTAGCCTTTGTTCTACTTCTTATCAGTGGGGGGGGGAGAGAAAACCCCCACTGATGGAAGTTTCACTTTATTTTGTCATCATTTTGTAGAACAATATTTTTAACCTTATAGTTAATAGATGCTTTTCAAAGGTTTCATCCGGTATTGGGATCGTTCCATTTATTAGCTTGTCAACTTTTTAAAAATCTTCTTTATGTATGATCATGTGTTTTTTAAGTATTTTTTAGACCTTTAAAAGAGAGTTACTAATTTTTTGTGTATTGGATTAATAATGAAAGGTGCGACGCCAAAGAGACTTTCATCAAAAAAAGAAAAAAAAGCCAGCTAACCGAATACTTCAGAAAGAATTCCGGTTAAGACTGGCGTTTTTCCTAAAAAGATTTAAGAAGTAATCTTTGACGTTAATAAGAGAACACAAGTAAACATAATGAATCAAACAGCAGCCTCCTCATCTGTGTGATAAGGGTGCAACACACAGCAGTTAATTTAAATTTAAAATACTTCTTTATCTGAAAGAACCTCCTATTTTCTTCATCTATCAAAAATATTCGTTTTTCCCATACTGTTTGTCCAATCAAAAGTACTTGAAAACCATAATATATTATCGTCAACTAACATTGACAAATAATTTAGTGTTAGGAGGTCATTTTTATGCCTATAGTTTTACAAGAATTTACAACGCCAACGAATACTTTAGTCATCGCTGACACTGCTGCGGCACCAGGAACGCTTCCTACACCCGCTGTTTTTCAACCACCAGCATTAACATCACCTGCAATAGATGGGAACAACAATTATATTTGGTCGCCAAATAATGCATCAGGGCAAACGGTTACGTTCCGAAGTACTTTTGCAGTCCCAGGACTTCCAATTCTTAGTGTAGTGTTGCCAGTTAGTGCCACATATGCATTTGCAGCAAATGAAACTGCAACAGTAACTGCTACGCTAGAAATTATAAATATACTCGGAGTGGTTGTACTAAGTATCCCATTATTTACAGATTCAAATGACGGAAACCCTCAGAACGTTGAAATTGCTGTAGGAGAAGCTTTAATTGCAGCTGGGGTATTAGTTGGCAATAGTGCGCGAATTGTAGTAGACGCAACAGTAACAGCACCAATCACACCTGGATATGATACAAATTTAGGACGATATCTCGGGGAATTAACAGTAAGTGCTTTGGTCTCTCTCTAGCCTGAACATTTTATTTCAATACTGTATTCACTCAATTGTATCCGTAAGGGTAAGGCCTTTACGGATATTTTTTATTCATTCAACATCTAATTTACATAATCCGAGTGTAACTCTTTTCATTATAGACAGCTGCACGACCTATCGTATTTCGTTTCATTTTATATTACTTACATTTGTTTATCCCACATCTAACTGGCAGTAAGACCCCCACCTCAAGAGTTAGAGTAATCAAGAAGTCTATGTGGGGGATAACTGCCAGTAAATGTCCGATTGGTTCGGGCCGACAGGACAAGGAAAGCTCCTTGAATCAGCATCGCACGAAGAAAAAGTGCTCTTCTTTTTTGAGGATGTCGGTCACAAAGGCGTTGCAACAGGACGTTGCGATCTTAGCCTTTGTTCTACTTCTTATCAGTGGGGGATGAGAGAAAACCCCCACTGATGGAAGTTTTACTTTATTGCGCAATATATTGGCAGACTTTCTTTCTGATTTTTAGTCATTTTTTATTATCTCGAACTTTTATAATTTCTTTACAACCGTTATACTTAAATAAGCGTTATATATAAGACCAGAAGCAGCTCCTAAAAAAGATAAAATTAACATATTTTACACAGAGAGCGTATGGAGTTTTTTAAACGTTCGAATATCAAGTGTAAAGAAGTTTGCCAAAAAAGGTAAACTTTTTTAGTTTTTATAGAGGCTGCCAAAGAAAATTTGATTTTTACTCACAATTTACTGGTAAGTAAGGCCTCTGGATTAAGATTAAAGGAATAGAAGAAGTCTAGGTAGGGGATAACTGAAAGTCAAAAGTCCAATTGGTAAATAGGAAAGCTTTTTGCATAGCAATGGGCGAAGAAAAAGGATTCCTTTTTCGAAAACGTTGCGTTCCTTGCCTTTCTAATAAGAAAAAACTTCTGAAAAATTTACTTTATATTTTCATGTTTATGAAGGATGATGAAAATGGAAAAACCAGGTGGAAAGAAACACATTAATAATTTGATACCTTTTCCTGGATTAGAAGATAGATTGCGTCATTTAGGTTTTGAATCTTTAGAACATCGTCAATATGAAAAAGCGATTCATTATTTTACAGAAGCAGCGAATTATGATCCAGAAGATGAAGAAATTGGAATGGGGCTTTTGTTAGCTTATTATGAGGCAGGCGCTTTTGAAAAAGCAAGGATTCATTGTGATGACATGTTAAGCAAAGGAATCGGCGATTATATAGAAATTTTCGATATATATTTAATGGTTTTGCTGCATTTACAGGAAGAAAGCAAAGTGACAGATGCCATTACGATGCTTATAGAGGAACAGCAGATCCCAGATGATAAATTGGAATATTATCAAGATTTGTTGCTGCTATGTGAAAGCAGGATGTCAAAAGAAACACCACTTGTGGGCTCACCAGAAAAAATAGTTGAAAAGCAGAGTGATTCGGTTATTCAAGAAAAATTGTTTAACAATGGGAATTTAAAAGAACAATCATTTCTTGCAGCACAATTGGCGCATAAAAATATTCATCCTTATATGGAAGAATTAATTGTCTATTTAAAAGATGCTCAAAAAGACCCATTTATTCAAGCTATTCTATTCCATGTTTTAAAAGAACATAGAATAGAAAAAGAAATTGAAGTACAGAAGCTTCATTTAAAGGGAACTTTTATCCCTGCCCATACAGCAAACGTGTTAGAAACACCGCTATATTTGCAAATGTTAGACACGCTTCAGAAAATCGTAGAGCAACAGGATCCTACCTTATACGAACAGATCACCGCCATGATGAAACACCACTTTTTTTTACTTTATCCATTTGAACCAGAGGAGGATAATGCACTGCTTTGGTCTGTTGCTTATCTATTACGGGCACAGGTATTATACGATCAGACACTAGATATAAAGAAAAATTGTGAGTTTTATTGTTTGGACGAAGCTGCCTTGCGGGCGGCACTTGCTTTTGTAGAAACGTTAGAGGGAATTTCGATACTTTATGAATGATAACACTCTTTCTTAATGCAAGGGGAAGCCATCTAATAAAAACTTCTTCTTCCCTTTTGTCTTATTTATGACTTTTAAACACAGACTTGAAACAAAAAAAACCTATGTTATAATAAAATGGTTATATCATGAACTTTTTTCAACACCTATCTTTATTTTAAAATATGACAAATTAAAATGAACAACTTGTTGTTCATTTATCAGGGATTTTTTAGGGTTGATCCCCTTTTTATCAGTGTACATGCTTGCAGTTTAAGCTCACTGATTCATTTTAACTGTTGTTGGAGGGAATGTGAATGTCAGTAAATTGGGAAAAAAAAGAAGGGAACAAAGGTGTTCTAACGGTTGAAGTAGATGTAGAAACTGTCAATAAAGGGTTAGATGCTTCTTTTAAAAAAATGGTAAAAAAAGTAAATATCCCTGGTTTTCGTAAAGGAAAAATACCACGTCCTATGTTTGAAAAAAGATTTGGTGTGGAATCTCTTTATGCAGATGCAGTAGATTTTATGCTTCCAGAAGCATATGCGGAAGCTGTTGATAAAGCAGGAATATTCCCTGTAGATCAGCCTGAAATTGACGTCGTGCAAATTGAAAAAGGCAAACCATTTATCTTTACTGCTGCTGTAACGGTTAAACCTGAAGTAAAGCTCGGCGAATACAAAGGTTTGGAAGTTGAAAAAGTAGAGACAGAAGTAACAGAGGAAGACATTGACAATGAACTGAAAACACTTCAAGAAAAATATGCAGAATTGATCCTTAAAGAAGGAGAAAAAGCTGAAGAAGGCGACACTGTCGTTATTGATTTTGAAGGTTTTGTAGATGGAGAAGCATTTGAAGGCGGCAAAGCAGAAAATTACACCATTGTTTTAGGTTCTAATACTTTTATTCCTGGCTTTGAAGAACAAATGATTGGCATAGAGGCAGGGGGAGAAAAAGATATTGAGGTCTCTTTCCCAGAGGAATATCATGCAGCAGAATTAGCTGGAAAGCCAGCTACTTTTAAAGTAAAGGTTCATGAAGTGAAAACAAAAGAATTGCCTGCTTTAGACGACGAATTTGCTAAAGATGTAGATGAAGAAGCAGAATCATTGGATGAACTAAAGGAAAGCATCAAAAAACGTCTAAAAGAGTCAAAAGAGCATGAAGCAAAACATAAAACGGAAGACACTGTGATCGAAAAAGCAACAGAAAATGCAGAAATCGATTTACCAGAAGTGATGGTTAAGAATGAAGTAGAACGCATGGTGCAAGAATTCGTTCAGCGTCTATCCATGCAAGGAATGAATCTTGAACTTTATACTCAGTATTCTGGACAAGATGAAGCAGCTCTAAGAACGCAAATGGAGCCAGAAGCAGAGAAGCGTGTTCGAATGAATTTAACGCTAGAGGCAATTGCTCAGAAAGAAAACTTAGAACCGACTGAAGAAGAAGTGAATGAAGAGCTGGAGAAAATGGCATCCATGTATCAAATGCAAGTAGATGAAATAAAGAAAGCATTAGGAAATTTGGATGGCATTCAAACAGATTTAAAAGTTCGTAAAGCGATTGATTTTCTTGTACAGAACAGTAAAATTGTTGCATAATAATATTGAAGCGACATATAACTGAAGAAATAATGACTGCGTTCAAGTACAAGATATTCATGGCAGGAAGTTGATTCACTAATCGCAAAGTATAAAAATATAAAAAAGCAAAACTGTATAGAACAAGGCGCGAAGGATTACTCGTGCCTTCTTTTATACAATCGTCTAAGGTAGTTTATACATACATAAATCTGTTAGAGATTGTTCAAATAGTCTGGGGAAAAGAGGTACTCTCTCCGGATCTCACATATAGTAATAACATCTACGGAATTTTACATTTTCAGAAAACATAGTCAGAACATCGCATCTAGTCCGGTCATTGAGGCTTTCAATCCTGAAACTTCTTGGCACTATTTCTCCTCTTTTGAACACACATCTTTAGCGAAAATAATTTGGAAATATTTTTACATAATGATGATAAGTGTTTTAGTTCCTGTCCTTGATTAATTATGATACAATGCAATACATCAATGTTTTAAAGTTGAAAACTCATGACGAATTTTCCAACCTTTTTATTTGAGTGATTCTTTTTTATGAAGACTATTACTACTTGTAAAAGGGAAAGCTCTATAATTAAGCTATATAATAAGGGAGGTAGCACCAAAGATTAGCTAAAGCTTCTCTATTATGTAAATAAAAGGTGATGATTGCTTTTTCTTGAAAAATGCTTTCTTTGTTTTTGATCATTCAGTCAAGCTTTTAGGATGCATGCCTACTGTTTGGTCTTCACGTTATAGATCGCTTCAAACCAGTTTTTATAAGGGGTGAAAACCATTGTTTAAATTCAACGATGAAAAGGGACAGTTAAAATGTTCTTTTTGTGGAAAGACACAGGATCAGGTCCGAAAGCTTGTTGCCGGACCAGGTGTATATATATGTGACGAGTGTATTGAGCTTTGTACAGAAATTGTAGAGGAAGAATTAGGATCTGAAGAAGAAGTAGAATTTAAGGACGTACCAAAACCTCGGGAAATTAGAGAAATTCTGCAAGAATATGTCATTGGCCAAGACCAAGCAAAAAAATCATTGGCTGTTGCAGTCTATAATCATTATAAGCGCATTAATTCCAACAGCAAAGTGGATGATGTGGAGCTCGCGAAAAGTAATATTGCGCTCATTGGACCTACTGGAAGCGGTAAAACCTTGTTGGCACAAACGCTTGCAAGGATATTAAATGTACCGTTTGCGATTGCTGATGCGACGTCATTAACAGAAGCAGGCTATGTTGGAGAAGATGTTGAAAATATTTTGTTAAAACTGATCCAGGCTGCTGATTATGACGTTGAGAAAGCGGAAAAAGGGATTATCTATATTGATGAAATTGATAAGGTAGCACGTAAATCGGAAAATCCATCTATTACACGTGATGTTTCTGGAGAAGGTGTGCAGCAAGCATTATTAAAAATTTTAGAGGGAACGGTTGCGAGTGTTCCGCCACAAGGTGGAAGAAAGCATCCTCACCAAGAATTTATTCAAATTGACACAACTAATATTTTGTTCATTTGCGGTGGCGCATTTGATGGTATTGAACAAATCATTAAACGGCGCTTAGGACAAAAAGTGATTGGTTTTGGTTCTGAGCCAACTAAAGTGAAAGAAGAAGACAGCAAATCTTTATTAACAAAAGTCGTTCCAGAAGATTTATTGAAATTTGGACTCATTCCAGAGTTCATTGGGCGTTTACCTGTAATTGCGAGTTTAGAGCCGCTTGATGAATCAGCACTCATTGAAATATTAACAAAGCCAAAAAATGCACTCGTTAAGCAATATCAGAAAATGCTGGAGCTCGATGATGTTGAATTGGAATTTGATGAATCAGCGCTTAAAGAAATAGCGAAAAAAGCAATTGAAAGAAAAACAGGCGCACGCGGTCTACGATCCATTATAGAAAGCATTATGCTTGAGGTAATGTTTGATCTGCCTTCTCGTGATGATATAAAAACATGCATTATCACAAAAGAATCTGTTCTTGATCAACAGCAGCCGCCAAAACTGCTGCTCTCAGATGGTACACCTGTAGATGCTGATAAAAAATCAAAAACATCTGCGTAAATCTTTTCTGGCGCTAAGCTAAGACGACACAATAAATTCGCTTACGTGATGTGGTAATGCTTAAGTGAAATGAGAAAATCATTTTTCATACTTACATGCCACACGGGAATCAAGAGATAGCAAGCAGCCTTGGACATCGATAAGCCAAGGCTGCTTTTGTATTCCGATAATTGGATATTTTTCAGGCAATAAAAAAAGTTTATTCCCGCTCTATCCAGGAGATACTAACCTTTAGTGAGATAACTAATTAAACGAGATCAAAAATGCTTTCGATCGTTTTATAATCACTTTTACTCAAGCGTTTTAAAGAACAAACAATTAATGAGAAAAGTGTTTCAATTCGATTGAATGCGGATAAAAAGGTTAGGCTGGAGGTTGATGTCATGCATTGGACAGGGATAGCATTAATGATTCAATTATTTTTTGGTGTGATTATCGGTTTATATTTTTGGAGTTTGCTTAAAAATCAACGAACACAGAAAGTATCCATCGATCGTGAATCGAGAAAAGAAATGGCGCAATTGCGAAAGCTGCGCTCCATCTCTTTAACAGAACCGTTAGCAGAACGAGTAAGACCAGCATCCTTTGGAGATATTGTTGGCCAGGAAGATGGTATCAAATCTCTTAAAGCTGCACTTTGCAGCCCTAACCCTCAGCACGTCATTATTTACGGGCCGCCTGGGGTAGGCAAGACAGCTGCTGCACGCCTTGTGTTGGAAGAGGCAAAACGTCAAGAAAAATCTCCTTTCCAACAAAATGCTGTATTTGTAGAATTGGACGCAACAACAGCCCGCTTTGATGAGCGTGGGATTGCGGATCCTCTCATAGGATCAGTGCATGATCCTATCTATCAAGGTGCAGGTGCCATGGGGCAAGCAGGCATTCCACAACCGAAACAAGGTGCTGTAACGAATGCACATGGAGGAGTTCTTTTTATTGATGAAATCGGAGAATTGCACTCGATTCAAATGAACAAACTTTTAAAAGTGTTAGAGGATCGTAAAGTATTTTTAGAAAGTGCATATTATAGTGAAGAAAATACACAAATCCCATTGCATATCCATGATATTTTTAAGAATGGGCTCCCTGCTGACTTTCGCTTAATAGGTGCCACAACAAGAACACCTAACGAAATACCAGCTGCAATTCGTTCACGATGCATGGAAGTTTTTTTTCGTGAACTGGATCAAGAAGAGATAATGATTGTTGCTAAAAAAGCCTGTGATAAAATGGAAGTGTCCATTCCGGAAAAAGGAATTCATTATTTAGCCTCACATGCTCGCAATGGCCGTGAAGCTGTTAATATTGTGCAAATAGCAGCTGGGCTCGCTATAACTGAAGGAAGAAATCACATTACGAATGAAGACATTGATTGGATTGTACAATCAAGCCAATTAATGCCAAGACCAGAGAAGAAAATTGCAGATAAAGCGAAAATTGGGCTAGTAAATGGCCTTGCAATTACTGGACCTAATTGCGGTATGCTGTTAGAAATTGAAGTGACGGTTATTCCTGCTAAGGAAAAAGGATCGATCAATATTACTGGTATTATCGAAGAAGAAAATATTGGCGGCCAAGGAAAATCTATTCGCCGAAAAAGTATGGCGAAAGGCTCTGTTGAAAATGTCATTACAGTACTGCGTACGATGGGTGTTCCAGCTGAGCAGTATGATATTCATGTTAACTTCCCTGGTGGTATTCCGATTGACGGACCTTCTGCTGGCATAGCAATGGCAACGGGCATCTATTCTGCTATTTATCGAATCCCAGTAAATAATGAGGTTGCGATGACGGGAGAGATAAGCATCCACGGAAGTGTAAAACCAATTGGCGGTATTTTAGCAAAGGTGAAAGCTGCAAAAAAAGCTGGTGTAAAAACAGTGATTGTTCCTTTTGAAAATATGCAAGCAATGTTGCATAAAATAAGCGGTATTCAAATTATTCCAGTTAAACAATTAGAAGAAGTGTATGAAGTGGCGCTTGTAAATAAATTTGAGCAGAAAGAAAGCATGTAGAATGATGAAAGAAGTGTGAATCGACTTGGAAGGGTGTACTAACTTCGTCCTGACAAATCAGATAAAATCGATTTGGTTTATCCCAAGTCGATTTTTTATGAAATGCGCTTTTCTTGATACATTCTAAAAGTAAAGCGAAAATAGGAAGAACAGAAAAAAATAGCATCGGAATGCTGCGATAATAGACACGTTTTTATAAATGGGTTAGAATTGTACAAAGATAAGGAATCCTTATCATTTACCCGTTCAGGCAATCTCAATCTGCATAGAAGATTATAGGGCATAGGTCACAAGTATTTTTTGTGAAGTGTTGTGATAATGAGGGGAATTGCTCCTTTCACTTGATAGAGGTTATACGTTACCCACATTTAGCCAAACGATAAAATCAGCACTGCATGAAGATTTTTTGGGGAATGTCTGCTGCTTATAAACAATTTAGGAATGAGGGAAATCTAGGTAGGGGATAACGGAAGCGAAATGTCCGATTAGTGTGGGAAAAGAGATTCTCTGGATGGAGGGAAAGCCCTCCTTCCGATAAAAGTGTTACTTAATTTTACTTACGAGGTTGTACTGGGAGGTGCACGATATGTCACAGAATAATGAGCCAGTTGTTCCTCTTTTGCCTTTAAGAGGAATGCTTGTTTATCCAACGATGGTGCTTCATTTAGATGTAGGAAGAAAGGCGTCTGTTGAAGCGTTGGAACAAGCGATGATGGGTGATAATTTAATTCTTTTGGCTACACAAAAGGATGTTTCCATAGATGATCCTGATGAAAGTGATATTTACAAAATGGGAACTTTTACAAAGGTCAAACAAATGCTCAAGCTTCCAAACGGCACAATACGTGTCTTAGTGGAAGGCTTAAAGCGCGCTGAAATTGTTAAATTTATTCAAGAAGATCATCATTATAATGTAAAACTGAAAATCTTTAAAGATGACAACAATGTTGATACAGAAATGGAAGCGTTGATGAGAACAATGCTCGATTATTTTGAGCAATACATAAAACTGTCCAATAAAATTTCTGCTGAAGCTTTTGCAACAGTAGCAGATATAGAAGAACCTGGAAGGATGGCAGATGTGATCATTTCTCACTTGCCATTAAAGCTTCAGGATAAGCAAGAAATACTTGAAACTGTGCATATTAAAACAAGAATGATTCGTGTGATTGAAATGATTCACAACGAAAAAGAAGTATTAAGCTTAGAAAAGAAAATTGGCCAGCGTGTAAAGAAATCGATGGAAAGAACACAAAAAGAGTACTATTTGCGAGAGCAAATGAAAGCTATCCAAAAAGAACTTGGTGATAAAGAAGGAAAAACCGGTGAAATTGCTGAGCTGACAGAAAAAATTGAAAAAGCGGAGATGCCGGAACACGTAAAAAAAGCAGCGCTTAAAGAACTGGATCGCTATGAAAAAGTTCCATCCGCTTCTGCGGAAAGTGCTGTGATTCGAAACTATTTAGATTGGCTGACTTCGCTGCCTTGGACGAAGGCAACAAAGGATGACCTAAATATTGAAAAAGCAGAGAAAATTTTAAATCGCGATCACTATGGACTTGAAAAAGTGAAAGAGCGTGTGCTTGAATATTTGGCTGTACAACATTTGACGAATTCACTAAAAGGCCCTATCCTTTGCCTCGCAGGTCCTCCAGGCGTTGGAAAAACGAGTCTTGCACGCTCAATCGCAGAATCTTTAGGCCGAAAATTTGTCCGTATTTCCTTAGGGGGAGTTCGAGATGAATCAGAAATTCGGGGGCATCGCAGAACATATGTAGGAGCAATGCCAGGAAGAATTATTCAAGGCATGAAAAAAGCGACTACTATTAATCCGGTATTTTTGCTAGATGAAGTAGATAAAATGTCGAGCGACTTTCGAGGCGATCCTTCTTCTGCTATGTTAGAAGTACTAGATCCAGAGCAAAACAATACGTTTAGCGACCATTATATTGAAGAGACGTATGATTTATCTAAAGTTATGTTTATTGCGACAGCAAATAATTTAGCAACAATCCCAGGGCCGCTTCGTGATCGGATGGAAATTATCACGATTGCAGGATATACGGAATTGGAAAAAATCAAAATTGCAAAAGATCACTTATTGGAAAAACAATTAAAAAATCATGGTTTAACAAAACGACAATTGCAAATTAGAGATCAGACTTTTCAAAAAATAGTTCGTTATTATACAAGAGAAGCCGGTGTAAGGGAATTGGAAAGACAAATTGCTACCCTTTGCCGAAAAACAGCTAAAATTATGGTCGCAGGTGAAAAGAAACGGGTCATCATGACTGAAAAGAATCTTGCCGATTTTCTGGGCAAACCTAAATATCGTTATGGACAAGCGGAAATGGAGAACCAGGTTGGTGTAGCAACTGGGCTTGCTTATACAACAGTTGGAGGAGACACGCTTCAAATTGAAGTTTCGCTTTCACCTGGAAAAGGCAAGCTTGTGTTAACTGGAAAACTAGGTGACGTAATGAAAGAATCAGCTCAAGCAGCCTTTAGTTTTGTACGCTCAAAAGCAGAAGAGCTAAAGCTGGATAAAAATTTTCATGAAAAAGTAGACATCCACGTACATGTGCCGGAAGGGGCGGTTCCTAAGGATGGACCTTCAGCTGGGATTACAATGGCAACTGCTTTAGTTTCTGCACTAACTAATCGACCGATTAGGAAAGAAGTTGGCATGACAGGTGAAATCACCTTGAGAGGACGAGTACTTCCGATCGGCGGCTTAAAAGAAAAAACGCTGAGTGCCCATCGAGCTGGCTTAACAACAATTATTATGCCAAAAGAGAATGAAAAGGATATTGACGATATTCCTGAAAGTGTGAGGGAAGAACTAGAGTTTATTCCTGTCACCCATATGGATGAAGTGTTAAAGACTGCCTTATTGGAGGAGCAAGCATGAAAGTAAATGAAGTAGAAATGGTGATTAGTGCGGTGAAACCGGATCAATACCCGGAAGATGGCCTTCCAGAGTTTGCCTTGGCAGGGCGTTCCAATGTGGGGAAATCTTCTTTTATTAACAAAATGCTAAATCGTAAAAGCATTGCCCGTACTTCCTCCAAGCCAGGAAAAACTCAGACTTTAAACTTTTATAAGATCGAAAATGAGCTCTATTTCGTAGATGTTCCAGGTTATGGATTTGCAAAGGTTTCAAAGCGGGAACGAATGAAATGGGGAGAAATGATCGAAACGTACTTAACCGAACGGCAAGATTTAAAGGCGGCGTTGTTGATCGTCGATTTACGTCATCCGCCTACTAATGATGACGTGATAATGTACCAGTTTTTGAAGCATTATGAAACGCCTTGCATTGTCATTGCTACGAAAGCAGATAAAGTTTCAAAGGGAAAAAGGCAGCAGCATTTGCGTATCGTCAAGGAAACATTGCAAATCCTACCTACAGATGAAGCAATTATTTTCTCATCAGAGACTGGAGAAGGAAAAGACGCGGCATGGACGGCAATTGAAAGCAAAATATAGCTTTAGACATTTATCCCACATCTAACTGGCAGTAAGCCCCCCCACCTTAAGAGTAAGAGGAATCAGAAGCGCTAGGTGGGGGATAACTGAAAGTCAAATGTCCGATTGGTTCAACTAACCATGAGTGGGGGATGAAAGAAACCCTCACTCATGGAAGTTTCACTTTATAGTAAAAGGCTGATGCCGCTATTGGCTTCAGCCTCTTTTTCAATGAACATCCTTACTTTTTTCTAGCGATAAACAAATAAAGACCGATCAAAATAAAAAGGAGCGGCCAAAGATTTAAGGTTGATAGTGCATTCAGTTCAAGTAAACCTAACCACTCGATTATGTTGTCATAAAATAAGAGTAGAGTGGACAATACTAAGAATAAGAAACCTTGCAGCAGGCCAGCGCCGGTTTTTTGATAGCGCAGGAGAAATCCGAGTCCAATGATTAGAAGAAAAATTCCGATATGATCTGGCCAGATATCATATTTTTGAACAACATGAAAATGAAGGCCAAAGCCAAAAAGAATCGTTCCTGGTAAGATCGCCTCATGATCTTTTGCGAGATAGCCTTGAGCTAAAAAAGCCAAGCCAATAATCATGAACAATGTCGGCCAATGATATAGCTCCCTTAGCCAAGCAAATGGAAGGTGATCTAAATAAAAGTAAAGACCAAAGCCAATTAGAATGATACTGGAGAAAAGTGATTTTTTTTTCATTGTCATCCTCGCTTCCAGCCGATTAACTTGATTCTGCTTTCCATTTTTGATACGGTACAAAAGGAAGCAATTGCTGTATGCATTTATCCCACATCTAACTGGCAGTAAGCTCCCCACCTCGGAGAGTAAGAGGAATCGAAGAAGTATAGGTGGGGGATAACTGCCAGTAAATGTCCGATTGGTTCAACTAACTATGAGTGGGGGATAAGAAAAAACCCTCACTCATAGAAGTTTCACTTTATTCTCAATAAATATTAACATGATTCGTTCTATTTTATCACAGTACTGGTCATCTTTTCATTTTCTGTTCACATTTTAACAAAAATTTAAAAAAGAGAAATGGTATAATAGTAGTAGTAATTTATTTTGGGGGTGTCATGGCATGCATACGATCGTTGTAGGATTAAATTATCAAACAGCCCCTGTAGAAATTCGAGAACGGCTGTCTTTCAGTGAGGCAGACTTAGCTGCCGCCATGCGTGCGCTGCAGCAGAAAAAAAGCATTTTGGAAAATGTGATCGTTTCTACATGTAATCGTACAGAAGTGTATGCGGTTGTCGATCAACTTCACACTGGGCGTTATTATATAAAAGCTTTTCTTGCTGAGTGGTTTCAGCTGGATCAAGCTGAGTTTACACCGTACTTATTTATTTATGAACAAGAAGGGGCTGTGGAGCACCTATTTAAGGTTGTTTGTGGACTAAATTCGATGGTCGTGGGGGAAACACAGATACTAGGGCAAGTACGCCGCAGCTTTCTTTTCGCCCAAGAATCGGGTGCAACAGGAACAGTCTTTCATCAATTGTTTAAACAGGCTTTAACATTAGCTAAAAAAGCACACTCAGAAACAGACATAGGGGCAAATGCTGTTTCAGTAAGCTACGCAGCAGTAGAATTAGCGAAAAAAGTGTTCGGAAATATACACAATAAACATGTATTGATTGTGGGCGCGGGGAAAATGGGAGAGCTTGCAATTGAAAATCTTCACGGAAGCGGCGCAACAAAAATAACTGTCATTAACCGCACTTTTGAAAAGGCGCAAACGCTAGCAAATCGTTTTGAAGGGCACGCAAAGCATTTGCAAGAACTACAGTGCGCTTTATTAGAAGCAGATATTCTCATTAGTTCAACTGGTTCTAAATCTTATGTAGTGACAAAGGAAATGATGATGGATG
This sequence comes from Bacillus chungangensis, assembly GCF_030812995.1. Lineage (GTDB taxonomy): Bacteria > Bacillota > Bacilli > Bacillales > Bacillaceae_C > Bacillus_CF > Bacillus_CF chungangensis. The sequence continues at coordinate 179,870 of NZ_JAUSTT010000001.1, read as the reverse complement.
TCGAAAGGATGCGCAAAGGCCGTCCTTTATTTATGGTAGATATTGCCGTTCCACGTGATTTAGATCCTGCGATTTCAGAATTAGAGAGCGTTTTCTTATATGATATCGATGATCTGGAAGGGATCGTTGCTGAAAATGTTGCCGAACGAAAAAAAGCTGCTGAAAAAATCTTGTTAATGATTGAAAAAGAACTGGTTGCTTTCAACGAATGGATTCATATGCTTGGGGTTGTTCCAATTATTTCTGCTTTAAGAGAAAAAGCTCTTGGCATTCAAGCAGAAACAATGAAGAGTATTGAACGTAAAATTCCCGGCTTAACAGAGCGGGAACGAAAAGTATTAAGCAAGCATACAAAAAGCATTATTAATCAAATGCTAAAGAATCCGATTTTACAAGCGAAAGAATTAGCTGGCCAACCAGATGCTGCTGAAAAACTAGATTTGTTCAAGCAAATCTTTGATATTGATCAACCGGCACATCAGCACCTACAAGAACATCAAATCAATGAAAAGAGAGCTTATGTAACTGCAGCGAGCGCATCTTTCCAATCATGAATGAGGATGGATGGATATGTTTGATTTATTGATGACAAGGCTGCATGAGCTCATGATCGTCCTTTATTCAATTAGTATTTTACTTTACTTCATTGATTTTTGGCATCAAAATCAGAAGGCTAATCGCTCTGCCTTCTGGCTTCTTGCGATTGTTTGGATTTTACAAACAATCTTTTTATTTCTTTATATGGTTCGCACTGGAAGATTTCCTGTACTGACCCTTTTTGAAGGGTTATATTTTTATGCCTGGGTTTTAATTAGTTTTTCGCTTATTGTCAATAGAGTTCTTAAAATAGATTTTATTGTATTTTTTATCAATATGCTCGGTTTTATCTTTATGGCCATCCACACCTTCGCACCAACGCAAATGCCAACCGTTGCCATGGCCGAGAAACTAGTGTCTGAACTTCTCCTCATTCATATTATGATGGCACTTTTATCTTATGCAGCGTTTTCATTCTCATTTGTTTTTTCTTGTTTATACTTGCTGCAATACCATTTACTGAAGGAAAAAAAGTGGGGCCCGCGGTTGTGGCGCTTAAGCGATTTAGAAAAGCTCGGGAAAATGTCTTACGTATTAAATGCAATTGGGGTGCCGATGCTATTATTAAGTTTAATCTTGGGATTGCAGTGGGCACTTATTAAACTTTCAAACTTCTATTGGTACGATCCTAAAATTACCGGGTCTTTTATACTGTTAATTGTTTATAATATCTTTCTTTACTTTTATACTAGAAAAAAAATATTTGGAAAATCATTGGCTATATTTAATATCGCTGCTTTTTTACTCTTACTCGTTAACTTCTTCTTTATTAGTCAAGTATCTTTGTTTCATTTTTGGTATCGATGAAGAGGAATATAAGATAGAGCGTAATCAGCAAGAGGCGTGTGATGGATGCAATATTGCAGGGGAGGTTTCACGATGAGAAAAATCACGATCGGTTCAAGAAGAAGCAAATTAGCGCTTACTCAAACAAATTGGGTAAAGGATCAGTTAGAGAAATTAGGTGTTCCTTTTTCATTCGAAGTAGAAGAAATGGTAACAAAGGGAGACCGGATTTTAGATGTTACGCTTTCCAAAGTCGGAGGAAAGGGCTTGTTCGTAAAAGAAATTGAGCAGGCGATGCTCGATAAAAAAATTGATATGGCAGTGCATAGTATGAAAGATATGCCAGCAGTTTTGCCTCCAGGATTAGCTATTGGCTGTATTCCTAAACGAGAAGATTATCGTGATGTCCTTATTTCAAAGGAACATAGAAAATTAAGTGAACTGCCGAAAGGGGCGGTTATTGGTACGAGCAGTTTACGGAGAGCTGCTCAATTGTTGGCGATGAGACCGGATATTAACATTAAATGGATTCGCGGCAATATTGATACGAGACTTGCGAAGCTAAAGGCGGAGGACTATGATGCTATTATTTTAGCGGCAGCTGGGCTTGCTCGGATGGGCTGGAGCAAAGAGGTGGCAACTGAATACTTAGAGCCGGACATATGCTTGCCAGCAGTAGGTCAAGGAGCGTTGGCTATAGAATGCCGAGCTGATGACGATGAATTATTAGAACAATTGCATAAACTTACATGCCCTGATACAGCATTGGCAGTGCAAGCTGAACGTGCTTTTTTACATAAAATGGATGGCGGCTGTCAAGTTCCAATTGCTGGGTTTGCTACGGTTGCAGCAGATAGAAAAATTAGCTTGACTGCGCTCGTTGCTTCCCCTGATGGCAATACAATTTACAAAGAAACAATTTGTGGAAAAGATGCTCAACAAGTCGGAGAAGCTGCTGCAGAATCATTGATCCAGCTTGGGGGAAAAGCATTGATTGAGCAGGTGAAAGAGGAGCTCGAATAAAATATGAAACAGATATTACCGCTTAGTGGAAAGCATGTGTTAATTACAAGAGGTGGGGAAAGAGGCAGCCAAGTTGCTGATAAAATTCAACACTATGGCGGCAGTGCTGTAATCGTACCATTGATAGATTTTAACTTGCATGTTGACAAACAAGAGGAGCAATTTATCAAACAGCTTAATGAATACGACTGGATTATTTTTACTAGTAAAAATGGGGTTCGCTTTTTTTTCGAACGCCTTCAAGCCCTTTCCATCCCTTTTCCGCATTCTTGCAGTGACCGGCGTTTTGCAGTCGTAGGCGAAAAAACGAAAGAAGCATTAGAAGCATATCTTGTCTCATCAGCGTTTATGCCTACTTTTTATACTGCTCGTGACTTTACAAAAGAATTTTTCCACTTGCATAAAGCGAAAAAACCATTAGTAGTAAAAGGCAACTTAGCTAGTGCTACTATTGCAAACAGCTTCCAAGAACGGAATATAACTGTTGATGAATGGATTATTTATGAAACATTTTTTCCTGAGCCTAGCAAACTAAAGCTAGCGTCTTTGTTGAGAGAGAAAAAGCTAGACATCATTACATTTACAAGTCCTTCTACCTTTCATCATTTTCTGCAAGTAGTAGAGGAATATCACTTAATGAAAGAGGCATTAAAACCGAAAGTTGTCTGCATTGGGCCAGTAACAAAAGCTGCGATTGAAAGTCATGGATTTGTTGTGGCAGCATCTCCGGCCACTTATACAATGGAAGCAATGGTGGACGAATTAGCAGCGAATTTTACCGATAACGAATAAGGAGGAGAAAAATGAAAGAGCTACAATTTAAACGTCATCGTCGTCTACGTCAATCCTCATCTATGCGGGCGCTTGTGAGAGAAACACATCTTCATGTCGAAGATTTCATCTATCCATTATTTATAGCAGAAGGAGAAAATAAAAGGAATGAAGTAGTCTCGATGCCAGGTGTACAGCAAATTTCACTAGATCAATTACATGCCGAAATGGCTGAGATTGTTTCATTAGGGATTAAATCCGTGATACTCTTCGGAGTTCCTGATGTGAAAGATGCGGAAGGAAGCGGTGCTTTTCATGATCATGGCTTGATTCAAGCAGCAACAAAAATCATAAAAAAGCATTATCCAGATATCATTGTGATTGCAGATACTTGCTTATGTGAGTATACAGATCATGGACATTGTGGTGTCATTCAAGATGGTGAAGTATTAAATGATCCATCACTTACTCTTTTAGTAAAGACAGCTGTCAGTCAGGCAAAAGCAGGAGCAGACATCATTGCACCTTCAAATATGATGGATGGGTTTGTTACTGCAATCAGACAAGGTTTAGATGAAAATGGTTTTCAACATGTGCCAATTATGTCATATGCTGTCAAATATGCATCAGCGTTTTATGGCCCGTTCCGTGAAGCTGCCAATAGTGCACCGCAGTTTGGGGATCGAAAAACATATCAGATGGATTATGCCAATAGGATGGAAGCATTGCGTGAAGCTGATTCAGATGTAGAAGAAGGGGCAGATTTTATTATTGTCAAACCGGCTTTATCCTATTTAGACATTGTTCGTGATGTAAAGAATAACGTTAATTTACCAGTTGTTGCGTACAATGTCAGCGGTGAGTATTCAATGGTGAAAGCTGCTGCTCAAAATGGCTGGATTGACGAAAAAGCTTTAGTCTTAGAAATGTTAACAAGTATGAAGAGAGCTGGAGCCGATCTCATTATCACTTATTTTGCTAAAGATGCAGCTCGATATATAACAAAATAAGGCATGGCAGCATTGCATGATGTGGATGGAAGATGATATTTACATTTGATCAAAATTGGAGGCGGAAAAATCATGCGTTCCTATGAAAATTCAAAAAAAGCTTTTCAAGAAGCAGTAACGCTTATGCCAGGCGGTGTAAATAGTCCTGTGCGAGCTTTTAAATCTGTTGATATGAATCCAATTTTTATGGATAAAGGAAACGGGTCTAAAATATACGATATCGATGGCAATGAATATATTGATTATGTGCTTTCTTGGGGACCGCTTATTTTAGGGCATGCAAATGAAAAAGTCGTAGCAAGCATCCAAGAAGTAGCAGCGCGGGGAACAAGCTTTGGAGCACCGACGTTAGTAGAGAATAAACTTGCTGAACTTGTGAAAGAGCGAGTGCCTTCGATAGACATCATTCGGATGGTATCGTCGGGAACGGAAGCGACGATGAGCGCATTGCGTCTTGCCCGCGGCTATACAGGCCGAAATAAGATCTTGAAATTTGAAGGCTGCTACCATGGGCATGGCGATTCCTTGCTTATTAAAGCTGGTTCGGGCGTTGCCACACTAGGTTTGCCGGACAGTCCGGGTGTTCCTGAAGGTGTAGCGAAAAATACAATTACTGTACCTTACAATGATTTAGAACAGGTTCGCTATGCATTTGAACAATTTGGCGATGATATTGCTGGTGTTATTGTCGAACCTGTTGCCGGCAATATGGGAGTAGTTCCTCCATTGCCTGGATTTTTACAAGGCTTGCGAGATGTAACAACACAATATGGAGCTTTATTAATCTTTGATGAGGTGATGACTGGTTTTCGCGTTGATTACCAATGTGCCCAAGGTTATTTTGGTATAACGCCAGATATCACCTGTTTAGGAAAAGTAATCGGAGGCGGTTTGCCAGTTGGTGCTTATGGTGGAAAAGCCGAGATCATGGAACATGTTGCACCGAGTGGATCGATTTATCAAGCAGGTACGCTCTCTGGCAATCCGTTAGCTATGACAGCTGGTTATGAAACATTAAAACAATTAACGCCTGAAACATATCAAACATTTATGAAGAAAGCAGATCAATTAGAAGCAGGCTTGCGAAATGCTGCTGAAAAATATCATATTCCTCATACAGTGAATCGTGCGGGATCAATGATCGGGATTTTCTTTACTAACGAGCAAGTTGTGAACTATGAAACAGCAAAATCATCTGATTTGCAGCTATTTGCTGCTTATTATCGAGAAATGGCTAATAATGGCGTATTCTTGCCGCCATCTCAATTTGAAGGCTTGTTCTTATCGACATCCCATACAAATGATGATATTGAAAAAACGATACTAGCAGCGGAAAAAGCATTTGCTACAATATCTCAATAAGCGAACAAAAAAGAACTGGAAGTGTCCTTTTGTGACACATCCGGTTCTTTTTTGTGAGAAAGGATAAAAATAAGTGGATATAGGTTAAATGTTTTATAAAATGAATTGAGGGAAATGACGATAAAGACCCACATTAACTGGTTAAAAAACAATAATTACCATAATCATAGACAAAAGAAACGATTAAATGTGACAAATTTTCGACATTTTATATTTTGTCAGAAATTTATGTAAAGAAAAACATTTTATCATAGGATAAATATACTATAATTTTCATGAATCCTAATTTTTTCCCATGGTAGAATAGATTGTATACGCTTTATCACAAAAAATATACTCATGTGAAAAATATTTTACATCTCTGCCCTACTCTACCCGATTTCCCTTTTGTTTGTATATGAGATTTTTCATAAATAAAGCAACTTCATTTTGCTTATCTCCCAATGTGCCCATCCACGATCGACGAGTTCATGCTTTGGATGCATGCAACGAAAATATTAGAATTGAATACGTTTACTTAAAAAAGCTTGAGAAAGGAAAGAAGTAATGAAACTATTTAATCCGATTATACAGCTGATGAATCGTCTTAAGTACGGACAAAAATTTGCATTGATTGGAGGTCTTATTGCGATTTATTTGGCATATTTAGTCACCACCACGATCTCAGACAGCAACAGTAATTTAAAAAGAATAGACATGCGCCAGCAAGGAATGACTTATAACTTACTCTTAAATGATTTATTAAAAGATATTCAAATGCACCGCTCTCTTATGCTGCAGATAGGAAAGGGCGAAGAGGGCCTGCAGAATGAATTAAATGCTGTGAATGACGACATAAATGAAAAAATAGAAAAAATCACGAACTTTGATAAAAAGGCCAAGCAACTGGATGCTACTGAAAATTGGGAACGCTTAAAGGAACGATGGGAAAACATATCATCATCTGTGTATGAACAAAACTATGGAGAGATCATGGTAGAGGTATACAATGCCTATATTAACGATATTATTAATTTTATGAATAAAGTGGGAGATAATTCTGATCTATTCTTAAATGATAATAAAGTTGGAAATTATTTGGTGGAAAACGTTGTCGTTACGATGCCATCTCTTTCAGAAAAATTAGGACAAATGAGTGTTATCGGCCAGAACATTACCAATCGGGAAAAAATTTATAATCAAGAGCGTGATCAGCTTATTAAACTTATTAGTGATTCGCAAAAAAGTTTAAATGATATGAAGTATAGCTTAGAGGTTATTGCCGAAGAAGATCCATATTTTGAAAAGGTGCTTGAAGAATTTAATACCATTTCGAGTGATATTGTTCAATACTTTTTTTATATTTCAGTTAACTTAATTGATGGTTCAACGATTGTAATCAATACCGATGATTTTTTAAAGTATAGTAGTTCAACAATTGAAAACGCTTTTTTAATGTATGAAACGCTTTCTAATGAATTAGAGAAAACAATGAATAATAAGGTAAAAGATCTACAAACAGTACGAATGATATTATATGTATCTACCGCACTCGTTATTATTTTTATAGTTTATTTATGTACTGGGTTTTATTTATCGATAAAACATGTTGTCAATCAATTGAAGAAAATTACAAAAGATATCGCAGGAGGCGATTTAACGACAAATATATCATTTCATACGAGGGATGAAATGAAAGACGTTGAAAATGCTTTTAATGATATGATGAAAGGACTTCGCAATCTTGTACATAAAATCTCGACAAATGCCAAAGAAGCTGCTGCTGCCAGTGAAGAACTAAATACGAATGCTGAGCAAACCTCTGTTTCAGCAGAGCAAGTTGCAAGAGCGGTGCAGCAAGTTGCGAGTGGAGCAGAAAATCAAACAAATAGTATTAATGAAAGTGTCCATTCATTGGAAGAAACCGCTTTAGGAATTCAAAGAATTGCTGAGAACAGTAATGCAGTTTCAGACCTTGCCCAACATACAAGAAAGCAAGCAGAGGATGGAGAGACTACCGTTTCTCAAACATTGGAACAAATGGATTCCATTAATGAGGCGGTGGAACAATCGAATGCATCGATTAAGGAACTGCATGAGCACTCTTTACATATCGGGAGCATTTCGGATGCTATATTAGGAATTGCCGATCAAACCAATTTATTAGCACTTAACGCAGCCATTGAAGCGGCTCGGGCTGGAGAGCATGGGAAAGGGTTTGCAGTCGTTGCCAATGAAGTTCGTAAACTAGCAGAACAAACACAACAGTCAACGAAGCAAATTGGAGAAATTATTGCGAAGATTCAACAAGGTACACAAAGATCGGTTGATGGTATGGCAACTGTAACTGAAAATGTGGCAAGTGGATTTGAAATGACAAAAGAAACAGCAGTAAAATTTGCAGAAATTTTAAGAGGAATGAAGGATATTACTCCTCAAATTGAAGAAATATCCGCGACTGTTCAAGAAATATCTGCTGGAACACAGCAAGTAGTAGCAACAGTCTCTGAGGTAGCCAATATTTCAAGTGAAAATGCAGCGGCTTCTGAGGAGGTAGCTGCATCTTCTGAACAGCAGCTGGCTGCTATGGAGGAAATTTCATCTTCTTCTCGCAACCTATCAAAAATGTCAGAAGAATTACAAGCTGTCATTAAAGCGTTTCGTGTTTGATTTTCAGGTTTTGTTTTATTAGTAAGCTTTCACTTAAGCAGGCAGTTCTTTTTATCATTTCCTTCTTCATGAATGTTCACCTTGTCGGGATTAAACTGGAAATACCTATGAACAAAAAAGAGGTACGCCAAATGATGGCGCCCTCTTTTTTGTTATAGAAAGAATTTGAAAAAAACAACATATTCTATTTTAACCTATCATAAGCTTTCAATGACATAGTCATTTTGGATCGAAAGGAGGAATAGTCCTTGTCTGAAACTCGACATACGTCTTTGCGCTTTCCTTTAGAGGAATCGATTTGGTTTGAAAGCGGACAGGAAGTCGAAGAGTTAATCTCTATATCATTAGATCCAAATATAACCATCCATGAAGAAGATCAGCTTGTAATAATTCGGGGGGACTTGGAGCTTTCTGGAGAATATCAACCTAATGAGAAAGAAGAGGATCAACTTGAATTTGACGAAACAGGGAGAAAGTATGTACAGAGAGTTGACATACATGAACATGGAACAGCTGAATTCAGCCATTGTTTTCCCCTTGATATAACTGTTCCTCGAAATCGCTTAAAACATGTGGATGATGTTGATGTGTATGTAGAATCATTCGATTATATTCTACCTGAAAGGTCGTGTTTAAAATTAACTGCTGAGCTGATCATGACAGGAATTTATGAGCCAGCAGATGAAAAACCGGAAGAGCAGCAGCAACGAGAATCGCCTCAAGAGAATATTCAAGAGACAAGAGAAAAAGAGGAGGAAGAAACGAAGGAAAAAGAGAAAGAGGAGGAAACAGAGGAAACCCGATTAGAAATACCAGATAAAGAAGAAATGGTTGTTCCAGAAAAATCCGCAATATCAGAAGAACCTTCAGAAGACCTTGAAACGAATAAATTATTTTCCGAAAACCTACGAGAGAAAGCAGAACCAGAACCAGAAGAAGAGGAACTTATTGAAAGTTTTACAGTAGAAGTTAGAAGAACGGCTAAAAGTGAAGAAGAGGAAGAGACCGAGCAAGTAAACAGCAGTACAGAGTTAATCGATAGCGATATCCAAGAAGAGCGGTTTAAAAATTTTTTAAAAATGCCTTTTCAACATAAAGCTGAATCCTCCAGTAGTGTTCTAGAAAAAGAAACAGTTGAATCATCTTCGTCTCTCATAATAGAAGAAAGCAGTTCACACGAAAAAATAAAGGAAAAAAAACATAAAGATACACATATAGTAGAAAAAGAAAAGAAAAAGAAAAAAGATGGAATTTCACTAGCGGAATTTTTTGCTCGGAAAGAACCAGATGAAGCAGCAAGTATGAAAGTATGTATCATTCAAAAAGGAGAGACGCTTGACTTCATTGCTGAGAAATATGATGTCCATGTTCAGCAAATTTTAAGAGTGAACAGGATGGAGACAGTTAGTGATTTGTCAGAAGGACAAGTAATTTATATTCCACAAAAAAGGCATCATATTAAAAATTTTAAAGGATCAATATGATTTCCCTAAAATAATTGGTTTGTATCGCCAAGGGGTCGATCAATATGACGACCTCTTCTCGTGATTTTTTGTCCCATATCAACAATCTTGAAGAGAGAAATGGGCAAGTTATTTCTCATCTCTAATTTCTTTGTTGGCCTATAGAACTCAAGGTTGTTTTATATAGGTGAGAGGATCGATAATAGAGTTTTACTTTTTTGGAAGCAGGTGGTGAAATGGAAAAAAACCTGTCCATCATACAAAAAATAGCAAGCTATTATGGGATACGAGTCCATTATATGGAACAGTTTGGGAAAGTAACGAAATTATATTCAGATGTAGGAAATTTCGCTTTAAAGAAAATACATGCTCAAAATGGAATCGATTTTGTTCAAAATATGAAAATGATCTATCAACAAGGCTATAATCGCATTGTACCTATTTATCCAACACTTGATGGCAGATTTTCTGTTTTGGAAGGAAATGCCCTATTTTATTTAACGCCTTGGCTTGCCAATGAGGGACAAGAGAATGGCTTAAAAAAGCATCAACATTTTTTTCGAGAACTATCTAGACTTCATACCATTTCAGTAAAAGAAATAGAAATTGAAAAGGAAGAGCGAAAAGAACATTATGAAGAAACAACTTCACAATGGGAGCAAGATCAAGCATTTTTGGACGAATTCTTAGAGGAATGCGAAAAAGAATGGTACATGTCTCCATTTCAGCTGCTCTTTTGCACGTATTACCACGACATAAAACTAGCATTACAATTTGCTCAAAAAAAGTTTGATAAGTGGTTTGAAGACTCTAAAGAGTTGGCGAAAGCCCGGACAGTGATGATTCATGGGAAAACATCTATTGATCACTTTATTTATGATGAACAAGGATATGGATATTTTACAAATTTAGAGCGAGCGCGCCGTTCCTCTCCAATCCATGACCTGCTTCCATTTATAGCTAAAAGTCTAGACACTTACCCAAAACACGCTGATGAATTATTAGATGGTATGCAGTTATATTTACGATATTTTCCTTTCAATGCGGATGAAATGTTATTATTTACAAGTTATTTAGCATATCCAATCGTCATCACACAAACAGTTAGAAAATATTTTTATCAACAGCCGAAACGAAATGAATTGAAAGATAGTAAAGCATTGCAAAGAAATTATTGGCAGTTAAAAAACACCGAATATATGATCATGAGATTAACAGAATACGAGCAAACAAAAAATAATGCACAGGATGAGTCCTCGTTATAGCCGATATTTGTAAAATACGTAAACATCATAGCAGGAGAAACAATTATAATCGTTTTATTACAGAACAAACGAAATCTTTTACAACTCAAAGTTGTAGGTGGGACAGCATCAATTTCTAGCATATAACTTCTTCAATTTGCTGGAATGAGATTGTATTTTTCCAGAATAACCAACCATTTATTAAATCCAATCAAAGTAAAATGCGAGCGCAAGTAAAATAAAAATAGCAAGCAGGAGAACATCAAAGGAAGTAGGGAGCAGTATTGTTCTCACAGCTTGAAAGACGACAAAAGGAATAATGAATTGTTTTCCAATATCTTTTGCAGTTCGAATCCATGATTGAAAAGTTTGTTGATTCATTTTTCTTTTCATTGACCGCACCTCCTCCTCTATATATGTATGTATAATGTGGGGAGATGGTGCGATAGCAGCTGCTTTTGTTAAAATCAATAAATTACTCCTCTCTATATACTTCTGTATATCGCATTCTTCATTCTCATCAATAAAACGTTTTGTAGTTAACCTCCTTTCATTAAATTCTTCTGTCATGATAACCTTCAAGTTTATCCAACATTTATCCCACATCTAACTGGCAGTAAGACCCCCACCTCAAGAGTTAAGAGGATTCGAAGAAGTCTAGGTGGGGGATAACTGCCAGTAAATGTCCGATTGGTTCAACTAACCATCAGTGGGGGATGAGAGAAAACCCCCACTGATGGAAGTTTCACTTTATCTGGAAGTATTTCCCCAAGCAAATGTCGAATGTTTAATTACCATTAGGGGGGAGAGGAATAGACTACAGATGGCAGCATCACTTTTATCCTAAAGCAAATCGCTTATTGTTATGATGAAGCGACAATTAGCGGTTTATTTTGCATTTTTTACGAAAAAATCGTTTAAAAAGACAGTAATGATTGACGAAATGGTGTATTTTTGGATACTATATGAGTAAATAAACTGATGCTTCCTTCAGGGAAGTGTAAAAGAAAATATAGGATATTCTTTTAGTAATGATAGGGAATAGTACAATGAGCATCGTTTTAAAGAGAGGAAAATTTACAGCTGAAAAATTTTCTATTCGAGCGTATTGGAAGTCGCCCTTGAACTGCTTTTGTGAACTCAAATGCAAAGTAGCAAAAGCCGGTCCGCACCGTTAAATGCTTCTTGAGAGCCAAAATACGATTGTTTTTTTGGTAAAAAGGTGGTACCGCGAAATCGCTCCTTTCGTCCTTTTGATGGAAGGAGCTTTTTAAGTGGAAAAAATGAATATAAGTAGTCAAAAAGTCTGAGATCCAGAAACAACTCAGATTTTGAGAGATAAAGGAGGAAGTTGAAATGGCAACAGAACATCTGAATATGCCTACTAAATATGATCCAAAAACAGTAGAAAAGGATCGCTATAAATGGTGGTTAGAGAAAAAGTTTTTTGAAGCGAAGCCTGACACAGATAAGGAACCTTACACGATCGTGATTCCACCCCCAAATGTAACGGGCAGACTGCACCTTGGCCATGCTTGGGATACAACACTGCAAGATATGATTACTCGTATGAAAAGAATGCAAGGCTATGATGTTCTTTGGCTGCCTGGAATGGATCATGCGGGAATTGCTACGCAAGCAAAGGTGGAAGAAAAGCTTCGTGCTGAAGGAAAATCACGCTATGATTTAGGGCGAGAAGCCTTTGTCAAGGAAGCATGGAAATGGAAAGAAGAATATGCCGATTTCATTCGCCAGCAGTGGGCAAAGTTAGGACTTGGATTAGACTATACTCGCGAGCGTTTTACGCTAGATGAAGGTCTATCAGCTGCGGTGCAAAAGGTGTTTGTTGATTTATATAATAAAGGCTTGATCTATAGAGGCGAATATATTATTAACTGGGATCCTGCGACGAAAACCGCTCTTTCTGATATCGAAGTGATTTATAAAGATGTTCAAGGTGCATTCTACCACATGCGTTATCCGCTGGCAGACGGATCTGGATCGATTGAAATTGCAACAACACGTCCAGAAACAATGCTTGGGGATACTGCGGTAGCGGTACATCCTAATGATGATCGATACAAACATCTAATTGGGAAAAAAGTCATTCTTCCAATTATCGGGCGAGAAATTGAGATTATTGCCGATGATTATGTAGATATGGAATTTGGTTCAGGTGCAGTTAAAATTACACCTGCTCACGACCCGAATGATTTCGAAATTGGCAATCGCCACAAATTAACGCGTATTTTAGTAATGAATGAAGACGGAACAATGAATGAAAATGCTGGCAAGTATCAAGGAATGGATCGTTTTGCTTGTCGAAAGCAAATTGTAAAAGATCTACAAGCGGCAGGCATTCTGTTCAAAATCGAAGATCATCTTCACTCCGTTGGCCACTCGGAACGAAGCGGGGCTGTAGTCGAACCATATTTGTCTACACAATGGTTTGTAAAAATGCAGCCGCTTGCCGACGAAGCGATTCAGCTTCAGAAACAGGAAGGAAAAGTTCAATTTGTTCCTGAACGCTTTGAAAAAACATATCTCCATTGGATGGAAAATATTCGCGATTGGTGTATTTCTCGTCAGCTTTGGTGGGGACATCGTATTCCAGCTTGGTACCATAAAGAAACAGGTGAGGTATACGTCCATCATGAACCGCCAACCGATATTGAAAATTGGGAACAAGATGAGGATGTACTGGATACTTGGTTCAGCTCTGCATTATGGCCGTTTTCAACGATGGGATGGCCAGAAGAGTCGGAAAGCTTCAAGCGTTATTATCCGACAGACTGCCTCGTGACAGGCTACGATATTATTTTCTTCTGGATTTCACGAATGATTTTTCAAGGTGTTGAATTTACCGGCCAACGTCCTTTTAAAGATGTATTAATTCATGGTCTTATTCGTGCAGAAGATGGCAGGAAAATGAGTAAATCCCTTGGAAATGGCGTTGATCCAATGGATGTGATCGACAAATATGGAGCCGATTCCTTACGCTATTTCTTAGCAACTGGAAGCGCACCTGGCCAAGATTTGCGCTTTAGCATGGAAAAGATTGAGGCGACTTGGAATTTCGCTAATAAAATTTGGAACGCATCTCGCTTCGCTTTAATGAACATGGCCGGGATGGGTTATGATGAAATCGACATGAGCGGCGAAAAATCTGTAGCAGATAAATGGATTCTGACACGCCTAAACGAAACAATCGCTATAGTAACAAAGCTTGCTGATAAATATGAATTTGGAGAAGTTGGCAGAGCCCTTTACAACTTCATTTGGGATGATTTTTGCGACTGGTATATAGAAATGGCAAAACTTCCACTATATGGAGAGAATGAGGAAGCAAAGAAAACGACGCGTTCAGTTTTAGCATATGTACTTGATCAAACGATGCGTTTATTACATCCATTTATGCCATTTTTAACAGAAGAAATTTGGCAAAACCTTCCTCATAATGGAGAATCCATTACTGTTGCACAATGGCCGCAAGTTGATCAATCACTAAGTGATGAGAAAGCTGCAAGCGAGATGAAACTGCTAATGGAAATCATCCGATCTGTTCGTAATATTCGTGCGGAAGTACAGACGCCGCTTAGTAAAAAAATTAAGCTGCTAGTGAAAGCAAAGGATGATGAAACGCTTACAGTCTTGGAGAAAAATAAGTCGTACCTTGAACGTTTTTGCAACCCAGAGGAACTTGTAATGGCTTTAGAAATGCAAATTCCAGACAAAGCAATGACAGCGGTAGTAACAGGTGCGGAATTGATCTTGCCATTAGAAGGGCTAATTAACATTGAGGAAGAGTTGGCTCGTCTCCAAAAAGAATGGGAAAAATGGGAGAAAGAAGTGAAGCGAGTTCAACAAAAGCTTCAAAATGAAAAGTTTGTAAATAATGCTCCAAAAAAGGTAGTCGATGAAGAACGTGCTAAAGAAAAAGATTATCTCGAAAAACGTGCAACAGTGGAAGCAAGAATCAAGGAATTAAAAGGTTAAGTTTAAACTCACACTTATAATGGGAGCATGAGAATTTTACGTTGTTTTAAGAATTATATGTTCCCATTATTGGGTGGCTTCATAAGAGAGAGTGGAATCGGAGAAGCCTTACTATAGAGGCAGAGACTCGAGGCCGATACAATTTTCTGATCAAAATGAGGTGTTTTATCTTGCCATCGCAAAAATAAAGAGGTGAGATGATGGTTAAAAGCTATAATGAAGCGTTAAGCTGGATACATGGCCGACTCAGACTTGGGATCAAGCCAGGATTAAAACGAATGGAATGGCTAATGGCGAAACTCGATCACCCGGAAAAAGCTTTGAAGGCCATTCATGTTGGCGGAACAAATGGCAAAGGTTCGACTGTCACTTATATCCGTTCCATTTTAAATGAGGCTGGATTAACAGTTGGTACATTTACATCTCCATATATTGAGCATTTTAATGAAAGAATCAGTTTGAATGGAATGCCAATCACTAATAAAGAGTTAGTGGAGCTTGTACGGTTAATGGAACCATTAGCAGAAGCATTGGAAAAAACTCCGCTTGGTTCACCGACTGAATTTGAAGTAATCACTGCGATGGCAATTTACTATTTTGCCCGCATTCAACCAGTTGATATAGCTATTTTTGAAGTAGGACTAGGAGGGCGTTTTGATTCTACCAATGTGTTACAGCCAATCATTAGTGTCATAACAACAATTGGAATGGATCATATGCAAATTCTTGGTGAAACGATTGAAGAGATAGCGAATGAAAAAGCAGGCATTATTAAAGAACATGTTCCACTTATTACAGCAGCTAAGCAGAAAACAGTACGGGATATTTTTAAGCGAAAAGCTGCTGAACAACATGCGAAAATCTGGGTTCTTGGAGAGGACTGGCATACGAGAGAGATAGAGTCGTTGGAGGCAGGTGAGCGCTTTTCTCTTTCCTCGAAAGCTGCTGTCTTTGAGGATGTAGAAATTTCTATGTTAGGCCGCCACCAAATCGATAATGCCTCTTTAGCTATTATGGCCATTCAGCTTTTACAGGAACAAGGTTCATATGTAATAAAAGAAGAGCATGTAAGAAAAGGATTAAAACATGCTTTTTGGCCAGGGCGATTGGAGATCATTCGTCAGGAACCTTATGTCATCTTAGATGGTGCTCACAACGAACAAGGTATGAAAGCACTTGTAGAAACAGTTAATAGGCGCTATTCAAAAAAGTCGATCAAAGTAGTCTTTGCTGCGCTTATTGATAAGGATGCGAGTGAAATGCTAGCTTCATTAGAGACCTTCCCCGGCGATTTGTATTTTACGCAGTTTGATTTTCCGCGGGCTGCGAAAGCAGAAGCACTTTTGCAGCTCACTCAAACAAAAACAGCAAAAATAAATGAGAATTGGCAAGACCTGCTTACTGCCTTATATCAAAACCTTGCAAAGAACGAAGTATTGCTTGTGACAGGATCACTTTATTTTATTTCTCAATGCAAGCCATTTTTAAAGAATCTAATTCATCATATCGATTGAAATGGGAGTCAGGTGGACAGTGTGCCGCTTGGCTTCTTCTATATATTGGAGCTCAGTCCGGATTAAAATTGAAAATGCAGCATGTTTGAATGAGGGGGAGAAAAAAATAAAGTGACATGACAAGAACAATTTGGTAATATATGCATAAGACATGACAATGCTATTATTGCTAAAGGGGGAGTAGGTGATGCAAAAACTGCTGCCAGTTTTGCTGATCGGGACTATCCTTTACAATTGTTGTGTTTACTATGTTTTTCACCCGCTTTTCGACAGTATGTGGGATCTTCTCCCTTTTTTTATGTTTGTTTTCATTTGTACTTTTCTCCCCATTTACATCCATGGAACGCCATGTATCTTATTGCATTGGATAACAATTCCCGCATTTCTATCTTATGGACTATTTGTTGAGATGCTCCTTTTTCAGCTGCCAATTCTTTGCTTATTATTATCACGAAAGCTAGATAAGCCCCGTTTATATCACTATTTCATCAATTCCATCATTTTGTTTGCGAATTCATCGTTAGTGGCGGACAAATCCAGTATGAAACCGTTCATTTCTATTTCCGATTTTCCTATATATACTTTTACACTTTGTGACAAAAAATCAAGAACTTGTACATGTAGTTGCTGCTCTTTCTAGTTATAACCCATTGTTCGATAAAAAGCTCTGCATATGCACATCCATTTGCAATTCAACGTGATTTAGCTTCTAAAAGCAGAGAGCTGGATATATATATAACAGTAAGCATTGGTGTAGCAACAGCGCCAATGGATGGGGAAGATAGCATAGCACTTATCCGCCACGCTGATCGCGCATTGTATATTGGTGCGAAGCAAGCAGGGCGAAATCGCGTTGCCCATTACGAGAATGTTTCACAGCTTTTTTCCCACTCAAAATTCATTAGAAGCGCTAAGATTTTTTTGAGGTAAAGATTGGATACGGGGAGTGTCTTTTTCTCACCTTAGAATTCTAACACCTTATGTCGGATTGAGACAGCAGCTAATATGCCAGTTTTATACAAAATTAGAATGAAGTAAGGAATGAGAAAAAATGTACGTAGTAATCATTTTTGGCCTTGTTTTAGGTTCCTTTTTTAATGTCGTCGGTTTAAGGATTCCTCTCCAACAGTCTATTGCAGGACCTCGATCAGCGTGCCCTAACTGTCAGCGGAATTTAACCCCACGAGAGCTAATTCCAGTTCTTTCATATCTGATACAATATGGGAGATGCAGAGGTTGTCGAACCCTTATCTCTCCACTATATCTGCTCGTTGAGACGATGACGCCACTCTTATTTGTGTTTGCCTTTTTACAGATTGGCTGGAATGTAGAATTAATGATCGCTTGGACGCTTATTTCTTTATTCATGATTATTTTTGTATCTGACATCACCTATTTGTTAATTCCCGATAAACTTTTGCTTTTTTTTGGAGGCATTTTTTTAATAGAAAGAATCTTGTTTCCCCTTCAGCCATGGTGGGATTCACTACTTGGAGCTATTAGTGCATTTGTTTTGTTGCTTTTAATAGAACGTTTAAGTGATGGCGGCTTAGGGGGCGGAGATATGAAGCTTTTTGCTTTAATTGGCTTTGTCCTCGGTACAAAGCTTGTCCTCTTATCTTTTATTGTATCGGTTATTTTAGGCGCGTTCTTTGGACTTATAGGACTTGTTTGTGGATTTTTAAAAAAAGAGAAACCGATTGCTTTTGGCCCTTTTATCGGCCTTGGTACTTTAATCACTTACTTTTATCATCTGGAGATCATGAATTGGTATATTTCTCTTTTTTCATAGATAGATATTTTTAGATACGAAATACCATGGTAATTTATCCCACATCTAACTGGCAGTAAGACCCCCATCTCAAGAGTAAGAGGGATCGAAGAAGTCTAGGTGGGGGATAACTGCCAGTAAATGTCCGATTGGTTCAACTAACCATCAGTGGGGGATGAGAGAAAACCCCCACTGATGGAAGTTTCACTTTATCTCGTATCTAACTCTAGTAAAACTTAATAACATGAAGCATTAGAAGCGCTCAGTAGAAGGGAATTAGCGGCGAAGGGACGTCGAGTTTTTAGTTTGTCCTGTATACATGAATAAGAGAAGCCCCCTATCAATAGAAATCTCACTTTATTAAAAGTAAAAATGTTGACGAAATCTTCTTGAACGAGGCGACAAAAGTCTTGTTCTTTTTTTTTTTGATTATGTTAGCATAAAGCAAAATCAAGCACCAAGGGGGTTCGACAATGGACAAGCATTCGAAAACAACTTGTGATAACATCACCATTAAAATTAGCGGAAAAGAAATGCCAATATCAGAGGAGATGAAAGTTCATCATTGGCAAGTAGAAAAAGAATCAGCAGCAGCTGAAGAAGAATTATTAGAGCAGCCATTTGTTACATCTGCAAGTACTGATAGTTCTAATGAGAAGCTGGAGACGTTTAAGAGAATTCATTACGTTCCGCCAAAAAAAAAGAAGGTAAACTTTCTATTAGGAAATCGCCATGAAATGCTTACAGGTTTCCTTCTATCGTGGAAAGCTGCAGTTACTGCAATTGTGATCGGACTAATATTTGGTTTTGTGATGCTTAAAATCGCTATATATCCTGGGGATTTTTTTGCAGAACAAGCGGTGAAGAAAGAAAAAGTTGTCCAGCATAAAAAAGAAGAAAATGGTACTCCTACACCGCAGCAAACAGCGGCGATTCAATCGATGAGCGTAGCCGTTGTGCAAGGGGGGGTTTTTAGCAGTGCAGAGGCGGCAGAAACTACTGCTAGTGTTGTGAAGGGAAAAGGATTGCCAGCAATGGTTGTCGAAATGAACGGCCAGTACTATTTGTACATGATTGGTGCGGAAAATCTGGAGACTGCAAAAGAATTAGGAGATAAAATAGCAGCACAAAATGTTGAAGTTTATGCGAAGGAACTCGCCATCGCAGAAAAAAACATTCAAGTAGAAACGAAGGCGGAAGCGGAATTTCTTCAATTAACTCATTCTTTGTTTCTTACAATGCTGGAAGTGGAGACAGCCGGTTATTTCAAACGTCCTATAAATCAAGAAAAATTAACAGCTATTGAAGAAAAAATCAACAAAATTAAAAACATTGATCAGATAAAAAATAAAGGAATAAAAAGCTTGCAAACCGAACAGCTGAAAAGCTATCAAGCCTTTAAACAATATCTTGAAGCAAAAACCGAAACAGAGTGGATTGCTGCTCAACAAGCTCAGCTTAACTATTTAAAACAGCTTATATCTCTATAATAAAACTTTGCTTTTCTCTCATGATAGGGGGAACAATACGTGGAATCTTGTAAAATAATGATGTATTTGATACGATAGCCTTGTATCTCCCTTGATGATAAAAAGTAGGTGAAAACATGTCGGAAATTATATTAGCTTCCAAGTCGCCTCGTCGAAAAGAATTATTTGAAAAGTTAAATATCCCTTTTGAAGTAATCACAAGTGAAGCAACAGAAGAAATTGATCAATCGATGGCTCCAGATAAAATTGTTATCGAACTTTCTATCAGAAAGGCTAGAGCTGTTGCAGCGCAATATCCAAATCGGATTGTCATTGGAGCTGATACGATTGTAGCATGTCAGAACAGCATCCTCGGGAAACCTGCCGATCGCTCTCATGCAAAAGAAATGCTTACGATGCTTTCTGATCAGACCCATACTGTTTATACAGGTGTTGCGATCATACATGAGCAGGACGTCCACACTTTTTGCGAGAAAACAGATGTGACATTTTGGAAGTTATCACATGACGAAATGGAGGAATATTTAGACAATGATGAGCCCTATGACAAAGCTGGAGCATATGGTATTCAAGGAATAGGAGCCTTTTTTGTCAAATCAATTACAGGGGATTATTATGCAGTGATGGGCTTACCTATTTCTCGCTTGCGTCGTCTGCTTCGGAAAATGGGCATTTAAACGATGATTTAAAATATTTCTCTCCTCATGGGATTCTTCAAAATGTCCTGAAGGAGGAAAAAAAGCATGAAATCATTGATGATGAAAGATTTCCCCACTGATGAACGCCCACGAGAAAGACTTATCCAACACGGTCCTCAAAGTCTTTCAAACCAAGAGCTCTTAGCAATTTTATTAAGAACTGGCACAAAATCAGAATCGGTTATTCAATTAGCTAATCGACTCTTAGCACACTTTGAAGGACTCATGCTTCTAAAAGACGCTTCAATTGATGAAATCATCTCTATTAAAGGAATAGGATATGCAAAAGCTGTACAAATCAAGACAGCAGTTGAAATTGGCAGACGAATCGCCAACCTCTCTTATGATGACCGCTTTGTCATTCGAAGTCCAGAAGATGGTGCAAACTTTGTCATGAATGATATGCGCTTTTTAGCACAAGAAAATTTCGTATGCCTTTATCTCAGCACCAAGAATCAAGTGCTGCACAAACAAACTGTTTTTGTCGGAAGTCTAAACGCCTCTATTGTTCATCCACGCGAAGTAGTGCGCCCATAAGGCAAGGTAGGAAATCTGCTTTAGCAAAGCAGTAGGAAATTACCACAGATCTCCTATCATAAACCAGCTTATTTAGAAGGGAAACCAACTAGGGAGTGTAGCATGCTGGTAAAGTCATTCTGTTGACTAGCTGCCAAGTCACAACAGAAGGGCGAAATGAAATCGATGGACAAGGATGAAAGCTGGATTGCTTAAATGATAGCTCAAGGTGGTTGAGTGGAACCCATAGCTAAGGCAGTGATTCGCTATGCAAGATGAGATGCATTCTTCATACTTCGGGATGTGTCGTGTGGTATCATCTTGGCCGATCTCTATGTGAGTATTAATGAGCGAAAGTCACATCCGATACCAAAGAGTGCTTTTTCTACCTAGCTAAATGGGGATTGCCTAAGTTGGAAAGCCGAATATGATAATATTTGGCTGAAAACCCCAATATGGCAACGGAACTCTCGTAGTAGTCTGAAATAGGGAAAGCCTATTACATGGCAAAGGAGAGTAGTTTATCTCGTTTTTATCCGATGGAAGATGCGGGAGGCGTAGAAATCTCCAAACGGATGGAAAACGGCGGATAAATGGAAAGCCGTATACTTTGAGAGGAGTATGTACGGTTTGGAGGGGAGCAATTTAAACCTAGTGAATAGAAATTGTTTACCCTACTTTAAAGAAGCATTTCGGCGCTCTGCTGCTTCCATTATTTGTTGCCACAATCATCCTTCCGGCGACCCAACGCCTTCAAGAGAGGACATTGAGGTGACAAAACGACTTGTTGAATGCGGGAGAATTATCGGTATTGAAATACTGGATCATCTTATTATTGGTGACAATCAATTTGTAAGTTTGAAAGAAAAAGGGTACATGTGACTCTATGATTTTAATCGAGATTACGATATAATTAAGGTTATGTTTTTGTAAAAGATTTGATAAAGATTTGAAAGCTTTTGTTAATGAAGCAGAAGTCTTGAATGAACAAATGGGCATTGAATATAAAATAGGCAGTGAACCAACTTATTTCGCACTCCTTCCTATTTTTATAAAGACATGCAAATTTTGTATATTGAAAATGGCAGAAAAGATTTATTGTGGAAATACAGAAACAAAAAAGCAAAAGATAACGTCTACTTTGTAGGACATTCATTGGCAATGTACTTCGTATCAGAAAGGGAGATACAAAACATGTTCGGAATTGGCACAAGAGACCTTGGCATTGACCTTGGCACAGCAAATACACTTGTATATGTTAAAGGAAAAGGAATCGTTTTACGAGAACCATCGGTAGTTGCGATGCAAACCGACATAAAAAAAATCGTCGCTGTAGGAAATGATGCAAAAAACATGATCGGCAGAACCCCAGGAAATATTGTTGCAATGAGGCCAATGAAGGAAGGAGTAATTGCCGATTATGAAATAACTGCGACAATGATGAAATATTACATAAATCAAGCATTAAAAAATCGCGGTATGTTTGGCGGGAAGCCTTATGTCATGATTTGTGTTCCTTCAGGAATTACTGCTGTAGAAGCAAGAGCGGTGATTGATGCAACACGGCAAGCTGGAGCACGGGATGCTTACACGATTGAAGAGCCTTTTGCAGCTGCAATTGGTGCGAACCTGCCTGTTTGGGAGCCAACGGGAAGCATGGTGGTAGATATCGGCGGTGGAACGACCGAAGTGGCGATTATTTCTTTAGGTGGAATCGTCACAAGCCGTTCTATTCGCATTGCTGGTGATAATGTTGATGAAGCCATTATTAATTATATACGCAAGAAATATAATTTGTTAATCGGTGATCGAACTGCCGAAACGATTAAAGTAGAGATTGGTGCTGCTGGTAATGCTGAAGACATCGGATCAATGGAAATTCGAGGCCGTGATTTACTAACAGGCTTGCCAAAAACCATTGAGATTACTGCAGTCGAAATTTGTGAGGCGCTTCGTGATACTGTGAATGCTATTGTCGATGCAGTAAAAAATACATTAGAAAGCACCCCTCCAGAACTTGCAGCTGATATTATGGATCGCGGAATCGTGTTAACAGGCGGTGGTGCACTGCTGCGCAACCTAGATATGGTAATTAGTGATGAAACAAAAATGCCTGTCTTGATTGCGGAGGACCCGCTTGATTGTGTAGCAAATGGAACCGGCAAAGCACTTGATCATATTCACCTTTTCAAAAACAAAACAAGATAATATAAATGGCTATTTTTGAGTATTTCTATGACGTTCGATTAACGTTGTTTTAAACTTAAATTTTTTTGCTTCATATCTAAGTAAATTTTGCCTGCATAGAAAGTCTCCACCTTTAGCAATGACCCTACAGGCATAAAAGCATTGTTTATAAAATTTAAAGGTGAGCGGCAGATTTTACTAAATTAGCGTTTGGTATAGTTCTACAGCCATTGGTATTCAAGCAATGCAGCATACTGCTGCGTTCTTAGCTTGAAATCCTTTATAAAGGGGATAAACACCCCCAATGATGCAAGCATCCATTTAGGTGAATAGGTGCACATCATTGTCTATATTTCTGGAACGGCGAAATGAGGTGTAAATCATGCCGCAATTTTTTCTGAACAAGCGTCTGATTATTTTATTAATCAGCATCATACTATTAGTGGCATTGATTGGATATTCTATTAAAGGCAAAGATAATATATCGTGGCCAGAAAAATTTATTATGGATATCGTCGGCTTCGGGCAATCCCTTGTCTCTAAACCCGCTAACGGTGTAGCGGGTTTCTTTGAGA
The DNA here is from genome assembly GCF_030812995.1 of Bacillus chungangensis. Taxonomy (GTDB): domain Bacteria; phylum Bacillota; class Bacilli; order Bacillales; family Bacillaceae_C; genus Bacillus_CF; species Bacillus_CF chungangensis. Next base: position 156,218 of record NZ_JAUSTT010000001.1, on the reverse strand, counting down.
ACGTAGCTGATTTGAAAAATACATATAAAGAGAACAAAAAATTAAAAAAACGTCTTGAAGAATTAGCAAAGTTGGAGATTGAAGTAAATGATCTAAAAAAAGACAATCAGGATCTCCGAGCTATCATCGGCGGCAAGGAAAAAGATTTGCGAGACTTTGAGACTGTACAAGCAACTGTCATTTCAAGAAATCCTGATCGTTGGCAGGAGCATATCGTGATTGATAAAGGCGAGGTTGCTGGAATAAAACCTAATTTGGCTGTTATCACGGCTAATGGGCTACTTGGCAAGGTTATATCAACAGCGCCGATGACTGCAAAGGTAGAACTATTAACAGCAAATAATCCAAAAACAAGGATATCCGTTATTATTCAAGGAGAAGGGGAAGCTGAAGATATAGATAAAGGAATTATTGAAGGCTATGACATGGAAAAGGAAATGTTGATTTTAAAAAGAATTCCAATTGAGGCTGAGCTAAAAGCAGGGCAAAAAGTCATCACTTCTGGTCTTGGCGGTGTATTTCCAGCCGGCTTGCCTATTGGTACGGTTAAGGAAACGGAACCAGAGGAATATGGGTTGACACAAACAGTTTATGTGAAACCAGCAGCAAACTTTAATGGCCTTAAGCATGTAATGATTGTTAGTCGGACAATGGTAGAAGTAGATCAAGAAACCGATAAAGAGGTGGGGGCGAAATGAGGCGCCTGATAATCCCACTTCTTTTGATTGGCTGTTTTATTGGTGAAAGCATATTTGTAGAGTATTTTTCTCTTGATGCTTTTAGTGGACATCGAATCATTGTCCCCCATTTTTTGCTAGTTGTCTTGCTGTTAATGACCGTTTATTACTTTCGAAATCGTACGATCGCAGCAGCCTTTCTTTTTGGGCTTTTTTACGATGTTTATTATACGGGGATTTTAGGCGTTTATCTGTGTCTTTTTCCTTTATCTGTCTATTTAACTTCTAAATTAATGAAAATGTTACAGTCGAATTTGTTGATTGTTTCTATTGTAACAATTATTAATATAGCTTTTATAGAAGTGATGGTATACCAGCTGAATCAACTTATTTTTAATGTTCCAATGCAATGGACAGAATTTGGAGATTTACGCTTATGGCCAACCTTGATATTGAATCTAGTATTCTTTATCATTGTTGCATATCCAATAAAAAAACAACTTCTATTTCTAAAGAAAAAAGAAGAAACAAGCTAACATGGAGCAAATGGCATGTTTAACTGGATTTCCGAAAAGAATTCTCCCACTTCTAAATGTGAAGGGTATAGCCCAATGAAAGTGGGAGATGAATTTTCGGTTAGTGTAAGCCAAAATATTGTTCTATAATCAACCTATACACTATGAAAGGTTGATGACAGGGATGTGAATGCAAGTAAGAACTTGCTGAAATTAGCCATGTAGTTGGTATTTTCTCTAGGGGCAGGGACTGCCCTTATAGCTTGGTAAATTATAGATAGCTAACAAAAGTATCTAGTTCCCAAGAAGCTCCCACTTCAATCAGACCGCAAGGTCAATAAGTGGTGAGTAGTTCACATGATGCCCGACAAATGATTCATATGGACGTACTATTTATATGCTTCGTGGTTATGCAGCAGCGATTCGATACTGACTTTCACTGTTATTTTTCACGGGCTTTTTGAAGAGATATCCTCAGTAAAAATAGTTTTCTTAAAGGGAAACACTAGGCAATTGTCGAAATTATAACCATTGAGGTGAACGACCGCCATGAAGAAAAAACAAAATGTGATTATTAAGGGCACAAAAGAGGGTTTAACACTCCATTTAAGTGATTTATGCTCTTATAATGAATTGAAAGAAGAATTGTTTGAAAAGCTTACCCTTCATCCTAACGGTTATGGTGACGATCATCATATTTCTGTTCGCATTCAATCGGATAACCGCTTTCTGACAGAAAGTCAAGAACAAGAGATAAAAGATTTGGTCGAAAAGAAGAGTAATCTTGTTGTGGAAGGATTCACTTCGAATGTTATAACGAAGAAAGAAGCTAAACGATGGAAGGAAGAAGGGGAAATTGCTTCGATAGCCGCTATTATTAGATCAGGCCAGATATTAGAAGTGCCAGGAGACTTGCTGCTTGTTGGCGATGTAAATCCTGGCGGCATTGTGAGAGCAAATGGAAACATTTTCATTATGGGTGCGTTAAAAGGAATCGCACATGCAGGTTATCAAGGCAACACCAATGCTGTCATTGTAGCTTCTTCCATGACGCCATCCCAGCTTAGAATTGCCAAATACATGAATCGGGCACCAGACTATTATGATAAAGAAGGACAACGTGAAATGGAATGTGCTTACATAGATGAATCAGAGCAAATTGTCATTGATCGATTGCAGGTGTTAAGACAGCTTAGACCTAATATTACTAGATTTAAAGGGGGGCGCTAACGATGGGGGAGGCTATTGTCATTACATCAGGAAAAGGTGGAGTAGGAAAAACGACCACATCGGCAAATCTAGGGACTGCTCTCGCAATGCAAGGCAAAAAAGTATGTTTGTTGGATACTGATATTGGGCTGAGGAACCTTGATGTTGTCTTAGGACTTGAAAATAGAATTATTTACGACCTAGTAGATGTTGTTGAAAAACGCTGTAAAATTCACCAAGCATTAGTAAAAGACAAACGATTTGAGGATTTATTATATTTGCTTCCAGCAGCTCAGACGTCTGATAAAACCGCTGTCAATCCAGAACAAATGAAAGAATTAGTAGGCGAATTAAAGCAGGATTATGATTATGTCATCATTGATTGCCCAGCAGGGATTGAGCAAGGCTATAAAAATGCCGTAGCAGGAGCAGATAAAGCGATTGTTGTAACAACACCGGAGATTTCCGCTGTTCGAGATGCAGATCGCATCATTGGATTGCTGGAAAAAGAAAAAATAGAGCCGCCAAAGCTTATTATTAATAGAATTCGTAAACAAATGATGCAAAACGGTGATGTGTTAAATATTGATGAGATTACGACACATTTATCTATAGATTTACTTGGCATTGTCATGGATGACGAAGAGGTGATTAAATCATCCAATCAAGGAGAGCCGATTGCAATGAATCCAAACAGTAAAGCATCTATTGCCTATCGCAACATTTGTAGGCGTATTCTTGGCGAGTCTGTACCGCTGCAATCTTTAGAAGATGAAAAAACAGGGATGTTTTCCCGATTGAAACGCTTTTTTGGTGTAAAAGCATAAAATGAAGCCTCCATCAGTGGAGGTTTTATTATTTTCCTCAAGGAATACGAGACTATCTATCACCTGTTGTTTATTGCTGTTGGATCGTTCCGCTTCTTGCTACAAAAGTTTTTTAAGGTTGGAATACATATTCTTGTAAGCTGTAGAAATTATAAATGACATTTTAAAACTTGATGTTTCCTTTCTTTTAATTAAAAAGAGAGAGATGCATACAGAAGGCGAATCTTCGCATGCTTGTCATAATTGTTTCAATCCATTCATAAAATGAATACAAACTTTAAAAGGGATTGGTGTGTGATGACAAATCGTGCCGATGAGCTGCGGAGGAGGATGGCAAGGCGGAAACAGCAGAGAGATTACGAGAGAAAGAAACAAGCAAGTTTATTTCATGAATATGGGGGGAGTGGACTTGAAACGAATGAAGAAATTACTTATGATTCCTTCTCCACATCACATCATCCTCAACGATTTTTAAATCGTGAAGCTTTTACTTTGAAATTATTATTATCCGCGGTATTGGTCCTATTGACCGCTATTATTTTTCGCTCTCCAACGACAGCTTTTGAAAGTTCAAGGGCTTTTATCGTTAAAACAATGGAGTCAGAATTCCAATTTGCAATGCTTGCTGATTGGTATGAGCGGCAATTTGGAAGTCCGTTGGCTATCTTGCCATCAAGCAAGGAGAAAAAAAATGCTTCTTTTACGGATCATGCTTATGTGCTTCCGGCTTCTGGAAAAGTATTAACAGCTTTTTCTAAAGATGAGCGCGGTATTTTGATAGAAACTGGAGATGATGCAGTAGTAGGAGCAATGAAAGAGGGAACAGTCATATTTACAGGGCAAAAAGAGGACCTTGGAAACACCGTGATTATTCAGCATCCAGATCAATCTGAATCTTGGTATGCATATTTAGAAACAATGACAGTAAAGCAATATGAACGAGTGGCTGCTGGGGAAAAAATCGGAATTGCTTCTTATCATAAAAAAGACTTGGCCCCAACTTTTTATTTTGCAATTAAACAAGATAATCAGTTCATTGATCCGAATAAGGTGATTAACTTTGAATAATCTTTGGATACTCTTGCAAAAAGTGCGTATTCACCCACTCTTTTGGCTTGTTGCAGGAATGGCAGTTTTGACAGGATACTTTTACGAGCTGATCACACTTTTTTGCATCATCTTTATTCATGAGATGGGACATAGTATGGCAGCTCATCTTTTTTCTTGGCGCATCCATAAAATCATCATCCTACCATTTGGCGGGGTTGCAGAAATGGACGAACATGGAAATAGACCGCTTAAAGAAGAATTATGTGTTGTCGCGGCTGGTCCTTTACAGCATTTATTGTTAGCTGCTGCTGCTTTTATTCTGCATCAATTTTCATTTCTTTCAGCAGCATCTTTCGACATGTTTATGGAATTCAATTTAATGGTTCTTTTGTTTAATCTTCTTCCTATTTGGCCGCTTGATGGTGGAAAACTTTTATATCTTTTATTTTCCTGTTATTTTCCATTTTTAAAAGCATATCGACTTAGCATGATGTATTCTTTTATATTTTTAATTTGTTTACATTTGTTCGTGCTAATTTTGGCTCCACTTCAACTGAGTATATGGATTGTATTAGGATATTTATATATCTCTCTTTGGATGGAGTGGAAACAGCTGCACTACGTTTTTATGAGATTTTTGTTAGAAAGATATTATGGGAAAAAATCAGAACTTCAACACTTGAAACCTTTGCGTGTTGCCCCATTTGAATTAGTCAACGATGTTGTAAGGAAATTTCACCGTGGATATAAGCACCCGCTTATTGTTGCAGAAAACGGTAAAGAGCTAGGTGTTTTGGATGAAAATGAATTGCTTTTCGCCTGTTTTGCTGAAAATCGCCTACATGCAAAAGTGAAAGATATTCTCTCTCCTTATTGAAACATACATACATTATCCTAACTAAAAGAACCGTAGGGACTAAGGGGATAGCTTGGTTTATAAGAGAAACCGCTGTTGTCTAATGTACGCCACTATAATGAGTATGTGCTCTGTTCCCAAGAAGCACCCACCTCTAAACGTTAAGCATGTAAGGGTAATAAAGGTGGCGTGTTGTTCACTCTGCAAAAGTAACGTTATTATTTATAATGTGTTAAAATAACAGACAGAAACTCCAGACAGGTGGGAACGATTTGAATCAAATTATTGTTCATGATAAAACAAGGGAAAAACGTTTTGCCATTCTTCAAGATCAGCAAATAACAGAAGTTTTTATCCAGCGTCCAGAAGGTGAATCAAAAGTTGGCAATATTTATTTAGGCAAGGTTGCACAAGTGAAAACCGGCATGGATGCTGCTTTTGTTGATCTAGGTGCTGGGAAGCATGGCTATTTGCATCGTGATCAAATTCCTGCTTATCTTCATTCAGATGAGAAGAATAAACAATTATTTCCGCTTACTCGCTTTCTGCATGAAGGAGAGAAAATTTTGGTACAGGTGAAAAAAGATGAGACAGAGCTGAAAGGCGCTTTGTTAACAGCACTAATTGAGCTCACTGGCGATAATCTCGTTTATCTTCCCGATGGCAGATATAGTGCTGTTTCGAAAAAGGGTGATCATGAAACAAGAACGAGATGGAGAAAAAAGTTAGCATCAGTGAAAGAGGAACGAGAAGGAGTCATTGTTCGGACAGAAGCATTCTCGGCTTCAGAAGCAGATGTGTTGGCTGAATTCACATTACTTCGCCAACAATATCAGCAATTGCTTATAAAATGTCAAGGAATGAAAGCACCTGCACTTCTTCTTCAAAAGATGGACTTCCACGATGCCCTATTAGCAGCAGTTAAAAAATTAGGTTCTGGGACAATTTTTTTTGATAACCCCGCATCTATGAAAAAAATAAAAGAAAGATTGGCAGCAAACGATTTAATGAATTGGGAGATGCATGAGCAAACTCTTTATCTTGAGGAAGAGCTGATGAAAGCACTCAAGAAGGTTGTTTGGCTTAATAACGGCGCCTATTTTCTCATTGAAGAAACCGAAGCTCTTATCGTGATAGATGTTAATACAGGTAAATTTACTGGGAAACAAAATCAACAAGAAACCGTTTTACAAACTAATCTTGCGGCTGCTAAGGAAATTGGAAGACAGATAAAATTACGTGATTTGAGTGGAATCATTTTAATAGATTTTATCAACATGCGAGACGAACATGAGCGTGCACTTGTTAGCAATTGTTTAGAGAAGGAACTCATAAAAGATGAGCGGAAATCAAAAATCATCGGATTCACTTCTTTGGGTATTTTACAAATTACTCGAAAAAAAACAAAGCATTCATTAATAGAAACGATGTTAACCAATTGTTCAGTATGCAGTGGTACGGGAAAAGTTGAAAGCGCAGAAACAATCGCATTTCGGTTAGAAAGAGAATTAATGGAATGGATGCATCGAGATCAAGAGGAAGTGCTAATCGAAATGACGGAAAGTGTAAAAGATGTATTTTGCGGTGAAAATAATCGTTATTTGCGAAAATGGGAAGAAATGCTTAAAATGAACATTCAACTTAATATAATTGATGCCTGTCGTCCTGAATATAGGATAGTAAGATTCGGCTCGAAAGAAGGTTGACATGAGCAATGACGGGAAGTGATCCCTCACCTAAGGGCTCTAAACGGAGCCCGATATTTTTTTGCCTATTGTGACTTTAGTAATTAGTTTTTGATTGTTTTTATTCATAGTTTGAGGTGAAAAAAATAGAGATTGAAAATCAAAAAACAGTATGTTATGATGAATGAAACACAACATATTGTTAGTGTTTATTGTAAAAAACACAATATATTGTTATTTGTGAAATGGGAATGCAAATTTTTTTGTCAAGATGAATCGAAAACCTGAAAAAACTATTCACAAAGATTCCTACAGTGCAGGAACGTTTTATTGTCATTGACATACTATCCAAAATAGATGGTGTTAAAAATCTTTGTTCCATTACAGTAGTTTCAGATTCTTCAGGAATTGGGAAGATGAAATGATAGATTGAAATTGTATTGGCTTTTTTTTTGCTTTGTTTTTCACGCTATCGTTTGATCTGCTCAAGATTGAGCGGTTTTTTAATCCAGAAATGGACAGACAGCACCTTTCTCAAAAAATGGTTTGTATAGGGCAGCTGCTTTAAGACTCCGATTAGTTCTAAACTCGGAGAGAGGGTAAATTACTCAAGTGGTTACTTGGGATCTATCATTAGCAGGGGGAATGAAAGAAGCCTTGCTAGTGTAGGTTTCATTTTAATTATAGTGGAGGAGATTAGCATTGACAACAATTATCACAAAAAACGAAGGGAAACGACGACTCCCATTTGATCAAAAAAGATTAGAGAAATTCATTGACGCAGCAGTTGTTGCATTCCCGCATATTCAAACGGATGCATATAAGGCTAAAATTGTTCGTACGATAACGCAGTATGAAGAATATAAAGCAACCGAAATCACGAACCTGCTTATTCTAACAGCACTTGAAAATATCGATATATCAGACCCTGATTGGACATATGTTGCTGCAAAAGTCTATTTGCAGTCGCTATACAAACAAGCAAGCCGCAATCGTGCCTATGAAGCAGCAAAAAAATATGGGGATTTTTACGGATTGTTGAAAATCCTTGCTGATAAAGGCGTGTACTCACCGAATATTCTTGCGAAATATTCTCGAGAAGAAATCGTTGAAATGGCAAAAATTATCGATCCTTCATGCGACCATCTCTTTACATACGTTGGTTTGCGCACTTTAGCAGACCGTTACTTGGCAACAGATTATCATAAGCACGTATATGAACTTCCTCAAGAGCGGTGGCTAGTTATTGCTCTTTATTTAATGCAAGATGAACCGAAGAATAAACGATTGGATTTAGTAAAAGAAACGTATTGGGCATTGTCGCAGCTCTATATGACAGTTGCTACTCCGACATTGGCGAATGCTGGAAAATCTCATGGTCAATTATCATCCTGTTTTATTGATACTGTCGAAGATTCCTTGATTGGCATTTACAATAGCAACACCGATGTAGCACGTTTATCCAAAGATGGCGGCGGAATCGGCGTTTATCTAGGAAAAGTAAGAGCTCGTGGGTCTGCAATAAAAGGGTATGTTGGAGCTTCATCTGGTGTGATTCCGTGGATGAAACAATTGAATAATACGGCAGTAAGCGTTGACCAGCTTGGAACACGTAAAGGAGCAATTGCTGTCTACCTTGACATTTGGCATGCAGATATCATGTCATTCTTAGATGTTAAATTAAATAATGGAGACGAGCGCCAAAGAACGCACGATTTATTCCATGGCGTCTGTATTCCTGATTTGTTTATGGAGCAAGTGGAACGAAGAGGAGATTGGTATATCTTCGATCCTCATGAAGTGAGACGTGTGATGGGCTACTCCTTGGAAGACTTTTATGATGAAGAAATTGGCAAAGGCTCTTTCCGTGAACGCTACGATGAATGTGTCCGTAATAATGATTTAAAGAAAACAAAGGTGCCAGCAATCGATATTATGAAACGCTTGCTGCGCTCACAGCTGGAAACAGGCGGTCCATTTATGTTCTATCGTGATGAAGTGAACCGCAAAAACAATAACAAACATGCAGGAATGGTTTATTGTTCAAATCTTTGTACAGAAATCAGCCAAAACCAAACACCAACTGAACAGCTAAGTGAAGTGATCGAAGGGGATGAAATTATCATCCGCAAAAAGGCAGGCGACTTCGTTGTATGCAATCTTTCATCAGTTAATTTAGGACGAGCTGTTCCCGACAATGTGATGGAGCGGCTTATCCCAATCCAAGTGCGAATGCTGGATAATGTCATTGACCTGAATACAATTGATGTAAAACAAGCAAGAATAACGAATAACAAGTATCGAGCGATTGGACTCGGAACATTTGGCTGGCATCATTTGCTTGCATTAAAGGGCATTGCTTGGGAATCGGACGCAGCTGTTCAGCTTGCTGATGAACTGTATGAAGAAATCGCCTACTTAACGATTAAGGCGAGTGTAGACCTTGCTAAAGAAAAAGGCGCATATCCGAAGTTTGCGGGAAGTGATTGGCAGACGGGAGAATATTTTGTTTCTAGACAGTATATCAACAGCAAAGAAGAAATACGGAAAGAAAATGAACACAATACAAGGTGGCATCAACTTGCCTATACAATTCAGCAAGAAGGCATTCGGAATGGCTATTTATTAGCAATCGCTCCGAACGCTTCCACCTCTATTATTGCAGGCAGCAGTGCGAGCATTGATCCAATTTTTGATGTAATGTATACAGAAGAGAAGAAAGATTATCGCATTCCTGTTACAGCACCTGACTTATCTCACGAAACATACGACGTATATCGTAAAACCGCTTATAAAATTGATCAATTTTGGTCTATTAAACAAAATGCGGCAAGACAGAGACATATTGATCAGGCCATTTCTTTCAACTTTTATGTACCGAATTTTATTCGTGCATCTGTATTGCTAGAACTGCATATGCAAGCATGGAAAAATAGAATGAAAACGACTTACTATGTCCGTTCTACGGCAACGGCAGTCGAGGACTGTGAATGGTGTCAATCATAATTTGTTATGCAAGCTTTAGTGGAAATACGAAAGAAGTGGCGGAGTTAATTGCTCAAACGTTAGCTGATTTAGGTCATGACGCAGTGCTGCACCGGATTAATAGGAACACACCGCCTCCCGACTTAACGCCATACGATATGATCATGATGGGTACTTTTACTTGGGGAAAAGGAGTAACACCGGCGATTATGAAGAATTTTGTTGCGGATGTTGGATATAAGCCGGAAAAAATAGCTGTTTTTGGAACAGGAGATACACAATTTGGAGGCGATGATTTATTTTGTCGAGCAGTTGACAGGCTTGCAGTCTTTTATGAATCTCCTTATACTGTTTTGAAAATCGAACAATCTCCACGTGGGGGACAGGAAGAAAAAGTAAGAAAATGGACGAAAGAGGTTTTACAAATTGATGAACTTATTAACGAAAGCAAAAGTGCTGGAACCAGCAAATCCGAATAGATCGACAGCGTTATTTGGTGGAAAAGCAAGCGGCATCCTTAATTGGAATGATATTGCCTATCCACACTTTTATGACCATCGTGAACAAATTCGTGCATTATTTTGGCGAGCGAGTGAAATTGATATGACGCAAGATATTAAACAGTTTCCCACGCTGACGGAACGAGAACAGGACGCTTTCTTAAAGATCATTGGCTTGTTGGCGACGCTCGACGGTCCACAAACAGATATTGCTGCGAAAATATCAGACTACTCTACAGATCCATCTGTAAAGTCGATTATGGCAACAATTGCAGATCAAGAAAGTGAACATAATCATAGTTATGCGTATGTTCTTTCCTCCGTCACAACGCTTGCAAAGCAAAATGAATCTTTTGAAACCGGTCGGAAAGATGAAGTGCTTCTAAAGCGAAATGAACGGATAATGGACGTATATAATGAATTTGCGGCATTTCCTACAATTGAGAATGTATTGAAGGTAATGATTTACACAGCTTTGCTCGAAGGACTTTTCTTTTACAGCGGCTTTGCTTTTTTCTACAATTTAGCTCGTCATAATAAAATGGTTGGTACATCTACGATGATTTCCTACATTAACCGTGATGAACTGCAGCATGGTCGTTTCATAAGTGAATTATTTCGTGCAACTCTTGCTGAGAACCCTCATTTAAATACAACAGAGCTAACCGATTGGGTATATGATCAGTTCCGCTACTCTGTTGAACAAGAAGCATGCTGGAGTCGCTACGTGCTTGCTAATATCGATGGCATTGATTTGTATGAAATGGAAGGATATGTTAAATATCGCGCTAATAAAATGCTTCGAATGCTTGGGCTAAGTGAAATTTATCCTGATCATATTGAAAATCCAATGAAATGGATTAGAGCGTATGTCGATAACTTTGATGGCAATAAAACAGACTTCTTTGAACAAAAAAGTCGTCAGTATACAAAAACAAGCGATTTAAACGGATTTGATGATCTATAATATTTAGTAGAAACCAACTGTATAAAATGAGTGGATATCAAAGACTAAAAGAGGGTTGACATAACAATACAAATGTGATAACATTTCTATGTTGTATTTGTAGCACCCGTGCTACAACCGCACATGGCAGGTAGCAAGCTTTTACATACGTAAAACGCCTGTCCTTGGCGAGTCTGAGTTAATGAAGGAGGTGCAAGCAATGTATGCAATTATTGAAACAGGCGGAAAACAGCTAAAGGTGGAAGAAGGCCAAGAGGTTTATATTGAAAAATTATCTGCTGCCGAAGGTGAAACTGTTACATTCGATAAAGTACTTTTCGTTGGTGGCGACCAAGTTAAAGTTGGCAGTCCTTTAGTGGAAGGCGCTACTGTGACAGCTAAAGTCGAAAAGCAAGGACGTCAAAAGAAAGTTGTCGTTTTTAAATATAAGCCTAAGAAAAACTATCATAAAAAACAAGGTCATCGTCAACCGTACACAAAAGTAACGATTGAGAAGATCAATGCATAAGGCTAGCGACAATGATACATGTAGAAATTAATAAGCATGCAAACGGTGATATTTGTTCATTCACATTAGATGGACATGCTGATTTCAATAAGAGAGGCAAAGATATCGTTTGTGCTGGCGTATCTGCGGTTGTTTTCGGCACGATTAATGCCATTATGGAATTAACGAAGGTCGAACCAATAGTAGAGCAAGGGAAGAAAGGCGGTTATCTTCGCTGTATCATTCCTGACAATCTTCCACTTGAGATCAATAATCAAGTACAACTCCTGCTACAAGGTATGTTCGTATCTTTGCAAACAATTGAAATGGATTATAGTAAATATATAAAAATAACTTTCCAATAGGAGGTGGAATAACATGCTAAGATTAGATCTTCAGTTTTTTGCATCTAAGAAAGGTGTAGGCTCAACAAAGAACGGCCGTGATTCAATTGCAAAACGCCTTGGTGCAAAACGTGCGGACGGTCAATTTGTCACAGGTGGTTCAATTCTTTACCGTCAACGTGGAACAAAAATTCATCCAGGTGAAAATGTAGGCCGCGGCAAAGATGATACACTTTACGCAAAAATGGACGGTGTTGTTCGTTTTGAACGACTAGGCCGTGACAAGAAAAAAGTAAGTGTTTATGCGGAAGCACAAGAAGCATAAACAAAGAAAAGCTCTAACCGAAGTTTCGGCTAGAGTTTTTTTCTGCTCAATCATTGGCAAGAGAGAAGTAATGAATGGTTTAAGAAGCAATACATCGCACGAAGAAAAAGTAAATCCTTTTTTTTCGTGCGATGTATTGTGTTTGAGCATTCCTTTTGATACTGAAAGTCGAAGTGATTCATTTCAGTAGGAAGTACATATTCAATTTTAAATCCTTTCTTTTACGTATTGATAGATGAACGAAAGAAGATCAAATTGAACAGACGTGAAACTTTCCCTTTGTTTTTACGTATTCATGATGAAACAAGTTATTTTCTGATATACTGAAAAGAGATATTGACTGGCAAGAAGGAGTGCGGGAATGAACGAAAACTGGACAATTGTCGAAGTACTAAGGCACGCACGTCACGATTGGATGAACAATTTACAATTAATTAAAGGCAATCTTGCCTTAGGTAAAATTGATCAAGTAGAACGAGTCATTGACGACATTATTTTAGAAGCCCAGCAAGAGTCCAGACTCTGTAACTTAAAGCTTCCGCAATTTGCGAAAATGCTGCTGTTGTTTAATTGGGAAGCTCACACATTTTATTTGGAATATGAAATTTTAGATGATTTTCATCCAGAGAATGTAGATGATATAGCTTTATATCAATGGACAGCTGCTTTTTTTCAGCAATTAGAGAATAATGTCTTGCCGAAGTTTGACAATCATCTTTTCTTATCAATTGCACATCATGAAAAAGGAGTCTGTTTCTTTTTTGAATTTGAAGGCAAACTGAAAGAGAAAGCATCATTAAAAGCTTGGCTTGATAGGACAGGCGAAAAGTTTGCGAAGAACATTTTAATAAAATCATGGAAGGATACTGAATTTGCTATTGATGTAATTATATGAACGAGGACTAATTTGTGAGGAGATTTAGATTATGTTTGTGGATCAGGTTAAAGTTTATGTAAAAGGCGGCGATGGCGGAAATGGAATGGTTGCTTTCCGCCGTGAGAAATACGTGCCAAAAGGAGGACCGGCAGGAGGTGATGGCGGCAAGGGTGCTGATGTCATTTTTGAAGTAGATGAAGGTTTGAGAACATTAATGGATTTCCGTTATAAACGCCACTTTAAAGCGGCGCGAGGAGAACACGGGATGTCAAAAAGCCAGCACGGTAGAGGGGCTGAGGATCTAATCGTAAAAGTGCCGCCGGGAACAGTAGTAATCGATGCAGCAACGGAAGAAATCCTTGCTGATTTAGTAGAGCATGGGCAAAGAGCTGTCATTGCGAAAGGTGGACGCGGTGGACGAGGCAATAATCGTTTTGTTACTCCAGCTAATCCAGCTCCAGAAGTAGCTGAAAATGGTGAACCGGGACAAGAGAGAGATGTAGTGCTTGAATTGAAAGTGCTTGCCGATGTTGGGCTTGTTGGATTTCCAAGTGTTGGGAAATCTACACTTCTTTCGGTTGTATCGGCAGCAAAACCCAAAATTGCTGCTTATCCATTTACAACAATTGTCCCTAATCTGGGAGTTGTGGAAACGGAAGATAGCCGCAGCTTTGTGATGGCAGACTTGCCAGGGTTAATTGAAGGTGCACACCAAGGAGTTGGTTTAGGGCATCAGTTTTTACGCCATATTGAAAGAACACGGGTCATTGTTCACGTCATTGATATGTCTGGATTAGAGGGCAGAGATCCTTATCAAGACTATCTTACAGTAAACAACGAGCTAAGTGAATATAATTTACGTTTAACTGAGCGTCCACAGTTAATTGTGGCAAACAAAATGGACATGCCTGATGCAGAAGAGAACTTAGAAGCGTTTAAACAGCAATTATCAGTGGATGCTCCGATTTTTCCTATTTCAGCTTTAACAAGAAAAGGGTTACAGGCATTGCTTTTTGCGATTGCTGATCAATTAGATTGTACAGAAACATTCGAACTTTATACGATCGAAGAACAAGACGATGTAAATCGAGTTGTGTACAAGCATGAAAAACAAGAAGCAGCCTTTACGATTACTCGTGATTCGGATGGAGCCTTTGTAGTAAGTGGAGACAAAGTAGAAAGATTGTTTAAGATGACGAACTTTGAAAGAGAAGAATCGATTCGACGTTTTGCTCGACAGCTTCGTTCCTTAGGAGTTGATGAAGCACTTCGACAACGAGGCGCTCAAGACGGAGATACAGTACGTTTGCTCCAATATGAATTTGAATTTGTTGACCAGTAATAAACAACTTATGGATTTCTGCTGTTATATGCTTATTTCAGGATTAGTATTCGTTGAAAAGATGAAAAGGGTAAGCCTCCGAATGGTTGCATAAAAGGGAAAATGGTTTTGATGGGAGTGTTATGTTAAGAAAGGAGCGAGGCCAATTGGGAAGAAAAAAACCATTAAATAAAAAGTTTTACCTAGTTAGGGAGGACATTTTACCAGAAGCTATGCAAAAAACGTTGGCAGCAAAAGAGTTGTTGGAGCGAGGAAAAGCTTCTTCAGTATGGGATGCTGTCCAGCAAGTTGACCTTAGTCGGAGTGCTTTTTACAAATATCGTGATACTGTTTTTCCGTTTCATACCATTGTGAAGGAAAAAATTATCTCTTTATTTTTCTATTTGGAAGACCGCTCAGGAACATTGTCCGAATTGCTTCGATTAGTAGCAACTTTCCGCTGTAATGTATTAACCATTCACCAAACGATCCCGCTTCAAGGACGTGCAAACGTCACATTGTCAGTCGATGTTACCGATATGGAAATTAATATGGATGAAATGTTAGCGAAACTTAGAAGAATGGAATTTATTGAAAAAGTGGAGGTTTTAGGTTCAGGCGCTTAAATGACATCGCCATTAAAAATGAAAACTGCATGACTTCCGGTCATATCTTACCAACTTAACTTATACAAGTCTCCACCTGCGTCACTCTGACGTGTTTTCTCCAGCAGCTAGCTGGCATAGCGTCTAAGATTTTCGGCAGCAATGATTTTTCATGCTGCCAATCCCCTATCTCTCAAAGGCTATGTTTCATTAGTTAAGCCCTTAGAATTTATACTAGGGGGGGGCCAGTCTTCTTCTGATAGCGCCGAAGCTACATTTCCTATGGAAAGCTCATTTTATCCTGATCATGGAAATGTGCGTGTGGTATTTTTGGAAAAGAAATTTAGACTTTTGAGGACGTAAGTTTCAAGCACTGTAGTCTTTGTTTGGCATTATAAGAGAAAATTATGAATGGAAACATTTCCCATTGTATGAGTGCGAATTATTTGGACTTTTAACTGGATTTCCGAAAAGAATTCTCCCACTTCAATCAGACCGCAAGGTCGATAAGTGGTGAGTAGTTCACCTGTTCATCAAGAGTGGAATCGTTAGGGCATTGTTTTCTGGATAGGTTTTCCTTATACTGTTATAGAGACAATTATTAAACTATCTCTGGAGCAGAGGAGTTTGCCGTTTAAGTATATTTGCAAGATGATGCTTATTCATCGTATAAATGAACAATGCGTTTTACAAACGTAGTTCTATTTTGTTGTTTAGAGTCTACGATGGAGGCTTATTTAAAATAGGGGGAAGGATTTTGAAAGCTGCTTATTTAGGCCCAAAGGCTACATTTACTGATATGGCTGTTCAATCTGCATTTCCGTATATCGAGACACGGCCATATATGACGATACCGGATTGTATGCGGGCTGTTGAAAACAAAGAAGTACATATTGCTGTTGTTCCACTGGAAAATGCGTTAGAAGGGTCTGTAAATTTAACGATTGACTATTTATTTCATGAAGTAAATTTACCGATCGTTGCAGAAATCATTGTTCCAATTCAACAGCATTTAATGGTTCATCGTGATCATGCATTAAATTGGCAGCAAGTAGAGAAGATTTTGTCCCATTCTCATGCAATTGCCCAATGTCATAAATATTTGCATCGGGAATTCCCACATGCAACATTGGAGCAAACAACTTCTACAGCTGCCGCGGCTAAATTTGTCAGTGAACATCCAGAAATGAAAATCGCTGCAATTGCCAATAAAGCCGCCGCTCAAAAATATCAACTAGACATTGTCGAGAAGAATATTCATGATTATTCATTTAATCATACTCGCTTCATTGTCCTTAGCAACCTTTCCACAGATGTCCAGATTGCTTTGGATGCTCAAACAGAAAAAACAACAATGATGCTTACCCTTCCAAAAAATCGATCAGGGGCGCTGCATCAAGTGCTTTCAGCCTTTGCTTGGCGAAACATCGATTTAAGCAAAATAGAATCAAGGCCATTAAAGACAGGTTTAGGAGATTATTTTTTCATCATCGATATTAATCAGAAAATGGATGAAGTATTATTGCCAAATGCCATTACGGAAATCGAGACACTTGGCTGTACTGTTAAAGTGCTGGGCAGTTATTGTTCTTATGCCTTGCCGCCGAGCAATGGCTTTAAAAAAGGCTAGAAAATAAGGATAATAAAATCGTAAAAAAGCTGACCTCTTAAAGGATCAGCTTTTTTGTTCAAATAATGAGGATCCCTGCTGATTTTAAAGCATTTTCGGCAGCAGTAATTTCTTGCTGGTTTTTTGCAATAATCGTATGGAGATGAATGCCATCTGTTAATTCAGATAAAAATGCTGCGTTTGTCCTTTTAATGTTTTCCATAAATAACTGGACTTCTTTGCGATTGGAAACCATAATGGAAGCGGTTAAGTCCCCATAGACTGGGTGTTCAATTTTTACATCTTTTACTGTCAAGCCGTGATCAACAAGGATATTTAACTCTTCCTCTGATTGTTCAGGGGGATGAGAGCAAGTGATTATTTTTTCGATAGCTGTTGCTGCTTGTTGCTGCATATATAAATAGCCTTGACTCGTGGCGATAATGGGTTCATTTCTTGCTTTAAGTAAAGTAATATCTCCAACGATGACTTGACGGCTTACATTTGTCATTTTTGCTAATTCAGCACCAGTGATAGGCTGTTTTGAATCCTTTAAAACATGTAGCAATAATTGGCGTCGTTCTTCTCCAAGAATTTTCTTTGGCTTATTCATTTTAATCCTCCACTCCCACTCAAGCTATTCATTAGGTGGAATCCGAATGCCGTCTTCATTATATTTGTTTGAAGCTTGGATTTCCTTTAATAATGTTCCTAATTGTATCGTATCTTCTATCGATGTATCCATTCCAAATGAAATTCTAATAAATTCTTTAGCCTGATTTTTTTTCACTTTTAGTGCCTGCATTGCTTTTGAAGCATTCTGCTGCCCTACTTGGCAAGCACTGCCAGTAGAAATTGCAAAACCATAGCGATTACATTCTAACATAGTGAGTTGTCCTTCGACACCTTTAAGACCAAGACCAATAATTTGCGGCACTTGCTTTGACTCATCTTTTGCTTGATAAAGAGAAAATACAGGCCGTTGACAGGTCAATCTCTCTCTTTTTAACTGTACATGATTTTTTGTTGGACAGCTAAAATGAATCGTGTTCATTATTATGTGATCGCTGCTATTACATTTGGAAGAAGTGGAGGGGACAAATGTTTCAAACAAGTTTTCCAAGAAAAGAGCACGGCATTTTTCATAATATAGCTGTTGACTTGATTGTTTCTGCAGCTGTTTTTTTGCTGCCGTTACAAAAGCGCCAATAGCTGGTACATTAATCGTTCCCCCACGAAAACCTTTTTCATGATGAAAGCCTGGAAAGACTGGCTGCACCCATTTGGAAGGACGAAGATATATAGCCCCGACACCTTTTGGTCCATAGACTTTGTGGCTTGAAATAGTAAGACAGTCAACAAAAGAACTAATTGTTTTCAAACAGATTTTACCAAAAGATTGAACACAGTCACTATGAAAAAGAATTTGATGTTTTTGTACGATTTTCGCAATGTCAGCAAGAGGCTGGATTGTTCCAATCTCTGGATTTACATGCTGTATACTTACTAAAATCGTATCTTTCCGAATGGCCTTCTCTAACAAGTCAAGGTCAACGAAGCCATCTTTCGTAAATGGAATAGCAGTTACTTCAAACCCTTCTTTTTGTAAAAATAAAAGCGCAGAGTCAACGGATGCATGCTCTCCCATAGACGTAATAATATGCAACCCTTTTTTAGCATACGTACGAGCTAAAGCAATAAGAGCAAGTAAGTTTCCTTCTGTTCCTCCCGAGGTAAAATAAATGCCTTCGCTTTCAACTCCTAATTGCATTGCGAGTTCTTTTCGAAAGGACTTCAGAAAATGAGCTGCTTCGCTGCCAATATCATGCAAACTGCTTGTGTTTCCAAAGCAAAGCTTAGAAAGCTCTGCATACATTTGAAGTGCATCAGAGTTGATAGGTGTTGTCGCTGCATAGTCAAAATACTTCATCTCGATCTTCCTTTCAAAAAAATTGTCCATTTTTACAAGGCGCTCTGCTTTCCGATCAGCAGCGTTTTTGTTTATCCCACATCTAACTGGCAGTAAGCCCCCCACCTCAAGAGTAAGAGGAATCAAAGAAGTCTATGTGGGGGATAACTGAAAGTCAAATGTCCGATTGGTTCGGGTCGACAGGATAAGAAAGCTTCTTGAATCAGCTCGAAGAAAAAGCGGTTTCTTTTTCGAGGATGCTCGCGACCTTAGCTTTTGTTCAACTTCTTATGGGTGGGAGATAAGAGAAAATCCCTACTGATGGAAGTTTCACTTTATGAATTGCTATTTAAAATGGAAAATCTTAGTTCTTAATAAAAGAGCATAAAAAATAATTCTTCTAAAAATATCTTGCCATAAACAAAAGAATATGTAAATATAGGTGTCAAGACACATGTAAAAAAGGAGGAGGTAGATTGATCACTTATGATGTTATTATTATAGGGAGTGGAATCGCTGCCTTACAGCTTGCTAGAAACTTAAAAAAGGATCTTAATGTGATAATTATCACAAAGTCAAAAAAACATCATAGTAATTCTTATCGTGCTCAAGGAGGGATTGCTGCTGCTGTTGGAAAAGATGATCATTATTCTATACATTATCAAGATACTTTAGAAGCAGGTTGTTTTTTTCAACATGAAAAGACTGTGCATGAACTTGTAGTACAGGGGCCATTTCTTATCCGTGATTTACAGCAGGCTGGCATCCGCTTTGACACAACAATGGAAGGAGAACTCTTATTAGGAATGGAAGGGGCGCATAGCCGCAGGCGTATACTTCATTGCGGCGGCGATGAAACAGGGAAACATTTAATAAACCATTTGATTGCACAACTTCCATCCCAGATAGAAATAATCGAAGATGCCTTTGTCTATGAATTACTAATTGATTCTATTAACAATTGCTGCATCGGTGTAAA
Organism: Bacillus chungangensis; assembly: GCF_030812995.1. GTDB lineage: Bacteria > Bacillota > Bacilli > Bacillales > Bacillaceae_C > Bacillus_CF > Bacillus_CF chungangensis. The sequence goes on along the minus strand of NZ_JAUSTT010000001.1, from coordinate 136,491 downwards.
AGCAATGACCGCTAATGGGCAAATCCACCAATATATGGGCAGATCAATTGTACTTGCAACTGGCGGAATTGGCGGTTTATATTCCTTTACATCAAACGATCCAACTGTAACAGGAGATGGCATTGCTTTGGCCTATCATGCAGGGGCAGTGCTGAAAGATATGGAATTCATCCAATTTCATCCAACACTTCTTTATTGGAAAGGAGAAACACATGGTCTTATTTCAGAAGCGGTCAGAGGAGAAGGAGCAGAGCTCATTAATGATAATGGCAAAAGAGTGATGGAAAACATTCATCCATTGAAAGAACTTGCTCCCCGCCATATTGTGGCAAAAGAAATATACGAGCAGCGGCTGCAAGGTAAAGAGGTTTATCTTGATATTAGCAGCATTACGTCGTTTGCTAGTAAATTTCCAACAATTACGAAGTTTTGTGAGCAGCAAAGTATTTCATTATCAACGAATAAAATTCCTGTTGCTCCCGGCTGCCATTTTTTAATGGGAGGTATTGCAGTAAACGAAGTAGGCGAGACATCAATAAAAGGATTGTTTGCACTAGGGGAGACTGCTGCAAGTGGCATTCACGGCGCCAATCGCCTTTCCAGCAATTCCTTACTTGAAGGCCTATTTGCTGGAAAGAAACTTGCTGCATATTTAAATGAATATGCTTCTTCGTCTAAAGTGGCTATGAATATGAAAAAAATAAGAACAGCTAATATTTCGAAACAGCAGGGAACATGGATGCTGCCTAAGAGGGAAGAGATTCAAGCACGCATGATGCAGGCAGCTGGAATTGTTCGGTCACATTTAAAACTATTGCAGCTTCAACGATGGCTGCAGCAGTATATGCCAACTGCTGATGAAAGAGTTGATTTAGATAGAATGTCTGTTGATGAGATACAAACTTTTTTTATGTTAACAGCAGCACTATTAGTTGCAAACGCTGCACTTATCCGTCAAGAAAGCAGAGGCGCTCATATTAGAGAAGATTTTCCGTTTCCAAGTCAGGAATGGGAGAAGCGGCATGTAATCCAAACAAGGGCACTATTAGAAAGAGGGAGAAACAAAAATGAATATCCTCAAGTTAAAATCGATGCTTGAGCAGTTTTTCATTGAAGATATTGGCGAGCGTGATTTATCTAGTGAGTTATTATTTTCTAAAAAGGAAGTTGGCGAAGTCGTTTTTATTGCAAGAGCGACAGGGGTATTTTGTGGAAAAAATATATTGGAGACAGGCTTCCAAGTATTAGACAGTGAAGTCGATACTGTTTGCTTTGTTAGTGATGGAGAGGAAGTTGAAAGTGGAATGGTACTGGCAGCTGCTTCAGGTCCTGTACAAAGCTTATTGAAAGGCGAGCGTGTGATTTTAAATTTGCTGCAGCGAATGAGTGGGATTGCAACAATGACTGCTGCAGCTGTAAGGGAGGCTGCGGGAACAAAGGCAAGAATTTGTGATACAAGAAAAACGATGCCTGGTCTAAGAATGCTTGATCAATATGCTGTTCGAGCTGGTGGCGGATTTAATCATCGTGGGGGGCTGTATGATGCAGTTATGCTTAAGGATAACCATCTTGCTTTTGCAGGAACGATTAAACATGCAGTTGAGACTGTAAAAGCAAAGCTAGGTCATACTGTAAAAATTGAAGTAGAAATTGAAACATTTGAACAGCTTCAAGAAGCAGTAGAAGCACAAGCTGATATTATCATGTTTGATAATAGGACTCCTGATGAGATCAAAGATTGGATTACGTACGTTCCCAAAAAAATTACTACAGAAGCTTCTGGTTCTATCACAATTGAAAATTTGCATCAATATGCAGCTTCAGGAGTACAATATATCTCATTAGGAACGCTCACACATTCTGTAACCGCTTTTGATATCAGTGTAAAAGCAAACAAACAGGATAAGGAGGGGTGACTATATATGCTAAAAGAGAGAAGAGATGTACTTTTACCAGAAAGCTATAAACGGAGAAAGATAGAAGAGATGGAAGAGAGAGTTAGAGAGATAAAAGCTGCATTAGGAAAAGCGCTGTTCATCCCAGGTCACCATTACCAAAAGGATGAGGTCATAAAATTTGCTGATGCAACAGGTGATTCTTTGCAGCTGGCACAAATCTGTGCTCAAAACAAAGATGCAGAGCATATTGTTTTCTGTGGTGTTCATTTTATGGCTGAAACAGCAGATATTTTAACAGGTGTGAAGCAATATGTTTATTTGCCAGATATGCGTGCAGGTTGTTCAATGGCTGATATGGCAAATATTTTTCAAACTGAAAGAGCATGGAATCATCTGCAGCAGTTTTTTGATGATACGATCATTCCTTTAACTTATGTGAATTCGACTGCAGCAATTAAAGCTTTTGTCGGTAGACATAAGGGAGCAACTGTTACTTCATCGAATGCACATTTAATGGTCAAGTGGGCATTCAGGCAAAAAGAGAGAATCTTGTTTCTTCCCGATCAGCACTTAGGCCGCAATACTGCCTTTGATCTTGGTATTCCGTTATCTCAGATGGCAATTTGGGATCCGGTCAAGGATGAGTTGGTGTATGAAGGAAATTTAGATGAAGTGAAAGTAATTTTATGGAAAGGACATTGTTCTGTTCATGTAAATTTCACAATCCAGAACGTTCAATCCGTTCGTCAGCATTATCCGAACATGCGCGTTATTGTTCATCCTGAATGCCATCACGACGTAGTCGCTTTGGCTGATCATAATGGTTCAACGAAATATATTATTGAGACTATCGAGCAAGCTCCTCCTGGAAGTGAATGGGCTATAGGAACGGAAATGAATCTTGTCAATCGATTAATTGCTTCTCACCCTGATAAAAAAATCATTTCCTTAAATCCTCATATGTGTCCGTGTTTAACAATGAATCGCATCGATTTGCCGCATTTGCTTTGGAATTTAGAAAAAATAGTGCTAAATGATCCAATTAATCGGATTCAAGTAGATGAAAAGACGGCACAAGAAGCAATTACTGCATTGGAAAGAATGTTTAAAGTTTAACTGCGCCAAAACTAGGGACATATGGCCTGAAAGCAGCAGATCATTTTGCTTTCAGGCCATATGCAAAGATTTACACGAGGGAATGGCATATTTTATTCATATTTCACATAAGTTTTTCTGTAGATCATTAGCACATTGCCCACTTTGTCATAGAATGATAATGACATATGCCTGAGGAGGGAAAATTAGTGAAGATCCATATCGTACAAAAGGGCGATACGCTTTGGAAAATTGCCAAGAAATATAACGTTTCATTCGAAGAAATAAAAAAGCTCAATGCTCAACTTTCTAATCCCGATATGATTATGCCAGGAATGAAGATTAAAGTACCAGCGCCAGGAGGAGTGGTAAAAAAACATGGAGTCAGCCCACAAGAAAGTGCAGTAAAGCATCATAAAAAAGAAATGCCCAAGGCTGTACACCCCTATAAACACCATAAGCCTGCCGAAGCTCCAAAAATGAAGAAGGCACATAAAAAGGAAGAAATACCTCATCCAATATTTATACCAAAAATGCCTCAGACAGTAATTCCAGAAATCGATATAAATAATTATAACACAATAAATATGGCCAATATGCAAGCGCAAGTACAGTCGCAAATGCAACCACAAATGCAGCCACAAATGCAGCCACACCATCAACCACAGCCGATAAATGTGTTGCCGAAGTATGAGAAAAAAGAGGAGGAGTGCGAAGAATCTTCCATCTCTTCTTGTAAGATGGTTAGTCCCATGCAAGTCGGAATGCAGCCGATGTATCCGGTACAACCGAGCCACTGTACACCAATAACACCAATCATGCCAGGATCTGGCTATTGCATGCCGATGCCGTACCCACCGTATCCGCAGCCTGGCATGCCATCGGTGCAAGGTGCGATGTATGCACCGATGGCACCACAACAGCAAATGATGTATTCACCTGTTATGCCGCAGGTACAGCCAGCTGCTATGGATGGAAGTTATCATGGTGCTCAACCATATTGGGAGGATGAATCTTCATCCTCATCTTATCCGGCGATGCCTTATTATCACCATCACCAACAGCATGCAGAGATGAGCAATCCGATTGGGGAAATGGCGTCTAATCCTTATCTGATGCCAGGAGGTCCAATGCAAGCACCAATGCCAATGCAGCCACAGATGCCAATGCAGCCACAGATGCCAATGCAGCCACAGATGCCAATGCAACCACAGCAGATGCCAATGCAACCACAGATGCCGGGTATGGGAGGAGCACCAATGCCTTATTTTCCAACTCAAAGCATGGGGATGCCAATGCGGGAAGGATATCCAGCTACTCCTCAACCTTATTATACAACTCCATATGGTCAACCATATGCTAATATGGAACCTCCTGAAGGAGCATTTCGACTCCCGATTGAAGATGAGGAAAACGATGAATGACCATTGTCAAGGAAGAGGAGACGTTCATACCAGTCGTCTCCTCTTCTATTTAAATGAGCTGACAGACGAAAAATTTGCCAATATCGTTCCACTCAAAAACAATGTTTGGCTTTGTGAGGGAGAAGAGCAGCAGTGGATATTAAAAGCATTTTCCTCTCTCCGCAGTTTACAAAACCAAGTAACGCTTACGAATTTTCTTCGCAGTTCTGCTTTTAATCATACTTATCAATTTCATCCTATTCATCAGCGAGTAAATGTTTTTTTTGAAGGAACTTGCTATGGTTTAATCGAGTATATTTCTCCTCATTACAAAAAAAGTTTTCATTATCAAACAAAAAGAAACCGGACAGCAGCGCTGCTATTATTAACAAATTATCATCAAACGGTACGCCATTTTTTTGATAAAATCAAAAACCAGCTGTCTTCTTTTCATCAACTGGATAAATGGCAGCAGCGGCTCAGCATGTTTAAGCAAAACCTTCCAATGATAACAGCATATTTCCCCAGTTATTATTTATTCACATACATAGATTGGGCTGAATGGTCTTTGGAGAAAATGCAACAGATGAAAGACGACCTTGTAAAAGAAAAACAAAGTGTGATTCATGGAGACTTGGCAGATCATAACTTTTTATTAGGAGCTGATCAGCGCTTATATTTGATCGATTTTGATTTAATTCGCATTGCGCCTGAAATGATAGATATGCTGCAAATTGCTAATCGCATGCTGCCTTTTTTGAATTGGTCTTTACAAGAATTATGGACGTATAAGGCATTTCAGCGTTATGAGCAATCGTCTCTGTTTTTCATTGCACTTGCTTTTCCAACAGATATTTTTCGTGAATGGAATCGTTTTGTAAAAAGTTCAAAGAAAAAACAACAATTGATTTGGAACTATCTAAGCAACTTAACCTTTCAACAATTTGCACAGCGAAAACAGTTTTTTAAAACAATCTCGAAGTCATTGTAATATCTTCTCGTGATATATTTTCCTTTCTCCATTTATATGATATATTTGGGATTGAAAAAAGACGAGAGGTGAATTAGAATGGCTGGACATTCTAAATGGAAGAACATCCAAAGACGCAAAAATGCACAGGATTCAAAACGAGGAAAAGTCTTTCAAAAATTAGCGAAAGAAATATATGTGGCAGCAAAGCAAGGTGGGGTAGACTTGGACGCAAATCCGTCTCTGCGTCTTGTTGTCGATAAAGCAAAAGCAGTAAACATGCCAAATGATAATATAAAAAGAGCCATTGAAAAAGCGACAGGAAACCAAGCAGGGGAAAACTATGAAGAAATAACTTATGAAGGTTATGGTCCTGGCGGTACTGCAGTAATGGTTACATGTTTGACAGATAATAAAAACCGGACGGCTTCGACTGTTAGACTTGCCTTTTCTAAAAATGGCGGTAATTTAGGCGAAACTGGCTGTGTATCTTATATGTTTGATCGCAAAGGATACCTCGTTATTTCTCGGGAGGATCTTTCAATCGAAGAAGATGAAATGCTACTAGAAGTGATTGAAGCAGGGGCTGAAGAACTGGAAACAAGCGAAGATGCATTTGAAATATATACAGATCCAGATGCTTTTTTAGAAGTGAAAACTTATTTTGAAGAGAATGATTTTCAATTTATTACTGCTGAAATAACGATGGTGCCGCAAAACACTGTGGCATTGGGTAGTGAACAGGCTTTGAAGATGGAAAAAATGCTCGAAATGCTAGATGATAATGATGATGTTCAAGACTCTTTTCATAATATGGAAGAATAATTCTTATTTGTAAAAATTGTGAAGATAAAAACCCTGTAGTTTTTTCTTTTATGAATGCTATTCACGAATGCAGCAATAAAAAAGTAATGGATACTCATGTTAAAAATTGGTCAACCTATGAATATAGACAATATATTCACTTTTTGAGGTGACTAAACATGAAAGTATTAATGCGGATGGCTGCTGGTGTTTTGATGCTAGTTTCCACTTATAGTTATTGTTATCATCCTTCTTTGGCAAAAATGGAGCAATCGCCAATGATGAAACAGGAAGCGGATAACACACCATTACAGGTAAAAGTAATATTAAAAAGACAATATATTGATGGCGAGACTAGTGAAGAAGTAATCGAAGACACGATTTTATCGATGGAGGATTTTTGGGAAAAGTATGTAGACTGGCAGCTCGTTGAGATGGGAGAAGCCGAGGTTGTTTTTCACAGAATGGAAGATGATATTTCTCCATTATTGAAAACGAACGGCTATTTTGGAGTAAGCGAGGATGGCACAATATCTATTTTTAATGGAACGCCTGACAAAGCACATATCATTCAGTCTTTCTTTCAAATTGATGTTAAAAAACTAGAAGGCAGCAATTATGAACAGCTTAAAAAAGGGATTCCAGTAAAATCAAAGACAGACTATCATCAAGTATTAGAGGCTTTGAAATCATATTCATTTCCAGATGCAAAAAAATAATCAGAAAGAGGGGTCGCCAAAACAGAGCGATCCCTTCCTTTCTTATAAAAAAGAACAAATGTTTCATTCGTTTCTTCTCCAAACAGTCCTGATATGATAAAATGAAAGCTAGCAAGACTGGAGGAGAGGAGAAACACGTTGTACGAATACATAAAGGGAACGATTACATTTGTTTGTCCAGAATATATTGTGGTAGAAAACAACCAAATAGGCTATCAAATATTAACGCCTAATCCATTTGTATTTTCAAGTAAAGAAGGAGAAACACTTCAAGTGTATACATATCAGCACGTTCGGGAAGATGTGCTTGCGCTTTATGGTTTTCAATCACTAGAAGAAAAAAATATGTTCAAAAAGCTGCTTCATGTTTCTGGCATTGGGCCAAAAGGGGCATTAGCCATTTTAGCATCAGGAGAACCTGGACAAGTAATTCAAGCAATCGAGACTGAAGATGAAACATTTCTAATGAAGTTTCCAGGTGTCGGAAAAAAAACTGCCCGCCAAATGATATTAGACTTAAAGGGAAAGCTGCAAGATATTATCCCTGCTTATGGTGAAAATCTGGAAAAAACGAAACAGGAATCGCTTCTAATGGATGACAATCATAAGGAGTTAGAGGAGGCCGTCCTTGCATTGAAAGCACTTGGATATTCAGAAAGAGAAATTAATAAAATAATGCCATCTCTGCAAAAAGAGACTGCCACAACAGATCAATATATAAAACGGGCATTGCAAAAACTATTAACATAATAAATGCCTCAAGAGAAGCATTACCTATGAGCTCTTACATAAAGGGAAGTTCAGATACATCTACTTCATTTTCATTGCATAGAAAAGTTTGAGTAAAGTTGATTTTTGCCGTCATGTTGCTTTTGAGTAAGAGGGAGGAGGGGAAAAAGTGGAAGACAGAGTCGTCTCAAGTGAAGCGAGTACGCATGATTTCTCTTTTGAACATAGCCTACGCCCCCAATCGTTAACACAATATATCGGTCAGGACAAAGTGAAAAGCAATTTAGAAATCTTCATTCAAGCAGCAAGAATGCGAGAAGAAACATTGGATCATGTACTTTTATATGGTCCTCCAGGTCTAGGGAAGACAACCCTCGCAGCCGTCATTGCTAATGAGATGGGGGTTAATTTGCGAACGACATCAGGACCGGCTATTGAGAGACCAGGAGACTTGGCAGCTATTTTAACATCGCTCGAACCTGGTGAAGTGCTGTTTATTGATGAAATTCACCGCTTGCATCGCACAATTGAAGAGATTTTATATCCAGCGATGGAAGATTTTTGTTTAGATATTGTTATTGGAAAAGGAGCAAGCGCTCGTTCTGTAAGGCTTGATCTGCCGCCATTTACTTTGATCGGCGCTACAACTAGGGCAGGTGCTATTTCTGCACCTTTAAGGGATCGCTTTGGTGTTTTAAGCAGATTAGAATATTATACTGAAGAGCAGCTTACTCATATTGTATTTCGAACGGCCGCCATTTTAGAAACAGAAATTGAAAATAATGGTGCGATTGAAATTGCTCGGCGTTCAAGAGGAACACCTAGAATTGCCAATAGATTGTTAAGAAGAGTGCGTGATTTTGCACAGGTCCGAAGTGATGGTTTTGTTACGCATACGATAGCTGATGAAGCATTGGGTCTATTGCAGGTTGATCGCTTGGGACTCGATCATATAGACCATAAGTTAATAAAAAGCATCATTGAAAAATTTAGTGGTGGACCAGTCGGCATTGATACAATTGCCGCCAGCATCGGAGAAGAATCAGAAACAATTGAAGATGTATATGAACCATATTTACTACAAATTGGTTTTCTCCAGAGAACGCCGCGCGGCAGAATGGTCACAGATATGGGATACCGTCACTTTAATCTAAAAAAATCTAGTGAAATGTGACAGATGATAATAAAGGATGGTTAGGTGGACACTCGTGAAGCTCGAATTATTTGATTTTAACTTGCCCCAAGATTTAATTGCACAAAAACCGCTGAAAAATAGAACTGCCAGCCGTTTAATGATGCTCGATAAGAAAACAGGAGCTGTTGCCCATGAAAGTTTTTCAGCACTTCCAAATTATTTAGAAGCAGGCGATTGCCTCGTTTTAAATAATACAAAAGTGCTGCCTGCCCGACTATTCGGAGTAAAGCAGGATACAGGAGCAAAAATAGAAGTGCTGCTTTTAAAACAAGTAAATGAAGATACATGGGAAACTTTAGTGAAACCAGCAAAAAGGATAAAGCCAGGAGCGACAATCATCTTTGGAGATGGAAAGCTAAAAGCCACATGTATGGAAGAACAAGCAGGTGGCGGACGGCTATTGGCATTTTCCTATGAAGGTATTTTTTATGAAGTTCTAGAAAAATTGGGCGAAATGCCCCTTCCTCCCTATATAAAAGCCCAATTGGAAGATCGCGACCGTTACCAAACAGTTTACGCAAAAGAACGGGGATCGGCTGCAGCGCCAACGGCAGGCTTGCATTTTTCTGATGAATTGTTAGAGACGCTTCGGAAGAAAGGTGTTAAAATTGTGTTTATTACGCTTCATGTTGGCTTAGGAACCTTTAGGCCTGTAAGTGCAGAACAGGTTGAAGAACATGAGATGCATGCAGAGTACTATGAGCTGACGGAAGAGGCTGCTCAAACCCTAAATGTCGTTAAAGTAAATGGCGGGCGTATTGTGACCGTAGGAACAACCTCTACAAGAACACTAGAAACGGTTGCTTCTGAACATGAAGGCAAATTTATCGCCCAAAGTGGGTGGACGTCGATTTTTATTTATCCTGGCTATGAATTTAAAGCGATTGATGGCATGATCACAAATTTCCATCTGCCGATGTCAACGCTCATTATGCTGATCAGTGCCTTTGCAGGGCGCGAGAACGTACTGCACGCTTATCAGATTGCTGTTCAGGAGAAGTATCGCTTTTTTAGCTTTGGAGATGCAATGTTTATTTATTAATAAGTGTTGAAAAATACAAACATTGGATAAACTTTGGATGTTGGATGCTTTATCCCATATCTAACTGGCAGGAAGACCCCCACCTCAAAAAACGATGCAAGTAGTCAATTATGTTCTGAATGTGACTACCAAAATAAAGAAGTAAAAAACCTAAATCTTCGTGAGTGGACTCGTCCAAAATGTAATAGCCATCACGATAGAGACGTAAATGCAAGTAAAAATTTGCTGAAACTCGCCATGTAGTTGGTATTTTCTCTAGGGGCAGGGACTGCCCTTATAGCTTGGTAAATATAGATAGCTAACAAAAGTATCTAGTTCCCAAGAAGCTCCCACTTCAATCAGACCGCAAGGTCATTAAGTGGTGAGTAGTTCACACAACCTCTTCGTAATAAATGATGAGAATTGATAAGGAGGTGAATCTGTTACTGAAGATAATAAAGCATCTGTATGTATTGTATTTTTTATGAGTTAAGAGCGTAAGGAAGCTTTTTCCTAATGATCAGGTTAATTTTTTCCATCACGGCTTCAGTAAAGTATGTCAATAGCAGATGTCCATTCAGTAGCAGAGAGAATAAATTGGCTGCGATAACTTATGAATTAATAAAAACATGTAAGCAGACTGGCGCCAGACTTGGAATGATTCATACACCACATGGATCATTTGAAACGCCAATGTTTATGCCGGTGGGGACGCTTGCAACTGTCAAAACAATGTCTCCAGAAGAACTAAAAGCAATTGGAGCTGGTATTATTTTAAGTAATACTTATCACCTTTGGCTTCGCCCAGGTCACGAAATTGTACAAGAGGCAGGTGGTCTTCATGCATTTATGAACTGGGATCAAGCAATTTTAACGGATTCAGGTGGCTTTCAAGTTTTTAGCTTAAGTGATTTTAGAAAAATTGAAGAAGAAGGCGTTTATTTTCGTCATCATCTAAATGGTGATAAGCTGTTTTTATCTCCAGAAGTATCAATGCAAGTGCAAAATGCACTGGGTCCAGATATTATGATGGCGTTCGATGAGTGTCCACCTTACCCAGCAACACATGCGTATATGAAGGAATCGGTCGAGCGAACATCTCGTTGGGCGGAAAGATGCTTAAAAGCACATGCTAGGCCAAAAGAACAGGGACTGTTTGGTATTGTTCAAGGCGGTGCATATAAAGATTTACGAATACAAAGCGCAAAAGATTTAACTTCTTTAGATTTTCCAGGCTATGCAATTGGCGGTTTATCTGTTGGTGAGCCAAAAGATGTGATGAATGAGGTGCTTGCATACACAACACCGCTTCTACCTACAAACAAGCCGCGATATTTAATGGGAGTTGGTTCGCCTGATTCCCTAATAGATGGCGCAATTCTTGGAGTAGACATGTTTGATTGTGTACTTCCAACGCGCATTGCAAGAAATGGAACACTCATGACAAGCAATGGGCGCCTAGTAGTAAAAAATGCTGCCTATGCTCGAGATTTTCGTCCACTTGATGAAAATTGCGATTGCTACGTATGCCGAAACTATACAAGAGCTTACATTAGGCATTTAATTAAATGTGACGAAACGTTTGGAATTCGACTTACTACTTACCATAATCTTTATTTTCTGCTAAAATTAATGAAGCAAGTCAGACAAGCGATTCGTGAAGATCGACTCGGTGACTTCAAAGCAGCTTTTTTTGAGCAGTATGGTTTTAATAAGCCAAATGCAAAAAATTTCTAAATACAAAGGAGGGAAATAAATGGATGGCATGTTAGCAACATTAGGACCAATTTTATTGATGTTTGTTTTATTTTATTTCTTGCTTATTCGACCGAATCAAAAACGTCAAAAAGCAGTACAGCAAATGCAAAGCAATTTGCAAAAAGGAGATAAAATTGTCACGATCGGTGGACTTCACGGATTAGTTGACGCTTTAGATGAAGGCAAGGTCGTTATTAAATGCGGAGATAGTACTCGACTTACATATGATAGAGCTGCTATTCGCGATGTCCTTGAATCAGCAGGAGGCACTCAATAAACATTGCAAAGAAGCATTTCACAATTTGTGACCATGCTTCTTTTTCTTTTTATCCCACATCTAACTGGCAGTAAGACCCCCACCTTCAGAGTAAGAGGACTCGAAGAACTCTAGGTGGGGATACTGCCAGTAAATGTCCGATTGGTTCGGGCCGACAGGATGTCGGTCACAAAGGCGTTGCAACAGGACGTTGCGATCTTAGCCTTTGTTCTACTTCTCATCAGTAGGGGATGAGAGAAAACTCCCACTGATGGAAGTTTCACTTTATTTAAACGAAGTAATTTTTTCATTATCTAAGAACTTGAATCTCTCATTATATAATAACAAATGCCTCTCTCCTGAATTTCCCGAAATTTGAATCTTAAAAGCAACCATCCAGACACTAAAGAGGGACGAGAAATACTAGCGATAGAGGCAGCGATGTAGAGCAAGCTGCTGTGATCCACTTGGAGCTCTTTTTTATCCTAATTGCAGTAAGACCATCTAATTTAGCCTCTTTCATGCCCGTGTATATTTACACCTAGAATTGCTCCCATCATGATAGTAAGTATATAACAGACATGGTATAAAAGCTGTTCTAAAGAAAAGAGGCTGTCATGCGCTAAGAATTGAAAAAGAAAAATAATCGCTGTATAGATGACGCCAGTTGCTGCTCCAAGAAACCACCCTTTTTGTTTTCCTTTCCCTCCGGCTATAAAGCCACCTGCAAACATTATTACAAAGGCCGCAATCATGACGAACAAATGGATCGCATCTTCTTGTACACTTGAAAAACGCAGAATAAATGAAAAAATAAAACTAGATATCATAATTAAACCAAAAATAGTCACCATTCCGTATAATATTGCGATTCCTAAATTTCTTGACTCGATGATTTTCCCCCCCTTTTACGAATACCTCTACTAGAGCTATCTTCTATCCCTTTTGTCCAAGCATATGCAGCAGTAGATCAATATAGAAGCATCTTTTTCTTTTTTCTAACGACTTCCTTAAAAAATAAGGGGATTCTAAACATTTCTATCTGATTCTTTCATGTTTCCCCACCATTAAAACGATACGGACAGTGCACTTTGTAAGCTCATAACAAAATTTACCTTATTGACCGTTCTTTTTTTACACATACTACATATAAACAACACTTTTTAGGAGGAAGTAAGTTGGAAAAATTTCTAATTATCATTTTTCGGACTATTTTACTATATGCCGTTATACTCATTATTTTTCGTTTAATGGGAAAACGAGAAATCGCAGAACTCAGTATTCTAGATTTAGTCATATTTATTATGATAGGTGAAATGGCTGTCGTTTCGATTGAACAGCATACCGATCCATTATTGAATACAATTGTTCCTATGATTGTCCTACTGTTAATTCAAATTGGCATGGCTTACTTATCTTTGAAAAGCACATTTTTTCGTTACTTAGTAGACGGAAAGCCAAGCGTCATTATCCGAAATGGTAAAATTAATGAAAGAGAAATGCGAAAGCAGCGCTATAATTATGATGACTTGCTCACACAATTGCGGCAACAAAATATTCGAAATATCAGTGATGTCGAATTTGCAATTTTAGAAACAACTGGTAATTTGTCTGTTTTTGAAAAAGGAAATAAAAGAAAACCTGGATCCTATACGCTGCCGCTTATTTTAGGTGGAAGGATTCAAGATGATAACTTGAAATTAACAGATAAAACAGAGCAATGGCTAAGACGAGAACTGAGGAAATTAGGTTATCATCAAATTTCTGATATCTCGTTTTGTAGTTTTGAAAATGGGAAGTTTTTTGTCCATTTGTCTAAAAAATAAGGCCAATTCTAAAGTAAATAATAAATGGATTGGTTGTTAATATGAAACAGGAATTCTCTCTTTAAAAAAATGATTTTAAAAAGGGGATTCTTGAAAGGTCCTCTTTTTTTATGAGTCGAAAGCTAAACAGTAAAATAAGATAAAACAGTGTTGTCCAGATTATTGCATGAAGTAATCGCAGTATCAGCGAGTGCTCTGTGTAAAAATGGGTAAAAAACATATGTCCTAACCATCCAGTCAACAAAATGGCTATAAAGAATTTCCCATAATCTAGTAGGTAAACTGTAAATTGAATCTGTTTTAATACGGTTGTAAAATGTAAGAGTGTTACGAGTAATGTTCCAGTTACAATTCCAAGCGCTGCTCCTTCTATACCGAATTGTGGAAGGGAAGCCAGTGCAAGAATAACGGCAATTTTCACGGCTGCACCAATTAAGCTGTTTATCATTGCAGCACGTGCTAAGTTAAGGGCTTGTAATACTGCTTGAAGCGGTCCTTGATAATAATGAAAAATGAAAAAAGGAGCCATTAACTTGACGAATTGTGCTCCGTTTGTAGAACCATACATGATAGTCATTAATGGTTCTGCAAAAACGTATAAAACAACTACAGATAAACCACCAGTTAATAAAGCAAATCTCAATGCTTGTTGTAAGCGGTATTCTACCAAGTAAACATTTTTTTGTGAGTTTGCTTCACTAATAGCTGGGACTAGTGAAGTGGATAATGAGTGTGTAATAAATGATGGCAGCATTAAAAGCGGCAAAGCGTATCCTGTTAATAGACCGTATTGCTTAGTAGCAGCGGCAGCAGTCAAACCAGCAAGCGCTAGACTATGGGAGACTACAATTGGTTCTAAAAACCAAGAAATAGAACCGATTAATCGCCCTCCTGTTGCTGGCAAAGCAACAGTCATCAATTCTTGTAAAATTCGTTTTCCCCCGTACAAGGACTTAAAAAATTTTCGTCGCACCCGAAATGTTTTTTTGATTTTAAAAACAGTAAATAAATAAAGAAGTGAAGCAAGCTCCCCTATGACAGAGGCTCCCATCGCACCTGCGGCAGCAAATTCAATACCATAAGGCAGAAAGGATTTCGTTAATACAATAATAAGTGCGATGCGTACTAATTGCTCTAACACTTGTGAATATGCAGCAGGCTTCATATTCTGTTTCCCTTGAAAATAGCCGCGAATAACTGAAGAGATCGCAATGATTGGGATGATCGGTGTAATAGCGATGAGCGGATAATATGTTCTTGGATCTGTAAATAAAGTTTTGGACAAAATGGACGCAGCTCCCATCAATACTGGTGTAAAAATAATAGAAAGGGAGATGGTGATGGCAAGTGAAATTGCAAGTATTTTTTTTACTTTCTGTTGATCACCCTTTGCGTCCGCTTCTGCTACACATTTAGAAATTGCGATTGGCAAGCCTAACTGGGTAATTGTGATGACAAGGATCAGCGTTGGAAAAACCATCATGTATAGACCAACACCTTCCTCTCCGATGATGCGTGCAAGGACAATGCGATTGATAAAACCAAGTACACGTGTAATCAACCCTGCTAAAATTAATATCATCGTTCCTTTTAAAAACTTTGACATTGTATTCCCTGCCTTCTCAAAATAGAATAGACCTATATACAATCAAACATTACTCTCATTGATATAACAGCTTAAAAAAACAGCATATCAGCCCATTATCGTCAAGCTCCCTTTTTTGTTCCATTTGCTGACTATTTTATATATACAGGAGTTTACTGCTTGCAGACTGGAAAGATTAGCACCAATTGGCTCCCAATTAACAACATTTTTTGACGTGCTGAATGTCAAAACATGTGCTATGATTAATTTATTGAAATGAAATATGTTATTATAAGGGCTTGTAAAATAGGCAATGCAGCTAGAGAAAATGAATAACGCTACAGACATGAACTGATAACGAAGCTATTTAATAAAGTATATGCATGAAGAAGGACAAAGCATGACAAGTTATTAGACTACTTCATCAACAAAAGTTATTAGAAAGAATTTTATCGGGAAGGAGTGGCACACTGTGAAGCATGAAAGCACACATCCATCTGATGAATTTTACGAACTACTGCAGCCTGCATTAGCCAGCAAAGCGGAGGAATTTTTACTTTTAGGTTATGGAAAAGTGAAGCATGAAGAGTTATGGGACTATCTAACGAAGAAAAAATGGAGAAAAATGGATTGCCCACCTGTGCTCTATCAGCTAGTTGCGGACATATTGTCTCTTAAAATTGGAGATTATATGAATTTTGCAACAGTCGAAGCATTTCGCTCTCCCAATTTGTTCGCTAATATTGAAAGTGAAGAGATGCAAGAATTGTTAAACCCTCAAAAATGAGCAGATCAGATATATTAATATTTCCGTTTCTTACACTTTTGCTTTCTTTCAAGTTTTGAAGCAAACTGTTTTAAGCTGAAAGTGATTCATTCTTTTTAAGAATAATTGACAGCTTTTTTTTTGTCATTCATAATAAGGTGATGTTTCTTTTTAAATAACGAAGCCATTCCGTGTTTAAATTTGCAAGGAGGATTTCATACATAATGGTAAAAAGAAGTCGAATACTTGCCTTCTTTCTAATCGTAATTTTATTTGCGAGTTTGATGGGAGGAACAACCAAAGGGATTATAAAAGATATCAAGCTTGGCCTCGATCTTCAAGGCGGATTCGAAGTGCTTTATGAAGTTGAACCAATAGATGGCCAAAAAATCAACAACGATATTCTGCTAAATACTAAAGATGCACTTGATAAGCGGATTAATGTTCTTGGCGTTAGTGAACCAAACCTTCAAATTGAAGGAGAAAACAGAATTCGTGTGCAGCTTGCTGGTGTTGAAGATCAAAACCAAGCTCGTGAGATCTTATCGACGCAAGCAGAACTGACGTTTCGTGATGTGAACGACAACTTGCTGCTTAATGGTTCTGATTTAGTGGAAGGTGGCGCACAACAAACCTTTGATGATCAAAATCGTCCAAGCATCTCTTTGAAATTAAAGGATCGTGACAAATTTCGCGATGTAACACAAAAAATCGCTAGTATGTATCCACAAAATCAAATGGTGATTTGGCTTGATTTCGAAGAGGGTAAAGATTCTTATGTGAATGAAATAAAGAACCCTAATCCTAAATTTATATCCAGTGCCAATGTTGACCGTGCTTTTCACGAAGAAACTGTTTCCATCGTAGGGAATTTTACAGTAAATGAAGCGAAAGAGCTTGCCAATCTGTTAAATGCAGGAGCTCTCCCTGTTAAGTTAGATGAAATTTATTCTACTTCTGTTGGTGCTAAGTTTGGGGAGCAAGCGCTGGATAAAACTATTTTTGCTGGGATCATTGGTGTTGCGATCATTTTTATCTTTATGTTAGTTTACTACCGTTTCCCAGGGTTTATTGCAACCATCACGCTTTCTATTTATATTTATCTCATTTTACTTGTTTTTGACCTAATGAATGGTGTACTTACACTACCTGGTATTGCCGCACTTATACTAGGGATTGGCATGGCCGTTGATGCGAATATTCTCACCTATGAGCGGATCAAAGAAGAGATAAAGGTTGGAAAATCATTGCGCTCTGCATTCCATGCGGGAAATAAATCGTCATTCTTAACGATTTTAGACGCGAACGTGACAACTTTGCTTGCTGGAGCTGTGTTATTTATGTATGGTACAAGCTCTGTAAAAGGGTTTGCAACCATGCTGATTGTTAGTATTTTACTAAGCTTTTTGACCGCAGTTTTCGGCTCAAGACTGTTTTTAGGTTTATGGGTGAATAGCCGTATATTTAAAAATAAACCAGGCTGGTTTGGTGTAAAGAAAAGTGACATAAAAGACTTGTCTGAGAACTATGATACCCACGATCTTCCGACACGCTGGGATCGCTTTGATTTTGCAAAGCATCGAAACAAATTCTTTATTCTTTCATCGGCCATCGTGATCATTGGTTGTATTTTACTAATGATTTTCCGTTTGAATCTAAGTATTGATTTTACAAGTGGAACTCGTGTCGAGATTATGGCAAATAAACAGTTGACGACCGAAGAAATTAAAAGTGAATTGGACTCGCTTGATATGGATGCGGACGAAATTATTTTATCTGGCAACAATAAAGATGTAGCTGTTGTCACGTATAAAGGCGTGCTAACAAAAGATGAAATTGCCGGCTTTAAATCTCATTTTCTTAAGAAATATGAATCTGAACCAAATGTTAGCACCGTTTCTCCAACTGTAGGGAAAGAATTAGCGAAGAATGCGTTATTTGCAGTTGCTATTGCTTCCATTGGCCTGATCCTTTATGTCGCTTTTAGATTTGAGTTTTATATGGGGTTATCGGCTGTTATTGCATTGTTATTTGCTGCCTTTTCCATTATCGCCTTTTTCAGTGCTACAAGAATTGAGGTTGATTTAACATTTATTGCAGCGGTTTTAACAATTATTGGTTACTCCATTAATGATACGATTGTTACTTTTGATAGAATCCGTGAAAATATGCGGAAAAAACGGCGTTTTAAAACGTATCAGGATATCGCAGATGTTGTCAATCAAGGGTTAAGACAAACACTCACTCGTTCTATAAATACAGTTTTAACTGTCATTGTCACCGTTGTGGCATTGCTTATTTTCGGAAGTGAATCGATCCGCAGCTTTTCAATCGCGCTTTTAGTAGGATTGACTGCAGGAGCATACTCTTCTATTTTCATTGCAGCACAACTGTGGCTCGTCTTTAAAAATCGCCAGCTGAAAAAGCATGGTCCGATTAAGACGGAAAAGAAGAAGAAAAAATGGACCGATGAACCACAAGTATAAGTACTTTGTCGAATACGACGTACTTTCGATGCCGCTAAGTAAAGGAACCACAGGATGAACTGTGGTTCCTTTACTATATCAGTTTGTTGATCTAGCAAAGCTTCTAAGAACGACACGTATTGCAAAGTTGTCAAAGCATTGATGAATTATTTGAACATATGCTGTCAAAACGATAAGCTATCAAGTAGAAAGGAAGGGAATGATTATGAAGTTTCAATGGACGATGTTATTTGGAATATTGTTTGCGTTAATCGTAGCCATTTTTGCAGTTATTAACGTTGAGCCTGTTACTGTCAACTATTTATTTGGACAAGCAGAGTGGCCTTTGATTCTTGTCATCTTAGGATCCGTTTTTATGGGAGGCATCATTATTGGCTCCGTTGGTTTAGTACGGATATATGCTTTGCAGAAAACACTAAAACAATTAACAAAAGATTTAGCGAATTGTCAAGCTGAAAAACTGCCGCAAACGGAAGAAGAACCATCAGCAATAGAAGAGCCGCCAACCGTTAAATAAACATTTCAGCAGTATATCGTTAAAATTTTTATACCGAGGAGAAGTGAACCTAAATATGAAAGAAAGACTATCTTTGATAGCTAATCTATAAGGAGATGTTCGCTATAAAGATGCTGTAACAGAAAGTATAGATACCTTTTTTAATTTGTATTTATCCTATAAATAACACTTTAGTTATGAGTTGGGAAATAAGAAATGTATCTTTTTCACAACTCTAACTTCACACTTCCTTATATCAGTAAATGTCTGATTGATTTGAGCTTACATGATAAAAAAGCAGTGCATGACAATGAAAGCGGCTGCTATCATACATAAACGAGTGATTACAAGATTTTAAGAAAAATAACCTCTCATGCAATTGATTGAATCAGCCGTTTGGCTTTTGTATAATGAAGTGATGGAGGGGTGAGAAAATGTTAAAGCCGAAGACACGCTGGAATGTGCAAACGGCAATGCCTGCAAAAGTTGAGTTATTAATAAATGAATTGCAAGTTCCTCCGCTTATTGCCAAGCTATTAGTAAATAGAAACATTGAAGAGCCTTCAGAAGCAAGGCGTTTTTTATTTATGGAGGAACAACAAGTCCATGATCCTTTTCTTTTTTTTGATATGGACAAGGCGGTAAAAAGAATAAAACAAGCGATTGAAAATGAAGAAGAGATTCTTATTTATGGCGATTATGATGCGGATGGTGTAACAAGCACAACACTGATGATGAAGGCTCTACAATACTTACATGCAAATGTTCACTTTTACATACCTAATCGTTTTTCTGAAGGGTATGGTCCAAATGAGGCAGCCTTTCGAAAAGCAGCGGAGCAAGGATTTCGTTTGATTATTACGGTCGATAATGGAATTGCTGCTGTTCATGAAGCGGCAGTGGCTAAAGAGCTTGGGATTGATCTTATTATTACTGATCATCATGAACCTGGACCAGTGCTTCCAGAAGCCTTTGCTATTATTCATCCAAAGCATCCAGCCGGACAATATCCGTTTAAGGAGCTTGCAGGTGTTGGAGTAGCTTATAAATTGGCACATGCGTTACTTGGCAAAGAGCCTGAGCAATTGACCGAATTGGTTGCCATTGGAACGATTGCGGATCTTGTACCATTGAATGGGGAGAATCGTCTGCTCGTGAAAAAGGGACTGAAAAAATTAAAAACGACAGATTGTCATGGCATGAAAGCGCTATGTGAAGTGATAGGGATAAACATAGAAGACATTAATGAAGATACAATTGGATTTATGATTGGTCCGCGTTTGAATGCTCCTGGCCGTTTAGATCATGCTGCTCCAGCTGTTGATTTATTAATGGCAGCAAATGTGGAAGCAACAATGACTTTAGCGGAGAATCTTGATTTAATGAATAAAGAACGCCAAAAAATGGTGCAAGCAATTGCTGATGAAGCGTTTCACATGGTTGAATCACTTGCAATGGAAGAACAACATGTTATTGTACTTGGCAAAGAAGGATGGAATCCTGGTGTCATTGGAATCGTAGCTTCTAAACTAGTAGAACGCTATTATCGCCCTACTATTATTCTTAGCTATAATCGTGATGAAGAGACTGCGAAAGGTTCTGCTCGCAGTATAAAGGGCTTTGACATGTTTGCTAACCTATCAAAATGCCGGTCAATACTCCCCCATTTTGGTGGGCATACGATGGCGGCAGGCATGACATTATCTATTAAAGATGTTGATGCACTAAGAGAGCAGCTAAATGAACTAGCAGCTTCACAATTGCAAGCAGAGGACTATGTGCCAATAGCAGAACTAGATGCAAAGATTGATTTGGAAGAAATCGATTTAGCTAGTATCCAGCAGCTAGAATTACTTGCTCCTTTCGGAATGCATAACCCAAAGCCAATCTTTTTCATTGAGCAGCTTCACCTTGACCAAATTCGCAAAATCGGCAGTAATCGGAATCATTTAAAGCTAATGTTGAAACAACATGATCATGTTTTAGACGCCGTTGGTTTTGGAATGGGGGAATATGCCGACCATCTATCCCCGATAGCAAAAGCTTCCGTCATTGGCGAATTAGCTGTGAATGAATGGAACAATATTAAAAAACCACAAATTTTTTTAAAGGATATCGCTGTTTCAGAATGGCAATTATTTGATGTACGGGGCAATAAGCAGTATGAAAAATGGATGTCAAACATTCCAGATAATAAGAGAATCTTTATTGTCTTTCAGCAACACACTTTTGAGAAACTGCCATTATCTACATATGAAAATGAAGTATTATATGTAACTGACGAGAACATAGCCGCTTCTTTTGATCCAGCCGAAACGAATCTTGTACTTTGTGATTTGCCTCCAAGTATGAATTTGTTGGAAAAAATGTTGATTGGAGGAGCACCATCACGTATATATGCTCATTTTTATCATGATGAACATCATTTTTTTAGTACAATGCCAACAAGAGAACATTTTAAATGGTTTTATGGTTTCTTAGCTAAGCGAAAAAGCTTTAATCTGAAACGATATGCTGATGAGCTTGCCCGATTTCGCGGCTGGTCGCTGGAAACGATTCATTTTATGTCAGAAGTGTTTTTTGAGTTAGAATTTGTTACAATGAAGGATGGGATTATTTCCTTGAGGTCTGTACAAGGAAAGCGAGATTTATCGGAATCTCTTCTCTACCAGCAAAAGCAATCGCAATTTGCTTTAGAGAATGAATTGTTATATTCAACCTGCCATGAATTAAAGCATTGGTTTGATAAAAAAACCCAATGGTCCGTGACACACGAGGAGGAAGTGGAAGTATGGATTTGAAAGATTATATTACAATCGTTCCAGATTGGCCTAAACCGGGAATTAAGTTTAAAGATATAACCACTCTAATGGATAACGGAGAAGCCTATCGATATGCAACTGATCAAATTGTGGCATATGCACGTGAAAAAGAAGTAGATTTGGTTGTTGGACCCGAAGCGCGAGGATTTATTATTGGCTGTCCAGTTGCCTATGCACTTGGTGCAGGCTTTGCGCCTGTTCGCAAGGAAGGAAAATTACCTCGGGAAACAATTAAAGTGACCTATGGATTAGAATATGGCAAGGATGCTTTAACCATTCATAAAGATGCAGTAAAGCCAGGACAGCGTATTTTAATTACAGACGATCTTTTGGCAACTGGTGGAACGATCGAAGCTACCATTAAGCTCGTAGAAGAATTGGGTGGAGTTGTAGCAGGTATTGCTTTCTTAATAGAATTATCTTACTTAAATGGAAGAGAAAAGTTAAAAGGATACGATACTTTTACTTTAATGACGTTTTAACGTATTATGATGGATAAAAGATACAGGTGGCGCTAGAACGCATGGTTTCTTTTATATGATGCTCCTTATTAACCGAGGAAAAGAGCACTCATTTGCGAGTGCTTTTTCATCTATATATCATGCTCTCTATACTTGCCTCTTTACTTTCTGCTTTTTTTTTTCGATAATAGTAATAATCATTTAAAAGTAGTTATTATTATTTTTTGTTACGTGTAGTTTTATCATATTACTGATGAAAATAAAGGATGTTAAGGTGATTACATTTATGACAAAAGATCCTATTTTTACAGCTGAACAGGTCTTTGAGCGGACAAGTAAATACTTAAATAAAGAACATGTGCAATTGGTACAAGAAGCATATGCATTTGCAAAAAAAGCGCATGAAGATCAATACCGAAAGTCAGGAGAGCCCTACATTATCCATCCTGTTCAGGTGGCAGGTATTTTAGCAGATTTGGAAATGGATCCTGCTACTGTTGCTGCTGGGTTTTTGCATGATGTTGTCGAGGATACATCCGTCACCTTGGAAGAAATAGAAAATCATTTTCATGCTGAAGTGGCGATGCTTGTTGATGGCGTTACGAAGCTTGGGAAAATAAAATATAAATCTCAGGAGGAGCAGCAGGCTGAAAATCATCGCAAAATGTTTGTTGCAATGGCGCAAGATATTCGTGTGATTTTAATCAAGCTTGCCGATCGTCTCCATAATATGAGAACGTTAAAGCACTTGCCTTTGGAAAAGCAAAGGCGCATTTCCAATGAAACACTAGAAATTTTTGCACCTCTTGCTCATCGCCTTGGTATTTCTAAAATTAAGTGGGAGCTTGAGGATACTGCATTACGGTATTTAAATCCGCAACAGTATTATCGAATTGTCAATCTCATGAAACGCAAGCGAGCAGAGCGTGAACAATATTTAGAAGATGTCATTGGGGAAGTCGGTGAACGATTAGAAGAGGTATCCATCCAAGCGGAGCTTTATGGCCGGCCAAAACATATTTATTCTATCTATCGAAAAATGGTACTGCAGCATAAACAGTTTAATGAGATTTATGATCTATTAGCAGTAAGGATTATTGTGAATAGCATCAAAGACTGCTATGCAGTTTTAGGCATTATCCATACATGTTGGAAGCCGATGCCAGGACGCTTTAAAGATTATATTGCAATGCCAAAACCAAATATGTATCAATCGCTTCATACAACCGTCATCGGACCAAAAGGGGAGCCGCTTGAAGTGCAAATTCGCACTTTTGACATGCATCGCATCGCTGAATACGGGGTGGCTGCTCATTGGGCTTATAAAGAAGGAAAGGCGATTGTTAACAAAACTTCTTTTGATAAAAAGCTATCATGGTTTAGAGAAATTCTTGAATTTCAAAATGAAGCTGCGAATGCAGAGGAATTTATGGAATCATTAAAAATTGACTTGTTTTCTGATATGGTGTTTGTATTTACTCCAAAGGGCGATGTTATTGAATTGCCTGCCGGTTCAGTACCGATCGATTTTGCCTATCGCATCCATTCGGAAATCGGCAACAAAACGATTGGCGCTAAAGTTAATGGAAAAATGGTTACCCTAGATTACCAACTGCAGACTGGAGATATTATAGATATTTTAACATCAAAGCACTCTTATGGACCAAGTCAGGACTGGCTCAAGCTTGCCCAAACTTCGCAGGCGAAAAATAAAATCAGGCAATTTTTTAAGCGTCAGCGTAAAGAGGAAAATATTGAGAAAGGCAGAGAATTGGTCGAAAGAGAAATTCGCAACTTAGATTTTGAATTGAAAGAAATTTTGACAGCGGAAAATATTAAAAAAGTGTCAGATAAATTCAACTTTTCCAATGAAGATGATATGTTTGCAGCTGTTGGCTATAACGGCATTGCAGCTATTCAAGTAGCCAACCGCCTTACCGAAAAAGAACGTCGAGAACGAGATAAAGAAGAAGCAGTGAAAGAAACATTAAAAGAGCTGAATAGCCGGCCAAGGCTGCGGCGCCGCGATGCAGGAGTGACCGTAGAAGGAGTGGACAACTTGCTCATTCGTTTATCTCGATGCTGTACACCAGTTCCAGGTGATGAAATTGTTGGTTTTATCACGAAGGGAAGAGGGGTTTCTGTTCACCGTTCTGACTGTCCTAACATTAGTCAAGAAC
The DNA here is from genome assembly GCF_030812995.1 of Bacillus chungangensis. Classification (GTDB taxonomy): domain Bacteria; phylum Bacillota; class Bacilli; order Bacillales; family Bacillaceae_C; genus Bacillus_CF; species Bacillus_CF chungangensis. The sequence continues at coordinate 112,021 of NZ_JAUSTT010000001.1, read as the reverse complement.
AAGAAATTCGCAATCGCCTTATTCCGGTAGCATGGGAGACAGATACTTGCGAGCAAAAAGAATACAACGTTGAGATCGAGATATATGGATATGATCGGCATGGATTGCTTAATGAAGTGCTGCAAGTAGTAAATGGAACGAATACAACGATAACAGCGGTATCTGGCCGCTCAGACCGCAACAAACGAGCAACGATTAACTTAGCTATCTCTATTCATAATATTAATCATCTTCAAAAAGTAGTGGAAAGGATCAAGCAAATTCCGGATATTTACGCTGTGAAAAGAATTATGAATTAAAGGGGTTTTATATGTTATGAAGGTTGTACTACAAAGAAGTAAAGCAGCAAGTGTCACTGTGAATAGAAAAGTCGTTGGCAGTATAAAAAGCGGCTTTGTTCTTCTCGTTGGCGTCACCCATACAGATACGGTAAAAGATGCGGAAGTACTGGCTGACAAAATTGCTCAAATGCGTATTTTTGAAGACGAAAGTGGAAAAATGAATCTCTCTTTGTTGGAAGTGGGCGGTGAAATTCTCTCTATTTCTCAGTTTACGCTCTTTGGAGATTGTCGAAAAGGGCGTCGCCCCAACTTTATGAATGCAGCAAAGCCAGCGCCAGCAGAAGCAATTTATGACCACTTTAATGAGCGGTTGTCCGCTCAACAAATCCCTCTCCAAACAGGTGTGTTCGGGGCTATGATGGAAGTAAAAATAACAAACGACGGTCCTGTTACATTGATTTTGGAAAGTGAAAATGGTTCTTTAAAATAATGTTTCCGCTAGAAAGCTATCGTTATTAAAAAAGAGAAAGGCTGACTAATAGAGTCGCCTTTCTCTTTTTTGTTTAGTGCCATGGTCACTTTCCGAAATACTGAGTCAGTGCTTCAGCTATTGCTGTGGTAACCTTTTCTTGATATCTTTTTGAATTGATCATCGCCTCATCCTTTTTGTTGCTTAAATAGCCAAGCTCTAAGAGTATAGAGGGCTGGGCAGTTTCACGAATGACATGATAATCGCCAAAACGTGCGCCGCGGTCTTTAATGGAAATATGCTGGGATAGTTGTTGATGAATCGTTTTTGCGAGCTTTTCATCCCGTTTATGAAAGTAATAGGTTGTAAAGCCATTTACACTCGGATCATTTTCTACACTATCATAATGAATGCTAATAAAGGCATCTGCTCGATATTCATCAGCTAAACTTGCACGAGCCGATAATTCAACGTATTCATCTTCTTCCCTTGTAAGAACGACAGTTGCACCAGTTTTTTCAAGTTTCTTAGCTAAAAGTTTGGCTGTTTTAATTGTTACATTTTTCTCTCGAGTCCCTTTATATCCCTGTGTTCCTTGATCGTGCCCTCCATGGCCAGGATCAAGGACAATTGTTGCCTTCGAGATTGGAGGCACTTCTTGCTTGTTTATATCTTTTGTTACGTGCACAACCCATGCTGCAACAAAGCCAATTTTATTGTCAGGCAATGCTATTTTATACCAATTGTTCTTTTCTTCTAATATCGTAAAAGTTTCCCCTTCATTTACGACCATTTCAACAGCTGAATCTGTTCCGGGCTTGCTGCGGATATTTGTCTTGTTGCTTAGGATAGTGACATAGCTTTCTTTGCTTTCTGTTTCTTCCTCTATCACTGCAGCTTTTTTGTCTGTATCTTCTTGAACGAGCCATCCCGCTACCCAGCCATTGCTGTCGGAAGAGTAGTTGATTTTGTACCAATCATTTTGTTCACTCATTTTTTTGTACGTTTCTCCCCGTTTAACTTGTCCGATAACAGGGTATGATAATCCTGGACCTTCCCTTACATTTAAGACATCCGTTTCTATTGTCAACATATTCGGAGTTGCCGATGATCGCTTCGTCAGGTATATACTCCAAGAAATAATAAAAAAAAGTACAATGACGAGTGCTATAAATTTTTTATTCATTCTATATCACCTATTTTAAGAAAATAGTTTCCATTTTACGATGTACTAAAAATTCTTAAATCAACATTTGAAACATCATGGAAATAAGATAGGATTTTATCATCCTAATTGTGAGAAGTAGATACTAAAAAGATTAAAAGTCTAGGTGTGCAAAATAGTGAACCATGTGCACAAGCTGCGCTTCTTTTTTTCAGGAACTTTTTGGGAAACTCTTGCAGAGACCTCTCATTTTATAGGTAAAATCCTTTTGAAATCCAGAAAGATGGTAAGATTTTTCTAGAGGAGGATAAGGATTGAGATGTCATGAAAAAAATCAGTTTGCGGCAGATGGAAGCAGTCAATTGTTTCAACAGGATTTTCAACAGCAATGGATTGAGAAAGAGAGCTGTCATACAGCATTAGAGTTTCATTTGTCTCCTCAAGAAATTAGTCGGTTAAAAAAGAAAATCGAACGTTCCTCGTCTTGACATTGTATCACTACACTCGTATGATAATATAAATAATAGCATTTTTACATACATTCATCAATGGAACCGTTAATGAAGCAAAGTAATGCTGTATGACCTGAAAAGAGAGGAAATGCCTTAGGCTGAAAGCATTTCTACATGGCATCTTCATGAAAGAACACTTCACAGGTTTCTATTTTGAAAAGGGACGCCCTTAGTAGAAATAGGACGTTTACAGGCGTTAACTGTCTAAGTGGAAGTATATACTTCAATTTGGGTGGCACCACGGGATCTAACTCTCGTCCCTTGTTTACACAAGGGATGGAGGGTTTTTTATTTTTTACAAAAAATGAGGGGGACAGCGGCAATGACCATTCAAATACCGCGTGGAACGCAAGATATTTTGCCAGGACAAGTCGAAGCATGGCAATGGATAGAGGAAAAAACAAGGGATATTTGCCAAAAATATCAATATAAAGAAATTAGAACGCCAATCTTTGAACAAACAGAATTATTTCAAAGAGGAGTGGGCGAATCAACTGATATTGTACAAAAAGAGATGTACACTTTCAAGGATCGTGGTGATCGCAGTTTAACACTGAGACCAGAAGGTACAGCTCCTGTTGTTCGGTCTTTTGTTGAGAATAAATTGTACGGCCAGCCTAATCAACCGGTCAAACTGTATTATGTCGGACCGATGTTCCGCTATGAGAGACCGCAAGCAGGCCGCTATCGGCAATTTGTTCAATTTGGAGTAGAAGCATTAGGAAGCCAAGATCCTGCTATTGATGCTGAAGTAATTGCTTTGGCTATGGAAGTGTACAAAAGTTTAGGATTAAAAAGATTAAAGGTTGTTATCAATAGTCTTGGAGATCCAACGAGTCGAAAGGCTCATCGTGAAGCACTGATTCAACATTTTAAGCCAAAAATTAACGAGTTTTGTTTGGATTGTCAAAATCGTTTAGAACGGAACCCACTGCGGATATTGGATTGTAAAAAAGATCGTGATCATGAGTTGATCAAGAATGCTCCTTCGATATTAACTTTCCTTAATGAAGAGTCAACACAATATTTTGAAAAAGTGAAGGATTACTTACAATTGCTTCAAATCGATTTTGAGGTCGATGCAACGCTTGTCCGTGGTTTGGATTATTACAACCATACGGCCTTTGAAATTATGAGTGAGGCAGAAGGATTTGGAGCGATCACAACGCTTTGCGGGGGTGGACGCTATAACGGATTAGTCGAACAATTCGGCGGACCTTCAGCACCTGGAATTGGTTTTGCATTAAGCATGGAAAGATTGCTTGCCGCTATGAAGGCAGAAGGAATCGAACTCCCTATTAACGAGCATTTGGATTGTTATATTGTGGCTTTAGGTGAGGAAGCGAAAGATTATTCTGTTGCGCTTTTGCAGCAGTTGCGCCAAGCAGGCTTCTCTGCAGAGAGAGATTATATCAGCCGGAAACTGAAAGCACAGTTCAAAGCAGCAGAACGTATGCAAGCCGCCTACACTGCGATTTTAGGAGAAGATGAATTAAAAGCAGGAACGATTACAGTTAAAAAGATGGAAAATGGGGAACAAACTGTCCTGTCTTTAAACAACTTTATAGAAGCATTTACAGAGCTATGTAAATAAAGGAGGAGCATCATATTGTTTGGGAGAACTTATTATTGTGGTGAAGTAACAGAAGCAAATATTGGTGAAAGGATTAGGCTGAAAGGTTGGGTTCAAAAACGCCGCGATTTAGGCGGTTTGATTTTTATAGATTTTCGAGACCGATCTGGCATTATTCAAATTGTGTTTAATCCTGCAGTTTCTTCTGAGGCATTGGAAACAGCTGAAAAGGTTAGGAATGAATATGTATTATCTATTGAAGGACTAGTAGTAGCACGCGATGAAGCGACAGTAAACCCAAACCTGCGTACGGGAAAAATTGAAGTTCAAGTCGAACAGGTCACAATCATTAATGAATCGAAAACGCCGCCTTTTATACTTGAAGACAACACAGATGTTGGCGAGGATATTCGTTTAAAATACCGTTATCTAGATTTACGGCGTCCGGAAATGATGGAAACACTGATCATGCGCCATCATGTAACAAGATCAATCCGTCATTTTCTTGATCAGGCAGGTTTTATTGATATCGAAACGCCTATTTTAATGAAAAGTACACCCGAAGGAGCACGTGATTATTTAGTTCCAAGCCGTGTTCATTCTGGTAAGTTTTATGCACTTCCACAGTCTCCACAAATTTACAAACAGCTATTAATGGCGGCTGGAGTTGATAAATATTATCAAATTGCTCGCTGTTTCCGTGATGAAGATTTAAGGGCGGACCGGCAGCCAGAATTCACCCAAATTGATATTGAAGTCAGCTTTATGAGTCAAGCTGATATCATGAAGATGGTAGAGGCAATGATGGGACAATTGATGCAGGAAGTGAAAGGAATAACAGTTCAAACACCATTTCCCACAATGACTTACCAGGAAGCAATGAGCCGTTACGGATCAGATAAGCCAGATACTCGATTCGGACTAGAGCTTATTGATGTATCTACAATAGTAGCATCATCAGGATTTAAAGTATTTGCCAATGCAGTAGCTAGCGGAGGCCAAGTTAAAGCGATTAATGTCAAGGGAGCATCTTCTCGCTATTCTCGAAAAGATATTGATGGTTTAGGAGAATATGCCGCTGTTTATGGAGCAAAAGGGTTGGCGTGGCTAAAGGTAGAAGAAGATGGCTTGAAAGGTCCAATTGCAAAGTTCTTCCAAGAAGAACAACAGCAGCTCCTTTCAGCGCTTGACGCAGCCCCTGGCGACTTGCTCTTATTTGTTGCAGACAAACCAGCAGTTGTCGCTGATAGTCTTGGAGCTCTTCGTTTAAAGCTTGGAAAAGATTTAGAGTTAATCGATGAAACAGCTTTTCATTTCTTATGGGTCACTGATTGGCCATTATTAGAATACAACGAAGAAGATGGCCGTTATTATGCTGCTCACCATCCATTTACAATGCCAGAACGAGAAGATATTGAGAAACTATCAACCAATCCTGGTGAAGTCCGTGCTCAAGCATACGACTTGGTATTAAATGGATATGAACTTGGTGGAGGGTCACTGCGTATTTTTGAACGTGGCCTGCAGGAAAAAATGTTCGATGTGCTTGGTTTTTCAAGGGAAGAAGCGGAAGCACAATTTGGCTATTTAATGGAAGCATTTGAATATGGCGCTCCTCCGCATGGTGGTGTTGCACTTGGTCTAGACCGAATCGTGATGTTGTTAGCTGGAAGAAGCAATTTACGTGATACGATTGCTTTTCCAAAAACAGCAAGTGCTAGCTGTTTATTAACAGCAGCACCTGATGAGGTAAGTGATGAGCAATTAGAAGCGTTGCACTTATCTGTAAAGCAAGATTGAACTAAGAAAGGATCTAAAAGGACAAAAATGGTTCTTTAGATCCTTTTTTCTATATCTAACTATCATGTCAAGACCTTTATCTCAATAGAAATAGGAACCAGATCGCTATGTGAGAATAACAGAAAGTCAAATGTCCAATTGGTTCAGGCTGACAGGATAAGGAAAGCTTCTTGAATCAGCATTGGGGACGTTGCGTTCTCTCTATAAAGGAGGATAAGAAAAACCCCCACTGATGGAAGTTTCACTTTATTTTCTGTTGAAATGATTAAAACGATTCATGTTTGAAGCAATCAGCTTCCTTTGCTATAGTACTATTATCGTGTGTTTCGTACAGGCGGATTTTTTTACACAAGAAGAATTGAAATGAGATCATTATTGTGCTAGAATATAAGCAAGAAAAGAGTCCTGATGTGTACGTTATCGTACCTTTTCGTTTTGACCGAACATTTTTAACATAGGGAGTTCAAGTTTTCAGGCGGCATGCAAGCCTCTGCGAGAGGACGTATAAGGCCCGGAACAGGACACCCACCTGCGAAGAGCGGGTTCAAAACATAGGCAATTCATGACGGCACGATTGGGGCTCGTCTTTTTTTTGTGCAAACGTTTTATCACACAAAGTTTTTGGCAACGAAAAGGTACTCGTATCATTACAGGAGCCTGCATCTGTTTTTTAATGAATAAGAGACCAAAAGTTTGGAGTTGAGATGATGCTTCACCAGTTTTCAAGAAATGAATTGGCGATTGGCAAAAAAGGAATAAAAAAATTGGAAGAAGCGACAGTTGCAATCCTTGGAGTGGGTGGTGTTGGCTCCTTTGCAGCAGAAGCACTTATTCGTTCTGGAGTAGGACATATTGTACTTGTCGATAAAGACCATATTGACGTAACGAATATTAATAGGCAAATTCATGCCTTATTGTCAACAGTTGGCCGTTCGAAAGTGGAAACAATGAAAGAAAGAATGATGGATATTAATCCTGCGTGTGAAGTGACTGCCCTGCAGATGTTTTATACAGAACATACATATGAGCGTTTTTTTAGCCATCAGCTCGATTACATTATTGATGCTTCCGATACGATCACTTATAAAATACATTTGATAAAAGAAAGTCTAAAAAGGAACATTCCAATGATATCCAGTATGGGCGCAGCAAATAAAATGGATCCAACTCGTTTTCAGATTGCCGATATTTTTCAAACCCATACAGACCCTATTGCTAAAGTTATTCGTACTAGGTTAAGAAAAGAAGGTATTAAAAGAGGCGTACCAGTCGTATTTTCCGACGAAAGCCCGATTGTGATTCGGGAGGATATCAGAAGAGAAGTTGGAGATGATGAAGCGGAAATTAGAAAAGCGAAAATGCCTCCATCTTCAAACGCATTTGTCCCTACAACAGCTGGTTTAATCATGGCAAGCTACGTGGTGAAAGAATTATTAAAAGATATTAAAATCGATCGTGTAAATGACGCTAAGTAGACGGAAAGGCTTTAACTGGATTTCCGAAAAGAATTCTCCCACTTCTAAATGTGAAGGGCATAGCCCAATGAAAGTGGGAGATGAATTTTCGGTTGGCGTAAGCCAACAGATTGTTCTATGATTAGTCTATACAATATGGAGTTTGCTATAGCTTGGTAAATATAGATAGCTAACAAAAGTATCTAGTTCCCAAGAAGCTTCCACTTCAATCAGACCGCAAGGTCGATAAGTGGTGAGTAGTTCACAATTAAAAATAATTTTTGTTGCATGAAGTTAAACGTATGTTCAAAATGCCTAGCTGATTTTTACTGGCCATTACTAAGAAGCTTTTTCGCTTGAAGACGCTGGTCAATAATAGCATCCATCATCGTTTTTAAGACAGAAAATACAGGCACTGCCAAGAACATGCCGAGAGCACCGTAAGTTCCTCCGCCAATAATGATGGCTAAAAATACCCAAAAAGGATTCAATCCGACACTATTCCCTAAGATTTTCGGTCCTAAATAAAGACCGTGAAACTGTTGTAAAGCTAGAATAGCAATCCCTACCCATAAAGCATGTAAAGGTGAAACGAATAGGGTAATAACAATTGCTGGGATAGAACCAATAATTGCCCCGAAATATGGAATCAGGTTTGTAACACCTAATATCACAGCATTTAATAATGTGTAAGGCGTATTTAAAAGGAACAAGACGATATAGCTTAGAAGACCAAAAATGATAGAATCGATAATTTTACCGACTAGATATTTTGAAAACGTCTCATCAATTTGACGAGTAACAGCTAAAATTTTTTTCGTTTGATGTTCTTTTGTAAATGCCGCAATTAGCTGAGAAAAACGAGCTGCAAATTTTTCCTTATCTATCAGCATGTAAACAGAAATGATGATCCCAAATATAAATTTAAACACTGCTGAAGTTAAGGATACAAACCCAGAAGCGATTTTATTTAATAAAAGGGTGACATAATAGCTTGTTTTATCTAAAAATTCTTGCACATTTGATTCAATATAGTCTGCTATATGAAATCGCTCAAACAGGGGGTTATTTAAAACATTTTGGGTAAGCCAGTGATTAGTTTGATCAACATATGTAGGTAAATGAACCAATAAATGTGTCATGCTGTCAACAATTTTAGGTGTTAATACGGTAATCGATAGAGCTGATAGTCCTAATAGAAGCGTATATAGGGTAAGAATACTAATAGCTCGATTCATTTGAAATTTCTTTTCCATCCAATTAATCAATGTTTTCAACATATAAGCGATGCTAAATGCAATAATAAATGGACTAAGCAACGATGTGATATAACTGAACATTTCTTTCACAATATTAAAATTATCTACAATTTTATACAGCAGCAATGCAATGAAAAAGAATAGTAGATACTGCATAAATTTATTATCTTTTAGCAATTCTCTCACCTTCTTGGGTTAATTTCATTTATTGTTTAAACGGTATGAATAGTATATACCGATAAAAGTCTGAAGAACAAAGCTCCAAGTTAAAAGTGTATGAATAAAAAGACCCGATATGCTAGTTTTATATATTAAAATAAAGAGCAATCCACTTGATTATAACATTTATGTGAATCGTATCACAATTTTAATCAATAAAAACTTCAGAATCTTTTTTGCAGACATTTGTTTCAGTAAAGCTATATGAAACCACGCTTCTTTATTATAACCCATAAAAGGCGCTAATTGCTTTAGATTTTATCCCACATCTAACTGGCAGTAAGACCCCCACCTTGGGGAGTAAGAGGAATCAGAAGCGCTAGGTGGGGGATAACTGAAAGTCAAATGTCCGATTGGTTCAGGCCGACAGGATAAGGAAAGCTTCTTGAATCAGCATCACACGAAGAAAAAGTGCTCTTCTTTTTTGAGGATGTCGGTCATAAAGGCGTTGCAACAGGACAAGGAAAGCTTCGTCAGAGACACATCGCACGAAGAAAGAGCGGTTTTCTTTTTCGAGGACGTTGCGATCTTAGCCTTTGTTCTACTTCTCATCAGTGGGGGATGAGAGAAAACCCCCACTGATGGAAGTTTCACTCTATATGTAAAGATGATTGACATTCACTAATGTATTAGTGTACTATTTGGATAGTACACTAATACATTAGTTTTTTTAGAGGAGTGTGTAACAATGAAGCCTTTTTTAGGATTATTAAAAAAAGATGGGATGATTCTTCAATTTTGGTATATGATCTGGTTTGTTTTATCAGTAGGGGGCATGATCATTGCTTTCTTTTTTTCAAAGAAATATGATGAGCCTTTGGTGACATTGCCAATCATTTTCTTTCTGTTTTTTTTCCATTTGTATCTTATGCCATTAATGATGATGAGTATGTTAAGAATAGAAGGAAAGACACAAATGTGGCTTCACAACCCACAAAGCAGTTATCAGCTGCTTTTCTCGAAGTTATGTGTCGTGGTTGGTTATCAAATGATTTCACAATTGCTAGTTAACTTATATTTTTTACTGCTATATAAATGGTACTTTAACGAGCAAATAGAACAATTGTTTAATTTCAAGTTTCATTTCAAGCATCTCTTGCTTCTCAATGGCTTTACTTTGGCAACTGCATTATATTTTACGCTTTGGGTCATTTTTCTATGGACTGTCTATCATTCATTAAGCAAATATCCAGCGTTAAAACATTTACGCTGGCTAGTAATTGTTCTCATTATTGGGGCTTATCATTTTTTGGGATATCTTTTTCAAAAGTTTGGTTTTAATGACTATATCTTTGGACTTTGGAGAGCGGAGATTTATAGTAATAAAGCTTATGAAAATGGAATGGGATTAGATGCCGCGATGACACCTTTAGGAATTCCAGCTTCTTTCATTTTCTATTATGTCATCCTTAGTATCATTCTTTTCTTAGTTGCAGGAAAATTGCTGGATAGAAAAGTAGAGGTGTAAGGAAAATGAATTTTGAGACATCGACACCAATTTATATGCAAATAGCAGAACGACTATTTTATCAGCTCGTACGGGGAGAAATAAAACCAGGTGAAAAATTGCCATCTGTTCGTGAAATGGCTATCCAAGCAAGTGTAAATCCCAATACAATTCAGCGGACCTATAGTGAAATGGAGAGGATGGGAGTAGTGGAAACAAAAAGAGGACAGGGAACGTTTGTAGTAGATCATCCAGACATCGTTCAACAATTAAAAATCCGTTTGCAAGCAAATGTCATTGAAACATTTGTTAGCAGCATGAAAGAGCTTGGATTTACGGATTCAGAGATGGTTGTTGGTTTGCAGCAGCATTTGCAAAGGAGGCAGGAAAAATGACGATACTTATTGACAATTTATGGAAAAAATATGGAAGGGACTATGCTCTAAACGGTGTGTCGCTTCGCTTTGAGCCAGGAAAAATATATGGTTTAGTAGGTCCTAATGGCAGTGGAAAGTCAACAACGTTAAAGATGATTGCTGGACTTGTCTATCCAAACATAGGAACAGTATCGATAGAAAACGAAACTGTTACACGTAAAATCAGCAGGAAAGTTTCGTATCTTACAGAACTGGATATGTTCTATGATTTTTTCACCGTGAAATTAGCGATTGAATTTTACCAATCACAGTTTGTAGACTTTGATATTGAAAAGGCATATGTACTGTGCAAAGAGATGAAACTCGATCCTAACAAGAAAATTAAACAGCTTTCAAAAGGGAATCGCGGCCGTCTAAAACTTGTACTGGCACTAGCTAGAAAAGTGCCAATTGTATTAATGGATGAACCTTTTTCAGGTCTAGATCCTCTTGTGAGAGACTCAATTGTGAAAAGCTTGCTTTCCTATATTGATTTTGAAAACCAAATAGTCATTATTGCTACACATGAAATTGATGAAATTGAACCGCTGTTAGATGAAGTGATGGCGATTTATAAAGGGAAGCTCATTGGCCAAGAAAATGTAGAGCGCCTTCGGGAAGAACAAGGCCTTTCCGTTTTAAATTGGTTTAAAACAACCGTCATGAAACTGGAGGAAGAAAGGGAGTATACAAAATGAGCACTGTTTTGAAGCTTGAAAACGTGACGAAAATGATCAGAGGAAAAAAGCTCATTGATCAGTTAAGTTTTGAAGTAAAAGCGGGAGAGGTTTTTGGATTTTTAGGACCTAATGGAGCGGGAAAAACAACAACGATTAGAATGATAGTTGGACTAACTAACATTTCATCCGGCGATATCATCATTTGTGGGAAAAATATAAAAAAAAATTATGCTGATGCGGTGCAGCATATTGGGGCAATTGTTGAAAATCCTGAGCTGTATCCATTTTTGACGGGATATCAAAATTTAAAGCAATATGCTCGGATGGCAAAAGGAGTGACAACAGAAAGAATCAATGAGGTAATAGAGCTTGTTGGTTTGAAAGACCGTATTCATAACAAAGTGAAAACTTATTCCCTTGGGATGAGACAACGCCTTGGTCTCGCCCAAAGTTTGCTTCATGACCCGAAAATATTAATTTTAGATGAACCGACAAATGGTTTAGATCCAGCAGGGATTAGAGAAATTCGCGATTATTTGCGGAAGCTTGCTAAAGAGAAAGAGATAGCAGTTATTGTCTCTAGTCATTTGCTGTCGGAAATGGAAATGATGTGTGATCGTATTGCGATTATTCAACAAGGGAAGCTTGTAGATGTTCAACCTGTAAAGGATTTTGTACACCAAACGAAAGAGTTGTATCGTATTCGTGTTCACCCGCTTCAAAAAGCTACGACATTGCTTGTTAAACAGCAATTTTCAGATTTGAAGCAAACAGAGGAATGTTTGCTAGTAAGTACAGAAGAAAAAAATATTCCAAATATCATTCACCTTCTTTCCACAAATGATATTCAAATTTTTGAAGCAGCAAAAGTAACAAAAACGCTTGAAGATAGGTTTTTAGAAGTGACGAATGGAGAAAGGAGCAGCATGCATGCTTAACCTTGTATATAATGAATGGATTAAAATTTTTAAACGTATCAGCACTTTTCTGATGATCGGGATGATTCTGCTCGTAGTTATTGCTTCTGGAATTTTTATGAAAACATATGAAGCGAAAAATAAAACACCAGAACAAGATTGGCAGCCAGTATTAATCACAAAGAATGAAGAAGCAAAGCAACGCTTAGCAGAAGCACCAGATACACAAATGCTTGTTAAGCAATCATTGGAAAAAGAAATTGCTATTAATGAATATCGGCTCAAACATGAACTGCCTCCTCAAACAAAAAATAGCACTTGGTCGTTTCTTATCGATTCTTCTTCTATTATAAACTTTGTCGGGTTATTTACAATTGTCATTGCTGGAGGGGTTGTGGCCAATGAATTTAGCTGGGGGACAATTAAACTGCTGCTTATTCGGCCGATAAGCCGTACGAAAATATTACTTTCTAAATATTTGACCGTCCTGCTTTTCGGAATATGCTTAATGACAATTGTCTTTATTAGTGCCGCTGTAACAGGGGCTTTGTTATTTGGCGCAGAGGAGGGAGCAAATATTCACCTTTCATACAGCGGTGGAGAAGTAGTGGAGAAGGGGATGTTCCCGTACGCTATTTCAACCTATTTATTAGGTTCAATACAGGTACTGATGTTGACAACGATGGCCTTCATGATTTCTGCTGTCTTTCGTACAAGTTCTTTAGCGATCGGTGTATCGATATTTTTACTTTTAATGGGAGGAACAATCACGAATCTCATTGCAATAAAATTCGATTGGGCTAAGTATAGTTTGTTTGCAAACACAGATTTAAGCCAATATATAGATGGGGTTCCTTTAGTAGACGGAATGACATTTTCCTTTTCTATCTTTGTTTTACTTGCTTATTTCCTTATTTTCCATTTGTTGGCATTTGTTGTTTTTCATAAAAGAGATGTTGCTGCCTAGTTCCTTATCACAAGAATGGGGAAAAACAGAAACGAAATCTGAATAAAGTGATTCCTTTTACGAGTATGCCTCGTGATTAAGGTTGAGATGATCAAGACTAATTCTTAACTAACTTTATTTATTATAAATAAAATAGGAGGAAAAAACAGATGAATACAACAATCCTTAAAAGAATTTTGTTGATCGGAATCTCGATCTTCTTATTAACAGGCTGTCAGATGGAACTGAAAAAAAACGTTGGTGAACAAAATGGATTTCAAATTGAAAAGATAGAGAAAAAGGAAAAAGAATGAAAGATTAAAAGCCTGAAGAGTCATTACATATTTTTTTATGTAGCATAAATCGATCTCTATTTTATCCAACATCTAACTGGCAGCAAGGCTCCCACTGGGTGATAACTAAAAGGCAAACCGACAAGATAAGGAAGGCTCTGATCGTGGAACATCGTCCTCGAAAAAATAATTCCTTTTTCGAGGATGTTGTGGCCTTGCCTTTGTTCTACTTCTTATGGGTGGGGGATGAGAGAACCCCCCACACATATGGAAGTTTCATTTTAATGTTATTGATTTTTAAGGATCTTTTCATACACAGATGCGAGCGCTTGTTCAAATTTCCCCGTTTTTTTAGGATTAAAATATGTTTTGTTCTTTATCGTGTCAGGCAAGTATTGCTGCAAGACCCAGCCGCTTTCATAGTTGTGCGGATATTTGTACTCCTGTCCTCTCCCTAAATTTTTTGCACCTTTGTAATGTGCATCTTTTAAGTGAAGGGGCACTTCTCCACTTTTTCCAGCACGGATGTCTTTTAATGCTTCATCAATAGCGGTTATAGCAGAATTTGATTTTGGCGAAAGGGCAAGCTCAATGACTGCATTAGCTAGCGGAATTCGCGCCTCTGGAAAACCGATTTTTTCCGCTGTTTGAATAGCAGCTAACGTTCTTGCTCCCGCTTGTGGACTAGCAAGGCCAATATCTTCATAAGCAATGACGAGCAAACGCCTGCTAATGCTAGGAAGATCGCCAGCCTCAATTAACCGTCCTAAATAATGAAGCGACGCATTGACATCACTGCCGCGAATTGATTTTTGAAAGGCACTAAGCACATCATAATGGGCGTCGCCATCTTTATCATGTACGAGGCTTTTCTTCTGCAGGCATTCTTCGGCAATATCTACATGAATATGAATAATACCTTCATCATTAGGGTCTGTTGAAATGACTGCGAGTTCTAATGCATTTAATGCACTGCGAACATCTCCATTGCTTGCTTGCGCAAAATGTTTGAATGCCTGTTCTTCAATTTGGATGGGATATGTTCCTAATCCTCTATCTTCATCTTGTAGTGCTCTTTCCAATGCTTGTTTTATTTCCGCTGTTGTTAGTGGAAAAAGCTCAAAAATTTGACAGCGGCTGCGAATTGCTGGATTAATGGCATGGTAAGGATTACTTGTCGTTGCACCAATAAGGATAATCATGCCGCTTTCTAAATATGGCAGCAAAAAGTCTTGTTTTGCTTTATCTAAACGATGTACTTCATCTAATAATAAAATAACTTTTCCGCTCATTTTTGCCTCTTCAACGACTATTTCCATGTCTTTCTTATTATTTGTCACCGCATTCAACATTCTAAATGCATATTGGGTGCTTCCGGCAATTGCACTGGCAATAGATGTTTTTCCAATCCCAGGAGGGCCATATAATATCATTGAAGACAACTGCTTTGCTTTTACCATTCTTGCAATAATTTTATCTTTCCCAACGAGATGTGTTTGGCCGACAATTTCATCAATAGTACGAGGGCGCATGCGAAAAGCTAATGGTTGTTGTTTCATTGAAACCTCTCCAAACTCATGTTCTAATATGTTTATCATAACAAACTTTCCGTACAAAAGCATCGTTGAAGATAGTAACATAAAGGTAATAAAAGGCGATTCGCCACACCACATAAGAGTGGGCGACTTCTCGCCTCATACAATAAGTATAAAATAATTATTTCATATGACGATATTATACATAGGTCTAGAAAACAAGAAATACATCCGCAACATTCCATCTTATAATAAGGGAGGTGCTTTATTGTAATAAATTAGGTTAAGGTTGTATTTCTATTGCTTTTTCCACTTGTTAGGGTTAATGCAGTAAACTAGGGCAGCTGCCCTGTCATCTTCCCAAAAAAGGCAAACAAATAGAACCGATCAGAACGAAAATCACATATATTTTTTCGTTCCTTTGGAGGAGTAGCGGGCTCAGAATTATTTTCCGTATACAGATAATAAACGATGAATAACAATTAATCATTTCCAAGAGGAGTTTTTTAATATGATCAACATAACTTCTACTCACTTACATTATAAAAACCAATTTCATTTGATAGATAATAAAAATACAAAAGAAGCTAAAGAAGTAAACGGCAAAAAGACTGAATCAAAAACTATAAAATATATTTTAGAAGGTGGTTTTATAAAAGTATATCTTGTAGGAAATGATGGTTCTAGGCAGTGTTTGAGAGCAATTCCGTTAGAAGATGCTGATCCCGCTATTTTATCCCAAGTGGAAAACATTACTTTCCTAGATATGATTATGTTTAATGAAATGCAAAATGATAAAGTGAAACAAGCAAAAGATAAGAATAAGAAATAAAGCTTTAAAGGAATCTTAATATATGGGAGTGTAAATACTAGACTTAAAAGTTAACCACCCTTAACACTCAATTTCACATCATACGTTTAGTCTTTAAATAAGGGTATCAAGTACTCTTTAAAAATCTATTGGATTCCCGAAATTCAAAAGTAAAAAAGGTAATCATCATAGCTACACAACAAACAATCAAAAAGGAACAATATATATTGAGAATAGCTGTATAAAACTACCAAAACTAAAAACACTTGTGAAAATAAAACAACACAGACAATTTTTTGGCTTGATTAAGTCTGTAACCATACTATGCAAGTAGTCAATTATGTTCTGAATGTGACTACCAAAATAAAGAAGTAAAAAACCTAAATCTTCGTGAGTGGACTTGTCCAAAATGTAATAGCCATCACGATAGAGACGTAAATGCAAGTAAAAATTTGCTGAAACTCGCCATGTAGTTGGTATTTTCTCTAGGGGTAGGGACTACCCTTATAGCTTGGTAAATATAGATAGCTAACAAAAGTATCTAGTTCCCAAGAAGCTCCCACTTCAATCAGACCGCAAGGTCGGATAAGTGGTGAGTAGTTCACCTGAAAGTACTTTAGCTTAAACGAGTTGCTTCTGTTTTATTCCCCATAACTAAATGAAGTTTATTGGGGAATAAATGTTCTATCAGTTCTTCTTTATTCCATTTTCTCTTCATTACTTGCCCCCCCTTATTCTTGATAACAAATTGTGACTCAAAAATCGTTCGTTTCCCTTTGCTGGCCTATATATGCTATAATATCAGAATAAGTTTGTTACGATGAACGAGCGAGAGTTGAGGCATAGAAATGAAACGTAGAGGCAATATGACAGCAAGGCTTTCCCTTTTTACAATTGGATTGCTAATCATGTCATTAGGAATTGTATGGTTGATTTTGGCAGATCTAGGGGCGACCCCTTGGGATGTTTTACATGTTGGTTTATTTTATCAATTTGGTCTGACAATTGGGTCTTGGTCCATTATTGTCGGCTTTTTTGTTTTAGGAATTTCCGCTGTTTTAATGAAGGAACGGCCGAAATTTGGAGCATTTTTAAATATGCTGTTACTTGGAATTTTTATGGATTTTTATTTAATGCTGCCTTTTATGGTTACTCCAAATTCACTATTTGGTAAAATAGTGATGTTCGTTTTAGGAATGTTGATTTATAGCTATGGGATGGGCATTTATATTTCAGCTCAGCTTGGAGCCGGGCCGCGAGATAGTTTTATGCTTGCTATTATGGAGAGAACGGGCTGGAAAGTTTCCCATGTCAGAAGAGGAATGGAAGTCATTGTCCTTATTATCGGCTGGTCTTTAGGCGGGCCAGTGCATGTAGGAACGATCATTTTCAGTATTTTAATTGGCACAATAGTTGGTTTTTCTTTGCCTCAATGTCAGAGATTTACAAATAAATTGATCGATTATTTTTTGAAAAATAAACAGAGTAAAGAAATAAAACGAGGTGTAAGCGGATGAAAATTTCCACAAAAGGGCGTTATGGTTTAACAATTATGATTGAATTGGCAAGAAGGCACGGCGAAGGACCGACTTCTTTAAAAACGATCGCGAAAACGCATGATTTATCTGAACATTATTTAGAACAATTAATTGCTCCTTTAAGAAATGCAGGACTCGTAAAAAGTATTAGAGGAGCTTATGGCGGCTACAAATTAAGTGATGAACCCGCAAACATTACTGCTGGTGATATTATCCGTGTATTAGAGGGGCCTATTAGTCCTGTAGAAGGAATTGAGAATGAAGAACCAGCTAAACGAGAATTATGGATGAGAATTCGAGATGCGGTAAAAAATGTATTAGATAGCACAACAATTGAAGACTTGGCACAATATACAGAAGATGATGGAACAGAGGGATACATGTTCTATATTTAAAAAGTATCCTCCCTCTATATTACTAAACTTCCTACAATATATGGAAAGAGGTGACAAAATGGAAAATATATACCTTGATCATGCAGCAACTTCTCCTCCTCATCCACAAGTAATTGAAAAAATGATCATGATATTACACGATTCTTTTGGTAATGCTTCCAGCTTACACTCCTATGGGAGAGAGGCGCGCAGGCTATTAGATGATGCAAGACTAGCTATTGCATCTAGTATTCATGCAGATTTTTCGGAAATTGTTTTTACGAGCGGAGGGACAGAAGCTGATAATTTAGCCATTGTTGGAACGGCTCTTGCAAAGCAAACTCAAGGAAAACACGTGATCACGACTTCCATAGAGCATCCTGCAGTACTTCAGACATGCAAGTTTTTAGAAAAAAACGGTTTTACGGTAACTTATTTGCCTGTAGATCAAACTGGTGTCGTTTCAATAGAGGATGTACGGAAAGCTTTGCGATCTGATACTATTTTGGTTTCTATCATGTATGGCAATAATGAAGTTGGATCATTGCAACCAATAGAAGCTATTGGAGAGCTTCTTCGTAATCATCCCGCTGTTTTTCATACAGATGCTGTCCAAGCATATGGCATAGAAACACTCAACGTTCAGAAACTAAATGTAGATCTTCTTTCGACTTCTGCTCATAAAATTAATGGCCCAAAAGGGATAGGTTTTTTATATGTAAAAACTGGCGTTAAATTAGCAGCTGGAATGTATGGCGGAGAACAGGAACGGAAAAGGCGTGCTGGAACAGAAAATATTCCAGGAATTGTTGGGTTTGCTAAGGCGGTAAAAATAGTTCAAGCCGAAATGGAGAATAACCGAGAACGATATCGACAATATCAACAGTTATTTCTTGACACCCTTCAGGCTCATGACATTTCGTTTGAGGTTAATGGTGATCTAGAACAGAACCTTCCTCATATTCTTAATCTTAGTTTTCCCGGCGCCGATGTCGAAACGCTTCTTGTTCAATTAGATCTAGCGGGAATAGCCGCTTCTAGCGGGTCGGCATGTACAGCTGGCTCTTTTGAACCATCTCATGTATTGGTTGCCATGTTTGGAAAGGAATCAAAACGAATACGCAATTCGATACGTTTTAGCTTTGGCTTAAACAACACAACGGAACAAATCGAAACAGCAGCTTTACAGGTGGTTAAGATCATGAAACGGTAGCAGTTAGAATAAGGTCCTCCAATTGGCATACTCGCAGTGAAAGGGTGGAAACAAAAAATGGCAAGTAAAAAAGAGACAAGAGTAGTAGTGGGAATGTCAGGAGGAGTAGATTCCTCTGTTGCAGCATTATTATTAAAAAAACAAGGCTATGACGTCATTGGCATTTTTATGAAAAATTGGGACGATACAGATGAATCTGGATTTTGTACAGCAACAGAAGATTATGAAGATGTGATTCGTGTCTGTAATCAAATTGGGATTCCATACTACGCTGTTAACTTTGAAAAACAATATTGGGACAAAGTATTTACTTATTTCCTCGATGAATATCGGGCTGGCAGAACTCCTAATCCAGATGTCATGTGCAATAAAGAAATTAAATTCAAAGCATTTTTAGAACATGCACTTCGACTTGGCGCAGATTTTTTAGCAACTGGCCATTATGCACAGGTTGTTTTTCGGGATGGGGAGTATAAAATGCTGCGAGGCATGGATGAAAATAAAGATCAAACTTATTTTTTAAACCAGTTAACACAATCTCAATTAAAGAAAGTATTATTCCCACTCGGACATCTTAATAAAAAAACTGTTCGTGATATAGCAGCGAAAGAAGGCCTAGCAACAGCAACGAAGAAAGATAGTACAGGAATTTGTTTTATAGGCGAGCGTAATTTTAAAGAATTTCTAAGCAGCTATTTACCAGCACAAAAAGGGAAAATGAAAACATTAGATGGACGAACCATTGGCGAACATGATGGATTAATGTACTATACGATTGGCCAGCGCCAAGGATTAGGAATCGGAGGAGCAGGAGATCCGTGGTTTGTCGTTGGAAAAGACTTAAAGGATAATGTCCTCTTTGTTGAACAAGGTTTCCATCATGAAGCGCTTTATTCTGATGCGATTACAGCAGTAAATGTAAGTTGGGTTTCTGAAAAACAAAAGGAACAAACATTTACCTGTACAGCTAAGTTCCGCTATCGTCAACAAGACCATGACGTAACGGTGCAAATGAAATCTGATCATGAAGTAGATGTTGTCTTTGCCCAACCAATTAGGGCGATTACTCCTGGACAAGCAGTCGTTTTTTATAACGATGAAGAGTGCTTAGGGGGAGGAACGATTGACAAAGTTTTTAAAAACAAAAAACAATTAATGTATGTCGGGTAAACTCAACAATAGTTGTATATTCAAAATATTACTTGAATATCCGCATGATCTATACAAGCCATGAAAAACGGCCAACATGTATGTATTAGAATATATGCAGCATTTTTCATGTGACTTGTATGACTCATGCCAAGGATTTTCAAGAATTTCTTGAATGTCCTCTATGATGGTTGAGTTTTTTCATGCTGATACTGCTTCCTATGGTATAATTCAATAAATATTAAGTATGGTCCGGAGTGTGGAAAATGGATAAAAATAAAGCTGGAATCGAATATTTACAAGCGGGAAAATACGAACAAGCTTTGCAAATGTTTACAGAGGCAATTGAAGAAAATCCTCAAGATGCTATCGCTTATACAAATTTCGGAAATTTATTAATGGCAGTAAACGAGCAGGAAAGAGCAGAAAAATTTTTCGAAAAAGCAATTGAAATTGATGGAACAATGAGTCCAGCATATTATAGCCTGGGAAATATTTATTTTCATAGAGAACAATATGAATTGGCTGCAGGCTGGTATGAAAAAGCTTTAGCAAATAAACTAGCGGGCAATGATGGGTATTATATGCTAGGGAGATGTTTTTTAGAATTGGATAAACCCCGATTAGCGATGCCGTACTTACAAACAAGTGTAGAATTGGATGAAGCGGATATTGATGCTCGCTTTCAATATGGAATTGCTTTAGCAAAAAATGAACTATATGAAGAGGCGCTTAAACATTTTCAAATAGTGACAGAAGCGGATCCGGAACATGCGGATGCCTATTATAACTTAGGGGCAGCATGGATCGGTTTTGAAGAAAATGCAACAGAGGCTCTTGCTTGTTTTGAAAAAACGTTAGCATTACAGCCAGATCACTTACTTGCTGGCTATGGAAAGAAAATGATCGAAGAAGCATTAAAGAAACAATAACGAAATGGCACTTTTTGCTCATTGGAAGGAGGTTCATGATGGATCATCAAATTGATTTGTTTTCAGAACAAGATAGCTACATAAAGGGTCGCCATCTTGTGACCATCTTTCACAATGAAAAAAACTTATACTCTGTCGTCCGTATCCGTGTAGTTGAAACGAGCATTGCATATAAAGAAAAAGAAGCTGTCATTACTGGTTATTTTCCAAAGATTCATGAGGAAGAAACATACATATTTTACGGACAGATGAAGGAGCATCCAAAATTTGGTATGCAGTTTCAAGCAAAGCATTTTAAAAAAGAAATGCCGCAATCAAAACAAGGAATCATCGCTTATTTATCTAGTGAACTTTTTTCTGGTATCGGCAAAAAAACTGCAGAAAGAATTGTTGAACATTTAGGAGAACAAGCGATTAGTAAAATTTTGGACAATCCGTCAGTATTAGATAACGTACCAAAGTTACCTTCAGATAAAGCTGCAACCTTATATGACACTTTAATGGAACACCAAGGCCTTGAACGTATTATGATCGCTTTAAATGAATATGGATTTGGGCCGCAACTTTCGATGAGAATCTACCAAGTATATAAAGATTTAACGCTGGAAATCATTGCAGAAAATCCTTACCGTTTAGTAGAGGAAGTGGAAGGAATTGGCTTTGGTAGAGCGGATGAGCTAGGTGCACAAGTGGGGATAAGTGGAAGTCATCCTGACCGGATTAAAGCAGGCATTTTATACGAATTAGAAGCAACCTGTCTTCAAGCAGGTCATGTGTATGTTTTGAAAAATGAAATGATCCCGAATGTGAAACAGCTGTTGGAGAAATCTCAGCCTTGTACCATTGAAATGTCAGAGATTGAAGCCGAATTGCTCCAACTTGCAGAAGAAAGGAAAATCGTGATAGAAGCGGAACGGATCTATATGCCGTCACTTTATTTTTCGGAAAAAGGGATTGTTGCCAGCTTGAAGCGTATGTTAGCACAGCAACAGTATAAGGATCAATTTCCTGAATCAGAATTTTTGCTTGCTTTGGGAGCTCTAGAAGAGAGAACGAGCGTCCACTATGCGGCGTCGCAAAAGAAAGCGATTCAAACTGCCTTAATGTCTCCTCTTCTATTGTTAACCGGCGGGCCAGGTACTGGGAAAACGACTGTAATCAATGGCATTGTTGAGTTATATAGTGAATTACATGGCTGCTCATTAGATCCAGCAACTTATAAAAAAGAAGAGGCTTTTCCAATTTTACTTACAGCTCCTACTGGCAGAGCAGCCAAACGAATGTCTGAGGCAACTGGATTGCCTGCAATGACGATTCATCGCTTGCTAGGAATGACTGGTCAAGAAAATTTAGAATACAATGAAGAGAAAATGTTGGAAGGAAAGCTGTTGATTGTCGATGAAATGTCGATGGTAGATACTTGGCTGGCACACCAGCTTTTGAAGGCAGTGCCTGATGAGATGCAAGTCGTTTTAGTTGGAGATGAAGATCAACTTCCATCTGTAGGCCCTGGTCAAATATTGAAGGACTTGCTTCAGGCAGACGTTATTCCTACAGTTCGGTTAACAGATATTTATCGACAAGCGGAAGGCTCTTCGATTATTGAAATGGCGCATAAAATTAAAAATGGCAATGTTCCGGATGATTTACTTGTGCAGCAGACAGACCGTTCATTTCTTAAATGTACAACGAATCAGATTCCCGAGGTTGTGGAAAAAGTTGTTTTAAGCGCCAAAAAGAAAGGCTATACTGCAAAGGATATTCAAATATTAGCACCGATGTACAGGGGACCGGCAGGCATTAATCGTTTGAACGAATTGCTTCAAGAAATTTTTAATGCGAATCCTGATGGGACGAGAAAAGAATTAACATTTGGCGATGTAAAGTATCGGATTGGCGATAAAGTGCTGCAGCTAGTTAATCAGCCCGAACAAAATGTTTTTAACGGAGATATCGGTGAAATCGTTTCGATTTTTTATGCAAAGGAAAATACGGAAAAGGAAGATATGATGATCGTGTCGTTTGATGGAATTGAAGCGACTTATACACGTGCAGATTTTTCACAGCTAACACATGCTTTTTGCTGCTCGATTCATAAATCGCAAGGCAGTGAGTTTCCAATTGTTATTCTTCCTATAGTGAAAAGCTATTACCGTATGCTTCGTCGAAAACTATTATATACAGCAATCACTAGGAGTAAACAATTTTTGATCCTTTGCGGCGAAGAAGAGGCTTTTCGTTTAGGAGTAAAAAGAGACGATGACTTAGATAGGAATACTTCCTTATTAGAAAAATTAATTTCAGAAAAGCAAAGCATTGTAACAAAAGAGGATTATAATTACTCACTTCCAATGCTCTTGAGTGAGGAAACGATGCTTGATATCGACCCGATGATTGGCATGGAAGACGTAACCCCTTATGATTATATGTAAGAACCATCATCCTAGATGAAACGAGGTTAAATCAAGGTTATTTTGTTGCATGACGAGGCTTATACGAGTGTTTTTTAAACACTCTTTTTTTATTTGGAATATATATTCCGAATAAAAAAAGACAACCATTTATTGATTGTTTATACCATGTACAATAATTACTTCTTTTCTCTCTAAAAAGGGTGGACTTAGACAGGCTTTCTTCTAAGAGTACGAATGGAGACTTCATGATCGCCTAAAATTTCATAAATGGATTTTTGATCCTCAGCGAGAGCATTTAGCTTTTCACTGTTTTGTTCCACTTTTCCATGGAGTTTATGAACATCCATACTCAAAGCATCCAGTTTAGCATCTGTTTCTTCTTGACGGTCAAGAACTGCCCTGATCAATTGCGTATGTTCGTCTAATTGAGCTTTCATCGATTTTTGTTCAGTTTTTATCTCTTGTATAGCATCTTTCATTTCTAGCATATCGGATTTCATTTCTTGCTGATCATTTTTTAAATCTTTTATTTCACTTAAAATTTGTTGCAAAAGTTTCTCACTCACTGTAGCTCCTTCCCCTTTCATTTTTATTTTATTTTTCTTTTTGATCTTATGGATTGGCATGGTTGTACTTTATGAAAACAATACAATAGACTTTATCCACTCAACTTTTAAATCCTATACATTTAAAGCCATTTAGCAAGGAGATTAGATGAATATACCGAAATGAATAGCAAAATTTGTAATGTTGTAGGGCTGCTCTTTGCTTTCAATCGTTCATGTATTTTAAGTTAATAGGAGTGCTGGAAGTTTTTTTAAGTTTTGCTTGTATGTTCCTCATGTTATAGACCTCCATCAGTCTTCATTCATTAAACCTAAAATAGCATTGTTTGCGATCATTTTCAATTGTTTTTAGGACGCGTTATTGTTTTTTGAGAATCTAACCAGTCATTTAAGTGAAAGTTAATCCTTATCCTATGGCCTAAATAGATTAAATTCCATGAAAATAACTTATTCCTTTAACAACCATAAGAAGGAAATCATCTTTATTTACGAACGGTTAAGATCCTTTTTTCGCTTCTAGAAAAGTTACTATAGGTTGAATTTTAAGGTTTTGAATGTGATGTTTTCATTCTTTTTATCATTTGAATTGCAAAAAAGTGTTGACTTTTTACTGGATTTAGCATATAAATACATTAGACCGACGGTCGGTCTAATGTAAAGGAGGAGCAACCATGAGAATCGTTAAAGAACACGAAGAACGAAAAAACGATATTCTAGACGCGGCTGAGCTGCTGTTCATTTCTAAAGGATATGTGAAGACAACTGTAAATGATATTTTGCAGGCAGTGGGCATTGCCAAAGGAACCTTTTATCACTATTTCAAATCTAAAGAAGAAGTCATGGATGCAGTTATTATGAGAATGATTGATGCCGGTGTAGAGACAGCTAAAAAAATTGCTGCTGATTCAAAGCTAACTATCCAAGAGAAACTTTTTCAAATCATTATGGCGCAAAGACCAAATAAAGAAAACAATAGAGAACAGATGATTGAGGAATTACATCATGTAAATAATGCGGAAATGCATCAAAAGAGTTTAGTAGAGTCTATCCGGCTTCTTTCACCTATTCTGGCAGAGGTTGTGGAACAAGGCGTTAATAAAAAAGTTTTTCAAACACCTTTCCCGAGAGAATCTGTAGAATTTTTATTAACATCATCGCAATTTCTATTTGACGAGGGATTATTCCATTGGCAGCCACATGAAATTTTGCAAAAAGCAAAAGCATTTATTTATATCATGGAACAAATTTTGGGTGCGGAAAAAGGCAGTTTTGATTATATATTTCGATTGTTAACTGAACAAGCTTCCAATAAATAGCGGAAAAACCTCATATTATAAAGGAGGCTTTGATATGCAGAATAATGATACAGCGTTATTTAATAGAAATTTTATCCTTGTGGTAATTGGTCAAGTCGTATCCATCTTAGGTTCAGCCTTGCTTCGGTTTGCGCTGTCTACGTATGTGCTTGACCTTACCGGGCGAGCAGACATATTCGCTGCTTTACTTGCAATATCAACGATTCCTAGTATCATTTTGTCACCTATCGGCGGAGCAATTGCGGATAGGTTTAATCGCCGAAATCTGATGATTTTGTTTGATTTTACAAGCAGTGCAGTTGTTTTGAGCTTCGTATTCTTCTTATTGGCCGGAAATGCTTCAGTCATTTTAATTGGCATTGTGATGGTACTGTTAGGAATTATTAGTGCTATGTACCAACCTGCAGTGCAGGCAAGTATTCCGGTATTAACAAAGGAAGACAATTTAGAAAAAGCAAATGGCATCGTAAATGGTGTTGGAGCTTTATCTAACCTTGCTGGACCAGTATTGGGCGGGGTGTTGTATAGTATGGTAGGAATTTATGTTTTGGTTATCGTAAGCTGTGTTGCGTTTTTCCTGTCTGCAATAATGGAAATATTCATTAAGATGCCATTTTCGAAAAGAGAGCAGAATGATCATATTGTCCCTACGTTATTTAAGGATATGAAAAGTGGTTTTATATATGTTTTAAAGCAGCCCTATATTCTAAAAGCAATGATTTTAGCAGCGGTGCTAAACCTGTTTCTGACACCATTTTTTCTTGTTGGCACACCGTATATGATGCGGGTTACACTGCAAAGCAGTGATGCCATGTACGGTATCTCTTTAGGGATTATTCAGTTCAGCAGTATTTTAGGCGCTTTGACAATTGGCATCTTTGCAAAGAAAATGAAAATCACAAATCTTTACCGGTGGCTGATATTGATCAGCATTCTAATCTTACCGATGGCGTTGGCAGTATCACCTTTAATAGTCAGACTTGGATATTTTCCATCTTTTATCCTTTTCTTTCTATGTGCTATTCCGATTGTAATGGCGATGACAATCGTTTCGATTTTTGTTATTACCATTGTACAAAAACAAACACCAAATGATCTCTTAGGTAAAGTAATGGCTATTATCACAGCAGTAGCACAATGTGCAGCGCCTATCGGACAGATTCTATATGGCGCTTTGTTTGAAGCTTTTAGTTTAAGTGTCTATTTTCCAATATTGATTATGTTTGCAATGATGTTATTGATTTCGGCTGCTGCAAAGGTGATGCTGCGAAATGAAGAGGTAATTGCCTAAAAGAGATTAAAAACTCTGGAAAGTGATCTAAAAAGAAATAAAGAAACTTTCGCTATATCTATATGATGCTCTCTTCTCAATTTTTTGTAACATCTTTTTGTGACTCTCTGCTTTGAACGTCTTTTTATTAACCAAGTCTGTTCAGGTAAAGATCCAAAAAGTGAAGTACGTAAAAAAACCGTCTACAATGCGCTCGGAGCTCCGAATGGCAAAATCGGCGAAAATATATGGGAAACGGTTCATTAATTAAGGAGAAGTTCATGATTATATAACATTGGCCGATGATTAGCATGGAAAATGTTACACCTTATGATTTCAAGCAGTAGCACAAACAATAACATTGTTCGGAAGGTGGGCTGAGCTTTGCGAACATATATGAATATTAAAGGTCTGCAAGTGTTTGACACAAATGGGAAGCGTTTAGGTACTGTCTGCGATGTTTCAATTTCAGCACAAGGTATGGTAACGGGGCTGCTTGTTAAAACAAAAGGACTGTTGGATAAAAAAATATTCGTACCAACAGAAAAAGTGTTGTCTTATGGGGATGACACCGTGATGGTAAAAGCAATGGACTCTTTGCCAACGTATAAAAAAAGACCAGGGGAATATACGATGACCTCCTTTCAACCGATTGCAAGAAAAAATATGCTTTCTTTCGATGGGGAACAATTGGGACAGCTAGAGGATGTATATTTTCTGGAAGAGGTGGGAACAATCATAGGGTACGAACTGACCGATGGTTTTTTTTCTGATATTACAAATGGGAAGCGTATGATCAGAACCATCCACCCCCCAAAAATTGGAGAAGATGCCATTGTCGTGTCGGTAAATCATATGCGAGGTGGCGTATCACATGCTGAAGTGCCCAAATTGTCAAAGTAAAGATCTTGGCAAAATTGGCCTTAACCAATACTATTGCTGGAATTGCTTTATTGAGCTTACTATTTCTGATCAAATCATTCAAACACATCAAGTCGAAGAAGATGGTACATTAAGTTCACTTGATGATTTATTTCATGTAGAAGAACGAAAATTAAGCTAGATAAAATGAAAAAGGAGGTGACTCAAAAGATGCAAAAGTGTCTTTTGATCACCTCCTTTAATGTGTTTACGTACGAAATTTAAAGCCGCTGCTGCTTAGGAATAGAGATGCTACGATGCTTTATTCATTTATTGGACTTATTTGTTTAAGGATAAAAATAAAGATAAACAGAAAAGATAAAATAAAACTACATTAGTGAAGGGACTGCTAATAAATGTAGGAGAAAGCAAGGAAGGTGAAAGTGAAAGTGAACAGATCTTGGATACAGTTGTTATACAAACTAGGAATCGTTTTCTTATTGTTACTTATTCTGTATATCGGTATGCTATTAAAGCCTTTTTGGTTTCCTGTTCTTCGTTTAATTGTTATTTCGCTAACGCCTTTTTTTATAGCAGGTTTTATTACTTATCTTTTTCATCCAATAGTTGATAGACTTTATAGCGCTGGGATTAACCGGGTTATTGCAATATTAATCATTTATACCCTTTTTTTTGGTGGTATTGGATACGGTCTTTATCGTGGAATCCCTATATTCATCGAACAAATAAAAGATTTTACCGAACATATTCCCACATTTGCTAGGCAATATCAAAATTGGCTGTCTGCTTTATATGCGGAAACTTCACATTGGCCTGATGGGATTCAGGAACAAATTGATAAAGGAATTGAACGGATCGAACAAAAAACAAATACATTTTTTACTAAAGTTAGCAATTATTTACTCAATTTCGCAGATGACCTTATTATGTTAGCCATTATTCCGTTTATTTCTTTTTATCTTTTAAAGGATATTGATAAAGTAAAGCAAACAGCTTGGTATTTAACACCGAAAAACTGGAGAACACGGTTGTTTCGTTTTGCCTCTGATGTAAATGATTCATTAGGGGCTTATATTAGAGGACAGTTATTTGTTTGTCTTTTAATCGGTGTCGCAGCAACTGTTATATTTTGGCTTTTGAAAATAAAATATTCCATTGTGTTAGGAGCGATCATTGGCATCACAAATGTGATTCCTTATTTTGGACCTTTAATTGGAGCGATCCCTGCACTGTTAATTGCAGCCACAATGTCAACTAAGTATGTCTATCTTGTCGCTTTCATTGTGCTTGTTCTCCAATTTGTCGAAGGGAATATTCTCTCGCCATTCATTGTTGGCAAGTCATTGAATATGCATCCACTCTTTATTATCGCTGCCTTAATTATTGGCGGGGAAATCGGCGGTGTGATAGGATTAATTGTTGCTGTTCCAATTGCCGCCATTATAAAAATAGCACTCCTTCACGGTCTTACCCATTTTTCTCGAAAGTGACTCGTAATGAATCCTTAAGTGAAGATAATGAAGCTAATATTTTTGCATGTACATGTTAATCTTCATTATAATGTTTTACAAGCCTAAAAAACGTACACTTTATTGACAAAAGAGAGAGGAGTTTTTATAATTCGACTTAGGACTATACTAATCCCTTTGAATTGCAAAATTTTAATTCATAATAAATATATGTAAATTGATGACGGGTACATCTGTTATATATCTGAACTAAAGCTTTTATACAGAGAAGAATTTCCACGGCTGAAAGAAATTCTAGCTTCAGGATAACAGAGAGCTCCCCCTGAGAACAGTTAAAGGCTGTCGTTTGCCGCGTTAAGGTGCTGAAAAGAGATAGTAATAGCAGAAGCGTGCACTGCTTCATTTTATTGCTATAATCAGGGTGGTACCGCGAGCAAGCTCTCGTCCCTGTCCAGGGATGTGGGCTTTTTTTGTTTTAGAAGACTTTTTAGAGATTAGAGGAATGATACAAGTTGCGTTCTAAAAGAGGAGGATGATGGAGTTGAAAAAATTAACTGGTTCAGAAATACGGACATTATTTCTAGATTATTTTGCAAAAAAAGGGCATAAAATGGAGCCCAGCGCATCGCTAGTTCCACATGAGGATCCTTCCTTATTATGGATAAATAGCGGTGTAGCAACACTCAAAAAATATTTTGATGGCAGAGTGATACCGGAAAATCCTCGAATTGTAAATGCACAAAAAGCGATTCGAACAAATGATATTGAAAATGTAGGAAAAACTGCTCGCCATCATACTTTTTTTGAAATGTTAGGGAACTTTTCTATAGGTGATTACTTTAAGAAAGAAGCAATAGAATGGGCATGGGAATTCCTCACTAGCCCTAAATGGATAGGATTTGATGAAAATAAACTTTCTGTTACCATTCATCCAGAGGATGATGAGGCTTTTACAATATGGCATCATGACATCGGCTTGCCTAAAGAAAGAATCATCCGTTTAGAAGAAAATTTTTGGGACATTGGAGAGGGGCCAAGCGGACCTAATACAGAAATTTTTTATGATCGTGGCCCTTCATATGGGGATGACCCAAATGACCCAGAATTGTTTCCTGGTGGAGAAAATGAGCGCTATTTAGAAATATGGAATCTTGTGTTTTCTCAATATAATCATAATCCTGATGGATCTTATACACCACTTCCAAAGAAAAACATTGATACTGGTATGGGTTTAGAACGAATGGCATCTGTTACCCAAAATGTGGAAACTAATTTCGATACAGATTTATTTATCCCAATCATTCAAAAAACAGAAGAAATTTCTAATAAAACATATCGTGAAGATAAAGAACAAGACGTAGCATTCAAGGTTATTGCAGACCATATTCGCACAGTTGTATTTGCTGTCAGCGATGGTGCACTTCCATCCAATGAAGGGCGAGGATATGTTTTAAGACGATTATTGCGTCGTGCTATTCGCTATGCAAAAAAAATTGACCTCCATGAACCGTTTATGTATCGTCTCGTTGGCATCGTTGCTGATATTATGGATGATTTTTATCCACAAGTAAAAACAAATACTGATTTTATAGAAAAAGTAGTGAAAAATGAAGAAGAGCGTTTTCACGAAACTTTGCATGATGGCTTGATTATTTTAGCAGATATCATTAAAAAG
Organism: Bacillus chungangensis; assembly: GCF_030812995.1. Taxonomy (GTDB): domain Bacteria; phylum Bacillota; class Bacilli; order Bacillales; family Bacillaceae_C; genus Bacillus_CF; species Bacillus_CF chungangensis. The sequence continues at coordinate 81,446 of NZ_JAUSTT010000001.1, read as the reverse complement.
GAAAAAGCAGCAGGAAATCATATTATTTCTGGTCAAGATGTTTTTCGTTTGTATGACACCTATGGCTTTCCAGTTGAGTTAACGGAAGAATATGCACAAGAAGAAGCAATGAGTATTGACCATGATGGTTTTGAAAAAGAAATGGCACAGCAACGTGAACGTGCTCGGACAGCACGCAATGATACTGGTTCCATGCAAATCCAGGGCGGCGTTCTTGGAGATTTAATAATGAAAAGTGATTTTATTGGCTATGATCAGCTAAAGGCAAAGGTTAACGTTTTGGCAATTATTAAGGATGGAAATTTAATTGAAAAAGCAACTGTCGGGGAAGAAGTACAATTTATTCTCGATCAAACACCGTTCTATGCTGAAAGCGGGGGCCAAATTGCTGATAAAGGAACTTTATCGGCAGCCCAAACCGAGATCAGAGTAGAAGATGTGAAAAAAGCGCCAAATGGCCAACATTTGCATCGCGCGATTATTGAAAGCGGAGAACTTGCTGTAGGAGCAAGCTATGAAGCTGCAGTGGATGAGGATAGCCGCAATCGCATCATTAAAAATCATACAGCAACTCATTTGCTCCATCAAGCTTTGAAGGATGTCCTTGGCCATCATGTCAATCAAGCTGGATCGCTTGTTGCGCCTGATCGCCTCCGCTTTGATTTTTCCCATTTTGGGCAAGTAACAGAAGCTGAAGTCAAGAAAATAGAGGCAATAGTAAATAAGCAAATATGGGCAAGCTTGCCGGTAGTATGGGAGCAAAAACAACTTGAAGAAGCAAAAGCAATGGGAGCAATGGCTTTATTTGGAGAAAAGTATGGAGATATTGTTCGAGTTGTATCAATTGGAGATGTAAGCTTAGAGCTGTGCGGCGGCTGCCACGTAACAAATACAGCTGTTATCGGTTTATTTAAAATTGTTTCTGAAAGCGGGATTGGCGCAGGTACTAGAAGAATTGAAGCAGTCACTGGAGAAGCAGCCTATGAAGTATTGAATGAAAAAAATGAGCAATTAAAGGCCGCAGCCGACTTATTAAAAGTAAAGGAACAAGACGTTATTTATCGCATCGAATCGCTATTGAACGAAATGAAAACTCTGCAGCGTGAGAAAGAATCCCTAACTGCAAAGCTCTCAAATATGGAAGCTGGAAGCTTGCTTGATCATGTGAAAGAAGTCAACGGAATGAAAGTGCTTGTCAGTAAGGTTCAAGCTGCAGATATGAATAGCCTTAGAAAAATGGCAGATGAATGTAAAGAAAAAATCAAATCTGGAATTGTTGTATTAGGAAGTGTTCAAAAGGATAAAGTAAACATTGTAGCAGTCGTAACAAAGAACTTGGTTGAAAAAGGTTATCATGCTGGCAAACTTGTGAAAGAAGTAGCGTCTCGTTGTGGTGGCGGCGGCGGCGGACGCCCTGATATGGCACAAGCTGGCGGAAAAGAACCAGAAAAATTGCCTGCTGCATTACAATCTGTAGAAGATTGGATAAAATCCGTTTGATTCATGATCATTGTGGTGTACAATGAAGATAATGATAAGACTTGTCTTCTAATAGCTCAAGTTGAAGTGAGGTGTGCTTGATGAGCTCTTTCGATAAAACGATGCGCTTTAATTTTTCAGAAGATCCTTTAGAGCAAAATGTCAAGGATGTGTTATTAAAAGTATATGGAGCGCTTCAAGAAAAAGGTTATAATCCGATTAACCAAATTGTTGGATATTTACTATCGGGCGATCCCGCCTACATTCCTCGTCACCTGGATGCACGAAACATCATTCGGAAATTAGAACGAGACGAAATCATTGAAGAATTGGTAAAGTCTTATTTAAAACAACAGAGTGAGGATATGAAATGAGGATAATGGGTCTAGATGTTGGATCCAAGACAGTTGGCGTGGCGATGAGTGATGAGCTGGGATGGACAGCACAAGGAATGGAAACCATTGCTATTAATGAAGAGAACAATGTCTTTGGTCTTGAACGAATCGGAGAATTAATAGAAGTACATGATGTACAAAAAATTGTCGTTGGCTTCCCAAAAAATATGAATAATACTGTAGGACCGAGAGGAGAAGCTACACAAAAATTTGCTGATAGGCTGCGGGAATCATTCCATCTTCCCGTTATACTTTGGGATGAACGATTAAGTACAATGGCTGCCGAGAGAATGTTAATTGAAGCAGATATGAGTCGTAAAAAGCGAAAAAAAGTGATTGATAAAGTAGCTGCTGTTATGATATTACAAGGATTTTTAGACAGTCAAAAATGATGAGGTGAAAAAATGGAAAATGGTGAAAAAGTCTTAACGGTAGTCGATGAAGAAGGTAACGAAGAACTTTATGAAGTTCTGTTCACCTTTGAATCAGAAGAATTTGAAAAATCTTATGTATTATACTATCCTGTCGGTTCAGAAGAAGAGGAAGAGGTTGAGATTCATGCTTCCTCCTATATCGAAAGTGAATCGGGAGACCAAGGCGACCTAATGCCAATTGAAACCGATGAAGAATGGGATATGATTGAAGAAATGTTGAATACATTTCTTGATGAAGAGGAAAGCTAAGAAATAAAATAGAAGGGGCGGCTTAAAAGGATGCAATGTGTTCTTTTAAGCCGCCCCTTTTCAACTAAGGAGAAATGAGAAAAAAATATAGAAATTAAAAAAAAATGTAGTATAATGTACAGGATGAACGGACAAAATGTCGAATCCCGCTGTTAACTCGAAGGAGGAATTCGTAATTGGCGGAAAAAAAGGCGAAAAATGAAAGCAAAGAAATAAAAAAACAACAAATAAGAAATGTCCTATTAGAAAAACAAAATGAAGCAAAGATCATTAGAAAAATTGTATCGATTATTTGCCTCATTCTTATTTTAGTAGTCGGGGGATCTTGCATTGGAGGTTATTTTTATATAAAATCTGCGATGAGTCCGGTTAATCCAGAGGATCATAAAGCAAAAACAGTTGAAGTTCCAATTGGGTCTGGAGTATCAACAATTGGAAAAGTATTGGAGGATAACGGCATCATCAAAAGTGCACTTATTTTTAAGTATTACGTAAAATTAAACAACGAAGCAGGATTTCAAGCTGGAACATACCAATTAACACCTTCTATGACTTTTGATGAACTAATAGAAACATTAAAAACTGGTACATTGGTGAAAGAAGTAGCAATGAAAATTACCATTCCTGAAGGGTGGAGCCTTCAGCAAATTGCAGATGCGATTGCAGAAAAAACAGATTATCAAAGGAATGACGTTCTTGAGAAATTAAATAATCGTGAATTTATTGAAGAATTAATGGGAAAATACCCTAATTTAATAACGGAAGCGATTTTGAATGAAAATATTCAGTATCCGCTGGAAGGCTATCTATTTCCGGCAACGTACTCGTACTATGAAACAAATCCATCATTAGAAAGTGTTATTGAAGATATGTTGAAAAAAACGAATGACATTCTGACAAAATATAAAAGCAATATTGAGGAGAAAGAAATGGAGCCTCATGAGCTTTTAACTCTTGCCTCTTTAATTGAAAAAGAAGCAACCGAGAAAGCGGATCGTCATAAAATTTCTAGTGTGTTCTATAATAGAATCGAAACTGGCATGCCACTTCAAACAGATCCGACTGTGCTCTATGCTTTGGGAGAACATAAAAAACGGGTGCTATATGAAGACCTTGAAGTAGACTCTCCTTATAACACTTATAAAATAAAAGGGCTTCCCCCTGGACCGATTGCAAATGCAGGGGAGATATCGATTGAAGCAGCTTTGAATCCAGAAGAGACAGATTATCTGTACTTTTTAGCTGAAACGGGTACAGGAGAAATTCATTATTCACACACGTTAGAAGAGCATAACGAAAAGAAAGCAAAATATATTGTCAATAAAAAGTAAAAAAAAGATGTATGGCATTAGCTTCTCTTTAGCCTTTATGGTAAAATGATGGATATGTTTTTATTACACATAACATGAAAGCTTTGTAAACAAAGTAGAAAGCTCTCTTAGCAGCTTTCTGCTTTTCTGTTAAGAATCAATCGATGAGTGCCGCCCTTTATCAGTGATGATGCTAAATCTGTGTTTCTTAAAGAAAACGAAGACGTTTCGGTCCGTATCATAAATCTTTTTTACTCAACAGAACGGAAAACGCCGTACTAGTAAAATATTTACAGATTATCGAGAATGCTTCGATTTTTACTTGAAATTCTTTAAAATAGGATAAAAGTCTAAGGAACCCGTTCGTTGAACAAGTAAAACAAAATTGAAGCGGTTTCATTTTTTGGAAAAAGGGGCATATAGTATGGAAGAAATTTGCGATTACCTTGCATCATTGCAGCAAGAAAAGAATTCATTGTTAACAGAAATGGAACATTTTGCAAAAACACATCACATACCAATCATGGAGTCCTCTAGTCTAAATATGATGATACAATTTCTCCGTATCCAACAACCAAAAAGAATTTTGGAAATTGGAACGGCCATTGGGTATTCAGCATTGAGAATGGCGGACGCACTTCCAAATGTACACATTGTAACAATAGAAAGAGAAGCTGTTCGCTGTCGACAAGCTCATGACTATATTAGTCGGGCTCATGGAGCGAAAAATAGAATTACGATTATTGAGGGAGATGCTTTAGAGGTGTTTGCCCAAGTGGAGGCTTTTGGTCATTTTGACGCCATTTTCATTGATGCAGCAAAAGGTCAATATCGAAGATTCTTTGAACTTTACACTCCTCTCCTTCAAGATAATGGCTGTGTTTATACAGATAATGTTTTGTATAAAGGATTAGTGGCAAAAGAGAATATTGAAAATCGGCGAGCAAGCGGGTTTGTAAAGAAAATAAAAGCATATAATCAATGGCTTATGGATCATCCAGCTTTTATAACAGAAATCCTTCCAGTTGGAGATGGAGTCGCCGTTAGTTTAAAAAAAGCTTAAACGAAAGCAGCGGCTAAAACTCTCTTATGTAAAGGAGGAGTTCATTGCATCATGAAAAAGCCAGTAGTGATTGGTGTGACTGGCGGAACTGGCTCAGGAAAAACAAGTGTCAGTAAAGCCATTTATAATTATTTTAAGGGCCATTCGATTTTGCTCTTAGAGCAAGATGATTATTACAAAGATCAAAGCCATCTCCCTTTTGAGGAGCGGCTTCAAACGAATTATGATCATCCATTTGCGTTTGATCAAGATTTATTAATTGCTCATTTGCAAGACTTGCTTCAATATAAGCCGATTAAAAAGCCAATTTATGATTATGCTTTATATACCCGTTCTGCTGATACGATCTTGATTAAACCAAAAGATGTCATCATTCTAGAAGGAATTTTAGTTTTAGACGATGAACGTCTTAGGAACTTAATGGATATTAAGCTTTTTGTTGACACTGACGCGGATATTCGCATCCTTAGAAGATTGATGCGTGATATAAAAGATCGCGGGCGTACAGTGGATTCAGTGGTCTCTCAATATTTATCAGTTGTTCGGCCGATGCATAATCAGTTTATTGAACCAACGAAGCGCTATGCAGATGTGATCATACCTCAAGGTGGTCAAAATCATGTCGCGATTGATTTAATCATTGCAAAGATCCAAACTATATTAGAACAAAATCAATTTTTTTCTACATCAAATGGGCAGTGACTTTAAGACAACGAGTACGATTCCTTCGTATCGTGATTTTAAGGCACCCAAGAACCTACAGGAAATACGATAATAAACTTGCGCGTTCTAATCTAGAACGCGCTGTAATATATTTTTTCACGCGCCTAAATATGATGATAATAAGCATGTTTAAATAAAAAAGGAGTGAAGGGTTTTGGCTATTGAAAAAATTTTCCCAATGACACAAGCAGGTAAAGAAAAATTAGAACAGGAATTAGAATATTTAAAATCAGTAAAACGTAAAGAGGTAGTAGAAAGAATTAAAATTGCCCGCAGTTTTGGAGATCTGTCCGAGAACTCTGAATACGATTCTGCAAAGGAAGAGCAGGCGTTTGTAGAAGGCCGGATTACAACGTTAGAAAATATGATTCGAAATGCAAAAATAATTACAGAAGATGACATGAATTCTGATACGGTATCACTTGGTAAATCTGTCACATTTGTTGAATTGCCCGACGGTGATGAAGAAACATATACGATTGTTGGAAGTGCTGAAGCCGATCCATTTGAAGGAAAAATATCAAATGACTCACCGATTGCAAAAAGCTTACTTGGCCATAAAATTGGGCAAGAAGTCACAGTTCAAACTCCTGGTGGTGAAATGCGGGTTAAGATTACGAAAATCAGTTGAGGGTTTTATTCTTTTCAACCGCTATCCGCTCGTATTTGTATGTTTTATTATCTAATTAAAAAAAGAATCCGCTTAATGTGGATTCTTTTTTTAACTGCTTCAATCATGATCTTTGAAACAAATGCACTAAGGGATATTTTATTGACAACACGTCTACACTGTGGTTGAGGTGTTGAATAAATGCGTGTAAATCGTTTCAAAGCATTAGGTATTGCGATATTATTTATGATTCTCTTTCTAATGGGGAGATTAGCACAAATTCAATTGTTTCAAACAGCACATTTTTCTAAACAGAAGATTGATCTGCTTCAAAATAGTGTTGCCCAACGCAGACAAGAATTTGAGATCGATGATGGCAGAGGCCATTTTCTTGATCGTGATGGTGAACCATTGACCTTTACTGAACGTGGTGCTGTCATTATTTTTCCATTTTTACATCATATAGATAATGTGAAGACAGTAGCAAAACTTTTACATATATCTGAGCAATCATTGCTAAAATCACTTGCAGCTGTTGAAACACCAGCTATGTTAAATGAAGAGCTAGTCCCTTCTCTATCAGACCGTCAAATAAAGCAATTAAATGATTTGAATATACCAGGAATCTATGGACTAACATTAAGAAGCAAGCCGATCTTGCTTCCAGGAGAACAATGGATAGGCATTACAGGTGAAAATAGTAAAAGCTTTAAACAGCGCTATCCTGATAAAAAAGATGGAGCACAGCAAAAAATTGGAATAACAGGAATGCAAGCAGCATTTGATGAATTTTTATTAAGTGAAAGGCCTGCCAAATTAGTTTATCAAGTAGATGGAATGGGCAATGATCTACTTGGGAATGTACAATATGTCGGTGTTGAGAATCCATATTATCCATTAAACATGAGAACGACGATGGATAAAAAGCTGCAAGAAAATGTTGAAAAGTTGATGGATAAGCACGGTGTTCAGAAGGGCGCTGTTATTTTATTAGATATTCAAAACAGTGATATTATTGTAATGGCATCTCGCCCCAAAATGAACCAAGAGAATCCTTTTCAAGATGAGGGCGTTGAAAACATGGGAACAAAGCTTCAGATTCCTGGTTCTATTTTTAAAACAATTGTTGCTGCAGCAGCAATTGAGGAAGGCTTAGATGATGAAAATGTATTATATGATTGTGATCAAAATCTTTATGGGGAACGAGATAAGCGCCCGCTTGGAATGCTTACTTTTAAAGAAAGCTTTGCCCAAAGCTGCAACCGGACGTTTGCTGATATAGCGAAACAATTAAAGCAAAGTGATCCAACATTCCTTCAAGAGATAGCAAAACAATTGTCTGTCATTGACAGCGTCGGATGGCAAGGGGATATTTACCACTATTCAAATTTCAAACAATTATTTGAGGAACAAGGACGTGTTTTTTTAGAAAACGAAAGTCAAAATGATGATCAATTTGTTGCTCAAACTGCTATTGGACAACATGATGTACGTACGACGCCGCTTGCTATTACAAATATGATGGCGACGATTGCACGGGGCGGCGAGAAAAAGATGGTAAAAGCAGTTTCTGCTATTGAATATCAAAATGGACAAACAATGCTGCATTTTAAAAATAAATCATTGCCAGGGAAAAAATTATCAGCTTATACGGCAATGAAATTACAGCACCTGTTAAGGGAAGTGGTACAAGATGAAAAAGGAACAGGACATGTATTTCAATCACTTCCTTTTGAAATTGCGGGAAAGTCCGGTACAGCAGAAACGGGTCGTTTTATCGAAGAGCAGCAGCTCTATCATAAATGGTTTGCAGGGTATTTCCCTTTTCAGAGGCCGAAATATGCACTCACGGTTCTAAATTTAGATGTTTTTGAAAGCGAAGGCGGCATCAATCCTTTATTTGCTGATATTGTTAACATGGTTCATGAGTATGAGAAAAACAAAGAGGAATGATGCGAAACTACTTTATCCCACATCTAACTGGCAGTAAGACCCCCACCTCGGGGAGTAAGAGGGAATCAAAGAAGTCTAGGTGGGAGATAACTGCCAGTAAATGTCCGATTGGTTCAACTAACCATGAGTGGGGAATGAGAGAACACCCCCACTCATGGAAGTTTCACTTTATATAGGAAAATACTTTTATAAGTTAAAAAATCCATGATATGATATGGAATGAAACGGAGGGAATAATCATGCCAAAATTTGGTGATCAACAAGGCGGCCGCTTTGATCGAAGAGTAAAGCGCCGTAAAACAAACATTATTCTCAATACATTAATTGCGATTGTTATATTACTTATTATTGTAGTAGCTAGTTCGATTTTTTTTAGCAAGGAAGATCCAAACAATGATAAGGGAAAATTAGCCGCAAGCATGGAGCAAGAAAAGAGTAAGAAAACGCAAGATGAGGATAAAGATAAAAACAAGGATATACAGCGAGAAAAAGAGAGCAAACAAAAAGAGCAAAAGGAAAATAAAGAAGAACGCTTAAAAGAGGAAGAAAGAGTTAAAGAGAAGAAGAATGACGAGAGAAACGAAAGAGAAATAAATAAACAAAAAGAAAAAGATAAGAAAAAAGAAAATAATAAAGAATATAAGACGGAGAAAGAGCTAGAAAAAGAGAATGAGAAGGAACTAGAAACAAATGGCGATGAAATAATCGAAAAAGCAGGCACGGAGTCAAATGTTGAGAAAGAGATCGTCAATGAAAGTTGGAAGCCAGTTGGCACGAGTCAAGCAAATGGACATGTCTCATCTTATGATTCTGCTTCTGTAGATTGGCAGGAAAAAACAGCAGCATTATCTTATGCTACAGGGATTTCTCAGGACGATATGATTATTTGGTATTTGCAAGGCGGCAGCGATCCGAGCAATGAAGCAATTGGCACAATTACTACAAAAGATCAATCACAAACTTATCGTGTTTATATAGAATGGGTTGACAGTGAGGGATGGAAGCCTGTTAAAGTAGAGGAATTACAAGAAAATGATAAAAAATAAGCGCAATGACATTTGCGCTTATTTTTTTTGAGATTAGAAGCCTAGATTAATATGTACTATTTCGCTATTTTTTGATTTGTTCAAACCTAGGATAAGGAACATCTTTTGATTTAGCGTCTTATAAAGAAAAAGTAAATTTCTTTTCGAAGACCCGGGCTTTATTTCATGAAATCCTTTGTATGGGGATGAGAGAAAGCCCTACTATGAAGTTTTTTATCGATCGGAGAGACGAACGAAATTTTGAGCAATTAAGTTTCGCTCATCTCATCTTTTTTTTAATTTAAAATGCACTACTGCAGAAAAATAGCGCTTTCCATCATGGCTAACATGCATCTGATGAGAAACAGAATGAACTGCTAAAAGAATGGCCTTGTTATGTTCAATTTGTTCATTTATTTTTTTTTCTAACCGTTGTAAATCTGTAGCCTCAAAAAATTCAACTTTATCTTCCATCACTTCTAAGCTGATATTCATTTTTATCCCTCCAGCCATATTTTAGTTGTTTATTCTGCAACAATCAATAGTATACTAGCAATGTTGCAGTATTTTCTTCTATAATACTAAAGAGAGGCTATTGGGAAGGCGCATATGTCTTTCTAACCTTTATAAACAATGCTATTTAGCGAAGAAAGAGGTCAAAAAATGAAAGTTGCAATTATCGGTGCAATGGAAGAAGAAGTAACATTACTACGTCAGCAAATAGAAAATAGACAAATAGAAACGATTGCCGGCTGTGAATTTACAACAGGAACGATGAAAGGAATGGATGTTGTCTTACTCCGATCAGGCATCGGAAAAGTCAATGCTGCAATGTCCACTACGATTCTGCTCCATTCCTTTAAGCCAGATGTTGTCATTAATACAGGCTCAGCTGGCGGTGTTAATCCAGACCTGCAAGTTGGAGATGTTGTTATTTCAACAGAAGTTCGTCATCATGATGTTGATGTTACTGCTTTTGGCTATCAATATGGACAAGTCCCGAAATTGCCAGCAGCTTTTAAGGCAGATGATAAACTTAGGGAGATAGCTGTGAATTGTGCGAAAAAAATCGCACATATTCATGTTGTTAATGGACTTATTGCTACTGGAGATTCTTTTATGAATGATCCAATTCGGATGGAATTTGTACAATCTCAATTTTCGGATTTACAGGCAGTTGAAATGGAAGCAGCTGCGATCGCTCAAGTGGCTCATCAATTCCAAGTACCATTTGTAGTCATTCGCTCTTTGTCAGATATTGCAGGAAAAGAATCGAATATTTCTTTCGAGCAATTTTTAGAAACTGCTGCAGTTCACTCTGCTTCCCTTGTTATGAATATGGTTAAAGCATTGAATAATTGATATTAACAACAATGGCTCCTTTTGCAGGAGCCTGTATTATTCCTTTCTTTCCTTCATTTACCTCTCAATTCACTTCATCCACTATGTTAAGGTATACATAGATATTTTTAAAGTCAGGGTAGGTGATATTGTGGAAAAAGTGAAGGAATATTACGAAAAAATGGTAGATTATAAAAGATTTGCTTTTATTTTAGTTGCGATTACAGCATTTCTTTATATTGGCACTTTACTTCCTTTTGAAGGTAAAACAATCACAAAAACGTACGTGTTAATGGGTGGAAGTGTCGGTTTTATCTTCATATCTTGCCTTCTTTTATATCTCTCCTATTATTATAGGAAAGTATTATTAGAAAGTGAGGAAGGTCAAGAATATTTAACAAAAAACAGCAGGTAAATAAAATTTTTTATGACTTGTTCATGTTAAAAAGACTTTTAATATTCACAAAAGGAAAACTCTATTTTTTTACTATTTTTGAAACGTTGCAAGCATTTTTTGCATAAATTTAAAAAATGGGGTTTACATTTGATCAAAACATGGTTATACTTACCAGTATCAAAATCTATTTCTTTAAGGAGGTCGAACAAAATGAAATTACAAAGCATATCTTTAGTACGTACAACTTTATATTTTTCACATTCGACCCTTGGAGGAACGATTTCTTTTTAAATCGTCATCGTTGTATTTAGATTATTCCGCAGGGAGAGTGTGTGCTTCTTTCTGTGGTTTTATACGTTTGTATCATATATTGCTTAAAAACCGCAGGAGAATTTATTCTTTCTGCGGCTTTTTTATGTCTATTCTAATTGGAAATCAATGGTTTTTATAAAGAAAAAATTCAGTTTATGAAGAATGAGCGGGTGTTTGCAGAATAGAAATAAGAGGGGAATCCATTTCTCCTTTTTTCTAGAGGCTTTCATTCGCGCCTATAGGAGTAAACATTTTAAAGGAGGTGAGAAAATGACTTTGCATCTATTTTTCGTAACGATCACGATTAAAAAACGAAGAATATCAATAGAAGAGCACTTGCAGGAACGTAAAATAGCCGAAATGTGTGAGCAAAACCGACTGAAGTATGAACGAATGATTCCGTGGCTATAATCAAAATCTTAAAAATGGAAATCGAAAGGGGAGAGTAGCATGATGATGATACAAATAAAAGGATTGCATGTATTTTTGGTGGAGTTAGACTCTACCTAGCAATTGCGGGGGAGGAAGAGGATGTCATTGCACATATTATTAATTACAATTTTTTTTCTGAAAGGCAATAGAAAGAAGGAGAAATTCAATTCTTCAACGGTGAAACACAATATCAAAAATAACACACACTTGTTCTAAACATAACAGTCCTAAAAGAAATATGAAAAACAGCAGTTGTCCCAAGATTATTTGGGGCAACTCCATACTGGCGATAGAAGAGACAAAAATTCGCCATGATTGAATGGGAAAATGTGCAAAAAGTCACAGGTAGGCAGGAAAGAGTATGTTACATTTTACATAGATGAGGGGGCAAAGAAAGTCAGAAGAGGTGAAGGACATGTTTGCTATTGTCACTGGATTGATTATTTGTACAGCCGTTTCATTAGTCATTATTGTAGAAGTGAATGCAGATTATGAGGGAGAGAACATATAATAAATTTTATCAGTTTTGCGTTTTCACTCGTCTCCCAGCTAACTTCTTCAATCCACTAACTCTTAAGCAGCGGTGTTGCTACTAATTAGATGTGAATAAATGGAGATAGGGAAGATTTAACCGCTAACCCTATCTCTATTTTATCCGTTGTTATTCTGTCATACTTAAAAATGCTTTAACGTCATCGACACAAAGCTTGACACCTTGCTCCCAGAAGTCGCGTTTTGTTAAGTCGACATCCAAATGCTTTTTAGCAAGCTCTTCTACCGTCATCGAACCGGTATCTTGTAAGAGAGCAATATATTTTTCCTCGTAGTCTTTTCCTGTTTGCAATGCCTTTGCATAAATACCTAGAGAAAATAAATAGCCAAAAGTATATGGGAAATTGTAAAATGGTACACTCGTAATAAAGAAATGGAGCTTAGAAGCCCAGAATAACGGATCATATTCTTCGAGTGCATCTCCGTAAGCTTCTTTTTGTGCTTCCATCATCAAAGCATTCAGTCTATCCTTACTAACAATCCCATCTTTCCGTTCCTCATAGAACCTCGTCTCAAACAGAAAGCGAGCGTAGATGTTCATAAAAAATGTGGCAGAGCGATTGATTTTATCTTCCAACAAGGTGAGTTTTTCTTCTTCGCTGCTGGCATTTTTAACAGATGCATCTGCAACAATCATTTCTGCAAAAGTGGACGCTGTTTCGGCAACATTCATTGCGTAATTGCGATTAAGTGGATGTACGTCTCTTAAAGCATAGGAATGAAAAGCATGGCCTAATTCGTGTGCAAGAGTAGAGACATTGGATGGCGATCCTGAATACGTCATAAAAATTCTTGATTGTCCACTCATTGGAAATGATGTGCAAAAACCTCCAGGACGTTTCCCTGAACGGTCTTCTGCCTCAATCCAACGATCTTCAAAAGCTTGTTTTGTAAAGGCAGCTAGCTTATTTCCGAAAGCGCTGAAATGTTCCATGATGAATGCAGCACCCTCTTGATAGGTATATTTTTTTTCAGTACTGCCAATTGGAGCTGAAACATCGTAGAAGCTAAGTTTCTCTTTTCCTAGCATTTTTGCTTTTCGTTCTAAGTAAGCAACGAAGTGCTGCTTATAGTCTGTGATAACTTCCCACATAACATCAAGTGTTTTCTGCTGCATGCGATTGTAGCTTAAAGCTTCTTTTAATACAGAATCCCAGCCTCTTTCTTTATACACTGCCAATCGAAAGCCCGCTAAATGATTTAACGTACTGGCAAAAGAATCAGCATGTGCGTTCCAAGCAGATTGCCAGTTCGAAAAGATTGTTTTACGAACGAGAGGATCAGCATCAGAAAACTTATTGTGTGCTTGACCAACAGAAAGTTCTTTTAAATGCCCATCTTCTTCAAAAGGAACCTTTATCTGACTAACGAGAGTATCGTACATTTCTCCCCATCCGTGATAACCATCAACACTGAGTACTTGAATAAGGGCTTCTTGCTCTTTTGACAGCTTTTCCTTTGCTTGTGTTCTTCGTTCGTTTAGAATGAATTGAAGTTCTTTCATTTCCGGATGCTGTAAAAGTGCAGCCCATTGTTCATCAAGGATATCTACCAATTTTTTATCAAAAGTGGTTAAAATCGTTTGTAGTTTTGCTCCATAGTTGGTTACTTTGCCACGTAAAGCATTTGCTTCTAGATCGTTTGTATTCTGTGCTTGTAAACAAGATACGAAAGCACCAGCTTGGCGCTGCATTTGAGCCGCTTCTTGGAAATCTTTCAACAATTGACTAAAGGCAGCTACATCGTTTTCGTTTTTAGGAATATCCCAATCACTTACATGCTTTTCAAAATGTTCAAGCTTTTGAGCAAGATTGCTTAAATGTTTATGAAAATCTTCTGAATCACTGCCACCTTTAAAAAATACATCTAAATCCCAGTTCAGTGAATATGTATGCGTCGACATAACTATTCCTCCCTTTTTCTTTTATATACAAAGACAAAGCATGTGCTAAATAACCACATGATTGTAATTGCTTATAATGAATCTTTATCTATTATATACTTCGGAAGTCGAAATTTCTATTAGATTTGCTGCTAAATTGTTTTTAAAATAAGTCAAAAGTCGAATATTTAAATTTTTAAAAAACGGCTGGACCTGCACAGACAATCCAGCACTTACATAAGCATAATAGACAGAAGCCCAAATGGAGGTGAAATAGTGTCGGGTATTATCACAACGATTGCTTATTTTTTTAAAGAGCTGCTTTTTCTAGTTTCTTATGTTAAAAACAACGCATTTCCTCAACCATTATCGGCAGCAGAAGAACAAAAATACTTACGTCTTATGTCAGAAGGAGACCCACATGCACGCAATAAACTTATTGAACATAATTTGCGGTTAGTAGCACATATTGTAAAGAAATTTGAGAACACAGGAGAAGATGTTGAAGACTTAATTTCAATTGGAACCATTGGTCTAATCAAAGCAATTGAGAGCTATTCAGACAGAAAGGGAACTAAATTAGCAACGTATGCAGCACGCTGTATAGAGAATGAGATTCTAATGTCATTAGTGTAGTAATAATAGCAAGAGAAATGATTGATTATATAAAGGAGCGACATATTTAAATGACTATAAATATAAAAAAGTGTACCCTTGAAGATTCACGCAAACTTCAAGAAATTAGTTATAAAACATTTAATGAGACATTTAAGAATCAGAATTCACCCGAAAATATGAATGCCTATTTGGAAAGGGCATTTAACTTAAAACAATTAGAAAAAGAATTATCCAATATTTCTTCGCAATTCTTTTTTGTTTATTTTAATAATGAAGTCGCTGGATATTTAAAGGTTAATACCAATGATGCTCAGTCTGAAGAAATGGGTGATGAATTACTTGAAATCGAGAGGATTTATATAAAGAACAAATTTCAAAAACATGGGCTTGGTAAATATCTGCTAAATAAAGCTATGGAAATTGCGATCGAACGTAATAAAAAGAAAATCTGGCTAGGCGTATGGGAAAAAAATGAAAATGCTATTGCTTTTTATAAGAAAATGGGGTTTGTTCAAACTGGAGCCCACTCTTTTTATATGGGTGATGAAGAACAAATGGACTTTATAATGACCAAAACACTTATATAATTTTTTGAAAGGCACGTTGTTGTGTGAATGCTTGATAAGCATATGTTTGACATAAGCTTCATTCATGAGTTCTTAATCTAAGAGATAAGATTTTCAATAAATCTTTTTTAATAAATAAGAGCGCCGTTAAGCGCTCTCAAGAGGTGAGTTCTCTCCTTATGGCTACAATTTAGGTGAGGTTTACGTATAGTTTTGAATGTCTAGATATGATTAGCAAACAAAGGCTGCGCCAACAATAATTAATAGGATGAAGAGGACTACGATTAATGCAAAGGAATTACCATAGCCATAACCGCCAGATCCGTATCCTCCATAACCGCAACAACCGAAGAATCCCATAGTACCACCACCTTTCATGATCAGTTTATGCGCATTTTGTCTGAAACGATTGGGGATGAGTGGATAATGCTTTAAATGGTTGTATTCATCAATGAAATATCGTATGAAAGGATGTTTTCTAGTAAAAATTTGTGGTGCAACTGAGGGCCTCGCGAATATTGGATACCTAGATTCTAGAAAGCATACAAGCAATAATTTAGAGTATACGAAAATGGTTTGTCCTAATTATAAAGGAGAAAAATTTTATGAGATGAGACCTGCGGTATCTGGTGAGAATTTGGTTACTGCATCAGGGGTAGCACCTCTGGAATTTACGATGGAAGTACTGAAAAAATTAGATGTATTTGCAACCGATACATTACATGCATGGTATAACCTAAATAAGACTCATAACCCTGAATACTTCTTTCAGTTAATGAATTCAATAAATAGATGAGCTAAAAAAATCAACTTAGCAGTTTTATATTATTTTAAATAATTGGGGCTGTCCAGAAAGTCAGTGAAAACTGACTTTCTGTTACACCCCCTTCAATTTTTTCTAAAAAAACAACAAAAAAACCGTCCCCTATTGTAAAATGAAGTAACCACACAACACTTTAAGGAGGACGATTTTTTATGAGTAATTCAAAGATCACTAAGAAGAATTATAGCACGTAATTGACATTTTCTCTAGAGGTGAAAGAAGAAACTTGCGTTTCCAATCGAACTTTCGCTCCCACGTTTAAACCGTATAATAACCACCAAAGTCAAATGATCTTTGATATACAAGAAATGATTCCTAAACACCATGTCGCACGTATCATCGATAAAATGGTGGAATCTATACCGGATGAGCAATTGTTTTCCTATTATTCAGGTGGAGGTAGAAGCTCGTACCACCCGAAGATGATGCTCAAATTGATTTTGTATGGTTACTCACAAAAGGTTTATTCGTTCCGTGGTATTGAAAAACGCACACAAGAAAATCTTCCTATGATGTGGTTAGCTGCGATACAACGGCCGGATTTCCGTACAATCAATGAATTCCGTGGAGTACGAATGAAAGCAATAATGGATGAGTTGTTTGAAGCAATGATACTCAAATTAATCGAGGATCGTTACATCACAATGGAAAACTACTTTTAGGAGGGGAATGGAACTGAGAGATATTCTAGCAATTAAAAAGGCAATCGATAGCTTGGGAGAGGGAGAATTGAAGCCCTATCTGAGGTTTATTTTGGTGAAAATCAAGTTGATGAAGGAGCAGGAAGGAACGCTTGAAACGACGGTTACCGAACTGATTGAGCTGTATGACGAATTGATGGGACTCCAGGAAAAAAGGGCGGTCTGGTACCCTGTGCCGGCCTGCACCCATGTCCATATCGTTGTGGGCGATTCCTTTGCGGGCAGTATGAAACAGGCACTAAAAGGACTCGGCTGGGCGGAAACGCACAAGCTGATAACGTTGCGGGAGAATTACGCCATTGGTCCGCTCGACGGTCTGGACTCACCGGAAGGAAGGAAGGCGCGGAGCAACTGGTTCCGCGACAATATCACGGAAGCATTCGAAGCTTACACTGAATTCGAAGAAGAATACAATGAGCTTCTGGATAAGCTGGAGCAAATTCCGGAACAGGCAGAAGTGATTATCTGGACGAGTTGCAACGCATGCGAGCAGACAGGGATGCGACACGCGATTCACCTGATGCGCAACAAACGTAATTCTATTTCGGTATGCGATGCTTGTGCAGTCTGTGAGGAGCTTTACAACCGCCCGGATGCCTTTATCAATTATAGGCACTCAGGAGAGATCCCGGCGGACAAGATACGGGAAGCACTCATCCATCTGGACGGCAAAGGCAAGCTATGCGCTCCTGATATCACGCGGCTGGAATGGGAATGGCAGGAAATCATGGAGCAAGCCGGAATGCTGCGTATTTGGCGAGATAGCAAAGTGCTTGAGGTACCTGTAGATTATTATGATCAATACCTACTGGAAATGTTGGACAAGCTGAAGCCACCCACTGACGATAACGGCTTCCTGAAATCAGCCCGTCTAATTGGAGAGGCGATTGGTTATTGTGAGCAATATATCGGGGATTCTTATTTTGAATACCGACTGAGAGAGCTGATATATGACGGTATTCTTGAAATTAAGGGTGTACCTGCCGCAATGCGATTTTACAGCATCAGACGCAAACGGCGTGCGGAAAGCGGACCTCCAGTCTGCTCCCTTATCGATGAGTCAACCCAAAACAGCGAGAATACTTCGCCATAAGACGGGTAGACTTTCCGAATTCTTGAACGAAATTTAGTAAATATGCAAACAAGTTTGGCTTGGTTTACTGGGGAATTAACATTGAATACATCAAACTCTTCTTCGACATATGAAAGATCATCCATTTTGACCACCAATACGCTTTTATTTTAGCGATTATTTAGATATAAAATGATCAAACTTTTTTATAAAAATTGTATAATATCTCACAAAGAATGAATCCGTTTTGATCAATTTTTTTAAAACGGATTCTTTTAATTTAACGTAAAATGTGGGTTTGAGAGATGTTTTTGATCAAACTTTATTTCAAAATGTTATCTTATAAATGAATTTTAATATATTTCACAATAGTACGCTTTTTTCTTTATAAGAAACTAATTTTATGGTATGATGATCACATTATTTTTAGGAGGCGTTTTATGATGAAGTGCAATCTTACATTTTGGGTACATTCAAGAGAAGGGAGCGTATCACTGACCCTATAAACTGCGTTATCCCTTAATTATTGGGGGATTTAATCAATTGAATAAACACCATTCACAGCGATTGTTCCATTATCAACACCATATTTTTATTTGGCTTGGTTTCTTAGCTTTTTTCAGCGTTCTGAATGAGATGGTTTTTAATGTGGCTTTACCCGATATTGCAAAATATTTTCATATTTCACCAGCAGCGACGAACTGGGTCAATATGAGTTTTATGTTATCGTTTGCAATTGGTGCAGCTATTTACGGAAAACTATCTGATATATATGGTCTGAAGAAATTACTCATTTTTGGGATTCTCTCGTATAGTGCTGGTTCATTTATTGGTTTTTTGGCTCACGTCTATTTTCCAGCACTTATATTCGCACGTTTTGTTCAAGGAGCCGGTGCTGCAGCTGTTCCTGCTCTTGTTATGGTAATCGCAGCTCGCTATGTTCCAGATGGTGCTCGTGGCAAAGCATTTGGTTTCATTGGCTCTTTGGTAGCAATGGGAGAGGGAATTGGTCCAGCTGTGGGCGGCATTATATCACACTATGTTCATTGGTCTTACCTCTTTTTAATTCCAATGGCGACAATCTTAGCAGTTCCATTCTTTTTGAAGGTTTTGCCAACTGAGGAAACAAAAAAAGGAAGTTTTGATGTATTTGGCCTGCTATTATTATCTGTTGGCATTGTTTCTTTTATGTGTTATACGACAAAGTATAACTGGAGCTATCTCATCCTTAGCTTCGTGTTTTTTATTTTGTTTTTAAGACATATTCATCAAGTATCGGAACCTTTTGTCGATCCATCATTAGGGAAGAACCGTCCATTTATGATTGGCATCTTTACCGGTGGACTATTGTTAGGAACTATCGCAGGGTTTATTTCAATGGTTCCCTATATGATGAGAGAAGTACATCAATTAACTACTGGTATGATTGGCAGCGCCATTCTTTTTCCCGGAACAATGAGCGTGATTGTTTTTGGTTTTGTCGGTGGGCTTTTAGTTGATAAACGGGGCAATTCATTTGTCATGTCGTTCGGTGTTGCATTCATTGTCTCTGGTCTAATAGTAGCAGCATCTCTGTTAGAATACACACCTTGGTTAATGACGATTGTATTGATTCTTGTGTTTGGCGGATTATCCTTTATTAAAACGGTCATATCTAATAGTGTAGCAAACAGCTTAAATCAGGATGAAGCCGGATCAGGTATGGGCTTATTGAATTTCACAAGTTTTTTATCAGAAGGTATAGGCATTGCCATTGTTGGCGGTCTTTTAACAACTCGTGTTTTTGATTTTCCGTTTTTGCCGTTTATCAAATCGTCCTTTTTATATAGCAACATGTTGTTGCTTTTTATCGTTGCCATATTCTTTGGCTGGACGGTATATATTTTTTCATTCAAGCGCTTATAGCTGTCCGTCTTTACGTTAACGATTAAAAAACCAACTTTTCATATTTCTTAGAAAAGAATCCATTTTGATCTTTTTTCAAATGGATTCTTTTTGTAGATGCGCAACATTTTCATAAAAAATATTGGGCGTTAATGCAAGAGGAATTAAATAAGCCTAACTTTATTGTTATCGTATAGTTAAATGCCTTCATCATCAATTTGCGAAGAGGATAATAGAGCACTTATACACTTTGTTTTGGTTTTATCACCTTTTTAATTTTATGAAAGAGCAAAAAATAATCATCTTTATCAACCTTATTGTATATGATAACAATGTAAGAAAAAACACTTGGTGGCTGCAACACCAAGTGTCACGTTAATACCATTATTTTACTAAGGCAATCGTTAAAGCAAGAAAAGTGACGATGAAAAACAAAAATGTAAAAAATCCGAAATAAATTTTGTTCATATTTTTCACCTCCTGCTATTATGTATATGCAATGGGATTTATGACATTCCTTTTTTTAGCATATTTATTTTTGGTGAAGATGAACGATTGAAAGCACCCAGTCTGGTGCTATTTTTTTTGAATAGACATTTATGTAAAAAGACTCTTTTAGTCGAATTGTGGTTAAAGAGGGCGTTAAAATTCATTGTAAATGAACAAATATATTTCTTTTTCCTTCATCATTTTTGTTTCCATTATTTTTACCCTTCCTAAAGAACGAATGTTCGCATATAATAAGAACAAATATTCTTATATGGAGGTACTAAAATGAATGGTCTGTTGATGCGAGCGCTTGAATCGAAAGAAAAACTGGAAATGATTTACCTATCCAACAGCAACGAAATAAGTCAGCGGCAAATTAGGGTGATAGAAGTAAATAAACAATCTTTTAAAGCGTATTGTTTTTTGCGTAAGCAATATCGTATTTTTATAATAAGCAATGTTTTATCGATGCAGCCCTTGCAAAACAAGCATAGAGGAAGTGCATAAGATATTGAAGATAGTTAGAAATTGCTTATAAATAATAAAGCTTCTTCTATTACACTCTGCAATTGTAAGTCTACACAATGAAAATATTTTAAAAAATGATTCATTAACAAAAATATTTACAATTTGTACCTATGTATAAAGCCCCCTCACACTCTTTGGCATATTGTGATTGTCTATGAAAACATTAATTTAAACAGTTTATATCATTTTTGATTGATGCTACCTTTATTTTTAAATAATAAATGGGAATAATTCACTTCATTTTAGGGGATATTTTACATATGAAGATGCACATCTTACACCAATGGTGCCATTAAGATTTAAGATTGGAAAGAAGTGATTGTCCGCCTATCCTCTTAAAAATTATTTAAATGTAGTTCCAAACGTTCAGCAAGAGTTTTATTCGAGGGAGTGGGGTGAAGATGACAGAAGAAAAAAATAGTATTACACCAGGACAGTTGATGTTTATTGTTATACAAGCACAAATAGGGATAGGAGTTTTTTTTCTTCCATCTGAAGTACATGCCGTTGCAAACGGAGATGCATGGATTTCGGTTCTGATCGCCGGCTTGTTTGTGCAATTATTTGTTATCATTTTATGGCTTTTAAGTAGAAGATTTCCTTATGATAGCCTTTATGGGTTTTTGCCAAAAATATTAGGAAAACAATTGGGTGTATTCATTCATGTTGCTTATATTTGTTTTTTTATCATTCAAGGCAGCAATTCTTTAACTCGGTACGGTGAAGTGATACAGGATTGGATATTAGTAAGAACACCTAAATGGGCTATTATCGGGTTGATGTGTATTGTCTGTTGGTATTTAGTTCAAGAAAATTTACGTACGATAGCACGTTTTTTTGTGCTCGTGTCTGTCCTTATCGTCTTGATGATCGTGATTGCTTCTTTTGCATATAGTGTTCATGTAAATTTTCTTCACATATTACCGATCGGTAAAGAGGGCTGGTGGAACATTTTTAAGGGATCAAACGAAGCGATGCTATCATTGCTCGGTTATGAATTGCTGGTGATTTGTTATCCATTTACACAAGGGAAAAGCATTGAAAAATTAAAAGCAGTTTCCATTGCTACAGCTTTTTCTTCGCTTTTTTATGTGTTTTTAGTGTTTACGAGCTTGGTTGTGTTTAGTGCAAATGAACTTCAGCTGTTGCCTCAACCAGTGCTTTATATGGTAAAGTCTTTATCGTTTCCCCTTATTGAACGACCAGACATCTATTTTATTTCGATTTGGAGCGTAATGTCGGCTACTTCGACTATAAGTTACATGTTTATGACTGCTAAAGGAATTTCGCATCTATACAAACGCCGAGACAAATATCGTAAGGCAGTTAAGTATACAGTTGTTTTCTTTTTTATCGTCGCACTAATCCCTCAAGATAAACAGAAGATTGAAATATTTAACGAAATTAGCGCAATTTTAGGATATATATTTGTTTTTATCATTCCCCTTTGTTTACTAATCATTTCAATTATCATTCAGAAAAAAGAAGCAAGGAAGATGAACGGTTGAGATTTTTTTTATTGATTTTCGTATTGGAATAGGACTCTACTTTCTCTTTACACCTAATCACCTATATAAAGAACAAGGGAAATAAAATGTACTAGTGTTAGTCATCATGTTTTATTCAAGTAGACAAGCATTAGATGCATATGCTCTCACAAGGGGTGATGCATCTATGAAAATAAACATGATTGAAGGTAATTCGCATCAAAAGGCAAGGAAGTCTTGCTATTTCTTCCTTAGAGACAAGTATAGGAGGGATAAGGTGCATGATCGGACTTTATGCAAGGGTGAGTACGGAAGAACAGGCCAAGAAGGGATTCAGTTTAAAGGATCAGATTGCGAAGTGTCGCGAAAAAGCGAAAACGAATGATGTGATCGAGTATGTGGATGAAGGGATTTCAGGAGAGTTTCTTGATCGTCCTGCTTTATCGATGCTTCGACAAGATGTTCAAGAAGGATTAATTAAAAAAGTTATCTGTCTTGATCCTGATCGACTTTCTCGAAAATTAATGAATCAGCTTATTTTATCGGATGAAATTGAAAAGAGAGCAGTACTTATCTTTGTAAATGGCGAATATCAAAAGACACCAGAAGGAATGCTCTTTTATCAAATGCGTGGAGCCATTGCAGAATTTGAAAAAGCAAAGATAAACGAACGAATGAGTGGAGGAAGAAGACGAAAAGCACGTGAAGGCAAAGTAGTGAAAGATCCTAACATTTATGGATATTCTTATGACAAAGAAAATGCTCGACTCATTATTAATGAAAAAGAGGCAGAGGTCGTTAAAATTGTTTTTGATTTATTTACAAAGCCAAATCACTTAGTAAAGGGGATAAATGGCATTGCGCATTATCTTACTGACCGTAAAATTCCTACAAAACGTGGTGTTGGCGTATGGCATCGACAAGTAGTCAGGCAAATGTTAATGAATGAAGTATATACTGGACATTTTTATCATAACCGTTGGAATACAGAGGGGATGTTAGGTAATAAACATAAGCCAAAAGAAGAACGCGTCCCCATGACAGAACGGCCAAGAGATGAATGGATTGAAATTGAGTGTCCAGTGATTATCAATGAGGAAATCTTTAGCCAAGCCCAGAAACTGCTAAAAGAATCAAGAAGAAGATGGACAAAAAACAGTAAACATTCATATTTGTTAAGTGGATTATTACGCTGCGGAAAATGCGGTAATACTTTAACTGGGAGAAGAAGTAAAAATTGGGGAAAAGCTGTTTTTGAATATACGGATAGAAAGAATTATGCTGGAGCAAAGCATCAGGGGTGTGGACTTAAATTAAATGCTAATAAATTGGACGAAAAAGTTTGGAAAAAAGTTCGCGATTGGCTTCATAATTCCGATGAGATTTTGGCTGTGGGTATTGAATCAAATTCTGAGAATAGTTTTGAAGAAACAGAGGTTGTAAGAATCGAAAATGAGTTAACGACTATTTTTAATGGTAGAAAGCGGCTCTTGTCTTTATTTGCCGAGGGGATCGATTTATCAGAAGAAGATATACGTGATTCATTTAAAGAATTAAAAGAAAAAGAAACGTATCTTCGATCACAATTAACACAGCTGAAAGAAATCCTTGCGAATAAAGAAAACAAGATTCATAGTCAACAGCTAATCAAGGAAGCGGCTACATTTTATTTAGATAAGGGAGAGGACGAATTATCATTCGAAGATAAACAACAGCTTATACGTCATGTTGTCAGGGAAATTCGTGTAACAGATCTTCAGTTGGACATCTTTACATTCTAAAGCACAACTTATGACATTAGAATCGATATACCAGGTTTCAATTTATTATCAAAGTAAACCCTTGTCAAGGGTAGCATCCTTCTACATAATTGGAATAATAATTAAATTAAATGAAGTCATAAACATGACCATTTCAATAGGTGTATCTCTCACCTTGTTTGCGATTGATATGCTATATTTTTTCAAAATAATAAAGTCAGAAATCGCTAATTCATATTATAAAAGGGTGACTAAGAGTTATAGATAATTTTTATAATTCAATCTAGAGGTTTCTTATAGGTGCTGGTAATAAGATTAAATCGATATTTCCTCTAGAGTATCCTAAACTCTCCATTCCATTTTCGAAATTGGGATATACGTATTCTGAATAGCCCGTGCGGCACACACCGGTTCCGTGAGGGGGGAGTTGCCAACTGGGCGACCTTTCTACCCTGAGAAGGGAGTTAATCACGCTCTCCTACTCAATTTGCTCAACCGTAGAAAAAACAGGGGTAGCACCCTGCTTTTAAAAGGAGGTAAAAAACTTTGGCCAAAGTTAATTGGCTAAAATATATTATGGTTTTAAATTGTTTTTGTTTGGACAGCTAGTCTGGAAAAAAAAATATTTTTGATTGTTGTAGAGGAAATGCTGACTTTTCACAGATCATTTATTTACTTTTATTCTAATAGTATCTTCCAACTTATAGAAATATTCTTTTCCAACTTTCCATGCATTAGGAATAGATTTTTTTGGAGTCTCTATCCATTCTGGAGGATAAAACTTTAGTCTTGCTGTAGCTAACGTAATTAATCCGCCATCAATGTAAGAAAAACCCCTATCTCGTTTTTCAAGATACCTGTCATATAAAATGGGGGTTTGGTTCAAAATGTATTGCGCCAAATAGTCCATACTTTCCTCCAAATTATAAAAACCTATAGATAAGTATTCTTTTACATCTTCTAACGATTTCCTAATATCTTTTGGTACATTAGAAGGCACCTTTAGATTAGTTAAAAACAAAAGAGTCCCGTTAAACCTTTCTTTTGCTGCTAGGGCAATATAGTATAAGCCTTCATCATCGATTTTTTCATTTAATGTGTCTAATTTATTTAATGGTTCTAAACTAAAGGTAATTAAATCAAAAATACCCTCCTCAAAAATTTCAAAAGCCCGTTTTTCTGCCACTGCAAAAGAAGTTGTAGGATAAACTAAAATAGAAAAATAAATCAATAAAGCGATAACAATAACCTTATTTATCCTATGGTACATAAATAGCCAAACCCTCTCTCATTAAATTTGTGACTGTTAATCTAAATGATGCCCAAAAATTTAAAATTTTACTTTTAAAAAGTTTATCAATATCAAAACATATAATAATGAAACAAGAGAGTGTTTTTTTCTACGACTCACAAATAACTAATCATCCTCTTCCCTTTTCAAAAATTATTTCATTCGAATACAATGAGAAGCTAAGTCTTTGTTTTTTATCATTTTAAATCCATGACTATTCTCTCCTAAACTTCACATACTAAACCAAGTAAAACCTATATCACTAAGGGATTTATAATTCGAATTTTAAAACATAACAAGGGTGAGTCGTGTATGAAAAAATGGTATTATACAAATTTAATTTTGTTCCTTGCTTTTTTTTGTTTCGCAACAAATATTGTTTGTGCGAAAACCAACGAATACAAAATTTATATTAATTTATGGACGAACACTTTATATCTAATGCAAAACAATAAAGTAATTGAGGAGTATCCTATTTCTCCTGGAAAAGACAAGTCCCCTACCCCCATTGGTAAATTTAACATCATAAATAAATCAAAGGGATGGGGAGGTGGATTTGGCTCACATTGGCTTGGGTTAGATGTCCCATGGGGGAAATATGGCATACATGGGACAAATAAAGCTTGGCTAATTGGAGAAAGAGTTAGCAGTGGATGTATTCGTATGCACAATAAAGATGTTGAATCGCTATTTGATAAAACTCCAGTTGGTACAGAAGTTTATATTGATGGGCCTATTACTGGGATAGGAAAACATGAATTCAAAACTTTATCTAGAAATTCACGAGGGAATTTAGTGCAAATTATTCAATGCAGATTAAAAGCAGCAGGATATTATAAAGAAAAATGTCACGGAATTTATGACATACATACAGAGTTAGCAGTGAAACAATTTCAAAGGGAACAGAACCTTAAAGTAACAGGTTCAATAACTCACAAAGAGTATATTCTTCTTGGGTTATTAGAATAGTTTATTGGGAGAGAGCTAATATTCTTCAGACTTTCGGCTTTAAATATGGATATTATGATTAATTTATATCTGTTTTATTTTTATCCCACATCTTCTGCAAAGTAAAGCTAACAGGATCACCAACATCAAGACGTGTATATGAAACAATTCCAGTTAAAAGCCACGACAAACGTGTTCTTTTTTTGACAATTTTCCAATACAAATATGCTTTCAACCTTTGATAAAATAAAGTAAAACTAAGGTTTATTTCATTTCCACCAATCTGATAATAAAACAGTAAGGGAATTTTGACAATGATTGAAAATAAATGGCTGTCGAAACTATCTTTAAGAAAAATGACGACTTTGCTTGTATTATTGTCTGTGTTTGTATCATTAATCGCCTCGGCAGCGCTTTTACATAATTACGTCGTTGAGCGAGAAAATGAAATAGTAAAAGAGAAGCTGAAAAATATTGGACGAATAGTCGCTAAAGATCCTCGGATTATTGAAGAAGTAAGCAGAGGATCTATTCGTTCAGTCGTTCAAGATTATACAATGGATGTTATGGAAACGACGAATGTGAATTTTATTGTCGTACTTAATAATCAGCTGATTCGCCTGTCGCATCCAGATAAGACGGTGATCGGTAAGCCTTTTTCAAATATAGAAGATGCTAAGAAATCATTAAATGGTGAAGAACACTATTCACGAGAAGAAGGTATATTAGGAGAAGGTACACGTTTTTTTACACCTATTTGGGATGAAGAAGGAGAGCAAATAGGTATTGTTTGTGTAGGCTATGTCCAGGAAACGATAAATAAGGAGCTATGGGATGCCCAGAAAAATATTTATATTGGACTAAGCGTTGGCCTTTTTTTCGGATTATTAGGAGCTCTTTATTTAGCTCGACAATTAAAGAAAATTTTATTAGGCCTTGAACCGAAGGAAATTGCCGCAACGTTGAAGGAAAGGGAATTTATTAAAGAATCAGTTAGTGAAGGAATTATTGCTATTGCGCCTGATCGGAAAATCCTGCTCTATAACAATAATTTTACAAATGTTATGGAAAAAGCAAAATTTACAGAAGAATACATGCAAGCTGGATATTTATCAGAAGATATTTTTTCCATATTATTTAAAGAAGCTTTTCAAACGAAACAACCTATATATAATCAAGTTATTGTTTTTAATCAGCTTGAGCTAATTGTTAGTGTAAAGCTTATTTACGTTAAAGAAAAAACGTATGGAGCAGTAGCAACAATAAGGGATCAGTCAGACATGCAGCAACTAATTCGCGAGCTTAGCGGGACAGAGCAATATGTCGATTCTTTACGTGCACAAAATCATAAATTTATGAATCAGCTTCATACGATTCTTGGTCTAATAGAACTAGAAAAATACGAAGATGTCATTCACTTTATCCGTGTATTGGATACAGATTATCGCCATGAGATCGGGTTTGTAACCGAGAAAATAAAATCTCCTGCTATTGCAGGCTTCTTATTAGGGAAATCGAGTGAATTTAAGGAGCAGGGAGTATTACTTAAGATTGATTCCGACTCTAATTTCCCAGATATGAAAATGGGGGAGCTGCTTCATGATCTACTTATTTCAATTGGCGTGTTATTAGATAATGCAAAAGAAGCAGTCAAATTATCTGATAAAAAACAAGTAAAGCTTTTTTTGTACTATGACAGTGATGAAGAAGTTATCTTAATTGAAGTTCATGATACAGGCGAAGGAATGGAGGAGCAATTAATAACAAAAATATTTTCTCGGGGCTTTTCAACGAAAGGTGAAAAAAGAGGTTATGGCTTAGATGCTGTGAAGTCAATTGCGAATCGGTATGATGGGATTGTAGACGTCCGATCTAAAATAGGAAAAGGAAGTATTTTCCGAATTGAACTACCATATAAACGGGGGAATAGTAATGAATGAAGTAATCATCGTAGAAGACGATCCGATGGTAGCTATGATCAATCAACAATTTGTGGAACGTTACGGGGGATTTAAAATAGCTGCAACTGTTAAGAGCATTTCAGAACTATGGGATGTACTAAATGAAAAAATCCCAGATTTAATTTTACTTGATGTTTTTTTACCCGGAGAAACAGGAATTAATTTTTTACAAACAGTTCGCCAAAAGCAGCTTTCTATCCCAATTATTTTAATTACAGCAGCAAATGACATACCGACTATTAAAAAAGCACTTGAATATGGCGTTATTGATTTCTTAATAAAACCTTTTACTTATGAAAGGTTTCATGTAGCGATGGAGAAATTTAGCCAGTATTATTCATTGACGACAAAACTCAAAAAAACGGATCAAGAAACATTGGATCAAATATTAATAACGGATGCGTGTTCTTTACAATTAACACATCATGAGGATGAATTAGCTTCAACATTACCGAAAGGATTATCGAGATTAACATTGAAAAAAATTTTGCGTGCGGTAATGAGACAAACGAATTGTTTCTCAACTGAAGAGATCGCTAATCTCGTTGATTTATCACGAATTTCAACCAAAAAATATTTACTGTATTTAAATAAATTAGGTTATTTACGAGAAGAATTAAAATATTTAACAGTCGGGCGCCCGATCACTGTTTACCATATTGTTTTCGAAAATGAGCATATTATTAAGCCGTATTTATAATAAAAAGGATCTATTACACAGAGTATGTAATAGATCCTTTATGTTTATCCCACATCTAACTGGCAGTAATACCCCCACTGATGGAAGTTTCACTTTATCAATTTTACATGACAAGCTCACGTTTTTTCGGTAATGCGATCGCATTTGGAGTGGAACCTAATGTAATCATATCATGTAAGTTCTCAAAGCTTGTTTCAATCATATTAGACAATGCCTCGTCTGTATTTGAACCAACATGTGGTGTGATAAGAACGCGTGGGTATAAATCAACTAATGCTTGTACTGTTGGATCTAATAATTTCGTTTCATCAAATTTTTGGAAGAAAATACTTGCTTCATTTGCAAATACATCTGTTCCGAAGCCTTCTAGCTTATGTGATTGCAATGCTTGAAGAATCGCTTCATTATCCTGTAATTCACCGCGTGCAGTGTTAATTAAAATCGCACCATCCTTCATTTTTTCGATAAATTCTGCATTGACCATTTTGTCATTTTTTCCAGGAAAATAAGGAACATGTAAGCTTACAATATCACTTTCTTTAAGCAATTCATCTAATTCTACATAGGTTACATATTTTTTTGCATTACCGTTTGGATATAAATCATATCCAAGAACTTCAGCACCTAGACCTTTGAACAGCTTCGCTTCTGTTAAACCAATTTTACCAGTACCGATGATTCCGACTTTACAATTTCTAATTTCTTTACTAAACATTACACCATCGACAGTGAAATCCTTATTCGCTGTTTTATGAGTAGTGTAAGTAGTATGCCTTAATAGAGACATTGCTAATGTTAATGATAATTCAGCAATCGCATTTGGCGAGTAGGAAGGAACTCTTGCTACATGCATATCACAATCAGCGGCAGCTTGTAAGTCAATATGATTATAACCTACTGTTCTCGTAAACAAATATTTAACGCCATACTCTTTCATTTTTTCGATATTTTGTCTGTCTGCTAGGCAATTTCCTCTCAAAACAACAGCATCCATACCTTTTGCAGTATCGACATTTTCATGATTGAGTAAATCTTCAATTAAAGATAAGTCAAAGTTATATTTATTTAGTTGATGAAAGAAATCAACTTCATTTTTTCGTACTCCGTAACAAACAACTTTAAGTGTCATGATTGATGTCCCCTTATTAGTATAATTAATATATTAAAAAATATTTATATGATTAATGAGATTAATAATAACGATCCAAATTGGAATCATGATGACAGCAGTGATTGTTGATAGTAGTGATCCATTTGAAGCAAGAACTGCTTCTTTATCAAAACTAATTGCATAGGCAGCTGCAACAGTAGCTGCTGGTGTAGCCATCATAATAACAACAGTTCCTACACAAATTGCACTCATTGAAAGAATGCCAGTCATTGAAAGAATCGCTAATAGTACAATATTAATAGTTGGTACAACGATAACTTTATTTAAGCTATAAAACCAAGATGTACGGTCAGACACAGCCTTTTTAAACTCAACTGCACCAAGTGTAGCCCCGATAGAAAGCCAAGCAAGTGGAGAGGCTAGTCCTGCTAAATAATTCATTGGTTTAAATAGCCAAACTGCCGTCTGGTCAAGTCTTAAAAAGGCAACCTGTGATTTCACGCCATCTGCAGCTGTAACAGTCACTTGTGGTAAGTAAGCTTGGAAAACCCAAATGAATAATCCTAAAAATGTCGCAACGACAATGGGATTTAAAAACATTTCTTTAATGTTTTTGGCTTCCATTTTCAAGCCACTCATTTTGATATAGCCATATGAATATAGGAAAATGCGATAACCAATATTGAAGATAGATGCATATAACACCCCTTCAGCTCCATATATTGCTCCGACAATCGGAATACCAAAAAAAGTAGTAGAACCAAAAATTGTTAGAACCCGTAAAGTATCTTGTTTATTCCCTTTATATTTAAGGTACATTGGTTTAGAAATAAAAATTAAAATGATATAAATAACAATTCCCCAAATTAATATATTCATCCCTTCAACGAGCGATTCACGGTTAATATCTTTCATGAACGAGTTGAATGCTAATGCAGGAAGTGCAACAGTTAAGACAACTTTGGATAGCATTTTTCCAACTGTATCATTAAATATCCCTTTTTTTCGGCAAAAGAAACCTAATAAAATGATAAAGAGCGTTGATGTAATTGAACTAATAATTTCCATGTCAGTTAATGTTGTTTGGATTACCTCAAGCAGTTTCATAGAATGTTCCTCCAAAAATTAGTTTGCTCACTATTTCACATAAACAGTTTTTTGTGAAGCTTTTCACATAAAAGGGTGAAAAGCTTTTTTAGCCGGCTATTTTTTTACAACCTAATCATAATTTTTTTTCGGTGATAAAAAAATATAGTGAAACTAACGGAAATTAAGTAATTTATGTAAGTGAAATAGTGAGCAAATTTTAGGAGATTGATGGAAGAGGATGATTTTAATAGGTGATAAAGTTTGCGAACGGAGGATTTATTTATGCAACGCTAGTGATATTATATTAATGAAACGATGGAATATTTGGAGTCACATTTTAGTTGATGAAAGGAGTCTTATGATGATTATAAATAGTGATGAGAATGGTGGTTTAAATTGAATTAAGAACGCCAATGCACATTGTTTTTTCTACGATAAAAGGTTTTATAACCTCATTAATTTTATGAAAGAGCAAAAAATAATCATCTTTATCAGTCTTATTGTATATGATAACAATGTAAGAAAAACACTTGGTGCTGCAACACCAAGTGTCAAGGAAATACTATTATTTTACTAAGGCTATCGTTAAAGCAAGAAAAGTGACGATGAAGAACAAAAATGTAAAAAATCCGAAATAAATTTTGTTCATATTTTTCACCTCCTGCTATTATGTATATGCAATGGGATTTATGACATTCCTTTTTTTAGCATATTTATCCCACATCTAACTGGCAGTAATACCCCCACCTCAAGAGTAAGAGGAATCGAAGAAGTCTAGGTGCGGGATAACTGAAAGTCAAATGTCCGATTGGTTCAACTAACCATCAGTGGGGGATGAAAGAAAACCCCCACTGATGGAAGTTTCACTTTATTTTTGGTGAAGATGAACGATTGAAAGCACCTAATCTGGTGCTGTTTTTTTGTTAAGATACGCAAGTAAAAAGACATTTGTAGTCGAATTATGGTTAAAGAAAACATGAAAGATAAAAGACAATGAACAAATTTAGTCGTTTTTCCCTAATCATTTCTAATTCCCATTATTTAACCCCTCTAAAAGAACCAATGTTCGTATATAATGAGAACAAACATTCTTAATGTGGAGGTTTTCTATGAATGGATTGTTGATGAGAGCACTTGAATCGAAAGAAAAACTTGAGATCATTTACCTTTCTAACAGCAATGAAATAAGTCAACGGAAAATTAGGGTGATCGAAGTAAAACAATCAATTAAAGTGTATTGTTTTTTACGGAAGCAATATCGTGTTTTTAGTTTGAGCAATATTTTATCGATGCAGCCCTTGAAAAACAAGCATAGAAATCCACTGGTTAATCAAACTTTTTTATAAAATCGAAACTAAAAATATGTTAGAGAGGAATCCATTTTGAACAATTTTTTTCATAATGGATTCCTCTTATTTGCCATAAAATACGGGTTTGTGGAGTATTTTTGATTAAAATTTATTTCAAAGCAACATTAAACTTTAATTTTTAGCAACGCCTATTAAGAAGACGTGTATCTGTTATCCTTATTAAAGGAAGGACTGAACACTGATGATATATCCAAATATGCAAATTTTAAATGTACCTGGTTTAACCAACGTTTTGCTTGCTACATTACAATTCAAGTGTAATAGTAAAAGTCGTGCTTTCATTTTCTATACTTGTGACATATATCCTGCCGCCTAACCTATCTATCATTGTTTTCGCAATGGATAGTCCTAAACCAAAACCACCGCTATCCTGAGTTCTGGAGGGATCGGTTCGATAAAATCTATCAAAAATCTTCGGTAAGTCTTTTTTTGCTATTCCTTTTCCCGTATTTTTTATAGAATATATTATTTGGTGTTTTGATTTTGTTAGTGATATGTCAATTTGCCCGTTTTCATTTTTATATTTTATTGCGTTATCAAATAAAATGGTGACAACTTGTTTAATGCTTTCTGAATCGCTATTAACAATAATGTCTGGTTCTATTGATTTGATAAGGGTAATCCCTTTTTCAATTGCTGCGGCTTCTATCGACAATATTTGTTCATTAATCGTATTGCTAAGATTAAATGGCATTTTACATATTTCTAAATTGACCTCTTCTATCTTTGCCGAAATTAAAAGGTCATTTATAAGTTTCTTCATTCGATCTGTTCCAATTTTAATATAGTTAAGCCATTTTTTTTGGCTTTGAATTGTCTCTTCTTGATTTACTAAAAGTGCGTCATAATTTGCATTTATAATTGAAAGTGGAGTTTTCAATTCAACCCCATAACTTTTCGATAATCATTTCTTTTGAAACAGTTATATTGTTTCTCTGAATAAGCAGCTCCAATAGTTGAGCTTCTTTTAGGTGAGCTTACTTTCCATGTTTCCACAAACGAGCAGAAGAGTATGAGGGTTCAACTCAATATCGCCAAACTCAAGTATACAATCATGATTCAGTTCGGTTTTCCTTCGTCCTAATGCACGTAAACGAGCCAAGAGCTTATCGGCGTGGAAAGGCTTTGACAGATAATCGTCGACTCCACTATCAAGACCGTAGACTTTATACGTCATGTTGTCAGGGAAATTCGTGTACAGATCAACAGTTGGAATCTTTACATTCTAAAGCACAACTAATGACATTAGAATCGAGATTCTTATGCATCTCCGTGCTCTAAAGAAAACAAAAAAAGATATATCACTTCATGATCCCATTGGACAGGATAAAGAAGGCAATGAAATTTCACTTATCGATATTTTGAAGTCGGAAGCTGAGGATGTATTTGATGTCATTCAGTTAAATATGGAACTAGAAAAGGTAAAGGAGTATATTG
Organism: Bacillus chungangensis; assembly: GCF_030812995.1. Classification (GTDB taxonomy): domain Bacteria; phylum Bacillota; class Bacilli; order Bacillales; family Bacillaceae_C; genus Bacillus_CF; species Bacillus_CF chungangensis. The sequence goes on along the minus strand of NZ_JAUSTT010000001.1, from coordinate 47,454 downwards.
ATATCCTTGATGGACGTGAAAAAGAAGTGATTATAGGACGCTTCGGACTTGATTTGAAAAAAGAAAAAACGCAGAGAGAAATTGCAAAAGAGCTGGGGATTTCGAGAAGCTATGTATCAAGAATTGAAAAGCGAGCTTTAATGAAAATGTTTCATGAATTTTATAGAGCGGAAAAAGAAAAAAAACAGCAGAATCAAGCTGAAAGTGATTAGATGATCTTTTAAACGGAGGATGGAAGTGGGAGTGAGCTCTTTCTTCCTTCTCTCTCCTAAAAAATGATTCAATAAGGCTCTAGATCAGCATCAAAGTCATGCCATTCGAACGTTGCAACAGAATAATGAAAGCTTTTTTTAAAGATATCAAGCATAAAGAAATGATATTTTATCCTTTCTCATCCTTGCGATTTTACCAAAATAAAAACCCTTCGCAAAAAGGGATAATGTTAGCAAGAAATTTTAATTTTTTGTGATAATGATCGACGTTGAATTTCTGTTTCGATGAGCCCAATAAATTCAATGCTTAGTTTTAGTTTTTTTGCTTTATAATAGGATTCGATCAACAGCTCGTCAGATAACTTGCGCATCAGCTATACACCTCCGAAAAAAAATACTACATGTTATTTTTATTTCATATAATAAGAAGTTGTCAGCTTGTCTCTATACTTTAGCAAAAAAAAACATTTGGAACAAGCGTTCTCTTATCCACAGGCAGTAGTGGATAACCTGTGGTTAATTTGTTTATAACGTCGAAAAAAGCAGTATTTATAGAAGTTGATATGTGTATAAGTTTTATCCACAGAAAGTAGATAAGAAATATGTCGAAAAGTATTCTCATTATTCAAAGAAATTTAATTGTTTTTGATAGATAAGTTTTTTTATGTCAATTGTTTGTAAAATCGTGTCATAACTAAGAAGTCTTTTTAAAAAAACTGTATGAAGGCAAGGGGGTTTTACTTTGCAGCAGTGGTCTTATTAATGCAAAGTAAAGAGAGGCTCACTTGCCTTTTGTTGCGGCATTTAAAATAAAAAAACTGATAAAACTAGCCAATGATCGTTATTTTTTGATAAAGTGAATGAAGTAAACATCAAATTGATTTAAAGATCGGAATCAATTTACATGATTCGCAATAAAATAATGAGGTGTTAAGCAATTGTTGAAGAAATTTTTGCCAAATCAATATGTTAAAAATATTTTTCAGATTCATCCTGAAGCATTGCGGGAAAAAGGTGTAAAGGGGATTATTACTGATTTGGATAACACCTTGGTTGAGTGGGACAGGCCCAATGCTACTCCAAAATTAATTGAGTGGTTTGCAAATATGGAAAAAAACGATATTAAGATCACAATTGTGTCCAATAATAATGACACAAGAGTAAAAAATTTTTCAGAACCGTTGGGCATTCCATTTATTTCACGGGCTCGCAAGCCGCTAACAAGAGCATTTCATGATGCAGTCAAGCAGATGGAATTAAAAAAAGAAGAAACGGTTATTATTGGCGATCAATTGTTAACAGATATATTTGGAGGCAATAGAGGAGGATTTTATACGATTCTTGTCATTCCAGTTGCTCAATCAGATGGTTTTGCAACTCGTTTTAATCGTATGATTGAACGAAGGTTAATGGCTTTTTTTAATCGAAAAGGACTTATTCAATGGGAGGATGAAAGGTGAAAGATCAATCATTACACTGTATTGGCTGCGGGGTAAAAATTCAGTCAGAAAATCCAGATACAATCGGGTACGCTCCACTATCAGCACTGGAAAAAGAACAGCTCATCTGTCAAAGATGTTTTCGATTGAAGCACTACAATGAAATTCAAGATGTTTCTTTTGATAATAATGACTTATTAAAAATGTTGCATGAACTTGGTCAAAGAAAAGGCCTGATCGTATTGGTTGTAGATATTTTTGATTTTAATGGAAGTTGGATTTCTGGCCTCCAACGCTTTGTTGGCAGCAACCCGGTTTTACTGATTGGGAATAAAGAGGATGTACTGCCAAAATCAACGAAAAGAAACAAGTTGATCCTTTGGATGAAAAAGCAGGCAAGGGAGCTCGGATTAAGGCCTGTCGATGTCATGCTTGTTAGTGCAGCAAAAGGCCGCTATATGGAGGATGCACTAAAAGCAATGGAATACTACCGCAATGGAGAAGATATTTTTGTTGTTGGCTGTACAAATGTTGGGAAATCAACCTTCATCAATAGAATTATCAAAGACTTAACTGGAGAAAAAAATGTAATTACTACTTCACATTTTCCTGGCACTACCCTTGATATGATTGAAATTCCGTTAAGCGACGGCAAAAGAATAGTAGATACTCCTGGATTAATGAATGATCATCAAATAGCACATTATATTCAAAAACAGGATCTAAAAGTTATTACCCCTAAAAAGGAAATGAAGCCGATTGTTTTTCAATTAAATGAACAGCAAACTTTATTTTTTGGTGGTTTAGCTCGTCTTGATTATTTAAAGGGTGGGAGAAGATCTTTCGTCTGCTATGTGTCAAATGAACTAAAGATTCATCGCACAAAATTAGAAAATGCAGATTCCCTCTATGAAAAACAAGCGGGTGAGCTGCTGCAGCCGCCGCGAAAAGAGGAGCTTGAACATTTTCCAGCTTTTGTCCGTCATGAATTTTCTCTTAAAAAGGAGAAAACAGATATTGTTTTCTCTGGGCTTGGTTGGATTACAATCAACGAACCAGGAGCAATTGTAGCTGCATATGCACCGAAAGGAGTCAGTGTGTTTTTGCGCTCATCGCTCATTTAATGGAGAAGAGATAGATAAAAAGCTGAAAAGCATATAAGGGTGAGAGAGATGAAAAAATTATATGGTGTAATCGGTCATCCTATTGCACATTCTATGTCACCAGTGATGCATAACGATGCTTTTACTGCTTTAGAGCTTCCTGGCTATTATCATGCATTTAATATCAAACCAGAGGATTTAGAAGCTGCAATTAAAGGAATGAAAGCGATTGGGATTGCTGGTTTTAATGTAACTATTCCTCATAAAAGCACTATTATACCGTTGTTGGATGAAATAGCCCCGCTTGCTGAGGCGATTGGCGCTGTTAATACAGTTATATTAAAGGATGGAAAGTGGATTGGGTTCAACACAGATGGACATGGATTCATGTCTGCTTTGAAACAAGATTGGAAATCAGATTTGCAAAAAGAAAAAGTATTGTTAGTGGGAGCTGGCGGGGCGGCAAAAGCAATTTATTATACGTTGGCTTCAGAGGGAGTTCTAAGTATTGATATTTGTAATCGAACGTTGGAACGAGGGGAACACTTAGCAGCAGGTTGTCCATTTCCAGCTGAAACCAATGCTTTATCTTTGCTTGAGGCAGAATCTTCTTTAGATCAATATACATTAATTATTCAAACTACTTCTATAGGAATGAGTCCAAAAGTGAAAGATACTCCGCTTTCTTTAAATAAAATGAAACCAGGTACGTTTGTATCTGATATTATTTATAATCCTTTTAAAACGACATTTTTACAACAGGCGCAGGAAAAAGGAGCACTTATTCAAAACGGGTTAGGTATGTTTGTTTATCAAGGTGCTTTAGCATTTGAAAAGTGGACTGGCTTGACGCCTGATACAGAAAGAATGAGAAAAATAGTAATAAAACAATTAGGAGGCTATGATGTTAACAGGTAAACAGAAGCGATTTTTACGAGCGTCAGCACACCATCTAGACCCAATTTTTCAAGTTGGAAAAGCTGGTGTTAATGACAATATGATCAAACAAATAAGTGAAGCATTAGAAGCAAGAGAGTTATTAAAAGTAAGTGTTTTACAAAATTGCGATGAAGATAAGCATACAGTTGCGGAAGCACTTGCGGATGCTACAAATGCAGACATTGTACAGATTATTGGAAATATCATTATCCTTTATAAAGAATCAAAGGAAAAAAAGAAAATTGTTTTACCTTAGATCGTTCATGTATCGTAAAAATGATACACCATGAATGGTGAGTAGATTTTGAGTTGATAAAGGTAATGGCATAAGTCCTTTTGTTTTTTTGAAGATATGACTTCGACCTATAATAACATGGCATAAAGGTTGGGAATATATTGAGGAAAAGAGTCGGCATTTTAGGGGGAACTTTTAATCCTCCTCATCTTGGTCATTTAATCATTGCCAATGAAGTATTGCATGCTCTAAAATTGGAAGAGGTTCGCTTTATGCCAAATCAAAAGCCTCCTCATAAGAAAATGACAGATAAAGTAACAGAAGAGCAGCGTTTGGCAATGACAAAGCTGGCTATTCAAGACCATGAAAAGTTTAAACTAGAGACAATTGAACTGAAGCGAAAAGGTTGTTCCTATACATATGATACAATGCAATTATTAAAAGCGCAGGAACCAGACGTAGATTTTTATTTTATTATTGGTGCAGATATGATAGAATATTTGCCCAAATGGTATAAAGTGTCAGAGCTTTGCAAACTTGTTCAGTTTGTTGGTGTGAATCGCCCTCGTTATTCAACGGAAAGTGAGATGCCTATCGTATCTATTGATATTCCAGATATTTCAATTTCATCGACATTGCTTCGCAGGCGCTTGTCTCAAAAGCAAAGTGTAAAATATTTAATACCTGATCAGGTGATTTCCTATATAAAGGAGCATTCTCTTTATGAATCGAGATAAAGCATTACTGTTAGTAAAGAAACAAATAACGGAAAAACGCTATCAACATACACTTGGTGTCGAAAAAACAGCCCTTGAATTAGCAGCCCAGTATGGAGCAAATCCAACAAAAGCCTCCTTAGCTGCTATTTTCCATGATTATGCAAAATTTAGACCAATAGAGGAAATGGAAAAAGTGATTTTGACAGAAAAAATGGATCAAAGGCTATTGCAATTTCATCATGAATTGTGGCATGCTCCGGTTGGTGCATATTTAGTTGAAAAAGAAGCAGGAATAGATGATCAGGAAATATTGGATGCCATTCGCTATCATACTACAGGCAGACGAAACATGTCACTTTTAGAAAAGGTCATTTATTTAGCCGACTATATAGAGCCAGGCCGTTATTTCCCAGGAGTAGATGAGGTAAGGGAAATAGCAAAAAGGAACCTGAATCAAGCATTGTTAAAAGCGGCTAAGAATACGATTATTTTTTTAGTAAGCAGAGACCAAATGGTTTTTCCAGATTCATTAGAAATGTACCATGATTTGTTAAAGAATAAGGGGGCCCAATAGGTGTGAATAAAGAAGCATTATTAGAAACAGTACTAAAAGCAGCAGATGAAAAAAGAGCGGAAGATTTAATGGCATTAAATATGCAAGGTATTTCACTTATTGCTGATTATTTTGTTATTTGCCATGGAAATTCTGATAAGCAAGTGCAAGCAATTGCCAGAGAGCTGAAATCCGAAGCTGAGCTGGCAGGCTATGAAGTAAAGCGATTAGAAGGGTATGATGAAGCAAAATGGGTGTTAGTCGACATGGGTGATGTAGTTGCCCACGTGTTTCATCGTGACGAACGTAGCTACTATAATCTCGAAAGGCTATGGGGAGATGCGCCGCTCGTTGATATCGAGAGCCTGATTCAGTCATGAGCTATGGCAAACTTGCTTCTGTTTACGATTCCTTAATGAAAGATGTTCCCTATGACGATTGGTGTTCATATGTTTTAAACAGGCAGAAACGTTATTGTCAGGAAGGGAAGCGATTGCTTGATGTAGGGTGTGGTACTGGAGAACTCGCGATTCGTTTGGCGAAGTCTGATTTTGAAGTTGTTGGTGTTGACTTATCAGAAGACATGCTTGCTATCGCCCAAAACAAGGCTTGGCATGAGAATATAAACATTCAGCTTTTTCAACAACATATGTGTAAATTAACAGATTTAGGCACCTTTGATATCGTTACCATTTTTTGTGATTCACTTAATTATTTAACATCCCCTGAAGAAGTAAAGAAAACGTTTAAAAGTGTCTTCGATCATTTAGCGGACAACGGTCTCTTTATGTTTGATATTCATAGCACGTATAAGATCAAACAATATTTAAGTGATCGAGCCTATACAGAAAATGAAGAAGAAGTCTCTTATATTTGGAATTGTTATGAAGGGGCATTTCCAGATTCTGTGGAACATGAATTAACTTTGTTCACCCTTGACGAACAAACAGGACAATATAAGCGGTTTGAAGAAATCCATTGCCAACGAACATATGAAATAGAACAATATGTCAACTGGTTAAATGAAATAGGGTTTTCTTTGTTAGAAATAACAGCAGATTTTCAAGATCATAAGCCAGATCACAAATCAGAAAGACTGTTCTTCATTTGTCAAAAAAATGCAAGCGACCGTTAGCAAAAGCGGTCGCTTAATAAAATGATAAATAAAAAGGATTTTTGTTATGTCTATCGAATACTTATAAAGAAGCGTTGAATTGTTTCCTAATCATCCTGACATCCTCTTTAAATTTTTCTTCAGTTGCACGAAATAATTGCTGGAATACATCTCCGAGATTTGCTTCTAATACGTCAATACCCTTTCCCGTTACTCCTCCTTTAACACATACTTTTTCTTGTAAAGTTGGCAATGTGTAGTATTGTTTCTTTAATAGCTCCCCTAAGCCAATTAACATGGCACTAGCTAAATCGGTTGCAGTTTCTTGATCGATTTTTGTTTCTGCTACTGCCCCATCAATAAATCTTTGTGTAAGATAACTAAAAAAAGCTGGTCCACAGCTAACAATATCTGAAGAAACCCTAGTAATTTCCTCTTTTATTTCATAGGGGATGCTAAAACATGAAAAGAAGTCATGCAGTTTGTTTCGCCATTCCTCCTTGCAGCTTTTACTATAGGTGAATAAAGAAACTCCAGCTAATGCTCGATTAGTAATACTCGGGATGATGCGGGCACATGAACAATTTGTTTTAGCTTGCAGCTGTTCAACGGAAATAGGACTAGTGACAGAAACAAGGCATTTATTGGGTGACAAAAACGTCTTATACTTTTCCAAAATGTCAAGATATTCTAATGGTTTTACACAAATAAAAATTAAATCAGCATCTCGAAAAATGTCTTCGTTTGAGTGACAAACATGGATGGAAGGATATTGTTGTTGTATGCGGTATGCTTTCTCCGGTGTTCGATTCGTTATAAGAACATGCTCAGGAGAAATAGCATTTCCATCCACCATTGCTTCTATTAAAATGCGCCCAATGTTACCAGTTCCAATCATTCCAACTTTCATGAAGATCTCTCCTCTCATGGCAACACACTTCATAACAAAATATGCTTCTTGCCATAAAATATGCTTCTTGATCCCGATAACTAACTTTATTCCAGAGTAAGAGAATGAGAAATAGATTGTTAGTCATTCTCTCCTCTTATTCCGAAAATGTCCGATTTGCACTTTTAAGGGGATAAACGAATTAAAATGTGGGGGGATGTAAAATAATTAGAATAATATGGGAAAAATATAAAACTTTTATGATTGGAGTAGTCATTTTAATAATAATTGGAACAGGGCTGGCAATACAACATGTGAAAAATAGCCAGGTTGTTTCAGATGTATCCAAGCCATTGATTCAAACCGTAGAGGAGACTAATCGTACAACAGAGGCAGTTTTGACCGAACCAGCACAGCCAATTTTTGCTGATATAAAAGGAGCAGTTGTTCATCCAGGTTTATATCGTGTTGAAGATGGAGAGCGTATTCAAGACATTGTGATGAGAGCTGGTGGATTTCAAGAGGATGCTGCAATTAATAGAGTCAATTTAGCTCAGAAAGTGGTAGATGAGATGGTGATTTACATTCCAAAAATCGGAGAAGAAAACGATTTTGATTTTGAAACAAGCATAGCTTCTCATTCACAAGCAGAGCAGGGAAAAATAAATCTTAATACAGCTGATGAGAGTAGCTTGGAAACATTGCCAGGTATTGGTTCTGCTAAGGCAAGAGCGATACTAGAACATCGTGAGAAAGTAGGGTCTTTTAAAGCAATTGAAGATATTAAAAACATTTCGGGAATAGGGGATAGAACATTTGAAAAATTAAAGGAACACATTACTGTTCATTAATCAGACTCGCGATTGACGACAAACTAAAAAAATCGCTAAACTAGAAGCAGAGGATTTGCAGTTACCTAAAACATGAAAGTTGAAAAAGGAGTATAACATGGAAAGAATTGCTTGGAACCAGTATTTTATGGCACAAAGTCATCTATTGTCTTTTCGAAGTACTTGTACAAGACTCACTGTTGGAGCGACAATTGTCCGTGACAAGCGAATTATTGCCGGCGGTTATAATGGCTCGATTGCCGGTGGTGTTCATTGTATCGATGAAGGCTGCTATGTCATCGACAATCATTGTGTTCGAACGATTCACGCGGAGATGAACGCGCTCCTGCAATGTGCAAAATTTGGCGTTCCTACTGAAAATGCCGAAATGTATGTAACACATTTTCCCTGCTTGCAATGCTGCAAGGCCATTATTCAAGCTGGCATTAAAACAGTTTATTATGCGAATGACTACAAGAATCATCCCTACGCAATTGAATTATTCGAACAAGCCGGTGTTCGTGTAGAACAAGTATTTTTTCATCCACAAAGCCTTGATGGATTGTCTCAACAAAAAAGAGATTTTGTACAAATGTTGCTTACTATTTTACAAGAAAGCGGCTTAGAGGATAATCATTTGATAGCTCTTCAAGAGCAGGCAGATATGCTCTTTACTCGAAAATAAACGTATTTAAGCTTTCAACTAGAGATAGTAGTTTTCTAAATAGAGATCTAAGCTTTTTGAAAGCTTTAGAAATAAAAAATGTATCGGTAAAAGTGATCAGGTGGAGTGGTTCGCTTCACCTGAAGAATAGGAGGTTCTATGCAAGGAAATTGGATTTATTTAGCTTTGTCTGGACTCAGTGGGGTCCTGCTTGCACTTTCGCTGCAATGGTGTATACTACTGTTGTTTATTTTGCTTATACTTCGTATTTACTTCTTACAGCATCTTCGTTTCCTGCTTCTAGCTTCTATTGTGTTTCTCTTTTTTTACTTCATTGGTGTTTCTCTTGAACTACAGCGCATTACTGTATACTCAGAAGATGATTCCCGCTTTATTGTGACAATGATTGAGCTACCGCAAATAGATGGAGATCGCCTAAAAGGTGTCGTAAAAACAAAGGAACAAGAAAAGCTCGTTCTTCATTATACGATTGCCTCTAAAACTGAAAAAGAATATCTTCTTAGACAATTGTTCCCAGGCAATAAGCTTCTTATCATCGGGAAGTTGCAGCGACCAGAAAAAAATCGCAACGAACACCAGTTTAATTACCAACAATACTTGTATTACAACCACATTCATTGGATTCTGAAAGCGGAAGAGCTTATTTTATATGAAGAAAATCCTGGAAAAAGTTTCTATGAACATTTTTTAATCATGCGTGCAAAGGGTTTGAAACATATTGAAGAAAAGTATCCACCTGAAGCGATACCTTATGTAAAGGCATTAATATTTGGAGATCGCAGCAGCATGGATGAAGAAACGGAACAAATATATCGACACTTGGGCATTGTCCATTTGTTAGCTATTTCAGGCTTACATGTTGGAATGATTATTAGTGTACTATATTATCTCCTTTTAAGAGTTGGCATTACTCGTGAAACTTGTTATTTGCTGCTTATGCTGTTTCTGCCTTTTTACGCAATCATTAGCGGCGGCAATCCGCCTGTTCTTCGTGCCTCGGTCATGTCAATGCTGTTACTCTCTGCTCTGCGCTGGAAGTGGCCGCTTACACCGTTTGATGCGATAAGTATTAGTTTCCTCCTTTTTTTATTAGTAGATCCATACGTCTGTTTTCATATTGGCTTTCAATTATCATATGCTGTTAGTGCTGCACTCGTTTGTTCGGAAAAAATAATTGCTCGCTCTCAAGTGTTTTGGATAAAAATGCTCGTTATTTCTCTTGTTTCTACCTTTGCTTCCATACCGATTCTCGCTTATCATTTTTATGAATTTTCTCTCGTTGCAGTTATAGCTAATTTATTCTTTGTTCCTCTCTATACTTTCTTTATTCTACCACTTGCTTTTGTTACATTTTTCATGTCATTTACTTATCAGACTCCATTTAACATGCTTACCAATTTATTTGAAGCTGTGATTGGAATAAGCAAATGGCTAAGCAATCCATTTGCATCTCACTGGCTGACATACATTACTGGCAGACCTCATTCAGTGATTCTTTTTTTATTTGTTGCAGCGCTTATTTTTTTGTTCCGTTCTTGGGAAAAAAAGGGGTTTTCATATCGATATATCCTGCCTTTGCTGCTAGTTTTACTTCTACAAGCAGTAATCAATCTCTATTCTCCATTTGGAGAAGTCGTTTTCATCGATGTCGGACAAGGCGATGCGATTTTAATTAAACTCCCGTATCGGCGGGGAACGTATTTAATTGATACAGGGGGAGAATTTACATTTTCTCAAGAATCTTGGCAAGAAAGAGAAAAGCGTTTTCGAGTAGGCAAGGATATTTTATTGCCTATCCTTAAAAGCAAGGGTATTCGGACGATTGATACATTGCTGATTACACACAGTCATTTAGATCATATGGGGGCGGCCCATGAACTGGTGGCACAGCTGAATGTGAGAGAAATACTTCTTTCTCCTCAATCATGGAGGCAGCCGGTTATGCAAGAATTATTGCAAGCTGCTAGTGAAAAAAATGTCTCGATCCGAGAAGTAAAGGATGGTCATGGATGGGAAAATAAAGCAGGCCGTTTTCGCATCGTGTACCCTTATGGTTCTGGTGAAGGAGCAAACAACGATTCTCTTGTTCTTTATGCGGAAATGGGAGCAAAGAAATGGTTATTTACTGGAGATTTAGAAAAAGAAGGAGAAGAAATGCTAATGCAAAGATATCATTTTCAAGTAGACGTATTAAAAGTAGGTCATCATGGAAGCAAAACGTCTACAACAGAAGTTTTCTTGCAAATGCTTCAACCAACATATGCGGTGATTTCAGCAGGGAAGAACAATCGATATGGGCATCCGAATTCCGAGGTTGTTTCCTTGCTTGAGGCAGAAGGAGTAGTCGTTTATCGAACTGACCTCGAAGGAGCTATCCATTACAAATACTTTGGCAATAAAGGAACCTTTTATAAGATACAACCATAAACTAAAATAAATCAGTTGGAGAGCTTATCATTACGACGAGCACTTGCTCATGGCTACATTTAAAAAGGGGAGATGTATGATATATCATCTCCCCATGCATATTACGAACCAATAAGTTGAATAGCTGTTGCAACCACGAACATAAGCGTGAAAAATAAAAATGAAACGACAAAACCGACCCCAGAATCGACCGCATCATTACGTTTTGATTGGACATTTTTTTCAAATTCGTTCATTCCTACCCCTCCTATATCCACTTTAGTATAGACGATGCAAGAGAAAAAAGCTACCGCTGTGATCCCTTTTCCTATACTGTTAAGAGTTAACACCAATATTTTTTTTACGTTCGGTGAAAATAAAAATACAATCGTGCTTCCGTTAATGAAAAAGTATCCTAGGCCTTTTTCATTAGCGTTCATTATAGATTGTGGGGGATTGACATCATGGATAGCTGAAGTCATTCCCCTCTTCCTTTATTACGAAAACGCTGCTTTCGCTTGCTTATTAAGCCTGCTTTTTTTACGATAGAGTTATCTAAAGCAGGAAAGTAGGCATTTTATGATGATGAACATATGGGGAAAAATCACAAAAAAACAATTTTCACCGTTATATTTATTATATGGCACCGAGCAATTTTTAATCAATGAAACAAAACAAAAATTATTGAAAAATGTTTTATCCGATACAGAAATTGATTTTAACTTTTCCTCTTATGATTTAGAAGAAGTCCCAGTTGAAACAGCATTGGAGGATGCTGAAACTTTTCCTTTTTTAGGAGAAAAAAGACTTCTTTTCTTGTATCATCCCTTTTTTTTAACAGCTGAAAAAAAAACAGGGAAAGTGGAACACCATTTAAAAAAACTTGAAAACTATATAATGAAGCCAGCGCCGCATGCCATCGTCGTATTTATTGCTGATTATGAAAAACTGGATGAACGTAAAAAGCTGACAAAGCTGTTAAAAAAACATGCGGTAATAGGGGAAGCAAAGCAACTAAAGGAACAGGAATTGATTGGGTGGATTTCTGACCGAGCATCTCAATATGAAGTGAAAATTTCAAAACAGGCGGCTGAGCATTTAGCGATGCTAGGAGGAACAAATTTAATGCTGCTGTCATCAGAAATTGAAAAACTCGCTTTATATGCTGGCAAAGAGCAAGAAATTGATCATGAGATGGTAGATCGATTAGTAGCAAAAACACTGGAGCAAAATATTTTTTCTCTTGTTGATATGGTCGTTCAGCGTAAAATGGAGGAAGCGCTGAGAATCTATTATGATTTATTAAAATTAAATGAAGAACCAATTAAAATCCTTTCCATTCTAGCAGGACAATTTCGTCTTGTTTATCAATCAAAGGCACTATTAAAGAAAGGTTATGGTCAACAGCAAATTGCAAGTTTTTTAAAAGTACATCCATTTCGAGTTAAGCTTGCGATGAAACAAGCGAATTTATTTCAAGAAGCAGATTTAAAAAAGATAATGACCCTTCTTGCAGAGTGCGATTTGCAAATGAAAACAGGAAGAATGGAAAAGTCTATGGTAGTTGAAATGTTTTTATTTCAGTTATCCCATTTGAAACAGCAATCTTTTTCTTAATTTAAAAACGATCCTAATGGAAAGGATCGTTTTTTTGAACAAAAATAAAAGAACGAGGTCAGGAGTAAATTACTCTCAAGCACTCGCTCTTCATTCTCATGCTTCATAACGCTGCGTCTATACTGCCAAGAAAATTGGGAATGCGCAGTGTTTGGATCATACGAATATTGAAAAGGCCAAATACATTTGATCTTTAAATGAAGCATCTTCCGTGTTGCTTTATGCATTTGCTTTTTGTAACTTTTTCGTTAAGCGAGATTTTTGACGGTTAGACGTGTTTTTATGAATAAGCCCTTTTGAAACAGCTTTATCTAATTTTTTTACAGCAACTGTATAAAGTTGTTGTTTGTCACCTTCATTATTTTCTACCGCAGTTTCGAATTTTTTAATTGCAGTTCGCATAGATGCTTTAACAGAAGCATTTTGTGCATTGCGAGCTTCATTCTTTTTCACTCGTTTAATCGCTGATTTAATATTTGGCACTACTTTCACCTCCTAAGCATCGAGGATTTTACCCTACTCGACAAACAAGATTCTATTCAAGAAGAACAAGTGATATTTTATCAAAACAATGATGAGATTGCAATATCAATCCTTTGCCTGCGGCCATTTTAAATAATACTAGCCAGCTTATAAGTGAAAAAATTTTAAAAATACTGGGAGAACTGGCTGTAAACTAATCTTTCACTGTATGAACTGGCATTCAAGTTTTATCCTACATCTAACTGGCAAATTAAGGCCCCACCACCCTCAAGGGAGTGAGAGGAATCAGAAGCGATAGGTGGGAAAAACTGAAAATCAAATGTCCGATTGGTTCGAGCCGACAGGATAAGGAAGCTTCTAGAATCAGCATCGCACGAAGAAAAAAACGGTTTTTTTCGAGGACGCCTGCGATTTTTGTCTTCGTTCTATTTCTTATAAGTGAGTACTAATGAAAGCATCACTTTATCATCCAGTCTTTCCAATCTGCCGCCTATAATATCCCGCATTCTATTAATAAAGACAATAAATGAATGAAGGGCAAAAGGAAAGGGAATAATTTCTGAATGAATGCCAAGAGCGCAGAAAGACAACAGAGGAGGGGCTTTTACGATGAAAAAAGAAAACGAGCTTGATTTAAGTGTCTATGGGATTAGAACGGATTTAGCCTTAGAGGCTCATGAGATGACGCTTGAGGAAAATGATGAAAAAAACAAGGACGATGATGTTCTTGTAGAGGAAAGAATCGAAGATGGAATAAAAGTAACTTATGTGGAAATTTCCAAAGAGGGTGAAAAAAGAATTGGGAAGAAAGCTGGCCACTACGTCACTTTGGAAATGCAAGGAATTAGAAAACAGGACACTGTATTACAGCAAAAAGTAGCATCGCTTTTTGCTAAAGAGTTCGCTGAGTTTTTGCAAGCATTACATATACCTAAACACGCAAGCTGTTTAGTTGTAGGATTAGGCAATTGGAATGTTACCCCTGATTCTCTTGGTCCACAAGTAAGCGAAAAAATATTTGTTACAAACCATTTATTCCGGCTGCAAAGTGAACAAGTGGAGAAAGGATATCGGCCGGTTAGTGCTTTAGCACCTGGTGTGATGGGGCTGACAGGCATTGAAACAAGTGACATCGTGTTTGGAGTAGCCGATAAAACAAAACCTGACTTTATCATCGTTGTCGATGCCTTAGCATCTCGATCTATTGAAAGAGTCAATACAACGATTCAAATATCTGATACTGGCATTCATCCTGGCTCTGGAGTAGGGAATAAGCGCAAGGAATTAAGCAGTGCTACCCTCCATGTGCCAGTCATTGCCATAGGTGTGCCTACGGTTGTTGATGCTGTCACCATTACAAGTGATACGATCGATTTGATGCTAAAGCATTTTGGAAAAGAAATGAAAGAAGGCGATCAACCAGCAAAAGCTTTGACCCCAGCTGGGATGACGTTTGGAGAACAACGAGTGCTATCAGAAGAGGACCTGCCGGAGAAAGAACAGCGTTCAACTTTTTTGGGAATAGTAGGGACACTGGAAGAAGAAGAAAAACGCCAGCTTATTCACGAAGTCCTTGTACCGTTAGGGCATAATCTAATGGTAACACCGAAGGAAGTAGACGTTTTTATGGAAGACATGGCTAATGTCATTGCCAACGGTCTAAATGCTGCTCTACATGCTGCTATTGATCAACAAGACGCAGGCTTTAAAACATCTTGATGCTTCTCGCTCTTTCAATAGAATAATTAAAAGTAAAGCTAGCTCGGAGTTCTACTTTCTCTAGCATCTACATATAATATTCTAAAAAAAACAAATTTCAGCTCCTCTAAGAGATTGTATTAGCAAGGGAGCCCATACACAAAGCATTCGATGCTAGCTGCTATGGGCTTTTCCAAACATGTTCATGTTTTGGAAGAGAAAAACTCTATAAATGAGGAGCAAAGAAAAATGGGCAGTAAACCGATAAATGAGGGAATGATGAAGTTGAAGAGATTTTTTTTGAAATGTTTACTCTTAATAACACTTTTATTTCTTGGTGTTTTAGTCGGGATGCAGCATGCTAATCAAAAAATGATAGAAATGAAAGGATATAATGATCAATCCTTTCGTTCGCCTTTTATGATTAAAGAAAATAAAGATGGGGAAATGGAAGCGACGGTTTTAGGGAATAGTATCGCTTCGACTCCAAAAGACGGAGATTATGAAGATTATAAAGAAATAACTCACCAACAAAAGAAAAATCTATTCTCACAGTTGGCGCAATGGCTATCTACTATGTTAACAACTTTAATAGAAAACATACTAGAGGGTATAGCTGCGCTCTTTTAAAGCTTCGCTACTCTACTAAGGTTCAAGCCCCGTAATTTGCCTCAATGTTTTCTAATCTTGTGTTTTATTCTACATCTAACTGTCAAAAGAAATCTAGAATTTCTCTTATTAATTTGAATATTTCTATACAGGCTTTGTAAGTCGATTCAACATTAAGCAGCCATTGACTATCCAATTTCCATTGAATCTTGGAAAACGTGCTGATATAATCAAAAATAGTTTATCCCACGTCTAAAGAGCTGTAACAACCCCCTTCATACAATAAAATGGAGGATAATTTGTGTATGGCGTCCGAATGTGAGTCGCCAAGTATAGAAATTGGCTGGAAAAGCTTCGGCAGCGTATACATGACAAGCGGAAATAGTGATCTTTATAAGCACCGTATTCTTGGCTTGAGATCCTCCATCTGATGAAGGTCATCCCCACTGATGGAGTTTCACTTTTAGAGGTTGTTCAAAAAGTCCCAAATAACCAATGGCGCATTCAATGTTATTGCTGAAAAATGTTGGCTTCATCCGTACTACGATTCATATTTTTTAGCTGTACTAGTTCCATGCACGTTTTAGCAAATGATTTTTCTGAACAAGGCTTATAGGCGGGATTTTTAACAGGAGTGAACTACATGAATAGTGAAGAAAAATGTCAAAGACAAAAAAAAATCCGTAATTTCTCGATTATTGCGCATATCGACCATGGAAAATCAACGTTGGCGGATCGTATTCTTGAAAAGACGAATGCATTAACACACCGTGAAATGAAAAACCAACTCCTTGATTCGATGGATTTAGAACGGGAACGTGGCATTACAATTAAGCTAAATGCAGTCCAATTAAAATATCGTTCAAAGGATGGGGAAGATTATATTTTTCATTTAATCGATACCCCAGGACATGTCGATTTTACTTATGAAGTATCAAGAAGTCTTGCCGCTTGTGAGGGTGCTATACTTGTAGTGGATGCAGCCCAAGGAATAGAGGCACAAACATTGGCAAATGTTTATTTGGCACTCGACAACGAGCTTGAAATTATGCCGGTCATTAATAAGATAGATTTACCTGCTGCGGAGCCTGAGAGAGTGCGGCAGGAGATAGAAGATGTAATAGGCTTGGATGCGTCAGAGGCGGTATTAGCTTCTGCTAAAGCTGGCATCGGCATTGATGAAATTTTAGAACAAATTGTGAAAACTGTGCCGCCGCCAAACGGAGATCCGAATGCTCCACTAAAGGCGCTCATTTTTGATTCTGTTTTTGATCCTTATCGTGGAGTGATTGCCAACATTCGTGTTGTGGATGGTTCTGTTAAAGTAGGCGACAGAATAAAGATGATGGCAACTGGCAAAAGCTTTGAAGTGACAGAGGTTGGAGTTTTTGCACCGAAAGCAGAGAGTAGAGAGGAATTGACAGTTGGAGATGTTGGCTTTTTGGCAGCATCGATTAAAAATGTTGGCGATACAAGGGTAGGGGACACCATTACTAGTGCCCAAAATCCAGCAGCAGCCCCGCTCCCAGGTTATCGGAAATTAAACCCAATGGTGTTTTGCGGGCTATATCCGATTGATTCCGCAAAGTTCAATGACCTCCGTGAAGCGTTGGAAAAATTAGAATTAAATGATTCTGCTTTACAATATGAACCTGAAACGTCTCAAGCGCTTGGTTTTGGCTTTCGCTGCGGTTTTCTTGGGCTTCTGCACATGGAGATTATCCAAGAACGTATTGAACGAGAATTTAAAATTGACTTGATTACAACAGCTCCAAGTGTTATTTATCAAGTCTTTTTAACGGATGGTACAGACTTGAAGGTCGATAATCCTTCCAATATGCCTGATCCCCAAAAAATTGACAGGATTGAAGAGCCATACGTAAAAGCTTCGATGATGGTTCCGAATGATTATGTCGGTGCAGTCATGGAGCTTTCGCAGGCTAAGCGAGGCAACTTTATTGATATGCAATATTTAGATGATATCCGAGTGAATGTTATTTATGAGATTCCACTATCTGAAATTGTATATGATTTTTTTGATCAATTGAAATCTCACACAAAAGGATACGCGTCTTTCGATTATGAACTAATTGGCTATCGTCCATCAAAACTAGTGAAAATGGACATTCTTTTAAATGGAGAACGCGTCGACGCATTAAGCTTTATTGTTCATAAGGATTTTTCCTATGATCGAGGGAAAAACATCGTCGAAAAACTGAAGGAGCTCATTCCTCGCCAACATTTTGAAGTGCCGGTACAGGCTGCTGTTGGCCAAAAGATTATTGCCCGTTCGACAATAAAAGCAATGCGTAAAAATGTATTAGCTAAATGTTATGGAGGAGACATTTCTCGGAAACGGAAGCTTCTTGAAAAGCAAAAAGAAGGGAAAAAACGAATGAAGCAAGTTGGTTCAGTAGAAGTGCCTCAAGAGGCATTTATGGCCGTCTTGAAGATGGATGATGATCATACGAGTTAAATGTCGGGGAGTAAGGCATGCCAAGTGCGGCGTCTCACTTCCCTTTTCTCTTCTAAAAGGAAATCAAGCGCTTATTGTGTGAAGCAGAATACAGGAACAAAGAAGAAAAAATGATCCTATTGAAGATAGACAGGTTGTGATTGAATGAGAGCCGCATATATCCACATTCCTTTCTGCCAACATATTTGTCATTATTGTGATTTTAATAAAGTATTTATTGAAAAACAGCCAGTAGATGAATATTTAGTGATGCTGATAAAGGAAATGTCTTTAACATTAGAGCAAGAACCAGCCGCTTCTCTACATACGATTTTTGTTGGCGGTGGTACACCTACAGCTTTAAATGAAAAACAACTAGCAGTTCTTTGTAAAGGAATAAGAGAAACACTGCCTTTTCATACAGGTGAATTTACGTTTGAAGCCAACCCAGGAGATTTATCAAAAGAGAAGCTCCAAATTTTGCATGAATATGGTGTAAATAGACTAAGTTTCGGCGTTCAATCGTTTCATAATGATTTATTGGAAAAAATCGGCCGTTCTCATCGTGCAGAGGACGTATATACATCAATTGAACATGCACAAGCGATCGGCATTAATAACATTAGCATTGATTTAATGTACGCATTGCCTGGGCAAACAGAAGCCCAATTTCATGATACATTAACAAAAGCAATAGCATTACAACTTCCGCATTACTCCATCTACTCTCTTATTGTAGAGCCAAAGACAATTTTTTATAACTTAATGAAAAAAGGCAAGCTTCATTTACCGACGGAGGATAGTGAAGCAAGCATGTACGAACTGGCAATGGATGTCATGCAGGAAGCTGGCTTACACCAATATGAAATTAGCAATTTTTCCAAACAAGGCTTTGAAAGCAAGCATAACCTTGTTTATTGGAACAATGAAGCTTATTATGGATTCGGGGCTGGAGCACATAGCTATATCAATGGCATACGCCGATCTAATTATGGTCCGCTTAAACATTATATGACACCTTTAACAGAGAATAAATTGCCAATCTATGAAGAGCAGCTGCTAACAGTCAAGGAAAAGATGGAAGAAGAAATGTTTTTAGGCTTGCGAAAAACAGCCGGTGTAAGCATAGAACGCTTTGAGGAAAAATTCTCATATAAACTAAAGGATGTATTTACTAAGCCAATACAAGCGATGACTTCGAGAGGCTTGCTCGAAGAAAAAGAAGGAGCGCTCCGCCTAACGACACGAGGGAAATTTTTTGGTAATGAAGTATTTCAAGCCTTTTTGCTTTCGTAACAAGTATTATTAAAAAAGAAGAGCTGCGATTTATTGTTTTTTGGGAGTATAGCACTTGTCTAAAATGGAAATCTAAATGATTGACAATGGTTTTTCATTTTGTTAATTTATTATTAGATTTAGCACTCCTTACAGCAGAGTGCTAACAGAGGTGATTTGTATTGTTAACAGATCGTCAGCTTCTCATCTTACAGATCATTATTGATGAATTTATTGAGAATGCACACCCTGTTGGTTCTGGTACCATTTCTAAAATAGGCAATATCTCTTTTAGCACAGCAACGATTAGGAATGAAATGGCGAATTTGGAGAATATGGGCTATATTGAAAAAACCCATACTTCATCTGGAAGAATACCTTCAGAAAAAGGCTATCGTTACTATGTGGATCATCTAATATCACCACAAAAGCTAGATGCATATGAGAAATCTAAAATTCATTCGATCTTTTCCGAACGGATGTATGAATTAGAAAAGGTTGTGCAAAAATCTGCGAGTATTTTATCAGAGATGACAAACTATACTGCCATTTTACTTGGACCTGCTGTGAAAGATAACAAATTGAAAAAAATTCAACTTGTTCCTTTGAATGAAGAAACAGCGGTTGCGATATTAATAACGGATACTGGGCATGTTGAGAATCAAATGTTTACACTTCACCCAGCTATTTCTTCTCGCGACTTAGAAAAAGTAGTGAACATCTTGAATGACCAACTTGTTGGTGTACCAATTATGGATTTAAAAAGAAAGATGAAAAATGAAGTGTTAGATGTGCTAAGACACCACATTTTACACGATGATTTTGTTTTACAGACGATCATGAGTGCTTTCGAGCTGTCTTCTCATGAAAAAGTATTTTTTGGCGGAAAAACTAATATGCTTAATCAACCTGAATTCCATGATCTGCAAAAGATTCGGTTACTGCTTGATATGATTGAGCAAGAACAGGGTGTATATGAATTATTCCGAGACAGTCCCCATGGTATTCATGTTAAAATAGGAACTGAGAATCAGCATAATGTGATGAATCATTGCAGTTTGATTACGGCTACCTATGAAATAAGCAATGAACCAGTAGGGACTATTGCAATCCTTGGACCGACAAGAATGGAATATTCTCGTGTGATTAGTTTATTAGACTTTTTAAGTGATGATTTGTCTAAAGCGTTGACAAGGCTTTATCACGGATAATTGTCTAGAAATCCAAAAATACTCACTGCTCACTGGAAATCGGCATATTACAGCTGATTTCTAGTCTTTTTTGACGATTTAAGGGAGGTGAATAAAATGGCAAATGAAGAACAGCCATTAGAAGAACAACGAGAAGATCAAGAAAATGAAGCAAATGCAACTGCTGAAGAAACTCCGAATCTTGAAGAAGAGAAAAAAGATGAAGGGGAGGTTCAAGAGGCAGTTGCAGATGAAGAAATAGATCCAAGCGAGAAAATCAAGGAATTAGAGCAAAAATTAGCGGAATATGAAAATAGCTACTTGCGTTTACGAGCTGACTTTGATAACTATCGCAGAAGAGAACAAAAAGAGCGAGAGTCTTACAAAAAATATCGAGCACAGGACCTTATTTCTTCATTGCTGCCAGCTTTAGATAACTTTGAACGTGCTATGCAGGTAGAGCCAGAAAATGAGCAATCGAAAACATTGATTCAGGGAATGGATATGATTTACCGCGAGCTAATCAAGGCTTTAGAAGCAGAAGGTGCAGTCCAAATTGAAGCGGTTGGGAAAGAGTTTGATCCCCATCTCCATCAAGCAGTGATGCAAGTAGAGGATGAAAGCTATGACTCCAATATTGTTGTTGAGGAATTTCAAAAAGGGTACCAATTAAAGGATCGTGTCATTCGTCCTTCGATGGTAAAGGTAAATCAGTAATTATTTACAGATACTTTACTCAAGTAAGAACGACATATTCCTGAGTTATCATCATGGCAAGCATTCATCTACTTTGCAGCCAGCTATAACGATGCAATTACATAAAGCTATAGGAGGTTTTTTAGAATTATGAGCAAAATCATTGGTATAGACTTAGGTACAACCAACTCTTGTGTAGCGGTTTTAGAAGGGGGCGAGTCTAAAATTATCCCTAACCCAGAGGGAAATCGAACAACCCCTTCTGTTGTTGCTTTTAAAAATGGAGAGCGTCAAGTTGGGGAAGTCGCAAAACGTCAAGCAATTACAAACCCTAATACTGTGATGTCTATTAAACGTCATATGGGTACAAATTATAAAGAAAAGATCGAAGACAAAGAGTACTCACCGCAAGAATTATCAGCAATGATTCTTCAATATATGAAATCCTATGCAGAAGATTATCTTGGCGAGCCTGTAAATAAAGCTGTTATTACTGTACCAGCTTATTTTAATGATGCAGAACGTCAAGCGACAAAAGATGCAGGGAAGATTGCAGGTCTTGAAGTTGAACGGATTATTAATGAGCCGACAGCAGCCGCTTTAGCATACGGCCTAGATAAAATGGACGAAGACCAAACAATTCTCGTCTATGACCTTGGCGGTGGTACATTCGACGTCTCTATTTTAGAACTTGGCGATGGTGTTTTTGATGTCCTTGCAACTTCTGGGGACAACAAACTAGGCGGAGATGATTTCGACCAAGTCATTATTGATTATCTTGTCGCTGAATTTAAGAAAGAGAATGGCATTGACCTTTCCAAAGATAAAATGGCTTTACAACGATTGAAGGATGCAGCTGAAAAGGCGAAAAAGGATCTTTCTGGAGTTGCTTCCACACAAATTTCCCTGCCATTTATTACAGCAGGCGAAGCAGGTCCATTGCATATGGAAATCACAATGTCACGGGCGAAATTTGAGGAATTATCTGCAGATCTTGTAGAACGTACGATGGGGCCGACACGTCAAGCGTTGAAAGATGCTAATTTATCGGCTTCAGATATTGATAAAATTATTTTAGTTGGTGGTTCTACGAGAATCCCAGCCGTTCAAGAGGCTATTCGCAAAGAAACAGGAAAAGAGCCGCACAAAGGTGTAAATCCAGATGAGGTTGTTGCGATGGGAGCTGCAATCCAAGGCGGCGTTTTAACAGGAGATGTAAAAGATGTTGTGCTTCTTGACGTAACGCCATTATCACTAGGAATTGAAACGATGGGTGGCGTCGCTACGAAATTAATCGAACGAAACACAACGATCCCAACATCTAAATCACAAGTATTCTCGACTGCCGCTGATAATCAAACAGCCGTTGACATCCATGTATTGCAAGGCGAGCGTCCAATGGCAGCTGATAATAAAACATTAGGGCGTTTCCAATTAACTGATATTCCGCCAGCTCCTAGAGGAATTCCGCAAATTGAAGTTAAATTTGATATTGATAAAAATGGAATCGTTAATGTAAGCGCGAAGGATTTAGGGACAGGGAAAGAACAAAATATTACCATTAAATCCTCTTCCGGCCTTTCTGATGATGAAATCGAACGTATGGTAAAAGAGGCGGAAGAAAATGCTGAAGCAGATGAAAAGCGCAAAGAAGAAGTAGAACTCTTAAACGAAGCAGATCAGCTTGTGTTTACAACAGAGAAAACATTGAAGGATTTAGAAGGAAAAGTCAGCGAAGATGAAGTGAAAAAAGCTGAAGAGGCGAAAGATGCTTTAAAAACTGCTGTAGAGAAAGAGACAAAAGATTTAGAAGAAATCAAGGAAAAGAAAAATGCATTGCAGGAAATCGTGCAAAACTTATCCGTGAAGCTCTATGAAGAAGCAGCAAAACAAGCACAGGCACAGGAGCAAGAAGGCGGCGAAACAGCAGAAAAAGCACAAGATGATAACGTTGTAGATGCAGAATTTGAAGAGGTAGATGACGACAAAAAAGAATAGCTTCATGCATCAAACGGTAAGCAAAAAGTCAAAGTCAGGCGATTCAGGCTTTGACTTTTTGTCTGTGGTCAGTTGATTGTCAAGTAGGTCAATGATAAAATTACCTTTATGTGAAAAGAAGCGGGAGTGGTTACATGAGCAAACGTGATTATTACGAAGTTCTTGGTTTAAGCAAGGGGGCTTCTAAAGATGAAATAAAAAAAGCATATAGGAAGCTATCCAAGAAATATCATCCTGATATTAATAAAGAAGCCAATGCAAGTGAAAAATTTAAAGAAATTTCGGAAGCCTATGAAACGTTAAGTGATGATCAAAAGCGTGCCAACTACGATCAGTTTGGACATAGTGACCCAACTCAAGGCTTTGGCGGCGGCGGTTTTAATGCAAGCGGTTTTGGCGGCTTTGAAGATATATTTAATACATTTTTTGGCGGCGGTGGCAGGCGTCGCGACCCTAATGCACCTCGACAAGGAGCCGATTTGCAATATACAATGGGTCTTTCTTTCGAAGAAGCAGTATTCGGAAAGGAAACAGATATAGAAATCCCTCGTGAAGAAAATTGTGATACATGTAAAGGAACTGGCGCTAAACCTGGCTCTAAAATCGAAACATGTTCACATTGCCACGGTAGTGGACAGCTTAATATTGAGCAAAATACTCCTTTTGGCAAGATTGTGAATAGGCGAGTTTGTCATCATTGCAACGGTACTGGGAAATTTATTAAGGAGAAATGCCGCACATGTGCTGGAGCAGGTAAAGTGAAAAAACGTCGGAAAATTCATGTGAAAATTCCAGCAGGAATTGATGACGGTCAACAAATGCGGGTGAGCGGTCAAGGAGAACCTGGAATCAATGGCGGCCCACCAGGAGATTTGTTCGTTGTTTTCCATGTGCGTGAACATGAATTTTTTGAACGAGATGGCGATGATATTTATTTTGAGATGCCGATCACCTTTGTTCAGGCTGCTTTGGGCGATGAAATCGAAGTGCCCACATTACATGGAAAAGTAAAGTTGAAAATCCCGGCTGGTACACAAACAAACACAAAATTCCGTTTAAAAGGAAAAGGTGTACCGAATGTGAGAGGATACGGTGTCGGTGATCAACACTTGCATGTAAAAATTATTACCCCAACGAAATTAACCGAAAAACAGAAGCAGCTGCTGCGTGAATTTGCTGAAATAAGTGGACAAACGCCTGATGAACAGCATCAAAGCTTTTTTGACAAAATTAAGCGAAAAGTCAAAGGAGATTAATCAGAAACGGAGTTGGCAGACTGTGAAATGGTCTGAAATTAGTATTCAAACAACAAATGAAGCAATTGAACCGATATCGAATATTCTTCATGAAGCTGGAGCAAGTGGCGTTGTTATTGAAGACCCTAGTGATCTTCAAGCAGACTGGGACAATGTATATGGTGAACTCTATGAGCTGAACACAAATGACTATCCTGATGAAGGAGTTATCATCAAAGGTTATTTGCCAGTTAATAGCTTTTTAAAAGAAACATTTGAAGCTGTGAAGGAATCGATTTTGAATCTTCCACTCTATGGAATTGATATTGGCAAGTCCCATCTATCTGTGAATGAGATTGATGAGGAGGAGTGGGCGACATCTTGGAAAAAATACTATCATCCTGTAAAAGTTTCAGAGAAATGCACAATTGTACCAACATGGGAAATATATGAGCCTGTCTCGAGCGATGAAATCATTATAGAATTAGATCCTGGCATGGCATTTGGAACAGGAACGCATCCAACAACAGTCCTTTGTATTCAAGCGCTGGAAAGATTTGTTGCAAAACAAGACCAGGTTATTGATGTCGGTACGGGGTCAGGAGTGTTGAGCATCGCTGCTGCTAAGCTTGGTGCTGAGAAAGTGTATGCCTTGGACTTAGATGAAGTAGCCGTTCGGGTTGCAAAAGAAAATGTACGGCACAATCAGTGCCACCATATTGTCGAGGTTACACAAAATAATCTATTAGAGGGCAGCTTTCCAAAAGCAGATGTGATTGTCGCTAATATTTTAGCAGACGTGATTATTGGTTTTACCAATGAAGCGGCAAAATATGTAAAGAAAGATGGTTATTTTATCGCTTCAGGAATTATCTTGCAAAAGAAGGAAGCAGTACAGGAAGCAATGATTGCTTCTGGATTTTTTATTGAAGAAGTAAACGTGATGGAAGATTGGGCAGCAATTATTGCAAAGCGTGGGTGAAACGGATGCAGCGTTATTTTTTATCAGATCCATATAATGGAAAAGGTTATGTCGTTCTTCAGGATGATGTGTATCATCACATTGCTCGCGTGATGAGGATGCAGATTGGTGATCAATTTTTTGTAGGATTTCAAGATGAAAAAACGGTGCTCGTCCAGATTGAAAAAATGACAAGCAGCGAAGTATACGCAAGCATCGTAAAGTGGGAAGAAGACAAGCGTGAACTGCCAATTAATGTAACAATTGCGAGCGGGTTGCCGAAAGGGGACAAATTAGAACTCATTGTCCAAAAAGGAACAGAATTAGGGGCTTTTCAATTTGTCCCTTTTATTGCGGCTCGCTCCATTGTAAAATGGGAGAGAAAAAAACAGCAGAAAAAACGTGAACGTTTAGAAAAAATTGCAAAAGAGGCTGCTGAACAAGCTCATCGTCAGCGTGTACCGACATTAGTCGATCTGCTTTCGTTTGATGAACTGCTAGCATTTAGTGATAACTTTCATTATAAGATGGCCGCTTATGAAGAAACAGCACGCCGAGGAGAGACGAAGCAGTTTTCTTCACTATTAAAAAAAATGAAAACAGAAGAGCAATTGCTGCTTGTTTTCGGACCTGAAGGCGGATTTTCAGAGCATGAAATAGATGCCCTTCAGAAACATGGCTTTGTTATTGGCGGCTTAGGACCAAGGATTTTACGAACGGAAACAGCGCCATTGTTTGCTTTATCGGCAATCGCTTATCATTTTGAATTAATGGGGTGATTTCAATGTCATCAGTGGCATTTCATACATTAGGTTGTAAAGTAAATCATTATGAAACCGAAGCTATCTGGCAATTATTTAAGCAACAAGGCTACGAACGTGTAGATTTTGAAGCGATTGCTGATGTATATGTTATTAACACTTGTACAGTTACAAATACTGGAGATAAAAAAAGTCGACAAGTGATTCGCAGAGCGATCCGCAGCAATCCTGATGCTGTTATTTGTGTAACAGGCTGCTATGCACAAACATCGCCAGCTGAAATTATGGCGATTCCTGGAGTTGATATTGTTGTAGGAACTCAAGATCGCTCGAAAATGCTTGATTATATTAACCACTATCAAAAAGAACGGCAGCCGATTAATGCGGTCGGAAATATTATGAAGAGCCGTGTTTATGAAGAATTAGATGTGCCTGCATTTACTGATCGTACGCGTGCCTCCTTAAAAATTCAGGAAGGCTGCAATAATTTTTGTACATTTTGTATTATTCCATGGGCACGGGGGCTGATGCGTTCTCGTGATCCACAAGAGGTAATAAAACAAGCCCAGCAGCTTGTAGATGCTGGCTATAAAGAAATTGTCTTAACAGGGATTCATACAGGCGGATATGGCGAGGATATGAAGGATTACAACCTTGCTGCACTGCTGCGCGATTTAGAAGCGCATGTCAAAGGTTTAAAAAGAATTCGTATTTCTTCTATTGAGGCGAGCCAAATAACAGATGAAGTAATCGAAGTCATTTCTCAGTCTCAATTAGTTGTGCGCCACCTGCATATTCCACTGCAATCTGGTTCAGATACAGTGTTAAAAAGAATGCGGCGCAAATACCGTATGGAATTTTTTGCGGAAAGACTTGAACGCTTAAAAGAAGCACTGCCTGGGTTGGCAGTGACATCGGATATCATTGTTGGTTTTCCGGGTGAAACAGAAGCAGAATTTAAGGAAACGTATGACTTTGTGAAAGCTCATCAATTTTCAGAGCTTCATGTATTTCCTTATTCAAAACGAACTGGAACACCTGCTGCCAGAATGAAAGATCAGATTGATGAAGAGGTGAAAAATGAACGAGTACACCGCTTAATCGAACTATCTGATCAATTGGCCAAACAATATGCATCACGTTTCGAAAACGATGTGTTGGAAGTAATCCCTGAAGAGCCTTTCAAAGATGATCCGAAAAGTGGTCTATATGTAGGCTATTCAGATAATTATCTAAAAATTGTTTTCCCAGCAACAGAAGAGATGGTAGGAAAGCTAGTGAAGGTGAAGATTTTAAAGGCTGGCTATCCTTACAATGAGGGGCAATTTGTGCGTGTCCTTGATGATACTGGAGAGAATGAACAAACAAGAACTGCAATTTAACGTGATTTCCGAAAAGAATTCTCTCACTTCAATCAGACCGCAAGGTCAATAAGTGGTGAGTAGTTCACTTAAGTGATGAGATGCCCCTTGCTGTACTTTACTGTTAAAGATCAAAGCAAGGGCTTTTAGCACATCAAAAGCTGGAGAAAACGAAATGAGAGGAGCCACATTCATGACAAATATGGCTAAAATGATCGATCATACACTTTTAAAGCCAGATGCTGCTAAAGAGGACATTCAAGCCATTTGCTTAGAAGCAAAACAATATGGTTTTGCTTCCGTTTGCATTCACCCTTTTTGGGTTGCAACTGCCAGCAAATGGCTGGAACAAACAGAAGTAAAGGTCTGTACAGTAATCGGCTTCCCACTTGGTGCTAATACGACAGAGACAAAAGTGTTTGAGACAAAAAAAGCGATCGAAGATGGTGCGCATGAAATTGACATGGTCATCAATATCGGTGCTTTAAAAAGTAAAGACAATGCGATGGTGAAAGAAGATATCGCAGCGGTTGTTAAAGAAGCGAAAGGGAAGGCGCTCGTTAAAGTAATTATTGAAACAGCGTTGTTGACAGAAGCTGAGAAAATTCTTGCATGTGAACTTGCAAAGGAAGCTGGTGCCGATTTTGTGAAAACCTCAACAGGCTTTTCAGGCGGCGGAGCAACAGCTGAAGACGTAGCCTTAATGAGAGAAACAGTAGGCCCAGAAATGGGTGTAAAAGCTTCAGGAGGAATACGCAATCTCCAAAACGCTAAAGACATGCTGGAAGCTGGTGCAACAAGACTTGGTGCAAGTGCAGGTGTTGCAATTTTGCAAGGATTAAATGGAAACAGCGACTATTAATATGGCCTTGATCAACTTATTCTAAGCCGTTGATCAAGGTATGCTTGTTTTTTTTCCATGCAGCCAAATAATAAAATGGCCAAATTTTACCGCGAAAGGCAAGACTAGAAGGGAAGAAGCAATATTAAAAAGGACGCTTGCATGAGCAAGCTGAACGTTAGGATATTGACTGAGCATGCTGCTGATTTCAGCAAGCTGAGAGATAAAAGGAAGGCAAAGAATAGCCCCGCCTATATTCAGCCAGACATGGGCATACGCAGTAAGCCGTGCTTCTTCTCCTGCTCCAACGCTTGCCAAGAAGGCAGTAGCGCACGTCCCGATATTACTGCCAAGCATCATCGCGATGCCTATTTCAAGTGGGAAAATTCCGGCACTGAGAAAGCTCATCGCCATTCCAGTGACGGCTGTACTAGATTGAATGATGGCGGTTAGCACGATGCCAAAAATAAAAGCGTAGAGCAGCTGACGATCTAGCAAAAGCAATATAGACTTGCCTACTGAACTATTTGTTAGCGGTATTGCTAATCTTTCAAATCCTTCCATAGCAGCAAAAATACAGGCAAAACCGATAAAAATAAAACCGACGCTTTTTATTTTCGCTTTTTTAAAAAAGAGGCACATGCTTCCAGTAATGAAAAATGGAAGGATAATATTGGTAAAGTGGAAGGATATAAATTCCAATGTGATCGTTGTCCCGATATTTGTTCCTAAAACAATTCCAATTGTTTGTGGGAACATTAACAGTCTGGCCGAAACAAAACCGACAGTAATGATCATAACAGCAGAACTGCTTTGCAGCATTCC
Organism: Bacillus chungangensis; assembly: GCF_030812995.1. Taxonomy (GTDB): domain Bacteria; phylum Bacillota; class Bacilli; order Bacillales; family Bacillaceae_C; genus Bacillus_CF; species Bacillus_CF chungangensis. The sequence continues at coordinate 18,325 of NZ_JAUSTT010000001.1, read as the reverse complement.
TGTCATTAGTATTCCTGCAAGCATTCCTTTAAATGGAGTATGAGTTACTTTTTTGATCCAGCCTTCAAGCTTTTTGCCAGAAAGGTTAAAAAGTCCGATACGCATCCAAGTCATTCCTAATAAGAAACAAAGAACAAAAAAAATAAAAACAAGCAATAATAACATGTCAACCACCTCATACTATACATATGGTGGTACATAAAGAGACATGCTTCTAATGAAGATTACTTATTTTAAAAGGAAAGATTGTTGACCTAATAAAAAGGTTATATTATAATTGCAAAGTACATGGATTTCCATGCATGAACATGTAAATGCAAGTGTTCGGAGGGAGGGAAAGAGAGATGTCAAAAACAGTTGTTCGTAAAAACGAATCGCTTGAAGATGCTCTTCGCCGCTTCAAACGTACAGTTTCTAAAACAGGAACTTTACAGGAATTTAGAAAGCGCGAATATTATGAAAAGCCAAGCGTAAAACGTAAGAAAAAATCTGAAGCAGCAAGAAAGCGCAAGTTCTGATTAGAGGGTGGAACAATGAGTCTTCTTGAGCGTTTAAATGAAGATATGAAACAAGCGATGAAAATGAAAGAAAAAGAAAAGCTCTCTGTTATTCGGATGCTAAAAGTCGCTTTACAAAACGAGGCTATTAAACAAGGGAAAGAAAAATTGGCAGAAGATGAAGAGTTGACAGTCCTTTCTCGCGAAGTAAAGCAACGCAAAGACTCCCTCCATGAATTAGAAAACGCAGGCCGGGAAGATCTCGTCCAAAAAGTTCAAAATGAAATAACTTATGTGAACCTATATATGCCAAAACAACACACGTAGAGATATTGAATATCTTAGGCGTGGTGCTGACCCATTGCAACATAAGGCAACTAAGCTAGAAAGCGAACGTAAGTCGTTTTCTAGCTTTTTTTCATGTACAAAGGAAAAAAAGATGTATATAAGGAGAAAAAGAGATACAATAAAGATATGTACAATGAAACCTTTTTCGCTTTTTTTACGTAGATACATGTAATAAATTCATTCATCTCATTCTCAAGCATGTCCTTCGCTCCAATAATGAATTATTTTAGGAAAGGAGGAAATAATTTGCGAAAAGCTATTATTATTTTTTGTTTTCTAGCTGCAGGTTTTTTGTCTTTTTTTCCAGCTTTGGCAGATGGGAAAGAGGATGTCGTTTTCGTTGTACCAATCGAACAAAATGTCGAGAAAGGACTGCATGCTTTTCTAAAAAGAGCCATTCACCTTGCTGAAGAAGAGCAGGCAAAGGCAATCATTTTCGACATTAATACGCCTGGAGGTGCAGTCACAGCTGCAAGCGATATTGGTGACTTATTTCAATCCACAAGCTTAAGGAAAGTAGCTTTCGTCAATTCTAATGCCCTCTCAGCAGGTGCGTTTATTTCTCTTGCTGCTGATGAGATTTATATGGTGCCGCATGCGACGATTGGGGCAGCAGCGATTATTGACAACGAGGGCAACACTGCAGGGGAAAAAGCAGAAAGCTATTGGCGTGAGAAAATGGTAGCAGTTGCTGATCTGCATCAACGCGACCTTGAAATTGCGGTTGCAATGACGAATAAAACAAAGCCGTTGACCTTAACAGCTGACAAAGCTTATCAAGTAGGTTATTCTGAAGGTACTGTAAAAAACTTAGATGATCTTTTGATCAAGCTTAAATTAGAGAATGCAACAGTAAAGTCAGTTGATGAAACATTTGCTGAAAAGCTTGCCCGTTTTATTACGGATCCAATCGTTGTTCCAATTTTGCTATCGATTGCAAGCTTGGGTCTTGTGTTGGAACTCTATTCACCCGGCTTTGGGCTGCCTGGTACAATGGGAATTTCTGCATTGCTTTTGTTTTTTTACGGACATCTTGTAGCAGGCTTGGCTGGCTATGAATCGCTTATTTTATTTTTGATTGGGATAGGCTTGATTATCCTTGAATTCTTTATAGTAGGCGGCATTGCTGGTATTATCGGTACCATTGCAGTAATAACAAGCGTTTTTTTGGCAGGCGAAAATGTCTTAAATATGGCAATTTCTGTTCTCATTGCATTATTTTTAACAGCAATCGTTTTAATTATTATGGTAAAGGTGTTTGGAAAACGTATGAAATTTTTCAAAAAAATAATCTTAACTGAATCCACCAATGCAGAAAGCGGCTATGTCTCGAATGTGAATCGTATAGAATTGATTGGACGTACTGGTTTAACGATTACACCATTGAGACCAGCTGGGACGATCACGATTGACGACGAAAGAATTGATGTTGTAAGCGAGGGTGGTTTTCTCGACAAAGGCATCTCTGTCAAAGTGATAAAAGTAGAAGGTTCTAGAATCGTTGTTCGGAAAGTGGACAATACTTGAACTTAAGTTCATGTTAAAGAAGGAGGAAGTTTTTTATAATGGATTTAACACCAGAAGTTATCTTTTATTTAATTATCATCATTGCGGCCATTATTTTAATTGCAGTGTTGCTGACGTTTGTACCAGTAATGCTGTGGATTTCTGCACTTGCAGCCGGTGTCAAAATCAGTATTTTCACGTTAATTGGAATGAGGCTGCGCCGAGTTATCCCAGGGAGAATTATCAATCCACTTATTAAAGCGTCTAAAGCTGGCATTAATGTCACGATAAACCAGCTAGAGAGCCACTATTTAGCAGGTGGGAATGTAGACCGTGTTGTGAATGCTTTGATCGCTGCCCAACGTGCAAATATTGAATTGACATTTGAACGATGTGCAGCCATTGACCTGGCAGGTCGTGATGTATTAGAAGCAGTTCAAATGAGTGTTAACCCAAAAGTAATCGAAACGCCATTTATCGCAGGTGTTGCCATGGATGGAATTGAAGTAAAGGCTAAGGCGAGAATTACGGTAAGAGCAAATATTGAACGGCTTGTTGGGGGCGCTGGGGAAGATACAGTGATTGCCCGTGTCGGTGAAGGAATTGTTAGTACAATCGGTTCATCTGACGACCATAAAAAAGTATTGGAAAACCCTGATATGATTTCGAAAACAGTGTTAACAAAAGGATTAGATGCCGGAACTGCTTTTGAAATTTTGTCTATCGACATTGCAGATGTAGATATTGGCATTAATATCGGAGCGCAACTGCAAACGGAACAAGCAGAAGCTGATAAAAAGATTGCGCAAGCAAAAGCAGAAGAGCGCCGTGCAATGGCGGTTGCATCTGAGCAGGAGATGAAGGCACGCGTAATTGAAATGAAAGCGAAAGTAGTTGAAGCAGAGGCAGAAGTGCCGCTTGCCATGTCAGATGCGTTAAAAAACGGCAACATCGGAATAATGGACTATATGAATTACAGAAATATTAATGCTGATACTGATATGCGTGATGCAATTGGGAAAATGACAGCTAACGATCAGCATAAAGATCACTCCGAAGAAAGCTGACACACCAGTAAGCAGTATAATAGATTTCTGATAGAAAGCTTTCATCATTGAAGCGATAACTCGATCTTAGAAGTTAAAAATGAAAGGAGGCTGCTCCTTTGGAGTCTTTTCTGTTGCTCATTATTGTTGCCGTAATTAGTGCTATTTTTAATCGTGTAACAAATGCCAATAAGAACGAAATAGAAACGAAAAATCCAGAATCAATAGAAATAGATATCCCTCATACTGAACCTATCGAGAGACGGATTAAACAGGTTGTGCAAAAAGTGCCTGAGAAGAATGAATATAATAATATTCAAAAAAATATTTTGGAAAAGAAACAGGCAACGGAAAAACAGTATATGGAATTAAAGCAAAAAGAAGCAAGGCGTTCGAGACAAACGTCATTAAAGAAACAGGTAGAAGAGACACAACCGAAAAGGCAAGCCTCTTTCCTGCTTGATTCCAATGATTTAGTAAAAGGAATTGTAATGGCAGAAGTCCTTGGCCCGCCAAGAGCAAAAAAACACTATCGACGAATATGAAGTATTTAGTGCTGAACCTCCTTTTTCCTTCATACAAATGTAGGAGAGGGGGGTCTTTTTATGCCAAAAAAAGTTTACAAAAAGTTTTTGCACTGGGTCACAAACCAAATGGACCTTCCAGGGGATGCGATGTTAGACCTTCCACGCATTACAATGATTGGTCAAATCCATATTTACATCGAGAATCACCGAGGGCTGCTAGCATTTAGTGAACATGAAGTTCGATTACTGCTTGAACATGGCCAATTATTGGTGAAAGGAAATGGATTTGTCATTAAGACGATTTTACCGGAAGAGATACTGCTAGAAGGCCGAATCGTGGAGGTTATATATTTGGATGAAGAGGGGATTAAAAAGTGAAAAACCAGTGGATGGCTTTTGCAAGGGGCATGGTTTTGGTAAAATTAACTGGAAAAGGAATGGAGCGTTTTATCAACAGCCTAAATCGAGCACATTTATCTATTTGGCATGTTAGAAGAGTAGGAACAGATGCGATTGTTTTTTTTATCCGCTTGCAGGATCTTTCACAATTAAGAAAATTAGCAAGGAAATCTGAATGCAGCATTAAATTAATGTACGGAAAAGGATTGCCCTTTCTATGGAAAAGAATTTGGAAAAACAATGGTTTTCTTTTCGGGTTCACATTATTTATTGCCCTTCTTTTCTTTCTTTCCAATATTATTTGGAATATACAAATAAAAGGTGCCAGCCCGGAAATTGAGCATAAAATTCAGAACGAATTGAAAGATTTAGGTGTTTATAGAGGCAAACTGTTATTCTTTGTGCAAAATGTGGAAAAAATTCAACATGAGTTAACAAATCGCATCCCTGATTTAACTTGGGTTGGTGTACAAATAAAAGGGACAACCTTTGATTTTCAAGTAGTAGAGAAAAATACTCCAAAACCAAGGGAAAGTCAACCAGCTCAACATCTCATTGCTAACAAAAAAGCAGTGATTGTTGATATGTTTGTTGAAGAAGGGAAGCCTGTTGTACAAGTTCACGATTATGTGAAAAAAGGGCAGCTCCTCGTCTCTGGTTTTATTGGTTTGGAAGACAAGCCTAAAATAGTCTCTTCACGTGGTAAAGTATGGGGACAAACATGGTACAAAACGACAACAGAAGTTGCATTACAAACTGATTTTGAAGTACTGAGTGGAAGTGAAAAAGAGCGCCGGTATTTAAGAATTGGCAATTTGAATCTTTTATTCTGGGGATTTGGCAAGCATTCTTTTCGTGAATATCATCAAGAAGATGATGAAAAGTCGTTTCAATTTCTCGGCTTTACCTTGCCTGTTAAATACGTAAAGAGAACGATTCGTGAAAAAGAAACAGTCACGCGAGAATGGACTGAAAAAGAAGGGGTAAAAAGAGCACAGGAGCTTGCTTTGAAAGATTTACGCGCTTTTTTGCCAAAGGATGCAAAAGTAATAAAGGAAAATATTTTACATGAACAGGTTAAGAATGGTAAAGTGAAACTAACTATATATTTTCAAGTGATTGAAAACATTGCTGTAGAGCAACCAATCATCAAGGAGACTGAGGAATGACAGAAGAATTAAAAACAATACAAATGCAACTTGAAAACCCGAACGAAGCCTTCGCTTTATTTGGCAATGCAGATACGCATTTAAAAGCAATAGAAAATGAGTTCCAAGTGACGTTTGTTACTAGAGGCGAAACGATTGCTGTCACTGGTACTGAAACAAATGCCGCTCTCGCTGAAGAAACATTAGACAATCTTTTAAAAGTAATTCAAAATGGAGTTAGCATTGGACTTCAAGATGTGATGTATGCTATTCAAATGGCGAAAAAAGGAACTATTGCCTATTTTACAGACTTGTATACAGAAGAAATTGCTCGAAATGTAAAGGGAAAACCAATTCGTCCGAAAACGCTTGGCCAACGAAAATATATACATGCGATCCGCAAAAATGATTTGGTTTTTGGAATTGGTCCTGCAGGTACAGGAAAAACATATTTAGCAGTTGTGATGGCAGTATCAGCTTTAAAAAGCGGACAAGTAGATAAGATTATTTTAACGAGACCCGCAGTAGAAGCTGGTGAAAGCCTTGGCTTCTTGCCTGGTGATCTAAAAGAAAAAGTAGACCCTTATTTACGTCCTTTATATGATGCATTACACGATATATATGGCGCTGAACATACACAGCGGCTCATTGAGAGGGGAACGATTGAAATTGCTCCCTTGGCATATATGAGAGGACGAACATTGGATGATGCATTTGTGATTTTAGATGAAGCTCAAAATACGACACAGGCGCAAATGAAAATGTTTTTAACTCGCTTGGGATTTGGTTCTAAAATGGTCGTAACCGGAGACAAAACACAAATTGATTTGCCAATGAAAGCACCATCGGGATTAGTGGAAGCCGAAAAGATGTTGAGAAACGTGTCAGACCTCTCTTTTGTTTATTTAGAGCAAAGTGATGTTGTACGACATCCATTAGTGGCAAAAATTATTGAAGCTTATGAGCGTCATACTCATTAACCCGAACCGTTTTTATTCGTTCGGGTTCTTTTTTTCCACATCTATGTAAGATTCTCACTTAAGTGTTAGAGGAACATGTAGGATCAGTGAAAGGCAAAGTCCGATTCGTTCGGGGTCGACTGAAGAAGGAAAACCTGAATCAGATCGCACGAAGAAAAAATGCTTTAGCCTTTGTTCAACTTCACATCAGCAGATGATTAGATAATCCCTTCATTATGGAAATTTCACCTTTCCAATTTCAATAAGTAAAGGTGGAATAGATTGTAAATCTTAAATGTTGTAATAGGCAAAATTTTTTAATGAAATATACTTGGGAAAATGGTATCATCTTACATAATTAGTGAACTCATTTTGCTGTATATAAACATCGAAAGCAAGATAGTGTATTACCCCACTTCTAACTGGCATAGCAGGGGATGAAACTGACAGGCGAATATCGGATGAATCCGGCCTACAGGAAAAGAAAAGCTTCTTGATTTAGATCGCTCGAAAAAAATGTATTTCTTTTTTGAGGATCTTAGATTATCCCACATCTAACTGGCAGTAAGACCCCCACCTCAAGAGTAAGAGGAATCGAAGAAGTCTAGGTGGGGGATAACTGCCAGTAAATGTCCGATTGGTTCAACTAACCATCAGTGGGGGATGAGAGAAAACCCCCACTGATGGAAGTTTCACTTTATCTATAGGGTTTGAGAAAAAGCTATTGATGAAAGTTAACTTTACCTGTTTGAGAGAAAGAGTCTGCTTCATAATATTTTAAGCCGAAAAGAATACTGATAATGAACGACACGTTTCAACCTACCAAATTTAGGTGATGGAGGAAACAAATGAAAATTAAATCTTTACTTAACTATAAAGTGTTTACTACGATCATTTTTATTTTGCTGGCCTTGCTCATTTATGGTGGTCTTTATCATAATGTAAAACCAGAAACATATGATGTTGAATTGTTTTCTGTTGCTGAAAAGACCATTCGTTCACCGAAAACGGTCGAGGATGAGGCGAAAACGGAGGAAGAGCGCAAACGAGCGGTAGATGAAGTCGAGAAAGTATATGTTTTTAAGAAAGAAATTGCTCAAAATCGGATTTCTTTAGTTACATCTATTTTTGACTTTGTTCTCGATATGCAAGAGGATGCAAAATCAGGTACACCTAATGATAGTACCGATGCTTCTGAAAAGCAGGCAGCGCCGTTGACCCATGAAGAAAAGTTGGAGCTGTTAAAAGAAACACTTACGAAAAATGTGAGTGAAGATGTGACAAAAGCGATTCCTGATCAAATCTTTTCTACCCTTTTAAAAGCCAGTAATGAAGATTTGACAAAAGCAAAAAAAGAAGTGGGAAAACAGGTTGAAGGAATCATGGACGAAAAAATCCGTGAAGATCAAGTGTCAAAAATAAAGGAAGATATTGCCATTAAGATTGGAAATTCATCCATTAGTGATCATTTGAAAGAAGCGGCAATCGCACTTGCACAATATGCTATTGTAGCGAATGATATCTATGACCCACAGTTAACAGAAGAGCAGAAAAGCTATGCGAAAGAGAATGTTGAGCCTGTAAAAATTTTACAAGGGCAAGTAATTGTTCAAGAAGGCCATTTAATTGATCGTGAAACGTATCGTCAGCTAGAATTATTAGGGTTATTAAAAAGTAATCCTACTGTGAAGCCGTACATCGGCTTAGTGATCTTTGTCTTTATGATTATTGGCACTCTGTATTTGTATTTTTACAATATGAAAGCGCCCGAAGAAAAAAAGCAAAATTACATTTTCTTGACAAGCATTATTTTGATTATTGCCTTAGTACTTATGAATATTATTGGGTTCATGAGAGACCTACAGCTTAATAATATCGGCTATATTTTTCCTGCAGCGATGGCGCCGATGTTAATAAGGATTATGATGAACGAGCGATTTGCTTTAATCATAACGATTATCTTATCCGCATGTGGAAGCATCATTTTTCATGATCATATTACCGGAACAATTAATTTCGAGATTGCCATCTATATTTTATTTAGCGGCTTATCAGGAGTGATGTTTTTATCCAACAGGAATCAACGCCCAAATATTTTACAAGCAGGCCTTTGTGCTGCAGTCGTAAATATTATGCTGATTTTTTTCATTCTGTTTATCGGAGGAGGTCAATTTACAAGAATTGATTATTTGTATAACGTCATCTATGCCGTTGTATCAGGATTATCATCAGCAGTCCTTACGATGGGGCTCCTGCCATTTTTTGAAGCCGGGTTTGGTTTGTTATCAACAATGAAATTAATTGAACTATCGAACCCAAACCATCCACTCTTGAAAAAAATCTTAACGGAAGCACCAGGTACATACCATCATAGTGTAATGGTTGCAAATCTTTCAGAAGCAGCCTGTGAGGCCATTGGAGCAAATGGACTTTTAGCAAGAGTCGGTTGTTATTATCATGATTTAGGCAAAACGAAAAGACCGCATTATTTTATTGAAAATCAAATGAATATTCATAATCCGCATGATGATCTGTCGCCGGAAACGAGCAGAGATATTATCGTAGCGCATGTAACAGATGGTGTACATATGCTGAAGAAAAATAAATTTCCAAAAGAAATTGTTGATATTGCCGAGCAGCATCATGGGACAACATTATTAAAGTATTTTTATTATAAAGCAAAGAAGGAAAATGAAGATGTATTAGAAGAGGACTTTCGCTATCCAGGGCCGAAGCCGCAAACGAAAGAAGCAGCAGTTGTCAGTATTGCAGATAGCGTTGAGGCAGCTGTCCGATCAATGTCACATCCTACTCATGACCAAATCAAATCACTTGTTCAAAATATTATTCAAGATCGTTTGCAAGACGAACAGTTGAATGAGTGTGATATTACGCTGAAAGAGTTGGAAATCATTAAAAATATTTTTTGTGAAACCTTAAACGGAATTTTCCATTCTCGAATTGAATATCCAGAATTTAAAAAACAGAAGGAGAAAAAACATGCCATTAGTGATTGATTTTCATGATGAAACGAATCAATTAAGCGAAACAGATTTCCAGCCGCTAGAAGCGCTGCTGCAAACTGCGGCTGAATATGAAAAGTTGGAGCATGATGCGGAAATATCTGTCACGTTTGTCACAAACGCGACTATTCAAGCACTTAATCGAGATTATCGCCAGTATGATCGAGTTACAGATGTTCTTTCTTTTGCTATGGAGGAACTCGGTGAAGGTGAGATTGAGATATTAGGGATAGAGGAGCCACGAATGTTAGGTGATATTGTCATTTCGCTCCCAAAAGCAGAAGAGCAGGCGATTGAATATGGCCACTCGCTACAGCGTGAATTAGGGTTTTTAGCGCTGCATGGCTTTCTACATTTACTTGGCTATGACCATATGACAGAAGAGGAAGAGGCCATTATGTTCACTAAACAAAAGGAAATCCTATCCATCTATGGGCTTGAACGATAATCATCCCTTTAATAAGAAGCGGCTGTTGTCCTCTTTTAGGTTTGCATTACAAGGATTGAGTGCTGTTATCAAGAAGGAGAAAAATATCAAAATCCACTTGCTTGCGGCAGTAATTGTTGTCATTGCTAGCTTTCTCTTCGGCCTTTCTGCACTTGAATGGATGTTCATTCTTTTCTGTATTTTTGGCATGCTTTCATTAGAGCTAATAAATTCAGCACTTGAAAAGACAATCGATCTTATTACAGAAGATTTCCACCCATTGGCCAAATATGCGAAGGATGTCAGTGCTGCTGCCGTCTTGCTCTATGCGTTAATGACGGTGATCATTGGCTCTGTCATTTTTTTGCCAAAATTAATATCATTATTTCGTACTCTTATTTAACATGATGATAAAAGAAAGCTGCCCTTATTCGGACAGCTTTCTTTTATCTATTTGAAAACGATTTATTTATCGGTTAAAATACAAGAACAAATGATTAGTTGTGCACTTTTGCACTCCTTTTTCCCGTAAAAATGTAGTAAAATAGAAATTAAAGACATAAAATGAAACTTTCTATAGCGATGATTGATTAAAGAGGAGAAAGTTATATGAATTTGGAAACATTAATTAGTGAAGCGAAATTAGCTAGAAAAAAAGCGTACGTTCCCTATTCACAATTTGCAGTTGGTGCTGCATTATTGACGGCTGACGGTAAAATATATCATGGCTGCAATATTGAAAATGCTGCCTACAGTGTTTGCAATTGTGCAGAACGAACTGCGATATTTAGTGCTTATGCAGAAGGTGTAAGAAACTTTACCGCACTTGTCGTTATAGCTGATACAGAGCGTCCTGTTTCCCCGTGCGGCGCTTGTCGGCAAGTAATAGCTGAATTGTGTCCTAAAGAAATGAAAGTTTATTTAACGAATTTAAAAGGTGAGTGTAAAGAATTGACAATAGAAGCGCTATTGCCAGACGCTTTTTCCCCGGAGGATTTACATGAATAACGAAAAACAACAAACGTTTAAATCAGGATTTATTGCAATCATTGGAAGGCCAAATGTCGGAAAATCAACCTTTTTAAATCATGTAATTGGTCAAAAAATTGCCATTATGAGTGATAAGCCTCAGACAACAAGAAACAAAATCCAAGGGGTATTGACAACAGATGATGCCCAAATTGTATTTATTGATACGCCAGGTATTCATAAACCTAAGCACAAGCTCGGTGATTTTATGGTAAAGCTTGCAACAAATACACTGCGGGAGGTCGATGTCATATTATTAATGGTCGATGCTGCAGAAGGTCTTGGCCGCGGTGATCAATTTATTATTGAGAAGCTGAAAGAAGTAAATACACCGGTCTTTTTGGTAGTGAACAAAATCGATCAAGTTCATCCTGATGAGTTGCTGCCATTCATTACTAGCTATCAGCAGCTGCATGAATTTACAGAGATCATCCCCATTTCTGCATTAAAAGGAAATAATATCGAACGTCTGTTGGAACAGTGTAAATTGTACTTAGAGGAAGGCCCTCAATACTATCCTGCAGATCAAGTGACAGATCATCCAGAAAGGTTTATTATTGCAGAATTTATTCGGGAAAAAGTTTTACATTTGACGAGAGAGGAAATTCCTCATTCTATTGCTGTACTTATTGATAAAGTCGAGAAAAAAAAAGACAGGAATCTTGTCCATGTTATGGCGACAATCATTGTAGAACGCCCATCACAAAAGGGCATGATTATCGGCAAACAAGGGTGGCTCCTAAAAGAAGTTGGAAAGCAAGCTCGTGCAGATATTGAGCATTTGCTTGGTTCAAAAGTTTTTTTAGAAATTTGGGTAAAAGTTCAAAAAGATTGGCGCAATAAAAGTTTTTATTTGCAAGATTATGGATATAGCAAAGATGATTACGAATAATCCTTGAATGTGAAATAAATTCAACGCCAAGTTATTATACTAAAAATCGATTAACAATTTTTGTGTAACATTTTTTAAAGGTCACAGGTTATCCTAACTTACAAGGCTCATGAAGCTATCCAGATAGCATAAGAACATGAAAGGCGTGGTTATTAATGTTAGAGTTTACCTGGAATATTTTCAAGGAAACAGGAAGTATTGATACCTATTTGCTTTTTAAAGAGCTTGAAAAAGAGCATCCTGAAAACCGGATTACAGGCGAGAAAAAAATTGAGGTGGATTTTCCTGTTGTGTAATCAGATGCAGGCCGCTATCTTTCTAACATCACCCGAAAGAGGCAAATAGCATTGCTTTGGAAGGGTAGGGAAAATAATGCTGCAAAAATGTGAAGGAATTGTGATTAGAACGACAGATTATGGTGAGACGAATAAAATTGTCACCATATATTCAAGAGAGTTTGGGAAACTTGGCTTTATGGCGAGAGGAGCAAAAAAAACGAATAGCCGCCTTTCAGCCATCTCCCAACTCTTTATGCATGGCTCCTTTTTGTACATGAAAAGCAAAGGTCTAGGAACGCTTCAACAGGGTGAAATACTTTCCTCATTAAGAAGTATTCGTGAAGACATTTTCAAGACCGCTTATGTATCTTATCTGGTGGATTTATTAGATAAGAGTACAGAAGAACGGAAACCTAATCCTTTTTTATTTGAACTGATCTATCAATCTTTATGCTATATTGATGAGGATTATGATATGGAGATTATCACCAATATATTTGAAATGAAAATGTTAGCTGTATTGGGATTATATCCATGTATGAACAAATGTGCCGTTTGTGGTAATCATGAGGGGCATTTTGCTTTTTCTATTAGAGAGAATGGCCTTATATGTCATCGTTGTTATGAAAAAGACCCCTATCGATTATCAATGTCACAAGCGGCAGTGAAGCTGCTGCGGCTGTTCTATCATTTTGATTTAAACCGGCTTGGTACGATTTCTGTTAAACGAGAGACAAAAAAAGAATTGCGAACAGCAATATCATTGTATTACAATGAGTATTCGGGCTTGAATTTAAAGACGAAACGATTTTTAGAGCAAATGGATCGTTTAAAAGGATTGCTATAAGTATACGGCTGAAAGATGTGAAATGCTTTCGAACAGCCTGACAAATGAGTTCAGTATGAAAATAACAAGTCGTATTTGTATCTTCAATGTCTTTATAGATATTCAAGTAAGATGTAAATTGGCTTATCATTTAATCATTGACAGCAAACGAATTTTCGAGTATTTTATTTAATAATAAAATGATTCTTTATTTTCTCTTTCATCAGCTTCTAATAGTTAGATGAAGCGACTTTAATGATGAATGAGAATCTGTGAGAACAATAACATATGTCTGTAATGATGGAAAAGAGTAATGTGTGCACTTGATCAAAAGCGAACCTGGATTAGTGAAAGCAGGGTGATCAAACATACATGAAAGGCGCTCCTGAACAGATTGTAGAGAGGTGGCTGTCGCTTTAGAGGACAGCAAATAGGGTGGAACCGCGAGTATAAAACTCGTCCCTATGCTTTTAAAAGGCATAGAGACGAGTTTTTTTGTGAAAAAATTTGGAGGTAGAGAGCTGTGAATATTCAAGAAATGATTTTAACACTGCAAAACTATTGGTCTAGCCAAGGCTGTATGTTGATGCAAGCCTATGATGTAGAAAAAGGTGCTGGAACGATGAGCCCTTACACATTTTTACGAGCGATTGGTCCTGAGCCGTGGAATGTCGCTTATGTAGAACCATCAAGGCGTCCTGCTGATGGACGTTATGGGGAGAATCCAAACCGTTTGTATCAACACCATCAATTTCAAGTAATCATGAAGCCTTCGCCGGATCATATCCAAGATATGTATTTAGATTCCTTGCGGGCACTTGGTATTGATCCATTGGAACATGATATTCGTTTTGTAGAAGATAATTGGGAGAATCCATCTCTTGGTTGTGCAGGTCTAGGTTGGGAAGTATGGCTAGATGGCATGGAAATCACGCAGTTTACTTATTTCCAACAAGTTGGCGGTCTTGACTGTAAACCAGTTTCGGTTGAGCTGACGTATGGAATAGAACGCCTAGCCTCTTACATTCAAGAGAAAGAAAATGTGTTTGAGTTAAAGTGGACGGAAGACTTTACTGTCCATGATATCTTTTATCAGCCTGAATTTGAACATTCAACCTATGCATTTGAGACTTCGAACCAAACGATGCTTTTTGACCTTTTTAATACATACGAAGAGGAAGCAAAAAAGCAAATCGAAAAAGGCTTGGTTCATCCAGCATATGATTACATTTTAAAATGCTCCCATGTTTTTAACTTATTAGATGCACGTGGAGCAGTTTCGGTTACGGAACGTACGGCTTACATTGGCCGAATGAGAAAGCTCGCTCGAAAAGTTGCCAAAGCCTTTTATATTGAAAGAGAAAAACTGGGCTTTCCAATTCTGAATAAAAAGGAGGACCAGGAGAATGAATAAGCAGAATTTATTAGTGGAAATCGGTCTGGAAGAGATGCCAGCGCGGGTTGTGGAAGCTGCAATGGAGCAGCTTGGTGAAAAAGCAAAGAAATGGATGCAAGAACATCAGCTTGAATACGGAGAAGTACTACTATATTCAACTCCTAGACGTTTGGCGTTTATCATAAAGGACGTTGCTGAGGCCCAGGAAGACCGAGTTATTGAAGTAAAAGGGCCTTCCAAAAAAGTAGCGAAAACAGAAGATGGCGAATGGTCAAAAGCGGCTCTAGGCTTTACCAGAGGTCAGGGGGCAACGACAGATGATATTTATTATAAAGAACAGTATAACGTGGAATATGCCTTTGTAAAGAAAGAGGAAAAGGGCCAAAAGACGGTTCGCTTATTACCTAGTTTGCAAACCATTATTAGCGGCTTAACTTTTCCGGTAAATATGCATTGGGGAAATCAAGACCTTCGGTATATTAGACCGATCAAATGGCTTGTCTGCCTTTATGGAGAAACGATTGTCCCATTTTCGATTGCAGGGGTCGGCACAAGCAATATATCCCATGGACATCGTTTTCTCGGCGGTAAAGTAGCATTAGCCGAACCACTTGCATACGAAAAAACATTGTTAAGTCAATATGTACTCGTTCGTCCAGAGGATCGTAAGCAATCGATTCGTGAGCAGCTTCACAAACTAGAGATGGAGCAAGACTGGCTCATCCCTATCGATGAAGCCCTGTTAGAAGAGGTTAATAATCTTGTTGAATATCCTACTGCTCTATACGGTTCCTTTGATCACTCTTTTTTACAGCTTCCTGAGGAAGTTCTGATTACTTCAATGAAAGAGCATCAACGCTACTTTCCGGTGAAAAATCGAGAAGGACAGTTATTGCCATATTTTGTGACAGTCCGTAATGGTGATCATCGCCACCTGGAAAAAGTAGCAAAGGGAAATGAAAAAGTATTGCGCGCTCGCCTTGCTGATGCTGCTTTTTTCTTTGCTGAAGATCAGAAATTAGACATTTCCACAGCTTTAAAGAAACTAGGACAGGTAGTGTATCATGAAAAAATTGGCACTATTGCTGATAAAGTGGAGCGTATTCGTCGGATTACAAACATGCTAACAGATCTGCTTGGATTATCTGAACAAGAAAAAGCAGCAGCTGATCGTGCTGCTGAGATTTGCAAATTTGATCTTGTTACGAACATGGTTAATGAATTTCCAGAGCTACAAGGCTGGATGGGCGAACAGTATGCATTGCAAAAAGGTGAATCTCCTGAGGTAGCTAAAGCAATAAAAGAGCATTATCAGCCACGTCATGCTAAAGAAGAGGCACCGGCATCCAATGTTTCTGCTGTTGTTGCAATTGCCGATAAAATTGATACAATCGTGTCTTGTTTTGCTGTTGGTATTATTCCAACTGGTTCACAAGATCCGTATGCACTTAGAAGGCAAGCAGCAGGCATCGTCCAAATACTAATTGCACATAAATGGGATGTATCACTTTTACATCTGCTGGATAAAACGGTGCAAATCATAGAAGAAGATAAAATTGGTGCCGACAGTGACATAGATTTAAGACAGACTTTTCTCGCTTTCTTAAAACTTCGGATTAAAAACACCTTGCAAGATATTGGCATTCGCTATGATATCATTGAAGCAGTACTAAAAAGCTCTGTCGACTTAGTTCCAAAGTTAGTTGAACGGGCATTAGTATTAAATAAGGCGAAAGATTCCAATGAGTTTAAATCGACGATTGAAGCTTTAAGCAGGGTAATGAATATTGCTAAAAATGTAGAGACATCACAGCCTATTAATCCAACATTATTTGATAATGAATATGAAAAGGAACTGTACAAGCAATTTACAGCGTTAAAAGGAAACTTGCATGAGCTAGATATGAAGGCAGCCTTTCAAGCATTAGGAGCATTAAAACAAGCGATTGAACATTATTTTGATCATACGATGGTTATGTCTGAGGATGAATCACTTAAAATGAATCGCTTGGCACAAATGAAGGAATTAGCTGATTTGATTAAAAACTATGCAGCGATGAATGACATTATTGTAAAATAATACGATTGATTGAGATGAATGTATAAACGGATGGAGAGCTTCTCCATCCGTTCTTAGAAGATAAAATTTTATCCCACATCTAACCTAACTGGCAGTAGGACCGCCAACCTCTATTCTCCCCTTTTTCGAGGACGTGCGACCTTAGCCTTTGTTTACTTCCCATTAGTAGGGGATGAGAGAAAACCCCCACTGATGGATGTTTCATTTTTAACGTTTGATCAAAAGGATAGGATTCACCATAAAAAGCAGCTGCTCCAAGGAGGAGTGTGTCTTAAAAACTGTCTTTTTTCATAAAATCGTATATAATGAGCATATAACAATCGAGAAATACAAAAAGTGTTCCAGAATTGAGTTATTAGGTGGTGGTAACGATAGATCTCAATAAAAGGCAACACCAAATTTTGGAAATCGTGAAAGAAAACGGTCCGATCACTGGAGAGCATATTGCCGAACGCTTAAATTTGACACGTGCCACGTTAAGGCCAGATTTGGCAATATTAACAATGGCAGGTTTTTTAGACGCGCGGCCGAGAGTCGGCTATTTTTATACAGGAAAAACAAAAACGCAGCTGCTTACGGATAATTTGAAAGAAATATATGTGAAAGACCATCAATCTGTACCAGTAGTAGTTAGTGAAAGTGCATCGGTTTACGATGCAATTTGCACGATATTTTTAGAAGATATTGGCACCCTTTTTGTTGTGGACGAGGCGTCCTGCCTTGTTGGAGTACTTTCGCGCAAAGATCTTTTGAGGGCAGCGCTAGGCAAGCAAGAACTATCTTCCATTCCAGTTCATATTATTATGACAAGAATGCCAAATATCACTGTCTGTGAAAAAGAAGATTTATTAATTGATGTTGCTACTAAGCTGATCGATAAGCAAATTGATGCAGTGCCAATCGTCAAAAGAAAAGCTGACGGATATGAGGTTATTGGCCGTATCACAAAGACAAACATTACAAAAGCCTTCGTAGCGCTTGCCAACGAAGATCTATAAAGGAAGGTGAAAAAGGTGATAGAACCGATTATTTATATTGTCTCAGATTCGGTTGGAGAAACAGCTGACCTTGTCACAAAAGCAGCAATCAGCCAATTTAATGGGTCTAGTGCGACCTTGAAACGTTTTCCTTATGTAGAGGACTACTCTCACATTGATGAAGTCATTTCTTTAGCAAAAGTAACGCGCGGTTTGATTGTCTATACACTCGTTGTACCGGAAATGCGCCATTATATATTCGAACAAGCTGAAAAAGAAAATTTATGTGCAATCGATTTGATTGGACCTTTAATGGATAAATTTCAGGCACTATATGGAAAAACGCCTTTATACGAGCCTGGTTTAGTTCGCAAGTTGGATGAAGAATACTTCAAAAAAGTAGAAGCAATTGAATTTGCAGTTAAATATGATGATGGCAGAGATCCACGTGGAATTTTAAAGGCTGATATTGTTCTAGTTGGTATATCAAGAACCTCGAAAACGCCTTTATCCCAATATTTAGCACTCAAGCGCATCAAGGTTGCCAATGTTCCGCTTGTACCAGAAGTAGATCCTCCGGAGGAGCTATTTCAAATTTCTGCTAAAAAATGCATTGGACTAAAAATTAGTCCAGAAAAACTTAATGATATTCGCAAGGAAAGATTAAAATCACTGGGGCTGAATGATCAAGCAAGTTATGCAAACATTGAAAGAATCAAAAAAGAAATCGAATATTTTGATAAGATTGCTCGCAAAATCAACTGCAAGGTGATTGATGTGACGCATAAAGCGGTTGAGGAAACAGCAAATACGATTCTAGATCATGTTCAAAAAAATATCAACACATAATCGAATGATTGTGTGTTTTTTCATGTGCGACGGGCAGTCGCACCTTGTGTAGCTTTGCTACACAAATGAATTGTTAAAGGTTGGAATACGTTACCTAGGTAAAAACGATTCCCGAATC